>CAVSJJ010000005.1:0-174076 GCA_963728395.1 uncultured Actinomycetota bacterium
CTCGCGAGGAGCGGGTCGTCGCGGTCCGGCTCGCGCGTCTCTGACCTGTCCCCTGATGGGTGTACGGTTCTTCTCTCGTAGCCCCGCGACTACTGCCAAACGAAGTGAGAACGAAGGCCGCGCCGAAGTTCTCGCGCTCGAGTGGAAGACGACCGTCATCACGGGAAGCAAGACAAGCCAGTTCATGACCGCACCTACAGGGTCGTGACGGGCGCGGCCGTAGACGACTCGAAGGAAGCGACATGAGCAACCCGACCCTGAAGAAGCGTGCCCGGGACCTGCAGCGCATCACCGGCATGCCTTACCAGTCCGCCCTCCGAGCCGTGACCAACGGCACCGAGCGGGAGGCGTCGATCCGTTCCGGCCTCAACCTGAGTGACTTCGTCACCCCGCGCGAGCAGCGAATCTGGCACCTCGTCAACGGCACCGGCGCGTTCGACTGCGCGAACAACCGTCACTGGATGCCGAACGAGGACCTCGGCCAGTGCGTCAATTGTCACGCGTACCTGGCCCAGGAGTACGACGGCAACGGCGAGCCCTACGAGACCACCATCGACGAGGACCGATTCCTCGAGCTGTGCATCGCGGCCGAGATGTACTACAACTGGGCGCCGCCGTTGGCTCAGCTCGGCGAGAAGACGCAGGCCGAGTACTTCTGGAGCAACTGGCGGACGCAGGCGGCTGCCCGCGCCGCCGCACTGAAGTCCGACCCGAGCCCGTGGGACCTGGAGTGGGCGGCGAGTGCTGCGTTCCTCACCCACGCCCAGGTCGACCTTCTCCAGGCGATCGCCGACCTGAGCTTGGACTCGCCGGTCGTCGGGACCCGAGCTCTGGGTGAGCTCCTGGCCGAACTGGGCAAGATCGACCCCTGGGCGGCGACCGGTCCGTGGCACGGCACGAACCCCGCCGCGGACCAGCTCCGTGCCGGCGGGCTCATCAAGTTCCACCCGGGGATGGCCAGCCCGGTGGCGGAGGGGACGCCGGCGCCGGAGGCTGGCCAGTACGGTCTCGAGCTCACCGACGCTGGGCGCGAGGCCCTCGAGTCCTACCGCGCCGCCTGACAAGACACGTTTTCCGGTGGTCGGGAAACCGCTCGATGTATCTCGACAACCGGTGGGACGATGACCTCGGCATGAGTAAGAAGAACTCCATCACCGACCTGACGCGGCGCAACATCTTCGACTACCTGACGATGGAGCGCGTGAATTGGGCCGGGCGCCTCGAAGAGACCCAGTTCGTCGTCCGGGTCTGGCCCAACGCCGCCGACATGGCGTCCTACGACACCCGCTACAAGGACGCGCTCGGCGACATTCACCAGCACCGCATCAACAACTACGACTGGGACGACGACTGGATCTTCGGCGACGCCCGGTTCAACCTCACCGGCGGCCCAGACGAGCAGTTCGTCTCCTTCCTCGCCGAGATGGTCCACCCCGTGGTCCGCAAGGACGAGGAGGAGGTCGGCAAGCTCGTCACCGAGTTCAACCGCCAGCTGCGCGCTGACGGGTGGCAGCTCAAGCCGGCCGACTACATCAGCGGGAAGCCCATCTACGCCGGCTCCCGTATCGCTTCGAGCCACTCCCCGGCGACCGCGCTCGGCTTGCCGAAGCGGACCCTGCTGGACGACCACTCGGCGCTCATGGACCACCTTGATGCCATCGAGCGAGACCTTGCCTCGGATCCGGCGGGTGCCATTGCGAGCGCGAAGGAGTTGGTCGAGTCGATGTACAAGCTCATCCTCGACAAACGGGGCATCGCCTACGGCCACGAGGACTTGCCCAAGCTCTACAAGGAGGTGGCCGCCGAGCTCGGCCTGGCAAAGGAGTCAGTGCCCGACAGCGCCAAGGGCAGCGAAGCCGCACACAAGGTCCTGACCGCGCTGAACACCGCCGTGTTCGGTCTCGCCGAGCTTCGAAACCAGATCGGCCGCGGCCACGGTCGCTCAACCAAGAGCCCTGCGCTCGAACGGCACGCCCGCCTCGCGTTCAACGCTGCGGTCACCCTGACCGAGTTCCTCTACGACACCCTCCAGGACCGCGAGCCGCTCTAGGGGTATGGGTGCAGAGTGTGCGTCCCGAGGTCGTCGATGGCCGCCCGCAGCACCTGGCGGGCAACCTGTGCGGTCACCTTGCGTGGCCGGAAGTTCTCCGCCACCTGCTGCTGCGGGTGGATGTAGTTGCGGAACTCCCGCACCGCGTGGCCGAACTTCGTGACGTCCTCGCCGAGCAGCCCGAGCTCCCGGGAACAGTTCAGCAGGTCGTTGAGAGTCCACTGCGGGAGCGGGCGCACCTTTCCGTCGTGGATGGGCGCTGCCATGGCCCGGTTGTAGTCGGCCGGGTGGCTTTTCGCGACCTCGTAGAGCAGGCCCTCGAGGGTGCTGCCACAGAGGATGACGACCGCAAGGTGCGCGCCGCCCTCGAAGCACACCTCGACCTCTTGGAGGCGGTCCGCGATGACCGACTGCAAGTCCAGTTCGACCGGCACCTGGCTCAGGTCCAGTTCTACGACGCGGGCCAGGAACTCGGCCTCTTCGCCGGTCACCCGCTCGGGCTCTTCCAGCAGGGGGCGGAGCTGCTCAACAAGTTCCTCGGCCAATCGGCGGTCGGTGTCGGTCCGGTCGGTCAGCTCGACCTGACCGAGGTCTTCGGTGAGGCGTCGATACTCGAGCATGTCGATGGTCAGCTTCGCGAACTCTGAGTCCGAGAGGGTGAACCATAGGTGCCGCAGTACCTGGGCTTTCGAACCGTCGTGCCTTTCGTACGGGTCGACCCCGATGCTGTCGCGCACGAAGTCGGCAAAGGACGCGTTCGAGTAGTTCAGGACGTACCCGCCGCCCATCTTGAGTAGGTGCTCCAGCTTCACCTTCGTCTTGTTGTCGACCCTCGCCACGGGGCCAGCCTCCCATCCGTGGAGACCGGGGGCTGTCACGTTCGGGTCAGCATGCCATGCATACGCGTTGGAGCCGCCCGGGTCGCCAGGTATCCTGGTTGCACGAGGCCGGCTGGTCGACCTCTCTCTGAGCCTGATTCCCACGCGATGACGGCGGCTGAGGACAAGCGATGCACACCAGCGAAGTTGGTACCAGTCTGCTTTGAGTTCTCTCTCAGTCAGGGCTGGCAAGCGTGGGTTGCGAGCCCGGAAACGAGATCGAGATGTCATCAAGCAGGAACAACTCTGACCGCGCGTCCCAGCAGGACGCGCGCGCCTGGAAGGCGCTGACAGGTACGAAGTACACCGCTTCGCTGCGGCAGGTGGAGTCCCCGTTCGCCCAGGGCTTCCTCGGCGACCGGTTCAGCGTGCGGACCCTCGTCGCGGTCCTGGACAACCACCCGGTAATCGGGTCGCGCGGCGGTGCCCCGGTCCTGGGGGACAACGGCATGCACGCGACCGACCCATGGCGGTTCGGCACCAAGACCGACCTCGTCGACCTGGCCCTGGTCATCGAGGCTCTCCGCCTGTTCACCCCGACGACCGAGGCGGACGCTGCGGTGAACAGCTACCGGCTGAAGCACACGGTCGAGAAGCTCCTCGCGCCGCACTGCAGCTACGTGCCCAACGGCCGCCTCATCTGGGCCGCCGCTGCACTCGGCCTCCCGCTGGTCGAGACGGAGTCAGGCGGCCCGAATCTTCTGGTCGGCATTTCCGAGGCCGAGCACGACTACGTGAGGCAGCTCGTAGATGGCGGCACGCCGCCGACCGCTCACCACCACCGTCCCGGCGGACTCGACCACCTTCAGGACTCCCTCGCCCGGTGCGCCGCCGGCACGCCTGTGGGGCCCCGGTGGGTTCCGTCGGCCCCAGAGGTGGTCGCTACGCCGTTCCACGACTGGCTCACGACGCAGACCAACCGCAACGACCCGGTTGGCGACATCGCCCGCGACTACGTGGGCGGCATCGAGCACAACATCCAGTCCATCTCCGTGTCGGCGGGCGACTTCCTCAAGGGGCTCGTGGCGGTGTCGCCGGCCCCGGAGGTGTACGACGCCGCGGTGAGCGCCATCGCTGAGTGGTTCGTGACGTCGCCACATGCGGAGCCGGTCCGGACGAAGGTCGTGAGCCGCAACTCGGACGAGGTCACCGGGTGGGGTGCAGGCCCGGGTGACATGGAGCGGATCGTGTTCGCGTGCCCATGTGGTGAGGGCGAGGTCGTCGAGGAGCACGACAACGTCCCCGGGTTCCGGGATCACTCGGTCAACCTGTGGTGTGACCGGTGTCGCGGCGAGTGGGACTTCGCTCCCGGCCGCTCCGTCCGCGACTGGGGCCTCGTCCCCTTGTAGCCGAAAGTCGTCACCAGGCCATGTGCTCGGCGCGCCGACAGCTGGCCTGTGAGAGTCGGCACCAACCGGGATACTCGACAGGTGGCCAAGTCCGAGAGGAAGACCAAGAAGGCGAAGGCGGCCCCCAGGTGGGAGGCCGACCCCGCCGGCGTCTTCTTCAGCGACCGGTTCAACGTCAACCCGGCGGTCCTCGACAAGTACGGGGCGTTCGACATCTCCGTGGTCTCCGACCTTCCGGTCTTCATCGACCCCTTCTTGCTGTTCAACAGCAGCAACAGGAAGTACGTGGCGCTCCACCACCAGATCCTCGACTACCTGCGGTTCCTGCGCGACCAGGCCTCCGACGACCTCGCCCCTGGCCTCATCAAGAGCTGGTACACGTTCCGAGAGGTCAAGCAGAACTGGCTCGGGTTCACTGTCGGCGGCAACGACGGGCACGGACTCGGTCCCAAGTTCGCCAAGGCTCTGCACGCGGCGCTCGGCGACATTCTCAAGAACTTCGGCGACGAAACCATCACCAGCTCTAGCCACCTGGAGAAGCTCGCGCTCATCCGGCCGGGCGTCGGCCGGGACAGCATCTCCGACTTCACGACCAACCTCATCAAGCACTTCCTGCTCGACTACACCGAGAGGTTCGCGAAGAAGCACCTAGCCGAGAGCGACCTCAAGCAGGTCACCGTCCAGCGCGCCGCGTTCAACTACGGAACCGAGACGTGGATGGCCCGCACGTACACACTCCCGTGGACCGACGGTGACTTCGTCATCCTCACCCCGAACGACCTGCTTACCAAGGACGACACCTGGATCAACCGCGCCGATATGCTCGGGAGCTTCGACCGCCTGCCCACCGTCGTCGACAACGACCAGCTCCGGGCTGACGTCAGCCGGTACTTCAAGTCCAAACTCACTCGCAAACCCACCCAACGTGAGCGCGACCGGGCCCGCGCAGCCACCATCCTCGCCTTCCCCGAGCTCATCGACTGCTACATCAAACTCAAGGAAGACACTGGCGACCAGGCCGTTGCCACCAGCAGGGAGAAGGTCGACAGCACGCTGCGCCTGGTGCGGCAGGTGCAAGTCGCTGCGCGCGACATCACCGAAAAGACTGACTTGTTCGAGAAGCCGTGGACATCCATCGACGAGGCCCTCGCCGCGGCCCACACGTTCAAGGACTACGTGGAAAACCAGGACGGGTACAGGGTCATCAACCGAGGCGACGAGAAGCCGCTCGCGAGCGAATCGGAGGTGCAGGCCTTCTTCGGCCTCCTGCTCCAGGCCAGCCGGTTCGACGTCAACCGCGAACCGAACAACGGCCGCGGCCCCGTGGACTTCAAGATCTCCATGGGCCTGGACAAGAGCCTCATCGAGTTCAAACTCGCCAAGAGCAGCAGCCTCGAACGGAACCTCGCCAACCAGGTCGACATCTATGAGGCCGCGAACAAGACGACGAAGTCGGTCTCCGTCGTCATCTGCTACACAGCCGCCGACCAGAGCAAGGTCAACCGCGTCATCCAGAAGCTGAAACTTGACCAGCCCGACGCCCGACCGCTCGTCGTCATCGATGCCCGCGCCGACAACAAGCCGTCCGCCTCCAAGGCCTGACGCAGGACCGATGCTGCCGCGGGGTCCAAATCAAGTTCCCGGGTGAGTCGTCCACCTGGCGTCGATCCCGCTCCGTGCCCCGCGGAGGTGCAACAGTGCGCCCAACTGGGCGGAAGGCAGCACCTCAGGATCCACTCCACCGAGCGGAGCAATTGGTGCCCCGGTTCGTCACAGCTCATGGTCCTGGCGTGTTGTGGTCAGCCCCAGCGACGGAAGCTCGGGCCACGGCGTCGGCCCGCGGGAGGGGGCGAAGGGCTGTGGGACCGGAGGCGTGAGTGGCCCCCGACCGGTTGCACTCGTCTCGCCGAGCGCCTGTCGACCCCATTCGTGGGCGAGCACGGTGGATGCGGCCCGGTCGACCCCGTCGCGGCCCAGGACCTCCAGGAGGACGTCGCGGGGTTCGGTCTCGGGCTGGTCGTCGTGGCGGGAGGCAGGGTCAGGGTCGGGGCTGGTGTCGACGTAGAGCGCGTTGCTCCAGCACTCCGCGGGAGGCCATGACGTAGAGCGTCTCCCGGGTTGCCGCCGGGCCGAGGTAGGCGTGGGCGCGGTCGACGGTGCGGCCCTGGGCCCGTTGGGCGGTGGTGGCGTAGCCGAGCTCGACGTGGGCGGCGACGTATGCCGCGGGCAGCCGGACCGAGGCTGCCGCCGCGGGGGCGTTGGACGGTGAGGCTGTCGTCGTGGTGGTGGGCGAGGACGTGCCAGCGGTCGCCGTTCTTGACGAACCCCGCCCGGTGCGCGAGGTGTCGGTTGTTGCGGCGGGTGACGACGACGTCGCCGACGCCGGCGGCGGTTCCGTCCGCGAGGGACACCCCAGCTGGTTGCGACTTGGCCTTCTCGGATGCGGTCGGCTTGGGCGCGGCGGTTGAGGTCGTGGACGGTGTCGGTGTCGGCGGCGATCATCAACGAGGTCAGGCCGGCGGCGGTGTCGGTGCGCCATGCCTCGTAGAGCAGGTCGAGCATCGACTCCCGGTCCCCGCCCTGGACGCGGCCGTGGGCGAGGTACTCGTCGACGACCGCGGGGTCGCCGTGCGCGGAGGCGGAGGGAGGCGTCGCGTTCCCAGGCGTGGGTGAAGCGGCGGACCTCGTGCAGGGTGGCGACGTCGTCGCGGTCGTGGGCGAGCAGGTGGAACGCGCCGCCCGCGCTGACGGGGGAGAGCTGGGCCCAGTCCCCCACCAGGAGCACCTTCGCCCCGGCCTGTTGGGCGTGGGTGGTGATGGTGTCGAGATCGGCGGTGGCGGCCATCGAGGCCTCGTCGATGATGACCAGCTGGCCGGGTCGGAGCTGCCAGCGGTCGATCTCGGCGGACACCGACCAGGCTTGTTCGAGGAGGCGCCGGGTGGTCAGGTTCGGGCTGGCCCGCAACAGCCGGGCACTCAACGCGTCGATGGTGGCCTGGCGTTCGGCCTGCCGGTGTTGTTCGATCAGCCATTTGGCGGTGTTCTCCGTCGGGATCGCCGACGGCCTCGGCGAGGACCTCGGCCGCCGCGGCGGACGGCGCCAGCCCGACCACCGAGCCGACCCCGTGCTGGGCCTCCCACGCCGCGCGGACTCCGGCCATGGCGGTGGACTTCCCGCTGCCCGGCCGGGCCGACGAGCACGTCGAGCGGTCGCCCCGAGGTCACCACCTGGACGACGGCGGCGGCCTGCTCGGCCGACAGCACCCGCCCGGTCTCATCCAGCGGCGCGGCACAGACGGCCCGGGCGAGGCGGGGGTCGACGCCGGCGCCGTCGGTGCGGCGGGCCAGCGTCGACGAGCCGGGTCTCGGCGTCGAGGATCTCGGCGGTGGAGTACACCTCGCTGTCCCGCGGCGCGTAGCCGGGATGTCCCGTCCGGGCGCCGCAGCCGCGCGGGCAGCACCTCGAGGTCGGGTGGGGTGAGCCGCAGCGCCTGCCCGATCGCCAGGTCGGTCACCCGCTCCGCCACCGCGATCCGCTCGGCCGGGCCGGCGAACCGGACGCCGTGCAGCTGGCGCAGCGCCTCGGCATACACGTTCGGTCGGGTGAACGTCGCCCGGTGCCCGGCCACCACCGAGAGGGCGAGCTTGGCGACCTCGGTCAGCATCTCGTCGGCCACCAGGTCCGACCGCAGCGGCTGCACCGGGTCCCGGTCGGCCAGCCCGGCCACCCACGCGGTCTGGTCGGTCGCCGATGAACCGGTCGGCCCGCGCCCGCCACCCCGCGACCAGCTCGGCCAGCGGCTCGGGTGTCCTTCTCGGGGCGGGTCTCCAGGGTGGCCTGCTGCCGCATCCCGATCACCTCCGCCGCCGTCGGCCGACGACCCCGCTCAGCCACGAACGCGGCCACCGCCGCGTCGGTGGCCTGCTCGATCATCGAGGAGCGTTGGGAGAACTCGTCCATCAGCGGCTGCGGCACCCCGGCCACCTCCCACCGCGGCACGGGCGAGTGGGCCCGCTCCCGCGGCTCCCACCCCCACCCGAGCGCCTCGGTGAGGCAGTCGGACAGGACCCCCTGGTACAGCTCCGACAAGCCGACGGTCCACCGGAACAGGGCCTTGGAGTCGATCGTCCGCCACACCCCGTCGAGGGTCTGGACCCGGTTCATCACCACGACGTGGGTGTGCAGCTGCGGATCCCCCGCCCGGGAGTCCCAGTGGTCGAACGCCGCCGCGACCACCCCGCGCACGTCCTCCTGCACGCAGCCGCCCTTCCCCGACCTCGAGGCGAACACCCGGTCCTCCGCGTACTCGATGACCAGCCGCAGGGCGCGCCGGTGCGCGGCATGGATGACCTCGCGGGTGGCCGGGTCGGCCAGCGCCCACGCCACCGACACCGACTTCGGCGACCGAGAAGGTCAGGTCGAACCCGGCCACCGGCCGCCGCACCCTCCCCTGCCGGTCGCGGTCGGTGTACGCGGTGTGCCCACCGACCGGGGAGCGGCCGAGCTGGGCTTCCCGGTGACGGGGTCCTGGAGCATGCCGAGCATCCGCCACAGCTGCTCCTCGCGACACCTGGGTGCCTTCGGGGATGCCGCGCCCGCCATCCAGACCCGCCAGGCCGGAGCCGAGGAACCAGCCCGGCGGGGTCCCCGTCGCCGCGTAGTAGGCCGTCAGCCCCGACGCGCCGCGGGCGACATCGCCGCGGGCGACCGAGGACATCAGGTACCGGTACCCCGCGCCGAGGGTCATCCGCCGGATCGACATCGTCACCGCCACCACACCCCTCCGTCGACCCCGCCGACGGCGGTCAAGACGCGCGGCCGGGGCACCATCGCGGCCACCACGGAACCGAGGTGCCAGAGGTGTGAAGCGAGGGAAGTGGGGTGGGCGAGGGCAGGTGGGCGACAAGCGGAGAGGGGTCTGTGGGGGGTGGGGCATGGGCGCCGCTGTGGGAGAGGGGCGGCGGGGGCGGCGTGAGGAGGACGGGGGGCAGGAGGGCGAGGCATCGCGTGGACGGTCGGAGCCCGAGGTTGAAGCCGAGGGCTGCGGCGGATCGGCTCGTGAATCCGTGGAGTCGGTGTGCGGATCCGAGCGACGGTCGTCGACTGATGGTGACCCCGTCCGCGGGTACCTGACACGTAATCCACAGATCGGCCGACCGGCCTTCCGCGACCGGCTCGAGCCGCCGTAGAAGAGGAGACACCGCTCATGAGTGAGGAAGAGATCCGCTTGTTCCCGAAGTGGTACACCGTCCCGGAGGTCGCCGTGCTGCTCGGCTACGGCGAGACGAAGGTCCGCATGCTCATCGCCCAGGGCGACCTGAAGTCGGTCAAGGACGGCCACGCCCGCCGGGTCCTGCCCCGCTGGGTCGACGAGTACATCGAGCGCCGCTGCGCAGAGTCCGACGCGATCGCATGAGCGGGCGACGCCGGCTGAACGGGGAGGGGTCGTTCTACAGAGCCAAGAACGGCAGCTACCGGGCCTATGCGTGGGTCACCCTCCCCGACGGCCGGCGCCGCCGGAAGTACGTCTACGGCAAGACCCGCGAGGAGGTCCAGGCCAGGTGGACGGCCCTCCAGGAGAAGGCTCGACGCGGGCCCGTCGTCCCCAAGTCCCCAACCGTCCAGTCCTACATGACCACCTGGCTAGAGAACGTCGTCCGACCGGGGCTCGCCCCGTCGACGACCCAGGCCTACGAGATGTGCCTGCGCCTCTACATCGCCCCCCTCATCGGAACCCGCCGGCTCGACCGGCTCACGGTCAGCGACGTCCAGGGCTGGGTCAACAAGCTCCGCCGCACCTGCCAGTGCTGCTCCCAGGGCAAGGACGCCAGGCGCGCCCACCCCGAGTGCTGCGCGATCGGCAAGTGCTGCGGGCAGCTGCCCAGCGACTCGACGGTTCACCAGGCCTGGCGGGTCCTGCGGGCCGCGCTTAGCTCCGCCCAGCGCGACGAGCTCGTCTACCGCAACGTCGCCTCACTGGTCCGGATGCCGATGCCGCGGTCCCCGCGCGCCAAGATCTGGACCGCCGCCGAGGCCGGTCGGTTCCTCCAGTCCGCCTCGACCGACCACGACCCGATGTATGCCGCCTACGTCCTCCTCCTCGTCCTCGGGCTGCGCCGCGGCGAGGTCCTCGGCATCGCCTGGGACGACGTCGACCTCGAGAAGGGGCAGGCTCGCATCGCCTGGCAACTGCAGCGGGTCGGCCACGAGCTGCGGCGCACCAGGACCAAGACCCGCTCCTCCGAGGCCGTCCTCCCACTGCCCGACGTCTGCCTCGACGCACTGCGCCGGCGCCGCGAGGAACAGCAAGCGGCGGCCAAGGCGGCCGGCGAGGTCTGGCACGACTCGGGCCTCGTCTTCACCTCATCGATCGGCACGCCGATGGACCCGCGCAACTTCCACCGCTTCTTCAAGGAGCGCGCCGCGGCCGCCGACGTCCCGGTGATCCCCGTCCACTCGACCCGGCGCACCTGCGCCTCCCTGCTCGTCGAGCTCGACGTCCACCCGCGGGTGACGATGCAGATCCTCCGGCACAGCCAGATCGCGGTGACCATGGACATCTACGCCCAGGTCGCCCCCGCGAGCACCCGCGCGGCCCTGGCCAAGCTCGGGAAGGCCTTCGTGCCGGAGAGCCCCGCCGAGCACGACCCCGCGCTGCTGCAAACTACTGCTGCAAACGACGATCAGAGGCCCTTCCCAGAGCTGGAAATGGGCCTCTGACCTGCGGTGGAGCCAGGGGGACTCGAACCCCCAACCCCCTGCTTGCAAAGCAGGTGCGCTACCAATTGCGCCATGGCCCCGCGACCCGTGGACCCAGTGGCCGGCGACCGACGCATGCGCCGACCGGGACCCACCGGGGACCCACGAACGAGTCGAAGGAAGGAGACCGGCCCTACTTCTGGGAGTCGGTCGCCTCGGCCCAGAGACGGCTCTCGGCCTGCTGGGCCTTGAGCTTGCGCTGGAGCAGTGCCGCGCCGGTCGCGGTCAGGACGAGTGCAACGATCTTCTTCATGGCCACCACCTTCGCGAGAGGGACCGGTGGTGGGCCTAACAGGACTTGAACCTGTGACCTCTTCCTTATCAGGGAAGCGCTCTAACCGTCTGAGCTATAGGCCCGTCGCCGATCCGGCGGCGCCCCGGCAGCAGCCGGAGGCGCGAAGACCGAGGCTACCCGATCGGCATACCGCCCATCAAAACGGCCTAGGGACGTATGCCGCGCCGCCTCGCAGCACCCGGCGAGGCCGCCGCCCGCCGCGCGGCCGAGCACAGGGGATTCAGTCGTCGGTGAGGGTGAGCCGCAGGCCGCCGACGAGGTTGGCCGAGACGTTGTAGATGAACGCGCCGAGCGTGGCGATGGCGGTCATGAGCACGATGTCGATGACGGCGAAGACGATGGACAACGACACGACCCGGCCGAAGCCGACGTAGTCGAGCACGTCGAAGGGCTGGCCCTCGTTCGACATCAACTTGCCGACGACGCTGTTGACCTGGCCGAAGACGCCCATGCCGGACAGGATCATCCACAGCACAGCCATCATCACGACGAAGGCGATCCCGAGCGCCACCGAGACGAGGAAGGACATCTTCAGCGCCGACCACGGGTCGACGCGGGAGACGGTCAGCCCGACCTTGCGCGGCGCCGGGCGGGTGCCCGCGGGGGCGTTGCTCGCCCCGGCCGTGGCGGACTGGCCGGCCGACGTCGTGCTCGGGCGCACCTCGGGGGCCCGAGGACCGGCGGCCGTGCGTGCCGCCGTGCTCACCGCGGAGACGGGCGCAGGAGCGCCACGCGTCGCGGTCCCTGCCTTCTTGGCCGCACTCACGGGGTGTCCTCCTGCGTCGGGCTCGACTGCTGTTCGACCGAATTTACGGCATCGGCCTGGGTGCTAGCACCCTCGGTCCCGTCTTCGTGATCCTCGTCCTCGCGCTCCACGTTCCGGGTCACGGCGACGATCGCATCGTTCTTACCCGGCTTGGCGAAGCTCACGCCCATCGTGTTCCGGCCGGTCAGGCGCACCTCGTCGACCCGGGAGCGGACGATGTTGCCGCGCGAGAAGACGAGGAGGACCTCCTCGTCCTCGTCGACGGTGAGCGCCCCGACGAGGTCGCCGCCGCGCTCGGTCAACTTGGCCACGGCGACGCCGTAGATGGCGCGGCCCTTGACGTTCCACTCCGAGGCCTTGGACCGCTTGGCGAGGCCGGACTCGAAGACGACGAAGACGTCCGGGTCCTCACCCTGCTCGATGACACTCATCGACAGCAGCGAGTCGCCGTCGCGGAACTTCATCCCGGTGACGCCCGACGTCGCCCGGCCCATCGGTCGCAGCGTCGCGTCGTCGGCGTGGAAGCGCACCGACTGACCCTTGCGCGAGACGAGCAGCAGGTCATCGGATGCGCTGGCCAGTCCTACCCCGACGAGCGTGTCGCCCGCACGCAGGTTGACCGCGATGAGACCGCCGGTGCGCGGGGAGTCGTACTCGCCGAGCCGGGTCTTCTTCACCAGCCCGTTCCGGGTGGCCAGGACGAGGTATGCCGCCTGGTCGTAGTCGCGCAGCGCGAGCACCTGGGCGATCTCCTCGCCGGGCTGGAAGGCCATGATGTTGGCGACGTGCTGTCCCTTGGCGTCCCGGCCGGCATCCGGCAGCTCGTACGCCTTGGCCCGGTAGACCCGGCCGAGGTTGGTGAAGAAGAGCAGCCAGTGGTGCGACGTCGTCGTGAAGAAGTGGCCCACGACGTCCTCGCCGCGCAGCTGGGCGCCCTTGACGCCCTTGCCGCCGCGCCGCTGCGAGCGGTAGAGGTCCACCCGGGTCCGCTTGGCGTAGCCGCCCCGGGTGATCGTCACGACGACGTCCTCCTCGGGGATGAGGTCCTCCATCGACATGTCGCCGTCGAACGGCATGATCGAGGTCCGCCGCTCGTCACCGAACCGCTTGACGATCTCGGCCAGCTCGTCGGAGACGATGCTGCGCTGCCGCTCCGGCTTGGCGAGGATGTCCTGGTAGTCCTCGATCTTCGACTGCAGATCGTCGTGGTCGTCGGTGATCTTCTGCCGCTCGAGGGCGGCCAGCCGGCGCAGCTGGAGGTTGAGGATCGCGTTGGCCTGGATCTCGTCGATCTCGAGCAGGGCGATGAGGCCCGAACGTGCCTCGTCGACGGTCGGCGAGCGCCGGATGAGGGCGATGACCTCGTCGAGCTGGTCCAGCGCCTTGAGGTAGCCGCGCAGGATGTGGATCTCTTCCTCGGCCTTGCGCAGGCGGTACTCGGTGCGCCGGCGGATGACGTTCATCTGGTGATCGACCCAGTGCCGGACGAACGCATCGATCGGCAGGGTGCGCGGCACACCGTCGACGAGGGCGAGCATGTTCGCCCCGAACGACGTCTGCAGCTGGGTGTGCTTGAACAGGTTGTTGAGGACGACCTTGGCGACCGCGTCCCGCTTGAGGACGATGACGAGCCGCTGCCCGGTCCGGCCCGAGGTCTCGTCACGGATGTCCGCGATCCCGGCGAGCCGGCCGTCCTTGACCAGCTCGGCGATCTTCTGCGCGAGGCTGTCCGGGTTGACCTGGTAGGGCAGCTCGGTGACGACGAGGCACTGCCGGTTCTGGATCTCCTCGACCTCGACGACGGCCCGCATGATGACCGAGCCCCGCCCGGTGCGGTAGGCCTCCTCGATGCCCTTGTGCCCCATGATGAGCGCGCCGGTCGGGAAGTCCGGGCCCTTGATGAGGCGCATGATCGCCTCGAGCGCCTCCTCGCGGCCGGCGTCCGGGTGATCGAGCATCCACTGGGCGGCGGCGGCGACCTCGCCGAGGTTGTGCGGCGGGATCTGGGTCGCCATCCCGACGGCGATGCCAGAGGAGCCGTTGACGAGCAGGTTCGGGAAACGGCTCGGCAGCACCGACGGCTCGAGGGTCTTGCCGTCGTAGTTGGGGACGAAGTCGACCGTCTCCTGGTCGATGTCGCGCACCATCTCCATCGACAGCGGCGCCATCCGGCACTCCGTGTAGCGCGGCGCGGCGGCCGGGTCGTCACCCGGGCTGCCGAAGTTGCCCTGGCCCTGGACGAGCGGGTAGCGCATCGACCAGTCCTGGACGAGCCGGACGAGGGCGTCGTAGATCGCGGAGTCGCCGTGCGGGTGGTACTGCCCCATGACGTCGCCGACGACCCGGCTGCACTTGTTGAAGCCGCGATCCGGCCGGTAGCCGCCGTCGTACATCGCGTAGAGGACTCGCCGGTGCACCGGCTTGAGCCCGTCCCGGACGTCGGGCAGCGCCCGGCTGACGATGACGCTCATGGCGTACTCGATGTACGACCGCTGCATCTCCGCGTTGAGGTCGATCGGCTCGATCCGGTCGGTCTCGGTGATGGGAGGCTGCTCGCTCATGCTCTGCCCTGTCTCGTCGTCGTTCTCGGTCGGTCAGTTCGTGGATGCCGCGGGCTGGGCCCGGCCCGGTCGAGGCCGGTCAGGCGCCGGGCGGAGTGCCGAGCCCGAGGCGATGCGGCATACGCATCAGATGTCGAGGAAGCGGACGTCTCGGGCGTTGCGCTGGATGAAGGAGCGGCGCGACTCCACGTCCTCGCCCATGAGCACCGAGAAGATCTCGTCCGCCGCCGCGGCGTCATCGAGGGTGACCTGGAGCAGGATCCGGTGCTCCGGGTCCATCGTCGTCTCCCAGAGCTCCTGGTAGTCCATCTCGCCGAGACCCTTGTAGCGCTGGATCGCGTTCTCCTTCGGCAGCCGGCGGCCGTTCGCCCGGCCCTCGGCGACGAGAGCGTCCCGCTCGCGGTCGGTGAAGGCGAACTCGTGGGAGGCGTTGCTCCACTTGAGCCGGTAGAGCGGCGGCTGGGCCAGATAAACGTAGCCGGCCTCGATGAGCGGTTTCATGAAGCGGAACAGCAGCGTCAGCAGCAGGGTGCGGATGTGCATGCCGTCGACGTCGGCGTCGGCCATGAGGACGATCTTGTGATACCGCGCCTTCTCGATGTCGAAGTCCTCGCCGATCCCGGTGCCGAACGCGGTGATGAGCGCCTGGACCTCGTTGTTGGCGAGCGCCTTGTCGAGGCGGGCCCGCTCGACGTTGAGGATCTTGCCGCGGATCGGGAGGATCGCCTGGGTGAACGGGTTGCGCCCGCGCACGGCGGACCCGCCCGCGGAGTCACCCTCGACGATGAAGACCTCGGACTCGGCGGGGTCGCGGGACTGGCAGTCCTTGAGCTTGCCGGGCAGCCCGCCGGACTCCAGGACCCGCTTGCGGGTCGCCTCGCGGGCCTTGCGGGCCGCGAGCCGGGCGGTGGCCGCCTGGATCGCCTTGCGGACGATGTCCTTGCCCTCGTTCGGGTGCCGCTCGAGCCAGTCGCCGAACTCGTCGGTCATCGCCCGCTGGACGAAGCCCTTGACCTCGGAGTTGCCGAGCTTGGTCTTGGTCTGCCCCTCGAACTGCGGCTCGCCCAGCTTGACCGAGATGACGGCGGTGAGGCCCTCGCGGGCGTCCTCACCGGTGAGGTTCTCGTCCCTGTCCTTGAGGAGGTTGTTCTTGCGGGCGAAGTCGTTGATGAGCTTGGTCAGCGCCGCCCGGAAGCCCTCCTCGTGGGTGCCGCCCTCGTGGGTGTTGACGGTGTTGGCGTAGGAATGCACCGACTCGCTGTAGGCGGTCGTCCACTGCAGCGCCAGCTCGAGCGAGAGCGCGCGGGCCTCGTCCTCGACCTCGATCGAGATGACCTCGGGGTGGACAGGATCCGAGCGCTTGGAGCCGACGAGGTGGTGGACGTAGTCGACGAGCCCGCCGTCGTAGCGGTAGGTGACCTTCTTCGCCGTCGTCGTCCGCGCCTCTCCCGTCGCCCCGACGTCCTCGGTGTCCTCGACCTCGGAGATGTCGGACTCGAGGTCGTCGAGGTCGATGTCCTGACCGTCGGCGTCCGACGGCGCCGGCACCCGCTCGTCGATGAGGTTGATCGTCAGGCCCTTGTTGAGGAAGGCCGTCTGCTGGAAGCGGGAGCGGATCGTCTCGTAGTCGTAGTGGACGCTCTCGAAGATCTCGTCGTTGGCCCAGAAGGTCACCGTCGTGCCGGTGGCCTCGGTCTCCTCCATCCGGGTGAGCGGGCCGGTCGGGACCCCGTGGTCGAACGTCATCCGGAAGGCGTGACCCTTCTGGCGGACGCACACGTCGAGCCGGCTGGAGAGGGCGTTGACGACCGAGGAACCGACGCCGTGCAGGCCACCGGAGACCTTGTAGCCCCCGCCGCCGAACTTGCCGCCGGCGTGCAGCTGGGTGAGGACCAGCTCGACCGCGGTGACCCCCTCGGTCGGGTGGATGTCGGTCGGGATGCCGCGGCCGTCGTCCTTGACCCGGACACCGCCGTTCTCCAGCAGGGTGACGTCGATCGTGTCGGCGAAGCCGGCCAGAGCCTCGTCCACGGCGTTGTCGACGATCTCCCAGACCAGGTGGTGCAGGCCCCGCTCCCCGGTCGACCCGATGTACATGCCCGGGCGCTTGCGGACCGCCTCGAGACCCTCGAGGACGGTGATCGCGGAGGCGTCGTAGTCGGGGAGTGCGGGAGCGGCCTCGAGGACCTCGGGAGGGATCGAGGCGGCGGGGTCGATCCGTGGGTCGGTCTCGTGCGGCTGGTCGGCCACGGTGCTCCTTCGTCGGTGAGGCTCCGGGGGCGGGCGGCGGCACACCGGGGGGTATGCCGCGGTGCCGGGCCGCGGGGCGCTCATGGCACGCGCCCAGAAGCATCAACGCTCTGGGCGCGGGGTTCCGTTCCATTCTAGCGGTGGGCCGGGGCGGAGCACCGCTCTGGAGGCCCGTGCGGCCCGATTCCTGGCGAAATACCCCTCATTCACGACTCCCTCCCCGCGACCGGCCCCCCGAGCGGCCCTGACCGCGCCTCCTGGATGCCGTCCGGCCCGGAGTCAGCCGCCGCGGAGCTTGTCGCGCAGCGCGTGCAGCCGGCGCACCTCGCGCTCGCTCAGCGAGGCCATCCCGGCCTCGTTGATCTTGTCCAGGAGCGCGTCGAACTCGGCCTGGTCCTTGTCGGCGGCTGTCGTCCACGGGCCGGCGACGACGCTGCCGGAGTCCGACGAGCGCCGCTTCGGCCGCTTCGTCGGCCTGGGCGGCTTCTGCCGTTTCGGCCCGCGCCGGGGTCCACGCAGGATCGGGAGCCACTCGACCTCGGCGAGCAGGCCGATCGAGCGCGCGAGGAGGGCGGCGATGAGCAGGCCCGCGATGAAGACCAGCAGGCCGATGACGTCGCCGACGGAGACGAAGGAGAGGAACTGGATGCCGACGTAGACCAGGCCGAGGATCCAGCCGGGGATGTTGAAGAAGAAGCGGACGCGGGGGTGTTCGGCGATGAACGTCAGCAGGACGAGCAGCCCGAGCTGGTTGAGCCCGAAGAGCTGGTAGGTCAGCCCGAGCGGGCTGGCGCCGTAGAGGAGGACCTGGAAGAGCAGGCCGACGAGCCCGACGAGGACGGTCAGGGCGACGAGGAAGAACCCGAACCGGAACCGGCCGACGGTCCGCTCCAGCTGCATGCCGAAGTACCAGAGGATGGCGATCGAGATGGCCGTCCAGATGGTCGGCGGGTTCGGGATCGGCCAGGTCGCGAGCCGCCAGATCTGACCGTGCGTCACGGCATACGAGTCGAGGGCCAGGCCGCCGAAGAGGCCGGGGGCGATCGAGTAGCCGATGAGGCCGACGACGGCGAGGACGCCGGCGAGCGCGGCGGAGCCGATGTCGAGGGTCCCGATCCGGAACCACGGGTCATGCCGGTCCGGCCCGCCGAGGGGTTGGATGCTGAAACGTCCTGCCACGAACAAAACCGTACGGCACCGGCCCCCGCGCCGGTGGAGGCATCGACCAGGTGGTCACTCGTCCCGGCGGGCGAGGGCGGACTCGAGCATCGCCCGCACCGGCGCCGGGATGGGGACCGTGGCCCGCGACACCCGGTCGATGTAGACGTGGACCCAGCGGCCGAAGGCCGCGATCTGCTCCTGCGTCGCGGCGAACAGCCCCAGCTCGTAGACGATCGAGGTGCGACCGAGCCGGGCCACCCGGATCCCCACGTCGACCGGTTCGGGATAGGCCAGCTCGCGGACGAAGCGGCAGCCGGACTCGGCGACGACGCCGATCTCCGACGAGGTCGTCTCATCGACCCCGGCGTCGCGGATGACCCAGGCGTTGATCGCCGAGTCGAACAGCTCGTAGTACACGGCGTTGTTGAGGTGGCCGAACATGTCGTTGTCCGACCACCGGGTGCTGACCCGCTCCAGCTCGTCGAAGTCCGCCCGGCGCAGCCGGGTGACGTCCCGCCCCGACGCCGGGTCGCCGGGGGCGGGCGGCTCGGCCGCGACACCCGGCTCGACCGCGACACCCGGCTCGGCCGCGGCATCCGGCTCGGAGGGCATGGCGCTCATGCTAGGGGCCGACGCGGTGGGGATCACGTCCTCGCCGCGCCGCACCGGCTGGGCGCGGCGCTAGGGTCGAGCGCGTGACCCGTGCCGCTCGGTCCCGTCGCCGCGCCGCGGCCGCACTCGGCTGCGGCCTCGCCCTCGCCCTCGCCGGGTGCAGCGGTGGGTCGGCGACGTCCGCGGCGACCGCGAGCAGCACGACGGCGCCCGTCTCGCCCGGCCCGGCCGCCCCGCCGAGCCCGGCCGCCTCACCCAGCCCGTCGACCCCCGAGCGCCCGGTGGCGCCGGCCGGCTCCCGCTGGGTGAGCGCCGAGCGGGCCCGGGTCGAGTTCGTCGTGCCCCAGGCATGGAAGTCCTACGACCTGAGGCGGCTGCTCGACGAGGCCGACGCGAGCCGGATCGCCGAGGTGACGAAGGCGATGAACGTGACGAAGGACCAGCTGACCCAGCTGGCCCAGACCGTCGACGTGTTCGTCATGGACCCCACGCCCTCCTCCTTCCGCGCCAACATCCAGGCGATGCTCTCGCCCATGACGTCGCTGCCGACGACGGCGAGGGTCCGCTCGGAGTTCGGCGGCGTCGGCTTGCGCGTCAGCGCGACGAAGCGGGTGCGCACTCCCGCCGGGACGGCACTGGTCGTCACCTACGACGGCACGACGAGCCAGCGGGTCATCCACGGGCGCTCGATCCTCGTCGGCACCGGCGACGGCGTCACCGACATCACCGTCATCGCCGACCGGGCCTCGACGGTCGCGACCGTGACCTCCCCGCTGCTTCACTCGCTTCGCCTGACGACCGGCTGAGCCCCGCGGCCGGGTTTGACTATGGCCACGGTCACGGCCACCGCCCCGGCCGATGCTCAGCCCTCGAGGGTGCGCTCGAAGAGGAGGCGGACCTCCTCCGGCATCGCCGGCTCCGGGATCGACAGCTCGAGATCGGGGTCGGAGCAGACGATGTCGTAGCAGAAGGCGTCCGGATGGGTGTCGCCCGCTGCCATCGCCCGCAGGTGCTCGCCGCCGATGAGCTCCTGCCAGGAGCGCACATCGCGACGCGGCAACTCCTGCAGGGTGACGGTCCGCTCGAGGACGAGACCGGCGAAGCCCCCGGTCCGCCGCACCCGGACCCGGGCGTCGGTCGGTGGGACCTGTCCCTCCCCGCCGCCACCCGCGCCGGCGGAGGAGCCGTTGCCACCCCGCCCGTTGCCACCCGGGCCGCCACCGGTCACCGGCAGCTCGACCCGCTCCCACGCCGAGGCGACGGCGTCCGCCTGCGCGGAGGAGGCGCCGAACCGGGCCTGGGCCGCGGCATACGTCAGTGCGGCGAACGTCGCGAAGTCGCACCCCGTGGTGATGTCCGGGCCGGTGAGGACGTCGTACCAGATCTGTCCCGGGGCCTCCCACGCGTTGCCGCCGATGGCGGTCGCAACGAGGTAGAAGGCGTGGTTGGGGATGCCGGAGTTGGTGTGGACGCCGCCGTTGTCGGACGAGGTGGTCACATAGCCGCTCATCGTCGCCGGCTGCGGGTCCTGGCCGAGCCGCGGGTCGTCGTATGCCGTGCCCGGCGCCTTCATCGAGCGCAGCCCCACGCCGTGGACGCCAGGCGCGAGCAGCTCGGCGCCGATGAGCCAGTCGGCCTGGTCCGCGCTCTGGCCGAGGATGCGCTGCTTGACGAGGATGCCGAAGACGTCGGAGATCGACTCGTTGAGGGCGCCGGACTGGTTCTGGTACGTGAGGTTGGCGGTGTGCTGGGTCACCCCGTGGGTCAGCTCGTGCCCGATGACGTCGATGCTGCGGGTGAAGGAGAGGAAGATCGTCCCGTCCCCGTCGCCGAAGACCATCTGGGTGCCGTCCCAGAAGGCGTTGTCGTAGCGGGCGCCGTAGTGGACGCTCGCGTGGAGCGGCAGGCCGCGCCCGTCGAGGGAGTTGCGCCCGTATGCCGCGTCATAGAGCTCCCACGTGTCGCCGAGCCCGTCGTAGGCCTCGGTCACGGCCTCGTCGGCGGTCGGCGGGTCCCCCTCGCCGCGGACCCGGGTGCCGGGCAGGGTCATCGCCCCGTGTGCGTCGTAGATCGTCCGCTGCGGTCCGGGACCCTCGGGCGGTGGGTTGTCGGCCGCCCCGGTCGCCCACGGCATCACCCCACCGGTGGCGGCCGAGCGACGCTGGCCGCGGATGACGGTGTCCACCGCGAGCGTGGCCCGGGCATGGGCGACGAGGACCGGGTCCTCGGCGCCCAGCAGCGCCTCGAACACATACGGCGGAACGAACGCGCAGGTGGGACGGGGCATGCCGACAGTGTGCGCCCCGTGCCTGACAGGCGCACGTCCACCCCGGGCGGCCGGACTACTTGGAGAAACCCTCGGTCGGCGAGACCGGGTCGGAGTAGCCGCTCATCGCATCCTTCTTCAGGGCGGCGCTGAGGACGGCCATCTGCTTCGTGCTGACCTTGACGATCGAGGCGCCCTTCGACGTCGTGCCGACCCCGGTCCACGGCGCGGTCCAGAAGTGGATGTCGCTGCCGCGGACGTTGCGCATCGACAGCGCCAGCGAGCGCATCTGCCCGGTGTCGAAGTCCTGGTCGACCGTCATGTTCGTCGTCGCCGCAGTGAGGAAGTCGGCGAGCCGGATCGGGTTGAGCAGCGTGTCCCTGCTCAGCCCCTTGAGCATGACGGCCTTGATGAACGCTTCCTGGCGCCGGCCGCGGGAGATGTCCCCCTGGCTGAGGTCGTGGCGGTCGCGCACGAACGTCAGCCCCTGCGCGCCGTTCATGTGCATCATGCCGACGGGGTAGCCCGGGCTGGCCTGGGTGACGCGGACGTCGACGCCGCCGACGGCGTCGGTCATCGCCTTGAAGCCCTCGAAGTCGACGATGGCGACGTGCTCCAACGGCACGTCGACGAGGTTCTGGAGCGTCTCGACGAGCAGCGGGGCCCCGCCGTAGGCGTAGGCGGCGTTGATCTTGTCCTTGCCGTGGCCGGGGATCGAGACGTACATGTCCCGCGGGAAGTGGATGAGGTCGACCCGGCTCCGGTCGTCGGAGATGTGCGCGAGGATGATGACGTCGGAACGCCCCTGGTCGGACCCGCGGCTGTCGCTGCCGATCATGAGCATGTTGATCGACTTCTTGGCGCTCACCTGCCTCGGTGGCGCCTTGACCGAGACCGGCGGCATCAGGTCGGCGTGCTTGACGTTCGCCGAGACCGTGTGGTTGAGATACAGCCCGTAGGCCCCGACGAGGCCGACGACGATCAGGACGATGGCTCCGAGCACCAACCACACCAACCGGGCGCGTCGCTGACGCTGCCGGCGGCGGTGCTGCTCGGGCTCCTCGTCGGCCGAGGACCGGAGGAGATCGTCCAAGGTCACGAGGCGAATCGTAGGCGATCTGCCGCGGGCGTCCACGTCGGGGCCGATTCGGCCCCGTCGCCGGCCTAGCCCTGGTCGATCTGCATGACGACGGCCTTGGGCTCGGTGAAGAACTCCCGGGAGAAGTTGCCGCCCTCGCGGCCCACCCCGGAGTCACCGACGCCGCCGAACGGCGTGCGCAGGTCGCGGATGAAGAAGCAGTTCACCCAGACCGTGCCCGCCTTGAGCGCCCGGGAGACCCGGTGCGCCCGCGAGAGGTTCTCGGTGAAGAGCATGGCATTGAGCCCGTATGCCGTGTCGTTGGCGAGGTGGACGACCTCCTCCTCGGTGGAGAACTTGTTGACGACGACGACGGGGCCGAAGATCTCCTGGCAGTACTGGGTGGCCTCGTACGGCAGGTCGACGATGATCGTCGGCCTGATCACCCACGAGCCGTCCTCGGCGACGCCGCCGGTGAGGATCTTGCCGCCCTGCTCCTCGACGGTGTCGACGTAGGACCTGACCTTCCGGTAGTGCTCCTCGGAGGCGAGGCAGGAGAACTCGGTCTGCGGGTCCATCGGGTCGCCGAACCGCATCGACTCGGCGCGCTCCGTGAACCGCCCGAGGAACTCGTCGTAGATCCGCTCGTGGACGAACAGCCGGGACCCGGCCAGGCACACCTGACCGGCATTCCGGAAGATGGCCTCCCCGGCCCAGTGGATGGCGTTGTCCATCTCGGCGTCGTCGAAGACGATGTTCGCGCCCTTGCCGCCGAGCTCGAGGCTGACCGGGGCGAGGTGGGTCGCCGCAGCGCCCATGATGATCCGTCCGGTCGTCGACTCGCCGGTGAAGGTGACCCGGTCGATGCGCCAGTCGCCGGTGAGGCTCGAGCCGGCCGGGACGCCGTAGCCGTTGAGCACGTTGAGGACGCCGGGTGGGAAGACCCGGGCGGCGAGCTTGCCGAGGTAGTTGACCGACGCCGGGGTGTCCTCGGCCGGCTTGATGATGCAGGTGTTGCCCCAGGCGATGGCCGGGGCGATCTTCCACGTCGCCATCATGAGCGGGAAGTTCCACGGGCTGATCGCCGCGACGACGCCCGCCGGGCCGTACTCGGTGTAGGTGTGGTGACCGCTGTCCATCGGCATGACCTCGCCGACGTGGTCGCGCTGATGGTCGGCGAAGAAGCGGAAGTTCAGGACCGACCGGGCGACGTCGTGCCTGGCCTGGGTGATCGGCTTGCCCATGTCGAGCGCGTCGAGCCGGGCGAGCTCGTCGGCGTTCTCCTCCATGAGGTCGGCCAGCTTGTGGATGAGCGCCGCACGCTCCCGGCGACCCATCCGCGGCCACGGCCCCTCGTCGAAGGCCCTGCGGGCGCTGGCGATGGCACGCTCGGCGTCCTTCTCGCCCGCCTCGGCGACCTCGCCCCACTTCTCGCGGGTCCACGGGTTGACGGTGTCGAACCGCTTCCCGTCGATGGACTCGACCTCTTCGTTGTCGATGATGTGGCCGAAGAACCGGGTGTCGCTCATCGCGGCGGGCCTTTCGTCTGCATGGGGCAATGGTCTGGAGGTCAGGAACTTCCCTATTGGGTGGATTCCTGACCCGGCGGGGGTGGGATGGAGGTCAGGAACTTCCCTATTGGGTGGATTCCTGACCCGGCGGGGAGGGCGGGGAGGGCGGGGTGGGGGCGGGCTGGGCGGCGCGGCGCTCGGCGAGGGTGACGTCACCGGCGGCCCAATGGGTCGGTGGGACCTCGCGGATGCAGACCCGGATCGACTCCTTGGGCGCCGAGACCGACTCGCTGACCGCCGTCGTCACCGCGGACAGCAGCGCCCGCAGCTGCTCCGGTGTCCGCCCCTCGGCGAGGGTGACCTCGACGAACGGCATCATGCACCCCCGTTGACGAAGACGGACCCGAGGTTGGTGAAGTGCATCCCGATCGAGGCGCCGGGCGGGGCGAAGACCGCGTCGGTCATCCCACCGGTCAGGACGACCCAGCCCGCCTCGATCGCATGGCCCCGCGAGGCGAGGTCGTTCGCGGCGAGGGCGAGCGCCTCACCGGGATGGCCCTGGACGGCGGCGCCGGTCGCCGAGTCGACGATGACGCCGTCGAGCTCGACGAGCACCCCCTCGAGGGCCAGGTCGAGGTCGTCAGGCGTCATACCGATCGGACCGGTGACGAACGCACCCGAGGAGGCGTTGTCGGCGGCGACGTCGCCGGCGGTGAACCGGAAGTCCTTGTAGCGGCTGTCGATGACCTCGGCGCCGCCGTACACCGTCTCGACGGCCGCCATCGCCCGCGCCGAGGTGATCCCCGGTCCGGCGAGCCGCTCGCCCATGACGAAGACGATCTCGGGCTCGACGCGGGGGTGGATGAGCCTGCCCTGGGGGATGGGGTCGCCGGCCGGCAGGATCATCGCGTCGGTGAGCCAGGCGACGAAGGGGAAGTGCACCCCCATCCGCTGCTGCTTGGCACGGCTGGTCAGGCCGAGCTTGACGCCGATGAGCTCCTCGCCACGCTCGAGCCGCATCTCGAGGGTGCGGTCCTGGATGGCGTAGCCGGTCTCGAGGTCCAGCGCCGGCCACTCGTCGGTGAACGGCTCGCGTTCGCGCCGCTCGTCCTCGCAGGCGAGCAGCTCGCGGGCGACCGACTCGATGTCCCAGGACCGCGGGCCGCGGCTCCGGGCGCTCGTCTTCGCCATCAGCGCACACCGATCCCGGCGAGGTCGCCGAGGCTGACCTCCTGCGCGCGCTCCTCGGCGAGCTGGAGGGCGATGTCGATGATCATGTCCTCCTGGCCGCCGACGTAGCCCGCCCGGCCGACCCGTTCGAGGATCTCGTGCGCCGGCACCTTGTACCGCTCGGCCGCGCGCTCGGCGTGGAGGAGGAAGGAGCTGTACACACCGGCATACCCCTGGGTGATGGACGCGCGGTCCATCCACGGCAGCCGCGGGATGAAGGGCCGGACGACGTCCTCGGCGGCCGAGAGCACCTCGCCGAGATCGATGCCGGTCCTGATGTCCAGCCGCTCGAACGTCGCCGCGAGGACCTCGGTCGGGGAGTTGCCCGCGCCGGCGCCGAGGGCACAGAGCGCACCGTCGATCTGGCGGGCACCGGCCCGGTAGGCCAGGACGGAGTTCGCGACGCCCATCGAGAGGTTCTGGTGGCCGTGGAAGCCGACCTGCGCCTCGGCGCCGATCTCGTCGATCACTGCCTTGATCCGGACCTGGGCCGTGTCGAGGACGAGGGCGCCGGCCGAGTCGACGACGTAGACGCACTGGGCGCCGGCGTCGACCATGATCCGGGCCTGCTCGGCGAGCTTCTCCGGGGAGGCCTTGTGCGCGAGCATGAGGAACCCGACGGTCTCCATCCCGAGCCGGCGGGCCTCGCCGAAGTGCTGGATCGAGACGTCGGCCTCGGTGCAGTGCGTGGCGACCCGGGCAACGGACGCGCCGGCGTCGTAGGCGCCGCGCAGGTGGTGCAGCGTGCCGAGGCCCGGGAGGATGAGGACGGCGATCTTCGCCTGCGTCGCCTCCTCGACGGCTGCCCGGATGAGCCGGTTCTCGTCGACCTTGGAGAAGCCGTAGTTGAAGCTCGACCCGCCGAGACCGTCACCGTGGCTCACCTCGATGACCTGGACGCCGGCCGTGTCGAGGGCGTGGACGACGCCGCGGACCTGCTCCTCGGTGTACTGGTGCTGCATCGCATGCGAGCCGTCGCGCAGCGTCGAGTCGGTGATCCGCAGGTCGCGCTCGCCACCGCCCGTGGGGGTGTTCGCGACGACGTCGGACTCGGTCGGCATCTCGGTGACGACGGGGGTGTCCTCGGGACGGATGGTCATGTCACCCATGGCTCAGACTCCTGCCTTCTCGGCGGCGGCCTCGACGAGCGGGTCGGCCTCGTCGCCGAGATCCGCCGAGGACTTCCAGGTCGAGGCGACCCCGAGGCGGTGGGCCATCATGATGTCCCCCACCCGGGCGGCCGCCGAGGTGATGATGTCGAGGTTGCCGGCATAGTCCGGCAGGTAGTCCCCGCGGCCCTTGACCTCGATCGGGATGAAGACCCGGGCCATGCCCTTCCACAGCGCCCGGGCCGGGTCGAACTGCGGGTCGGTGCGCAGGTGGTAGCCCGGCACGTAGTCCTGGATCGTGGCGACCATCGCGTGGATCGACTCGAGGATCCGGTCCTGCAGCGGCCCGGGCTCGCCGGCCTCCGGCGGGACCGCGCAGAAGACGGTGTTGCGCATCATGAGCGGCGGCTCGACCGGGTTGAGGATGATGATCGCCTTGCCGGTCTCGGCCCCACCCACCTTGACGACGGCGTCCGAGGTGGTTTCGGTGAACTCGTCGATGTTGGCGCGGGTGCCAGGTCCGGCGGACTTGGAGGAGACCGAGGCGACGATCTCGGCATACGGCACCGGGACGACGCTCGAGACGGCGTTGACCATCGGGATCGTCGCCTGCCCACCGCAGGTGATCATGTTGACGTTCATCGCGTCGAGGTTGAACTCGAGGTTGACCGCCGGGCAGAGGTAGGGCCCGATCGCCGCGGGGGTGAGGTCGATGGCGAGAATGCCGGCCTCGGCGTACTTGGGGGCGTTCGCCTCGTGCGCCTTGGCCGAGGTCGCCTCGAAGACGACGTCGGGCAACTCGTCCTGGGCCAGCAGCCAGTCGACGCCCTCGTGCGAGGCCTCGAGACCGAGGGTCTTCGCGCGGCGCAGGCCGTCCGAGCTCGGGTCGACGCCGATCATGTAGCGCGGCTCGATGATGTCGCTGCGCCGCATGAGCTTGAACATCAGGTCGGTTCCGATGTTCCCGGGGCCGACGATGGCGGCGGTGGCCTTCCGGGATGGCTGGATACTCATCGTGGGGTTCACTCCTTGACGAATCGGGCGGTGACACTGCCGAGGCCGGCGAAGGTCGCGGTGAAGGTGTCACCGGCGGCGACGGGGGCCATGGCACACAGCGCGCCGGGGAGGACGACGTGGCCGGCCTCGAGGGTGATCCCCCGGGCGCCGACTGTGTTGGCGAGCCAGACGAGGGAGTTCAGCGGTGAGCCGAGCACCGCCCCGCCGGCGCCGGTGCCGACGATCTGGCCGTTGCGGTGGAAGGTGGCCCCCGCCAGGCGCAGGTCGACGGCGCCGACCTTTGTCGGGGTGGAGCCGAGGACGACGGCGCCCGAGGAGGCGTTGTCGGCGATCGTGTCGAACAGGCCGATCTTCCAGTCCTTGATCCGGCTGTCGACGATCTCGAGCGCCGGCAGGACGAAGTCGATCGCCTGGAGCGCCTCGTGGACGGTGACGCCCGGACCCTGGAGCGGCTTCTTGAGCACGAAGGCCACCTCGGGCTCGATCCGAGCCTGGATGAACCGGTCGATCGGGATCGGCATGTGCTCGAGGTAGAAGAAGTCGTCGAGCAGGTGGCCGTAGTCAGGCTGGTCCACGCCGAGCAACCGCTGCATCGCCGCGCTCGTCAGGCCGACCTTGTGGCCCTTGACCGTGCGGCCGGCCGTCGTCAGCTCGTGCATCTGGAGCAACTGGATCGCGTAGGCGTCCTCGAGAGTGATGTCCTCGTAGGTCGAGGTCAGCGGCGCGATCGGTCGGCGCGAGTCGTATGCCGCGAGCAGCCTTCCGGCGGCCTTGGACCGGGACAGCGAGTCCACGGTGGCTCCCTTCATGTGACGCCCCACCCAGCCGGGGGCGCATCGCACGTTACGGCCGTCGGTGGCTCCGGTGCCCCTGACGTTCCGCTCCCGGGAACGAGGCCGCGGCGCCCGCAGCCTCAGGCGCCCAGCGTCCTGCTGATCCGGCTCGCGGCCGCCTTGAGCAGGGGCACGAGGCGGTCGACCTCGGGCGCGATGGACTCGGTCGGGCCGAACACCGAGATCGACGCGACCGCCACCCGGCGGGACATGACGGGAACGGCCACCGAGGTGGCGCCCTCGAACGACTCGTTGGTCGAGACGGCATACCCGTCCCGGCGCACCTGCTGGATCACCCGCTGCCAGTCGGCCTCGGTCCGGATCGTCCGGTTCACCCGCGGGGGGAAGCCGGCGTCGATCCGGCTCTGGGCGGCCTCGGCGTTGAACGCGGCGATGACCTTGCCCGAACTCGTGCAGTGCGCGGGCAGGCGCCGCCCGACGTGGCCGAGGATGTGGACGCCCGCGACGTTCTCCATCCGCTCGACGAAGACGACGTCGCCGCCGTCGGGGACGGCGAAGTTGACGGTGTGGCCGGTCGCGTGGGCCACCTGACGCAGGACGGGCAGCGCGGCGTGCCGGGCCTCGTTGCGGGCCTGGGCCAGCTGGCCGAGGTCGTAGAGGTGGATGCCGAGCCGGTACTGGCCGGTCACCGGGTCCTGCTCGATGAAGCCCCGGGACAGGAGGGTCTGCAGGAGGCGGTGCGCGGTGCTCTTGGCCACGCCCAGCCGCCGAGCGACGTCGGAGACCCCGAGCTCCCCGTCGGTGGCGAAGCACTCGAGGACGTCGAGGGCCGTGCCCACGGACTTGAGGCTGGAGCCGCTGGCGGGCAGGACGGCGACCCCGATGGGTTTCGGCGTGGAGGAGCACCAGGCGTGCTCGTGCTGGACGATCGACATTGGCCATCCCCTGACGTGTGCATGGCGCGGCATACCGGAGCCGTGTTGGGGGTGACAGTGCCGGGGACGATGCCGTTCAATCAACACATGCGTTCCACTCAGCGGAACGATGTGACGAGCGTCCTAGGACGGGTCCTCGCCGTGCTCGGCGCCTTCGACGAGCGGACGCCGGTCCTCGGGCTCGCCGACATCGCCCGGCGCTGCGAGCTGCCGAAGTCGACCGTCCACCGGCTCGTCGGCGAGATGGTGAGCGAGCACCTGCTCGCCCGGGCCGACGACGGGAGCTACCGGCTCGGCCTGCGGCTCTTCGAGCTCGGCGAGCTCGTCCCTCAGCATCGGAGCCTGTCCGAGGCGGCACTGCCGATCATGGAGGACCTGCGCGACGCCACGCACCACCGGATCCACCTCGCGGTGCTCGACGGCGTCGAGGTCGTCTATCTCCAGATCCTCGGGTCGGCGGGCAAGCGGATCACGTCGCGGACCGGCGGGCGGCTGCCGGCCCACGCGACCGGCGTCGGCAAGGCGATCCTCGCGTACTCTCCCGCCGCGGTCGTCAAGGCGCGGATCGAGGCGGGTCTGCCGCGGTTCACGCCGCGGACGATCACGACCCCCGGCGCGCTCACCCGCGAGCTGCGCGAGGTGCGGACCGAGGGTCTCGCCTACGACCGCGAGGAGTCCAACATCGGGATCTCCTGCGTCGCCGCGCCGGTCTTCGGCCACGACCGCAAGGTCCGGGCGGCCCTGTCGGTCACCGGCCCGACCCACCGGATCGACCCGGTCCGGCTCGGTCCGGCGGTCCGGACGGCGGCCCTGTCGCTGAGCCGCCAGCTCCGCGAGTCCGGCCTCTGACCCACCCGCCGTGCCACTGACCCCGCCCGCGTCTGACCCGCCCCGGGGTCAACAACTCCCCAATAGGGAAGTTGTTGACCGGCCGAGACGGTCAGGGGCCCGGCATACCCGGCAACAACTCCCCTATTGGGCGAGAAACCGGCGCAGCACCGGCCACCCCGGGCCGGCATACCCGGCAACAACTTCCCTATTGGGTGAGAATCAGCGCTTGATGAGGGGCGACCGCACGCCGCCGCTGGACTTGTCGGACTCGTTGAAGAAGTCCTCGCGGTAGATGTCGCGCGGGAAGAGCCGCTTCGACATGAGCGTCTTCAGGGCGGCCTCGACCATCGGCGGCGGTCCGCACAGGTAGCCCGTCTTCCCCGACAGGCTCGGGTGCTCGGCGTCGATGACGTCGGTCACCATGCCGAAGCCGTATGCCGCGACTTCGTCGCCGCTCGCGACGACGTCGTCCGCGGTCTCCTCGGACAGGCAGGGCCGGTAGGTGAACCGGTCCGGGTGCTCCTGCGCCATCGCCGTCAGCTCCGCGACGTCGTAGAGCCACTCCCGGCTCCGGCCGCCCTGGTAGAGGGTGAGGTGTCCGTCGTACGCGTCGTTCTCGAGAGCATGGCGCACCATCGCCTTGAGCGGGGCGAGCCCGGTCCCACCCGCGACGAGGATCGCGTCGCGGTCGTCACCGAGGTGGAGGACGAACCGGCCATAGGGGCCGGACAGACGCATCGTGTCGCCCACGGTCATCCCGGCGAACACCCACCCGTCCGTTCCGCGACCGCCGGCGACCCTGCGCACGTGGAACTCCAGGCGGCGCGCCTCGGTCGGTGGGCTCGCGATCGACCAGGTGCGGTCGACCTCGGGCAGCCCGTCGCGGGCCGGCACGACGAACTTCATGTACTGCCCGGCGTTGAACGCGATGTCCCGGTCCAGCTCGACGACGAGACGCTTGGTGTCGAGCGCGATGTCCTCGAGGGCGAGGACCGTGCCGGTGAAGTCCTCGACCGGGTACATCTCGATGTCCTCGTCGACGTCGATGTCGGCCTCGATGACGACGTCGGATCGCGGGGTCGCGCAACAGGGGAGGAGCTTGCCCTCGTCGCGCTCGAAGTCCATGAGGGCGAAGCTCGAGCTCTCGCCGTGGTCGACGTCGCCGTCGACGACCTCGGACTTGCAGGTGCCACAGGTGCCGTGGGTGCACGAGTGCGGCAGCCACACCCCGCCTCGGAGGCAGGCGTCGAGGATCGTCTGGTCCTCGCGGCACTCGATCTCGCGGCCGAGTGGCTCGACGGTGACGGTGTGGCTCGTCATGGCGACATGACTCCTTCGCGGATGGGCCGGGCATGGCCGGGGTCGGACCGTGGCCGGCGGCGGGGTGGCCGGCGGCGGGGTGGCCGGTGGTGGCGTGTGGTGCAGCACCTCCGCACTGCACGAACCTCTGCTAGCAGAGGTTCGTGCAGAACGGGGGTGTTGCAACACCCCCGTCCGGCAGCAACCTCTGCTAGCAGAGGTTGCTGCCGGGGGGAGGGGATCGGGCGGGGAGGGGGTCGGGGGGGAGGAGGGCGAACGGCCCTCGGGTCAGGCGGCGCTCGACATCGAGATGACGGACTTGTGGTAGACGCCGAGCGACTCGAGCGAGGCCGACGGGTCGGGGGTGAACGACTCACCCTCGATGGCCCACGTGAACTCGTGGTTCGGGTCGAAGTCGGGGTCCTCCTCCATGAACGGGATGACGAGCCCGTTCCAGAAGTCGCTCCACGTCATCGCCTTCGGCGCCCGGAAGCACGCCGCGGCGCAGAACCAGGGGTTGTCCTTCCACCAGACGTGGACGAGCTGGTCCTCGCCGTACAGCTCCTGTCGCGAGCGCGACGGGAACGAGTAGTCACCGATGCTCTTGACCGCCATGTCAGTTGCCTCCCGTCTGCTCGGCCATGTCGTGCCAGGCCAGCCAGTTCTGGTGATCCTTGCTGCCGAGGTACTCGCCCCCGTCGTCGGGCGTCATCTGGTACCAGTTGATGACGTCCGGCAGCGCGGCGCCGCCGCAGTTGCCCTGATAGATCTGGTGCACGGGCAGCCAGGCCTGGACGTACTTCTCCGGCTCGTGGTCGAAGATGTTCTTGCAGCCGTCGGAGCAGAAGTTGTAGTGCTCACCCTCGTAGTCGCTCGAGCGCTGGCAGATCGTCGTCGGGTCACCCGGCTCGGTGAAGCCCATCGGGATCTGGCACACCTGGCACAGCTCCGGCAGGCCCCGGACGAAGTGGCGTCCGCCGGCCTCGATGTTGCGCTTCTCCTTGTCCCAGAGCGGCCGGTAGTACTTGTCGAACGTGTCGGGGTAGGTCTCGGACAGCCAGTCCAGGTGCTCGTCCGAGGGCACCGAGGTGGTGAATGCCGCGGCGTGGCTGAACTGGTAGAGGATCCAATAGACCTGGTGGGAGACCAGCTCCTTCTCCTCGATGGCCTGCTCGACGTCACGCGGGGGACGGATGCCGTAGAAGGCGAGGTCCTGGAACAGGCCGTTCATCATCTGCTGCTCGAAGTACAGCTCGAAGGCCTCCTTCCAGCTCATCACCTTGCGCGGCAGCATGTAGTCGAGCATCTGGGCGACCAGGCCGGTGACCCGGTAGCCGCGCCAGAACCACTTGTCGATCCAGTGCTGGACGATGGGGACGTTCTTCTCGTCCTGCTCGAGGAGGAACTTGATCGCCTCGAGCCCGAGGGTCATGTGCCGGGACTCGTCGGACTGGGCCGAGAAGCCGAACGTCATCGTCGGCAGGTCGCCGTTGAAGGACGCACCGGACATGAACGGCACGAACAACAGGTTCGTCAGGAGGTACTCGAAGGAGAACCCGATGGCGATGAGGAACTCGAACGGACCGGCGGACAGCGCGTCGTCGAAGAAGCTCTTCGGCACCGAGAGGTACCAGACCCGGTCGTGCTGGTGCAGGTAGCTGTGGAACCCGGAGTAGTACTTGTTGTAGTTGCTCAGGGTGTGGATCTCGGTCTGCGCGTGCCGCATCTCGTCGAGGCTCTGGCACAGCGCCGCGAACCGCGGTCCGCCGCCGTTGAGGTGCCGGGCGAGGTAGGCGAAGTTGCGGTGCGCCTGGTACTCCAGCGGCGTGACGCCCTGGAGGAACAGCTTCATCGCGTTGAGGTAGGACGCGTCGGTGAGCGAGAGGTGGCCCTGGCTCTGCGCGAAGCCGTCGAGGACGGCATACAGCCGCTTGTCCTTCTCGGCCTGGTACTTCGTGTAGGCGTCGACGGTCAGCCGGAAGGGGTCCTCCCACTTGGTCCAGTCGTGGATCGTGATCCCCTCGAAGGAGGTGTAGGGGAACATCTCCTCGGACGAGACGTAGCTCGGGTCCCAGTCCAGGTCACGGGTAAGCGCCGAGTAGCGCTGCTTCATGGTCAGCTTCTTGGCTGCCTTGGGGGCGATGGTCATCGTCGGTGCTCCTCAGTGGTCCCAGGCGATGACGATCTCGTCGTCATCCCATTCCTTGATGTGTCCGAAGTAGGAGATGATCGCGAGCTGGAACTCGTGGGTCTCCCACTCGCGGCCGAGGCGCTCCTCGACCGACTCGCGCTTGATGACGAGCCGCCCGGGCGCCTGGACCCGGACCATGCCGGGCATGTGCCGCACCGAGGCGTCCGCGTTGTCTGCCTCGATGGCCTCGATGACGGCGCGGTTGCCCTCGCTCTCCTGGATGTCGACTCCGACCGGACGGTCCGTCGCGGGGATGGTCGTCATGGCTCAGGCCTCCTTCATGACGGCGCCGGTCGTGGCCAGCGTGGAACGGACGGCGGCAACCGAGGCCTCGACGGCGTCGACGGACCCGGCGGAGACGAGCTCGTCGGCGCGGGCCGCGATCGGCCGGACCGCCTCGAACGCGGCGGCCAGTGCCCGCTCGGCGACCTCGCCGAGCAGCTTGGCGTTCGCGGTGCCGTTGACCGGGTCCGCGACCCAGGCCTTGTAGAGCGCGTCGACCCAGCGGCGCTGGTCGGCGAACCACCCGGACAGGTGCTGGGCCAGCAGGCTGTACGAGCCGGCGCCACCCATGAGGGCCGCCTCGTCGAGGGTGCCGTAGAGCATGCCGTAGAGGAGCTGGTCGGTCAGGTCCAGGGTGATGAACCCCACGGCCCAGTCCTTCTCGACGAGCATCTCCTCGGTCAGCTTGCGCAGCGGTTGGAGCGCGGCGTCCTCGAGCCACGCGCGCTTGGCGACCTCGAGCGGCTCGGCCGTGCCGCCGCCGAAGGAGATGCCGGCCCGGCTGAGGATCTGGGCGTTGCCGATCCGGTCGAAGGCGGCATACGACAGGCACTGGGTCACCGTCGTGCCGTAGCCGAACCGGCAGCCGTTTGCCGAGTTCATCTGCGCGGCGGCCTCGTAGTGGCGCAGCGGGAGGACCAGGTCCTGCAGGAGCGTCGACCACGCCTCGGGCAGCCGGTCGAGCAGGCCGCGCTTCTCGAGGTAGGACAGCGTCGACCCGAAGGCCTCGTGCATGTCGCTGCGGCTCGTCACGTAGGGCGCGTAGTAGAACTGCCGCGGGTCGGTGAAGGAGTACGGGTCCTCGAGCCGGAAGGCGCTGTAGGCCGGGTCGTAGATCTCCTTGTCGGGAGCCCACAGCGGCCGGTAGTGGAAGTTCGCCGTCGGCTGGAGGTCGATCGTGCCCTCCTCGTAGCGGGAGGCCGGTCGGTCGCCGTACCGCTCGACGAGGTGGCTGAAGGTCCGTCGAGGTGGCTCGATGACCTGCGTTCTCAGCTCGAACTGCATCGTTGGTCTCCTGTCCTAGATGTGCACGTCGTGATGGGTCACACCCGACTCAGCGAGGAGCCGGATGAGCAGGTCGGGGATGGCGTCGGGACCGTCGAGCTCCTGCGGCAGCTCGGACTCGAAACCGTCGCCGACGAGACGGCCGTATGCCGTGCCGTCCTGGAACGTCGTCGAGATCCGGGCGGCGCGCCCGCGGTAGCCGACCGAGAAGGCGAGCTCGCTCGGGAGCGTCTCGTCGGTCAGGGAGAGGTGGTCGTCGCTGTGCGAGAGCACCGCGTTGGCCTCGCAGACGAGCTGCTCGGCGAGGGACCGGATGGCGACCTGACGGTCGGCGCCGGTGCTGGTCGCGATGCGTTGGCTGATCCGGGTCATCGGCATCGGCGCGAGGGTGTCGAGCTCGGAGTCGTTGAGCTCGTCCTCGGGCGTGCCGACCAACTCGGCGACGCGAACCATGAATGGGGTCATCGTCGGGCCTCCTTGCTCGGATTGACGGGGTGATCCAGGGCCCGACGGGCCGAGGAATGACGGGTCTCGGCCGATGGCGACCGGGACGACGGTGGGTCAGACGGCGGCGGCCGCCGCCTCGGCGACGGCGCGGTCCTGCTCCGCGCTGCCACCGGATACGCCGACGGCGCCGACGAGGACGCCGTCGACCCGGACGGGGACACCGCCGCCGAAGACGACCAGACGCTCCCGATGGACGATCCCCTCCCGGAGCGCGGGTTCGGCCTCGATGAGGCCGAACCACTCATGGGTGGGGATGCCGTTGAACGCTGCGACCGTCCACGCCTTGTCCTGCGCGATGGAGCTGGACAGCAGCGGCGCGCCATCCATCCGGGCGAACGCGATGAGGTTGCCCGAGGTGTCGCAGACGGCGACGTTGACCGGCACGGCGATCTGCTCGGCGTGGGCGATGCCGGCCTCCAGTGCCGCGCGGGCACCGGCATACATCAGGGTCCTCGTCGTCGTCACGTGGTCGGTCACGGCGGTGCTCCTGTCGCGGTCGGAGAGGTCGGAGGGTCGACGCCCCGGGAGCGGGGCGATCGGGCGGATGAGGCATGGGGCCACCGTGGCGGCGGCGGACGGGCCGCCCGCCGCCGCCCGGGGGCAGGGGATGAGGATGGGCGTCGGGACGCACGGGTCCCGGCGCCCTGCGGTCAGGTGAGGACGCTCGTGAACCGGTCGTTCAGCTCGCGGGCGTGGTAGAAGATGCCCTTGCCGAGCTGCTCCGGGGTCCAGATGTTCGTCGGGCGGTCCGGGTATGCCGGGTAGCCGCCGGCGAAGACCTCGTTGCGGTTGCCGGCCGGGTCGAAGAAGTAGATCGTCTGGCCGCGGGTGATCCCGTGCCGGGTGGGGCCGATGTCGATCGGCACGTCGTCCATCGACATCAGGTCGGCGGCGCGGCCGACCTCGTTCCAGTCGCCGAGCTTGAAGGCGAAGTGGTGCAGCTTGGCCTGGGGGCCCTCGATGAGCGCGAGCTGGTGGATCTGGTTGTTGTTCGTCAGCCAGGTCGCGATGAGGTGGGCGTCGTCGTCGAGGCTGGTCTGGATCCGCTCGGTGGCGAAGTAGCCGAAGACGTCCATGAGGAACTGCTGCATCGTCGCGACGTCCTCGCAGGTGATGAGGGCGTGGTCGAGCGCGGGGACGCCGACGCCGACGAGGTGCCGGGGGAAGGACTCCGGGTTGTGGGTGCCGACCTCGGTCCCGACGAGGGTCTGCCCGTGGTAGACCTCGAAGACGTGGTCGGACGGGGTGAAGATCCGGATCCCGTCGGAGACCTCCGGGTTCTCGCCGGCGCTCATCCGCTCGGTGCTCACGCCGAAGGCCGCGCACTTGGCCTCGATGTCGTCGATGTCGGCCTCGTACTGGACCTTGAAGCCGAACTTGACCAGACCGACGCCGCCCTCCTCGAGGACGACCGAGTGGTGGTCCCACTCGTCCCAGCCCTTGTAGTAGGTCCTGCCGTCCTGGTCGAGGGTCTCGTACAGGCCCATCGTGTTGGCGTAGTGCTGCTTGGCCTCGGCCATGTCGGTGACCCGAACATGGGCGTAGCCCATCCTCATGACTCCCATTGGGGTTACTCCTTGGAGGTGATGCCGGTAGCCAGCGAGTCGGCCCGCTCGCGGGCGCGCTCGTTGATCTGGCGTAGGAGGGTGTTGACCAGACGCAGGGTCTCGTCCCGCATCTCGATCGTGATGTCGGAGTCCGGGACGGCCCGACAGGTGAGGCAGACGCCCCGGGCGCGCTCGTCAGCGGTGAGCACGTCGTCGGCGACCGGGCGGTTGTAGTTGACCGTGCCCGAGAGCAGGTCGACCTTGCAGATCGCGCAGCCGCCGCGACGGCAGCCGACCGTGTAGGCGTAGCCGGCCTTGTAGAGACCGCCGAGAACGGTCTCGCCCGGCTCGACGTAGATCACCTCACCGGTGGGGTGAACCGTGACGGTCGGCACTGGCGCTCCTTTGCGTTCAGCGGGCGGCTCCTGCCGGGTGCCGCCCAGACCGAGGTTCCCTTCCGGCGGCCCCGGTGGACCACCGGTGTTCCACGGTCAGGAACAAACGGGCCTGCCCGCGGCGAGGACATCGACGAGCGGCGCCCCCGCGGGTCGGCGGGTCAGTCGTCGGTCGCGGCGGGAGGTGGTGGCCCGGCGGGCGTGACCCCGGCGGAGGTGAGCACGGTGTAGCCGACCGGGAAGATCCGGTACCGGCCGCCCCGGGAGATCAGCCCCCACAGCCCACCGGGCAGGAACAGGGTGATGACGATGGCGACGAGGCCGAGGATGACGAGATACCAGGCGCCGAGGTCGGACAGCCATTGCTGGAGGGCGAAGAAGATCACCGCCCCGAGGATCGGTCCTTCGACGGTCCCCAGGCCGCCGATGATGACCATGAAGATCATGAACACGGCGTAGTTGAGCGAGTAGATCGACTCGGGCTGGACCCGGAGGGTGTTCGCGGCGATGATCGCGCCGGCCAGGCCGGAGCCCATCGCCGCGACGACGAAGACGATCCGCTTGGACCGCACGACGTCGACGCCGAGCGAGGCGGCGGCCGTCGCGTCGTCGCGCACCGCCGTGAAGCCGAGGCCGAGCCGCGAACGCATGAGCAGGTAGGTCACGGCCACGGCAATGACGACGGCCGCGAGGGAGAGCCAGTAGACGTAGGCGATCCGGCGTCCCGGCGAGAGGGCGGAGAAGCCACGGAAGGTGATGCCGATCCCACCGCCGAGGACCGGGATCTGCTGGCTGACGAGCTTGATGACCTCGGCGATGACCCAGGTCCCGATCGCGAAGTACCCCCCGGCGAGCCGGAACGCGAGGAAGGAGATCGGGATCGATACCAGGCCCGCGATGACGACGGCGATCGGCACCGCCATGAAGGGGTCGAGGCCGATCTTGTCCGAGATGATGACCAGCCCGTAGGCGCCGATCCCGATGTAGGCCTGCTGGCCGACCGAGAGCATGCCGCCGTAGCCCGCGAGCAGGTTCCACATCGTCGCCATGACGATGAGGGCGAAGAGCATCGTCAGGCTGCTCTGGGTGCCGCGGGGCAGGGCATAGGGCACGGCCGGCGCCGCGAGGACGATCAGAGCGATGACCCCGAGGCCGACCCATGACGCCCGGCTCGCCCGGCGCACCTGCGAGCGCGGGTGGACCACGTGCGGATGCTCGCCCCGCAGATGCTCGCCCCGCGGATGCTCGCCGGGAGGATCCCCGGCCGGGTGCTCGGTGTTCGCGTGCTCCGCCGCGGACGTGGTCATGTCGTCGCCACCTTGTGCATGAGGCCGGTCGGACGGACGGCAAGGATCGTCAGGAACACCAGGTGCCCGACGAGCACGCCGTAGGACGGGTTGATCTGCGAGCCGATCGCCTGCGCGACGCCGAGGACGACCCCGCCGATGAGGGTGCCCCACAGCGAGCCGAGCCCGCCGATGATGACCGCCTCGAAGGCGAAGATGAGCATCGCCTGGCCGTAGTTGGGGTCGAAGTTCCCCCGCAGCCCGAGGAACATCCCGGCCAGGCCGACCGTCGCCATGGCGAGGGCCGTCGACAGGGCGTAGATCCGCTTGGGGTCCATGCCCATGAGGGTGACCGTCGCCGGGTCGTCGCTCGTCGCGCGCATCGCCCGGCCGAGCGGGGTCCGGCCGAGGAAGAGCTGGATCCCGGCGATGACGAGGACGCCGACGACGAAGATGATGAGCGGCAGGACGCCGATGGCCAGGTCGCTCGTCACGGTGATGCTCGCGATCCCGAGCGACCCGCTCGGCAGGCTGCGGCTGTCGGAGGTGAAGACGATCTGCAGCAGCTGCGCCACGACGACGGCGAGGCCGAACGCCGCGAGGAGCGGGGCGAGCGAGCCCATCGTCAGGGCCCGGTTGAAGATGCCCGCCTGGAGGACGTAGCCGACCAGGGCCATGAGCGGGACGACGAGCAGCATGGCGACGAACGGGGAGAGTCCCGCGTGCTCGACGACGAGAAGCCCGAGGTATGCCGCGAGCACGGCGATGGCCCCGTGCGCGAGGTTGACGATCCGCATGACGCCGAACATGAGGGACAGTCCGGCCGCAAGGAGCGCGTACAGGCCGCCCAGGAGCACGCCCTGGACGATCGCGTTGACCCAGTTCATCTCGTGTGTCCTCCGCTGGTGGTCCGCACCGGGGTCAGATCCCGAAGTACGCGGTGGCGATCTGCTCACGTCGCAGCTCGCCCGGCATGCCCTCGAGAACGGTCCGACCCTCGAGGAGGCACTGGACGCGGTCGGCGACCCGCAGCGCCTGGTTGACGTCCTGCTCGACGAGCAGGACCGTCGTGCCCGCCGCGGTGATCGCGGGCAGGGCGTCGTAGATCTGCTCGACGACGACGGGCGCGAGGCCGAGGGACACCTCGTCGAGGAGGAGCAGCCGTGGGTTGCTCATCAGCGCCCGGCCGATCGCCGCGGCCTGCTGCTCGCCTCCCGAGAGATGGGCGCCGAGCCGGGACCGGCGGTCCGCGACGAGGGGGAACGCGGCATACACGCTGGCGAGGTCCCACGGGCCGGGGCGCTTGGTGTGGGCGCCGACGAGGAGGTTCTCCTCGACGGTGAGGCTGGCGAAGATCCGTCGGCCCTCGGGTGTCAGGGCGATGCCGCGGGCGACCCGCCGGTGGGCCGGCAGCCCGGTGATGTCCTCGCCGTCGAAGGTGACGGTCCCGCGCGAGGGGATGGCCTGCCCGGCGATCGCCTTGAGCAGGGTGGACTTACCGGCGCCGTTCGCGCCGATGACGGCGAGCGTCTCCCCCTCGGTCACCGCGAGGTCCAGGCCGTAGATCGCCTGGAAGTCGCCGAAGTGGACGTCCACGCCGGCCAGTGACAGCAGCGTCATGACGCGGCCCCCTCGACGTCGAAGGTCGAGCCGAGGTAGACCTCGATGACCTCCGGGCTGGCCATGACCTCCTGCGGGATCCCGGAGGCGAGGATCGTGCCGAAGGCCAGGCACATGAGGTCATCGACGACGGCAAGCAGCGCGTGGACGATGTGCTCGATCCACACGAGGGTGACGCCCGCCTCGCGCAGCCCCTTGAGCATCTCGATGAGCGGCGGGAGCTCCTTCTCGGTCAGCCCGCCCGCGATCTCGTCGAGGAGGACGAGGTCGGGTCGGGTGGCCAGCGCCCGGGCCAACTCGAGGCGCTTGCGGTCGAGGAGGCGCAGCGCGCCGGCCGGGGTGTTGGCCAGATGACCGAGGCCGGTGATCTCCAGGGCCTCGGCCGCCGCCTCGTAGCCGGCCTGGCCTGCGGTGCGGCCCCCGAACGCGGCACCGACGAAGACGTTCTCGAACACGGTCATCGTCGTGAACGGGCGCGGGATCTGGAAGGTCCGGGCGATGCCGAGCTCGCTGCGCCGCCCCGCGCTCGCCTTCGTGATGTCCTCGCCGGCGAAGCGGATCCGCCCCGCGTCGGCGGGCAGCACCCCGGTGATGAGCGACAGGAGCGTCGACTTGCCGGCGCCGTTCGGGCCGACGATGCCGAGGGCGCGGCCGCGCTCGACCTCGAAGGTCAGGTCCTCGGCCGTGACGACCTTGCCGAACCGCTTCGAGAGGCCCTCGACCTCGAGGATCGCACTCATCTGTCCCTCGTCTCCTCGCATGGGGTGCCGGTGGCGGCGGGCGGCATACCCCTCGACGGTCGAGGGGTATGCCGCCCGGCCGTCAGTTGGTCGCCTCGACCGAGCCGCCGGTCGGGACGTCGAGACCCATCTCCTTGGCATGCGCGGTGGAGACGATGACGAGGTCGTAGCCGCCGCCGTCGTTCTTGCGCCACTGGCCGCCGGTCAGTGGGGTCTTGGCGATGTTCGGGAACGGCCCGGACGTCCAGTCCAGCGTGCCGACGAGGGTGTCGATCGACATCGCACCCACCGCGTCGGTGATCTTCCGCGGGTCGGTGCCGCCGGCATCCGTGACCGCCTGGGCCATCACCTCGAAGAGGGACTCGGAGAAGCCGAGGGTGACGTTCCACGGCTTGTTCGTCGCGGCGGTGTAGTCGTCGGCGAGCTGCTGGCTCGTCGTGCCGGTCAGGCTCGAGCTCGTCGGGTAGCTCGGGGCCCACCAGACCTCGGTGCCGAGGTTCTGGGCGAGGTCACCGAGCGCGCCGACGGCGGCAGGGAACTCGAGGGCCTTGCCGACGGTGACGAGCTTCGGGGCGTAGCCCTGCTGCTTGGCCTGCTTGTAGAAGGCGGCGAAGTCCGGCGGGGGGACGATCCCGTTGAGGACCTCGTCGCCGCTCTTCTTGAAGGCGGAGATCTGCGCGGTGAAGTCCTGGGTGCCGCTCGGGTAGAGGCCGGGGTTGTTGAACGAGAAGCCCGCGGGGGTGACCATCGCCGGCTGGCCGAGCTTGGTGTCGGTGAAGGCCTGGCCGTCCGCGTCGTTCGGGAACAGGGCGGCGACCTTCTTGTTCGAGCCGACCTGGCCCCACATGTCCATGTAGACGGCCGTGATGTCCTCCAGGCCCCAGAAGAAGTGGTGGGACCAGGTCAAGGCCGTCTTCGGGTCGCCGGGGTTCGCGCCGAGGCCGGCCACCCACGGCTGCCACGGGGTGTCGGCCGTGATGCACGGGATGCCGTTGGCCTCGCACTGGGCGGCGACCGGGACGGTCGTCTCCGGGGTGGCGTGGGCCATGAGGACGTTGACGCCGTCGGTGTTGATCAGCTCGCCGGCCACCTCACCGGCGCGCTTGGGGTCACTCTGGCTGTCCTTGAGGAGAATCTCGACGGCATAGGAGGTGCCGCCGGCCTTGATCGGGTGGTCCTTGAAGTAGGCGGCCATCTGGTCGACGACGTACTGGTCGCCTTCGCCGAAGGCCGCGAGCGGACCGGTGAGCGGGGTGACGTAGCCGACCTTGATGGTCGCACCGTTCCCCGACCCCGACGAGCCCCCCTCGTCGAGGTTGCCGCACGCTGCCAGGAGCAGCGATGCGGCGGCCGCCGAGACGGCGACCTTCACGGAGCGAGATGCCATGGAAGAACTCCAATCGCATGAGGCGGGCAACGGTGCCCGCGCCGTCCGGCCCCGGGAGGGCCGAACATGAAGACTGAGGGTAGGCAGCGGCATACCGGCCCAACCGCGGCGTTCCTCACCGCGGAAAGCCAGGTCATCCGCACGCGACAGCGTCCCCCCGACCCGGGCGTGGGTCGGGGGGACGCGGCGCTGGTCCTGGTGACGGCCCCGTCGGGCCGCCGACCGGTCAGGTGAGGACGGTGGTGAACCGGTCGTTCAGCTCGCGGGCGTGGTAGAAGATGCCCTTGCCGAGCTGGTCGGGCGTCCAGATGTTCGTCGGGCGGTCCGGGTAGGCGAGGTAGCCGCCGGCGAAGACCTCGTTGCGGTTGCCGGCCGGGTCGAAGAAGTAGACCGTCTGGCCGCGGGTGATCCCGTGCCGGGTCGGGCCCACGTCGATCGGCACGTCGTCCATCGACATCAGGTCGGCCGCCCGGCCGACCTCGTTCCAGTCGTTCAGCTTGAACGCGAAGTGGTGCAGCTTGGCCTGGGGGCCCTCGATGACGGCGAACTGGTGGATCTGGTTGCTGTTCGTCATCCACGTCCCGATGACGTGGGCGTCGTCGTCGAGGCTGGTCTGGACCCGCTCGGTCGCGTAGAAGCCGAAGACGTCGCCGAGGAAGCGCTGCATGAGGGCGACGTCCTCACAGGTGACCAGCGCGTGGTCCAGGGCCGGCGCCCCGATCCCGACGAGGTGCCGGGGGAAGGACTCCGGGTTGTGGGTGCCGACCTCGGTCCCGACGAGGGTCTGGTCGTGGTAGACCTCGAAGACGTGCTCGGACGGGGTGATGATCCGGATCCCGTCGGAGACCTCGGGGTTCTCGCCGGCGCTCATCCGCTCGGTGCTCGCGCCGAACGCCTGGGCCTTCTTCTCGATGTCGTCGATGTCCTCGGCGTACTGTGCCTTCCAGCCGAACTTGACCACGCCGACGCCGCCCTCCTCGAGGACGACCGAGTGGTGGTCCCACTCGTCCCAGCCCTTGTAGTAGCGGCGACCGTCCTCGGCCAGGGTCTCGTACAGGCCCATCGTGTTCGCGTAGTGCTCCTGTGCGTCGGCCAGGTCGGTGACCCGGACGTGGGCGTAGCCCATCCGCATGATGCCCATGTGCTGCTCCTCGGTCGTGCGGGCGGCACCCTGCCGGCCCCGATCGTGGCACCCGGTCGAGTGCCGTCCCAGTTGAGGCTTCCCTAACCTCGCGGACGAAATCGGGGGTGTTCTCCGATGCGGAACGACCCGGCCTCGACAGCCGGCGCCCCTCGGGCGTGCCCCGCGGCTGACGGCGCACGGCCGGGTCAGCGGCGGGTGAGGAAGGCCGCCATCCTCTCCTGGGCGACGTCGGAGCCGAAGAGCAGTCCCGACAGGCGCGCGAGCTGCTCGCCGTGCTCGTCGAAGGCCGCGACGAGGTCGGCGGTGAGCAGCGCCTTGGCCTCCGTCAGCCCCTGCCGGGTGGAGCTGCGCAGCTCGGCGAGCACGGCGTCGACGGCGGCGTCCATCTCCTCGGGCGCGGCGAGCGTCGTGACGAGGCCGGCGGCTCGCGCCTCCTCGGCGCCGACCTGCCTGCCGGTGAGGAACCAGTCGCTCGCGGCGCGAGGCGCCAGGCGCATCCGCAGCGGGATGGCGATGACGGCCGCGGCCAGGCCGAGCTTGACCTCGGTCAGCGCGATGGTGACCTCGCTCGAGCACACGACGAGGTCGGCGCTGGCGACGAGGCCGAGGCCGCCGGCCCGAACCGGCCCGTCGACCCGGGCGACGACGGGGATCGGGACGGAGGCGATGAGCCGCTGGACCGCGACGATCCGTCGAGCACTCTCGGCCATGTCGCCGCCCACCGCCTCGCCGAGGTCGGCACCCGAACTGAAGACCCGGTGCGCGCTGCGCAGCAGGATTCCGTGGAGCGACTCGTCGCCGCCGGCCCCGCCGAGATGGTCGGCCAGCTCGGTGAGCAGCCGTCGGGACAGGGCGTTGCGGTTGGCGGGCGAGTCGAGGGTGATGACGGCGATGCCGTCCTCGTCCCGGCGGGTGACGAGGGGTTCGCTGGAGGGGTCGGGGCGCTCGGCATCGCTCATGCCGGCCATCCTGCCCCGGCCCGGTCCCCGGCGTCGACGCCGACGGACACCAGCGGTGCCGACGGACAGGGTGCACCAGCCCCGTCCGGCACGAACCTCTTCTAGCAGAGGTTCGTGCCGGACGGGGGTGCTGCAACACCCCCGGCGTGCAGGAACCTGCGCATCGAGTGGGGCGCCGGCGTCGCATGGGAGAGCGCGGCCGCCGCGAGCGGGCGGCGGACGGGTCAGCCGTAGGTGTCGCGGGGGCCGCGGCCATCGCTGATCCGGCGCAGCCCGGAGCTCCAGCTCGGCCCGCCCGGGCCGAGGACCCGCAGCTCGGTCACCGTCCCCTCACCGGTGTCCTCGGTCAGCCGGGTCATCAGCGTCGAGGCGAGCAGCCGCAGCTGGGTCGCCCACGCGGTGGAGTCGGCACGCACGGTGAGCACCCCGTCCTGGAAGGACACCGGGGCACAGTGCTGGGCGATCTCGGGACCGACGATCTGCGGCCACCGGCCGATGACCGACCCGACCGCGACGTCGACCTTCCAGCCGCGCTCGGCGACGAACGCCTCGATCTGGTCGCTGAGCAGCTGGGGGTCACGTCCGCCGGGAGCTGTCCGCTGTGATTCGGGGACGTCCTTGCGGCGCCGGCGCGGCTTCAGCCCGGGGCGCAGCCCCTTGGCCCGCGCGGCGGCCCGGGCCCGGGCCAGCGCCTCGGCCGGGGCGTCGACCGGGGCGTCGACCGGGGCGGGACCCTCGCCGTGGTCCCCGTCCCGGGCCGGGCCGGCCTCGTCGGTCGGGTCCGGGGGCGGCTCGGTCGCGGTCATCCCGGCCCGACCTCGCCGAGGGTGACGGCATACCGCTTGCCGGCCAGCGACTCGGGCACGTCCTCCGGGACCGCGGCGGTGATGAGCACCTGCTCACAGTCGGCAATGAGCCCGGCCAGCCGCTCGCGGCGCCCCGAGTCGAGCTCGGCGAACACGTCGTCGAGGACGAGGACCGGGTCCTCGCGCAGGTCGTGCCGGAGCAGCTGGTATGCCGCGAGCTTGAGTCCCAGCGCGACCGACCACGACTCGCCGTGGCTGGCATAGCCCTTCGCGGGCAGGTCGCCCAGGGCGAGGACGAGGTCGTCCCGGTGCGGGCCGACGAGCGAGACCCCCCGCTCGACCTCCTGGTCCCGCACCTCGTCGAGGCTGGCGAGGATCTCGTCGTGGAGCGCCCCGATCTCGGGGACCTCCCCGGCCGCGAGCGCCTCGGCCGAGGCCTCGCGCAGCGAGGACTTGTACCTCGCGTCGGCGACGCCGACGCCGGCGCTCACCGCGGCATACGCCTCGGCGAGGTAGGGGCGCAGGTCGCGCAGCAGCCGGAGCCGGGCGTAGAGGAGGCTCGCACCGACCTGGGCGAGCTGGCCGTTCCACACATCGAGAGTGTGCAGGGCGCTCGCGCGGGAGTCGTCCTCGAGGACCCCCTCGGGAACCCGGGCGGGCGCCCCACCGCCGCGCCTGGCCCGCCGGTCGCCCCGACGCAGTACCGGGGCCGCCGACTTCAGGAGGGCGCCGCGCTGCTTGAGGATCTTGTCGTAGTCCGAGCGCACCCCGGCCCACCGCGGCTGCCGGGCGACGAGGAGGTCGTCGAGGAAGCGGCGCCGTTCGCCGGGGTCACCCTTGACGAGGGCGAGGTCCTCGGGCGCGAACAGGACCGTCCGCAGGGCGCCGAGCACGTCCCGGGGCCGGGTCAGGGGCGAGCGGTTCAGCCGCGCCCGGTTGGTCCGGCCGGGGTTGATCTCGAGCTCGATGAGCGACTCGCGCCCGTCGCGGACGACGGCCGCCCGGATGATCGCCTGTCCGGCGCCGGCTCGCACGAGCGGGGCGTCGGTCGCCACCCGGTGGCTGCCGAGGCCGGCGAGGTACCCGATCGCCTCGACGAGGTTGGTCTTGCCCTGGCCGTTGAGGCCGACGAGGGTGCTGACGCCCGGCTCGAGCGCGAGGTCGGCGGCCGCGTAGCTGCGGAAGTCCGCGACGGTGAGATGCCGGACGTACACCGAGCTAGCGCGTCGTGCGGCCGCCGCGGCCGCCCTGCGTCGTCGCCTTGGCCCGCGCCTTGCGAGCGGCCCGTTTCGCGGCCTTCGCCTGCGGGGTGGGCGCCTCGCCGCTGCGCAGCCGCTCGCCCTCGGCGAGGGTCATGACCTGGTGGCCGCCGAACTGGCCACGCAGGGCGGCGACGGCCTGGAGCGCGGGGGAGTGGTCCTGGCGGGAGGCGAACCGGGCGAACAGGGCCGCCGAGATGACCGGCATCGGCACGGCCTCGGCGACCGCCTCCTCCACCGTCCACCGGCCCTCCCCGGAGTCGACGGTGTAGTCCGAGACGTCCTCGAGGGTCGGGTTGTCCTCGAGCGCGGCGACCATGAGGTCGAGCAGCCAGGACCGCACCACGGTCCCGCGGCTCCACGCCTTGAAGGCGCCGGGCACGTTGTCGACGATGTCCTTCTTCGCGAGCAGCTCGTATCCCTCGGCATAGGCCTGCATCAGGCCGTACTCGACGCCGTTGTGCACCATCTTCGTGTAGTGCCCGGCGCCGACCTTGCCGGCGTGGACGAAGCCCTCGTCGCGCGGTCCCTCGGGGCGCAGCGCGTCGAAGATCGGCATCGCCTTGCGGACGTTGGCGGCCGAGCCGCCGACCATGAGCCCGTAGCCGTTCTCGAGACCCCAGATGCCCCCCGAGACGCCACAGTCGAGGTAGCCGATCTTCTTCTGCCGGAGCAGCCGCTCGTTCTCGGCGTCGTCGGTGAACCGGCTGTTCCCACCGTCGATGACGAGGTCGCCTGGCTCGAGGAGGGTGGACAGCTTCGCGACGGTGTCGCGGGTGGGCGCACCCGAGGGCACCATGACCCAGATGACGCGGGGGGCGTCGAGCTTCTTGACCAGGTCGGCGAGCGAGCGGGCGTCGGACACCGCACGGTTGCGGTCGTAGCCGACGACCTCGTGCCCGGCGCGGCGCAGCCGCTCGCGCATATTGCCGCCCATCTTGCCCAGACCGACCAGACCCAGCTGCATGGTGAAAGACCCCTCGAGACGTAGGTGGAGACCTCAGGCTACGCCCGCGGCATACCCGCGCGGCCGGTCCCCGACGCTCAGGAGGCGAACCGGATCGGCATGAGGACGTAGCGGTAGGACAGGTCCGCCTCGCCGTCGGCCTCCGCCTGGCCGACGAGCATCGCCGGCCGGGTGGGCTGGGTGAAGGAGAGCCGGGTGTATGCCGTGCCGACGGCCCCCAGCCCGTCGAGGAGGAACTGGGGGTTGAAGGCGATCTCGATCTCGGGCCCGGTCAGGGTCGCCTCGACCGCCTCTGAGGCCTGGGCGTCCTCGCCGGTCCCCGCCTCGATCGTCACCTGGCCATCCCCGAAGGTGAGGCGCACCGGGGTGTTGCGCTCGGCGACGAGGGCGACCCGCTTGACGGCCTCGATCAGCTCGTGCGTCGACACGACGGACTCGGTGTCGCTGCTCGTCGGGAAGATCGAGGCGACCTTGGGGTACTCGCCGTCGAGCAGCCGGGTCGTCGTGCGCCGCTGGCCCGCCTCGAAGCCGATGAGGCCGTCGCCCCCGGCGTCACCGCCGAGGGCGATCTCGATCGACCCGGCCGCGCCGAGCGCCCTGGCCGTGTCGGAGAGGGTGCGGGCCGGCACGAGCGCGATGTGGCTCGGATCGCTCGCGGTGGGGTTCCACGACAGCTCGCGGGTCGCGAGCCGGTACCGGTCGGTCGCGAGCAGGGTCATCGTCGCACCGTCGATCTCGACCCGGACGCCGGTGAGGATCGGCAGGGTGTCCCCCCGGTCGGCCGCGACGGAGACCTGGGCGACGGCCTCGGTGAAGAGGTGGCCGTCGATCGTGCCGGTCGGCTCGGGGGAGGTGGGCAGCGTGGGGTAGTCGTCGGCCGGCATCTGGAGCAGGGCGAAGCGCGAGGAGCCGCAGGTGACCTGGACCTTGCCACCGTCGGTGGCGACGTCGACCGGCTTGTCCGGCAGGTTCCGGGAGATGTCGGCGAGCAGCCGGCCGAGGACGAGGACGGTGCCCGGCTCGGCGACGTCCGCGGCGACCGTGATCCGCGCGGAGACCTCGTAGTCGAAGGCGGACAGGGTGAGGGTGCCCTCTGCGTCGGCCGCCACGAGGATGCCGGCGAGGACGGGAACCGGGGGGCGGGCCGGCAGGCCCCGCGCGACCCAGGTGACGGCATCGGCCAACACGTCGCGCTCGACCCTGAACTTCACGGGATACCGCCCTTCACCGGCGCGGGTCACCCACGCCGTTCACGTGGGGCGCGGCGGGGGACCACGCCCGTAGCTTGCTTTACCAACGTCTGGAGCCGAGCGGCTCGCGACACGCTCGGGGGTAGCACACTAGTGCCCGCCGGGGGCGGGCACCACATCGTTGGGGCCAGACGATCGTGTCATTCCCGTCATACCCGGTGCCGGGTGGGCGGGGTCCGCCGGAGGGATCTGCCAGAGGTCGGCTCGAGCCGGTCGGGCCGGGTCGTGATCGGGGTGGACCTCGATCTAGGGAGGACTCGTGGTTGTCATAGGCGCTGTGGATCCTGTGGACGACCCATCGTCGTCCCAGGTCAGCACCGCGACGCGGGCTGTGCACGGCCGGTGGAGGACGCGGTGGAGGAGTGGCGCTGTCGGTGGATGGTCGATCGGCGTTCACACGGCGTCCACCACGTCGTCGGCGACTGTCCACCGGCGCCGCCCACTTGTCCACAGCCATCCACAGGGAGGTGTGGACAACGGGAGCCGGCCGTCGAGGGTTTCCGACAGGTGTAGCGGTTGTCCCCGGGTTGTCCACAGGCTGATGGGGACGGTTGGGCTCGGCGTGCGGTGGATGACCGGCCCTCCTGTGGATAACCTCGGAGGGTCAGCACGTCGCCCACAGATGTGCAAAAGGGTGGGGATGAGGTCAGCGGGACTGCTGTTTGATCCGGTTCGTCAGCTCCGTGACCTGGTTGTAGATCGCTCGCCGCTCCGCCATGAGCTGGCGGATCTTCTTGTCGGCGTGCATGACCGTCGTGTGGTCGCGGCCACCGAACTGCTGGCCGATCTTCGGCAGCGATAGGTCGGTCAGCTCACGGCAGAGGTACATCGCGATCTGCCGGGCGGTGACGAGGACCCGGGAGCGGGACTGCCCCTGGAGGTCATCGAGGGTGAGGCCGAAGTAGGCCGCGGTCTGGGCCATGATCGTCGCGCTCGTGATCTGGCTGCTCGCGTCGTTGGGGATGAGGTCCTTGAGGACGATCTCGGCGAGGGAGATGTCGACGGCCTGCCGGTTGAGGCTCGCGAAGGCGGTGACCCGGATGAGGGCCCCCTCGAGCTCGCGGATGTTCGTCGAGATCCGCGAGGCGATGAACTCGAGGACGTCGTCACTCACCTGGAGCCGCTCCTGGATCGCCTTCTTGCGGAGGATGGCGATCCGGGTCTCGAGGTCGGGCGGCTGGACGTCGGTGAGCAGGCCCCACTCGAACCGGCTGCGCATCCGCTCCTCGAAGCCGGAGAGCAGCTTGGGCGGGACGTCGGAGGTGATGACGACCTGCTTGTTCGCGTTGTGGAGGGTGTTGAACGTGTGGAAGAACTCCTCCTGGGTCTGGACCTTGCCCTGGAGGAACTGGATGTCGTCGATGAGCAGGACGTCGACGTCGCGGTAGCGGCGCTGGAAGTTGGCCGCCTTGTCGTCGCGGATGCTGTTGATGAAGTCGTTCGTGAACTCCTCGGAGTTCACGTAGCGGACCTTGACGTGCGGGAAGAGGTTGCGGGCGTAGTGCCCGATGGCGTGGAGCAGGTGGGTCTTGCCCAGCCCGGAGTCGCCGTAGACGAAGAGCGGGTTGTAGGCCTTGGCCGGCGCCTCGGCCACTGCGACGGCCGCGGCGTGGGCGAACCGGTTGCTCGCGCCGGTGACGAAGGTGTCGAAGGTGTACTTCGGGTTGAGCCGGGTCAGCTCCACGAGCTCGGGGACCGCGGCGTGCGGCCGGGGCCGGCGGACCCCCTGGCCCGCTCCCGGGCCGGACTCCATCGGGACGCCGTCGCCGTCCTCGTCGCCGAAGACGAGGTCGTCGAGCTCACGGCGGCGGGCGGCACGACGGCCGTCGCCGTCGATCCCGCTGTCCGGCAGCTCCACCTCGGCCGACACCGGCACCCGCTCGACCCCCCGCGCCCAGCCGGCGTCGCCGAGTGCGCCACCCTCGAGGGCATCGTCGTCGGCGTCCTCGCGATGCTCCTCGGCGGCCGGCTCGGCCAGGCTGGGGTCGACGGTGACGGCGAGCCGCACGTCGTGGCCGAGCTGGATGCGCAGGGTCTCGGTGACCCGGGCGCGCAGCTTGGTCTCGACCATGTCCTTGGTGAAGTCGTTCGGGACGGCGATGAGCGCGGTGTCGTCGAGGAGGCCGACGAGCCGGGCGAGGGAGAGGAAGGCGCGGTACTGGACCGGGATGCCGTCGGCGTCGAGCGCGTCGAGGGTGGTGCGCCAGATCTGACTCATCGTGAGGTCCGGCACGTGCTCTCCCGTCTGTCGCGCCGACCCTCGTGGGCCGATCGCGGGTGCGTCGTCCACAGCATTGTCCACAGGCTGTGGGTATGCCGCACCGTCGGCCCGCCGACCGGGCGAGCGCTGACAGGGGCGGGCGGAGCGATGCCGAGCCGACGGGATGGTGGACGGCGGAGCCGACCGTAACAACGTCCTCGCGCGGCGGCAAGCCCGGTGCGGCGGCGGGAGCCCGCCACACGCGGGAGATCACCCGTCTCGTCCGGCGTGTCGACGCCGCGCCGCGCCGGTGACCTGGAATCGTTGGAGGATTGGGACAGCCGGCGAACCGACCGCAGTGGTTTGACCGGCACGAGCGCGCTCCCGTACCGTGGTGGCGGCCCGTCTGGTCGGCTGTTTTCGCCTGCCCGTGAAGGCCGGTTCTCATCTGCCACCGTGCGCCGCCCCTCGGGCGGCGCCACGGGTGCGCGAGTCCGGCGGCACGGTCTGCCGATTGCGGCCGACCTTCGGGCCCCGGGGCCGTGACCCCGACGACCTCGACCATCGGGCTCGCGCCCGCCCGCCGAAAGAGTGAGCACTGTGAGCAAGCGCACCTTCCAGCCGAACAACCGCCGTCGCGCCAAGACGCACGGCTTCCGCCTGCGGATGCGCACCCGCGCCGGCCGGGCCATCCTCGCCAACCGCCGTCGCAAGGGCCGCGCCGAGCTGTCGGCCTGAGGTCGCGGTGCTGCCGGCGGCGAACCGACTGCGCGAGCGGGCGGACTTCACGTCGGTGCTTCGCGGCCGGGGCGGCACCCGTGCCGGGTCCGGGCTCGTCGTGGTCCACGCAGTTCTCGCCGCCCAGCGGATGGGTCAGCCACCGCGGGTCGGCTTCGTGGTGTCCAAGGCCGTCGGAAACGCCGTGGTCCGGAACCGGACCAAGCGGAGGCTCCGCGCGCTCGTCGCCGCCCGGCTCCGCGGCATACCGGCCGGGGTCGACGCCGTTGTCCGAGCCCAGCCGGCAGCGGCCTCGGCAACCACAGCGGAACTCTCGATGGCCCTGGACCCGTTGTTGGACAAGGTGATCCGTCGATTCGAGGTGTCCGCGTGAGCATCGGCCGGCTCGTGGCCCAGGCACTCATCTGGCTGGTCCGCGCCTACCAGCTGCTCATCTCACCGCTCACCCCGCCGAGCTGCCGGTACTACCCGTCTTGCTCCGCGTATGCCGTGACCGCCCTCGAGCGCTTCGGGCCGATCAAGGGGACCTACCTCGCGGTGTGGCGGGTCCTCCGGTGCAACCCCTGGTCGCTCGGTGGGGTCGACCACGTGCCGCCGCGGCACCCGCACGCTCATCCCACCGGCAGCGCCGAGCCGGCTGCCCCCGACGCGGTCGCCGATCGGACGGATCCGGTCCGCGCCCGGGATGATGGCTCCCTCAGCACCACCGCAGCGGATTCGCTGCCCCGCCCGACCGGGCACCGGCCCGCATAGGTAAAGGACGGCATGGACTTCCTCAACAACATCCTCGCGCCGATCGAGTGGATCGTCGCGTGGATCATGTACGGCTTCCACCAGGCACTCACGGCCATCGGCATGCCGGAGGCCTCCGGCTGGACCTGGGGCCTGTCGATCGTCGGCCTCGTCATCGTCATGCGGGCCCTGATGATCCCGCTGTTCGTCCGGCAGATCATGGCCTCGCGCAAGATGCAGCTGATCCAGCCGGAGCTGCAGAAGATCCAGAAGAAGTACAAGGGCAAGACCGACCCCGCGTCACGCCAGGCGATGACCGAGGAGACGATGGCCCTGTATCGACGGGAGAAGACGAACCCGTTCAGCTCGTGCCTCCCGATCCTCGTCCAGAGCCCGTTCTTCTTCGGCCTGTTCCGGGTCCTCAACGGTCTGAAGGACATCTCGGACCGCTCCCGCAACCCGATCGGGCCGATCACCCAGCAGGTGGCCCAGCAGGCCGAGCGGGCGCAGATCTTCGGCGCCCAGCTGTCGGACACGTTCACCCACGCCACGACGACGAACACCCGGGTCGTCACCGTCATCCTCATCGTCCTGATGTCGGCGACGACATTCACGACGCAGCGCCAGCTGATGACGAAGAACATGCCGGCCTCGGCGCTGGACAACCCGTTCGCGAAGCAGCAGAAGGTCCTCCTCTACGTCCTGCCGCTCTTCTTCGCCATCTCCGGCGTCAACTTCCCCATCGGGGTGCTCATCTACTGGTTCACGACGAACGTCTGGTCGATGGCCCAGCAGTTCTACGTCATCCGCCGGATGCCCGCCCCGGGCTCGGCGGCCGAGAAGGCGATGCATGCCCGGCTCGAGCGCAAGGGCAAGTCGCTCCCCCGCCGGGGCCGTGCCGACGCCGGCGGTGCCGACGACGGCCAGGACGGGGGCACCGAGTCCGGCTCGGACGAGGCGCCTCGTCCCCGGCCCTCCGGTCAGCGACAGCAGCCGAAGAGGAAGAAGCGGGGCAAGGGCAGCGGAGCCCGGCCTCGTCCCGACGAGGGACCTACCACCGCACCGTCGCCCAGCGACGGCTGAGACCTCCGGCCCCAGGGCAGTGACCCACGGCGGGGCCGACCACCGGGACCGGCTCGGTCCCCCTGCCCAGGAGTAGACATGAGCGAGACCCCAGAGAGCACCGCCCCAGTCGAGCAGACCGACCCGGCCGCGTCGGCGCCCGGCGACGAGACGACCTCGGCCGGCTCCGTCGAGGCTGGCGAGACCGTCGAGGGCGGCGAACCGGTGGAGCCGGCCGCCGAGCAGTCCACGGTCGAGTCCTTCGACGGTGCGGACGAGGCGAGCGAGTCCCCGACCGCGCACGAGGCGGATGAGGAGGAGGCCGACGAGGCCGAGGGGGAGGAGGCGCCCCGCTCGGCGTCCAGCCGGCGCGCCGAGCTCGAGCGCGAGGGCGAGGTCGCTGCCGACTTCCTCGAGTCGCTCCTGGACATCTGCGACCTCGACGGCGACCTCGACGTGGACATCGACGGGGATCGCGCAGCGGTTGCCATCGTCGACTCGGACGAGGGCCGGGTGCCCCGCCGGCTCGTCGGTCAGAACGGCCAGGTCCTCGAGGCCCTCCAGGAGCTGACCCGGCTGGCCGTCCAGTCGACGACCGGCATCCGGACCCGGCTCATGCTCGACGTGGCCGGGCACCGCGCCACCCGCAGGTCCGAGCTCGTGGCGCTGGCCAAGGACGCCATCGACGCGGTGCGGGACTCCGGTGAGAAGCGGGCGCTGGACCCGATGAGCGCCTTCGAGCGCAAGGTTGTCCACGACGAGGTGCTCGCCGCGGGTCTGGTCTCCGAGTCCGAGGGCGCCGAGCCGCGCCGATTCGTCGTCATCCACCCGGCGTGACTCGCCGAATGTTTCACGTGAAACATCGATGAGCGCCCCGGCGCCAGCCGCACCGTCGGGTGCGGCTGCGCTCTTCGGTGACCGGTTGCCGATGGCCGAGGAGTTCGTGGCGATCCTCGCGGACACCGGCGTGAGCCACGGGCTCATCGGGCCGCGTGAGGTGCCGCGGCTCTGGGAGCGGCACGTCCTCAACTGCGCGGTCATCGAGGACGCGTTCCCGCACGAGGCCACCGTCGTCGACGTCGGCTCCGGGGCGGGGCTGCCGGGCCTAGCGCTGGCGATCGCCCGGCCCGACCTCACCGTCCACCTCGTCGAGCCGATGCTGCGGCGGGTGACCTGGCTCGAGGAGAGCATCGCCGGCCTTGGCCTGACCCGGGTCGCGGTCCACCGCGCCCGGGCCGAGGACGCGGCCGGCGCCATCCGGGCCCGGTACGTCACCGCCCGCGCCGTGGCCCGGCTCGGCACGCTGGTCGGCTGGTGTCGACCGCTGCTCGAGGACGACGGGACGATCGTCGCGATGAAGGGGTCGAATGCCGCGGCCGAGCTCGCCGAGGACCGGCCGGCGCTGGACCGGCTCGGGCTTCTCGAGGCCCGGATCGTGGCGCACGGGGCGGCGCTGCTCGACCCACCGACGACGACCGTCGATCTCGTCTTCGGACCGGCCCGCAGGGCTCGGACCGACGGAGGCGCGGGTCGGTCCGGCTCCAGTCCGGGCCCGGCCCCGGGGCGCTTCCGCTCCGACCGGGGCGGCCGCGCTGGCCGGCGCCGCGGCCGGCGCTGAGCCCATCCCCCTCGCGGTCGGGACCGGGTTGGCGAAGCGGACGACGGTGAGGTTGGATGGACCCCGCGCCGGCATCGCGCCGGACCGATCGAATCGGACCCACCCGGGTCCCCCTGGAGACCTGATGAGGCTGGAGCCGTGACCATCGAGACGGACCTCGCCCGGACCCCGACCTCGCCGGGCCTCGGCTTCCCCCGTCCCGCCGCGGCCGCGGCGAGCCCGCTCGGGTGGCCCCATGTTTCACGTGAAACATCGACCGAGGGCGCCCCCTCGGGCTCGGATAGCGCGGACCCCGACGCATCGGCCGCGCCGGGCGCCGCCGAGGTGAGCCAGTCACCGTCGCCACCGGCGGCGCACGCACCCCAGAGCGCCCACGTTTCACGTGAAACGTCTCCAGCCCCGGTGGCACCAACCGCCGCCAACGACGAGCCGCCGCTGGCGCGGGCCGTCGCCGATGAGACCCGTCGTCGCGCGGCCATCGCCTCCCGGGAGCTGCCTCGCCCGGACCGGACCCGGATCCTCACCGTCGCCAACCAGAAGGGCGGGGTCGGCAAGACGACGACGACCGTCAACGTCGCGGCCGCGCTCGCGCAGTCCGGCGCGGCGGTCCTCGTCCTCGATCTCGACCCGCAGGGTAACGCGAGCACCGCCCTCGGCGTCCCGCACCACCCGGAGACGACGAGCATCTACGACGTCCTCATCGAGGACACCCCGCTTGCCGAGGTCATCGCCGACTGCCCCGACGTGCCGAACCTGCGCTGCGCGCCGGCGACGATCGACCTGGCCGGGGCCGAGATCGAGCTCATCTCGCTCGTCGCCCGGGAGACGCGGCTGCGCCGCGCCGTCGCGGCATACACCGAGCAGCTGGCCGCTCGCGGCGAGCGGTTGGACTACGTCTTCATCGACTGTCCGCCCAGCCTTGGCCTGCTGACGATCAACGCCTTCGTCGCCGCCGACGAGGTCTTCATCCCGATCCAGTGCGAGTACTACGCCCTCGAGGGGCTCTCTCAGTTGCTCAAGACGATCGAGCTCATCCGCAGCCACCTCAACCCCGAACTGCACGTCAGCTCGATCCTTCTGACGATGTACGACGCCCGGACCCGACTGTCCGCACAGGTGGCCGAGGAGGTGCGCGAGCACTTCCCCGACCAGACCCTGCGCACGGCCGTCCCCCGCTCGGTGCGGATCTCCGAGGCGCCCAGCTACGGCCAGACCGTCATCACCTACGACCCGAGCAGCACCGGGGCGTTGTCCTATCTCGAGGCGGCCGGCGAGCTCGCCGACCGCGGCGCCGTCGAGGCGACCCCCCAGCACAAGGAGCACGCATGAGTGAGAAGCGCCGCGCCCTCGGCCGAGGCCTCGGGGCACTCATCCCGAGCGGGGCCACGACGGGCAGCGTCCGGCCGGTCGACGTCTTCTTCACCGACCGCGGCGAGGACGGCGAGCCGGGCGAGGAGACGGTGCCGCCGGCCGAGGCCGCGGATGCTTCCGTCGGGCCGCCCGCGCAAGACGAGGGGGGCGTCGCGACGCCGGAGCAGGCGAGCGACGAGGGCGCAGCCGTCGAGAACGACGAGGACCTGCTCGTGCCCGTGCCCGGGGCGACCTACGCCGAGGTGCCACTCGACGCGATCCGGCCGAACCCACGCCAGCCGCGGACCGTCTTCGACGAGGACGACATGGCGGAGCTGGTCCACTCGATCTCGGAGATCGGCGTTCTCCAGCCGATCCTCGTCCGGCCGGTCCTTGACGGCGAGGGGGACGTGCGCTACGAGCTCATCGTCGGTGAGCGGCGCTGGCGGGCCTCGCGCGAAGCGGGACGCGAGACCGTCCCGGCCATCATCAAGGCGACCGAGGACGACGACCTCCTGCGGGACGCGCTTCTGGAGAACCTGCACCGCAGCCAGCTGAACCCGCTCGAGGAGGCCGCGGCATACCAGCAGCTCCTCGACGACTTCGGCTGCACCCAGGAGGAGCTGGCCGGCCGGATCGGGCGGTCCCGCCCGCAGGTGAGCAACACCCTGCGGCTGCTCAGGCTTCCGCCGCTCGTCGCGCGGCGGGTGGCCGCGGGCGTCCTCAGCGCCGGACATGCCCGGGCGATTCTCGCGCTGCCCGATGCGGCGGCGATGGAGCGGCTCGCCCAACGGACGGTCGCCGAGGGGCTGTCGGTGCGCAGCGTCGAGGAGATCGTCGCCCTCGGCGGCGACGAGGAGAAGCCGGCGCGCCGCAAGCCGCGCGCCGGCTCCCGGCGCCCGCAGCTCGACGACATCGCCGCGGCGCTGTCGGACCGGCTCGACACCAAGGTCGGCATCAGCCTCGGTCAGCGCAAGGGGAAGGTGACGATCGAGTTCGCCTCGGTCGACGACCTCAACCGGATCCTCGACGTCATGGGCATGCGCCAGCAGGGGTAGCGCGGCCAATTGCGTTCTCGCCCAACGCCATTGGCGTCTTCACCCCATAACATGGCACTTCACCCCGGGAGTGTCCCGGGGTGAAGTGCCATGTTCCCGCCTCAGGCGGGAAAGTTGTGCGGGGGGGGTCAGCCGAGGAAGGGCGCCAGCTCACGGAGGAGCTTCGGCTTGGGCATCGCGCCGATGATCGTCTTGACGATCTCGCCGTCGACGTAGACGTGCATCGTCGGGATGCTCGTGATGCCGAGCTTGCCGGTGATGCCCGGGTTCTGGTCGGTGTTGAGCTTGGCGACGGTCAGCTTGCCGTCGTAGTCGCGGGCGATCTCCTCCAGCACCGGGGCCACCGCGCGGCACGGGCCGCACCAGGGGGCCCAGAAGTCGACGATGACGGGGACCGGGCTGTTGAGGACGTCGGCCTCGTAGGTGTCGTCCGTCGTAATGGTTGGCTCTGCCATGGTGCTCGGTGGTCCTTCCGGGAGCGGTGGTCGTGGTGGGCGTCGGTCGGTGCCCCAGGGTCCTGGGCGGGTCCGATCGGTCAGTGGGCGAGGAAACGCTCCGCATCGAGCGAGGCGGCGCACCCGGAGCCGGCGGCGGTGATGGCCTGGCGGTAGGTGTGGTCGACGAGATCCCCGCACGCGAAGACCCCGTCGATGTTCGTCCGGGTCGTGCGGCCCTCGACGAGGACGTAGCCCTCGGCGTCGAGGTCGATCTGGCCCTTGACGAGCTCGTTGCGCGGGTCGTGGCCGATGGCGATGAACAGGCCGGTCACCGGCAGCTCGCGGGTCTCACCGGTGACCGTGTCACGCAGCGTGACCCCGCTGACCTTCTCCGAGCCGTGGATCTCGGTGACCTCGCTGTTCCAGGCGAAGGAGATCTTGTCGTTCGTGTGGGCGCGCTCGGCCATGATCGCGCTGGCCCGCAGCTCGTCCCGGCGGTGGACGATCGTCACCGACCTGGCGAACTTCGTGAGGAAGGTCGCCTCCTCGACGGCGGAGTCGCCTCCGCCGACGACGGCGATGTCCTGGTCCCGGAAGAAGAAGCCGTCGCACGTCGCGCACCACGAGACGCCGCGTCCGGACAGTGTCTTCTCGCTCGGTAGCCCCAGCTCGCGGTAGGCCGAGCCCATCGCGAGGATGACGGCGCGGGCGCGGTACGTCGTGCCGGAGCCGTCGGTGACGGTCTTGACCGGTCCGTCGAGGGTCACCGAACTGACGTCGTCGGTGACGAAGTCGCAGCCGAACCGCTCGGCCTGGGCCCGCATCTCGTCCATGAGGTCCGGGCCCATGATGCCGTCGCGGAATCCGGGGAAGTTCTCGACCTCGGTCGTGTTCATCAGTGCGCCGCCGGCCGTCACCGCGCCCTCGAAGAGGAGCGGCTTGAGGTTCGCGCGGGCGGCATAGACGCCCGCCGTGTACCCCGCGGGTCCCGATCCGATGATGATGACGTTGCGCACGTCGGTCGACGTGTCGGTGCTCACTCCTACAGCCCCTTGTGGTCAGTGTGGATTCGGACCGCAACATGCGGTGGTGGTGGAACCGATCCTAGGGCGTCGTTTGTTCCCGGGCGGTCACGACCCACGGGTTGGCCCTGATCGGATCGACGGTGCCCGGTACCGGCTCATGGCACGGTGACCGGTCCGGCGAGGACGTCCGGCGCGTCCTGGCCGCAGAAGAGCCCGACGGCGTATGCCGTGCTCGTCCCGTCCGGCGCCTCGGCGAGCAGCACCGCGGCGGCGGTGTGGTCCACGGTCGCGACGTCGACGACCACGGTGGAGGTCTGCGGGACCCCGAGCGCACTCGCGCAGGCCCGGGCGCCGGCGAGCGAGGCGACGCCCGAGCCGGTGTCTGCCGCGTCGTCAGTCCCCTCGACGTGGGCGTCACCGATGGCGGGCGCGTCGCGCAAGGTCGTGGCCTCGCGGGCGAGCGCGGCGGCGGCATACGCCGTGCCGGTGTGGACGACGACGACGTTGTCGGTGTCGAAGCCGACCGCCGCCGGCGGCTCGGTGCCCTTGTTCTGGGACTCGGCGCGCAGGTCCGCCCCCGAGTCGGCATCCGCCGCCGAGCCTCCCGCCGCGGACCCGGCGGAGCCGCTCGCCTGGACCGACGCGACGATGCTGCCCGGCAGGCCGCTGGAGAGGATGGTCCCCCCGGCCACGACCACCGCCGCCGCGGCCGCCGCGACGAGGATCGGCCGGCGCGGCAGCCGTCGTCGACGCTCGGCCAGCTCGTCGAGGACCGGGCCCGCCTGCTCAGCGGCCAGCGAGGCGGTGATCCGCTCGACGAGGTCGTCCGGCATCGGCCCGGGATCGGGCAGGGAGGACAGCAGCGCGCGCATCCCGGTCGGGTCCTCGTCGAGGGACTCGGGATGGGAGTCGTGCGGCGCGGTCACGGCGTCCTCCGCGGTGCGGGTCGTACGGTAGCCGCCGCGGTGGCGGCGGGCGGGCTGCTGTCCCGATCGGACAGTTGATAAGACGTCATGCCGACGCCTCCGGTTCCCGAGCGCGCCGCTCGTCGTCACGGACCACCCCACGCAGGAGGTCGGCCAGGGCGGCCCGACCGCGGAAGCACCGGGACTTGACCGTCCCCTCGGCGACCTCGAGGATCTCCGCCGCCTCGGCGACGCTGAGGCCGTGCATGTCGACGAGGACGAGGGCGACGCGCTGCTGCTCCGGGATCCGGGCCAGGGCGGCCCGCACCTCGAGGCCGGTCTCCGCGGAGGAATGCCGGTCGTGCCGGTCCGGCAGGTCCACCTCGGCGAGGTCACCGGCCCGGCGCACTCCGCTGCGCTCGCGGCGGAGCCGGTCCAGGCAGGCGTTGACGACGATCCGGTGCAGCCACGTCGTCACCGCCGCCTCGGCACGGTAGGAGTCGGCCCGCCGGTAGGCCGAGATGAACGCCTCCTGGACGCAGTCGGCGGCCATCTCGCGGTCGTTCGTCGTGCGGAGCGCGACCGCCCACATCCGGTCGCGGTGGCGGCGGAAGATCTCGCCGAAGGCATCGGCGTCACCGTCCCGCGCCCGAGCCATGAGTTCCCGGTCCTCGAGGTCGGCCAGGACGGCCCCCGTCCCTGCCCCCGGGGCGGCCACCGAGGACCCACCACGGGGCGCGGAGCCGCCCGGGCGATCAGCCACGCGGGATGACCTCCGCGAGGTGGGCGCGATACTCGCCGTTGGCGTCCTTCGTCAGCTTCGTGAACCACACGATGACGTACTGGCCCTTGGCGTTGCCCTTGACGGGGAAGGTGACCGTCCCCTGGGCATCCTTCTTTTCACCGATGGCCGTCGCCTTGCTGAGCGAGCGCTCGTCGGAGACGTAGACCGTGACGTCCGCGGCGTTGGGCAGGATGAGCTGGATCTCCTTCGCCGTCACGTTGGGCCCGAGGTCGACGATGACGCCGACGCCCTTCTTGAGGCCGCCGAGCTCGGCGGTGTTGTAGCGCTCCGACGTCCACTCGGTCTTCGGGTCGCCGTCGAAGACCTTGGCGGCCTGGGAGTTGTTCTCCTGCTGGTCGCCCAGCGGGTCGAAGCCGTCCGCGCTGAGGATGGCGAGCGGCTCCAGGCCCGTCGAGCCCTCGGAGGAGGAGGGCGAGGGCTCGCTGCTGCCCGACGGGCTCGCCGACGCGCTCGTCGTGGCCCCGCCGTCGGTGGCCCCGCTGCTGAAGTCGACGGTGCTGTGCGACCCGATCCGCGAGACGCCGACGAGACCGACGATCAGGGCCGCCACGACGAAGACGGCGACGATGACGAGCGCGAGCCTGGATTCGTCGCGGTTGAGCGGCTCGGAGGGCATCATCGGGGCGGGGGCATCCTCGTCGTCGTTGGCGGTGAGTGTGGCGGCGCGCTGGCTGACGGTGCGGGCGGCGGAGGTGAGTCGGTCGGTCGCCCGGCCCATCGCCCCGGCGCCGGCTGCACCGCCGGCCAGGGCGGCCGCCCTCGCTCGCCCGGGCCTCGGCCGGTCGGCCGACCCGCCGGCGACGTGGTCCTCCCCGGCCGAGCGCACCGGGAGGACGACGGTCTGCTCCGCGGTGTCGCCCGTCTCGCCGCTCTCGCCGGTGGAGCCCGTCGCGGTGGCGCCGGAGACCCCGTCGGCGGGGGTGGTGCGGGCGGGCAGGACGACCGGCGTGCTCGGCCAGGGTGCGATCTGCGAGGCGAAGTCCCCGGGCGAGACCGGCCCCTGGTCCTCGTTGAGGGTGAGTCGGCACAGGGCGTCGAGGTCGCGCGGGACCCCGGAGGCCAACTCGGACGGGGCCGCCCACGCGCCGGCGATCCGCGGGGCCGGGGCCATCCCGGCGATGTCGTCGTGCCGCGGCCACAGGCCGGTCAGTCCGGCATACGTGATGGCGACGACTCCCACGGCGTCAGTCCGGGATGCCTGGTCGGCCTCGACGTCGTCGGTCCGCGCGATGACTCCCGCCGTGGCGACCCCGCGCAGCTTGATCTCGCCGTCGGGGGTGCGCAGGACGTCGTCCGGGGTTAGCGCGAGGTGGTGCAGGCCGCGCTGGGCGGCGGCATCGAGGGCGGTGGCCACCTCGCCGGTGATCCGTCGCACCTCGTCGGCGGGCAGGCCGCCGGCCTCGACGAGGTCGGTCAGCGTCGTGCAGTCGGTGAGGTCCTCCTCGACGACGAAGGCGAGGGCCTCGTCACGTCCGACGTCGAGGATGCGGGCCAGGCGGGAGGAGTCGACGGCGGCAGCGCGCCGCGCCGCGTCGAGCAGCGGGGCGCTGCGGGCGTCGTCGGCAGGCAGGCAGAGGACCTCGATGTGCCGGCCGAGGGTGGCGTCGTGCGCCGTCCAACGCTCGACGCCGTACCGCGCGCCGATGCGCCGGTCGGTCGTGTAGCGCCCGCCGAGGACGCTGCCGGTTCCCACGCCGTCCACCGGGGCTCCCTTCGGTCGGGCGGTCTGCCCCGGCGGGCCGGGGTCTGCGATGGAGCGCGCGGTGGATCGCCGCACGCGCCGGGGTGCCTGCCCATAGTAGGCGGAAGGCCTTGGCGCGTCCGGGACGACTCAGGAGCGGCGCAGCCGGCGCCGGACCGGGTCGAGCAGCTCGGCGATCTCACCGACGCCGAGCAGGTGCGCGACGCCGAGGGTGGCGCCGAGCTCGACGACGCCGACGACGGCCAGGACGACCAGCCCGACGAGCCGACTCGGGGCCGGCGCGGACACGACGGCCTCGGCGAGGACGCGAAGGCCCGCCGCGATGAGGACCGCCGGCGCAGCGAGCTTGAGCAGTGTCGTCGCGAGCGAACGCAGACCGAGCCGGCCGACCCGTCGCCGGATCAGCCCGAACCCGACGACGGCACCGCCGACGTAGGCGATCGACTGGCCCAGCGCCACGACGATGCTCGTGCGTGCGGGGGCGAGGGTCGCGGCATACAGGGTGACGGCCGTGGCGACGGCGGTGACCGTCACCTGGACCCGGAACGGCGTGCGGGCGTCCTCGTGGGCGTAGAAGAAGCGCTCGGAGAGGTAGAACCAGCCGAACGGGATGACGCCGAGCAGGAGGGGCCGGACCATCGAGGCGAGAGCGTCGGTCTCGGCGAGCGAGTTGCTGAAGTAGAGGGTCCGGGTGATCGTCGGGGCGAAGGCGAAGGCGATCGAGACGAGGGGGACGAGCAGGAGCGCGGGCATCCGGACCCCGCGCCGGACGTCGGCGACGAGGGCCGCCTGGTCGCCGTCCCGGGCGGCGTGCGCCATCCGGGTGAACAGGGCGGTGACGAGCGAGACCGTGATGAGCGAGTGGGGGAGCATGAAGATGAGGAAGGCGTAGTCGAACGTCGCCCGCGACGGGGTGGCCGAGCCGCTGGAGAGCGCCGTCGCCGCGCCGCTGGTCACCCGCGAGGTGACGACGAAGCCGAGCTGGCTGACGACGACGGCGGCGAAGGTCCACGTCGCGACCTGTGAGGCGGACCGGAGCCCGAACCCGCGGAACCCCCACCGCGGCCGGTAGCGGAAGCCGATCCGGCGCAACGGGACGAGGAGCGCGAGCGCCTGGATGGCGATCGAGACGGTGGCGGTGCCGCCGAGGATCCAGATGAGCTGCGGCGTCCAGGAGGCCACCGGCACGGGCACGCCGTCGGCCACCGCGCGGAACCAGACGAGCCCGGCGATGGCGACGATGTTGGCCAGCGCCGGGACCCACATGTAGGCCGCGAACCGCGAGTGGGCATTGAGGATCTGGCCGAACAGCGTGTAGAGGCCGTAGAAGAAGATCTGCGGCAGGCAGATGACGGCGAACGCGGTCGCCAGCCGGGTCGTCTCCGGGTTGCTGTCGAGGTAGAGCCGGACGAGCAGCGGTGCGAGCGCGGTCGTCACGAGCGTCGCGACGGTGATGAGGACGAAGGCCGCCGTCATGAGCCGGTTGATGAAGTCGGCGCCGCCGTCCTCACGCTGGGTGGCCCGGACGATCTGCGGAACCATGACGGCGTTGAGAATGCCGCCGGCGAGCAGCAGGTAGAACTGGTTCGGCAGCGTGTTGGCGGTCTGGAAGGCGTCGGCGCTGTGTCCCGTCGCCCCGATGACACCGGCGAGCAGCGAGGCGCGCAGCATCCCGAGCACCCGGCTCGCCATCGTGCCCGCGGCCATGACGGCGCCGGACCGGGCGACGGTGGCCCCGGACCCACTCACCGCTCGGCTCGATCCGCCGCGAGGGCCGGATGCGATGCCGCGGTGCGGGCCCGGCGGCGACGCCGGACGTTGCGGACGACGCCGAGGACGAAGGCGAGCCCGGCGAGCGCGCCGAGCGCCCAGAAGATCCAGCTCCCCGTCGGCGTGACGCTGACCTGGACCACCGCCTCCCGACCGACCTCGACCCCGGTCGGTCCGAGGATCCGGGCGGTGAGCCGCACCTGTCCCGCGGCGAGCGCCGTGGCGTCGGCGGTGATCGCCGCGCGGCTGTGCGGCCCGATCCGCACGGTGCTGGGGGGCGAGTCGATCCGCAGCCGCGGGCTGTCGGGCACGAGCTCGACGGTCAGGTGGTCGACCTCGACGTCGAGGTCGTTGACGACGGCCAGCTGCACGCGCCCCCGGTCCGCGAGGAAGGTGATCGTCTGCGGGGCGACGTGGACGGCCGTCGTCGTCGCGTCGACCTCGTCGGCGATGCTCGAGTAGAGACCGGTCCAGGCCGGGCCCATCCCGCGCCAGGAAGCCGACAGCAGCTCGTCGAGCGCGCTCGCCCACCGCGGCCCGACGAGTGCGCCGTCGGCGCGGATCTGGGCGCCCACCGTCGCGTCGGTGCGGACCCGGGCGTAGCCGACCGCCGACGCGGTGCGCAGCGGTGTGTCGCCGGCGCCGAGGGAGCCGCCGCCCGGGGTGACGCGGGGTGCCTTCGCCGCCGCGGTGATCAGGGAGGCGACGCTCGTGGGGACCAGCCAGGGCACCGACCGCATCGTCGAGAGCAGGGTCGTGGTGTCGGACACGGACGGGTCGGCGTCGCGAGGGAGGGTGAGCAGGAGGCTGCGGGAGAGCCCGGGGCTGTCGCCGAGGACGACGGCGCTCGTCGCGATGACCTGCTGGGTCGCCGCGCCGACCCCGCGGGGGCTCTTCGGGTCGGTGGCGGCGGCGAGGGGCGTCGAGGTGCTGTCCTCGGTGACGAGGAGCCGGGTCCCCGTCCTGGTCCGCGCGACCGCACCCACGGCCGGGTCGACCGCGTCGAGGGCGGAGCGGGGGATGACGACGGCGGGCGCGGCGGCATACAGGCCGGTCACCGCGCGCTCCGTCCGGCTGGTCCACCGCCCCCCGGCCGGCCAGGCGAGGTCGGCGCGGCCGCCCACCGCCGTCGCGTCGGAGGCACCCGCGGCGACGAGCGCGCGCAGCGAGGCGTCGAAGCTCGGTGCGCCCGCGGCGGCGGCGACGTCGGCGTCGGTCTCGGGGAGGATGACCGGGCCGTGGTCCCTCATCAGGCCGCCGAGCCGCTGCGCGAGCTCGGTGCGCAGTCTGGCCTCCTGTGGACCGGCGGCCACCTCCGTGCCGAGCGTCGCCACCGCGCCGGTCGGCGTCTGGCTCGGGGATGGTGAGGGGGTCGCCCCGGGTGTCGGCGGGAGCACGGCGGCGTGGAGCAGGAGCGGGTCGATCGCCCAGCTGGCCGAGCTCGCCTCGGTCGCCGTGATGAGCCGCTGGAGGCGGGACTCGGGACCGATCGCGTCGGTCCAGGCGCGTTCGCGGTCGGCGCCGGCCGGGCCCCACAGCGCGGGGTCGGCCCCGAGGGTGAGCGGGACGAGCCAGGCGGTCCGCAGCGGGACGTACTCCTTGATCCGCTGGAAGCCGAGGAAGGTGTGGGTCACCGCGGGGCCGGCCTCGACGCTGACCGGCAGCACGCCCCACGTCGACCGGCCGAGCGAGGTGACGCGGGTGACCCGCAGCCGGTATGCCGTGTAGCCGCCCGGGGCGATCTGCCCCCTGATCCGCTGCTGGGCGAGGACCGACCCGGTCGCGTGGGTGTCGCCCCCCGCCCAGGCGGTCACCTGGCCGCGGGTGCGCAGGGGCTGCACGCCGCGGACGAGACGGACGCGGGGGACGGTGACCGGCGCGCTTCCGGTGTTGTGCACGGTCCCGGTGATCGTCACGACCTGCCCGGGCCGGGCCACGGCCGGGGTGACCGCGCTGATCCGCACGTCGACGCCGCCGGTCGTCACCTCGCTCGGCGCCGCAGGGCCGGTGAGGAACCCGGCGCCCGACCCGGTGGTGCTCCGGGCGGCCGATCGGCTCGCGGTCCCCGTCGAGCGCGCGGCGGCGGCGGCATACCCGGTCGTGGTGGGGGACGACGCGGGCGGCCCGGTGCACAGCGCCACCGCGAGCGCCAGGAGGGCGGTGCGCCCGGCCCGGCGACCGGTGTGGCGCATCAGCCCTCCCCGGCGAGCCGCTGCCAGGCGACACGGGCGATCCGGCGCTCGTTGGGGAAGGTGAGGTGGCGGTGTGCCTCGCGCAGCGGCAGCCACGCGACGTCGATGGCCTCGTGGTCGGGGTCGTTCTCGATGGTCAGATGGCCCCCGACGGCCTCGAGGAGGTAGTGGTGGACGTACTTGTGGATCCGCCGGTCGCCGGCGGCGAACCAGTAGTCGATGGTGCCGAGCTCGATGAGGACCCGGCCCTCGATGCCGGTCTCCTCGGCGACCTCGCGGGCCGCGGTCTCCGGCAGGGTCTCCTGGCCCTCGATGTGCCCCTTGGGCAGGCACCACTCGACCCGGCCGGCCCGGTTGCGGCGGGCGATGACGGCGATCCGCGCCTCGCCTTCCTGGACGTCGACGACCACCCCGCCGGCAGAACGCTCCTCGACCGCCGGCAGCCGACGTGAGACCCGAGGGGGGTCGGCTGCAGGGTGGCTCACACCGCCACTGTAACCATCCGTTCACCGCCGCCTAGTCTTGTTCTCCGTGTCGTCCCAGCAGCCATCCGCGTCCCTCATGAAGCAGGCCGTCGCCCAGCTCGCGCCCTCGCTCGACCTGCTCGAGGACCTCGGTCGGCGGTTCACCGCGGCCGGCCACGAGCTCGCCCTCGTGGGGGGCCCGGTGCGTGACGCGTTCCTCGGCCGGACCCCGCCGGACCTGGACTTCACGACGAGCGCCCGCCCCGAGGAGACCGAGAAGCTGCTCACGGGCTGGGGGTCGGCGACGTGGGACATCGGCCGGGCGTTCGGGACGATCGGGGCCCGGAAGGGCGATCAGGTCATCGAGGTGACGACGTACCGGGCCGACGCCTACGACCACGTGACCCGCAAGCCGGTCGTCGCCTTCGGGGATCGGCTCGAGGAGGACCTCTCCCGCCGCGACTTCTCGATCAACGCGATGGCGCTGCGGCTGCCGGACCTCGGCTTCGTCGACCCGTTCGGTGGCCTGGACGATCTCGCGGCCCGGACGCTGCGGACCCCGGGGCGGGCCGAGGTGAGCTTCGGGGACGACCCGCTGCGGATGATGCGGGCCGCCCGGTTCGTCGCCCAGCTGGGGGTCGTCCCGGACCCCGCGGTCTACGCCGCGATGCGCGAGATGGCGGGGTCGATCTCGATCGTGTCGATGGAGCGGGTCCGCGACGAGCTGACGAAGCTGCTGCTCGCCCCGCACCCGCGGGCCGGGCTCGCCCTGCTCGTCGAGTCTGGCCTGGCCGAGCACGTCGTCCCCGAACTGCCCGCGCTGCGGCTCGAGGTCGACGAGCACCACCGGCACAAGGACGTCTACGAGCACTCGCTGACCGTCCTGGAGCAGGCGATCGACCTCGAGGGGCCACCGGACGCTCCCGCGGAGTCGGTGCCCGGGCCGGATCTCGTGCTGCGGCTGGCCGCGCTGCTCCACGACATCGGCAAGCCGGGGACCCGGCGCTTCGAACCCGGCGGCGGCGTCAGCTTTCACCACCACGAGGTCGTCGGGGCCAAGCTCGCCGCCCGGCGGCTCAAGGCGCTGCGCTTCGACAAGGAGACGATCAAGGCCGTCTCCCGCCTCGTCGAGCTGCATCTGCGCTTCCACGGCTACGGCGACGGCCAGTGGACCGACTCGGCGGTCCGGCGCTATGTCACCGACGCCGGGCCGCTCCTGCCCCGGCTGCATCGGCTGACCCGAGCCGACTCGACGACCCGCAACGTCCGCAAGGCCCAGCGGCTCTCCCGGGCCTACGGCGCCCTCGAGGAGCGGATCGCCCGGCTCCAGGCGGAGGAGGAGCTGGCGGCGGTCCGGCCCGAGCTGAACGGGACCGAGATCGGCGAGGCGCTGGGTATCCCGCCGGGCCCGATGATCGGCCGGGCCTACCAGTACCTGCTCTCGGTGCGCCTCGACGAGGGGGTCATCGGCCCGGAGGCGGCCCGCGAGCGGCTGCTCGCCTGGTGGGCCGAGCAGACCGGGGCCACCCGCTGAGCGTCGCCTGGATATCAGTCGACGACGGCGAGGATGTCGCCCTCCTGGACGACATCCCCCGGCTCGACCTTGACCTCGGCGACGACGCCGGCCACCTCGGTCAGCACGGGGATCTCCATCTTCATCGACTCCAGCAGCGCGATCTCGTCCCCGGCCGCCACCCGGTCGCCGGCCGCTACCGAGAGGGTGAGGACGTTGGCGACGAGGTCGGAGACGACGTGATGGCTCATGAGCGCAGACGCTAGCGCCTACCGCCCGGTATGCCGCTCCCGCCCGGTTCGAGGTATTCCGTGGCGCCAGGTGGGTGTCGGATTACCTCGAATCAGGGAGAGGCGACGCGGGTGGAGGTATTCCGTGGCGCCAGGTGGGTGTCGGATTACCTCGAATCGGGCGGGAGCGAGGGACGGCGATGGGCGGCATACCCCTGCGACCCAGCAGGGGTATGCCGCCCATCTCACCGAGCAGCGGGTGCGGCTACGTCAGGACGCGGGCCGTCAGCGGGACTCCTCGCCCCGGATGAACGCCTCGAGCTTGGCGCGGCCGATGTCGTCGGGGCGCTGCTCCGGCGGGGACTTCATGAGGTAGGCCGCGGGGGAGAGCAGCGGGCCACCGATGCCGCGGTCCTTGGCGATCTTCGCCGCGCGGATGGCGTCGATGATGATGCCGGCGCTGTTGGGGGAGTCCCAGACCTCGAGCTTGTACTCGAGGTTGAGCGGGACGTCCCCGAACGCGCGACCCTCGAGCCGGACGTAGGCCCACTTGCGGTCATCGAGCCACTGGATGTAGTCGGACGGGCCGATGTGGACGTTCCTCGGCTCGATCTCGCCGACCATGTTGGACGTGACCGACTGGGTCTTGGAGATCTTCTTGGACTCCAGGCGCTCGCGCTCGAGCATGTTCTTGAAGTCCATGTTGCCGCCGACGTTGAGCTGGTACGTGCGGTCGAGCACGACGCCGCGGTCCTCGAACAGCTTGGCCATGACCCGGTGGGTGATCGTCGCGCCGACCTGGGACTTGATGTCGTCGCCGATGATCGGCACGCCGGCTGCCTCGAACTTGGCGGCCCACTCCGGGTCGGAGGCGATGAAGACGGGCAGGGCGTTGACGAAGGCCACCCCGGCGTCGATGGCGCACTGGGCGTAGAACTTGTCCGCCTCCTCCGAGCCCACGGGCAGGTAGGAGACGAGCACGTCGACCTCGCGCTCGGTGAGGACGGAGACGACGTCGACCGGCTCGGCCGGGGACTCGTCGATCGTCATCCGGTAGTACTTGCCGAGCCCGTCGAGGGTGTGGCCACGCTGGACCTCGACGTCCTTGAACGGCACGTCGGCGATCTTGATCGTGTTGTTCTGCGAGGCGACGGTGGCCTCGGAGAGGTCCTTGCCGACCTTCATGTCGTCGACGTCGAAGGCCGCGACGAACTCGACGTCCCGGACGTGGTAGGGGCCGAACTGGACGTGCATGAGTCCAGGGACCGTCGTGGCCGGGTCAGCGTTCTTGTAGTACTCGACGCCCTGGATGAGTGACGTCGCGCAGTTCCCGACGCCGACGATGGCGACGCGGATGGAGCCCATGGCTTTCTCTCCTCAGTCTGCTTGCGGATAGGTGGTGCTGCTGCGGTGGTGATGCGGTGGTGCCGGGACCGAGGGGTATGCCGCATGCCGGCGGCCGGTCCCGGGTCTGGCTACGGCATGGGGCCGGGGTCGGACGGGTGCCGGCGCTCGGCGTCGATAAGCTCGGTGAGCCAGCGAACCTCGCGCTCGGTCGTCTCCTCACCGTGCTGCTGCAGGGCGGCGGTGTAGGCGTCGAACCGCTCGCGACTGCGGGCGGCGTTCTCGCGAACCCGGGCGAGGTTCTCCTCGAGCCGGGAGCGGCGGCCCTCGAGGATCCGGAGCCGGACGTCGGCCTCGGTGCGGGCGAAGAAGTGGAAGCGGACGTCGAAGCCGTCGTCGTCGTACGCGTCCGCCCCGGCCGTCGCGAGTATCTCGTTGAACCGCTCCTTGCCGTCGGCGGTCAGCTCGTAGGCGATCCTGCCCCGCGAGCCGGGACCGGAGGCGACGGGGACGCCGGCCTCGGCCGGGGTGATCAGGCCCCGGTCGAGCAGGGTGCGCAGTGCGGGGTAGAGGGTGCCGTACGAGAGCGCCCGGAACGGGCCGAGCGCCTCGTTGAGCCGGCGACGCAGCTCGTAGCCGTGGGCGGGCCCGTCGTGCAGCAGGCCGAGGATCGCGAACTCGAGCAGGTGTGAGCGGCGGGTCATCGGGTTCCTCCTCTCGGTCGCGGCGGCCCGTGCGGGTGGGGGACTCCCAGGAACTTTACACCCCGATATATCGGTTCGATACATCGGACCGGCACATGCCCGGCCACCGAGCCCTGCCCGGGACGTCAGGGTCCTCCCAGAAGAGCCGTCATACTGGACAGGTCCGGCGTGCCCCTGCCGGGCCGGTCCCTGCACCCCACCCGGAAGAGTTCATGAGCGAGAGCCAACACACGACCCGCCTCGAGGCCACGTCGGTGCGCTCGCCGAAGCGACGCTCCGGCAAGCGAGGTGGGCGCAAGAAGATGAGCTGGCCCAAGCGGATCCTGCTCGGCGTCGCCGGCCTGTTCGTCCTCGGCGTCGTCGGCCTGGGCGTCGCCTACGCGCTCGTCGACCCGCCGAAGCCGAACGACTACGCCACCGCCCAGGCGTCGATCATCTACTACGCCGACGGCAAGACCGAGATGTACCGCATCTCGAAGATCAACCGGCAGTCGGTGTCCCTCGACCAGATCTCCGAGCCGATGCAGCACGCGATCCTCGCGGCCGAGGACCACAACTTCTACCACGAGTCGGCGATCAGCCCGACCGGCATCGCCCGGGCGGTCTGGGTCGCCGTCAAGGGCGGCCAGGCGACCCAGGGTGGCTCGACGATCACGCAGCAGTACGTCAAGAACTACTTCCTCAGCCAGGACCGGACGCTCTCCCGGAAGGCCAAGGAGCTGCTCATCTCGATCAAGATCGACCGGCAGCAGTCCAAGGACCAGATCCTCGAGAACTACCTCAACACGATCTACTTCGGGCGTGGGGCGTACGGCATCCAGACCGCCGCCGAGGCCTACTTCCACAAGCCGGCCTCGAAGCTGACCGCGTCGGAGGGCGCCCTGCTCTCCGCGATCGTCCGCGGACCCTCGTACTACGACCCGAGCCTCGGGGACCAGCAGAAGGCCAACGCCCAGGAGCGCTGGGGCTACATCCTCGACGCGATGGTCAAGAACGGCTGGATGACCCAGGCCGAGCGGGATGCCGCGAAGTTCCCCAAGACCTACGCCTACCGGCCGCCGAGTGTCTCCGGGCCGAACGGCTATCTCATCCCGATCATCAAGGACGAGCTGCGCAACACCTACAAGCTGACCGACGACGACATCGATCGCGGCGGCCTGAAGATCGTCTCGACGATCGAGAAACCCAAGCAGCAGGCCGCCATCACGGCGGTCAAGGACAAGCTGCCCACGGGCCAGAAGCTCCACGTCGGGCTGGCGTCGGTCAAGCCCGGTGACGGGGCGGTCCTCGCGATGTACGGCGGGGCGGACTACTCGAAGGTGCAGTTCAACGCGGCCTACGACGCGGCGATGCAGAGCGGGTCGACGGCGAAGGTCTTCACCCTCATCGCCGCCCTGCAGAGCGGCAAGGTCAACACCAAGAGCACCTTCCCCGGCAACAGCCCGATCTACTTCCCCGAGTTCGCCGACCCGGGCGCCCCGACGGCGCTCGGCCGCAAGGGCGGGGTCGTCAACTTCGGCAACGCCAACGAGGGCACCCAGAACGTCTGCGGCGCCACGGCCCTGTCGACGAACACGATCTTCGCCCGGCTCAACATCATCGGCACCCCCCAGCGGACCGCCGAGGCGGCCAGGACGGCCGGCATCACGACGAAGTTCGATGCCAACTACGCCAACGTCTTCGGGACCAACGACGTCAAGGTCCTCGACATGGCCAACGCCTACGCGACGATCGCGGCCCAGGGCATGAAGGCGACCCCGTACTTCGTCAAGCGGGTGACGAGCTCGGACGGCGCCCTCGACATCAAGGCCAAGCCGAAGACGACCCAGGTCTTCGACAAGGGCCTCATGGCCGACGTCATCGACTGCATGCACCAGGTGACCACCCGGGGCACCGCGTCCTATGTCTCCTCCTACCTCAGCCGTCCGACGGCCGGGAAGACCGGCACGACGACCGACAACTACTCGGCATGGTTCGACGGCTTCATCCCACAGATGGCGACCGCGGTCGGCATCTACCGGGGCGACGGCAGCCGCCAGGACGCCAACCGGATGAACAACATCAAGGGCGTCGGTGAGCTCTCCGGGCCGACGGTCCCGGTGTGGCTGTGGACCGAGTACATGCAGAAGGCGACCGAGGGCATGAAGGTCGTCGACTTCCCGAGCCCGGCGCACATCAACCCCAACGCCGAGTACCACGCCACCCCGACCCAGCGGCCGGCGCCGACGACCTCGACGTCGAGCGCGCCCCCGACGACGACGTCCGCACCGACGACGACCTCCGCCCCGCCGAGCCCGAGCGGCAGCCCGAGCCCGACCGGCACGCCGACGACCGGCACGCCGACGACGACGATCACCCCCGGCCGGGGCGGCAAGCCGTCGCCCAGCGCGAGCTAGCTAGCCGGCGGGCCGGCCCGGGCGGCACTTCTCGTCCCGGTCGGGTCACGTAGCATCCAGCCGTGACCGAGCCCGCCCTCGACCGGCTGCTGCCCGCCGGGTTGCTCGGGGTTCTCGGCGGGCCGGGCCGGCGACTGCGTCCGTCACGGCACCCCGGGTATGCCGTGGCCGTGCTCGTCCTGCTCGTCGCGGCACCGGTCGGCTTCGCCGTTCTCCGCCAGGGCTACTGCCTCCAGCACGGGTGGGACGGCTCGGCGCCACTGTGGCGCCAGTGCTACTCCGACCTCGCCGCCTCGATGGAGACCGGCGGAGTCGGCGGGGGGCTTGCGGCATACCTCTCCTCCACGGGCGGGGTCCACGTGGACCAGCCGGTCCTCTCCGGCGCGGCGATGAGCCTGCTCGGCGGGATCGCCCCGGGCGACGGCCTCGGCCAGCAGCGCTGGTTCGTCGCACTGTGGGCCGTGCTCGCGGTGCTCCTGCTCGGTGCGGTCGTCTGGTTCGTCACGACGACGCGGGGGGTCCGGGCGGACCCGGCCCAGGTCGCGCTGGCCCCGGTTGTGGCGCTGACGATCCTGCTCAGTCCGGACGTCCTCGGCGTGGCGCTCGCGAGCGCGGCGCTGTGGGCCTGGAGCCGTCGACGACCCGTGAGTGCCGGCATCCTGCTCGCGGCGGCAGTGATGGCGCGGACCTACCCCGCGATCCTAATCGTCGCCATCGCCGCGATCGCCGTGCGGATGGGGCAACGGGAGGCGCTGATCCGGTTCGGCCGGGCCTTCGTCCTCACCGTCCTCGGCATCGTCGCCACCTTCCTCGTCACCGACCCCGCCGCGCTGACCCGGCCGTACTCGACCTGGTGGCACGCCGGGGCCGGCCTAGGCTCCCCCTGGTACCTCTTCAGCCTCGCCGGCTCCCCCATCGGGGCCCTGGCGGCGTCGGTCATCGCCGTCATCGGCTGGGTCGTCGCGGCCGCCCTCGTCGTCGTCCTCGCGCTCGGTGCGCCGCACCGACCGAGCCTCGGGGCGCTCGCCCTCGTCGGCGTCGGAGTCATCCTGCTCACCGGGAAGTCCTTCCCCGTCCAGGCCTCGCTGTGGCTCGTGCCGCTCGTCGCCATCGCCGGCACCCGGTGGCGCGACCACCTGTGGTGGGCCGGCGCCGAGGCGATGCACTTCGTCGCGGTTTGGCTCTACGTCGGCGGGCTGCAGGCGCCGGACCGGGCGCTGCCCGGTGGCTGGTACGCCCTCTTCCTCGCACTGCGGCTCGTCGCCGTCGGCTACCTCGTCTGGCGGGCCTGGGACACCACGGCCGGCCGCCCCCCGTCCCACGCCCCGACACACCTCACCCCCACCCGGTAGCGTCCGGGTTCCTGGTCGCGATGACGACCGAAAACCCGGACGCAAACGAGCTCACCCCGTAGCGTCCGGGTTCCTGGTCGCGATGACGACCGAAAACCCGGACGCTGGGGAGGTGGGGCGCCGTGGGAGGTGGGAGGCGGCGGGGGCAGGGCTGTCGGCGGTGGTCGACAGGGGTGATCGGCGGTGGTCGGGAGGTGATTTCGGTTCGGTGGCGCCCAGCCGGTACCCTTGCCAGGTTGCCCGTCCGCGCCTGTGGACAACGACCCCGGCCGGGGCAACGCGATGCATACCCTCCTGTCACGGAAGGACCGTGACCGCCATAGACCAAGGGAGGCGGGTTAACGCATGCGTCAGTACGAACTCATGGTCATCCTCGACCCAGAGCTCGACGACCGGACGGTCCAGCCGTCGCTGGACAAGTTCCTCAAGGTCGTGACCAAGGACGGCGGCTCCGTCGACACCATCGACATCTGGGGGCGGCGCCGTCTCGCCTACGAGATCAAGAAGAAGTCCGAGGGCATCTACGCCGTCGTCAACTTCACCTCCGAGCCCGCGACGGCCAAGGAGCTGGACCGTCAGCTCGGCCTCAACGAGTCGGTCATGCGGACCAAGCTCATGCGCCCCGGCGCCTGAGCCGAGCGCGATCCACGGACTCAGACCGACAGCCAAGGAGGCAGACCTCATGGCAGGCGAAACGATCATCACCCTCGTCGGGAACCTCACCGGTGACCCCGAACTCCGCTTCACCCCTTCCGGGGCGGCCGTCGCGAACTTCACCGTCGCGTCTACGCCCCGCACGTTCGACCGTCAGTCGAACGAGTGGAAGGACGGCGAGACGCTCTTCATGCGGTGCTCCATCTGGCGCGACGCGGCCGAGAACGTCGCCGAGTCGCTCCAGCGCGGCGCCCGCGTCGTCGTGACCGGCCGGCTGAAGTCCCGGTCCTACGAGACCAAGGAGGGCGAGAAGCGCACCGTCATCGAGCTGGACGTCGACGAGGTCGGCCCGTCCCTGCGCTACGCCACGGCGAAGGTCAACAAGACCCAGCGCGGCGGTGGTGGCGGCGGCGGTGGCTTCGGCGGCCAGTCCTCGGGCGGCGGCTTCGGCGGCGCCCAGGAGGACCCGTGGGCCACCGGCGCGACCGCTCCGCAGCAGGCCCCACAGCAGGGTGGCGGCCAGCCCGCCGCACCCCAGCAGGGCGGCGGCCAGGGGGGCTGGGGCAACGCCCCGTCCTACGACGAGCCTCCGTTCTGATCCCGACCACCGACGAACCGGCGGTATGCCGCGGCCGCGGCTGACGGCATACCCACCCGGACCCCCCATCCCCATCCCTGGTTCGCCAGGGCTCATCCGAAACAGGAGAGCACCACGATGGCCAAGCCTGCCATTCGCAAGCCCAAGAAGAAGGCCAACCCGCTCAAGGCGGCGAAGGTCGAGAACATCGACTACAAGGACGCGGCGCTGCTGCGCAAGTTCATCTCCGACCGCGGCAAGATCCGCGCCCGTCGGGTGACCGGCGTGTCGGTCCAGGAGCAGCGGCTCATCGCCAACGCGGTCAAGAACGCCCGCGAGATGGCGTTGCTGCCCTACTCCAGCTCGTCCCGCTGACCCGGCCGACGAAGCCACGAAGGAGCCGACATGAAGGTCATTCTCACCCACGAGGTCTCCGGCCTCGGGACCGCCGGTGACGTCGTCGACGTCAAGGACGGGTACGCCCGCAACTTCCTCTTCCGCCGCAAGCTGGCCACCGCGTGGACCAAGGGCGGTCAGAAGCAGGTCGACGCGATCGCCAAGGGCCGCGAGGTCCGCGCCGTGAGGTCGCTCGAGGAGGCCCAGTCGATCAAGGGCAACCTCGAGGCCTCCCCGGTCACCGTCACCGCCAATGCGGGCGCGTCGGGCCGCCTCTTCGGCGCCGTCTCCACCGCCGACATCGCCGAGGCCGTCAAGGCCGCCGGTGGACCGGACCTCGACAAGCGCCGGATCGAGGTGCCGACCCCGATCAAGTCGGTCGGCACGCATCAGGCGCTCGTCCGCCTGCACCCTGAGGTGCAGGCGAGCGTGTCGCTCGAGGTCGTCGCCGGCTGACGATCGCGCCCACCCGTCCGGGAAGGGGCGTCACCCAGGCGGGTGGCGCCCCTCTCGCTTCGCGGACCAGGGGCCCCCGGGGATGTCGGTGCCGGGCGATGTCGGTCGCCGTCCCTAGGGTGGCGCCCATGGCGAGCAGCAACAGAGCGGTCAAGGCCACCGGGCGGGCACCGGCATACCGGTGCTCCGAGTGCGGCTGGAGCGCCGTCAAGTGGGTCGGCCGCTGCGGTGAGTGCCAGGCATGGGGATCGGTGACCGAGGTCGGTGCTGTGCCGGTGCGCACCACCGCGGCCGGGGCGGTCGACCGGCCCGCCGTGCCGATCGGCGAGGTCGATGCGCGCCGAGCCGTGGCCCGCAGCACCGGCGTCCCGGAGTTCGACCGCGTCCTCGGCGGCGGGATCGTGCCCGGCGCCGTCGTCCTCGTGGCCGGCGAGCCGGGCATCGGCAAGTCCACGCTGCTCCTCGACGTCGCCGCCCGCGCGGCCCGTCAGGGACACACCGCGAGCGCGGGGGAGGAGCACCGCGTCCTCTACGTCACCGGCGAGGAGTCCGCCGCCCAGGTCCGCACCCGGGCGGAGCGGATCGAGGCGATGGCACGCTCGCTCTACCTCGCCTCCGAGACCGATCTGGCCACCGTCCTCGGGCAGATCGAGCGGATCGGCCCGCAGCTGGTCGTCGTCGACTCGGTCCAGACGATCAGCAGCGCCGAGATCGAGGGCGCCGCCGGCAACGTCGCCCAGGTCCGCGAGGTCGCCGCCTCGCTCATCGACGTCGCCAAGAAGCGGGGGATCGCCGTCCTCCTCGTCGGTCACGTCACGAAGGACGGGTCGATCGCCGGGCCCCGCGTGCTCGAGCATCTCGTCGACGTCGTCGTCGCCTTCGAGGGCGACCGGCACTCGCGGCTGCGTCTCGTCCGCGCCGTGAAGAACCGGTTCGGCCCCACCGACGAGGTCGGCTGCTTCGACCTGTCCGACGTCGGCATCGTCGGCCTCGCCGACCCCTCGGGGCTCTTCCTCAGCCACCGAACCGCCGACGTCGCCGGCACCTGCGTCACGGTCACCCTCGAGGGGCGGCGACCGCTCATCACCGAGGTCCAAGCCCTCGTCGCCGAGTCCCAGATCCCGACGCCGCGGCGGGCGACGAGCGGGCTGGACTCCTCCCGGGTCGGGATGATCATCGCCGTCCTCGAACGCCGGGCCGGCGCGCCGATCAAGAAGCAGGACGCCTACCTCTCGACCGTCGGGGGCGCCAGGCTCGCCGAGCCGGCCGCCGACCTGGCCATCGCCCTCGCCCTCGGCAGCGCGATCCACGACACGCCTCTGTCGGCCCAGACCGTCGCCTTCGGCGAGGTGGGCCTGGCCGGCGAGGTCCGCCCGGTCACCGGGTCGCACCGCCGGCTCGCCGAGGCGGCCCGGCTCGGCTTCACCCGGGCCATCGTCCCGCCCGGCGTGCTCGGCGCGGGTCCGGTCCCCGGCGGCATCCGGGTCCTCGAGGCCGCCACCGTCGCCGACGCAGTGCTGCTCGGTGTCCGCGAACGCTGTTGATCCGTGGCGGACCGACACGACGCGGGTAGGATCACGGACGGTGCCCGACGGACCGGCATACCCACCGGCGACGCCGCGACCGTCCCGGGCACCGGGCTCGCTCCGGCGAGTCCGTCACGCCACCGGGGCCCCGGCAGGGAGGGTCCCGCACGACGTCGGGAAGGGCAGGACGTGGCTGCGAGCGACGAGGAGCTGCTGCGCGCCACCCTCGCCGCCGTCGCCCCGGGCACCGAACTGCGCGACGGGCTCGAGCGGATCCTGCGCGGGCGTACCGGCGCGCTCATCGTCCTCGGCAACGACAGGCTCGTCGAGCAGGTCTGCACCGGCGGCTTCCCGCTCGACATCCCCTTTTCGGCGACCCGGCTGCGCGAGCTGGCGAAGATGGACGGCGCGATCGTCGTCGACCGCGAGGTGACCAGGATCGTCCGCGCGGCGACCCAGCTCGTGCCCGACCCGAGCATCGAGACCAGCGAGTCCGGCACCCGGCACCGCACCGCGGAGCGGGTGGCCAAGCAGACCGGCTTCCCCGTCGCTTCGGTCAGCCAGTCGATGCGGATCATCGCCCTCTACGTCGCCGGCCGCCGGGTCGTCCTCGAGGACTCCAGTGCGATCCTCTCTCGTGCGAACCAGGCCCTGCAGACCCTCGAGCGCTACAAGGCGCGCCTCGACGAGGTGACCGGCACGCTCAGCGCCCTCGAGATCGAGGACCTCGTCACCGTGCGCGACGTCGCCAACGTGCTCCAGCGCCTGGAGATGGTCCGCCGGATCAAGGACGAGATCGCCGACTACGTCGTCCAGCTCGGCACCGACGGCCGGCTGCTCAGCCTCCAGCTCGAGGAGCTGACGGGCGGGCTGTCCGACGATCTCGATCTCGTCGTCCGCGACTACATCGGCGACTCGCGGGCCGACTACACCCTCGACGAGGCGATCTTCAACCTCCAGTCGATCCAGTCCACCGAGCTCATCGACCCCGCCGCCGGCGCGAAGGCGCTCGGCTTCACCATCGTCGGCGACGCGCTCGACGCCTCGGTGAGCCCGCTCGGCTTCCGGCTGCTCTCGAAGGTGCCCCGGCTGCCGGGCACCATCGTCGAGCGAGTCGTGGAGCACTTCGGCGGCCTGCAGAAGCTCCTCGCCGCCAACATCGACGACCTGATGGACGTCGACGGCGTCGGCGAGGGCCGGGCCAGGCTCGTGCGCGAGGGCCTGTCGCGGCTGGCCGAGAGCAGCATCCTCGAGCGGTACGTCTGAGCGGGGGGCCCCGCCTCGTGGTGGCCGCCGTCTCCCCCGTCGACCTCGCCGTCCTGCACGAGCGAGTGCTCTCCTGGTATGCCGTGAACGCCCGGCCGCTGCCCTGGAGGGAGCCGTCGTGCTCACCGTGGGGTGTGTTCGTCTCCGAGATCATGGCCCAGCAGACGCCGCTGGCCCGGGTCGAGCCGCACTGGCGGGAGTGGATGGCGCGCTGGCCGACACCCGCCGACCTTGCCGCCGCCACGCCGGGTGACGTCGTCCGGGCCTGGGGTCGGCTCGGATACCCGCGCCGGGCCCTGCGACTCCACGAGGCGGCGAGCGCCGTCGTCGAGCGGCACGGCGGTGAGGTGCCTGCCGACGAGGCGGACCTGCTCGCTCTGCCCGGGGTCGGGGCCTACACCGCCGCCGCGGTCGCGGCCTTCGCCTACGGACGGCGCACCTGCGTCGTCGACACGAACGTCCGGCGGGTCCTCGCCCGGGTCATCGAGGGGCGGGCCCAGGCCGCGCCCGCCGTCACCCGCGCCGAGCGGGACCTGGCCCTCGCCCTCGTCCCCGAAACCGCCGCGGAGGCCGCGGAGTGGAACGTCGCGGTCATGGAGCTCGGCGCCCTGGTCTGCACGGCGCGGGCCCCGGACTGCCCGGCCTGCCCCCTCGCCGACCGATGCGGGTGGGTCCGGGCCGGGCGACCGGCATACGACGGTCCACCCCGCCGCGGGCAGGCGTGGGAGGGCACCGATCGGCAGGTCCGCGGCCGGATCCTTGCGGCGCTGCGCGATGCCGAGACGGTGACCCGCTCACAGTTCGACGCCGCGGGCACCGACCCGGATCAGGTCGACCGCTGCCTCGACACCCTCGTGGGCGACGGGCTCGTCGAGCCGCTCGGTCGCGGGCGCTTCTCGCTCCCGGGCGTCGCGGAGGCGCTGCCGTGAGCGGGGACTCCACCCGCCGGCTGCCTCCGGAGCCGCCGCCGGTGCGCAGCCCGTCGAGCCTGCGCCGAGGAGCCTCCCGGGTCGGTCGGGCGCTCGGCAACGGGGCGATGAACATCGCCCGGCTCGCCGGCCAGGGCAGCAGGGCCGGCGCCCGGCGGGCCCGCGCCTACACCAACTCCGCCGGGGCCGGTGAGAGCGGCCTGGCCCGGCTCGTCGAGCTCCACTTCGTCAGCATGGTCGGCGACGCGGCCCTGACCGTCTCGCTCGCCGGCACGATCTTCGCCATCCCCACCGACCAGGCCCGCGGTCAGGTCGGCCTCTTCCTCCTGCTGACCATGGCGCCCTTCGCCCTCCTCGCGCCCTTCATCGGCCCGCTCCTCGACCGGTTCCGGCACGGCCGGCGCTGGGCCATCGGCACGACCTTCGCCGCCCGGGGGTTCCTGTCCTGGGTGCTCGCCGGTGCGGTCGCCACCGAGTCCCCGTGGGTCTTCCCGGTGGCCCTGGGCTGTCTGGTCTCCTCGAAGGCCTACGGTGTCACCCGGGCGGCCGCGGTGCCGCGACTGCTGCCGGACGGGTTCACCCTCGTCAACGCCAACTCGCGGATCGCGCTGTCCGGCGTGGCGGCGATGGGGGTCGGCGGCGCCCTCGCCGGCGGCCTGTCCCGGATCGGCCCGGACTGGTCGCTCCGCTTGGCCTTCCTCGTCTACGTCGTCGGGACCGTGCTCGCCATCCGTCTCCCGGCCCGGGTCGACTCCTCCGCGGGTGAGCACGACATCGAGGACACCGTCATCATCCCGCGCCCGGATGCCGCGCAGATCGCCGCGGCCGCCGGCTCCGTCGGCGCGCGGGGGATCGTCGCCCGGCTGCGCGCCCGGGTGCTCGCCCTCCCGACCACGGTCCTCGTCGCCCTCGTCGGGGCGATGGGAGCGCGGCTGCTCACCGGGTTCCTCACGGTCTTCATGGCCTTCCTCATGCGCGAGCACCCGCTGCCGGGCCTGTCGGGAACCCTCGTCCTCGCGCTCGTCGTCGGTGGGGCCGGCGCCGGCAATGCGCTGGGAACGGCGGTCGGCAACGCCCTCAAGGAGCGCCGTCCCGAGGCGATCATCGCCGCGTCGCTCATCCTCGACGTCGCCATGGCGGTGACGACGTCCGCCTTCTACAGCGTCTGGACCCTCGTCGGGCTCGGCTTCGTCGCCGGGCTGGCCGCCCAGCTCATCAAGCTCGGTCTCGACGCGACGATCCAGCGTGATGTCTCCGACGAGGTGCGCACCCGGATGTTCGGCTGGTCCGAGACCGTCCTGCAGATCTCCTGGGTCATCGGCGGAGGCGTCGCGATCCTCCTGCCGCTCATCCCGCGTGTCGGCTTCGGGACGATCTCGGGCCTGCTCGTGCTCGTCGTCCTCGCCTCGGTCCGGATCCGAGTCGCGCGCCGGCCGCACCCGGCGCCCGGCTGACCCCGGAAACCGGCTGACCCGGAAACCGCTGCCCGGCGGCGCGGTCCTCGTGCGAGGATCGGCGCCATGACCGCCGTGGTCCATCGCAGCGCCGCCGAGCTCGAGGCCTTCCTCCCCGAGGTGCAGGCCGCCCCGACGGATGCCGGAACCCTCGTCCTCGTCGTCCGCCGGCCGCGGCCGGGGGAGCGCGAAGTCCTCGCCGAGGGCGAGTTGGACCCGACGCTCGGCCTCGCCGGCGACGGGTGGCTCGACCGCGTTTCCGGCTCGACCGGGCCCGACCCCGACACCCAGCTGAGCGTCATGAGCGCCCGGATGGCCACCTTCCTCGCCGGCGACTCCGACCGACGCGCCCTGGCGGGCGACCAGCTCTATCTCGACCTCGACCTGTCGGTGGAGAACCTGCCCGTAGGGGCCCGGCTCACCATCGGCGATCCGAGTGCCGGCGGTGCCGTCATCGAGGTCACGGCGATCCCGCACACCGGATGCGCGAAATTCGTCGAGCGGTTCGGTGGCGAGGCGATGCGCTTCGTCAACGGGTCGCTCGGCCGCCCGCTGCGGTTGCGCGGCCTGAACGCCCGCGTCGTGCGGGCCGGCCGGGTGCGGACCGGCGACCCGGTCGCGGTGGACCGCCCGGCCTGAGCGACGGCGTCGCGCCCGCGGGCCGGCACCCGTCCGCCGGGTCAGGGCGTCCGGATGTGCGGCACGCCTCATCGTCGCCGAACGACGGCACGTCGCGTTGCCCCGGGCTACCGTTGCTGACACTCTGCTGCCGCCCCGGGGGATCGGGCCCCCAGGGCACCCACCTGGAGGGGCCCATGCTGGCGGACCGCCGGACGCGGCCGGATGATGACCGACCGAGCCCGGGAGAGTGCCGGTGGGCCGCGCGGCTGACGCGGGCGGTCGCGCTCGCCCTCGGCCTCCTCATCCTCGCCGGCCCCGCGGCCCGGGCGGTCGACGGGCTCGAGGCGCGATCGAGCAACACCTTCGTCGTCGACGCGAAGGAGGAGCTCGTCCGGGCCACGCTGACGATCACCGTCCGCAACACGAAGGCGAACGTCAGCACCGGCGGGGGCTACTACTACTTCTTCTTCACGTCGGTCCACCTGCCGGTGCCCGCCGACGCCGAGCGGTTCGCGGCGACCTCGAACGGCGCCTCGCTCACGGTCAGCCTGAGCCCCAGCGACAACCCGACGATCAGGATCGCCACGATCGCCTTCCCGCAGAACCTCAGGTACGGCCAGACCCGCACCATCATGCTCACCTTCGTCGCCCGGGGCGCCAGGCCGCGCTCGAAGGACAAGACCCGGGTCGGGCCCGGCTACGCGACCTTCGCCGTCTACAGCCTCGGCGACCCCGGCACGACGACGACGAAGGTCGTCCTGCCGCCGGCGATGGACTTCGACGCGACGACCGACTCCTTCTCGCCGACGGCCAGCAAGGACGCGGTCACCTACACCACGACCGAGACCAACGACCCCAACGGCTTCTGGGCGGTCATCTCGGCCCGCAACCCCTCGGTCGCCACCGCGACGGACGTGACGATCGACGGCGAGGACGTCACGGTCATGGCCTACCGGGACGACCCGCGCTGGGCGCCCTTCGTCAAGAAGGGCATGACCCGGGGCATCCCCGTCCTGGAGAGGCTCACCGGGACCTCCTGGCCGGGTGGGCTGACGACGGTCCGTGAGGACAGCTCGGTCAACGTCCGCGGCTACGACGGCTGGTTCGACACCTCGAGCGACGAGATCGTCATCGGCGAAGCCCTGGACCGTGAGCTGCTCTTCCACGAACTGAGCCATGCCTGGGCCTCGTCCAGCGCCATCGACCAGCGCTGGATCTACGAGGGGCTGGCCCAGGCGCTGGCGGCGCGGGCGGTCCGCGAGCTCGGCGGCACGAGCGCCGAGCCGCCGGCGGTGTCCCGGGCGAGCGCGGCGGCCTTCCCGCTCAACGCCTGGCATGAGGACACCGGCCGCTCCCAGGCCGGCAACGACTACGGCTACCCCGCGGCATACCGGGCGATGCGAGCCCTGCTGAACGGCACCGAGCCGGCGAGAACCAGCGACGTGCTTGCCGCCGTCGTCGGCGGCCGGAGCGCGTATGCCGCGAGCACCGACGAGGGCTCGATGGACGACGTCACCGACTGGCGGCGCTTCCTCGACCTGCTCGAGACGACCGGCGGCGACGCCGGAGCCGAGCAGGTCTATCGCAGCTGGGTGCTCACCCCGGCGCAGAAGAGGCTGCTCGCGAACCGCAGGACGGCTCGCGCGGCATACGAACGGCTCGACGCGGCCGACGGCGCCTTCGCCCCGCCGCTGGGCGTGCGCGCCGCGATGACGTCGTGGGACTACCCCACGGCGATGGTCGCGATGGCCTCGCTCACGGACGCGGCGGCCGCCGCCGCGGCCGTCCAGGAGGCCGCGAACAAGCACGGGATGGTGCTCCCGCAGGCGGTGCGGGCGATCTACGAGCAGGCCGGGACCGGATCCGAGGACGCCCTCGTCGCGACCCTGGACCAGGCGGCCGAGGCGATCGACGCCGTGGCGGCCTCGGACCGGGACGCCGGGCGCACGGCCAACCCCTTCCACATGCTGGGTAGCCGGCTGCTCGGCGTCGACCGCTCCGCCGTCGGTGCCGACGCGCTGCTCGCCCGGGGCGACGTCGCCGGGGCGCTGCGCGAGGCCCGGGCCGCCTCCGACGCCGCGGGCCGGGCCACCTGGCTCGGCCTCGCCGTCGTCCTCGGGGTGCTCGTCCTCATCGGGGCCGCCGCGACCCTCGTGCTGCTCCTGCGGCGGGCGTTGCGCCGCCGGCCCGTCCCGGTCATGGCGGCTCCGCCGTGGCAGCCCCGGCCGCCGGAGGCCGGAGACGGCTGACCTGCGGCGGCGCCGGGCCTTGGAGGACCCGGAGCATCCGGGTGTTGCCGAGGGTGTTCGGCTTGACCCGCTCGAGGTCGAGGAACTCCGCGACACCCTCGTCATAGGAGCGCAGCAGCTCGGCGTACACCTCGGGGTTGACCGCCTGCCCCTCGATCGGCGCGAACCCGTGCCGGGCGAAGAACTCGACCTCGAAGGTCAGGCAGAACAGCCGCCGCACGCCGAGCTCGCCGGCCCGCTCGACGAGCCGGCGCAGCAGCGCCGATCCGACGCCCGTCCCGAGCGCCGACTCGGCGACGGCGAGGGTGCGGACCTCGGCGAGGTCCTCCCAGAGGACGTGCAGCGCGCCGCACCCGATGACGACACCGCCGCGCTCGGCGACGACGAAGTCGCCGACCGACTCGTAGTAGCCGACCGCCTCCTTGTTCAGCAGCACCCGGCGCTCGGCGAGTGGCGCGACGAGGCCCCGGATCGCTCGCACGTCGGAGGTTCGCGCCGGGCGCACCATCAGACCCGCGGCATGCTCCGTCGGGCGCGACGAGGAGAGGTTTGTCACGGGACCCAGCCTAGGCTCGACGGCCCACCCCTTCCCCGTGCGTCCGCGTGACTGGTCGCCTGGGCGGCCGAAAACGCGGACCCAAGAGGCAGGCAGAGGGGCGGCGCCGCCGAGAGGGCCGGTATGCCGCGGATGCGGCATACCGGCCCTCGTCGTCGCTGGGCGCCTCGCTCAGCTCACTCCCCGGCCGCCCCGGTGATCGGACCGGCGGGCGGGGCCTCGGTCCCGGCCGTCACGAGCGCGTCGATGCCGCGCGCGTGCGGGGTGCCCTCGAAGGTGAAGACCTGCTCCTTGCCCTCACCGGTGATGTCGACGACGACGATCTCGCCGGCCTTGAGCTCGCCGAAGAGGATCTTCTCGGACAGCACGTCCTCGATCTCACGCTGGATCGTCCGGCGCAGCGGCCGAGCGCCCAGCACGGGGTCGTAGCCCCGCTTGGCGAGCAGCTCCTTGGCCGCGGGCGTCAGCTCGATGCCCATGTCCTTGTCCTTGAGCCGCAGGTCGAGTTTGGCGATCTCGAGGTCGACGATCTGGACGATCTCGTCCTTGGTCAGCTGCGGGAAGACGATGACCTCGTCGACGCGGTTGAGGAACTCCGGGCGGAAGTGCTGCTTCAGCTCGTCCGTCACCTTCGACTTCATCCGGTCGTAGTCGCTGCGGCTGTCCGGGCCGGCGCTGAAGCCGAGGCTGCCCTTGGAGATGTCCCGGGTGCCGAGGTTCGTCGTCATGATGATGACGGTGTTCTTGAAGTCGACCATCCGACCCTGGGAGTCGGTGAGCCGGCCGTCCTCGAGCACCTGCAACAGGGAGTTGAAGATCTCCGGGTGGGCCTTCTCCACCTCGTCGAACAGGACGACGGAGAACGGACGCCGGCGGACCTTCTCGGTCAGCTGGCCGCCCTCCTCGTAGCCGACATAGCCGGGCGGGGAGCCGAACAGCCGGCTCACCGTGTGCTTCTCGGAGTACTCGGACATGTCGAGCTGGATGAGAGCGTCCTCGTCGCCGAAGAGGAACTCGGCCAGCGTCTTGGCGAGCTCGGTCTTCCCGACGCCGGTGGGGCCGGCGAAGATGAACGACCCACCCGGACGGCGCGGGTCCTTCAGGCCGGCGCGGGTGCGGCGGATCGCCTGGGACAGCGCCTTGATCGCCTCGTTCATGCCGACGACGCGCTTGTGCAGCTCGTCCTCCATGTGGAGCAACCGGCTGGACTCCTCCTCGGTCAGCTTGAACACCGGGATGCCGGTGGAGGCGGCGAGCACCTCGGCGATGAGCTCCTCGTCGACCTCGGCGACGACATCGAGGTCGCCGGACTTCCACTCGTTCTCGCGACGGGCCTTCTCGGCGCGCAGGTTCTTCTCGTCGTCGCGCAGCCGCGCGGCCTTCTCGAAGTCCTGCCCGTCGATCGCCGACTCCTTCTCGCGGACGACGGCCGAGATCCGCTCGTCGAACTCCCGCAGGTCCGGCGGCGCGGTCATCCGGCGGATGCGCAGTCGGGCGCCCGCCTCGTCGATGAGGTCGATCGCCTTGTCCGGCAGGTAGCGGTCGTTGACGTAGCGGTCGGCCATGTTGGCGGCCGCGACGAGCGCGCTGTCGGTGATCGACACCCGGTGGTGGGCCTCGTAGCGGTCGCGCAGGCCCTTGAGGATCTCGATCGTGTGCGGCAGCGTCGGCTCGTTGACCTGGATCGGCTGGAACCGGCGCTCGAGGGCGGCGTCCTTCTCGATGTACTTGCGGTACTCATCGAGGGTCGTCGCGCCGATGACCTGGAGCTCGCCCCGGGCCAGCATCGGCTTGAGGATGCTCGCGGCGTCGATGGCGCCCTCGGCCGCGCCGGCCCCGACGAGGGTGTGGATCTCGTCGATGAACAGGACGATGTCGCCCCGGGTGCGGATCTCCTTGAGGACCTTCTTCAACCGCTCCTCGAAGTCACCGCGGTAGCGGCTGCCGGCGACGAGCGCGCCGAGGTCGAGGGTGTAGAGGTGCTTGTCCTTGAGGGTCTCGGGGACCTCGCCGCGGACGATGTCCTGGGCCAGCCCCTCGACGACGGCGGTCTTGCCGACACCGGGCTCACCGATGAGGACCGGGTTGTTCTTCGTCCGGCGGGACAGGACCTGCATGACCCGCTCGATCTCCTTCTCGCGCCCGATGACCGGGTCGAGCTTGCCCTCGCGGGCCGCCTGGGTGAGGCTGCGGCCGAACTGGTCGAGGACGAGCGAGCCGGCCGGGGTGCCCTCGGCGGCGCCGCCCGTGCCGACGCCGGCGGCCGCGCCCTCCTTGCCGCCCTGGTAGCCGGAGATGAGCTGGATGACCTGCTGGCGGACCCGGGAGAGGTCGGCGCCGAGCTTGACGAGCACCTGGGCCGCGACGCCCTCACCCTCGCGGATGAGGCCGAGGAGGATGTGCTCGGTCCCGATGTAGTTGTGGCCGAGCTGAAGCGCCTCGCGCAGGCTCAGCTCGAGGACCTTCTTGGCGCGCGGGGTGAAGGGGATGTGGCCGGTCGGGGCCTGCTGGCCCTGGCCGATGATCTCCTGCACCTGCTCGCGGACGGACTCCAGCGAGATCCCGAGGCTCTCCAGCGCCTTGCTGGCGACCCCCTCGCCCTCGTGGATGAGACCGAGGAGGATGTGCTCGGTCCCGATGTAGTTGTGGTTGAGCATCCGCGCCTCTTCCTGCGCGAGCACGACCACCCGGCGGGCCCGGTCGGTGAACCGTTCGAACATCTGTCACTCCTCAGCTCGGTCAGTCACGTCGATGCTAGTCGTCTGACCTGTACGCCTGTCTTGGCTTTCGGCACGGCAACCCTCTTCGTACCGACTGCCCAGCACAACGTGGCGCACGGTCGAAAGTGTTCCGGACCCGAGCAGAACGGGCCCGTGTTCGCTCTCGGCGGACGGCTCGTACCCCTCCGGGCCTCGAACTCACCCTTTCGGGTGGGGGCGGGTCGAATCAGGCAGGGTCACGGCCCGCCGGGTCCCGCGGTGGGTGCTCGCGGAAGCGACCGGGATTCCGGTCACGTCCACGAGCACCCGACCGCTGGCCGACGGTGACGCCCCCCTCGTCAGCGGCGGCGCTGGCACCTCCCGCACCAGAAGAGGTTGCGCCCGGCTACGACCTGGGTCCGCACCCGGGAGCCGCAGACGAGGCACGGCATGCCGCCGCGCTTGTAGACATAGGACTCGCGCTCGCTGAGGTGGACCGGTATGCCGCCCGCGAGCGCCGCCGCCACCTCCTCCACCTGCTCGGCGACGGTGACGATCCGGCCGGTCGCGACGCCGAGCGGCATGAGGGTGACCAGGTCGTCCCAGATCGTCCGCCAGGTACTCCGCCGGATCTCCCGCCCCGGCCGGAACGGCGAGACCCGGTGCCGGAAGAGCACCTCCGAGCGGTAGACGTTCCCGACGCCGGCGATGACGGCCTGGTCCATGAGCAGCTCGGCGATCGAGCGGGACGAGCGGGACACCGTGGCCCAGCCGAGGTCGGGGTCGGCGTCCGGGCGCAGCGGGTCCGGGCCGAGCCGCGAGGTGACGGCGAGGACCTCCTCGGGGGCCACGACGGCGCACAGGGTCGGCCCGCGCAGGTCGGCGATGTGCGCGTCGGTCGCGAGCCGCAGCCGGACCTGGCCGACGACGGGGACCTCGCCGGTCCAGTCGGCGGCGTCGATCGTGAACGTCCCGATGAGCCCGAGATGGACGTGCAGCGTCGCATCGCCGACGAACTCCACGAACAGGTGCTTTCCCCACGAGTGGGCCCGGAGCAGCTCGCGGCCGTCGAGGAGAGCGGCCCCGCCGGCGAAGCGTCCCTGCGGGCTGCTCACCCGCGGCGCGGTGCCGGCGAAGGCCGCGTCGAGGTCGCGGGCGAGCCGGAACAGCGTGTGACCCTCGGGCATGAGCAGAGGGTATGCCGCGCCCCGGAGCACCGTGCGGGCCAGACCGCCCCGGGCGTCAGCCCTCGACGTCGATGGGGTAGACCTCGTCTCCGGCGGGACCGGTCGTGAAGCCCCAGCCCGGGGGCAGGGCGAGGTAGGGCAGCAGATCCGGCCGGCGGGCCGCCGCGTCCTGGACGCTGACCACCTCGAAGCCGGGTCCGGCGCTGACCTCGTCCATCGAGTCGTACCCCGCGAAGACGACCCAGCCGTTGTCACCGCGGTCGGGGGCCGGCGTGAGCCGGCCGCCGTGCAGTGGGGTGCGCTTGACCGTGAGGTCGGTGGCGACGAGGAGCCGGCTGGACGGCCACGGGGGGTGCGGCCAGACCCCGGCCCCGCGGCATACCTCCGACTGGTCGTCGCGCACCGACGGCCACCGGGTCGGGTCCTCGGCTCGGGTGTGCTCGGCCTCGTCGAGCAGCGGGAGCCCGAGCGCCGCGAGGTCGGCGAGATAGGCCTCGAGGTCGCCCTCCTCGCGGGGTGGGGCGATGGCGATGACGTGGCTGGTCGGCAGGGCGATCCGGGCGCCGGGGCACAGCCGGGTGTAGGCGGCATACGGCTTGTGGTCGAGCATGCAGTCGAGGGTCTGGCCGTCGCGGCCGAGGACGACGAGCCACATCCGCTCGGTCGCCAGCACGAGGTGCGGCAGGCCGTCGGCATAGGGCTCGGCGCCGTCCCGGACGGGGTCGGCGAGGTCCGCGAGCTCGAACAGGGCCCGGACCAGCCAGCCCCTCCCGAGGGCGGAGCGTTCCTCCGGCGGCGGCATCTCGGCGGTGTCCGGGTCCTGCCGGGCGATGCCGTCCCCGGCGATCGGACCCGGGTCGAGGAGGCGCCAGCCGCCGTGGGCGAGAACCTCGGCGAGCCTGGGGTCCGTCACCTCAGCTGGCCTTCTTCTTCTCGCCCGACTTGCCGTCGCCGGACTTCTTGGCCGTCGACTTCGTGGCCGTCGACTTCTTGGCCGTCGACTTCTTGGCCGCCCGATCGGCCGCCGGGGCCTCGCCCCGGGAGGTCTTGGCGCGCTCGACGGACTTCGCGAGGGCGGCGAGGAGGTCGACGACCTCGCCGGACTCCTCGGCGGCCTCGGGCGCGACGGTGACCTCGCCGCCCTCGACCTTGGCCTTGACGACCTGCTCGAGCGCGATGGCGTAGTCGTCCTCGAACTCCTCGGGCTCGAAGTCGCCGGCCAGCTGCTCGATGAGCAGGTGGGCCATGTCGAGCTCCTTCTTCGTCGCCTCGGTCTCCTCATCGAGCCGGGCGAACTCGGGGCTGCGGATCTCGTCGGGCCAGAGCATCGTCTGCATGACGATGACGCCCTCACGGACCCGCAGCACCGCCATCGTCATCCGGGTGCGGATCGAGACGGTGACGATGGCCATCCGGTTCTCGGACTCGAGCGCCTCACGCAGGAGGACGTACGGCTTGGTCGCCGCCTTGTCCGGCTCGAGGTAGTAGCACTTCTCGAGGTAGATCGGGTCGATCTGGTCGGCGGGGACGAACTTCTCGACGCAGATCTCCTTGCTCGACTTGCTCGGCAGGTCGGCGAAGTCCTCGTCGGTGAGGACGACCATCTCGCCGTCCTCGGTCTCGTACCCCTTGGCGATGTCGTCGTAGGAGACCTCCTCGCCGTCGATCTGGCAGAACCGGCGGTAGCGGATCCGGCCGCCGTCCTCTCGGTGGACCTGGCGGAACTGGACGTCGTGGTTCTCGGTCGCGGAGTACAGCCGCACGGGCACGTTGACCAGTCCGAAGGAGACGGCGCCCTTCCAGATCGCTCGCATGTCCTGCCTCTTTCCCTGGGGGGCGGTTCCCATGCGGAGCCACCCGGGAGCGGGGAACCCGTTGCGTCGTCGACGCAGACCTCCAGCGTACGTGCGCCAGGATGGGCGCATGCGTCCGATGCTCGCGGTTCCTGCCGACACGGTCCCGGCCGGGCCGGCGTGGGTCCACGAGGTCAAGTGGGACGGAATGCGGCTGCTGGCGGACGTCACCGGCGGTCGGCTCACCCTCACCTCGCGAACCGGTCGCGACGTGACGGCGACCTTCCCCGAGCTCGGGCCGCTCGCCGGGGCCTACGACGACATGCTCCTCGACGGCGAGGTCGTCGCCCTCGACGGCGGCGTCCCGTCCTTCCATGCCCTCGCCGAGCGGATGCACGTCGCCGAGCGGCGCCGGGCGCAGCGGCTCGCCGCGACCCGGCCGGTGACGTTCATGGTCTTCGACCTCCTGCGGCTCTTCGGCTCCGACCTCACCGGGCAGCCGTGGACCGCCAGACGCGAGCTGCTCGACCGCCTCGAGCTCGCCGGGTCGCACTGGCAGGTGCCGCCGGTCTACGACGACGGTGAGGGGCTGTTCGAGGCCACCCTCGAGCGTGGGCTCGAGGGTGTCGTCAGCAAGAAGCGGTCCAGCCCGTATGCCGCCGGGCGCCGGTCGGCGGACTGGCGCAAGCTGCCGCATCGCACGACCGTCTCGGCCGTCGTCGGCGGGTGGCGCCCCGAGAAGGACAGCACGTCACGGCTCGGCGCCCTCCTCGTCGGGCTCCCCGACGCCGAGGGCCGGTGGGTGTATGCCGGCCGGGTCGGCTCCGGACTCGCCGGCGGGGCCGGGGCGGCCGTGGCCCGCCGGCTGGCGCCGCTGCACCGGGCGGAGCCACCCTTCGTCGACGAGGTCCCGGCGGTCGATGCGGCCGGGGCCGTCTGGGTCGAGCCCGAGCTCGTCGTCGAGGTGCGCACGCTGGGACCGACGGCCGGCGGGCGGCTGCGCCAGCCGGCATACCTCGGGGTGCGCCACGACCTCACCCCCGCCGACCTCATCGAGGTCCACGATGGCTGAGCAGGGCGCGATCACCCGGGTCACCGTCGCGGGCCGGGCCCTTCGAGTGAGCAGCCTCGACAAGGTCATGTATCCCGCGACCGAGACGACCAAGGGCGAGCTGCTCGACTACTACGTGCGCGTGCACGAGGCCCTGCTGCCGCGGCTCGCCGCCCGGCCGGTGACCCGGGTGCGCTGGCCGCACGGGGTCGAGGACACCAGCTTCTTCGAGAAGAACCTGCCCTCCGGTGCGCCGTCCTGGCTGCCGCGGGTCCGGGTCGAGGACGTGACCTACCCCCTCGTCGCGGACCTCGCCCACCTCGTCTACCTCGTCAACCTCAACTCGCTCGAGCTGCACGTCCCGCAGTGGACGCTCGACGACGACGGCGCGCCGCAGCCGCCGAACCGGCTCGTCATCGACCTCGACCCCGGGGCGCCCGCCGGACTGCGCGAGTGCGCCCGGGTCGCCCTTCTCGTCCGGGAGCGGCTCGGGGCGCTCGGGATGGAGCTGTCGCCGGTCACCTCGGGGAGCAAGGGGATGCAGCTGTATGCCGCCCTCGGTGGCGACCTCTCCTCCGACCAGGTGCGCGACCTGGCCCAGCAGCTGGCCCAGGAGATGACCCAGCGTCATCCCGACCTCGTGGTGTGGAAGATGAGCAAGTCGCTGCGGCCCGGCAAGGTCTTCCTCGACTGGAGCCAGAACGTCGCGGCGAAGACGACGATCTGCCCGTATTCGCTGCGCGGGCGCGAGCTGCCGACCGTCGCGGCGCCCCGGACGTGGGGCGAGGTCGAGGCCGGACTCGAGGACCCGGACGCGCTGGGTCAGCTGATGTTCGACGAGGTCCTCGACCGCCTGGACCGGGACGGCGACCTCCTCGCCGACCTGCCCTGACCAGCGCGTTCCCCCCTTTTCCGCCCGTTCCCCCTTCCCGTTTCCCGTCCCCCTTTCCCCCCTGCACGAACCTCTGCTAGCAGACTTTCGTGCAGAACGGGTATGTTGCAACACCCCCATTCGGCGGGAACCTCTGCTAGCAGAGGTTCCTGCAGGGGCGGGATTCGGGGGTGGGGACGGGATTCGGGGGGTGACGAGGCGTTCGCACCGAGGCGGGCAATGGGCATCGGCCGCGCGCACAATGCGTGATGGCGACGGAAACCCTCGTGGGGCTCCGCCGCCATCACCTGCGAAACTGCCGTCGCCGCCCGAACCGGCGAGGACGTCTCGGGTCAGCCGTGCGCCTTGTCGTATGCCTCTTGGACCTCGGAAGAGATGCGGCCCCGGTCACTGACCGTGTAGCCGTTCTTCCGGGCCCATTCCCGAATGTCGGAGAGGTTCCGACGCTTGCCCCCACCGGAGCGGGCGGCGGTGCGGCCGGTCGATCGCCGGCCGCCGGAGCGGCGCGCGTGCCCGAGCCACGGGGCCAGGCTGTCACGCAGCTTGGCTGCGTTGCTGCTGGAGAGGTCTATCTCGTAGGTCACCCCGTCGAGACCGAAGGTGACGGTCTCGTCGGCGGGCTTCCCGTCGACGTCATCGACCAGCAGCACGGAAACGCGCTGAGCCATGGACATTGTCCTTTCGAATGTCGGGTCGTGCGGTAGGTAAAAGATACCAACCCGACGTTCGACGTCAATTTGACCCTAGGCAATCGGCGGCGTGTTGTCCGGTTCTTCTTTAGTGGGCACCTCGGAATCGGTGTCGGCGGCGACCGACCGGCGGTCCTGCTCGGCCTCCCATTGGGCTTGGGCGACGCGTTCGCGGTGGTCGCCCTGGAGAATCGCCTTCATGAGGAAGTAGAAGATCGTCGCGACGGCGATCGTCGGCAGGATCGCGGTGAGATAGGGCCAGATCGAGTCCCACATGGGTGTCAGGCCTCCGGCTTGAGGTGCGGAAAGAGGATCGTCTCGCGGATCGAGGCGTCGGTGAAGAGCATGACGAGTCGGTCGACGCCGAGGCCGAGCCCGCCCATCGGCGGCGCGCCGTACTCCAGGGCCCGCAGGAAGTCCTCGTCCAGCTGCATCGCCTCGGGGTCGCCGCCGGCCGCCCTGATCGACTGGGCCGTCAGCACCTCGCGCTGGATGACCGGGTCGACGAGCTCGGAGAACCCGGTGCCGCGCTCGACACCCGCGATGAGGAGGTCCCACGCCTCGATGAGGCCGGGAACCGAGCGGTGCGGGCGGGCGAGCGGCTGCGCGACGGCGGGGTAGTCGCACAGGAAGGTCGGCTGGAGCAGGGTCGGCTCGACGAGCTCGGACAACAGCTCGAGGAACACCTTGTCCTTCGCCCAGGCCGGGTCGACCGGGACGTCGTGGGCCGCGGCATACCGGCGCAGCGTCTCGACGCCGGTCTCGAGGGTCACCCGCTCACCGAGCACCTCGCTCACCGCGTCGTACACCGGCAGCCAGCGCCACTCGGCGTCGAGGTCGACCACTCCCATCGGCGTGGGCACCTGCCGCGAGCCGAGGGCGTCGGCGACCCCGAGGTAGAGGTCACGGATGAGGGCGCCGATCGTGTGCTGGTCGCCCCAGGCCTGGTAGGCCTCGAGCATCGTGAACTCCGGGCTGTGGGTGGCGTCGACGCCCTCGTTGCGGAAGATCCGGCCCATCTCGTAGACCCGGTCGACCCCGCCCACGACCGCCTTCTTCAGGCTCAGCTCCAACGCGATCCGCAGGGTCATCTCCTGGTCGAAGGCGTTGAGGTGGGTCCGGAACGGCCGGGCGGCCGCGCCCCCGTGGATGAGCTGCAGGACGGGGGTCTCGACCTCGACGTAGCCCTGCTCGTCGAGCACCCGGCGGATCGCCGACAGCGCGCTCGCCTTGGTGCGCACCATGTCGCGCGCCTCCTGGCGGACGATGAGGTCGGCGTAGCGCTGGCGGACCCGGCTCTCCTCGGACAGCTCCTTGTGCAGCACGGGCATCGGGCGCAGCGCCTTGGAGGCCATCTCCCACGAGGTCGCCATGACCGACAGTTCCCCGCGCCGGCTGCTGATGACCCGGCCCCGAACGAGGACGTGGTCGCCGAGGTCCACCTCGCTCTTCCACCGGGCGAGGGCGTCCTCGCCCACCTCGGCGAGGCTGAGCATGACCTGCAGCCGGGTGCCGATCCCTTCCTGGAGGGTGGCGAAGGCGAGCTTGCCGGTCGTGCGGATGAACACGACCCGACCGGCGACGGCGACGACGTCGTCGGTCTCCTCGCCCGCCGTGAGGTGCCCCCAGTGGGTGCGGACCTCGGCCAGGCCGTGGGTGCGCTCGACGTGCACGGGGTATGCCGCGCGGCCGTTCGCGATGATCGCATCCCGCTTCGCCCGCCGCACCCGCATCTGCTCGGGGAGGTCGGGCTCGGGCAGGCCGGTCGCAGCGTCGGATGGGGCGGCGGTCGGCTCGGTCACGCGCTCGGTCACGCGCTCCAGGGTACGAGGCGCGCCGTGGCGTCGGTCCCGGTGTCCGTCGGCGCAGCCTCGCGGGAGCGCTGCCTTGCTGGAAGGATGGGCCCTTCGTCGGGATTGTGGGATACCGGGAGGAGACACGGGATGCACCGACGCAGGACGGGCCGGTTCGCCCTGGTGGTTGCCGCGACGGTCGTGGCCGTCGTCGCAGCGACCGGTGCCGCGGCCGCCACGACGCCGTCGTCCGCGACGGCGCGGTATGCCGCAGCGGCCGGCCAGCGGGCCGGCGTGCCCGGTGCCATCCCAAGCACCGGTCTCCAGGTCTCGGGGATCCCGCTGGCACATACGAGCCGGGGCACGGTCTTCGCCGAGGAGGGCACCTCCCGGGTCGCGATCCTCTCCGACGACGGCAACGCCTCGGTCTCGGTGCCCGGCTTCGACCCCTCCCTCATCGACAGTGCCTACGGGTGCGGGTCGTCCTTCGTCGTCGACAACGGCGCCTTCGCGCCCGTCGCGCCGCAGGAGGCGGCCGGCGCGGCGGCCGGGATCTTCCAGTGGCGGGACGTCACGTCCGGCGCGACCACCTCCCGGGCGCCCGCATCCGGCCGGGAGATGGCCGGCGCGACCCCGACTGGGTGGGCCGAGGTCGACCTGTCCTCCTACAACCTGATCGGGGTCAACGGGAGGGACCAGCGCGAGACGACCCTCGGCAAGGCGTTCCAGTGGGGCTACGGCTGCGACGAGACCGGCTATGCCACCGTCGAGCCAACCGCCACCGATCCGCCGAGCGGTGTCATCACGTACTGCACGTGGTCGGGTGGCTCGGGCAGCTGCACCGAGATCGCCGAGGACCCCAACGCCTACGAGATCCTCTCGGTATCCGGCACGACGGTGATCTACCAGACGCTCTCGTTCAACAACACGACCGGCGACTCGGAGTTCCAGGCCTGGCGGGTGACGAAGGGGGGCTCGCCGACCCTCGTCTACTCCTCGACCGACGGCGACATCAGCTCCGCCGTCGCCACCGGCGCGGGCACGGCATTCTTCCAGGAGGCCGGGCCGACGACCCCCGATCCGGGGATCGTCGGCTGGACTCCCACGGGCGGCAGCGCGACGACGTGGAAGGCGCCCGGCGACCTCGGGGAGGACAACCTCGGCCCGATCGTCGTCCTCGGCTCGAACGGCCCGCTGTTCGCCTCGGTCGGCTACGCCGCCGGCGGGATCGGCCGGCTCGGCAGCGGTGGGGTGAGCCCGGTCGGCCCCTGGTGGATGGAGGGCCAGCCGAGCTACACGCCGATGTCGCCGCGGCGGGTCCTCGACACGCGGGCCGGGGTCGGGGCGCCGAAACGGATCGTCCCGTCCGGTCAGACGCTGTCGCTCACCGTGAGCGGGACCGCCGGCATGCCGGCCGGTGGGGTGGCGGCGGTCGACCTCAACGTCACCGTCACCGGCGGGACGCGGGGCGGCTATCTCACGGTCTATCCGTCCGAGACCTCGAAGCCGACGGCGAGCAACCTCAACTACGGACCGGGCCAGACGATCGCCAACCACGTCATCACGAAGGTCGGCTCCGACGGGATCGTCGAGCTCTATGTCAGCGGGACGACGCACGTCATCGCGGACGTGTCGGGCTGGTATCCCGAGGGCTCGTCCTACGTCCCGCTGCGGCCCTACCGGATGCTCGACACCCGGACCGGTCGCGGGGGCGCGAAGGGCATCGTGCCGGCCGGTGGCACCCGCACCGTGACGGCGCTCAACGTCGGCGGTGTGCCTGGGGCGGGGGTCGACTCCGTCGTCGTCAACCTCACCGACACGGCCTCGACGCGGGGCGGCTACCTCACGGGATACCCCACCGGCACGAGCCGGCCCACGGTCTCCAACCTCAACTACCCCACGGGACGGACCGTCGCGGGGCTGGCCATCCTCAAGCTCGGCACCGGCGGCCGGGTCTCGATCTACACGAGCTCGAGCTCACACCTCATCGCGGACGTCGTCGGCTGGATCTCTACCGGCGGGGAGTACACCGGGCTCTCGCCGAAGCGGATCCGGGACACCCGGAACGGCATCGGTGGCAACGCGGCCATCCAACCGGCCGGCTCGATCCTGACCGTCAAGGTCACCGGCCAGGGTGGCGTCCCCGCGAGCGGGGTCAAGGCGGTCATGCTCAACGTGACCGTCACCGGGCCGACAAGCGGCGGCTACCTCACGCTGTTCCCCTCCGGCGTCCCGCGGCCGACCGCCTCGACCCTCAACTTCATGAAGTACCACACCGTGGCCAACTCGGCCGTGACGGCCGTGGGGGGCGACGGCTCGGTCCGGATCTACGTCTCCGCCTCGACCCACGTCGTCGTGGACGTCTCCGGCTGGTTCGCGCGCTAGCGCCGCACCCGACCACGCCCGACTCGGACGGCATACGATGATATGAAAACATTGCCCCGGCGGAAGCAGGGGCACGGACGCGGCACGGGTCCCGGCCCCACGAGGATCCCGGCGTCGAGACACAAGGAGCAGCCATGGGCACCCCGAACCGCATCACCCACCTCATCGCCGGACGTCCCTGGGAGGGCGCCGCCGAGCGGACCGGGCCGGTCTTCAACCCGGCCACGGGGGAGGAGAGCGGCGCGGTCGACCTCGCCGACGCCGCGCTCGTCGACGAGGTCGTGGTGCAGGCGAAGGCCGCCTGGCAGGCCGGTTGGAGGGACGTCTCGTTGACCCAGCGGGTCCAGGTGCTCTTCCGGTTCCGGCAGCTGCTCGACGAGCGCAAGGAGGAGATCGCGGCCCTTATCACCGCGGAGCACGGCAAGGTCCTCTCCGACGCGGTCGGTGAGGTGACCCGGGGCCTCGAGGTCGCCGAGTTCGCCTGCGGCATACCGCATCTGCTCAAGGGCGGCTACACCGAGAACGCGTCGACGGCGGTCGACGTCTACTCCATCCGCCAGCCGCTGGGGGTCGTCGGGGTGATCTCCCCCTTCAACTTCCCGGCCATGGTCCCGCTGTGGTTCGTGCCCATCGCCATCGCGACCGGGAACGCCGTCGTCCTCAAGCCGAGCGAGAAGGACCCGAGCGCCGCCCTCGCCGTGGCCAGGTTGTGGACCGAGGCCGGCCTGCCCGACGGCATCATGAACGTCGTCAACGGCGACAAGGAGGCAGTCGACGCCATCCTCACCCACCCGGACATCGCGTCCGTCTCGTTCGTCGGCTCCACCCCCATCGCGAAGTACGTCTACGAGACGGGCACCTCGCACGGCAAGCGGGTCCAGGCCCTCGGCGGCGCGAAGAACCACATGCTCGTCCTCCCCGACGCCGATCTCGACCTCGCTGCCGACCAGGCCGTCAACGCCGGCTTCGGCTCGGCCGGCGAGCGGTGCATGGCGATTTCGGTCCTCGTCGCGGTCGACCCCATCGGCGACGAGCTCGTGCAGAAGATCACCGACCGGATGGGCAAGCTGATCACCGGTGACGGCACTCGCGGCTGCGATATGGGGCCGCTGGTGACCAGGCAGCACCGCGACAAGGTCGCGTCCTACCTCGACGCCGGCACCGAGGAGGGCGCCACGCTCGTCGTCGACGGCCGCGGCGGCGAGTTCGACGGCGCCGAGGGTGGCTACTTCCTCGCCCCGACGCTCTTCGACCAGGTCACCCCCGAGATGAGCATCTATCGCGACGAGATCTTCGGCCCCGTCCTCTCGGTCGTCCGGGTGTCCTCCTACGAGGAGGGGATCCGGCTCATCAACGCCAACCCGTACGGCAACGGCACGGCGATCTTCACCAACGACGGGGGGGCCGCCCGCCGCTTCCAGAACGAGGTCGAGGTCGGGATGATCGGCGTCAACGTGCCGATCCCGGTGCCGATGTCCTACTTCTCCTTCGGCGGGTGGAAGAACAGCCTCTTCGGTGACACGCACGCCCACGGCATGGAGGGGGTCCACTTCTTCACCCGGGGCAAGGTCGTCACCTCTCGCTGGCTCGACCCGAGCCATGGCGGGCTCAACCTCGGCTTCCCCCAGAACGCCTGATCGCTCCGGCCGGACGGGCTGCCCGGTCGGATCACCGCACGCGATGCCACCGGGTGCCCGTCATCGGTAGGTTCGGAGGGTGCGCACCCTCCCGACGCCCCGGACCCCCGATGCCATGGCCGCGCCCCCACTGCGGTGGGGGGTGCTCGGCACCGGCTGGATCGCCGAGAACTTCACCGACGCCCTCCATCGGCACACCCGCCAGCGGATGTATGCCGTGGGCTCGCGGTCGGTGGAGTCCGCCCGCCGGTTCGCGCAGGCGGCCGGGGCCGAGGCGGCATACGGGTCCTACGAGGAGCTCGTCGCCGACCCGGCGGTCGACGTCGTCTACGTCGCGACCCCGCACAACTATCACCTGCCCAACGCGCTGCTCGCGATCGCGGCCGGCAAGCACGTGCTCGTCGAGAAGCCGATCGCCCTGTCCGGCGAGGAGGTCCGCCGGCTGAGCGAGGCCGCGCGGGCGGCGGGCGTCTTCTGCATGGAGGCGCTGTGGAGCGTCTTCCTCCCTCGCTTCGACGTGGTGCGGCAGCTGCTCGACGACGGGGCGCTCGGACACCTCGACGCGATCATCGCCGACATGGGGCAGTTCTTCCCGCCGGGACACCGCAACTTGCGGGCCGATCTCGCCGGTGGTCCGCTGTGGGACCTCGGGCCCTACCCCATCGGTCTGGCCCTGTGGGCGATGGGGGCGCCCGGGCAGGTCCACGCGGTGGGCACCCCCGCCGACGCCGACGTCAACGGCCAGCTCGGGGTGACCCTGCGTACCGACTCGGGCACGCTCGCCACGCTGCATCTGAGCGTCCTCGGCGAGACGCCGAACGCCGGGGCCTTCGTCGGGTCCGAGGCCCTGCTCGAGCTGGCCCGGCCCTTCTATGTCCCCGGTCCGTTCACGGTGACGACGCGCTCGGGCGAGGTGTTGACCCACGACGAACCCGCCATCGCCCACGAGGGGCTGCACCACCAGGCGGCCGAGGTCGCCCGGCTCGTTGCCGACGGGCGCACCGAGTCGCCGTTACGTCCGCTGGAGGACTCGATCCTCATGCTCGACACCTTCGACGAGGTCCGCCGCCAGGTCGGCATCCCGCTCCCCTGACGCCGGTGCCGCCGCTCACCTCCGGCCGCTGACCCGGCATTCGAGGTATTCCGGGGCCCACCAGCGGTATCCGAATACCTCGAACCCGCGGATGTCGGCTAGTGGTCGCCCGCCATGAGCCGGCCGATCTCGGTGCGGTCGGCGTGCTCGGGATCCATCTCGGCGACGACCTTGCCCGCGTGGATGACGGCGATCCGGTCGGCCAGGGAGAGGATCTCGTCCAGCTCGGCCGAGACGAGCAGGACCGCCGCACCCGCATCGCGGGCCTCGACGATCCGGCGGTGGATGAACTCGATCGAGCCGACGTCGACGCCGCGGGTGGGCTGGGCCGCGACGAGGAGCCGGGGCTTGGCCGACATCTCGCGGGCGACGACGACCTTCTGCTTGTTCCCGCCGGACAGGGAGCCGGCCGTGGCCGTCGGCCCGGCGGCCCGGATGTCGAACTCGGCGATGAGCTGTTCGGCGTTGGACCGGATGGCGTCGAAGTTGCGCAGCCCCGAGTTGGAGAAGGGCTCCTCGTCGAACCGGTTGAGGACGAGGTTGTCGGCGAGGGCGTATGCCGAGACCAGACCGTGCCGCTCGCGGTCCTCGGGGATGTGCCCGACGCCCGCCGCGTGCGTGGCATAGGGCGAGGCCTTCGTGATGTCCCTGCCGACCAGGTCGATCCGTCCGTCGACCGGCGGCCGCATCCCGGCGATGCACTCGACGAGCTCGCGCTGGCCGTTGCCCTCGACGCCGGCGACGCCGACGATCTCGCCGGCCCGCACCGTCAGTGAGAAGCCGTCGACGGCCGGGAGATGGCGGTCGTCCCGCACATGCAGGTCGTCGATCTCGAGGACGACGTCCCCGGGCTTCGCCTCCGGCTTGTCGACCTGGAGGATGACCTCGCGGCCCACCATCATCGTCGCGAGCTGGCGGGCGTCGGTGTCCCTCGTCGCGACCTCGTCGACGACGGCGCCCTGGCGCAGGACGTAGACGCGGTCCGAGACGGCGAGCACCTCGCGCAGCTTGTGGGTGATGAAGACGATCGAGGTGCCCTCGTCGGCAAGGGTGCGCATGACGGCGAGGAGCTCGTCGGTCTCCTGCGGGGTCAGCACGGCGGTCGGCTCGTCGAGGATGAGCAGGTCGACCCGGCGAGAGAGCGCCTTGAGGATCTCGACGCGCTGCTGGGTGCCGACCGGTAGGTCCTCGATCTCGGCGTCGGGGTCGACGGCGAGCTTGTGCTTGGCGGACAGCTCCCGCACCATCCGCCGGGCGCCCTCGAGGTCGAGGACGACACCGTTGCGGCGGGTCTCGTGCCCGAGGATCATGTTCTCCGCGACCGTCATGACCGGTACGAGCTGGAAGTGCTGATGCACCATCCCGATGCCCCGGTTGATCGCGTCCTTGGGGTCCTTGATCCGGGCCTGGTCACCCTTGATCGCGATCGTGCCCTCGTCGGGGCTGATCAGCCCGAAGATCTGTTTGACGAGGGTCGACTTGCCCGCGCCGTTCTCACCGAGCAGCGCGACGATCTCGCCGGTGTCGACATGCATGCTGATGTCACGGTTGGCGTGGACCGGGCCGAAGGACTTCGACAGGTGGCTGATCTCGAGGAGGCGCTCCCGGGCGGGGGCGCTCGAGGTGGCGGTCATGAGCCCTCTCCCTTGACGAACGGCTTGCCCTCGGCCGCGGGTGGCCGGACCCGGCCCGCCGCGGCGGCGAGCACGACCAGCGTGAGCACGTAGGGCAGCATGTTGATGAACTGCTGGGGGATGTGGACGCCGGCCGCCTGGAGCTGGGAGGCCAGGGCGGAGGTGAAGCCGAAGAACAGGGCGGCGGACAGCGCCCGCAGCGGGCGCCACGCCCCGAAGATCATGATCGCCAGGGCGAGGAAGCCTCGGCCGGCCGTCATCCCGCGCTCGAAGCTCGATGTCGCCTCCATCGACAGGTACGCACCGGCGAGACCGGCGAGCGCTCCCGCCAGGGTGACGTTGACCAGCCGCATCCGGATGACGTTGATGCCGGCGGTGTCGGCGGCGCTGGGGTACTCACCGATGGCCCGGGTCCGCAGCCCCCACCGGGTGCGGAAGAGGCCGAAGTGGACGACGAGGACGATGACGAGCGTCGACAGCGCGATCGGGCCCGCGATGAAGAACACCGGCCCGATGAGCGGGATCGAGGACAGCCCAGGCACCGTGAAGTTCGGCATGCCGTGCGGCAGCGTCTTGCCCTGCTTGTAGTAGAAGGACGTGATCCCGGTGGCGACGATGTTGATGACGACACCGGCGATGATCTGGTCCATCTGCCACTTGACGGTCGTCAGCGCGAGGAAGGCACCCATGAGGATGCCGCCGACGACGCCGGCGACGACGCCCGCGACGAGCGAGCCGGTCGCCGCCGCCGTGAAGAAGCCCGCGAAGGCCGAGACGAGCATCTGGCCCTCGATGCCGATGTTGATGACACCGGAGCGCTCGCCGACGACCCCGACGAGGGAGGCCAGGACGAGCGGGACGGCCGAGGACCAGGCGAAGTCGTACATCGACACCGCGATGTTCTGGTTGACCGCATAGAAGGCGTACGACCCGACGATGACGAGCAGGACGAGCGTCGTCACGCCGCGGTTGTTCCGGACCCACGTCATGTCAGGACCCCCAGCTCGTCGCCATGCCGGAATCGCTGGCGGCGTACCGGCGGAAGATGAGCTTCCCGAGCAACGGAAGTGAGACGAGCAGCAGGGTGATCGCCATGATGAGGTCGACGATGTCGGGCTGGATGCCGGTGTTGAACTGCAGCGTCGCGGCGCCGGCCCGCAGGACCCCGATGAGCAGCGCGGCGGGGATCGTCCCGAGCGGCTTGCCCCGGGCGAGCAGCGCGATCGTGATCCCGTCGAAGCCGATCGCGCCACCGAACCCGGGCTCGTAGCGCCCGATGACGCCGAGGGCCTGGACCCCACCGGCGAGACCGGCGAACCCACCGGCGAGGAGCATCGCGAGCAGGACCATCCGGTTGAGGTTGATGCCGGCATACCGCGCGGCGTCCCGGTTCGCGCCGACCGTGCCGAACTTGAAGCCCAGCGTCGTCCGGCGGAACATCCAGCCCACCGCGGCGGCGAAGACCACGGCGATGATGAACCCGCTCGGGACGACGTCGATGTTGGGCAGCAGCCCCTGCGGCGCCACCTCGGGAGTGTGGGCGGTGCCCTTGTTGTCCGGGGCGTTGAACGGGTTGTTGACGAGGTAGTCGATCAGCTGGGCGGCGATCGAGTTGAGCATGATCGTCGCGATGACCTCGTGCACGCCGCGGGTCGTCTTGAGCAGGCCGGCGATCGAGGCCCAGGCCGCGCCGGCGAGGATGCCGAAGGCCAGCGAGGCGGGGATGAGGACGAGGGCCGGAAGCGCGGCCCCCTTGAACCCCATGACCGCGGCGGCGAGACCGCCGATCGTCACCTGGCCCTGGCCACCGATGTTGAACAGACCGACTCGCAGCGGGATCGCCACGGCGAGCCCGGCGAGGATGAGCGGCGTCGCGTTCTGGAGGCTGAGCAGCAGGCCGTCGCGGGTGAACAGCGCGGCGTCGAAGAGGCTCGTGTACGCATAGCTGGGGTTGACGCCCTGGAGGCGGATGATGACCGCGCCGATGGAGAAGGCCAGCAGCAGCGCGATGGCGATGACGACGACGCTCTGGTTCTGGATGAGCAGGCCCAGCCCACCGGCCGGTGGCCGCGGTGCTCCGCCTTGGCCCTGCTCGGGGGGCTCGCTCGCCTCGGGACGCTCCGGGCTCGGTGCCTGGGGCTCGGGGGTTCTGGGTTCGGACATGGCCTACCTGTCAGGGCACGCAGGGGTGGGGTGCGGCATGGCTCACCCGGGGTGGCCACGGGGCGGTGGAGATCTGGTGGCGACGGGCCGGGGTGCGGCGCCGACGCGGGTGCGGGAGGAGACGGACTGAGCGGGCGCCTCGGGGATGAGGCGCCCGCTCGTCAGACCGCATGAGGTGGACTCTAGCCTTCCGGTGGACGGTTTCCCACCGGCGCGGGAGCCCTGCGCGATCGACCGTCAGCCGAGCGTGACGCCGGTCTTGATCGACCCGTCCTCGAGGCCGGAGACGACCTGGGCGACCTTGTCCTGGACGTCCTGCGGGATCTTCGAGGCGAAGTCGTGGTACGGCGCGAGGCCGGTGGTACCCACGAAGTTCCCGCCCTCGATCGAGCCGTCCTTGGCCTTCTGCAGCAGGGTGAAGACACCGTCGGTGATCTTCTTCTCGGCTGAGGTCACCAGGCACGGCTGGGCGTCGGGGAGGGTCCCCCACTGGTCGGTGTCGACACCGATGCAGTAGACGCTGGTGCCGGCGCCGTCGGCCTTGGCCACCTGGCCGAGCGCACCGTTACCGGTGTTGCCGCCCGCGCCGAAGATGACATCCGCGCCCTGGTTGAGCTGCTTCTTGGCCTCGTTGGCGCCCCACACCGGGTCGCTGAAGGCGTTGTCACCGGCGGGGTGGTAGACGGTGGTCGTCTTCACCTTGGGGTTGGCTGCCTTGGCGCCGTTCTCGTAGCCCTTGGCGTAGCGCTCGACCGGCGGGATCTGCATGCCGAGAACCTGGCCGATCTTGTTCGACGTGGTGAGCATGCCCGCGAGGTAGCCCGCGGCATACCCCGCCTCGTCCTCGGGGAAGACGAGACCGGTGAGGTTGTCGACCTTCTCCTGGCTCTGGTCCTGGTCGACACCGATGAACCGCGTGTCGGGGTTGGCCTTGGCCGCGTCGACGGTGGCGGTCGCCATGTTGAAGCCGACGGTGACGATGACGTCGTACTTGGCGTCGAGGAACTGCTTGATGTTGTTCTCGTAGTCCGTCGTCGCGACCGTCTCGATGTACTTGGTCTTCGCACCGAGATCGGTGCCGGCCTTCTGCACGCCCTCCCAGGCGGACTGGTTGAACGACTTGTCGTCGATCTTCCCGAGGTCGGTGACGAGGCCGACGCAGAACGTGTCCGCGCTGGAGCAGTCGCCGCTTGCCGAGGTGTTGGATCCGCTGGAGCCGCTCGACCCGGTGCTGCCGCCGCAGCCGGCGAGCGCGAGCGCGAGGACCGCCGACGACGCGACGAGGTAACGCTTGGCCTTCATATGGGGTTCTCCTTGCAGGGAAACTGGTGTGCGCACTCTATCCCCGGAAGGTGCGCTCCCGACGCCGCCCCGGGCGTCGTTGCAGGGTCGTTACTGAGGCGTTCACCACCCTGGTGCGCAGGACCACCCGGCGTCGACGACGAGAGTGGTGCCGGTGATGCCGGAGGCGACTCCTGAGACGAGGAACGCCACGGCGGCGGCCACCTCCTCGGCGGCGACCGGGCGGCCCAGTGCGGCCGTCCCGGACCACCGCGACACGCCGTCCGGCCAGTCCCGCGCGAGCCCCTCGCGGTCGATGAGCCCCGGTGCCACTCCGACGACCCGGATCCCCCGCTTCCCCAGCTCGTATGCCGCCGCCGCGGTGAGGTGGTGCAGCGCGGCCTTGGAGGCGGCATACGGGGCGTGGCCGGATGCCGGGCGTAGCCCCTCGGTGGACCCGATGGTGACGATGGCGCCGCCGGGAGCCATCCGGGCACCGGCGGCGTGGAGGAGGACGGCGCTCGGGCGCAGGCCGGCGGCCATCACGGTGTCCCACGTGGCCGCGTCGAGGTCGGCCCACGGGGTGAACTCCTGGCCGGCCTGCCCCAGGACGACGGCGTCGAGCGGGCCCAGGGCGGCCTCGGCGTCGTCGAGGAGGCCGGCGCAGGCCCGGTCGAGGTCGCCGGCGTCGGGGACGGCGAGGTCGGCACGCACGAGGCGGGCCCGCCTCCCGGTGGCCTCGACCGCCGCCGCGGCCTGCCGGGCCCCGGTCTCGTCGCTGCGCCAGTGGACGACGACGTCATGCCCGGCCGCGGCGAGGGCGGCGGCGACGGCGCGGCCCAGGCCGCCGCTCGCGCCGGTGACGAGTGCGGTCATCGGGCCGACCTCGTCAGGGCGGTGATCTCGATGGCGTGCTCGGGGTATGTCGCGAGCAGGCTCGCGCGCTCGCCGAGCGTGAAGTGGTGGTCCTCGAAGGCGGGGGCGCACCAGCAGGCGAAGAGGCTCCAGGCCCCGAGTGTGCGCGCGCCCTGCCAGGTCCCTCGGGGAACGAGCAGCTGGGGGTGGTCGGCGTCGAGTACGGTCTGCTCGGCGGTGCCGTCGGGGTGCAGGCGGAGCATCGTCAGCGGGTCACCGTCGAGCCACTGCCACCCCTCGTCGATCTCGAGGCGATGGAGGGCCGAGAACCCGTCCGGGGTATCGGCGACGAGGGCGAGGATGCTCGAGAGCCCGTCGACCCTCGGGCCCTGCACGAGCCAGCCCCCCTCGCCGGGGATCGGCTCCATGCCGAGCGAGTCGACCAGGTGCGCCGCCGTCCGCATCGCCCCGTCCTCCCTTCCCGCACGTTCTCCGCCCCTCGTGCACGAACCTCTGCTAGCAGAGGCTCGTGCATAACGGGGGTGTTGCACCATACCCGCGCTGCAGCAACCTGTCCGTCGATCCGTCGATCCGATACGGGGCGCCGGCCGGCCTAGGCCCCCCGAGCCGCGCGTCCCGCCACGGCGCCGCGCTCCCGGCAGGCCGCGAGGAGCTCCCCCGCGTCGACCCGGGTGCTGCGCCGGTTCCGGACGACGAGGTCTCCGTCGACGAGGACATCGGTGACGTCGCCGCGCCCCGCGGCGAAGACGAGGAGCGCGGCGACATCGTGCACCGGGGTGAGGTGCGGGGCGTCAAGATCGAGCAGGACGACGTCGGCGCGCTTGCCGACCTCGAGCGAGCCGATGAGGTCATCGAGCCCGAGGGCGCGGGCGCCGTCGATCGTCGCGGCCCGCAGCACCTCCTCGGCGGGGGCGAGGGACGCCTCGCCCGAGGTGAGCCGGGCGAGGAGCGCCGCCTGGCGCATGACCTGCCACATGTCGAGGTCGTTGGAGCTGGAGCAGCCGTCGGTGCCCAGGCCGAGGCCGATGCCGTCGGCACGCCAGGCCCGCCAGTCCAGCGCGCCCGAGGCGAGCTTGAGGTTCGAGCCGGGACAGTGGGCGACGGCCGCGCCGGCCCGGGCGGCGAGGGCCCGGTCCGCCTCGTCGAGATGGACGCCGTGTCCGAACACGACGGGTATGCCGCGCTCGAGCCACCCGGCGCGGGCCAGCAGCCCGGTGGGGCTGGCGGCATACCGTTCCCGGACCTCGGCGTTCTCGGCGGCGTTCTCCGACACGTGGGTGGACAGCAGGGACCGGCGGTCCCACCCGGCGACGATGTCGCGCAGCTCGCGCAGGTGCTCGGGCGAGACGGTGTAGGTGCCGTGCGGAAGGGCGGCGGCCGGAACCGCGGGCCCGCCGATCTCGTCGAGCAGGTCCGGCCAGGCGCGCAGGCCCGCGACCCGCTCCGGCCAGGTCAGTCCGTCGGGGCCGGGGAAGTCGAAGAAGACCGGTCCCCCGACATGCCGGCTCCCGACGGCGACGGCGCCGCGGTGGGCGGCCTCGTGGTGGAAGTACATGTCGAGCTGCGTCGTGCAGCCGCCGAACAGGCTCTCCAGCGCCCCGAGGCGGGCGCCGAGCTCGACCGTCTCGGGGTCCATGACCGCGGCCTCGGCCGCCCAGACCTTCGCGAGGAAGCCCTGCAGGTCGACGTGCTCGGCGAGGCCGCGCAGGAGGGTCATCGGCAGGTGGGTGTGCAGGTTGACCAGGCCGGGCATGGCGAGAGCACCGCGGCCGTCGATCACGGTCACCCCGGCGGACTCGGCTGCTGGGCTCTCGTCGGCCCGGGCCGGCGACGGCGCCGAGCCGTCGGAGTGCGCCGCCTCCGGCGTCGTGATGGAGGTGATGACGCCGTCGGTGATCTCGAGGGTGGCATCGCGCAGGACGGTGTCGGCGTCGTCGACGGTGACGAGGTGGCTGAGGCGTTCGATCCGGATGCGGGTCATGCCCCGGGGCCCCCGGGCGAGGGGTCGCCGTCGTCGGCGAAGGTCGCCCTGGTGTGGACGAGCTCGTCGAGGATCGTGAGCACCGTCGTCGTGCTCGTCTCGAGCGCGGCCTCGATGTCGGCCATCGTGATCGGTTCGTCGCTCACGCCGGCGGCTGGGTTGACGACGAGGCTGATCGCGGCATACCGCAGTCCCGCCTCGGCGGCGAGGGAGACCTCGGGGACCCCGGTCATCCCGGCGACATCGGCACCGGCGAGCCGGGCGAGCCGGATCTCGGCGGGCGTCTCGAACCGTGGGCCCTCGAAGCAGGCGTAGACCCCGCCGTCGCGGATCGGCTGCCCGGCCCCGGACGCGGCCTCGAGGATCTCGCGCCGCAGCTCGGGGTGGTATGCCGTGAGCATGTCGGTGTGGACGACCCCCTCGGGCGCCGTGCCGTCGACGAACGTGCCGACCCGCCCCTTCGTGAGGTCGAGGAAGTCGTCGAGGCAGAGCAGGTCGCCCGGCTCGAGGTCGGGGTCGATGCCGCCGGTGACGTTGACGGCGACGACGTCGCGGCATCCCGCGTCGGCGAGGGCGCGGATGTTCGCCCGGTAGTTGACCAGGTGCGGGGGCACCGAGTGGCCGGTGCCGTGTCGGGTGAGGAAGACGACGGGATGGCCGTGCCAGGTGCCGCGGGTCAGCCGGGCCTGACCGTATGCCGTCTCGACCGTCTCGGTGACGGGCTCGTCGAGATCGGCGAGCGAATAGAAGCCGGTGCCGGCGATGATGCCGAGCGGGGAGGTGCTCACCGGCGTCACGCTACCGGTGGTCTCCCTTGCGTCCGCGGAAGTGGTCGCCCGGGCGACCGGAAACCCGGACGCACGGGCAGGGGCGCCGATTGCGTCCGCGGAAGTGGTCGCCCGGGCGACCGGAAACCCGGACGCACGGGCAGGGGCGGGGAAGGGTAGGGGCGGGGACGGCAGGGGCGGTGGGAGGATCGACGGCATGACCAGACGGGTGGCGATCGCGGCGACCGGTCCCGCGTCGCTGGGGGCGGGCCTGGCCCTGGCGCGTGAAGGCGGCAACGCCGTCGACGCCGCCGTCGCCGCGGCCCTCGCGACGATGAGCACCGAGCCGGGGATCGTCAGCCTCGGCGGCGGGGCGTTCATCTCGATCTGGGCACCGGGCGCCGACCCGATCCTCGTCGACGGCAACGTCGAGATGCCCGGCCGCGGCGCCGACCCCGCGCGGTTCGGTGGCGGGGTGAGCGAGATCCACACGGCATACGGCGGTGGGGTCACCCTGTATGCCGGGTACGGCTCGGTCGGCGTACCTGGGGCACTGCCCGCCTGTCAGCTCGCGGTCGAAGAGCACGGCGACGCACGCTGGTCCGACGTCGTCGCTCCGGCGGTGCGGGCGTGCCGCGAGGGCTATCCGGTCGGCAGGGCCACCGCGCACTACCTCGGGTTCGTCGCCGAGAGCCTCTTCTCGCTCGACGCCGACGCCCGCGCCCTCGTCACCCGGGACGACGGCACGCCGCTGCGGGCCGGTGACACCGGGTGCAACCCCGCGCTCGCCGACGTGCTCGAGCTCGTCGGACGAGAGGGCGCCTCGGTCGCGACGATCGGCGAGGTCGGCCGAGCCCTCGCCGCGGTGATGGACGAGCGGGGCGGCCTGGTGACCCAGCAGGACCTCGCGGAGTACGACCCGGTCATCCGCACTCCCACCCGGCGCCGGGTCGGCCAGTGGGACCTCGCCTTCAACCCGCCACCCTCGGTCGGCGGCCCGATGCTGGCGGCGATGATGGGCGAGCTCGGCCGACGGGGCTACTGGCACTGGCCGGACGTCATCGAGATCCAGCGCGCCGTCCTCGGCTACCGGCTGCGGGTCCACGACCTCGCGACCGACCTCGACGCCGCCGGGCACGAGCTGCTCCGGGCGGTCGAACGCCACGGACTGGCGGGGCTACCCACCTCGTCGAGCACCGCCCACATCTCTGCCGTCGACAGCGATGGAATCGCCTGCGCCGTGACGACCTCGGCCGGCTACGGCGCAGGCGTGACGATCCCCGGGACGGGGATGCTCCTCAACAACGCCCTCGGCGAGCCCGAGCTGAACAAGCTCGGCCTGCACCGCCTCGCCCCGGGCACCCGGATGGCCTCGAACATGGCGCCGACGACCGGCCGGACCGACGACGGCCGGGTGCTTGCCATCGGCAGCCCGGGCGCGGACCGGATCACGACCGCCCTCATGCAGGTCCTCGGTCAGGGCTGTCTGCACGACGCGGACCTCCAGCACGCCATCACCGCCCCGCGGGTCCATGTCCGCTTCGACGCAGCGGGCGAGCCGGTCATCGAGCACGAGAGCGACCCCGGAATCGCCGAGGCGGTCGCCGGTCTCGGGCTGCCGAGCACCGACCACGGCGAGCTGTCGATGTACTTCGGCGGGGTCGGGGCCGCCTACCGGCTCCCCGGCGGCGAGCTCATGGCGGCCGGTGACCCGCGCCGCGAGGCGGCCGTCGGCGTCGCCTGACGCACCCTGCGGCGCCCACCCCCGGGTCAGCGGGTGGCGCCGATGACCATCCACCGGTCGGTGCGCACCCGCAGCCAGAACAGCGCGCCGCGCACGGCCATGAACCCGGTGAAGGCCAGCCACAGCCAGATCACCGCGTGGATCTGTCCGGCGACCGGGTCGGGGTCGGACAGCAGCCAGTCGCCGATCGCCCGCACCCCGAGCACGAGCGGGAGGTAGGCCAGGAGCGTCACGACCATCGCCCCGGCGAGCCAGCGTCCGTCCCCGGCGCCGATGAGGACGCCGTCGACGACGAAGACGAACCCCGACAACGGCTGCCCGAGGGCGACGACGAGCAGCGCACCGGCGAGGACCCCCCGCACGGCGGGGTCCTCGGTGAACAGAGCCGGCAGCCACGGTCGGGCCACGAGGACGAGCAGGGTGAGGACGAACCCGCCGAGCACGCCCCAGCGGAGCATGATCGTCGTTGCCGACCGGGTGCGCTCGAGGTCACCCGCCCCGAGGGTGCGTCCGGTCACGGCCTGGCCGGCGATGGCGATCGCGTCGAGCGCGAAAGTGAGGAAGCTCCACACCGTCATCGCGACCTGGTGGGCGGCGAGTGGTACGTCGCCGAGACCGGCGGCCACCCACGTCGTCGTGAGCAGCACCGCCCGCAGCGCGAGCGTGCGGACGAGCAGCGGTATGCCGGTCCGGGCAGCGACGAGGACCCGGACCGGATGGCTGCGCAGGGCGACGTGCTCGCGGGCGGCGTGCCGGACGAGGACGGCGCCGAGCCCGGCCGCCATGGCCGTCTGGGCGATGACCGTCCCCCAGGCGGAGCCGGCGATGCCCCAGCCGAGTCCGTAGACGAGGAGCAGGTTGAGACCGATGTTGCCGGTGAAGCCGAGGACCGAGGCCACCATCGGGGTCCGGGTGTCCTGCAGTCCGCGCAGGACGCCGGTGACGGCGAGGAGGACGAGCATGGCGGGCAGGCCGAGGGCCGCGACCCGCAGGTACGTCGCGGCCTCGGCGAGCGCCGCGTCGGAGGCGCCGAACAGCCGGCACAGCGGCTCGGCGAAGGCCTCGACGACGAGGGCCGTCACCGCACCGAGGCCGATGGCCAGCCAGGTGCCGTCGATGCCGGCGGTGAGCGCACCCGCCCGCGAGCCTGCGCCGAGCTGCCGGGCGACGACCGACGTCGTGCCGTAGGCGAGGAAGACGAAGAGGTTCGCCGCGGTGAGGAGCATTGCGCTCGCGACTCCGAGGCCGGCGAGCGAGGCCGTCCCGAGGTGGCCGACGATCGCCGAGTCGGCGAGGAGGAAGAGCGGCTCCGCGACGAGGGCGAGGAAGGCGGGGCCCGCGAGGCGGGCGATCTCCCGCTGGTCGGTGGCCTCGCCCCCCCGACCGGTATGCCGGCGGCTCACCCGAGGCAGGCTAGCCGCATCCGAGCGGGCGGATGCCGCTCAGTCGGCGCGTCGCAGGCGCCGGGTGACCAGCCCCGCGCCGGCCGCGACGAGGCTGAGGCCGATCAGGGCGAGCGCCCCCCGGCTGCCGCCGGGGCTCGCGCCCGCCGCGCCGTCGAGGGTGCGGGGAGGCACCGGCGCTGCGGCGAGGACCCGACCTCGGTCGGGCAATGCCGTGGGCGTCGGCCCGGCCGCCGCCGTCCGCGACGGGCTCGCGGTGGCCGGCGGCGCGGCGGAGGGGGCCGGGTTGGCGCCGGGTCCGGCCGTGGGGCGGTCGGTGCCCGCAGGGGAGGCGGCGGCGAGGTCCTGCGGGCGCGGGGTCGCGGGCGCGGCGATGACGGCCCTGGCGATCGTGAAGTCGCGGTGACCCGTGCCGGTCGGCATCCCCGCGGCATCGATGCAGAAGACGACGGCGGTGGCGGGGCCGCGGGTCGGGGCGGGGGCGGTCGACCCCGGCGGGCGGGACAGCGCGACGGGGAAGGAGACCCGGATCGTTCCGGTCGGGCGGACCGGGGAGGACGCGGTGCCGGCGAACGGGTCGTTGTCGCCCTGGAAGAGATAGACGCCGCCGGCGGCCGAGCCCCCGGGGCAGGCCGCGGTGACGGTCACCCGGCCCCCGAGCGGCTCGCTGCCGGGGCTGACGGTGACGTTCGCCCGGCCGCTCTCCGGGACGGCGAACAGGAGGGTGGCGGCCGTGGCGGTCGCGAGGGTCGAGCCGCCGCTCGTGCAGGCGAGGGTGATCGTCGCGTCCCCGATCTGGCCGGTCGCGGTGATGGCGCCGGCCCACTCGCCGGCGGTGACGGCATACGTCGCCGAGAACAGGCGCGCGCCGTCCTGGGTGAGCCCGACGACGGCCCTCGTCGCGGCGGCCGGGCAGGTCCCGTCGACATTCGTCGCCTGTCCGGAGGTGAGGACCGTCGGGGCGGTGATCGAGGCGGCGGTTCCGGCGGAGGCGGCAGGTGCGGCGACCATCACGAGGCCGGTGCCGATGACGGCAGCGGCCGCGCGCGGAGCGGCTCGGCGCAGGGACATGGTTCCTCGGGGCAGGGGCACGGCGTCTCTGCCTCACGACCCTAGGAACGCCGCGCAGCGGACGCATCGGCCGTTCGGGCCAGGACGGCTCGACGATCGGCCAGGATCGGCGCCGGCGCGGCGTGGCGCGGGGACGAGGGTGGGCCTAGAGGTGCTTGAGGGCCTCGCGGCGGGACAGCCCGCAGAGCCGGTCCCCGCGGCTCGCGACGAAGGCCCGGACCCAGTCCGGCGCGACCCGGGCGTGCTGGCGCAGCGCCCAGCCGATCGCCTTGCGGACGAAGAACTCCGAGCCGTAGGCCGTGCCCTCGAGGTTGACGTCGATGGCATCGGTGAGCAGCTCGACGTCCGTCGACTCCTGGTGGCCGAGCTGGCAGATGATCGCGCTGCGCCGCAGCCACAGGTCGTCCTCGGCAGCCCAGGCCCGCATGACCGGAGTCAGCGTGGCGCGGTGGTCTGCGAGGATGCCGCCGACCTGCTCGGCGGCGAGCCCGTCGACGAGGTCCCACCATGCGCCGGTGACGATGAGGTGGCGGTAGAGCGGGACCGTGTCCGGGTCCTGCCAGGAGCGGTAGTTGCGGTGGGCGGCGAGCTCGATCGCGGCATACCGCTCCTCACGGTGAGAAGCGTTGTCCCACAACGCCCGCACCGCTTCTTCCCATGCGCGTCGGTCCGCGATCCGGTATGCCGGGTCGGCGAGGACCGGTTGCAGCGTGCGGCGCATCGTCGGCATCGTCAGCCCGTGGAGCGGCATCGCCGACTTCAGGTAACGCTGCTGCGCGGCGGCGTTCTCGGGGCAGCCGTTGGCGGCGAGGACGCGGCGTACCTCATCGACGAGGTCGCGACGAACGGTCTGCGGCAACGGAACCAGCCCCTCGGCTCGGGCCGGCGCTCGGCTCAGACGAGCCCGAGGTGGCCGGCCTCCTCCCAGAGCTCGTCACGCACGTCGGGGTGCGCGGCGTCGCGGATGATGTGGCGGGCCTGGGCCTTCTCGCTGTAGCCGAACAGCTCGGCGGCGCCGTTCTCGGTGACGATCGCCGTCTGCTGGAAGGACGTGACCGGCTCGTCGACGAGCGGGACGACGGTCGAGACGTCCGCCTTGGGGTGCCAGCTGCGCAGCGCGATGAACGACTGGCCGCCGGGGGAGTGGATGGCGCCGACGATGAAGTCGGTCTGGCCCCCGAAGCCGGAGAAGATCCGGGCGTTGATCCGAGAGGCGTTGGCCTGGCCGAACAGGTCGACCTCGAGGGCGGAGTTGACGCTGGTCATCATCCGCTGCTGGGCGATCAGGCCCGGGTCGTTCGTGTGCTCGGTGCGCATCATCCGCACCCGGTGGTTGCCGTCGAGCCAGTCATAGAGGTCGCGGGTGCCGAAGAGGAAGGACGCGGTGAGCGGGTGGTCCGGGTCGAGCGCGCCCTTGCGGTCCAGCTCGAGGACGCCGTCGGAGAACATCTCGGTCCAGATCCGCAGGCCCTTGCGCTCGCCGAGGGCGAGGAGGGTGGCGTCGGGGATCCCACCGATGCCCATCTGGAGGGTCGCGCCGTCGGGGACGCGGGCCGCGACGATCTCGCCGATCGAGCGGCTGGACTCATCGAGGGTGAACGCCTTGGGCTCGGTGAGCGGCGTGGACACCTCGATGGCCAGGTCGACCCAGGACTCGGGGATCTGGGCGTCGCCGAAGGTGTAGGGCATCTGGTCGTTGATGACCGCGACGACGAGGCCGGAGCGGGACCGGGTGCCGGCGATGGCGGCGGGGAGGACGTTGACCTCGATGCCGAGGCTGAGCATCCCGTCGCGCGGGGGCGCACAGTGGAGGATGACCACGTCGCCGGGGATGACCCGGTTGAGCAGGACCGGGACGAGGGAGAGCCGGCTCGGGATGTAGGAGAGGTTCGGGTGCTTGCGCATGCCGGCGCCGACGAAGCAGGTCTCGGCCGTGACGCCCTCCCGGGTCGGGATCCCGGGCGGCGCGTTGAGCGCGTGGAGGATGTATTCGGGGAGTGCCTCGTCGACGGCCTTGACGCCTTCCCACGGGATCGCGACGTTGCCGCTGATGACGACGCGCGGCTTGCCGCGAAGGGTGGAGAGGTGTCTGGTGAGTTCCTCTGTCGAGACAGTACGCATGGCCCCATCGTCCCGTATATCCGGGCCGGTGGCCTCACAGGGGTGCCTAAGTGACGACGGTCTCGCCGGGCCGGTGACGGCGCGCGGCCTACCCTTGGAGGATGTGCCGGAACATCAGGACGCTGCACAACTTCGAGCCGCCCGCGTCCGAGGACGAGGTGCGCGCGGCCGCCCTCCAGTACGTCCGGAAGGTCAGCGGGGCGACCCACCCGTCGCAGGCGAACGCCGCCGCGTTCGAGGCCGCCGTCGACGAGGTCGCCGACGCGACGCGCCGGCTGCTCGGTGCGCTCGTCACCAGCGCCCCGCCGAAGGACCGGGAGGTCGAGGCGGCCAAGGCTCGCGCTCGCGCCCAGGCCCGGTACGCCGGGTGAGCGTCCGCGGCCGCCGGGCCGACCGCGGCCCCGGGGCGTGAGCCCCTGTGGGCAGTGAGAGCGCTTGCACCCCGGTCGGGTGACGGCCCTGGTCAGCGGCTCGACCGGCCCATGCGGCGCGGCGCGCCGGAGCGGTCCGGGTGGGCCGTTCGGCGCGGCGGGCATCGGCCGAACGGGTAAGTCCCTGTGGATGTGACACGCCCGAAACAATCTTCGCTGCACAGGACGTGGACGGCGTCCGTGCAGGTCAGAGCGGTGCTGTGGCCCGTGGTGCTGCGGGATCCACAGGGTTCTCCACGGGCTGTGCACACCGATGTCGGGCGTTTTGCACACGTTGTCCCCAGCCGGTCCACAGGGCCGGGTGGGGTGGCATCCCGGCCGGGTCTACGGTGACTCGGGGTCGCGGACGGGCCGGTGTCAGGCCCGGCTGGTACCACTGGTTCGTGACGGCGCACGTGTCACAGGAGTCCCGCTGGTGAGGGGACGGGAGAAGGGGTTGGTCGGTGTCGGTCACGGAGCTGAGCCCGGGCTACGGCGGCGGATACGACGGTCCGGCCGACGACCGGGTCCCGCCGCAGGACCTCGGGGCCGAGCAGTCGGTCCTCGGCTCGATGCTCATCAACAAGGACGCGATCGCCGACTGCCTCGAGGTGCTGCGCGGCCACGACTTCTACCGCCCGGCGCACGAGCTGATCTACGACGCGATCCTCGACCTGTACGGCCGGGGTGAACCCTCCGACGCGATCACCGTGGCCGACGAGCTCGGCAAGCGCGGCGACCTGACCCGGGTCGGCGGCCAGGCCTACCTGCACCAGCTCATCCAGTCGGTGCCGACGGCGGCGAACGCCGGCTACTACGCCGAGATCGTCCACGAGCGGGCCGTGCTGCGCCGGCTGGTCGAGGCCGGCACCCGGATCGTCCAGATGGGCTACGCCCAGGGCGAGGGGGACGTCGACGACATCGTCAACCGGGCCCAGGCCGAGGTCTACGGCGTCTTCGAGAAGCGCGGTGGGGAGGACTACGTCGTCCTCGGCGAGCTGCTTGAGCCGACGATGACCGAGATCGAGGCGGCCGCCGGACGCACCGACGAGATGATCGGGGTGCCGACCGGGTTCATCGAGCTCGACGAGCTGACCCACGGGCTGCACCCGGGCCAGATGATCGTCGTCGCGGCCCGTCCGGCCGTCGGCAAGTCGACCCTCGGCATCGACATCGCCCGGACCGCGGCGATCAAGCACAAGCTGGCGACGGCGGTGTTCTCGCTCGAGATGAGCCGCACCGAGATCACGATGCGCATCCTCTCCGCCGAGGCGACGATCCAGCTGCAGGACCTGCGCAAGGGCCTGAAGGGTCAGGAGCAGTGGACCAAGCTCGCCCGGATCATGGGCAAGATCTCCGACAGCCCGCTGTTCATCGACGACAGCCCGAACATGTCGCTCATGGAGATCCGGGCCAAGTGCCGGCGACTGAAGCAGCAGCACAACCTCAAGCTCGTCGTCATCGACTACCTCCAGCTGATGAGTTCCGGCAAGCGGGTCGAGTCGCGCCAGCAGGAGGTCGCGGAGTTCTCCCGGGCGCTGAAGCTGCTCGCCAAGGAGCTCGAGGTGCCGGTCATCGCGATCAGCCAGCTCAACCGTGGCCCGGAGCAGCGCACCGACAAGCGCCCGCAGATGTCCGACCTGCGTGAGTCGGGCTCGATCGAGCAGGACGCCGACGTGGTCATCCTCCTGCACCGCGACCGCTCCGACCCCGAGCGCGACGGCGAGGCCGACGTCATCGTCGCCAAGCACCGCAACGGGCCGACGAAGGACATCGTGCTGGCCTTCCAGGGCCACTACTCCCGCTTCAACAACATGGCCCGCGACTTCTGATGCGCCGTCCCCCGGAAGGCGGCTGAGGGTCGGGCGGGGGGCACGGCGTCGGTCGTGGCCGCGAGGGCGCACAGAACGTGCGCGCCTGGGCTCGCGGGCATCTCCCGCCTCGATGTCGAACCGCCCCGAACTCCTTGGAGCCGGGCTACCGAGTCCGGTCGCCTCAGGGGCTCGGCGGCGCCCGCGCCCGCCGCGCCCACAAGGGCCCGCCAGGCGGACATCCCCGCCGGTCGGACCAGCACGACCGCGCCGAGGTCGTCCACGCTGGCGACAACGGCTGTGATGCCGCGAAGGATCTGCTGGCGGGCCGCAAGCCGGCGCGTCGCTCATCGACCCGAGCGGCTGACCCCCGTGCTCGCCCCCAGACCCGCATCACGTCGGGCAGGTCTGGGGGGGATCGACCCGTCCGCGAGGGTGGCTCCGGGGAAGTTGGCGGGCGCCGCGCCCCGCGTCGCCGCCCTCGATTCGTCGAAATCTCATCGCGACGCCGTCACAACGGCCGTCCGATGAGATATCGGCGAACGGAGCGGAGGGGGTCGGGGGAGGATGCCTCCGGCGGGAATCTGCTCGTCCTCCCCGGGGGTTCGCACTGTCTCGGCCGGTTCCTGAGCCGGTTCCTCCGACGCGGTACCTCCGTGCGGCAGCGGCCCTCAGAACCAGGTGGACCTGCGGTAGGCCTCGTACTCGGCACCGAACGCCTCGGCGAGCACCCGCTCCTCCCGAGCGGCCCGGAGGAGCTGGATCGGGATGAGGATGGCCCAGATGACAAGCCCCGGCCATCCCTGCAACGCCAGCAGGACCAGGAGGAAGGCGCTCGTGCCGAAGACGTAGATGGGGTGGCGGATCCTCGCGTACAGGCCGGTCGCCACGAGGTGCCGCGCCTCGGGCTGCACCGAGAATGCGGCGCCGAGCTGCCAGCGGGCGAGGAACCACAAGGCGGCGCACACCACGGACAGGGCGAGCGCCACGAACCAGACGGCATCGCGCACGTCGGCCACGACCGCGAGCGCCAGGAGCGCGACGTAGAACACATACATCCCGACATCGACGGGTCGGAGCTCGCCCAGCACGTCGCTCAGTCCAGCAGAATGCCGCCCCGTCGACCCGTCCGTGTGATCGGGCCCACGGACCCTCGGCCCACGGACCCTCGCCGACGCCCCCGCGCCAGGAGGACGCGCTCAGGGACGGCTGGCTGGACGGTGCGAGGTGCACGAGCCGGTCCGTCAGGCGGTCCGTCGGGCGGACCGGGGGCGGGCGCCCGGCGCGGCCTCCCGCGACCCCTTCTTCGCGGCCCGCTTGGCCGCGTTGCGTTCGGTGCGGCCCTCGAGGTCCCGCTCGGGCATCATCGCGACGAGGACGGTCCCCGGCTGGGGCGGAGGAGCGCCCTCGGTGACGACCCGCAGCCGTCCCTGCCGATGGGTGAACATCATCACCGCCTCGGGATGCTGGGCACGGAAGTCGGCGACGTCGAACTTCGCCGACAGCGTCGTGCGGCGCACGGCGTACCCGCGTTCGCCGAGCTCGACCATCCGGGCATGGGTCACCGCCGGTGCGAACGGATAGCGCGCCACGAGGTGCGGAGCAGGCCGCCGGGTCACGGGCGTCTCCTGGTCCGGGTCGTCGTCACGGCGCAGCTGCCAGGACGCCGTCCGGCCGACGATGTGGGCGAACTCGGCCGCCGCGGTCGAGTTCGTCGAGTCGATCTCGGTGGCCCCGATGAAGTGACCGATCCCGCCGAGCTCGAGCTCCTCGACGGCGAACTCGCTGAGGATGTTCGTCGCCACCGTGGCCAGGCCCTTCATCCGGGCGGGGGCGAGGTCGTGCCGGTGCTCGGCGATGACCATCGTCGGCACCTCGAGCTCCTCGAGCTGCCGGGCGGCCTGGACCACCCACGGGCTGGCACCGGCGAACAGCACGCCGTGCGGGGACGAGCTGGCCAGGCCCAGCCGCTCGGCGAGTCGGCCCACGCCGAGCCCGTAGATCGCGACCGTCCCGACGATGAGGATGAAGACGACCGGGACGAGCTGCTCGGCCTGGTCCCCCAGGCCGGCGAGCGAGGCGGCCTCCGCCGCCAGCCGCCCGGCCTCATCGCCGACGACGGCCGGGTCCGCAGCCCGCTCGGCCGTCGCGTCGGCGGCGTGCTGCAGCTCGAGGGCGAAGACGCTCGTCACGGCCGCGGCGACGATGCCACGCGGGGCCATGAATGCGAGGAGCAGCCGTTCCTGACGGGTCGCCGCCGTTCCCCGGAGCCCGAGCAGCACGCTGACCGGCCGGACGACGATGACGGCCAGGGCGAGGAGGGCCAGCGCCTGCGGGGCGGCATCGACGAGCTGGGCGATGCTGACCCGTCCGGCGAGGAGCACGAAGAGGACGCCGATGAGCAGCACCTGCAGGTGCTCCTGGAACTCGCGCACGACGACGAGACGCAGGCCGCGCTGGTTGCCGAGGACCACCCCGAGCACCGTGACGGTGAGCAGCCCTGCCTCGTCGGCGATGAGGTTCGAGGCCACCAGCGCCGCGATGGCGACGGCGAGGAAGAGCACGCCCTGGAGGTAGTCGGGCACCCAGTGCCGCCGCACGGCAGCCCCGAGCGCGAACCCCACGGGCACCGAGAACCCGACGGCCACGCCGATCGTCAGCGCCAGGGTGGCGATGATGACGGCGAGGGTGTCGCCCTCCCGCCCGGCAAGGATCGCCTGGAACACCAGGACCGCGAGGATGGCTCCGATCGGGTCGACGACGATGCCCTCCCATCGCAGCAGCGAGGACACCCGCCGGGTCGGGCGCATCTGCCGCAGGATCGGGTTGATGACCGTCGGTCCGGTGACGACGGCGATCGCTCCGACGAGGACCGCGAGCCGCCAGTCGATGCCGACGAGCCACGCGGCGCCGGAGAGCAGGACGAACGCGATCGCAACGACGACGGTGGTCAGCCTGATGACCGGGCCGCTGATCCCGCGCAGCTCCTTGAACCGCAGGGTCATGCTGCCCTCGAAGAGGATGATGCCGACCCCGACCGACGCCGCGGCGCTGACGACGCCGCGGCCCATCGCGGCGTCCGGCGCGAGCACCTGACCGAGGGCGAAGCCGGCCGGCAGCAGGAGGAGCAGGCTCGGCACCCGCACCGCCCACGCGAGCCACTGGGCGACGACGGCGATGACGACGACGACTGCGAGGTACGCCGGCAGCGAGAGTGGCGCGGCCTCGGCCGCCTCGGCCGCCGCTGCGAGCGCGGGCAGGGGGACCGGGCTCGACGGCATGAGCGACCCCTCTCGGTGCGGTGGCGGCGGTCAGGTCCGGTCGGCGGCCTCCCATCGTGGCAAAGATCGGGCGGTCGGCGCGACGTCGACCGAGGAGGGGGCGGGAGGCGGGTGCGGCCGGCGCGCCGGCGGGACTGCCGTCACGGGGCTCGGGTCGGACCGGTGCGGCATACCGGGTGACCGGGGTCACCCTCGCTGCTCCTGCCAGACGCTCGTGGCGGCGCACGGGCGGCCGATGGGAGGACATGACGACCTGGCCGCTCGATGTTCCGGCCGTACCCGGCCCCGGGTTCGCCCGTCGCATCGAGCTGCGCGACGGCGCCCACGAGAGCGCGGTGTCGCGGCATCTGCTCTCGCTGAGCGTCGTCGGCGACTGGGCCGTCAGGGTCTACGCCAGCCGTCTGCTCGGCCACGTCGACGTACAGATCGCCGGCCTGGGCCGGCCCCTCCTCGTCGTCGCCGGGGTGCCGACGTCGGGCCGCGACAGCCTGCACGGCTTCGGTGGGGGCGCGCTGGCCGAGGCCTTCCACTCCCGCGCGGTCGTGTTCGCAGAGGTCGTCGACTTCCTGCTCGGTATGCCGCCCGCCTGGGACCGGCACGCCGACCTGGCCGCGGCCGCGCTCGCCGGCGGGACGCCGCCGGTCGCCGTCACCGAGCATCTCGCCGCCCGCTGCGCCTCGTAGCCGCCGCTCGTCACATCGGCTGCCGCCCACTCGTCACCAGGACATGGGCCCGCACCGGCGGTCCCGAGACGCCCGACGAGAGAGGCAGAGCCGATGAAGACGATGACGTGCCGCCAGCTGGGCGGTCCCTGCGGCCTCGAGCTGCGCGGCGAGAGCGCCGACGAGGTGATCAAGGCCCAGGACCGCCACCTCCGCGAGGCGGTGCGCGCCGGCGACGCCGCGCACGGGCCCGCGCACGAGCAGATGAAGGGCCGGTGGAGGCACCCGGTGGCCTCGATGGGGTGGTACCGCGAGACGAAGAAGGCCTTCGCCGAGCTCCCGGCCGGCTGAGAACCGGCCGCCGCTGGCCTGGCCGGAGCCCCGAGCCGGTGGCCTGGGTCAGCGGCCGGTGGCCCTCGCGCCCGTCCGGCCGCGCACCTGCACGAGCACCTCGGGATCGGCGCGGAAGTCGATCCGGTTCACGGCTCCGGCGAGGATCGTGAAGTCGAAGACGACCTTGGCCTCGCCGCGCAGCATCCAGGCCGCACCGGGTCGGTCGCCGACGAACACCGGCAGGGCCGACCGCGCGGCCCCATCGAAGAACGCCGCCACCTCGCGGCGTCCGGCGATCCGCCCCGGCGTTCCCATCGCGACGGCGGCCGCGTCGCCGACGACGACGGCATCCGGGGCGAGGAGTTCGAGCAGCCGCCCGAGGTCCCCGCCCCGGGCCGCGGTGAGGAAGGCATCGACGACCTCCCAGTCGGCCAGGGCGTCCTCGGGAACCGGCTGGACGACCTTGGCTCGCGCGCGCGAGGCCAGCTTGCGCGCCGCCGCGGGGCTCGCGCCGAGGATGGTGGCGATCGTCGAGAAGTCGAACCCGAAGCTGTCGTGGAGGACGAAGGCGACCCGCTCGCCGGGGGTGAGCCGGTCGAGGACGACCTGGAGCGCGATGCCCACCGTGTCGGCCAGCGCCACCTCGTCCGCCGGGTCCGCGACCGCCGCGGCCGAGCCGGGGACGGCCGACCCGGCGGCGCTCGCCTCCAGCACCACTGCGTCATCCGGGATGGGCACCTTCTGACGGAGCCGGTCCAGGCAGAGCCTGGTCGTCACCGTCGTCAGCCAGCGGGGAAGGCTGTCGATCGACTCCCCGGCCCGGTCGACCCGGTCCAGCCGCAGCCACGCCTGCTGGACGACATCCTCGGCCTCGACGCCGTCGCCGAGCACCCGGGCGGCGAGCCGCACCAGCCGCGGCCGCTCGGCCTCGAAGCCGGCCGTGAGTTCCATCGTCATGTCACATCCCTATCGTTCTCGTCGTCACTACGGTGACGGATGGCCGCAGCGCCGTGTGACGGCGCCACGACACGAAGGATGCACAGGATGCCGAACAGGGACGCGAGCCAGGACGACGCGCCGACGAGGATCGACGACCTCATCGTCGGGCTCGCGGACTGGCGAGGTGAGCGCCTGGCCGAGATCCGTCGGCTCATCCACGAGGCGCTGCCGGACGTCGTCGAGACGTGGAAATGGATGGGCAGCCCGGTGTGGGAGCGCGACGGCATCATCGCCGTCGGCAACGCCCACAAGGACAAGGTCAAGCTGACCTTCCCGCGGGGCGCCTCACTCGCCGATCCCGACGGGCTGTTCAACGCCGGGCTCGGCGGTCGGTCCTGGCGAGCCATCGACCTGCACGAGGGTGACGAGCTCGACCCGGCGGCCTTCTCCGCCCTCGTCGCCGCGGCGGCCGACCTCAACGGCCGGCGGACCCGCTGAGCCACGACAGCCGGATGCCCCAGTCGTCGGGAACCGTCGTCGTACCCGGCCTGTCCCACGCGACCCTGTAGTTCGACCACCGCTCGTCCTTCGTCGGGGCGCTGTGGTGGCCGGCGACGAGCTGGCACTTCACCGTCGTGTGAGCCGGCGCCCTGGAGTCCCGTCGTGCGCCGGGCCTCGGTGGCCGTGATCGTGTCGGTGAGGCTCTGGTCCCCGAGACGCTCAGCGTGGCCCCCTTGAACAGCGACACCTTGGCCGACGCCGTCACGCGCTGGGTACTCGAGGAGCTGGTCGAGGAGCACGTCCAGTGGCCGGAGACGCCGCTGCCCGAGGATGCCCAGGGAAGGTCTCGACCGGGGGATGCCGCGATGGGGTGAGCCAGCCGCCGCCGCTCGAGCCGGACGGTCCGGTGACAAGAATGGGCGGCGTCTGGGAAGGTCCCCGTCGGGTCGGCCGTGTCTGGGTCGGTGCCGGGATATACCCCTAGGGGTATAGTGGAGGCGCTCCTGCTCGCCCCGCGCCACACCAAGGGACCACCCGGATGAACGCCGCCGATCTCACCCTGCTCGGTGCCTTCGTCGGCGGCCTCGTGTCGTTCCTCTCGCCGTGCGTCCTGCCGGTCATCCCGGCCTACGTCTCGGTCGTCACCGGCCTGAGCGTCACCTCGGTCCAGGCGGGCGGACGCTCGCACCTGGCCCAGACCCTGCGGACCTCACTCGGGTTCGTCCTCGGCTTCAGCGCCGTCTTCGTCACCCTCGGTCTGTCCGTCACCGCCGTCGGCGGTGCGCTCCTCGGCCACCGGGACGCGCTCACTCGCGTGTCCGGGCTCGTCGTCCTCGCCATGGCGCTGTTCCTCCTCGCCTCGCTCGTCCTGAAGTCACCGTGGCTCTACCAGGAGAAGCGCTGGCATCCGCGGCTCGACCGGTTCGGACCCCTCGCGGCACCGGTCGCCGGGGTTGCGTTCGGCTTCGGCTGGACCCCGTGCATCGGCCCGGTGCTCACCAGCGTCCTCGCGGTGGCGGCGAGCAGCGGCGAGGCCGGCCGGGGCGCGACGATGCTCGTCGCCTACTCGGCCGGGTTGGCCGTCCCGTTCCTCGGCGCCGCGCTCGCGCTCGACCGGTTCGCCAGGGCGTTCGGACTCCTCAAGCGGCATGTCCTCGGCATCACGGCGATCTCCGCCGTCGTGCTCGCCGGCTTCGGCATCCTCCTCGCCGTCGACCGGATGTCCCTCGTCACGACCTACACCCAGTCCCTCCTCGAGGCCCTCGGCCTCGGCGGACTCCTCGGGCTCGGCTGAAAGGCACCCCATGACCACGCCACCCCGACCGACCCGCGCCGAGCAGCGCGGGGCCCGCAAGGCCGAGATCGCCGCCGCCGCGGCCCGTGAGGAGCGTCGGCGCAGGATCCGGGTCGCCGCCGTCGTCGCCGTGGCGCTCGCGGTCCTCGGCGGGGTGGCCGGGCTGGCCCTGAGCGGCGGCGGCGGTCCGACCGCCGACGCGAGCGGCGCGGCATACCGCGCCGACAAGGAGGCCTTCCGGCTGCCCGGGCTGCTCGATGGCGCGACGGTGAGCCTCGCCGACCACGCCGGAACCCCCGTCGTCGTCAACTTCTTCGCGTCGTGGTGCGTCTACTGCAACGAGGAGCTGCCCGGCTTCGTCCAGGTCGCCGCCGCGAGCGCCGGGAGGGTCGACTTCATCGGCGTCGACACCTCCGACCCCGGCGACGGCGCCGCGATGGCCCGGCGGTTCGACCTGGCCGGTGCCGGGTTCGCCCTCGCCAAGGACGTCGGCGCCGACCCGGCCTCGGACCTGTGGGCCTCGTTCGGCTCCCAGGGCCTGCCGGTCACCGCCTTCTACGACGCGTCGGGGAAGCTCGTCGACTTCTCCGGTGGCATGCTCGCCCAGGACGCCCTCGAGCAGCGACTCTCGGACGACTTCGGGGTCGAGGTCACCGCCACGAGCGCCGCCGACCTCCCCGCGCCGGTCATCCCGCTCATCCCCCAGGGCGCCTACGAGATCATGCGCAGCAACCCCGGGCACGTCACCTTCGTCGTGCTCGACGTCAGGACCGCCGAGGAGTTCACCCGCGGCCACCTCCCCGACGCCGTCAACCTCCCCCTCTCCGGCTCGGGCTTCGCCGACGCCGTCGCGGCCCTCGACCCGACCGCGAGCTACGTCGTCTACGACGGCGCCGGGCGTCGGTCCGCGACGGCCGCCCGGACGGTCCACGACGCCGGTGCGAGGCACGTGTACGAGATCCAGGGCGGGTATGCCGCGTGGACCCAGCAGGGCCTGCCCACCACCTCCTGACCGTCCGGCGCCACCGAGGGGTGGCGATTCGTCCCTTCGAGCGGCCTGAAGGGGCAGATCGCCACCCCTCGCGGGGCTGGGTGGGCAGTTTCTTCCCTATTGGGGAGTTGTTGGCCCCGGGGTGAGGCCTGGTTCGGCCGGGCTGGGCGGGCCGGCGACCACGGACTCTTGAAACACTCAAGAAAAGCCGCCATACTTCCGGAATGCCGACCAGGGCCGACTTCGAGCAGACGCTGCGCGATTACTCGCTCCGGGTGACCCGGCCCCGGCTGGCCGTGATGGCCGCCGTCCACGACCACCCGCACGCCGACACCGACTCCATCATCGGTGCGGTCCGGCGCGAGCTGCCCTCGGTCTCGCACCAGGCCGTCTACGACGTCCTACGCGCCCTCACCGGGTCCGGCCTGCTGCGCCGGATCCAGCCCTCCGGCCACGTCGCGCGCTACGAGGCCCGGGTCGGCGACAACCACCACCACGTCGTATGCCGCTCGTGCGGCGCCATCGAGGACGTCGACTGTGCGGTCGGCTACACCCCGTGCCTCGTCGCCTCGGACGATCGGGGGTATGCCATCGACGAGGCCGAGGTCATCTACTGGGGCCTGTGCTCCGACTGCGCGCCCGAGGTCGTCGCGGCCGCCGCCGGGGGCGCCCCACCGGAGACGTGACCCCGGTGGACCGCGCCCGCCGGGACCGGACCATCCGCCGGTCGACCCGACACCACGCCGCGGCTGCGCGGCATACCCGTCCCTCTTCCCCGTACGACCCGCACGACAGCAACGCAGCAGGACACCTCAACGACGAGCCATCCCGTTAGGAGCTGATCACATGTCCGACAGCGAGAACCCGGCCATCCCGGCACCGATCCCACCGGCCAGCCGTCCGGCGACGAACCAGGACTGGTGGCCGAACCAGCTGAACCTGGCCGTCCTGCACCAGCACTCCGACCGGTCCAACCCGATGGGGGGCGACTTCGACTATGCCGCCGAGGTCGCGACCCTCGACTTCGACGCCGTCAAGCGCGACCTCACCGAGCTGATGACGACCTCGCAGGACTGGTGGCCGGCCGACTACGGCCACTACGGCCCGCTGTTCATCCGGATGAGCTGGCACTCCGCCGGGACCTACCGCATCGCCGACGGCCGCGGCGGCGCCGGCGACGGGGCGCAGCGCTTCGCCCCGCTCAACAGCTGGCCGGACAACGCCAACCTCGACAAGGCCCGCCGGCTGCTGTGGCCGCTCAAGCAGAAGTACGGCCGCAAGCTCTCCTGGGCCGACCTGCTCGTCCTGGCCGGCAACGTCGCGATCGAGTCGATGGGGCTGGAGACCTTCGGGTTCGCGTTCGGCCGCGAGGACGTCTACGAGCCGGAGGAGATCTACTGGGGCCCGGAGGACACCTGGCTCGGAGATGAGCGCTACAGCGGGGAGCGCGACCTGGCGAACCCGCTCGGCGCGGTCCAGATGGGCCTGATCTACGTCAACCCCGAGGGCCCGAACGGCGTCCCGGACCCGGTGGCCTCGGGCCGGGACATCCGCGAGACCTTCGCCCGGATGGCGATGAACGACGAGGAGACCGTTGCGCTCGTGGCGGGCGGTCACACCTTCGGCAAGACCCACGGTGCCGGGGACCCCTCGCTCGTCGGCCCGGAGCCCGAGGGGTGTCCGGTCGAGCACATGGGCCTGGGCTGGAAGAGCGCCCATGGCACCGGCGTCGGCACCGACGCCATCACGAGCGGGCTCGAGGGCGCGTGGACCCCGACGCCGATCCGGTGGGACAACAGCTACTTCGAGACCCTGTTCGGCTACGAGTGGGAGCTGCATGACAGCCCTGCCGGTGCGAAGCAGTGGCGGCCGAAGGACGGCGCCGGCGCCGACGCGGTGCCCGATGCCGCCGACCCCGCGAAGCGGCACGCGCCGATGATGTCGACGGCAGACCTCGCGCTGCGCTTCGACCCGGTCTACGAGAAGATCTCGCGCCGGTTCATGGAGCACCCCGACGAGCTCGCCGACGCGTTCGGCCGTGCCTGGTACAAGCTGCTCCACCGCGACATGGGTCCCGTCTCGCGGATGGTCGGCCCGTGGGTTCCCGAGGCCCAGCTGTGGCAGGACCCGGTCCCGGACGTCGACCACGAGCTCGTCTCCGACGACGACGTCGCCGCGCTCAAGGCCGCGATCCTCGACAGCGGGCTCACCGTCGCGCAGCTGGTTCGGACCGCATGGGCCTCGGCCTCGACCTTCCGGGGCACCGACATGCGCGGCGGCGCGAACGGCGCCCGGATCCGGCTCGAGCCGCAGCGCAGCTGGGAGGTCAACGACCCGGCCGAGCTCGGCGGCATCCTCGACACCCTCGAGGGGATCCAGCGCGACTTCAACGACCGCCAGTCCGGGGGCACGCGGGTCTCACTGGCGGACGTCATCGTCCTCGGCGGCTGCGCCGGCGTCGAGAAGGCGGCCGCCGCCGCGGGCCACGCGGTGACCGTGCCGTTCTCGCCCGGCCGCACCGACGCCTCGGCCGAGATGAGCGATGTCGAGTCCCTCGCCGTCCTCGAGCCGCGGGCCGACGGCTTCCGCAACTACCTGCGCCCGGGCGAGAAGCTCGCGCCCGAGACGCTGCTGCTCGACAAGGCGAACCTGCTCACCCTGTCCGCTCCGGAGATGACCGTGCTCGTCGCCGGGATGCGGGCCCTCGGAGCGAATGCCGGGGGCAGCAGCCTCGGCGTCCTGACCGACCGTCCCGGCCAGCTGACCAACGACGTCGTCGTCAACCTGCTCAGCCCGGGCCTGGACTGGAGCCACAGCCAGTCCGAGGAGAACGTCTTCGTCGGCACCGACCGGGCCAGTGGCGAGCAGCGCTGGACGGCGACGGCAGCCGACCTCGTCCTCGGCGCGCACTCCCAGCTCCGGGCGATCTGTGAGGTCTACGGGGCGGACGACGCGCAGGCCAAGTTCGTCGAGGACTTCGTCGCGGCCTGGGCCACGGTGATGGACCTCGACCGCTTCGACCTGCGCTGACCGTCGCGGGGCGCCGCCGGGTGCTCGCGGAAGGGTCCGGTTTTCCGGTCCCTTCCGCGAGCACCGCGCCAGCGGCGGTCAGTGGCCGGGCGCCTGCTCGGCCGAGCGGACCGGGACCTCGTGGCCGGCGAGGAACACACCGGCGGGGTCGATCCGCCGGCGCAGGTCCTGAAGCCGGAGCCACGCGTCGTGGCCGTAGGCCGTCTGCGGGTCCACGGGCCGTTCGACAAGGTTGAGGAAGGTCTGCCCGGTCTCCCACCGGGCCAGGGCCCGGCGGGCCCGCTCCGCGTCGACCAGGCCGGCGACGGCCAGCTCCCGGGTCGCCGCCACGGCGATGAAGAGACCGACGTATGCCGCGTCGACCCGGCTCACGACGCCGCCGCCGGGGACCGGCCGCCCGAGCGCTCCACCGAGCTGGCGCAGCTCGGCGACGAGCAGGCTCGTGTCCGACCGCGGACCGACCGCCTCGACGAAGGCGGCGATGCCCTCCTCGTCGAGGTCGCACAGCAGGGTGCCGCTGCCCACCGACGGGGTCGGGCCCTCGGGGTCCATGTGCAGCCGGGTCAGCCCGGCGGCGGGCGTCCGGGCCCACGTGTCCATCTCCGGCTCGAGGTCGCGGAAGCCCGCCACCAGCTCCTCGCCCAGCGCGTCATCGCCGAGGACCACGCCGTCGAGGACGACGACGGCCCGGCCACGCAGGAACGGCGGGAGCTCCTCCAGCGCGGGCAGGCGCATCGCCCGGAGCGAGGTCGTCACCTGCTCCGGCGCCTCGGCCGACCAGGCGACCCACCGGCGCAGGACCGGCTCCAGGTGGGCGATGTCCCAGAGGAACGCTCCGGCATACGCGTCGGTGATCGGGTGCAGCCGCACCTCGAAGCCGGTGACGACCCCGAAGTTGCCGCCACCGCCCCGCAGCGCCCAGAACAGTTCCTCGTGCTGGTGCGCATCGGCCCGCACGAGCTCCCCGTCGGCGGTGACGAGCTCGACGGCGATGACGTCGTTGACGGCGAGGCCCTTGGACCGGGCGTACCAGCTGAGGCCCCCGCCGAGGAGGTAGCCGGCGACCCCGACATCGGGCGACGAGCCGTGCTGGGCGGCGAGCCCGTGCTCGGCGGCCGCCTCGACGACGCTCTGCCAGATCGCGCCGCCGCCGACGTGGACGTTGCGCCGCTCGACGTCGACCCGCACCGAGGTCAGCTCGTTCGTGCGCAGCAGCACGACGTCGACCAGGTCGTGCTGGGCGAGGACGGCGCCGGCATGTCCGGTGCTCTGTGGGGCCACCCGCAGCCCCAGGCCCGCGGCGGCGCGGACGACGGCCTGGACCTCCTCCTCGGTCCGGGGCGTGGCGACGGCGGCCGGTCGCAGGTCGACGGCGACGTTCCACGGCGTCCGGAGCGCGTCGTATGCCGCGTCGCCGGGAACGGCGACGACCTCGCCGAGCCGCTCGCGCAGCATCGCGGCGCGGCCGAACGTCGTCGGGTCGGCGGTCTGGTCGTGGGTGTCGATGGTCATCATGGGTCCCTCTCGTGATCGGATTGCGGTGGCGCCGCGCGGTGTCCGGCGCCTGGCGTCCCGAGAAGCGTGCGGGCAGCGCGCGGTCGCGGACCATCCCGCGTCGCGAGGGGGTTTGCGCCCCGGCACCGAGGGGGCGGCATACCCCACATTTGTGGGATGGCGTCGAGCCCCCCGGCTGAGCACACTGGTGCGGTGGGCCCGAATCTCATGGCGCAGCGAGTGCTGCGCGACGTCGAGGTGGTCTCCCGCGCGGGACTCGACCTCGACACCTTCTTCGGTGAGGCCGTGGCGTCGGTCGAGCGGGCCATCCCGCACGTCGCCGCGTGCGTCGGCACCTTCGACCCGAGCACGCTGCTGCTCACCGGGTCCCGCAAGTACGGCGATCTGCGCGGCCAGGACGAGCACGACCACGAGTGGGGCGTCGTCGAGTACGGCTGGGGCGAGGAGACGGCGTATGCCGAGCTCGTCCGCCGCGGCGTGACGGCGATGGGCCTGCACGCGTGGACCGATGGCCGGACGACGCGCTCGCAGCGGATGGCGGACTTCATGACGCCCCACTTCGGGTATGCCGACGAGGCCCGGGTCGTCATGCGCGACGGCACCGACACCTGGGGCGGGCTCGCCCTCTTCCGGTCCGCGGAGGACCCGCCGTTCTCCGGGGACGACATCCAGCTGCTCGGGGCGCTCTCCTCGTCGCTGTCGGTCGGGGCGCGGGCGGGACTGCTCGTGGCCCTGGCGACCGACGCACCGCCCAGCGCCGGCGGCCCGGCGGTCTTCATCGTCGGGGCCGACGACACCGTCGCTCAGATGAGCGCCGGGGCGCAGGAGCGGCTGGCCGACCTGCAAGGCTCGCAGGCCCACAGCCGGCCCGACGGCGTCATCTCGGCGCTCGTCGTGGCGGCCCGGCGTTTCGCGGCAGGCGAGACCGACCGGCCGCCCCGCTGCCGGGTCCGGTCGCGCAGCGGGATGTGGCTCGTCCTCCACGCCACCCCGCTCAGCGCCCGTGGCGACGCCGTCGGCGACGTCGTCGTCACCATCGACGAGGCGCGGCCGCCGGAGATCGTGCCGCTCGTCGTCGCGGCCTTCGACCTCACCCCGCGCGAGCGAGCGGTCACCCAGCTCGTGCTCCAGGGCGTCGACACCAAGGAGATGGCCGCGGCCCTCCACCTGTCCACGTACACGGTGCAGGACCATCTCAAGTCGGTCTTCGCCAAGGCCGAGGTCGGCAGCCGCCGCGAGCTGATCGCCAGGATCTACTTCGACCAGTACGTCCCTCGGCTCGGGACGGACCTCGGCCCGACCGGGTGGTTCGCCTCGGCCGACTGACGCTGCCGTGGGCCCGCCGGGCGTCCCCGTTCGGTCAGAAGTCCATCGACGACTCGTGTGACCCCGCCCGGTCCTGCCCGCGTCGACGGGTGAGGTGGAAGCGCCGGGACAGGCGGATCGCCGGACGGAGCAGCATGAGCACCGAGCCGACGAGGAAGAGCCAGGTCGCCCCGACCGTCGTCGACTGCCAGAAGAAGAGGATGCTGCCGACGATGAACAGCAGCGCCGCGAGGGTGTCGTTGGCGATCGACAACGTCTCGTAGCGCCGCCGGATGACGAGTTCGTCGTGACCGATCCGGATCAGCAGGTCGGTGGGGTCGTGGTCGTCGGTGGGCACGCGCACTCCAGCCAGGGGTCGGGGACGGGGCTCGGCCGACGCTAGCAAGCCGGTCGTGCCTCGCAGGGCCTCGGGCAGCCGGAGCCGGTCCGCCCCGTGGGCGGACCGGCTCCCCGGCGCGTCGGCGCGCTCGTCAGTGGCGGCCGGACACCCGTCGACCTCCGCCACCCGGGATCCAGCACCAGCCTCGTTGCGTCCTCATGTCCAAGGAACGAGTCCCGGAGCCGTTGCGTTACACGTTTCCGCAGGTCAGGGGCGCCTTACCGGTTCAGGAAACGAGTCTGAGGGGGCGTCGGCGGGGCGGGATGGGGCGGCACCGGCGGGGCGGTGTGGGTCGGCGTCGCCGGCCGTGCCGGGTGCGCCGGCCGGGTGGGCACCGGGTGGCGCGGCGCAACGGGAGCGGCCGGCTGGGCCGGCGTCACCGGCGGGAGGGGGCGCGCCGGGTGGGTCGGGGTGGGGTGCGTCGGGGTGGGGTGCGTCGGCGCCGGAGGCGACGCAGGAAGGAGGACCTCGTCGCAGAGCTGGGCCACGCTCCGGGCTCCGGCCGCCTCCTCGAGCCTCGCGTACCCCGCGCTGCCGCGGTCGAGGCCGCCGTTGCGGTAGGCACGGCACAGGCCGGTGAAGACCTGGGTCGTCGCGGCCGGGTCCGGGCGCCGGGAGGAGATCGGCGGCGCCGTCGAGGCTGGACCGGCGGACGGCGGCACCGGTAGTACCGGTGGCACCGGCGTCGCGGGTGCGGACCGGTCCGTCGGGCCGGGGTCCGTCTCTGGTGCGGGGGCGCCGATCGCTCGGTGCGCGATCGACTGGAGGACGTCGGGCAGGGCGCCGCTGTAGGCCGCGGACGCGACCCCTGCTACGGCGACGATGCCGCCCGAGGCAACCAGCGCAGCGGTCGGCAGCGCGATCAGGCGCCTGACGAACCGCCTGCCGCGGCCGGCCGGGGCCGGGTCCGTCGCTGCCGTCGCGCCGAACGCGGCCATCGCCGATGACAGACCGGCGAGCTCCTCCTCGGTCGCAGGGGCCCGCAACGCCGCGAAGAGGTCAGCCAGGGCAGCGTCGTCAGCGTCGAGGCCGGGGCGCTGGGACTCGTCGAGGATGCGCTCGAGCCGGGCGTCGGCATTCACCCCGCCTGGAACCCGGTGCCGGCCTCGTGTCATCTCGGTCCAGTCTCCTGTCATCTCAGTCGGAAAACGTCTCCGCGGTCCCGTCCGTTACCGCGCCTTCGGCCCTCGCGTCTCGCTCGCTCATCAGGAGCTCACGCAGTCGGCCGAGCCCCCGGTGGACGGCGACGCGGACCGCGCCGGGAGAACGACCGACGAGTGCGGCCACCTCGGCGACATCGAGTCCGACGAGGACCCGCAACGTCACCATCTCCGCCTGGTCGACCGGCAGCCGGCGGACCAGGGCCAGGGCGGTGCCGGTGGACCACTGCGTCTCCGCGAGGTCGGCCGGATCGGCTGCCCCGGTCGGCTCGGCCGCCTCCACGACGTTCTCGACAAGCAGCTCGGGGCGCCGGGCCGCCCGGCGGACCAGGTCCACGTGGTTGTTGCGGGCGATGGTCACGATCCAACGACGGAACTGGTTCTCACCGCCCTCGAAGCCGGAGAGACCGGTGACGACCGCGGCCCAGGCCTGGGCGGCCACGTCCTCGGCGAGATCGCCGGCCCGGACCGTGAGGTAGCGCAACAGCATCGGCTGGGTGGCGCGCCACAGTTCGGCGAAGGCCGCTTCGTCACCGGCGCGAACTCGCTCCAGGACGGAGGGGAACCGGTCGGCGAGCACCGGGCAAGTATGCGGACGGGGGTCGTGTCTGGGCCAGAGCGGCCGGCACCGAGCCTCGTCCCGGCGCGGGTGCAGCCGCCGAGACCGGGGCACCCTGGTGCCGGGCACCTGTAACGCCGGCGCCCGGCAATTCGATCTCTTGGGCAAGACGTTCCCGACAGGAAGCCCACGGCATGTCTCTCGCCTCGCTCGTCTCGGTCAAGGGACTCGCCATGACGGCCACAACCGGCCTGATCGTCATCGGCGGCGGCGCCACTGCCGCCTTCGCCGGCGACCTTCCCGCCCCGCTGCAGACGGTCGCGCACCGCACCCTCGGCGCCCCCGCCCCCTCGCTCGCCGCAGACGAGGCATCCGGCGAGGCATCCGGCTCCGACGATGCCGGGACCGAGTCCTCCACCGAGACCGGGTCCGAGACCTCCACCGAGACGCAGGCCGCGTCGCCGACCTCTGCCGACCTCCCGGCCGGCCCCGAGACCGCCGGACCGGCGGCATCCGGGCTCTGCACCGCCTACACCCACGGGGGGCTTGCCACGATCTCGGTGGCCTACCGCAACCTCGTCACCGCGGCCGGCGGCGAGGATGGCCTGAGCGCATACTGCGTCACCGTATTGGCGTCCACTGCCCCCACCGACAAGGGAGCGGACGCCGGGACCCCGAGGCCGGTCTCCACCAGGGCTGCCAAGCCGGCGCAGACGCACCCGGCCCACCCGACGGGGCGCCCCACGTGGGCTCCCGCCGGACCTACCTCCGGACGCCCCGGCCACTGAGCCATCGGTCCCGGCACCAGTCGGACGCTCCGGCGGGGGGAGGGTGGGGCGCGTCGTTTCCTTCGACGCGTCCCACCGCTCCTCGGGGTCACCGGCGCGCGAGTGGGCGCATGACCGTCGCGCCCGCGCGGCCAGCCCCCCTGGATGTTCGCGGGGACGTCCGGGTTTCCGGACGGTCGCGCGAGCACCGGCCGGCGGAGGGTGGTCAGGCGGCGAGGTCGAGCAGGTCCGGGTCGGTGCCGAGCGGCGGCACCGGGGCGAGCGGCGGCACCGGCGAGGGCGGAGTGCGAGTCCCCCGGCGCTCGCGGCGCACCGCGACGGCGGTGAGGACGCTGGCCGCGGTGAGGGTCGTGACCGTGCCGGAGACGATGCCGCCGGGGAGACCGTCGGCGGCGGACTGGATGACCCAGGCGATGCTCTGCACGGCGGTGATCACCCAGGTCGCCGCGGAGATCCCCGACACCGTGTCGGTCTGCCAGACCCGAAGCGCCTGCGGCGTGTAGGTGAGCAGCGACCCGAGGCCGAGCACGGTGCCCAGGACGGGTCGGTCGAGCAGGATCACCGCGAGCAGGACGACCAGCCACGCCGCCGGCAGCCACCACGACCAGGTCGGGCGCAACGCGCGGAGGGCCAACGCCACCACGGCGAACCAGACGAGGGAGGCGAGGACGTTCGAGGCGACGAGGCCCCAGGCCCGGGCGTCGGCCAGATAGAGGGTCCAGGCGGCGACGTTCACCGACCCGAAGAGCAGCGAGGTCGCGGACAGGCCCGCCGCGTCCCGGGAGCGCAGGAGGCGGAGCAGTTGCGGGATGGAGAGGGTGACACCGGTGACGGTGATGACGGCAAGCAGCAGCACGGAGGCGACCGAGTTCATGGCGGGAGAAGGCCGACCTGACGGGGCCGGCGCCGGTGGAAGCGGATGAGACGAGATGTGGGTGGCGACGTGGCCGGACCGTGCCGTCGTTGCGGCCGTGTGCCGAACCCCCAGGTTTCGTCGTACTTCCCCGGCTTGGGGCCCTCGAAGTCGTACCGTGGCTGGTGCTGTTCGCCAGGTGAATCGTAGGGCCTGGCGGGGGGTGGTCATGACCACCGTGGGTCAGCTGATCGGCCGATTTTCGGCCGTGTTCTCCGGTGCGGTGGCGGTCGGGTCGGGACGAGGTCAGTCGGCGATCCGCACCGGGATCCGGCGGGTGCCGAAATGCTCGGCGCGCGCGGCATACCGGCCGGGGACCGGGGTCCCGCACGAGCGGCACCGGCCCTGGGCGTCGAGGCGGTAGGCGCCCACGGTGTACCGGTCCCGTTCGATGACCGACGCCCCGCACGACGGGCACGTCGTCACCCCGCCGGCGAGGTGGTCGACGTTGCCGGTGTAGACGTAGCGCAGACCCTCGGCGAGGGCGAGGTTGCGGGCCCGGACGAGGGTCGAGACCGGCGTCGGCGGCACGTCACGCATCCGGTGGTCGGGGTGGAAGGCGGTGACGTGGTGCGGGACGTTCGGCCCGAGCTCGCTGCGCACCCACCGGAACATCGCCCGGAGCTCCTCGTCCGAGTCGTTGTGACCGGGGATGAGCAGGGTCGTGATCTCGACCCACACGTCGGTCTCGTGCCAGAGGTAGGCGAGGGTGTCGAGGACGGGCCGCAGCCGGGCGCCGGTCAGCCGCTGGTAGAAGTCGTCGCTGAACCCCTTGAGGTCGACGTTGGCGGCGTCGATGACGGAGAAGAGCTCGCGCCGCGGCTCCTCCTCGACGTAGCCCGCCGTCACCGCCACCGTCTTCAGGCCGTGGTCGTGGCAGGCCCGGGCGGCGTCGATCGCATACTCCGCGAAGATGACCGGATCGTTGTAGGTGAAGGCCACGCTCCGGCAGCCATGGGCCGCCGCGGTCGCCGCGATCGCCTCGGGTGATGCCTGGTCCATGAGCCGGTCCATCTCGCGCGACTTCGAGATGTCCCAGTTCTGGCAGAACTTGCAGCCGAGGTTGCACCCGGCCGTCCCGAAGGACAGGACCGAGCTGCCGGGGTAGAAGTGGTTCAGCGGCTTCTTCTCGATCGGGTCGATGCAGAACCCCGACGAGCGGCCGTACGTCGTCAGGACCATCTGGTCCGCCTCGCGCATCCGGACGAAGCAGAAGCCGCGCTGCCCGTCGCGCAACCGGCACTCGCGCGGGCACAGGTCGCACTGGATCCGCCCGTCGGCCAGCGCGTGCCACCAGCGGCCGGGGTGTGCCGCGTTGGCCTCTCCGGGCGCGTACGTCGCGTACTCCTCGTCCGCCGCGTTCACCGGGTATGCCGCCCGGCCCGTCCCGTCGCTCATCTCAACGCTCCTCGTGGAACTCGGTCACGGTGTAGCGGCTCAGCCGCACCTGCTCGCTCCAGTAGTCCGGAGGGAGCCCGGCCTTGAGCCGGAGGTGGGCGAGGAAGGCCGCCGGTCCGGGGACCTTGTCCCAGACCTGCGGCAGGAAGGTCGAGCGGCGCGCGCCGACGTCGAGGACGACGCCGTCGACGCCGGGCCGCAGCCGGGCAAGCGCGTCTGCCTCGTCCCGGACCGGGAACGCCTCGAGCGGCGAGAGCACGGACACCTCGATGGAGGTCTCCGGCAGGTCCTTTCGGGTGAGGGAGGCGAACCGCCGGTCCCGGAACGCCGCGCCGCGGGCATTCGCCACGACGTCGTCGCGCAGGCTCAGATGCGGCAGGACCGAGCCGATGCAGCCGTGCAGGAGCCCGCGGGTCGTCAAGGTGACGAAGCACGCCCCCTCGAGGTCGAGCCAGTCCGTGTCGGCACCGGGGCCGGGGCCGAGCGCCTCGGGATCGAGGGCGGACGTGATCGACCAGCGGGCGAGCGCCAGCAGCAGCGGCCCGGCGGCGGGTGGCAACGACCGGGTGACCGGCTCAGTCGGTGCCGGGCCGGGCGAAGGAGACCGCGGCATACCCCACCACCCTTCGTCGGTCACCGGCGGTGTCGCCGGAGGTGCACATCCCGAGCAGGGTGGGTCGCAGCTCGTGTCGGCGAGCCGAGACGAGCAGGCCGTTGGCGGGTGTGGCGCCGCAGGCCTGCTCGTGGGCGAGCCAGCCCTCGAGGCGGAGGATCTGCCGGACCGTCTCGCGGTCGGTCTCGCGCGCCTCCGCGTGCGGGTGGTAGTGCGACAGGTCGCTGCTGACGATCGTCATCGTCTCGGGTCCGCCGCCCAGGGCGTCGATGACGTCGGCCACGGCGGCCGGCGTCGCCCCGCCGACGGCCAGCGGCACGACGGTGAACTCCTCGAGGACGATCTGGAGGAAGGGCAGGTGGACCTCGAGGGAGTGCTCGAGGGCGTGGGCGGCGGGGCTGACGACGAGCTGCGGGTAGCCGTCCCGCACGGCCGGCGTGATCGGCTCGACCGGCACTCGCCCGAGCGGGGTCTCGAAGGCATCGACGCCGGGCAGGGCGAGCCCGTCGACATAGTGCCGGTGGGTGGGGCCGAGGAGGACGACGCGGTGGACCCGGTCCCGGACCCGCTCGAGGGCGGCATACCCGAGGGCGGCGGTCGAGCCGGAGTAGACGTAGCCCGCGTGCGGCAGGATCAGCGCCTCCGGGTCGGCGAGCCGGTCGGGCAGGCGGTCCCGGGCGTCCTCGATGAGGGCCCGGACGTCGCGCTCCAGCTCGGAGCGACGGCCCGGGTAGAAGGCACCGGCCACGGCGGCCGGACGTACGTCCAGCACCGTTCCAGTGTCACCCCGGCCCGGTCCGGGCGAAACCGGGGGGCGGCCCCGATGATGTCTGGCGCGTCACGTCGCCGGCCGCGTCGAGGCCGATGACGGAGGCTTCGGAGCCCGAGCCGCTCGTCCCCCAGCCTGGCCGAGGGGTGGGAATCCGCTCCTTCCGGGGGCGGCGAAGGGACCGATCGCCACCCCTCGGCGGCGCCTCGGCGGCCTGCGGCCGGGGTCAGGCCGGGACGGCGCGGGCCTGGCGCAGGCAGAGTGTCCCGCTGACCAGCAGGAGCAGCCCGCCGAGTCCCCCGACGACGGAGGTCCTCGCCCAGTCGAGCGTGGCGTGCAGGACGATGCCGAGGGTCGCGACCACGAGCCCGAGGGCCGTCGTCGCGCCGAGCAGCCGGATCCGGTAGAGCCGGGCGAGCGGGACGAAGTGCGCGGCCATGACGGCATACGTCCAGACGACGATGTATGCCGGGTGGCCGGTCCGGCCGAGGGTGATGTTGCCGGCGATGATGAGGACGAACTCGGCGGTCACCCACGTGGCGTAGACCCGATTGGCGTGCCGGGTGTCGACCTCGTGGCGTCCCGGGCCGGGCAGCCCGCGGCGCCGGACGACGCTGACGACGGCGAGGACGAGCCCGAGGACGGAGCCGATGCCGAGGAGGACCCCGAGGAGGGTGCTCGCGGCGGCCTGGCCCCAGCCGAACCAGGCGAAGGAGGCGACGCCGAAGACGATGCCGCAGGCGGCGAGGTCCTTCGGCAGGGTGGCCTCGAGGCCGGGCGAGGCGGCGTCGGCGGGGGCAGTGTCGTCGGCGTGCATCGGCATCGGTCCACCCTCGCACGACCCGCTCGCGCCGCCGAAATCTCATCGGGCCGCTGCAGCAACGGGGGTCCGGTGAGATTTCGGCGGGGTGAGGGCGGTCAGCCGCGTCGCGCCCGGGTGAGCAGCACGTTGAGTGCAGTGGCGACGACGAGGAAGGCCGCCACGTAGCCGAGGGTCTGGGCTGGCGAGCTCCACCGCAGGCTCGACCCGGCCATGATGATCGCGAGGACGACGGTGACCGCCGCCGCGCGTCGATTGAGATAGGAGGACACCGCAGTCTCCTTCGGCTCAGCACGTCGTCCGGTGCGCCTGGTGCAGATCGCCAGCGTAGGTCAGCTGGATCTCAGCGCACCAAGGGAGGCAACTGGAAAGGCAGATTCACGGCATTTCCAGGGCATTCCCAGTGGACGCACCCGAACAATCCATGGTCTCGCAGGTCGAGGGAGGCCGGCTCGTCCGCCGGCTACTCGCGGGTACGCTGGCTCCACGCGGGCCGACGCTGCCCGGGTTCACGACGACGACGACGTGCACGAGAGGGGCCTGATGAAGGTCGACCTGACCGTCCTCGCCATCCCGGGTTTCATCGGCGCGATGGCCGCCGAGTACGCCTGGCAGCGCCGCCATCCTGCCCCCGCAGGCACGCGGCGGCCGGGCGACTACGAGCGCGCCGACACGCTCGCGAGCCTGACGATGGGCGTCGGCAGCCTGATCGCCCCGCTCGTCGCGAAGAAGGTCCTCGACCCGCTGACCCCGGGCGTCGGCCGCTTCGGCAAGGCCCTCATGGGCACCGCCGTCGCCGCGACCGCCCTCACCTCCGTTGCCGACGTCGTCCGTCGCCGGTATGCCGCGGGCGGCCTGCCCGATCCCGGCACCATCCCGACGAGCGGCCCCTTCGCCCCGCGGCACCTCGTCACGCAGGACCTCGAGGCGGTCGACGGCGGGGCGAGCAGCGACGCGGAGGCCGGCACGCGGCATGCGGGCTCCGAGCCGGCCGCCTGGCGGCGGCTGCGCGGAGCCTCCGCCGTCACCGCGGTCGGCGCCACGGCCCTCGCGGCGGCGACGACCTGGGCCGCCCAGACGAGCGGGCAGCGACTGTTCCGGCACGCCCGGCGCGACCTCGGCACGGGGCTGGGCGCGACGGCCCTGGCGATCCTCGGCTGGGACTTCATCTACTACTGGAACCACCGGCTCGACCACGAGACCCGGTGGCTCTGGGCGATGCATGTCGTCCACCACTCCAGCGAGCGCTACAACCTCTCGACGGCGCTGCGCCAGCCGGTCGCCGAGGGGCTGACGATGAGCGTGCCCTACGGCCTGCTCGCCCTGCTCGGCATCCGCCCGTCGGTCATCGAGAACGCCCGCGCCCTCAACCTCATCTACCAGTTCTGGATCCACACCGAGGTCGTCCGCTCGATCGGCCGGCTCGAAGACGTCCTCAACACCCCGAGCCACCACCGGGTCCACCACGGCTCGAACCGGGAGTACCTCGACCGCAACCACGGCAGCATCCTCATCGTCTGGGACCGGCTGTTCGGGACGTTCGAGCGCGAGGACGAGCCGGTCGTCTACGGACTGACGTCGAACATCGAGACCTTCAACCCGCTGACGATCGCCACCCACGAGTGGCGCGACATCGGCGCCGACATCGCCACGTGCGACACGTGGCGGGAGCGGTGGTCCTTCCTCCTGCGCGGACCGGGCTGGGCCTCTCGACGCCGGGCCGAGCGGGCACTCGCGACGAGTGCGCAGCCCGGCCTCGCCCTCACCCCGAGCCGGCCAGAGCCCGTCCCCAGCGCGTAGGCCGTCAGCCGGGGGTGCCGCGCCGCCTCTGCTGGCGCCGGCGCCGGGTCCGGTCGCGCTCTCGGCGGACGGCGTCGCGCATCGGGGGGACGTGGACGCCCTCGCTGGCCATCCGGGCGCGCACGAGGCGCCGGGTGCGGACGAAGCCGACGAGCCCGACGAACCACACGGCGTACTGCACCGCCCACGCGGCCCGGAAGGCGCCGAGGTCGTAGCGGCCGCCGCCGGCGACGTCGAGGATGACGCCGATGAGCAGGATCGTCGTCAGCGAGGCGACGAAGCCACCGACGTTGACGATCCCGGTCGCCGTCCCGAGCCGGTTCGGTGGGTTGAAGGTCCGGGCGTAGTCGAAGCCGATCATCGAGGCGGGGCCGCTCACCGACATCGACAGGACGAGGACGACGAGCAACCAGCCGGGCGCCGGTCCGGGGAGGGCGAGCACGGCCGTCCACGCCGCGATGACGACGCCGACGATCGTCAGGACGAGCCACGAGCGACGCAGCGGGTGCCGTGCGACGAGCTCGCCGAGGAACGGCGCCGCCGCGACGGAGGCGAGGACGAACAGGGTCATCAGCCCCCCGGCGAACCGGGGCGAGCGCCCCTGCGCCGCGGTGAGGAACGGGTAGCCCCACAGCATGACGAACGTCGTCCCGGAGAACTGCGTCGTGAAGTGGGTCAGCAGCCCGAGCCGGGTGCCCGGATGCCGCCAGGCCGAGACGAGGTCGTCCCGCACCTCGGCGAGCGACGGCGCATCGTCCTCCCGTTGCCACCGCGCGGGTGCGTCCCGCACGACGAGGAGAACGAGGACCGCGACGAGCACGCTCAGCCCGGCCGCCGAGAGGAAGGCCGGGGTCCAGCCCGGGCCGTGCAGCAGCGCGACGAGCGGGATCGCCGAGAGGATCTGGCCGCCCTGGCCGACCATCCCGGTCAGCTGGGTGAGGAGCGGCACCTGCCGGGGGCGGAACCACGCCGAGACGAGGCGCAGCACGCTGATGAAGGTCATCGCGTCGCCGGCCCCGACGAGGACCCGGGCGAGGACCGCCCACGGCATCGAGTGGGCGAGGGCGAGCGAGACCTGGCCGACCGCCATGAGCGCGGCCCCACCGACGACGAGCACCCTCGGCCCGAGCCGGTCGACGAGGACCCCCACCGGCACCTGCATGACGGCGTAGACGAACAGCTGGAGGACCGCGAAGGTGCCGAGCGCCGCCGCCGACACCGAGAACCGGTCCGCGGCGGCGAGCCCGGCGACGCCGAGCGAGGTGCGCTGGAGCACCGACACCGTGTAGGCGGCGACGGCGACGCCCCAGACGATCCAGGCGCGGGTCGCAGTGCGGGTCACGCTTTCTCATGCTGCCACCGGCCGGTATGCCGCGCGCTCGTCGTCCGCCCCACGAGCCGGCGCCCCGGAACGTCGCCGACGCGACATCCGGGGTGTATTGACCGGACGTGCGGGCGGGTCGATCCTGACAGTGTGACCAGCAGGTCGGCTGTGCCTGGCCGACCCCTCCGTAGGTTCGCCGGGGCCGTGGCTGTCGCCCTGTCCCTGCTCGGCGCCGGGTGCGCCGACGGCACACCGCCGGGTCCGGCCGGCTCCGCGTCGACACCCACGCCGTCGACGACCACCGCGACCCCGCGCCCGACGCCCACGCCGGCCCCGAGCCCGACGCCCACGCCGACCCCGAGCCCGACGCCCACGCCGACCCCGCGCCCGACGCCCACGCCGGCCCCGAGCCCGACGCCCACGCCGACCCCGAGCCCGACGCCCACGCCGACCCCGCGCCCGACGCCCACGCCGGCCCCGAGCCCGACCAACCCCAGCCCGACCGGGTGCGGCATCCCCGCCTCGCTCCTCGACCGGGACCTGACGACGGTCTCGACGGCCCGGGTCATCGCGCTCACCTTCGACGCGGGGGCCAACGACGCGGGCGTCACGAGCATCCTGGACACCCTGGCCGGCACGGGCACTCCGGCCACGTTCTTCCTCACCGGTCGCTGGGTGCAGGCTTATCCCGGGCGGGCGCGCACGATCGCCGGGCGGTACCCCGTCGGCAACCACACGGTGACCCACCCGGACCTGACGACGCTCACCGACGCCGAGGTCCGCGCCGAGATCGACCAGGCCCGCTCGATCATCGCCACGACGAGCGGCCAGGACCCCAGGCCGTACTTCCGGTTCCCGTACGGCGCGGTCACCCCGCGCCTCATCGACCTCGTCAACGCCCGCTGCTATGTCCCGTTCCGGTGGACCGTCGACTCGCTGGGCTGGAAGGGCACCTCCGGAGGGATGAGCGTGACGGCCGTTCACGACCGCGTGGTGGCGGCGGCCGGGCCGGGCGCGATCGTCCTCATGCACGTGGGGTCGAACCCGGACGACGGCACGACCCTCGACGCCGCGGCGCTGCCATCGGTCATCCGTGACCTCCGGGCGGCCGGCTACCGGTTCGTCACCCTCGAGACGGCGCTGCCCGCGCTGCCGTAGCCGTGAGGGGCGCACGCCCCGCCACCGACGCGAAACCGCCGCCCGGCTCTGACGAGCGGGGCGGCGGTTCGAGGCGAGGGGGGTGGATCAGCCGATGACGGTGATGTTCGCCGCCTGCGGGCCCTTCTGACCCTGCTGGGTCTCGTACTCGACCTTGGCGTTCTCCTCGAGCGAGCGGTAGCCGCTGGAGTTGATGGCCGAGTAGTGGGCGAAGACGTCGGTGGAGCCGTCGTCGGGGGCGATGAAGCCGAAGCCCTTCTCGGCGTTGAACCACTTGACGGTGCCAGTAGCCATGAAATTTCTGCTTTCTGAGAGTTGGAGCGGCCCGACGGTCGGGGCTCCGCGTTGGTGATGCTGGTGATCCCTCTGCCAGTGGACGGCTCAACCCCGGCGGGATCATGCAGTACCTGCAACAACGGAACAGCTCAACAACTGAGCACCATGATAGCCGGTGCGAGACTGCGGGACATGTCGACCGCCTCTCCCGTCGTCTCCGGCGCCCTGGCCCCCCTGTTTCCCGACGGGCGGTTCGCCGCCGCCGCGGTGGAGCGGCGGGTGGCGATCTCCGGGCCGGCGACGTGGTGGGCCGGGCCGCTCGACGTCGAGGACCTCCTGCGCTCGAGCATCCGGCTTGCCCTCGCGGCGGCCGCCGAGGTCGGGGCGGCTCGGGGCCGACCGGTCGACCTCTCGTCGAGCGCCGAGCTCGTCGCGGCGAACGCCGGCTCCTACCTCCACCTGCTCATCGACGGGCGCCCACTCACGCCGTTCGCGGATCTCAGCGGCTTCTTCGAGACCGCGGACGGCTGGGTCCGCCTGCACGGCAACTACCCACACCATGCCCTCGCCCTCGAGCGTGAGCTCGGCATCCACGACCGCGCCGGACTCGTCGCCGCGCTGCGCGAGCTACGGGCGAGCGACGTCGAGGCTCGGGTGCGGGCGGCCGGTGGCGTCGCCGGGGCCGTGCGCAGCCGGGGACGATGGCGGGCCACGGCGATGGGCGTCGCCGCCGATGCGGTGCCGTGGATCGACCTCACCCGGTATGCCGCGGTCGGCCCGCCGGGCGTCGCCGCCCGTCCGCTGGCGCCCGGGCCGGACCTCCCGCTCGACGGGATCCGGGTCCTCGACCTCACCCGGGTCATCGCCGGACCGACCGGGTCCCGGCTGCTTGCCCTCCTCGGCGCCGACGTGCTCCGCGTCGACCCACCGCATCCGCCGGAGCTGCTCGACCAGTACCTCGACACCGGAGCCGGCAAGCGTTCGGCCGAGGTCGACCTGCGGGATCCGATGTCCCAGAACAGAATTCACGAACTCCTCGAGGCCGCGGACATCCTCCTCATGGGGTACCGCCCCGGCGCGCTCGCGGCATACGACCTCGGGCCGGAGGCGCTGGCCGAGCGGCATCCGCACCTCGTCCATGTCTCGCTGTCGGCCTGGGGTGTGGACGGGCCGTGGGGTGGCGACCGGGGCTTCGACAGCATCGTCCAGGCCTGCACCGGGATCGGCGAGACCTACGCGAGGGAGGATCCCGACGGGCGGATCGTGCCGGGGGCGCTGCCGGTCCAGGCGCTCGACGTCGCGACCGGCTACGGGGTCGCCGCCGCGGCGCTGGGCCTGCTGGCCCGGCGGCCGGGACGGGGCGGAGGCGGTGCCCGTCTCTCGCTCGCCCGAACCGCCCATGCGCTGATCGACGCACCGGCACCGGCGGGGGAGCTGGTCGATCTGCCCGTCCCGACGGCCCACACCACCTCGCCGCACGGCGTGCTCCGCCACGTCATCGCCCCGGTGCGCCTCGCCGGCGCACCGCTGCCGCTGGCCGCGCCGGGCGGCTACGGCGCGGCCGACCTGGCCTGGCGCTGAGGACGGCGCTCGACGCGCGGTACGCGCTCGAGCGCGGCGAGGACGAGTCCTCCCTGGTCGACACAGGGTGACCGAGCGGCATCGCCGCGCCGGTTGACGAGCTTACGCCGTAAGGCTACCGTGAATGGCACCACTTACAACGTAAGGTTAGGGAGAGCGTGACATGAAGGCGATCGTCCAGGACCGCTACGGCGGCAGCGAGCAGCTTCACCTCCGTGACATCGAGGCACCCACCCCCGGCGAGGGCGAGGTCCTCGTCCGGGTCAGGGCGGCGGCGATCGACCAAGGCACCTGGCATCTCATGGCCGGCCTGCCCCTCCTCGTCCGGCTCGGCTTCGGGCTGCGCGGCCCGAAGGACCCGACGCCGGCGCGCGACCTCGCCGGCATCGTCGAGGCGGTCGGACCCGGCGCCTCCGGTGTCGCGGTCGGCGACGAGGTCCTCGGTATCGGTCGCGGCGCCCTCGCCGAGCTGAGCGTGGCCAGGGCGGAGCTGCTCGTGCCCAAGCCCTCCACCCTCGGCTTCGCCGAGGCGGCGGCCTTGCCGATCTCCGGGCTCACCGCTCTCCAGGCGGTGCGGGATGTCGCCAGGGTGTCCGAGGGGCAGCGTGTCCTCGTCATCGGCGCCTCCGGCGGCGTCGGATCGTATGCCGTCCAGGTGGCCCTCGCCCGCGGGGCGCGGGTGACCGGGGTGGCCAGCGCCGCCAAGGCCGACCTGGTGCGTGACCTCGGCGCCGAGGAGGTCCTCGACCACCGGACGAGCGACGTCACCGCGCGTCCCGAGCTGCGTGGCCGGTTCGACGCGGTCATCGTCACCGGCGGGCACACCCCGGTGCGCCGGCTGCGGCGGCTCCTCGTCCCGAGCGGGACCCTCGTCATCGTCGGCGCCGAGGGCGGTGGCGCCCTGCTCGGAGGGGTCCACCGCCAGCTCCTCGCGGGCCTGGCCTCGACGCTGCGCCGCCATCGCAAGGCGCCGTTCTTCTTCTCGGCCGAGAACCAGGCGGGCCTGGCCGACCTCGTCGCCCTCGTCGCCGGCGGGTCGGTCCGGCCGGCGCTGGACCGGACCTACGACCTCGTCGACGCACGGGCGGCGATGGACCACCTGCGCTCCGGCGCCGCCCGCGGCAAGGTGGCGGTGACCGTCTGAGCGGGGCAGGCGGCATACCGACCCTCGACCCCGGCGGTCGGGGGTCGGTTCCGGCCCTACCCTGAGGCCATGGCCGACCCCCTCCCGCCCCCGTCCCGGGCCGCAGACCACCCGCTCGCTCGGGCGGCGTACGTGTCGCTGACGACGTTCCGCCGCTCCGGCGAGCCGGTGAGCAGCCCGGTGTGGGTCGCGCCGGCCGTCGCAGACGCCGGCGACCTCGTCGTCATCACCCTCGCCGACACCGGCAAGGTCAAGCGGCTGCGGCACACGCCGGACCTGGAGCTGCGTCCGTGCGATCGCCGCGGCCGAGTCGCAGAGGGGGCCCCCGTCTTCCGCGGCACCGGACGGATCGTCGAGGACCCGGTGGACGTCCTCGACGTCAAGCGGGCGATCGGCGCGAAGTACGGCCTGTGGTACCGCGCGCTCACGTCCGCCGAGGCCGGGTGGGCGAGGCTCCGCCCGCGGCGGCACCCGCGAGCCGGCATCCTCATCACCCCGCGGCCCCTCGCGGACGGATGAGGCCGCGGGCGGGCGCGGGCGTGGCTCAGCGGGGCAGAACGGCGACGAAGTCGCGGCTCGAGGGCTGGAGGTACCGGTAGGGGTTCGGGACCATCGTCGACAGCAGCTTGTGCGGAACCGCCGAGCCCGCCGACGGATGCGTGTACGTGAGGTAGTTCGTCCAGTCCTTGTTGATGTCGAGCTCCATCGCCTCGGTGGCGCCGGCATCGGCGAGGACCGCCGCCAGGCTCGCGACGCTCATCGCCGGCCCGACGGCGAAGACGACCGACCCGTCGGACCGGGTCCCGATTCCGGTGCGCCACACGAACGCCTTGTTGCCCACCGTGCGTCCCCACACCTTCGTCGAGGAGTTCGCCACGAGTGGCGTCGTCACCCCCTGGTCGATGAGCAGGTGAAGGTTCTGCCGCACGGCCGCGATGTGCCCGTGCGGAGCGCCGCCCGGCCACGCCTCGACCCGCAGCCCGCCGCCGGTGGTGAGGACCATCGAGGCGGCCCCCCGCGCGAGTCGCCTCGGTTGGTGGCCGTTCTGCCAGTAGCCGCCCTGGGCGTCCGTCATCCGGAAGCCCGCGTTGAAGGTCGCGAGGACCGACCCCAGCTGTCGGGACGGGATCCGGTCGGCGACCCCGGGGACCCGCCCCGGCTCCTGGAACCCCGGGTGGAGGGCGAAGGAGAGCAGGTGCGGGTCCATCCACACGACCGCCGTGAGGTAGGACGTGTGGGTCGCGTCAGGACGCAGGTAGGCGACCTCGGCCGCCACGTGCCCGCCCACCCGCAGCAGCGGGCGCCAGGTCCCCTCGTGAGGCAGTGGATGGGTGGCGATGGGGGCGAGGGCGGCCGGGCGGCGGTCGGCCTTCTTGGTCGGGTGGTGGGTGGGGCTCGGCGCGCTGTTCTCGGTCGCCGTGGGGATACCGCCGGCGACCGTTCCCCCGGTCGTGGGCTGGGTGAGGGTGTACTGCAGCTGTTCGAGGTCGGTGACCGCCCAGTCCATCCCGTGGCCGCGCGCCCACTCGGCGACCCGCGCCGCGACGGTGTCGGTCCCCGGCGCGGCGAGGGCGTGTGACAGGGACCAGACCGGCCAGGCGAGGACGACGACGAGGGCGACGCCGGCACGGAGCAGCAGCGTGCGCCATCGGCCGGACCACGTCGACCGGCCGTGCCGCGCCGAGCGGGGCAGGCTCCCGGGCCGCTTCACGAGGACGACCACGGTCGGGGACGCCCAGTGGGTGAGGGCATGACGAGATGGCCTTTCATCCGCGCCCAGATGTGTCGGTGCCGGCGGCTGTCGCGCCGACTCGGCGAACCTAGGCCGGATGTCTGGCCGTCCGCTGGATGCCCCCTGGAAGTTCGGCGGGGCGGGAGGCGGCAGGATCGTCGATCAGCTCACGGAGGGCGTGGGCGAGTCAGCCAGCTCCGCGGCGAACGGCGGCTGCGCGCCGGCCCGGGTGCACGTCACCGCCGCCCCGCGCACCGCGATCTCGAGCAGCGAGGTGAGGGCCGGACCGTCCAGGCCCAGGAGGTCCTCGCGGCGGTGGCGACCGACGCCGAGGAGTGCCGCCAGCACGCCGGACATGAAGGCGTCACCCGCCCCGACCGTGTCGACGACGTCGACGGCGGGCGAGTGGACTCGGGCGGACGCCGTGGGCGCGACCGCCCAGGCGCCGTCGGCGCCGAGGGTGACCAGGACGAGGGCCACGCCCAGCTCGAGCCACCGGGTCGCGACGGCCTCAGCGGCCTCGCCGGGGACGAGCCACGCCAGGTCCTCGTCGCTCACCTTGACGATGTCACTCGCGGCCACCCAGCCGGCGAACCGGTCCAGGTATGTCTCGCGGTCGGAGATGACGCCGGGACGGACGTTGGGGTCGAGGGAGACCACCCGGCGCCAGGCCTCCCGGTGCACGAGCCCGTCGAGCGTCGTGGCCTGCGGTTCCTGGGCCAGCGCGATCGAGCCGACGTGGAGGATGGCCGCGGGTGGCAGCGCGGGCAGGTCCTCCGGGCGCAGCAGTCGGTCGGCGGCCTGCGCGGTGTGGAAGGCATAGCCCGCCCGGCCGTCGACGATGTCGGCGACCCCGAGTCCGGTGAGGTCCGCGGCGGGGATGAGGAACCGGTCGTCGACGCCGGACCCGGCGAGATGGCTGCGGATCAGCCGGCCGAACTGGTCACCGGAGATGCGGGCGAGCAGGGCCGTGGGGACGCCCAGCCGGCCGAGGCCGACGGCGACGTTGAGGCACGAACCACCCGGATGGGGCTCGTAGGCCGGTGCGCCCGTCACGCTCGTCGTCGAGGTGAGGTCCACGAAGGCGTCCCCGGCGACGACGACGGCCGGCTCGGTCATGGCGCGGTCGTCCCCGCGTCCCCCGCGGCGGCGGCCGCCTCGAAGGCCGCCGCGGCGGCCTCGGTCAGCTCGTCGAGGACCAGCTGCTCGGCCAGCGTCGGGGCCATCGTGAACGCGTCCACCCCGCGCCGGGCCAGCCGGACCATCGACGGGACGTCCCGGATGCTCGCGACGAGCACGCGGGTGGGGGCACCGGTGGCCCGGAGGACCTCGTGCATCTCGAGCACGGTGGCCTCGCCGTCCCGGCCGGCGTCCTCGAGCCGGCCGAGGTAGGGCGCGAGGTAGGTGGCGCCCGCAGCCGCCGCGACCATCGCCTGGCCGGGGGAGTAGACGGCGGTGAGCAGGGTGGGGGTGCCGTCGGCGGCCAGCCGGGCGCAGGCCGCCGACCCGGCCCGGTCGGCGACGATCTTGACGACGACGCGGCCGCTCAGCTCGCGCAGTCCGCGGCCGCGAGCGACGAGGGTCTCGGTGTCGGTGCCCCAGGCCTGGAAGAAGATCTCCCGGGCCCCGGCCTCGCTCGCCCACCGGTGGATCTGCGGGATGTCGGCGACGGTCCGTCCGGCGCGCCGGAGGATCGTCGGGTTCGTCGTCAGGCCGGCGAACAGGCCCGTCGCGAGCAGCGGCTCGGCGGCCGCGCGGTCGGCGGTGTCGAGGTAGAGGTCCACGGCGGCAACCCTTCCACACCGCCCGAGGCCCTCGCCGCCGCCGTGACGAGCGCCTCTCCCCACATAGAGTTGCGACCGTGCGGACGTGGCTGCAGCGGGTGCTGTGGGACAAGGTGCCTCGCGACCACCGCGAGAGCACCCGCGACCTGCGTCGTCGCCAGGTCGTCACCGCGGCCATCGTCCTCCTCGGGGCGATCGTCCTCGGCCTCTCGCTGCGGATCGAGCCGGGTAACGCCCTGTTCTACCCCGCGACGTTCGCCCTCGCGGCCGTGTGGACCCTCGGCGCCTTCGCCTCCGGTCCGCTCCACCTCGGCCGGATCCCCTGGCGCGAGGAGCTGCGCCGCCCGATCGTCGCGCCGATCCTCCTCGGGCTCCTCCTCGCGGCCGTCTTCGCGCTCGGCGGCCTCGGCGTCCGCGAGATCCCCCCGCTGGACGCGCAGGTCCGCGCCGTCCTCGCCCATGCCAACCAGGGGTTCGGTCCGCTCGTCGTCGCCGTCACCGCGGTCAACGGCCTCGCCGAGGAGCTCTTCTTCCGGGGAGCCGCGTACGCCGCGATCCCGCGTCACCCGGTGCTCATCACCTGGGCGGCCTACGCGGTGGCGACCCTCGCGACGGGCAACGTCATGCTCGCCTTCGCCGCGCTCGTCCTCGGCCTCGTCGTGGGGCTCGAGCGGCGCGCGTCCGGCGGCGTCCTCGGGCCGATCCTCACCCACGTCACATGGTCCCTGTCGATGCTCCTCGTCCTGCCTGCCGTCTTCTCCTGACCCGGCTCAGTCGGTGCCCTCCGCGTGGGCTCGCTGCGCGGCGAGCAGCCGCGCCCGCTCGTCCAGCGCAATCCGCACGGCCTCGGCATACCCCATCGGCTCGCCCGGGACGACGTCCCGGATCGAGGTGTCGGTGACGAGCACCTCGGTGCCGATCGAGTCGATGAGGTTGCGACCGGTCACCGTGTCGATGTCGGTGACGAGGGCGAGCCAGTATGAGCTGAGCCGGGGGCTGAGGACGGGGATCTCGACGATCGGCACGTTGCGGCCGTTGGCGATCTCGGCGGCGACCTGGAGCATCTCGAGGTAGGTCACCTGATCCGGCCCCCCGATCTCGAAGACCCGGCCGATCGCCCGGGGTTCGTCGATGACGCCGGCGAGGTAGCGGATGACGTCGTCGAGGGCGATCGGCTGGGTCCGGGTCCCCACCCACCGGGGGACGACCATGGCGGGGAGGTTCTTGACGAGCTGGCGGGTCAGCTCCCACGAGATGCCCCCGTGCCCGACGACGATGGCGGCCCGCAGCACCGTCACCGGTACCCCTCCGGCACCGAGCAGGCCCTCGACCTCTCGGCGGCTGCGGAGGTGGGGGGACAGCTCGGCGTCGTCGCGGCCGAGGCCGCCGAGGAAGACGATCTGGCGGATACCCGCCCGGGCGGCCGCCTCGCCGAAGTGGAAGGCCGCCTCGGCGTCCCGGCGCTCGAAGTCCTGACCCGAGAGGGAGTGGACGAGGTAGATCGCGACGTCGACCCCGTCGAGGGCGGCCGTGAGCGACTCCGGGTCGCAGACGTCGCCGTAGACCGCCTCGCCCGGCCCGGTGTAGCCCTCGGGGTGCCGGCTCATCGCCCGGACGGGGTAGCCGCGTTCGGCGAGGTCCGGCGTGAGCCGGCTGCCGATGAAGCCGGTTGCCCCGGTCACCAGGACCGTCGTCGATGTCGGGTTCGCCACCGCCTCACTCTAAGCGGCGGGTGCGGCGTGGCGGCGCAGGAAGTGAGGCTAGGGTCGGCGCCATGCCGATCCCCCCCGCCAGGGCCCGGTTCTCCCGGGTCCTTGCCGCCGTGCCTGTCGCCGCCGTGCTCCTGGCTCTCGCGGGCTGCTCCGGCGGCGGCTCCGCGTCCGTCGCCACCTCGAGCAGCAGCACGACCTCCGCGACGCAGGCCCCGACGCCGACTCCGAGCCCGACGCCGTCGAAGCTGACCGGTGGGCCCGTCCTCGCCGTCAAGATCGACCACACGACCTCGTCCTACCCCCGGGTCGGGCTGAGCAGGGCCGACGTCGTCTACGTCGAGCCGGTCGAGGGCGGCCTGACCCGGCTGCTCGCCATCTTCTCCTCCTCGATGCCGGCCAAGGTGGGCCCCGTGCGTAGCGCCCGGGAGAGCGACGTCGACCTCCTCGAGAACTACGGCAAGGTGGCCTTCGCCTACTCGGGTGGGTCGGGCTACACCCTGGCCCGGATCCGCAAGGGCCCGCAGGTCAACCTCAGCAACGACGAGTCCTCCCGCGGCTTCTACCGCGACTCGCACCGGTACTCGCCCTACAACGTCATCGGGATGACGAAGGAGCTGCTCAAGCGGGCGGGTGGCAGCGTGAGGCCCGTGGACCCGGGGTTCCGCTACTTCGACCAGCCGGCCGAGGGTGCCAAGGCGATCAGGGTCTCGACGTCGTGGCCCGCTTCACGGATGACGTTCACCTGGAAGGCCAAGAGTCGGGGCTACACGATCGTGTCCGACGGTCGCCTCGAGAAGGACGCGCTCTACTCGAACAAGACGGTCCTCGCGCGGAACGTCGTCGTCCAGTACGTGACGACGACGGTGTCGGGCAACCGCGACGTCAACGGCAACCCCACCCCGCTCGAGAAGGTCGAGGGCAAGGGCCGGGCACTGTTCCTGCGGAACGGGACCGTCTGGCGCGGGCGCTGGTCGCGCCCGAAGGCCGCGGCGCCGACGACGTTCACGACGGGGACGGGCGAGGCGATGACGTTCGCGCCGGGCCCGATCTGGGTCCTTCTCGTCCCGACCGGCCAGAAGGTCGGCCTCTCCTGACCCGACCCGCCCGGTTCGAGGTATTCCGTGGCCCACCAGGGGGCCCGGAATACCTCGAATGCCGGGGAGTCGGCGCGGCTAGACCTGGTCGGTCGGCTCGAGCGCGGCGGGGTGCGCCGGCGGGCTGACGTCCCGGGTCTGCGCGCGCAGGTGCCAGGTCCACAGGGCCAGCCCACCGACGACGAAGGCGAGGGCGGTGGCGGCGAGCTGGGTGACCGTCCCGGTGACGAGGGGAACGAGGGCGGCGGTCGTCACCGCGTTGAGGCCGAGCTGGACGAGGGTGCCCATCGAGGCGGCGGACCCGCGGCGGGCGGGGAACAGGTCGAGCATGGCCAGTTGGAGGGTGGGGTAGGCCGTGGCGACCCCGAGGGCGAGCACGGCCGGGCCGATGACGGCATACGGCACCGTGTCGCCGACGGCCAGCGTCGAGATGACGAGGTTGGCGACCCCGGCCAGGGCGGCGAAGAGCAGTCCGGCGGTGACGAGCCGCCGCCCGCTGACGCGCCCCGCCGCCAGGGCGCTCACGCCCGAGCCGAGGACGAGGCCGCTGATCATCGGGACGAAGAACATCCAGAAGTCGAGCGAGCCGCGGTGGAGCAGGTCGACGACGAAGATCGCGGCGCCCCCGATGTAGAGGAACTGCCCGCCGAAGGCGAGGGCGCCGGCCCAGGCGACCCGCTGGAAGCTGCGCGACCGGGCGATCTCGGCGAGCCCGGACAGCAGCGGCCGCACGGCCAAGGGTGAGCGGTACTCGGCCGGATGGGTCTCGGGCAGGACGGCGACGACGGCCAGAGCCAGCAGGATGCCGACGGCGACGAGGAGCCAGAACACCCACCGCCACGGCCCCACCTCGAGGACGAGCCCACCGACGACCGGCGCGATCGCCGGGGCGAGTCCGAAGATCATCGCCACCCGGCTCATGAGGCGTTGCGCCTCGGCGCCGTCGAACAGGTCCCGGACGACGGTCCGGCTGACGATGACGCCGCCGCCGGCGCTCAGTCCCTGGAGCACCCGGAAGGCCAGCAGCACCGGCAGGCTCGGGGAGAGGGCGCACCCGACGGAGGCCGCGGCATAGAGGAGGACTCCGCCGACCATGACCGGCCGCCGGCCGACGGCGTCCGAGAGCGGGCCGTGGAAGATGCTCATGACGGCGAAGGCGAGCAGGTAGGCGCTGACGACGAGCTGCATCGCGTCGGCGCCGACGCCGAGGTCGGCCTGCATCTGTCGGAAGGCCGGGAACGGCATATCGATGCTGAACGGTCCGAGCATCGACAGGGCGGCGAGCACGAGCGGCACGGCCACGGTGAGGCGTCGGGACGGGCGCGGGGCGGTTGCGGGACGGGCGGGCATCGGCCCTCAGCGTGGCACGGTGGGCCGGCTCGGCGCGCGCCGGTCCGTGATCGAGGACCGCGCGCTCGCCGTCACCAGCCGAGCACGCTCGCGTGGTCGACGTCGGCCGAGGGCTCCTCGGCCGCCGCCGCGAAGGCCGCGAAGGCGTCCAGCGCCTCGAGCAGCTCCTGACGCCGGGCCCGTGGCATCGCCCGGACGATCTCCTCGATGGCGGCCCGGCGTCGGTCGGTCACCCGGCGGACGAGCCGCCGCCCCGCCGGCGTGAGGTCGATGAGCACCTCGCGTCGGTCGTTCTCGTTCTCCCGCCGGTCGACGAGACCGCCGGCGACAAGTCGGTCGACCGAGCGCAGGGCCGTCGATGCCTGCACCCCGAGCCGCCGGGCGAGCTCGACGAGCCGGGTCGAGTCGTGCGCCGACAGGACGACGAGGGTGCGGAACTGGTTGGGGGTCACGGTGTCCTCGATGTCGGACAGCGACCGGACCGAGACGCCGACGAGCGCCCGAGATGCGGTGAGGATGCCGGTGATGAGGTCGTCCAGGCCCTCGTCCGGAATCTCGGGGGTCCTCGACCGTGGCGTCCGCTCGCCTGACGAGCGCCGTTGGCGTTGCATGACGCAATCATTGCATAATGCAAGTCATGCCCACCGAAGCGCCCGCGGAAGCTCCAGCGTCAGATCGCGTGTCCCGGCTGCTCCCGATCGCCCGGGAGCGCTGGGTCGCTCTCGGGGTGTGGCTCCGGGCCTCGCAGAGCGGGCTGGTCGGCCTGGCGATGGTCATCGGCGCGGGTGCCGCCGCCTTCGCCGTCCTCTTCCGCTGGCTCATCCGCACCTTCACCCTGCTGCTGTCCGGCCACGAGGACTATGCCGCGGTCCCGGGCGCCGCCAACCCGCACTTCCCGTGGCTCGGGCGGTGGTTCGTCCTCCTCGCACCCGTCGTCGCCGGGCTGCTCTACGGACCCCTCGTGCACTTCTTCGCCCGGGAGGCGCGCGGGCACGGGGTCCCGGAGGTCATGTATGCCGTGGCCCGGCGCGGCGGGCGCATCGCCCCCCAGGTCGCCGGCGTCAAGGCCCTGGCGTCGGCTCTGTGCATCGGCGGCGGCGGCTCCGTCGGCCGCGAGGGCCCCATCGTCCAGATCGGCTCGGCCCTCGGGTCGACGGTCGGCCGGATCATCCACGCCTCCGAGGGGCGGATGCGGGTCTTCGTCGCCTGTGGAGCCGCGGGCGGCATCGCCGCGACCTTCAATGCCCCGCTCGCCGGGGTCTTCTTCGCCCTCGAGCTCATCCTCATGGACTTCACGTCGCAGGCGTTCGGGATGGTCGTCGTCTCCGCGGTGGTCTCCTCGGCCATCGGCCGGGCCGCCTTCGGCGACGTTCCCTTCCTCAAGCTGCCGACCTTCACCGTCCGGCACCCGGCCGAGTACCTCCTGTATGCCGTCCTCGGGATCCTCGCCGGCGGCGTCGGCGTCCTCTTCAGCAAGGTGCTCTACAAGATCGAGGACGCCTGCGACGCCATCTGGCGCGGTCCGGAGTGGGCACGCCCGGCCGTCGGCGGCCTCCTCCTCGGGCTCGTCCTGCTCCTCCTGCCGCAGATGTACGGCGTGGGCTACCCCGTCATCGGCAACGCCGTCGACGGGACCTACGTCATCGGCTTCCTCCTGCTGCTCCTCGTCGGGAAGATGATCGCGACGTCGCTGACGATCGGCATCGGGGGCTCCGGCGGGGTCTTCGCCCCCAGCCTGTTCATCGGTGCGATGCTCGGCAGTGCGTTCGGCATCGCGATCGACGCGCTCTTCCCGTCCATCGCGGGCCCGCTCGGTGCCTACGGCCTCATCGGGATGGGCGCCGTCTTCGCCGGCGCCGCCCGAGCGCCGATCACGGCCGTCATCATCATGTTCGAGCTGACCGGGGAGTACTCGATCATCCTGCCGCTCATGGCGGCGATCGTCCTTGCGGCGGGGGTGAGCCACCGGCTCTCGCCGGACACCATCTACACCCTCAAGCTGCGCCGCCGCGGCATCGACCTCAACGCCCCGGCGCCGCCGCCGCGGCCGAGCCTGGGCAGCCTCGCGGCGGTGATGAAGCCGATGCCGACGGGCATCGACGCCCGCACCCCGCTCGTCGACGCGGCGGCCCGGCTCTCTCGCACGCCGTACGGGGTGCTGCCGGTCTCGAACATCGACGGGGGTTACCTCGGGGTCCTCACCGCCAGGGCGGTCGCCGAGGCGCTCGCCGACGGCCACCATGACACCGAGCGCGCGGCGATCATCACCGAGCTGCCGAAGATCGTCGAGGAGGGCGACACGCTCGAGGCGGCGGTCCAGGCGCTCAACCTCTCCGGGTGCGGCGGCATACCCGTCTTCGCCAAGGGTGGGGGCGACCCGGTGGGCTGGCTCACCTACCGCGACGCACTCGCGGCCCTGCGGACCTGAGCGGGCCGGGCCCGAGGGGGCGGCCCGGCCCGGCCCGAAGGAGGCGGCCTCAGACGGCCTGGAACAGCGCGTCGACGTCGACGCAGGGGTGGTGCTCGCGGCTGGCCAGCCGGACGTAGGTCCGGGCCAGGTGGTCCTTGCCGGCACCGAGAACGGCACCGACCTGGCCCAGGTCGTCGGCGAGCTGGTCGGTCGGGGACTCCCGGACGAGGAAGCGCCACAGCGCCCCCTCGAGGGTGTTGAAGGCGACCTGGATCTCGTCGATGCCGAAGCCGGCGTGGAAGCGCTCCACGGCGACCTGCTCGGCGTGCTGGACGATCCGGATCGGCGAGGCGTGCGCGAGGCTCTCGATCGTCGCCTCGAGCAGGCGGCCGATCCGGTCCCGGGTGAGGTCAGGGCCGAGGACGGTGTAGTGGTGCAGGCGAGCCTGCTCGACGGCGGTGGCCGCCTCGTGGACGAGCTGGTCGGCGTTCGTCCGAACGCGCGCAACGAGAGTCATGACAGGGCCTTTCGGGTGGTTGCCCAAACGTCTTGATTCTAGTCCCGTTCCGACACTCCGCCGGCCACCCCGCGAGTCGAGGTCGCTCGGGCAATACGTTGTGAGACAGGCCTATCCGGGCGAAAGTGACCTGTGACATGCGCCGACGAAGGCTGTGCGATTGCTCACGTCCCTCGCCCCGGCGGGCCGGACTACATGGCCTCCTTGATGCCACGCCGGATGAGGAACACATTCATCGGCCACGCGGTGACGAAGCCGAGGGCCATGCCGACCTGCATGAGGAACCAGTAGGCCGCCTGGTTCGGCTCCAGCGGATGGTCGGGGAAGAGGACGAACCGCATGATCGCCATCCAGCCGAAGAGACCGACCTCGAAGGCGGTCAGCGAGAGCACATCGGCCTTCGCTGCCGCGACGAGCCCCTCGCGCAGGCCGAGTCCACGCATGGGTGCGATGGCGAAGTACTGGAAGACGATGCCGAGAGCCAGGGCGAGGACGTAGTCCCCGACGAGCTCCGCGGCGAAGGCGGTGCCGAGCAGCTCGACACCGAGGAGAAAGACGGCCGACTCGGCGATGATGTCGCCCAGGGTGCAGCCGCCTCCGCAGTGGGCGACCCCCTTGAAGGTCGAGGCCCACCCCGGCTGGTCGGCGGGCGCCGCCGTCGGGTCGTCCTCGGCGTCCGCCCGCGCGGCCCGTCCGTACCGCCAGTACCCCCACACCGCGAGCGGGCCGAGATAGAGCCCGGTGATCGGCCAGACCGCCTCCATGATCCACATGTGTTGACGGCGTCGGCCGCCGTAGATGTCGGCGACGATGACGAGGGCGCAGAGGCCAGCCAGAGCGAGGGCCAGCCAGGACAGCACGGTCAGCCAGGTAGGAGCCACGCAGGGTGCCTACCCGCCGACCGGGCCCGTGACGCACCTCCTGGCCGACCATCCGTCATCCGTGGTTCCGCGGCGTCCCGTGCCCCTCATCCCGTGTGACCGGAGCCGCGCGGGGTAGGAGGCCAGTGAGCCGGTGGCCGCCGACAGGGGAGGCGGTCCCCGGCCCTTGTCCATCGACGGAAAGGTCCTTCTCCCATGTCCACTCCCTCCTTCGCCGGCCAGGTCGTCGCCGTCACCGGCGCGAGCGGTGGCATCGGCCGCGCCTCCGCCATCGAGTTCGGACGGGCCGGCGCGACCGTCGCGCTGCTCGCCCGTGGTGAGACCGGGCTCGAGGGCGCCGCTCGCGAGGTCGAGGCCGCAGGCGGCTCCGCGATGGTCGTCCCGACCGACATGGCCGACAACGACCAGGTCGTCGCCGCCGTCGAGCGGATCGAGCGCGAGCTCGGCCCGGTCGAGGTGTGGGTCAACGACGCGTTCACCTCCGTGTTCGCCAGGTTCGACGACATCGAGCCCGCCGAGTACAAGCGGGTCACCGAGGTCACCTACCTCGGGTATGTCTACGCGACGATGGCCATCCTGCCGCGGATGAAGCAGCGTGGCCGGGGCACGATCGTCCACGTCGGATCTGCGCTCGCCTACCGCGGCATACCGCTGCAGTCGCCCTACTGTGGCGCCAAGCATGCCACGCAGGGGTTCCACGAGGCGCTGCGCTGCGAGTTGCTCCACGACAAGAGCCCGGTCCACGTGACCATGGTGCAGATGCCCGGCGTCAACACCCCCCAGTTCCGCTGGGTGCGCTCCCGGCTGCCGAAGAAGGCGCAGCCGGTCCCGCCGATCTACCAGCCTGAGGTGGCCGGTCGGGCCGTCGTGTATGCCGCGGCCCACCCGAAGCGCCGCGAGTACTGGGTCGGCGGCAGCACGATGGGGACGCTGGCCGGCAACGCCATCGCGCCGGGCATCCTCGACCGCTACCTCGCCAAGACGGGTTTCTCCTCTCAGCAGGTCGACGAGCGCCGCCCGGAGGACAGTGCGGACAACCTCTTCGAGCCCGCAGACCGTGACCAGGACTGGGGCAGCCACGGGGCCTTCGACGACAAGGCGAAGGCACGCTCGCGTCAGCTGTGGTTCTCGCACCACCATGGCCTGCTCGCCGCGGCCGGCGCGGGCGCGCTCGCCCTGGCCGGCTCGGTCCTGTCCCGGGCGGCCGGCGGGGACGACTAGCACTCGTCGCCACCCTCGGGTGCCTTGACCCGGGCGTCCGCACGACCGGGCGAGAACTAGGGTGTCCCGGTTTGGCCGACGACCCTCTCGCCCTCGGCGCGGAGCACACAGAACTGGTTGCCCTCCGGGTCGGCGAAGACCACCCACCCGGTGCCTGGGCCGAACTCGCCTCGATGGTCGGCGATCTCGACGGCGCCCAGGGCGCGGACGCGCTCGACCTCCTCCTCGCGGCTGCCGGCGCGGGGGCGAAGGTCGAAGTGGATCCGTTTCGCGGCCAGTTCGGGATCGTCCACCTTGATGAACAGGATCCGGTGGCCCGAGTGCGGGTCGAAGATCAGACACTCCTCGTGCTCGGGCAGGTTCGGGTCGTCCGGGAGGTCGGCGTAGTCGAGGAGCGACTTCCACCACTCGGACAGCTCGTAGGGGTGGTGGCAATCGACGGTGGTGTGCGCGACGGAGCAGGACATGGCCTCAGCCTTCCCAGCCGCCGGGGCCGGCGCAACCGTCTTCCGCCGCGAGCCGTCGGGGGGACCTACGCTCGATCCATGGCGCGATATGCGATCGACGCACCGACGTTGGTGTACCTCATCGACGAATCCGTGCCCGTGCACCCGGGCCACCAACTGGTGGCGCCCAACTCGATCCGATCGGAGGCTCTCCAACTGCTCCTTCGCGACGTCCGGGAGGGCAGGCGCAGCGAGTCCGACGCGTTGGCGTGCCACGAGCAGCTGACGCAGCTGGGGATGCGTCTGCTGGGTGACCGAGTGTCCCGCCGCACGGCGTGGCGCATCGCCCGTGACCGGGGCTGGGAGTCCCTCCGGGACGCGGAGTGTCTCGCAGTGGCCGTGTTGCAGGCCGATGCATTCGTCAGCGTCGATCGGGGCTTCGTTGCCAAGGTGGAGGACCTCGTTCGCATCGCTTCTGTCGACGAGCTCGAACGGGGGGGATAGCGCTCAGGCCGGGCAGCGAGCACGGCCCCTCGTCCGGCACAGTGAGGGCCCGGGGACAGCTATGCGGCGTCCAGCTTCGCCACCATCTTCGTCAACATGGTGACGTTGCGACTGGTACTGCTCAACGGGCCCAGGATCCTCTCCCAGTCGCGCTTGGCCAAGCGGGAGTCGGTGGACCTGCCGCGCATCCGCCAGTGCACATCGGCGCCGTGGACGACGAGGGTGTCGACGTCGTTGGACAGTCCTTCCAGGCGTGCGGCGTCGCTTGCGGTCGGCGCGTGCTTCAAGAACGTCACAAAGTGCGTGTCGCCCGCTGTGAGCGGGAAGGGGTCGGCATCCAGGGCCGTCTTCAGCTGCTTCGCCGTTCGGACGAACGTCGTGCACTCGAAGCCGAACTGCCGCTCCAGGGCATTCTCCATCGCGGCCTCGACCGACGCCCGCGCTCCGGTGGTGTCGAACACGACGTTGCCACTGTTGACGAAGGTCCACACGTCGGCGTAGCCGAGGCCCTCGCAGACCGCCACCAGGCGGCTCATGGGCACCCGTCGGCGCCCGACGTTCACCGCGCGGAGGAACCCGACCCGGACGCTCATGCACCCCAACTGTAGAGGTGGCCCGGGCCCAGCGCCTCGTGCAGCACCGGCAGTCTCGCCGCCCGCGTTCGGCGGGCAGGTCCTGCGTGGTCGTCCGACCCGCGGGGAGCGCGTCGGATAGCCTCACGACATGGGAGCGCCCGAGCCGGGAATGGATGACTCCGCCATGATCGACGCCTTCTGGCAGGTGGCGAGAATGCGGGCCAAACTCAACCCGACCGGCTACTACACCGGTGAGCGACCGCTGGACTCCCTTCCCCCTCCGGCGTGGGCCTTCGGGGTGACACCCGAACAGGCCGATGAGTTGCTCGCGCTTGTGCTGTCCGGCGCCAAGACCGCGACCGCCGGTGCGCTGTGGGACTACGAGGAAGCGGGAGAGGAGCTACCGGCGCCCGGAGCCCTGGGCATCCTCACCGACGGTCGCGGCGTCCCGCATGCCCTGGTCGTGACGACCGAGGTCGAGGTCGTTCCCTTCGACGAGGTGAGCGCCGAGCACGCATACCTCGAAGGCGAGGGTGACCGGTCGCTGGCCCGCTGGCGGGAGGTTCACCGGCGGTTCTTCACCGATCACGCGACGCACGATCGCGGGTTCAGCCGGGACATGCCGGTGGTCCTGCAGCGCTTCGCCGTCCTCTACAGCCACCCGGGGGCCGGTCCGTCCACCCGGTGACGCCCCGGCCCACGGAACGGGACGGCTGCCTGGCCGCCGCGCCTGGGACGCCGGTCCGGCCCGGATCCTGGAGCAGGCCGGCTTCCCGGCCATCGCCACGACCAGCGCGGGCATCGCCTGGTCCCGCGGGGTACCCGATGGAGAAGCGCTGGACCGCGACAGGATGCTCGACCGCGTCGCTCGCCTCCGTGGCCGCGGTGGGCGAGCCGCATCGGCGCGGCGCGCCTGTTCTCACCCGGCGTACGGTGCGCTGCCGGTCAGCCGTCGGCGGCCCTTCGGTACCGGATGTGGGTGCTCAGCGGTGAGTGGAGTACCTCCGTGGGCTCGAAGCCGAAGGTCCGGACACCCTCGAACAGCCGTTCGCCGCTGCCGAGGAGAACGGGTGCGACGTCAAGGACGAGTTCGTCGATCACGCCCGCGTTGAGTGCCTGCCGGACCGTCGAAGCACCGCCGGCGATGTCAACGCCGTTGCCGCCGGCCGCTTCGAGCGCCTGCGCGTAGCCGGCGTCGAAGCCCTCGGTGACGAAGTGGAAGGTCGTCCCGCCCACCATCTCGACGGGTCGGCGGGCATGGTGAGTGAGCACGAACACCGGGGCGTGGTAGGGCGGCTCGGGCCCCCACCATCCGTCCCACCCCTCGGTCCACTCGCCGCGGATCGGACCGAACATGTTCCGGCCCATGACGTAGGCGCCGCGCGGACGCATCAGCCACTGGGTGGCCGTCCGGTCGGCGTCGGTCGCGCGCGGGTCGCCGACGTGCCAGCCGTGCAGCTCCTGGCCGCGACGACCCAGCGGATCGTCCACGCTCTGATCCGGTCCGGCGACGAAGCCGTCCAGCGAAATCGACATGTGGCAGCTGGTGTCGGGCATCAGCATCTCCTCGCAAGCCAGTTGACGGATGCGTCGCGTCCCTTCGTATCAGTCCCATCCGACATCGAGGGGGCGAGGCGGCGCCGATGTTGCCGGGTGGGTGCGGACAGCCCCGCCTGCCTCCAGGAGGCGGTCCGGACGGTGGCCGATGCCGTGTCCGACTGCCGCGTGGTGACCCTGGCGGGTCACCAGCACGAGCCGTGCGGCGATCGCGGTGGCCGCCGTCCTCGCCGAGGGCGTGGACAGCCTGAGCACATCCGCGCCCTCGAAGACGCCGCCCTGGTTCGACGCCACAGGCTCGGGCGAACCACGATCCTCGCTCTGAAGCGGGCCCCGCTGCAGCAGCTGAGGGCCTGGGTGGACCAGTTCCATCCGGAGTGGGGGACCGACGAGGAGTCGCTGGCCAACGACGCCGAGCATCTCCGACACGAGGGCACCGTCCCGAAGGAGTCGGCATGAAGAAGGTCGTCCTCCTCGCCCACGGCGACATGGACCCGACCCCGCGGTTCCGGCAGGCGCACCAGGAGTGGTGGTCGTCCCTGGCGGGTCGCGGGGTGGACTCCGGCAACCCGTTGTTCAACGGTCGCAACGTGACGACGGTCGGCCGGATCACCGAGATCGCGGCGGAGTCCGAGCCGGCGCTCGGCTACTCCATCGTCGAAGCGGAGACCTCGACGCCGCCATTGCGCTGGTCTCGGGAAGCCCGATGGACATGTGGGTCTACGAGGCCATGCCCATGTAGGCGGCACCGGCGAGCGGCAACGGCGCGTCCGGCGCGCCCGGAGCCGACCAACGAGGGCCGGCGGGGCCGGCTCCGACAACGCGTCAGGGCCTTCAGTGCTGGTAGGTGCCGTGGACGACGGCGCGAGCGAGCGTCTTGAACGCGAGGTTGAACGAGACGACCGCCGGTGAGGCGCTCTCGTCGACCCCGAGGCTGGGCTCGCTCACCGCGTGGACGACGAAGAAGTAGCGGTGCGGCATGTCCCCCTCGGGCGGCGCGGCGCCCAGGAAGCCGTGCTCGCCGCCGTCGTTGCGGCAGTGGAAAGCCGAGCCCGGCAGCGGCTCGCCGGCCGCGCCCGTCGCCAGTGACGTCGTCTCGGCCGGCAGGTCGACGAGGACCCAGTGCCAGAACCCCGACGGGGTCGGGGCGTCGGGGTCGAAGCAGGTCACGACGTAGCTCTGGGTGCCCTCGGGCGCTCCGCTCCAGCTCAGCTGGGGCGAGGTGTTGCCCGCCGCGGCGACCTGGTCGTCCTTGAGCGGCGCGCCGTCGCTGACGTCATCGCTCGTCACGGTGAAGGACTCCACCGCCGGGAGGAGCTCGTAGGGGTTGGGGGCGACCGGACGGTCCAGGCTCATTGCATGCCTCCTACACGGGCGTCGAGGGTTGCGGATGTGTCCGAGGCTATTACCCCGATCCGCGGCGATCTCATGCCTCGGGGCGGCCGCGCGCGGGCGTCACGCCGAGCGGACGGGCCGGTCCGACCCGCGCCGGACGGCCATCGTCGCGAGGGTCGCGGCGCCGGCGAGGGCACTCACCCCACAGATCGCCCAGACGGTCAGGTAGCCGCTCAGCGGTGCGTGGACGGCCCCCTCGGTGTCGATCGACCCGGTGGCCGAGAGCGCGATGGCGTAGACGCTGCGCGCAACGGCGCCGCCGAGCGTCTTCGTCGTGTTCGTCATGCCCGTGACGAATCCGGTGTGAGTGGCCGGAGCCTCGGCCGATGCGGCCGCGGGGAGGGCAGCGACCAGCGCCCCAGACCCGATGCCGGCGACGATCATGTTCGCCAGCACCTGGACGAGGCTGTCGTGGAAGGGCAGGAAGAGCAGGTAGCCGACGGCGACGAGCAGGGCCCCGAGCGTGAGAGTCCACCGGGCACCGATGGGCCCGGCGATGGCGGGCAGCAGCAACGCCCCGACAGCGAGCGAGAAGACGTAGGCGCCGATGATGTAGGACATCGTCGAGGCGGGGACGCCCAGGCCGTAGCCGGCGACCGCGGGGTCGGTGCGCGCGAAGGTGGACAGCGGGATCTGGGCTCCGAGGAGCGACGCGCCGATGAGGGCGGCGGTGAGCTGGATCGGCCACTGGGCAGGGGAGGAGAGCACACGCAGGTCGACGAGGGGGTTGGCGACCCGCAGCTCGACACGGGCGAAGGGGACGAACGCCGCGACCCCGGCGACGAGGACGAGCCAGGGCCAGGCGCTGCCCGGACCGTCGAGCCGCAGCACCATGAGCCCGGCCATGACGACGGCGATGGCCTCCGTGACGAGCCAGAAACCGGGCCAGTCGACCTTCCCCGAGGCGAGGACCGCGACGTGCGGGACGCCGGCGTAGATCGCGAACCAGGCGAGGGTGACCACGACCGCCGGCAGGGCGAGCAGACCGGTCATGCCGATGACCGCGGCGAGGGCTCCCGAGGTGAGCGCGGCGACGATGACCCCGATCTCGAGCGCGGCGACGAGGACGCTCGCGGCCGCCCGGGTCCGGCGCTCGTCGCCGTTCGTCCGTCGGTAGATGATCGCCACCTCCATCGGCAGCCAGACGACGTAGAAGCCTTGGAGCGCCCAGGCGAACAGGAAGGTCCAGAAGGTCGGGGCCACCGCGACGCCCCACGACGCGGCTGCCGTGACGACGGTCGAGAGGAGGAGCACCCGCCGGTGGCCGATGAGGTCGCCGAGCCGGGCGAGGAGGGGCAGGGCGAGGGCCGACACCATGAGCTGCGCCGCCTCGAACCAGTTGACGTCGGCGTCGTTGATGGACAGATGGCGGGCGATGTCGGTGTAGATCGGCGTGTAGTAGCCCTGGAGTACCCCGCTCGCGAGCTCCACGCAGACGAGGAACCCGACGATCCCCGCGATCTGGCGGCTCGAGAACGCAACCGTCCGGTGCGGCTGTTCCCCCTCGGTCGCGGTCTCGTGGCTCATCCGGCGCCCCACGTCACAGGCTCTCGATGAGCCGCCGGTACCACCGGATGCCCTCGACGAACGAGCTCACCTCGAGCCGCTCGTCGACGTTGTGCAGGCTCTCGCGCTGGCTCGGCGTCATCCGGAACGGGGTGAACCGGTAGACCCGTGGCCATACCCGGTGGAAGTGCCGCGCGTCGGTCGCGGCCATCATGACGTACGGGACGGCGACGGCGTCGGGCATGACCTCGGCGACCGTGTCGGCGATGAGCCGGTATGCCGCGTCGTCGGTCGGCGAGAGCGGGCTCGGCTCGTCCGCGGACCGCACCGTGACGGTCACCTCGTCGTCGTCGACGACGCGGCGCACCCGCTCGACGGCCGAGGCCACGCTCTCGCCGGCCATGACCCGCATGTTGACCGTGGCGCTCGCCGTCGTGGCCAGGACGTTGGCGGCGGGGGAGCCGCGCAGCTCGGTCACCGCCGTCGTCGTCCGGGCCATCGCCGCCGTCTCGGGACCGAGCCGGGTGAAGGCGCGGGCGAGCGGCCGGCGCAGCCGGGTGGCATGGCGCGTGGCCAGGGCGAGCGGGCCGTGCGCGTGGTCGCTGACGATGCGGAGCATCTCCAGGGTCGGCTCGGGGATGCGGGCCGGGAACGGACGCCGACGCAGGCGGGTGATGGCTCGCGCGAGGCGCTCGGTCGCGCCCATCGCCGGGGGCATCGACGCGTGGCCACCGGTCGAGGTCGCGTGCAGCTCGAGGTCGACGATGCCCTTCTCGGTCACCCCGATGACGGCGAGCGGACGGTCGACGCCGGGGAAGGCGTCGCTCGCGAGCGTCCCACCCTCGTCGAGGACGAACCACGGCTCGACCCCACGGCGCAGCAGCTCGTCGACGGCGGCCGGCGCGGCATCCCCCGACACCTCCTCGTCGCAGCCGAAGGACAGCCAGATGTCCCTGGCCGGCACGTGGCCGGACTCGAGCAGCCGTTCCGCGGCCGCGCAGATGGCGACGGCGCTGCCCTTGCAGTCGAGGGTGCCTCGACCCCAGATCACTCCGTTCTCGACGACGCCGTCGAACGGCGGGTGGGTCCAGGCGTCGTCGGGATTGATCGGGACGACGTCGAGATGCGCCATGAGGACGACCGGGTGCTCGCTCGACCGTCCGCGCCAGTGGAAGAGCAGCGCATCGCTCGCGAGACGGGTCGGCGCCGCGGCCTCGTGCAGGCGCGGGAAGCGGGCCGCGAGGGCGGCGATGAGGGCCTCGAACGGCCCGTGGTCGGTCGCCGCCGGGTCCGAGCTCGCGACGGTCGGGAACGACAGGGCGCAGCGCAGCGCCTCGAGGGCGTCCTCGTCGGTCAGGGGCACGCGCGACAGGGTATGCCGTTCGACTACCCGGCGGTAGGGACCCGACGCCGCGGTCGATATGCGGATGCGGTGCCGGCCCCGGTGTGCTGTCCTCGTGTCATGTCCCGCCACGTGCCCCGGCTGCCGCCGACGTGCGAGCCCGGCGACCGGGTCGCGGTGCTCGCGCCCTCGTGGTGCGCGCCGGAGCACCATCCCGAGCTCCACGAGCAGGCGATGCGCCGGGTCCGGGAGGATCTCGGGCTCGAGCCGGTCGAGTACCCGACGACCCGTCGCCAGGGGAGTCCGGCGCAGCGAGCCGACGACCTCATGGCGGCGTTCGCCGACCCGCAGATCCGGGCCGTCCTCGCGGTGATCGGCGGCGAGGACCAGATCACCGTCATCCCGCACCTCGACCCGGCGGTCGTCCGCGCCGACCCCAAGCCCTTCTTCGGGTACAGCGACAACACGAACCTGCTGAACTGGCTCTGGTCGCAGGGCATCGCGGGCTTCCACGGCGGCTCGACCCAGGTCATGCTCGGGCCCGGCCCCGCGGTCGACGAGATCCACCTCGCCAGCCTCCGCGCCGCGCTCTTCGGCGGTGGCGACCTCGAGATCACCCCGCTTCCCGGCTCCCGCGACCTCGGCATCCCGTGGACCGACCCGCGCTCGCTGACCGACCCCGCGCCCAACGACCCGACTCCCGAGGGCTGGTCCTGGCACGGGCGGGCCGACCCGGTGCGCGGGCGCACCTGGGGCGGCAACATCGAGGTCCTCACCTGGATCCTCGCGGCCGGGCACCACGTCCTCGAGCCCGCGGCATACGACGGCTGCGTCCTGCTCGTCGAGACCTCCGAGGAGCTGCCGACGGCCGAGGAGGTCTTCCGGATGCTCCGCGGGCTCGGCGAGCGCGGCATCCTCGGCCGGGTCGGGGCCGTCGTCGTCGGCCGCCCCGAGGCGGCGAACCTCGAGGTCCGGCCGGCGCCCGAGGAGCGCGCCCGGTTCCGCGCCGACCAGGCCGAGGCGGTGCTGCGCGGGATCGACGCGTATGCCCCCGGTGTCCCCGTCGTCGTCGGCGTCGAGTTCGGGCACACCATCCCGCAGTGGGTCCTGCCCTACGGCGGGGAGGTGACCGTCGACGGCGCGGCCCGGCGGCTCGTCGCTCACTTCGGCGACCCCCGGCCGCTACAGTCGGCGTCATGGCCGGTCGACCTGCCGCCATCGACGCCGCCGGGCTGACGAAGACCTACGGCCGGACCCGAGGTCTCGACGCCCTGGACCTCGAGGTCGAGCCCGGCCAGGTCTACGGACTGCTCGGCCCGAACGGCGCCGGCAAGTCGACGACGATCCGGCTCCTCCTCGACCTCATCCGGCCGTCGGCCGGCGAGGTCCGCGTCCTGGGGATGGACCCGCGCCGGGACGGGGTCGCGCTGAGGCGCCGCACCGGCTACCTGGCCGGGGACTTCCTCGTCGACGGACGGCAGACGGCCCGGGAGCTGCTCACCTACCTCGGCCATCTCCGGGGCGGCATCCCCTCGACCCGGATCGAGGGACTGGCCGAGCGGCTCGACCTCGAGCTGGACCGCCGGATCCGCGCGCTGTCCAAGGGCAACCGACAGAAGGTCGGGATCGTCCAGGCCTTCATGCACGAGCCCGAGCTCCTCATCCTCGACGAGCCGACGAGCGGGCTCGATCCCTATCTCCAGCGGGAGTTCACGGCCATGGCGCGTGAGGTCGCCGCGGGCGGGCGGACCGTCTTCATGTCCTCGCACGTCATGGGCGAGGTCCAGCGCACCGCGGACCGGGTCGGCATCGTCCGGGACGGGCGGCTCGTCGCCGACGAGGACGTCGAGGAGCTCCGCCGCCGGGCCCGACGCCGCGTCGAGGTCGTCTTCGACGACCCGCCGACGACGGCCGACCTCGCCGGGCTGGCCGGGGTGAGCGATGTCGAGATCGACGGGACGACCGCTCGGTGCCGGCTCGACGGCCGGGCCGACGACCTCGTCAAGGCTCTGGCCCGGCTCGGGGTCGTCACGCTGACGGCCGAGGAGCCCGACCTCGAGGAGATCTTCTTCGGGGCCGAGGACGGGCTCGGCGACGGGGGTGCCGGCGATGCTGCGTAGCCCGTTCACGAAGTGGCTCTGGGACAACCGCCGCGCCGTCCTCGGCTGGGCGATGGCCGTCGTCGGCGTGGGCGGGATGTATGCCGCGTTCTGGCCGAGCATGGACAACCCGCAGATGCGTGAGGCCATCGAGAGCTATCCCGAGTCGGTCATGAAGGCGATGAACTTCACCGACCTCACCGCGGCCGGGTATCTCAGCGCCACGGTATTCGGGATGATCGTCGCCACCCTGCTCGTCGTCCATGGGGTGATGGCCGGCACCCGGCTCGTCGCCGGCGACGAGGAGTCCGGCACCCTGGATCTCGTCCTCGCCCACCCGATCGGCCGCGGCCGAGTCGGGATGCAGCGGTTCGCGGCCTACGCCGTCTCGGTGCTCGTCATCGTCGTCGGGCTGCTGCTCGTCGTCGAGGCGCTCGCCGTCCTCGTCGGGTTCGCCGACGTGGGGCTCGGGGGCCTCGTGGCGATCAGCCTGCACCTGCTCTGCTTCGCGGTCTTCTTCGGCGCGGTCGCGTATGCCGTCGGCGCGGCCACCGGACGCCGCTCCCTCGCGCTCGGAGTGGGGAGCGGGCTGGCGGTCTTCGGGTTCGCTGCGAACGGGGTGCTGCCTCAGGTGAACGGGCTGGGCTGGACCCAGAACCTGTCGGCCTACTACTGGCTCACCGGCGAGTCGCCGATCGTCAGCGGGGTCCAGTGGGGGCACCTGCTGATCATGGTTGCGCTCATCGCCCTGCTCGTGGCGGGCGGCACCTGGGCCTTCACCCGTCGCGACATCGCCGTCTGACACCGTCGCCCATGGCGTCCGGACCGTCGCGAGGGGTGGCGATCCGCCCCATCAGACCCCCCTGAAGGGGCGGATCGCCACCCCTCGGCGCGAGGCTAGAGCCCGAGGCTGCCCTGCATGATCCCGCCGTCGACGAAGAGCGTCGTCGCCGTCGCGTAGCCGCCCCGGTCCGAGGCGAGGAAGACGACGGCCGAGGCGATGTCCTCGGGCCGGGCCACCCGCCCCACCGGGATCGCCGCGGTGAGCCGGGCCAGCTTGTCGGGGTCGCTCGTCGTTCCCTCGTTGATCGGGGTGTCGACGGCTCCGGGGCCGACGCCGACGACCCGGATCCCGTGCGGCCCGAGCTCGACCCCCGCGGTGCGGGTCAGCATCCGCATGCCGCCCTTGGAGACGCAGTACGGGGCGTTGCCGGGCATCGGCCAGTCCTCGTGGACCGAGGAGATGTTGACGATGACGCCCCCGCCGCCCTGGGCGATGAACTGCTTGGCCGCCAGCTGGGTGCCGAAGAATGCGCTCTTGAGGTTGACGGCGATGACCCGGTCGTAGTCCTCCTCCGTCGAGTCCAGGACGGAGGTCCGGGTCTCGATCCCGGCGTTGTTGACGAAGACGTCGAGCCGGCCGTACTCCGCCACGGCCCGGTCGATGAGCCGCTGGACGTCGGCGACCTTGCTCACGTCGGCATCGACGCCGATGGCCTCGCCCCCCTTCGCGGTGATCTCGCGGTCCAGCTCGGCCGTCGCCTCGGGGTGGGCGACGTAGTCGATGACGACGTTGGCCCCCTCCGCGCCGGCCGCGGCGGCGATGGCCGCCCCGATCCCGCTGTTGCCGCCGGTGACGATCACGGTCTTGCCCTCGAGCATGGTGGTCCCTTTCCCTCGTGTCGTCCGGACGCCGCGTCCTAGCCCGCCGTCGATGGCGAGCCGTCGGGACGGCCGGGGGTCGTGCAGATGAGATGGGCGACGAGCGCGGTCCATCCGGTCTGATGCGCGGCGCCCAGCCCGACACCGGTGTCGCCGTGGAAGTACTCGCTGAAGGTCGGATGCTCGCTCCACCGTGGGCCCGAGCCGTGGTCGCGCGGATCGCTCGGCCGACGCCCATCGGTTCCGGGACGGAACAGGTCGATGAGCCGGGCCTCGAGCTCGCTGGCGACGTCGGCGAGCGCGAGCCGCCGTCCCGACCCGGTCGGGACCTCGACGGTCAGGTCTCGCCCCGCGCCGGCGGCATACGTCCGCAACGCGTCGACGAGCAGGGCGTTGACCGGCATCCACACCGGGCCGCGCCAGTTCGAGTTCCCGCCGAAGAGGCCCGAGCTGGACTCCGCAGGGTCGTAGCGGATGCTCATCGTCGTTCCGGCGACGTCGGTGGAGTACCCGTCGCGGTAGGCCGCGGACAGGCTGCGGATCCCGTGCGGCGAGAGGAACTCGCCCTCGTCGAGGAGCCGGGAGAGCAGCCGTTCGTACCGCGTCCGGTCGACCAGGCTCAACGTCGTGTGCCGCCCACCCGACCCGTGCCGGGCGGGGGCGACGACGAGTGCGTCCATCTCGCCGGGGTGCGCGCGCTGGAGCCAGCGGAGCCGCTCGGTGAAGTCGGGCAGGTCCGACTCCACCCAGGCGGGGGCGATGGCGACGCCGAGCAGGGGGAGCAGGCCGACGAGCGAGCGCACCCGCACCGGGGCGACGGCGCCGTCCGGGCCGACGAGGACGTCGTAGAAGAACCCGTCCTGGTCGTCCCACAGCGTGACCTTCTCGCGGCCGAAGGACCGGGTCGCCCGGGCGATCGAGAGGAACCGCTCGAGGAACGTCGTCGCGACGTCGTCCCAGGCCTGGTCGTGGCGCGCGAGCTCGAGGGCGATCCGCAGCATCGACAGGCAGAAGAAGGCCATCCAGCTCGTCGCGTCCGACTGCTCGAGCCGCCAGCCCGCGGGCACGTCCTTGGACCGGTCGAAGGCGCTGATGTTGTCCATCCCGAGGAACCCGCCCTCGAAGAGGTTGGAGCCGTCGGCGTCCTTGCGGTTGACCCACCAGGCGAAGTTCATGAGCAGCTTGCCGATGATCCGGACGAGGAAGTCCTGGTCCCGCGAGCCGTCGAGGACGTAGACCTGCCAGGCCGCCCAGGCATGGACCGCCGGGTTGACGTCGCTGAACGACCACTCGTATGCCGGGAGCTGCCCGCTCGGGTGCTGGGCCCACTCCCGGCACATGAGCACGAGCTGGCTCTTGGCGAAGGCCGGGTCGACGTGGGCCAGCGCGACACAGTGGAAGGCGAGGTCCCACGCCGCGAACCACGGGTACTCCCACTCGTCGGGCATCGAGATGACATCTGCGAGGTAGAGGTGGCGCCAGCCGGTGTTGCGCCCCTGCGGTTCGGGCGCGAGTCGTTGGGGCGGCGCCGGGGGGCCGACGGGGTCGCCGTCGAGCCATGCCCCGACGTCGTAGCGATAGAGCTGGCGGCCCCAGAGCAGGCCGGCGTAGGCCCGCCGGGCCACGTGCCGGTCGGCCGCGGTTGCTCGTGCGGGGATGAGCGTCCCGTAGAAGGCGTCCGCCTCGGCGCGGCGGTCGGCAAGGACGGCGTCGAAGCCGGGTCCGAACGGGTCGGTGCCGCCCACCTCGGCGGTGAGCCGGAGCCGGACGGTCACCGTCTCACCAGGGGCCACGGCGTCCCAGCGGTAGCGGGCAGCGACCTTCGTCCCGGTCCCCTCCGGGTTGACGAGCGAGCGGTCGCCGCGCACGACGGCCGCGTCGACGCCGTCCTTGGGGTATGCCGTTCTGTTGTGTTGCGCCCCGAAGAGGGCGATCTCATTGGTCTCGTTGTCGCAGAAGAGCAGCTCGGGAGCGCCCTCGGCGTAGAGCCGGTAGCGGCCGAGGAACCCGTGCACGGCCTCGATCGCCGTCGCGCCCGCCGCCTCGGTCTCGGGCGGGGCGACCCGGCGCAGGCTCGGCACCCGGTCGTCGCGGCCCCAGCGCCAGGTGTTGCGGAACCACAGCTGGGGGAGGAGGTCGAGCGGCGCCGAGTCGGGCCCGTGGTTCGTCGCCTCGAACGTCACGCAGATGTCGTCGGGTGCCGCCTTGGCATGGGTGACGACGACGTCGAAGAACCGATCGTCGTCGAGGACGCCGGTGTCGGCGAGCTCGTACTCGGGTTGGCTCCGGTCGCGGCGCGCGTTCTCCGCGCGGAGGGCGGCATACGGGTAGGCGGTCTGGGGGTAGCGGTAGAGCATCCGCGCCCAGCTGTGGGTCGGGGTCGCGTCGAGGTGCCACCAGTACTCCTTGGCGTCCTCGCCGTGGTTCCCCTCGGCGTTGGCCAGCCCGAAGAGGCGCTCCTTGAGCCGGTCGTCGCGCCCGTTCCACAGGGCGAGCCCGAGGTTGAGGAAGCCGTAGCGGTCGGACAGGCCGGCGAGGCCGTCCTCGCCCCAGCGGTAGGTGCGCAGGTGGGCGTGGTCGAACGGGAAGAAGGCCCAGGCGTCGCCGTCCGCCGAGTAGTCCTCGCGGACCGTGCCCCATTGGCGCCCGGCGACGTAGGGCCCCCAGAGCCGCCAGGGGTCGGCATCGCCCGGCGACTCGGCGAGGCGCCCGTGCTCGGCGCTGGGGTGTGGGGCCGGCCCACCCCCGTCGGTTGTCACCCGGCAGACGGTACGAACCCGTCCTGGACATCTCCTGGACGTCCTCTGGGCGGCTTCGCCGCCCACCAAGGAGGAGTTCTGTGCCCGAAATCGGGCAGGAAATGGACGGAACCGGATCGATCCGCGATGATCGACGCCATGACCGACCCCGATCTCGTCGCGCACGTCGCCGCGAGCACCGGCCTGCCCCCGCGGGAGGCCGCCCGGGTCGTCGAGGACGTCCTCGCCGTTCTCGGCGAGAGCGTCGGAGAGTACGTCCGTCGCCGGCACGCCGCCCTCCAGCGGACCGGCGCCCACAACGCCGAGATCTTCCCCACCCTGCGCTCGGAGCTCGCCGGCCGCCGCTTCCGCGCCCCGGAGCTGAGCGAACGCCAGCTCCGGCGCCTCGTCTACGGCTGAACCCTGCCGGGCCCGCGCCCGGCCCCGTCACCACCGCTCAGGGAGTTGAACCGCATGTGTGGAATCGTCGCCTACGTCGGTGGCCAACAGGCCGCCCCGCTGCTGCTCGAGGGCCTCGGCCGGCTCGAGTACCGCGGCTACGACTCGGCCGGGCTGGCCGTCCTCTCGCCGTCCGCCGGCCCCAAGGTCTACCGCACCGTCGGCCGGGTCCGCGAGCTCGAGGAGGCCCTGCCCAAGCGGGTCGCCGGGACGGTCGGCATCGGCCACACCCGGTGGGCAACCCATGGCCCCGCGACCGAGGAGAACACCCACCCGCACCGCAGCGAGTCGGGCCGGGTCCTCGTGGTGCACAACGGCATCCTCGACAACGCCGCCGTGCTGCGGCAGCGGCTGACCGACGAGGGCGTGGTACTCACCTCCGACACCGACACCGAGGTCCTCGCCCACCTCGTCGAGCGGGCGGACGGGGCGAGCCTCGAGGCGAAGGTCCTCGCCGCCCTGCGCCAGGTGACCGGCACGTATGCCGTGGCCGTCCTCAGCGCGGACCACCCCGACCGCGTCGTCGTCGCCCGCAACGGCTCACCCCTCGTCCTCGGGGTCGGGCAGAAGGAGATGTTCGCGGCGAGCGACGTCAGCGCGCTCGTGCGGCATACGAGTCAGGTCGTCCACCTCGACGACGGTGAGGTCGCCACGGTCACCGCAGACGGGTTCCGCACGGTCACCCTCGACGCCGCCGAGGTGACGAAGGCGACCGAGACCGTCGAGATGAGCGCCGACGAGCTCGAGATCGGCGGGCACGCGCACTTCATGCACAAGGAGATCTGGGAACAGCCGGAGACGGTGCGCCGGATGCTGAGCGGTCGGCTCGACGAGCGGTTCGCCACGGCCCGGCTCGACGGGCTCAACCTCGACCCGCGCGACCTGCGCGCCTTCCGGCGGGTCGTCATGCTCGGCTGCGGCTCGGCCTACTACGTCGGTCAGCTGGGTGCCCACCTCGTCGAGGACCTCGCCCGCATCCCGGCCACGGCCGAGGCCGCCTCGGAGTTCCGCTACCGCAACCCGATCATCGAGCCGGACACCCTCTACGTCGCGGTGAGCCAGAGCGGCGAGACCGCCGACACGCTCTTCGCCGTGCGGGAGATCCAGCGCAAGGGAGGGAGGGTCATCGGCCTCGTCAACGTCGTCGGCTCCTCGATCGCCCGGGCCTGCGACGGCGGGATCTACCTCCACGCCGGACCGGAGATCGCCGTCGCGTCGACGAAGGCGCTCACCCACATGGGTGTCGGTTTCGCCATGCTGGCGCTGATGCTCGGCCGGGTGCACGACCTGTCCTTCACCGAGGGCCAGCGGATCCTCGCCGGGCTGCAGGCCCTTCCGGGGCAGATCGAGCAGACCCTCGCCCAGGAGTCGTCCTACGCCCTCGCGGCCAAGGGGCTCGCCGACGCGACGAGCATGTTCTTCGTCGGACGGGTGCGGGGCTACCCGGTCGCCCGCGAGGGTGCGCAGAAACTCAAGGAGGTGTCCTACCTCCATGCCGAGGCGTACGAGGCGAGCGAGCTCAAGCACGGACCGCTCGCCCTCATCAGCGAGGAGATGCCGACCGTCGCCATCGTCCCGGACGACGACCTGCTCGACCGCAACCTCGGCGCCCTCCACGAGATCCGGGCCCGGCGCGGCCCGGTCCTCGCGGTCACCCATGGCGGCGTCGAGCTGCCCGA
>CAVSJJ010000006.1:0-310461 GCA_963728395.1 uncultured Actinomycetota bacterium
CGGGCCCGGCGTTCAGTCGCGGAAGGCGTCCTTGACCTTCTCGCCGGCCTGCTTGAGGTCGGCCTCACCCTGGTCCGTGCGACCCTCGGCCTCGAGGGACTCGTCGTCGCTCGCCTTGCCTGCGGCCTCCTTGGCCTTGCCCTCGGTGCTCTCGGCGGTGTTGGAGATCTTGTCCGACAGGCCCATGCCCGCCTCCTTCGATGTCGGCGAGCCGGTCCGGCCCGCGTGTAGGAGGTTCCTACCCGTGGGCGGCGGGCCGAACCCCACCCGAAGGGGTGGTCACCGGCACGGCTCAGCCGGGCCGGGGAGTTCGAGCGCACGGCGGGCCCCGGCGCCCCGGCCGCGTCAGCCCCGGCGCCGACCGCACGCGAGGTAGGCGATGGGCCCGACCGGCTGGACGAAGGACAAGACCGCCCAGACCGCCTTGCGCCCCCGGACCTCGGCGGCGGGGCGCCGGGCGAGGTCGACGAGGGCCGTTGCGGTGAGTGCCATCTCGACACTCGCCGCCACGAGGACGGCGGCACGCTGGGTGTCGGTGAGGTCTTTCCAACCCTTCTTTGCCATGGCACCACGCTAGGCCGCGGGCCGCCGGACGGCCATGACGCAACTCACGCTCCGGCGGGGCATCGCGGACAACGAGACGGCGCACCCGGGCCGGACCCATGGGGGGTCCGGCCCGGGTGCGCCGCAGGCGGCACGTGCCGTGGTCAGTCGCGCAGCTTCTCGAGGTGACGGTGCTCGAGCCCCTTGGCGGGGGCGGCGGCAAGGGCGTCGCCGTCGCTCTTGCCACCGAGCATGTTGAAGAAGATGTTGAGCAGGATGGCCATGATCGCCGCGGCGCTGATTCCGGAGCCGGCGATGACCTGGAACCACGACGGGAAGTTGCCCCAGAAGCCGCCGACGAGGCTCGGCAGCAGCCCGAAGCCGAGCGCGACCGCGACGATGAGCAGGTTGTTGTTGCCGAGGAAGTTGACCTTGGTCAGGGTGCGGATGCCGCTCGCGGCGACCATGCCGAACAGGGCGATGCCCGCGCCGCCGAGGACGGGCAGCGGGATGACGCCGATGATCGCGGCGAACCAGGGCGACAGACCCGCGAGGGCGAGGATGCCGCCGCCAAGGGCGACCGCAAACCGGCTGCGCACCCCGGTGAGGGCGACGAGGCCGACGTTCTGGGCGAACGCGGTGGCAGGGAAGGTGTTGAAGACCGGTGCGACCGCGGAGCTGAGCATGTCCGCCCGCAGGCCGTCGGCGACGCGGCGGGTGGGAACCTCGGTCCCGATGACCTCTCCGACCGCCATGATGTCTGCGGTCGTCTCGGCCATGATGACGAGCATGACGATGACCATGCTCGCGATGGAGCCGATCGTGAACAGCGGGCCGCCGAAGGCGAAGAGCGACGGGATGGCCAGGCCCGAGGCGCCGGACAGGTCGAAGGACGCCTGACCGGTGAACAGGGCGACGATCGTCCCGATGACGAGCGAGAGGAGGATGGCCAGCCGGGCGAGCTTCGGGGCCCGGCTGAGCAGGAGGACGACGAGAAGGGTGAACATCCCGAGCGCCATGTCCTTGACGTTGGCGAAGTCGGGGTTGGGGTCGGCGCCGAACGTCGGCTGGCCGGTGATCCACTTGCCCGCGACGGGCATGAGTGAAAGTCCGATGACCGTGATGATGGAGCCGGTGACGACCGGCGGGAAGAACCGCACGATCAGCGCGAAGAACGGGACGACGACGAGGGCGATGAGGCCGGCGACGATTGTCGCGCCGTACGCCGTTCGCAGCCCGTCGGTGCCATTGCCGCCGACGATGGTCAGCAGCGTCGAGACCGAGGCGAACGAGATTCCCTGGACCAGGGGCAGCTGCGAGCCGAAGTAGGGCACGCCGATCGTCTGAAGAACGGTGGCCAGTCCGCTGATGAGCAGGCTGCAGGAAATGAGCAGGGCCAGGTCTGCTCCCTTCAGCCCGGCCGCCCCACCGATGATGATCGGCACGGCGATGACCCCGCCGAACATTGCGAGGATGTGCTGCAGGCCGTATCCGAGCGTGGCGGCGAAGGGAAGGCGCTCGTCCTCGGGGCGATCGGCCCCGACGCTGCGGCTCCTGTCCCCGGCCTCGGTATGACTCGACATGTGAGCTCCTTTCGGGACCGCTGTGGCGCGCCGCACTCTCCTCCCGGCCTATGTGGCTGTCAATGACGAATCACACCCTCGGGGCGGACGACGCCTCGGCGGCGCATCTCGCATTTCTCCGGCGGCCCGTCCGGCGGGTTGCCGCGTCGCCCGCGGGCCCACCTTTGTGTGACCGCCGTCATACTTCTGACGACCGCGGAACGCTGCCGCCCGATCGGTCCCACGGTGCGGATCGCCTTATTTGTCAACGGTTTTCGTGGGTGTGGTTCGCCGGCCGGAGGAAGGCGACGGGACAGGCACGACGCAATTCAACCGCCGCGATCATTCGGTGTACCCCAGGTCACACCATGCGCTCCGGGCATGGCGACCGGATGCAATCGGCATGAGCCACACCCGCGGATGAGACCATGGAATGGCGCTGGCGGTTTCCCGATGCTTTTCCTGGGTGTATCACTGAGGACGAGCCGGTGGCTGGCCGCCGGCTCGCACGGTCCCGAGCCATCCGGACGGGACCCCGGCGGCCGCGGCATGCCGGACCAGGACGACGCTCCGCCGCACGCCTCGGCGAGCACGGAGCGCAGAAGGGAGCCCCGATGGGCGATCTCATGCGACCGATGCCCTTCGCCCACCTCATGTCGTGGGCCTTGGCGGAACGGCGCGGCGAGGAGAGCGTCTTCGGCGTCCATGCGAGCCAGTTCTGGCGCCCCGATCCCGGCCGGTCGGTCCTCGACCCGTTCGGGAACACCCTCGCCGTCCCCGTCGGCCCCGCCGCGGGCCCACAGACCCAGCTCGCGAACAACATCGTCGCGGCATATGTCTCCGGCGCCAGATTCATGGAGCTCAAGACCGTGCAGATCATGGACGGTGAGCAGATCCGCCAGGCGGTTGCCAAACCGTGCATTCTCGCGGAGGACGAGGGATACAACTGCGAATGGTCGACGGAGCTGACCGTTCCCGAGGCGGCCGACGAATACATCAAGGGCTACGTCGCGGTGGCCGTCTTGGCCAAGGAGCTCGGACTCGGCGACATTTCCGACGTCGCCTTCAACATGAGTGTCGGATACGACTTGGACGGCATTCGCGATCCCAAGATCGACGACTTCATCAATGTGATGAAGAATGCCGGAGGAACCGACGCCTTCGCCGCCTGCCGGGAGTGGGTGGAAGCGCATCTCGACGACCTCGTGCATTTCACGAAGGACGACCTCGACGCCCTCGACCCGGTCATCAGCTCCTCGGTCACCCTCTCGACGCTGCATGGGTGCCCCGCCCACGAGATCGAGCGGATCGCGACCTACCTGCTCGAGGAGAAGGGCCTGCACACCTTCGTCAAGTGCAACCCGACGATGCTGGGCTACGACGCGGCGCGCGAGGCCCTGGACCGGCTCGGCTTCGACTACGTGGCCTTCGATGACCACCATTTCCGCGAGGACCTCCAGTACGACGACGCGGTCGCGATGTTCCGCCGTCTCGCCGCCCGCGCCGACGCGGCCGGCCTCCGCTTCGGCATCAAGCTCACGAACACCTTCCCCGTGGAGGTCACCGCGGGAGAGCTGCCGTCGGAGGAGATGTACATGTCGGGCCGCTCCCTGCTGCCCCTCTCCCTCTCCCTCGCCGCTCGCCTGTCCCGAGAGTTCTCCGGGAGCCTGCCGATCTCCTTCTCGGGCGGCGTCGACGCGTTCAACGTCGCCGACATCCTCGCGACCGGCATCCAGCCCGTCACCGTCGCGACGACGATCCTCAAGCCCGGTGGCGTCATGCGCTTCCGGCAGATGGCGAGCGCCGCGGCCGACGTGATGACGGACTTCGCCGGCATCGACGTCGCCCGGCTCGACTCGACGGTGGACGCCGTCTTCGCCGACGAGCGCTACCACAAGCGCTACCGCGAGAAGATCCGCTCCCGGAAGACGGACTCGGACCTGCCCCTCGTCGACTGCTTCAAGGCACCGTGCCAGGACGGCGGCTGCCCGATCCACCAACAGATCCCTGAGTACCTCGCGCTGGCCGCCGCGGGCCGGCTCACCGAGGCCTTCGACGTCATCGCCGTCGACAACACCGCCCCGACGATCACCGGAGTGCTCTGCTCCCAGCAGTGCCGGGACCATTGCACCCGGCTCGACTACGACCAGTCCATCGAGATCCGCGGCGTCAAGCTCCAGGCGGCCGACGGGGCGCAGGACGCCTTCGTCGCCGCGGCGACCGCACCGGAGGTGCGCACCGCGCAGCGCGCCGTCGTCATCGGCGCCGGCCCGGCCGGCATCGCCGTCGCCACGTTCCTGCGCCGCAACGGCATGGACGTCGATGTCTTCGAGAAGCTCGACGGACCCTACGGCATCGTGCGCTACATCATCCCGGGCTTCCGGATCAGCCGGGAGCAGATCGAGCGCGACTACCGGCTCGCGGTGAGCGCCGGGGTGCGCTTCCACTTCAATGCCGACCCGGACTACTCGGTGGCCGAGCTGCGGCGCAGCTACGACCACGTCGTCATCGCGACCGGCTCGTGGGGACGGGGGCAGAACCCGCTTCGCGAGGGGCAGGAGCTGGTTCTGGACTCCCTGGACTTCCTCTGGCAGGCCAACAACGAGGGCGGCGCCACCGTCGGCCGCCGAGTCGCGGTCATCGGCGCCGGTGACGTCGCGATGGACTGCGTCCGAACGGCGCAGCGCATGCCCGGCGTCGAGGAGGCGATCATCGTCTACCGGCGGACCGAGCCGTTCATGCCGGCCACCCAGCACGAGGTCAACCTCGTCCGCGATGAGGGCATCACGATGCTCCAGCTCCTCGGTCCGATCTCGTTCGACGGCGCGGTCCTGCGCTGCGAGCAGATGGCGCTGGGCTCGCTCGACGCCAGTGGCCGTCGCTCCGCGAGCGGAACCGGCACGTTCGTCGACATCCGCGTCGACACCGTCATCGGCGCCACCGGAGCGACGATCGACACCAGTCGGTATGCCGCGAACGGCCTCGAGCTGGACGAGCGAGGACGCGTACGGCTGGACGAGAGCTACCAGTCCTGCGTGCCGGGTGTGTACGTCATCGGTGATGGCCGGCTCGGCCCGGACACCATCGTGCGCGCCATCGCCGACGCGAAGGTCGTGGCCTCGGCCATCCTGCACCGCGCCGGGCTCGGCGTGGACTTCCAGCGCATCTGGACCCACGAGCACATCACCCGGGCAGAGGCGGTCGACCGCCGCGGTCTGATGATCGCCGCGATCAACGGCCGCACCGAGGCGAGCCGCTGCCTCGCGTGCGACGAGGTGTGCGAGATCTGCACCGAGGTGTGCCCGAACCGCGCCAACGTCGCGGTGCTCGTTCCCGGGTTCGCCGACCCCCGCCAGATCGTCCATATCGACGGGTTGTGCAACGAATGCGGCAACTGCGGAACCTTCTGTCCGCATGCCGGGCTCCCGTATCGCGACAAGATCACCGTCTTCTGGAGCCACGCGGACTTCGAGGACTCGACGAACGCGGGGTACCTCCCGCTCGGCGATGGGCGGTACCGGGTGCGCGACGAGTCCGGCGCAGTGTTCGAGCACTCGGTCGGCGAGGGGTGCCTCGCCCCCGAGATGGACCAGGTCCTCGCCGTCCTCGAGGACCGCTACCCGTACCTGCTCAGCCCGGTCACGACGGGCGAGGTGGTGCCGGCATGATCATCGGCAACGGCCCGGTCCTCACCGGCGACCCCGACCGGCCCTTCCTCGCCGACGGGGCCGTCCTGGTCCGGGACGACACGGTCGCGGCGGTCGGCGCCCTCGAGGAGCTGCGACGCGCCCACCCCGACGACGAGCTCGTCGACGTGGAGGGCCGGCTCGTCATGCCCGGGCTCATCAACGCCCACACCCACGCCTACAGCGCCTATGCCCGCGGCATGGCCGTCCACCGGCCCACGCGTGACTTCGTCGAGATCCTCGAGAACCTGTGGTGGCGCCTGGACCGGACCCTCGAGCTGGAGGACGTCGAGCTCAACGCGGCGACGACGTTCGTCGAGTCGCTGCGCAACGGCGTCACCACCGTCTTCGACCATCACTCCAGTCCCGGCGCCGTGACCGGCTCCCTCTCCACCATGGCGGTGGTGGCCCGGCAGGCCGGGATCCGCAGCGTGCTCTGCTACGAGGTCTCGGACCGCGACGGCGCGGACGTCCTCGCGGCCGCGCTCGCCGAGAACGCCGAGTTCATGAAGGCGGCCAACACCGACGAGCAGGCCCTCGTCAAGGGGCTGTTCGGACTGCACGCCGCCTTCACCCTCTCCGAGGCGAGCCTCGACGCGGCGGCCGAGGCCAAGGACGGGCTCCCCGGCGGCTTCCACATCCACGTCGCCGAGGGCGGCGTGGACGAGGTGGACTCCCTCGAGAGGCACGGCAAGCGCATCGTCGCCCGGCTGGCCGATCACGGCATGCTCGGACCGGGCACGATCGCGGCCCACTGCGTCCATGCGGACCCCGACGAGCTCGACCTGCTCCTCGAGACGGACACGAGCGTCGTCCACAACCCGCACTCCAACATGAGCAACGCGGTCGGGGTGGCCCCGGTGACCGACATGATGCGCCGTGGCCTGCGGGTCGGGCTCGGCACCGACGCCTACACGGCCGACATGTTCGCCTCCGCCCAGGTGGCCAAGATCCTGCAGAGCAGTCATCTCGGCGACCCGACGGTCGGCTTCGGCGAGGCGGCACGCGCCCTGCTCGAGGACAACCCGCGCATCGCCGCCCGGCACTTCGCCAAGCCGCTCGGCATCCTCGCCCCCGGTGCGTACGCCGACCTCATCACCCTCGACTACCGACCGTTCACCCCCTTCGACGGCGAGACCGCCGTCGGGCACCTCTTGTTCGGCATGAGCGGCGGCCTCGTGCGCGACGCGATGGTGGCGGGCTCGTGGGCGATGCGCGACCGGGAGATCCTCGGTCTCGACGAGGAACGGATCCGGGCCCGCTCGACCGAGCGCGCGGTGCGGGTGTGGGCCGAACTATGACGACCCTGCTTCGCGGTGGGACCGTCGTCGGCGCGACCGACAGCCGGCTCGCCGACGTCCGGATCGCCGACGAGGTGATCGTCGAGGTCGGCGCCGTCCGGCCGGACCCCGCCGAGGAGGTCATCGACTGCACCGGGTGCCTCCTCGTCCCGGGCGGCATCGACAGCCACACCCATCTGGACCTCGAGGCCGGGACCGTCGTGACGGCGGACGACTTCGCGACGGGGTCACGCGCCGCCCTCGCCGGCGGGACGACGACCGTCCTCGACTTCGCCACCCAGTTCCACGGGGAGTCGCTGGCCGAGGGGCTCGCCCACTGGCACCGCAAGGCGGGCGGGAGCTCGGTCTGCGACTACGGCTTCCACCTGGCGATGACCGAGTGGCGCCCCGAGTTCGCCGAGGAGCTGCCCGCCATCGCCGAGGCCGGCGTGACCTCGTTCAAGATGTACATGGCCTACCGCCATTCGATGATGGTCGAGGACGACGAGATCTATGCCGCCCTCGCCGCGGCCTCGACGTTCGGGGGCACGATCGGGTTCCACTGCGAGAACGGCCGGATCATCGACGCCCTGGTCCGGGAGCACCTGGCCGCAGGCCGGACCGGCGCCCACTGGCATCAGCACACCCGCCCGCCCGAGCTCGAGGCGGAGGCACTGGAGAGGCTGACCACGATCGCCGCGCTCACCGATGCGCCGCACTACGTCGTCCATCTCAGTGCGAAGGAATCCGTCGCCGTCCTCGCCCGAGCGCGCTCGCACGGCAGCAGGGTCGTCGCCGAGACCTGTCCGCAGTACCTCGTCCTCGACCACACGGCATACGGCCCGGAGCACGCGGACCGCGCGGGTGAGCTGGCCGCGCGCGGCGTCGTGATGAGCCCGCCCCTGCGCCCGCCCGAGCACCGCGAGGCACTGTGGCGGGCCCTGGCGGACGGAGACATCCAGTTCGTCGGCACGGACCACTGCTCCTTCGACCTCGCCGGCCAGAAGGACGCCGGCGAGGACTTCTCCGCGGTCCCCAACGGCGCTCCCGGCATCGAGCTACGGATGGCCCTGCTCTACTCCGAAGGGGTGGCGGCCGGACGGATCACGCCGGAGCGCTTCGTCGCCGTCACGTCCGAGAATGCCGCGCGCCACTTCGGGATCCATCCGCGCAAGGGCGTCATCGCGCCGGGCAGCGACGCCGACATCGTCGTCATCGACCCCGGCGCCCGATGGACCGTTCGACACGCCGACCTCCATGAACACGTCGACTACACCCCGTACGAGGGACGCCGGATGCAGGGACGCGTTCGCGACGTCCTCCTGCGCGGGCGTCGGGTCGTCACCGACGGCGCCCTGCTGCCCGACCTCCCGACGGGAGAGTTCGTCCGGTGCGGAGCCCCCGACGACCGCATCCACTAGCACCCCAGCCCACCGCGACGACCCGCAGCACGAAGGAGCCCCGATGAAGATCACGGTGAACGGAACCGAGCACGACGTCAGTGGCGACCAGCCGCTGATCCGAGCCCTTCGCGACGACATCGGCGACCTCACCGTCAAGGAGGGCTGCGACGACGGCTCGTGCGGCACCTGCGTCGTCCTCGTCGACGGCAAGCTCGTCAAGTCCTGCACCCGCAAGACCTCCGCCGTCGAGGGGCACGAGGTCGTGACGACCGCCGGCCTGTCCGACCGGGAGAAGGAGGTCTACATCCACGCCTACGGTGAGACCGGGGCGGTCCAGTGCGGCTTCTGCACGCCCGGGATGGTCATGGCGTCCAAGGCCCTGCTCGACAAGAACCCGGACCCGACCCGCGAGCAGGTCACCACGGCGATCCGCGCCGACATCTGCCGGTGCACCGGCTACCGGCAGATCGTCGACGCGGTCATGATGTCCGGAGACCTGCTGCGCAGTGGTGAGGCTCCCGTGAACCCGACCGAGCGGTGGCGGATCTCGGACAGCGTCGCCCGGCCGGACGTCGAGGAGAAGGTGCTCGGCACCGGGCTGTTCGCCGACGACATCCGGCTGCCCGGCATGGTCCACGCCAAGGCACTGCGCTCCCCCACCCCCCGCGGCCTCGTCCGCGGCCTCGGCCTCGACCGCGCCCGTGCCCATCCGCACTGCCTCGCCATCCTGACGGCCCAGGACGTGCCGGAGAACAAGATCGGACACATCACGCACGACTGGGACGTCATGATCCCGGTGGGGCAGCACACTCGCTACGTCGGCGACGCCATCGCGCTCGTCGCGAGCGACGACGAGCACGCCCTCGACGAGATCATCGACCTCATCGACCTCGACTACGAGCCGCTGGAGCCGGTGACCTCACCCCAGCAGGCACTCAGCCCCACCGCCCCGCTCGTCCACTCGACCGGCAACGTCCTCGACATCGAGCACGTCAAGCGGGGCAACCCCGATGGCGCGATCCGCTCCTCGGCCCACTCGGTCACCCGCAAGTTCTCGACGCCGTGGCAGGAGCACGCGTTCATGGAGCCGGAGTGCGCCGTCGCAGAGCCCGAGGGCGACGGCCTGCGGATGTACACCTCGAGCCAGTCGGTCTACGACGAGCAGCACGAGATCTCCCGGATGCTCAAGGTGCCTCCGGAGCGGATCCGCTCGACGGCCACCCTCGTCGGCGGCGGCTTCGGCGGCAAGGAGGACATGAGCGTCCAGCACCACGCCGCCCTCATGGCCTGGCATCTCCAGCAGCCCGTCAAGGTGCGCTTCTCCCGCACCGAGAGCCTCAACTACCACGTCAAGCGCCACCCCATGGACCTGGAGTTCACCGTGGCCTGCGACGAGAAGGGCAAGCTGACGGGGGTCAAGGTCGTCGTCCTGTCCGACACCGGTGCCTACGCCTCGCTCGGCGGGCCGGTCCTCCAGCGCGCCTGTACCCATGCCGGCGGGCCATACGCGATCCCCAACTTCGAGGTCCTCGGCCTCGCGCTGTACACGAACAACCCGGTCTCGGGCGCGTTCCGGGGGTTCGGGGTCGTCCAGAGCCAGTTCGCCATGGAGACCTGCCTCAACGAGCTGGCCGAGAAGGCGGGGCTGGACGCGTGGGAGATCCGGTACCTCAACGTCGTCCGCCCCGGCGACTCCCTTCCCAACGGCCAGATCGCGGACGAGTCGACCGGGATCGCCGAGGTCCTGGAGGACCTCAAGGGCGACTTCTACGCCAACCCCGGCGCCGGCCTTGCCGTCGCGCACAAGAACACGGGCATCGGCGTCGGGCTGCCCGACGTCGGCCGGTGCATCCTCTCGGTCGAGGACGGCAAGGTCCACATCCGCACGTCCGCGGCCTGCATGGGCCAAGGGGTCGCGCAGGTCGTCATCCACGTACTGTCCGAGACCGTCGACCTGCGCCGGGACCAGATCGTCTACGAACAGCCCGACACCGACCGCACCCCCGACAGCGGGACCTCGACGGGGTCGCGCCAGACCCTGTTCACCGGCGAGGCGACCCGGATCGCCGCGGTGCAGCTGCGGGACGCCCTCGAGCAGGCCGAGGGCGACCTGGCCCGGCTCGAGGGGCTGGAGTGGTACGGCGAGTTCTTCCCCGAGACCGACCCGATCGACTCGACGAAGGAGCACCCGAAGAGCCACGTCGGGTACGGGTTCGGGGCGCAGCTGGTGACCCTCGACGAGTCCGGTGAGGTCGACAAGGTCCTGGCCGTCTACGACGTGGGCACGGTGATGAACCAGCAGTCCGCCATCGGCCAGATCGAGGGCGGCGTGATGATGGGCCTCGGCTACGCCTTCACCGAGGAGTTCGTCGTCAAGGACGGTGTGCCGCAGACCCGCTACGGCCAGCTCGGCCTGCTCCGGTCGACGAAGATGCCACGGGTCGAGGTCCGCTTCGTCAAGGGACCGGGCGCCCTGCCGTTCGCCTACGGCGCCAAGGGGATGGGCGAGATCTGCATGATTCCCACCGCGCCCGCCGCGGCCCAGGCGTACTACCTGCGCGACGGGAAGCGGCGCTACCGCCTGCCGCTGCAGGACACGGCCTACAAGCGGGCCCCCCGGAACCCGGCTGGGGCGACGGCCGGCACCGAGGGCTGAACCCGGCCCGTCTCACGCGATTGAGCAGCGGCCTCCCGGATCGGGTCCGGGAGGCCGCCGTTCGGTGGCGCCGCTCAGGCGGGGACGCCGACGATGCGCTCGTAGCCGACCGGGTCCGTCGGCCCCTCGGTGAGGAAGACGAGGACGTCGTCGTCCGGGGCCAGCCCCAGGTCCGCACCGCGGGCCAGCAGTCCGGCCAGCCCCGCCGCGCCGCTCTCGCCGGCTGCGATGCCGTCCTCGTGCAGCAGCCGCATCGCCTCCTCGGCCGCGTCGTCGTCGACGGTGGCGAAGGCGTCGTAGCCGTGCAGGACGTCGTCCCAGGCGACGACCGACGGTGTGCCGCAGTTGAGTCCGGCCATGATCGAGTCCTGGGGCCCGGGGATGGTGAGGATCTGACCGGCCACCGCGCTCGTCGTCACGCAGTCGGCATGGCTCGGCTCGACGCCGACGAGCAGCCGCGCCGGGCGGTGGGCGAAGGCCCGTGCGACGGCCGCACCGAAGGCGCCGACGCCGATCTGGCTGGCCACGACGGTCGGCTCGGGCACCTCGCCCGCGTCGATGAGCCCGGTGACCTCGCCGAGAAGGGTCGAGTAGCCGTCGATGACCCACCGTGGGGTGTCACCGTAGCCCTCCCAGGAGGTGTCCGAGATGACGACGTGCTCCGCGTCGGCGAGGGCCGCGCTCGCCGCGATCGCCTCGTCGTAGCCGCCGTCGACGACCCGCACCTCGGCGCCCTCCCCGGCGATGGCGTCGATCCGGCTGGGGGCCGTTCCCGCGGGGACGAGGATGATCGCCGGCACGCCGACCAGCCGGGCCATCCGGGCGACGCCACGGCCATGGTTGCCGTCGGTCGCCGCGACGAGGGTGAGCCGCGCGGCGGACCCCTCGATGGCCTCGCGCAGCCGGGCGAGGGTCGGCTCTGCGCCGTCCGCCACTCCCAGGTGCGCCATGACGGTCCGATACGTCGCCCACGACGCACCGAGGATCTTGAACGACGGCATCCCGATCCGGTCGGACTCGTCCTTGACCCAGACCGACCGCACCCCGAGCCGGGTGGCGGTCTGCGGCGCGGGGCGCAGCGGGGTCGCCGCGAAGTGCGGCATCGACGGGTGGAAGCTCGGCGCGACGGACCCGGCGGGAGAGACCCGGTCCCTGGCGACGTGGCGGTTCTGCAGGACCCTCGACGTGCCCTGGGCAGGCGCAGCCTGCTCCGGGCCGCCCAGGTCCTGGGTGCCGACTTCGGTCATGACAATTCCTCGATTTCTCCGTACGCGACGGGGTTCTGGCTGGCGTTGTCCAGCGGATCCGGGCACCCGATGAGCGGGTGGTCGGCGAGCGGCCGGCCGATGATGGCCACCCGGTCGCCGTGGATGGTGAGGCCGTCGATCGTGCCGACGAGCCGCACGACTCCCTGGTGGGCGATGAGCAGGTAGGGGGAGGAGGTGACCCGGTCGGCCTGCATCCGCCAGACCCCGCGCCCACGCAGCCAGACCTCGTGGATCGACAGCCCCTCCCGGAAGCCGACCCGCTCCCGGCCCAGCGCGTCGTCGCTCACGGCGGGGGTGTCCGGCCCCAGGCGGACCCGGATCGCCCGCACGCTCTCCCGCGCACGGTCCGGGGCCGCCCCGCCGAACCGCCCGAGCACCGCCAGCTCCTCGGCGATGGTGATCCGCGCCGACTCGCTGAGCACGCCGGCGACGAGGGCCTGGCGCTGCCCGTCGAGGACGTCCCACCGCGCGCCGAAGGTGGCCGGCCCGTCCGGGCGATGCACCGGATGGCCCGCGATCTCCGCACAGATCTCGAGGAACGCCTGGTCCGAGCTCGACCAGGCCCGCGCGCCGGCGGCGTCGGCCACGCCGGCCCAGTCGATGGCCCGCGCGTCGCCGTCCTTCGCGGTGACGAGGGGGGCGATCCTCGCGAGGATCGACGGCGCGCTGCCGAGGATCGCCGCGGCGGCCTCCTGCGATCGCGGTGTGGGGAAGGTCATATGCGCCATCGTTTCCGTCTCTATGCCGAAATGGTCTAGACCTCTGCCTTAGTCAGATTAACTATGGCCAATGTCTCGGGTAGTGTAGCCCCTGTCAGCGATCACCGCCAGGGTGTCGCGCACACCGGAAGGGGTTGACGCCGGATGGACGTCCAGGAGCAGCTTCGAGTCCTCGAAGGACTGGACCACGCGGGGCTCTTCGGGACCGACTTCCTGCTGACGTGGGAGAAGTCGGACGATGAGATGCGCACGGTCCTCGCCGTCGCCGACGCGCTGCGTGCCCTGCGCGAGCACAACAAGAGCGCCCGGATCTTCGACTCCGGCCTGGCGATCTCGCTGTTCCGCGACAACTCGACGCGCACCCGCTTCTCGTTCTCCTCGGCCGCGAACCTCCTCGGGCTCGAGGTCGCCGACTTCGACGAAGGCACCTCTCAGGTCGCCCACGGCGAAACCGTTCGCGAGACGGCGAACATGATCTCGTTCATGGCCGACGTCGTCGGCATCCGCGACGACATGTACATCGGCAAGGGCCACACCTACATGGCCGACTTCGCGCGCTACCTCGAGGAGGGGTATGCCGCAGGCGTCCTCGAGCAGCGGCCCACCCTCGTCAGCCTCCAGTGCGACATCGACCACCCGACCCAGGCGAGCGCCGACCTCCTGCACCTCGTGCACGAGTTCGGGGGCCTGGAGAACCTGCGCGGCAAGAAGCTCGCGATGACCTGGGCGTACTCCCCCAGCTACGGCAAGCCGCTCTCGGTGCCGCAGGGGATGATCGGGTTGATGACGCGCTGCGGCATGGACGTCACGCTCGCCCACCCCGAGGGCTACGACGTCATGGCCGAGACGCGCGAGATCGCCGCCAAGAACGCGGCCGCCTCGGGTGGCAGCTTCTCGGTGACGACGTCGATGGAGGACGCCTTCGACGGCGCCGACATCGTCTGCCCCAAGAGCTGGGCCCCGTTCGCCGCGATGGAGGAGCGCACCGAGCTCTACGGCGCCGGCGACCACGACGGCATCCGCGCCCTCGAGCAGCGCCTCCTCGCCCAGAACGGCGAGCACAAGGACTGGGCGAGCACCGAGGCGATGATGGAGCGGACCGCCGGGGGAGCGGCCCTGTACATGCATCCGCTGCCCGCCGACATCACCGGCGAGAGCTGCGCCGAGGGCGAGGTCGACGCCTCGGTCTTCGACCGGTACCGCGACCTGCTCTACCGGCAGGCGAGCAACAAGCCCTACGCCATCGCGGCGATGATCTTCCTCCAGAAGGTCAAGGACCCCGCGGCCAAGCTCGAGGAGCTGTGGCTGCGCGAGCGGCCGCGCTGGCAGTCCTGACCGCCCTCTCCCTCACCACCACCCGAACGACCGCCCGCACCCGAGACCGACCCAGCAAGGAGAAGCAGATGACCACGGCAGTGCAGATCGACTACGACGCGGTGAAGGCCGCCGCGGAGGGGTACCGCGAGGACATGACCCGCTTCCTGCGCGCCCTCGTCAAGGCGAAGGGGACCAGCTGCGAGGAGGAGGAGAAGTCGCGTCTCATCCAGGCGGAGATGGACCGGCTCGGTTACACCCGCACCGAGATCGACGGCCTCGGCAACGTCCTCGGCTGGATGGGCAACGGCGAGACCCTCATCGGCTTCGACGGCCACATCGACACCGTGGGCGTCGGCAACCCGGCCAACTGGACCTTCGACCCGTTCGACGGCATGGAGGACGACACGATCATCGGTGGCCGCGGCACCTCCGACCAGCTCGGCGGGGTCGTCTCCGCCGTCTACGGCGCCGCGATCGCCAAGGACCTCGGCCTGCTGAACGACCGCTACACCTTCCTCGTCACCGGCACGGTGCAGGAGGAGGACTGCGACGGACTGTGCTGGCTCTACATCATCGAGGAGTCAGGCATCCGGCCCGCCTTCGTCGTCTCCACCGAGGCCACCGACAACGGCATCTACCGCGGCCACCGCGGCCGGATGGAGATCCGCGTCGAGGTCACCGGGGTGTCCTGCCACGGATCCGCGCCCGAGCGTGGCGACAACGCGATCTACAAGATGGCCGACATCCTTCTCGACATCCGCGACCTCAACGACAAGCTGCTCGACAACGCCTTCCTCGGCAAGGGCACGGTCACGACCTCCGAGATCTTCTTCACCTCGCCCTCGCGCTGTGCCGTGGCCGACAGCTGCGCCATCTCCCTCGACCGTCGGCTCACCGACGGTGAGACGTGGCAAGGAGCCATCAAGGAGATCGAGGCCCTGCCGTCGGTGCAGAAGCACGGTGCGCAGGTCTCGCTGTACGACTACCAGGCGACGGCGTGGACCGGCACGGAGTACGGCCAGGAGTGCTTCTTCCCGACCTGGGTGATCCCGGAGGACTCCCCCGAGGTCCAGGCCGCCGCGGCCGCTCACGAGGCGATGTACGGCGAGGCCCGCATCGACAAGTGGACCTTCTCGACGAACGGTGTCGCCATCGCCGGTCGGCACGGCATCCCGGTCGTCGGCGTCGGCCCCGGCCGCGAGGACCAGGCCCATGCCCCGAACGAGATCACGTGGAAGGACGACCTCGTCAAGTGCGCGGCGATCTACGCCGTCATGCCCACGCTCTACACGGCCGACTGAGGGCCCCCACCGGCATACCGGCCAGGACCCGCCACCACCCCGGTCGACCACCAGGTTGGTCGTGCAGCATCGGGTCCGGGGTCGCGACACGATCGCGGCCCCGGGCCCGCACCAGTTGAGGAGGATCGATGTCGCGCATTCTCGTCTCCCTCGGCGGCAACGCCCTGGGCACGGACTTCGACGAGCTCATCGCCACGGTCGGCGTCGTCGCCAAGCCGATCGTCGAGCTGATGGAGGCAGGCAATGAGGTCGTCATCTGCCACGGCAACGGCCCGCAGGTGGGGATGATCAAGTCCTCGATCGACCGGGGGAAGGCGGACTACCACCATCCGCTCATGCCGCTCTCGGAGACGGTGGCGATGAGCCAGGCCTACATCGGCTACCACCTGCAGAACGCCATCGAGAACCAGCTGCACGCCCACGGCATCGACATCGAGAAGTCCGTCGCCACCGTCATCTCCCGCACCCTCGTCGACGAGCACGACCCCGGGTTCGACCGGCCGACCAAGCCGATCGGCGCCTTCTTCTCCGCCGACGAGGCGGAGGAGCTCCGGGCGGCCGGGAAGACGATGGTCGAGGACGCCGGCCGCGGCTATCGCGAGGTCGTCCCCTCCCCGCGACCCGTCGACATCCTCGAGAAGGACGTCATCCTCGACATGGTCCAAAGTGGCCACATCGTCATCGCCGGCGGCGGCGGCGGCATCCCCATCGTCTATCGCGACAACTGGTACCGCGCCGTCGACGCCGTCATCGACAAGGACTGGGTCTCGGTCATGATCGCCGAGTTCGCCGAGTGCGACACGCTCGTCATCCTCACCGGGGTCGACCAGGTCGCCGTCGACTTCAACACCCCCCGGCAGCGGGGCCTGGCCCGGATGAGCGTGGAGGAGGCCGAGAAGTACATCGCCGACGGCCAGTTCCCCGAGGGCTCGATGCTCCCGAAGGTGCAGGCCGCGGTCGACTTCACCCGGTCCGCGCCCGGGCGGCGTACGCTCATCACCTCGCTCGGGAAGCTTATCGAGGGGTTGTCGGGCGAGACCGGGACCTGGGTCGTCTCCTGAGGGACCGGCCGGGTCGTCGAGAGGGGAACGCCCATGGACCTGCGCCGGATCCGCTGCTTCCTGGCCGTCGTCGACACCGGTAGCGTCACCGCGGCCGCCAAGTCCCTCTACCTCGCCCAGCCGGCGCTGAGCCGTCAGCTGCTCACCCTCGAACGCGAGCTCAAGCTCACCCTCTTCGTGCGGCACCGCGGCAGGCTCACCCTCACCCCGGCCGGTTCCGAGTTCGCCGAGCTGGCCCGCCCCCTGCTCCTCCAGGCCGATGCGCTCGCCGAGGCGGCACGGACCCTGGCGAGCGGGGTCATCCACCTCACCCTGGGCACGACGCCTGCCGCCCTGCAGGGGATCGTGGCTCCGTTCATCGGCTCACTGGGCCCGGGTGACCCCCTCATCATCACCAGGGTGGCCCTGCCCTACGAGCTGTCGGACATGCTCCACGGCGGCCTCGACCTCATCGTGTCGACCACGGCGCCGGAGCGCGACTTCGCCCACCATGCCCTGGGCGACCTCCCCGTCCTCGCGTACATCCCCGCCGACCATCCCTGGGCCGACCGCCGCGCACTCGGCCTCGACACCCTCTCGAGCCAGCCCGTCGTCCTGCCCTCGTCCAGGGCGACGAGCCGCCGTGAGTTCGACCTCCTCGCCGCGCGGCAGGGTCTCTCCTTCGACGTTGTCGGCGAGTGCGACGACGCCGACACCGTCCACGCCCTGGCCGCGTCCGGCCGCGCCGTGACGGTGGGCACCGTCCCGGCACCGGAGGGGGTTCTGGGCCTGCCCCTCGTCGTGACGGACGAGGACGGGCCGCATCCGGTCGTCATCACCCTCCACGCGGCCTGGGAGCCACATCACTACGCCGCCGATGCCGTCGCCATGCTGGCCGGCCGCCTCGAGGCCTGGGTCACCCACTGGCGCGAGAGCTTCGGCCCGGGCGACGACTGAGCGCTCCGACCGGCCCGCCGCCGGGTCAGCCGCGCCCCGCGTTGAGCCGGTGGTAGAGGCCCTTGAGGGTGCCGTACAACCGGCGGTACTCGGCATACCCGCTCTCGTACGCCGCCCTGTCGCGGGCCGGCTCGAAGCGCCGGGCCACCCGGACCATCTCCCCGGCCTGCGCGACGGTCAGCTCGCCGAGGCAGACCCGCGCCCACAGGGCGACCCCGCGCAGCTGGGCGTCCCGCGGGTCGGCGACCTGCTCGACGGGCACCCCGAGGACGTCGGCGTGGATCTGGCACCACAGATCGCTCTGCGCCCCGCCGCCGAGGATCCGTACGCTGGGAACGCTGCGGCCGAGGAACGCCACATACGGCTCGAAGAGCCATCGCGCGTTGTAGGCCACCCCCTCCAGGACCGACCGGACCAGCACCGCACGATCGGTGCGCAGCGACACGTTGAGCCACGCCGCGCGCAGCCTCTTGTCATCGACCGGGCTTCGCTCGCCGTCGAGCCACGGAGTGAAGAGCACCCCATCGCTGCCCGCCGGCGCCGTCGCCGCCAGCGCCGTGAGGTCGTCGAAGGACGGCGCGACGTCGTCGCGGGCCAGGCCGTGGTCGCCGAGGCCGCTCCCGCCGCCGAGCAGGCCGTCGTGCGGGGCGATGATCTGCTCGCGCAGCCACTGCAGCGCGGCTCCCCCGGTCTCGTGATTGTTCGCGACGATCGGGTGCTCGGCGTCGAGACCGGGCACGGTGGCGATCGAGTGGAGGGCGTCGGTCTTCTTGAACGGCACCCGCGCGCCGATCCAGGCCGTCGTCGAGATCGACAGGTGAGTCGCGTAGGGCGCGACCGCACCGGAGCCGACGACGGCTGCGTGCAGGTCGGGAATGCCGGCCACGACCGGGACACCGACCGCCACCCCCAGCGCGTCGGCCACCTCGCCGAGCAGCGGGCCGAGCACCGTCCCCGTCGGGACGAGGGGCGGCAGCCGGTCCGGGTCGCGCCGGGCCCGGGCGACCATGGCGGCCGAGTATCCCAGCGGTGCGCCGATCCGGTTGTCGGTGAGCCAGGAGGCGAGCATCGAGGCGGGCGTCGCGGCCACCCGGCCGGTGAAGCGCAGCCCGAGGAAGTCGACGGGCTCGAGCAGGACGGCGGCTCGCGCGTAGACGTCGGCGAGACGCTCCTTGAGGAGGAGCGCGTGACCGGTCGGATCCGCGCCGTTCGGGCTCGGGACGCCACCGGTGACCCGGATGAAGGGCAGCGCCTTGTGCGGGGCGTAGCCGCCGACCGCCACGGGGCCGCCGACGAGTGGGCGGACGAGGTCGCCCGCCCGGCTGTCCGCCCAGAGCAGTGCCCGCCCGACGACCTCGCCCTGCGCCCCCACCGGGACGGTCGAGCCGTACTGACCGGTGACCGCCACCGCATGCAGATCGTGGCCGGCGCCATACGCGGCGGCGATCGCCTCGCGAGCGGCGTCGAGCAGCATCCCCCACCACTCGTCGGCGTCCTGGCTCGCCTCGCCCTCCCGCGTCAGCGTCGTGTGGACCGCCCGGGCGGCGGTGGCCCGGATCGCGCCGTCCAGGCCGATGACGGCGACCTTGGGGCCGCCGGTGCCGAGGTCCACCGCGAGGATCCACCGGCCGGCGTCGGCCTCGTCGACACCGCCGGCGCCCTCGCCGGCGTTGGATCCGGCCACGTCAGGCCGTGGCGACGTCGGGCGCGACCTCGTGCATCGCGTCGAGGTAGCCGCTCATCAGCCCCTGGAGCGTCTGCTGACCGCCCGGCTGCGCCCCGAACCCGTAGAGCGCGCCCGACCTGGCCGGCTCTGCGCGGTGCTGAACGGCATACGCCACGGCGTCCTGCAGAGCGCCGAGGAACCGCTCGGCGACACCGACGGCCGTGTTCGGGCGGGTGACGCAGAAGTGCAGGGCGGGCGGTTGCTGCAGGGCGTTCATCCGCCAGCCCTGGGCGATGAGCGCGTCGTTGACGAGGTACATGTCGATGCCGGCCGGGTCGGTCTCGTCCGCCGGATCGCCGGCGGCCTTGAACGCCACGAGGAACGTCGGGTCACCGATGACCTGCAGCTGCGGGATGCGCTCCCGGATGCCGGCCGTGATGGCCGACGCCGCACGCATGATGTCCTCGGCGGCCGAGAGGTAGCCGGACTCGCCGGTCGCGAGCAGCGCCGCCCACGTCGACGCGATGAGCCCGCCGCTGCGCGAGCCGGCGAGGCCGGGCGAGATGTAGAGGCCCCCGGGCCAGTCGGTCGACGTGAAGTACTGCCGGGCACGCAGGGCCCGGTCGCGGTAGAGCAGGACACTGGAGCCCTTGAGCGCATATCCGTACTTGTGCGTGTCAGCCGAGATCGACGTCACCCCCGGGACGCGGAAGTCCCAGAGGGGAAGGGGATACCCGAGCCGCTCGACCCAGGGCAGGAGCCAGCCGCCGAGGCAGCCGTCGACGTGCATCCCGATGCCGCGCTCCTGCGCCAGGGCGGCGATCTCCTCGATCGGGTCGATGAGACCGTGGGCGTAGTTGGCGGCGCTGCCGACGAGCGCGACCGTCTCGTCGTCGACGAGGTCGGCCATCGCTGCCACGTCGGCCAGGTAGCCGTCGGTGAGCGGGGCGTGCCGAACCTCGATCCCCATCCAGTGCGCACCCTTCTCGAGAGCGACGTGAGCCGTGCGGGGCAGCACGACGTTGGGACGGGTGACGCCGCGGGTCTCGCGGGCCTGTTCGCGGTAGGAGTGCAGCGCGGTGATGAGGCTCTCCGAGCCTCCGCTCGTGATGACGCCGACGCCGGTGCCGTGCAGGAGCGTCGAGGTCATCGCGATGATCTCCGCCTCGAACTTCGTCGCGCTCGGGTACATGTCGCGCTGGAGGACGTTCGCGTGGCTGAAGAGCGAGAACACCTCGCCGAGGAAGCCGTAGTGGTCGTGGTCGCCGCTGTAGAGGCTGCCCGAGACGAGACCCTCGTCCCCCATCTCGTCCTCGGCGCGCGCCATCCCGGTCACCTCGGCGAGGATGGCGTCCCGCTCCAGCGGCGCCGCCGGAAGCGCCCGGTGCGCCTCGGTCGTCGCGCGGTAGGGGTAGAGGCCGTCGAGGATCTCGACGAAATCCAGGTCCTGGCTCATGCGCTTCCTCTCACCGTCGTCTCGCCGGAGCGTAGGCAGCGGGCCACCGGGGGGTCAACGGCGCGCCGAGAAACGGACGGGGTATGCCGCGGCCGCCGCCACGGCATACCCCGTCCGTCGGGCCTCGTCAGGCGGGGCCGCCGCGACGGATGACGTCGCGGTACCAGTAGGCGGAGTCCTTCGGAGTCCGTCGCTGGGTCTCGAAGTCGACGTGGACGATCCCGAACCGCTTGTCGTAGCCCCAGGCCCACTCGAAGTTGTCGAGCAGGGTCCACAGGTAGTAGCCGCGCACGTCGGCGCCCGTGGCCAGCGCGTCGGCGATCGCCGCGAGGTGGCCGCGGACGTAGTCGATCCGGAAGTCGTCGTGGACCCGGCCGTCGGCGCCGACCCGGTCCTGCCCGGCGCAGCCGTTCTCGGTCACCATCATCGGCAGCCCGTAGTCCTCGTGGAGCCGGACCAACAGGGCGCCGAGCGCCGAGGGCACGATGGGCCAGCCCATGATCGTGGCCGGACCGGGGATGTCGACGCCGCGGGCCCGGTCGGTTCCGACCCACGTGCGGTCCGGCCTCGCCCCCTCGGCCACCGCGGCGACCCGGGAGGGGTTGTAGAAGTTGACGCCGAGGACGTCGATCGGCGCGCTGATCTCGGCGAGGTCGCCGTCGCGGACGAAGGACCAGTCGGTGAGGTGCGCGGTCCCCGCGAGGAGGTCCGCCGGGTAGGAGCCGCGCAGCACCGGGTCGAGGAAGATCCGGTTCGCGACGGCATCGGCGTGCCGCGCCGCCGCGATGTCGCCCGGGTGGGAGCTCGCGGGCTCGATGTGCTGGGGGTTGACGGTGAGCGAGACCTGCGCCTGCGCGGGCAGCACCGAGCGGAGGGCGGCGACGCCGCGTCCGTGGGCGAGGTTGAGGTGGTGGGCCGCGCGGTACGCGAGGGCGTTCTCGGTCAGGCCCGGCGCGTGCTCACCGGTCGCATAGCCGAGGAAGGCCGAGCACATCGGCTCGTTGAGCGTCGAGACGGTCGGGACGAGGTCACCGACGGCCTCCCCCATCGCGAGCGCGAGTTCGGCGAACCGGTCCGCCGTGTCGCGCTCGAGCCAGCCGCGGGTCCCGCCCTCGTCGAGCGCCTCGGGAAGGTCCCAGTGATAGAGCGTCATGAGCGGGGTGATGCCTCGCTCGCGCAGGCCCTCGGCGAGCCGCCGGTAGAAGTCGATGCCGGCCTGGTTGCGGGTGCGACCGTCGGGCAGGACGCGGGACCACGAGACGGAGAAGCGGTATGAGGGGATACCGAGCTCGACGAGGAGGTCGAGGTCCTCCTTCCATCGGTGGTAGTGGTCGCAGGCCACGTCGCCCGTGTCGCCGTTCGCGACGCGGCCGGGCCGGTGCGAGAAGGTGTCCCAGATGCTCGGGCCCCGGCCCTCGTCGGCGACCGCCCCCTCGATCTGGTATGCCGCGGACGCCACACCCCAGACGAAGTCCTCGGGGAAGCTGCGTGCGCCGTTCGTCGGAAGGCTCATCCCTTGACCGCTCCTTGCATGATGCCGCCGACGATCTGTCGGCCGAGAAGTGCGAAGACGACGAGGACCGGCACCGTGCCGTAGAGGGTGCCGGCCATGATGATCGACTGTTGCGGCGCGTACCCCGTGGCGAGGCTCTGGAAGGCGACCTGGATCGTCGGGTTCTGCGACGACAGCGCGATGATCGGCCAGAAGAAGTCGTTCCACGAGGCGAGGAAGGTCAGCATCCCGAGGACGGCCATCGCCGGTCGCGCCGCCGGGACGACCACCGACCAGAAGACGCGCAGCGGCCCGGCGCCGTCGATCCAGCCGGCCTCGACGAGCTCGTCGGGCACGGCCGAGGAGATGTACTGGCGCATGAAGAAGACCCCGAAGGCGGTGACGAGGTTGGGCAGCATGACCGCCGCGAGGTGCCCGGCCAGGCCGAGGCTGCTCATGAGCATGTAGAGGGGGATGACCCCCATCTGCATCGGGACCATCATCGTGCCGATGCACAGGCCGAGCAGGAGGTTCGAGGCGCGGAAGCGCAGCTTGGCGAAGGCGAAGCCGGCCAGGGTGCAGAACGCGACGGTCCCGGCGGTGACGACACCCGAGACGAGGATGCTGTTGACGAGCCCCTGGTTGAGCGGGGCGATCCGCAGCGCCTCCTTGACGTTGGAGAACAGGTCGAGGCTCGGCGTCCACGGCGGCGAGGCCGAGGCCATCTCGGCGTTCGTGTGCGACGCCATGACGACGGTGTAGTAGAGCGGGAACACCGAGACGACGGTGACGAGGATGAGCAGGGCGTAGGTCGCCCGCGATCCGCGCTCCTGCGCGCCGGCCCTCATCGCCCGCCTCCGTCCCGGCGGGCCGCCTCGCTGGCGGTCGAGGCGAGCCGCCGGACGGGCGGGGCCGTGGCCGCCGGTTCCCGGTCCCGTCGCCGGGCGATGAGGACGTTGACGAGGACGGCGAGGACGATGATGACGAACATCGTCCAGGCGGTCGCCGAGGCCAGCCCGAGCCGGTCGTAGGACCAGCCCTGCTGGTACATGAGCAGGCCGAGGGTCTGGTACTGGTTCTCGGTGCCACCGTCGGCCTTGCCGGAGTGGTAGAGCAGCGGCTCACCGAACAGCTGGGTCGCCCCGATCGTCGAGACGACGATGGTGAACAGGATCGTCGGGCGCAGCCCCGGGAGGGTCACGTGGCGGAACTGGGCCCAGCGCCCGCACCCGTCGACGACGGCGGCGTCGTAGAGCTGCCGGTCGATCGACTGCATCCCGGCGAGGTAGATGAGCGCGTTGTAGCCGGTCCAACGCCAGGTGACAATCGTCGAGACGGCGATCTGCGACGGCCACCGGGACCCCTGCCAGTCGACCTCGGGCAGGTGGACGAGGTGGAGGAACCAGTTGACCAGGCCGAGCTTGGGGTCGAACAGCTCGAGGAAGATCACCGTCGCCGCGGCCAGGCTCGTGGCATACGGCATGAGGATGGAGACCCGGAAGAAGGTCCGCCCCCGCAGCGAGTAGTTGAGCAGGTGGGCGATGCCCAGGGCCATGCACAGCTGCGGGACGGTCGAGATGATCCCGATGGTGAGCGTGTTGCGGAACGCGTTCCAGAAGAACTCGTTCGTGAAGAGGTTCTCGTAGTTGCCCAGGCCGAGCCAGGTCATCTTGTCGTACGTCGACAACCGCACGTCGTGCAGCGAGACCCAGGCGGTGTCGAGCCAGGGGTAGACGCTGAAGGCGGCGAAGACGACGAAGAACGGAGCGATGTAGGCGTAGGCGGCGCGGCTGCCCGGCAGCCGGTGCGACCGCCGGCGGCGGCCGGAGCCGGGCCGGTCGGCATGGGCCGTCTGCTCGTCGGTGGGGCCGGGGCTGAGCGATGCGGCGGTCATCGGTTCTCCTCCGGGACGTCGGGGCGCTCCGTCGCGCGTGACGCGACGGTATGCCGGGGGGCGTGGTGGGGGGGTGGGCCGCCGACCGGTTCCCTGTCGGTCGGCGGCCCACCCGCGGGGTCACCCGGTGATCTGCTTGACGGCCTTGAGCGCGTCGGACCACGCCTTGTCGGGGGAGGTTCCCTTGGTCTCGATGTTCGTCAGCTGGGTCGTCATGGCCTGCTGGATCTGGGTGTCATAGAGACCGATCGGCGGGATGGTCATCTTCCCGGCGATGTCGCCGAAGATCTGGCCCACGGGCGCGTTGCTGAAGTACGCGCTCGTCGCGCTGGCGACACCCGGATCGGCGGCGGCGTCCTTGTTCGACGGGAAGTGCCCGCCCTGCTTCTCGGACGTCCACATCGTCACCTGCTGCTCCTTCGCCGAGAGCCACTCGACGAGGGCGATCGCGGCGGCCTTGTTCTGCGAGGCCGTCGGCACGCCCAACCACGAGCCACCCCAGTTGGTGGCACCACCGGGCAGGACGGGCGCGATGTCCCACTTGCCGGCATACGCGTCACCGGCCTGGCCCTGGATGTAGCCCATCATCCAGGTCGGGCAGGCGATGGTCGCGAAGCTGCCGCTCGAGAACGCCTTGTTCCACGGCGGGGAGAACTGCTCGAGCCCGGCGGTGATGCCGTCCTGGGCCGCGGTCGTCGCGGAGGACCAGGCGTTCTTCACACCGTCGCTGTTCTCGATCGAGGGCTGGCCGCTCTTGTCGTTGTAGGCGAGGGTGCCCTGGTAGACGGCCGTCGAGAAGATGCTGGCGGCGCTGTCGACGAAGTGGGAGCCGGACTGCTTGGAGGACGAGGCCTCGTACTGCTTGCCGAAGGTGATGAAGTCATCCCAGGTGGACCACGTCGTGGCGAGCGTCGCCGGGTCGGACGGCAGGCCGGCCTTGTCGAGGAGATCCTTGCGGTAGCAGATCGCCTCCGGGCCGATGTCGGTGCCGAGGCCGACCGTCGTCGTGCCGTCGACGGAGCTGGCCTGCTGCCACTTCCACGGGAAGAACTCGGCCTTGATGTCGGCGGAGTTCTCGACGGTGTTCCAGTTGACGAACTGGTCGGCGTGGTTCTGGACGACGTCGGCGACGAAGCCGATCTCGATGGCCTGCACGTCGGCCAGGCCGCTGCCGGACGCGAGCCGGGTCTTCAGCCGGGTCCAGTAGTCGGCCGACTGCTCGACGACGTCCTCGTTGATGGTGATGTTGGGGCAGACCTTCTTGTACTCGTCCCACAGCCCGTTCTCCTTGAACCCGAAGGTTCCGAACAGGCCGACGGTGAGCGTGGTGTCCGCGTCGGTTCCACAGGGACCGGCGCTCGTCGGGGCGGCGTTGGAGCCGGTGCTGGACCCGGATCCGCAGCCCGCGAGCAGGAGTGCGGTCGTGGCCGTGACGGCCATCGACGACGCCGCCAGACGGCGGCCTAGAGACGTTCGACGCATCGGTCCTCCTTGACCGTGGAGAGCGTCGACCTCGCGGGACCGAGATCGTGAGAGCGCTCTCACGCGGATCACAGTGACGCAGTCCGGACCCGCTGTCAAGAGCGACCGGCGTGTCTGTGACGAACGAATCAGGCGGAGCGGCGGACGACCAGCTCGACGGGCAGGAGCGTGCCCGACGCCGCCTCGGCCCCGTCGATCCGGTCGAGCAGGAGCCGGGTCATCGCCCCCCCGAGCTCGGCGACGGGCTGGCGCACGGTCGTCAGCGGCGGGTCGAGCTCGGCGGCGCCGGGGATGTCGTCGAAGCCGACGACGGCGACGTCCTCGGGCACCCGGCGGCCGTGTGCTCGGATGGCCCGGATCGCCCCCACCGCAACGAGATCCGACGCGGCGAAGACCCCGTCGACGTCGGGGTGCTCGGCGAGGAGGCGGACCATCGCGTCATGCCCACCAGCCGAGGTGAAGTCCGCCTCGACGGCGACGCACTGCTCGGCTCGGCCCGCCGCGGCCATGGCGTGGCGGTAGCCCGCGAGCCGGTCCTGGCCCGCGCCCATGTCGAGGGGCCCGGTGAGGGTCGCCACCCGCTGTCGGCCCGTCGAGAGAAGATGCTCGGTCGCCATCCGCCCTCCGCCGACGTTGTCGACGTCGACGAAGCTCAGGCCGGCCGCGCCCCGGGGCGGGCGGCCGCTGAGGACGGTCGGGACGCCGAGCTCCTCGAGCTGCCGCGGCAGCTCGTCGCGGTCGTGGAGCGAGAGGAGGAGGACGCCGTCGACGTGCCCGCCGGCGGCATACCAGACGAACCGGTCGTGGTCCTCCCGGCGGGACATGACGGTGAAGACGAGTTGGAGACCGGCCTCGGCGACGACGTCGTGGGCATTGCGGAGCATGCCGAGGAAGAAGGGGTCGGAGAACAGCCGCTCCTCCGTCTCATCGATGACGAAGGCGATCGAGTCGCTCTTGCCGGTGACGAGAGACCGGGCAGCATGGTTGGGAGAGTAGTGGATGGCGCGGGCCGCGGCAGCGACCCGCTCCCTGGCGGCATCGCTGACGTTGCTCGCACCTCGCAGCACGCGGCTGGCGGTGGCGCGTGAGACGCCGGCCCGCGCGGCGACCTCCTCGAGGGTCGGTGCTGTGCGCGGGGTGGGGGTGGCGGGCGGCCGGGAGGTCACGCCGGAAGTGTGGCACGCGGCGGCCGCTCGCGAAATGCGCCGAGCGGCCGCCGCCGGCCGTTCCACCTCACCCGGAGTGGCGTTCCGTGCCCCCGCACTACCGCCTGCGCTCCGAGCTGGTGGCCGCCCGGCGGATCATCCCGGGTCGATGTCATCCCGGCAGGCACCTCCCGATGAACGATCCGCCGTGACGCGGCCACACCGACCGTAGGCAGACCCGCCCCGCGCCCGGTACACCCCTTGGGGTGGACCTCCGTTATCCGGGCCGGTGGGCTAGATTCTGGTCCATGCTGGGTCACCGTGACGAGAACGCGGCGGATGGGCGCGGCCCGATCCGCCTCGCGCTCGTCAACGACTACGAGATCGTCGTGCAGGGGGTCGCCCGGATGCTCGACGCCTATGCCGGTCGGGTACGAGTCGTCGAGCTGGACGCCAGCCGCCCGGTCCTGCGCAGCGTCGACGTGGCCCTGTACGACACCTTCGCCCAGCCGCAGGCCGACGGTGAGGAGGTCCTCGACCTCGTCCGCAACCCCTCCGTCGGCCGGACCGTGGTCTACACGTGGAACCTCGACCGCCGGCTCATCGACACCGCGCTCGGCCACGGGGCGGCCGGCTATCTCTCCAAGAGCCTCACGGCGGAGCAGCTCGTCACGGCGATCGAGCGCATCCATGCCGGTGAGAGGGTCGTCAGTCCCGTGCTCGACCAGGAGGAACCGCTCATCGGGGGCGACTGGCCGGGGCGTGCCGAGGGCCTCTCGGTCCGCGAGGCCGAGATCATCGCCCTCATCACCCAGGGGCTGTCCAACCAGGAGATCGCCGAGAGGTCGCACCTGAGCATCAACTCGGTCAAGTCCTACATCCGGGCGGCCTACCGGAAGATGGACGTCACCCGGCGCAGCCAGGCCGTCATGTGGGGCGTCCGGCACGGCTTCGAGCCCGACCGGGCCCGGCTCGTCCCGTACGTGCCTGATCGCACCGAATGGGGGCCCTGACGGCCCGCTCATCCACCGGGTGAGCGGTGCCGGGCGGCGGGTGACGCGGGCCAGAACGCCGCGACGACGACCGCGATGGCCCAGCCGAGGTGGATGACGGCGACGGCCGTCGGATGCTCGAACCACCACAGGCCGACGCCGCCGGCCAGCTCGAAGCGGCGCTGGTAGTCGACGACGAACGGCTGCCACAGGGCGAGCGCCGTGATGAGCGCCGTCCACGGCACGAGCCAGCGCCGGGCATGGAGGTCGAGGACGAGGGCGGCGAGCACGGCCCCGGCGGCGTAGTACGCCAGGTCCTGGGGGTCCAGGACGAGGCGGACGGCGATGCCGGCCACCAAGGCACCCGCCCAGCGACCGCGGAGGACGGCGACGAGGGCGACGAACGGAGCCCCCACGAGCTGGGCGAGCCGATCCCAGGCGGGCAGGTAGGTGCCGCGGTAGCCCAGCGCCCACATGACCGACGACTCTCCGACCCGCACCTTCGGTCGCAACGCGTCCATCGTGCCCGCATCGGCCATGAGGAAAGGCAGCCAGGCCGCGGCGGTCCCGGCGACGGCATACCCGAGGGAGCGCCAGCGCACCGCCCGGGGCAGCGCGAGCAGGAGGGGGAGCGCAATGACGGCCCACGGCTTCGCCGCGCAGGCCAGGGCGGCGGCCACGGCGGCGAGCACCGGCCGGCCACGGGGCGAGGACACGGCGAGGACGACTCCGGCGATACCGACCAGCGCGAGGGCGTCGTCGACGTGCAGCCACCGCACGGTGAGGGTCGTCCAGGCGGGCGCGAGGACGAGACCGGCGAGGGCGAGCCGGACCGCCCGGCGGACCGCCGACCGGCCCGGCCGCTGGTGGGCGGCGACCGCCCAGAGGACGGGCAGCAGCGTGGCGGTCAGCACCACCTGGGCCACCCCGGCGGCGTGGCGCCCCCCGGCCGACCCGGCCAGCACGCTGGTGACGAAGGCGAGCGGCCCGATCTGCAGGGTCGGGTTGTCGGCGTAGACGTGCAGCCCGGCCGGCCCGAACAGGGCGTCCGCGCCGTCCCGGAAGAAGTGCCAGGAGATCGCCGAGGGGCGGGCCTGGCGCAGGCCCCACCACGTGGTCCAGCCGGCGACGACCACCCAGGCGAGGGCCTGCGGGGAGCGCGACCAGACCCGGCGAACCGCTGCCGAGGTGGACGCCATGTGCCGAGACTAGGGGGTCAGCGTGGCGCCTCCCGCGGCAGCGCCCCCAGGCGGACCATCGTGACGACCTGGCTCAGCGCCCCGATGATGCCGCCACCGATCGCGAGGGCGAGCAGGACGTGGAAGGCGACCCGCCACCCGTCGGAGACATCGAACGGGAACACCTGCCAGACCCGGAGGGCGACGACGACGCCGACGAGAGCCGTGACGACCTCGCCCGCGGCGCGCAGCCCCGGCGGGTCGGCCGCGATGTAGACGACGTTGACGGCGACGCTGACGACGAGGGAGAGGGTGACCAACCCGATGACCTGCTCGGTTTGCGGGGTGAGGAAGGGGACCGCCTGCCACCCGGGGCTGACGTCGACGAGCCAGAGCAGGACGGCGTTGACGACGATGGCGATGACGTAGCCTGCCCGCCGAGCGGCGGGTGCGGGACGGGAGCGGGTTCTGGACATGGGTGAGCACCTCCTCCACCGCCGTCCACGCTAGGCCCGTGGGCCCGCGCCGGCGGTGTCCTGTGGCGCGAGTCTCCCCGGGCGACCCCGGCGCCGTGAGGGCAGCCTCAGCGGCAGGGCGGGCTGGCGGGTGACAGGATGGGAGTCGGGCAGGCAGAGCCCGACGAAAGGACCGACATCGTGATCGTGGCAGTCACCCTCGCCGCAGGCGAACAGGTCGGACGCGGCATCGGCCGTGCCGACGCGGTCGCCATCGCGACCGTCGAGAACGGCGCGATCACCGGCTGGACCGTGCACCAGGTGGGCTGGGACGCCCTCCACGACAGCGGCGGCGAGGGGGCCCACCATGCCCGGATCGTCCGCTTCGTCCGCGAGCACGCCGTCGACGCGTTCGTCGCGGGCGGCGCCGGCGCCGGCATGCGCACGACCCTCGCCAAGCTGGGCGTCACCGTCGTCGCGACGGCCGGCGACGCCCGGGCCGCCGTGCTCGCCGCCGCCGGCTGATCCCCTCCCCCCGGCGCCCCTCCCCCACCGCTCGGCTCACTTTCCCGCCCGATACACGACACACCAGGCTGGCAAGAGAAGATTTCCCTTGCCAGGCTGGTCTTTGTCGCCCCAGGCCGGGACGGCGGCTCAGCCGGGGTTCTGGCCGATCGAGGCGAGCAGCTCGGAGAACCACGCCGACGTGGCCTCGAACTTCTTGCCGCCCTTGATCCGCGGGAAGGCGATGGCCGACAGGACGTCGCCGTTCTCCTCGTCCTGACCGATGACGCCGGACTCACCGCGCAGCGCGCAGTCGACGGCGAGGTCGGTGCACTGCCTGATCAGGGCGAGGTCCTCCTCGTTGGCGGCGGCCGAGCGGGAGAAGTACCCGCTCTTCTGGACCATCGTCTTGTCGGCGCCGAGCTTCGCGGCGAACTGCTTCGCGAACCACCCACCCGGGTTGACCTTGTCGAGCTGGACGTGGCCGAACGGGTCCTTCGGCACCTCCTGCCCGGAGGCCTCGAGCTGCTCGACGATCTCGGCCACACCGGCGCCCTCGGACAGGAAGATGTTGACGCAGCCGATCTCGTCCATGATCGCCCTGAGCCGCTCGGCCTCGGCGTCGATGTCGATGTGCTGCTCGGGGACGAAGACCGCGTGGACGTCCCAGCGGCGCGGGTCGTTGCCGATGCCGGGGACGAAGTCCTGCTCGCCGACCCACGCGTGGTAGCGGCGGGCGGTCTCGGCGGTGAGCCAGCCGCAGTTGCGGCCCATGACCTCGTGGACGATGAGCATCCTCGGGTTCGAGGAGTGCTCGGCGATGATGTTCTTCGCATAGAGCGACCCCTGCTCGGCAGCGGTCCACGCACCGAGGCTCTGCCGGATGGGGATGACGTCGTTGTCGATCGTCTTGGGGAGGCCGACGACGGTCAGCTCGTAGTCGTTCTCATGGAGGTATGCCGCGAGGTCGGCGGCCGTCGTGTTCGTGTCGTCCCCACCGATCGTGTGGAGCACGTCGACACCGTCGGTGGTCAGTTGCTCCGCCGCCACGTGCAGCGGATCCTGGCCCTCCTGGACGAGGCCACGCTTGACGCAGTCCTCGACGTTGGTGAGCTTGACCCTGCTGTTGCCGATCGGCGAACCACCGAACCCGTGCAGCAGGTGGGCCCTCTCGCGGACCTCCGGGGTGACCTCGACGTAGCGGCCCTGGAGGAGGCCGGCATACCCGTCGAGGTAGGCGATGATCCGCACGTCCGGCGCCACCTCGGTGTAGCGCTGGATGAGGCCGCCGACGGCGGAGGACAGGCAGGGGGCCAGGCCCCCGGCGGTGAGCATGGCAACGGTACGAACGGTCATGTTCCTACCCTCTCGCGTCCGGTGCTGGACCGGCAAAGCGAGCCCACCTGATGGTGACGAATGTGGTCCTCGGCCTCCGCGCCGGGCGTGCGCATCCCCCGCCCACCGTGCTGGGTTCCGCGACCGGCCGCGAGGGGGTGCGCACCCGCCACTATGCCGCCACACTGGTGCCGTCTCGGCCATCCGGGCCGGGGGGGAGGACGCCATCATGAACGGGTTCCTGCAGGCCAGTTGGAGGCTCCTGCTCCTGCGGGGGGCGATCGGCGTCGTCTTCGGGATCCTTGCGATGGCCTGGCCGATCACGACGGTCCTGGCCCTCGTCGCCCTCTGGGGCGCCTTCGTGCTCGTCGACGGGCTCTCCATGCTCGCCGACGCGGTCGGCGCCGGCGGAGGCCGACGGTGGATGCTGGTCGCGATGGGCGTGCTCGCCGTCCTGGCCGGACTCTTCGCGCTGACCCGACCGGGGATCTCCGCCGTCAGTATCACCTGGGTCATCGGGATCTGGATGCTCGTGCGCGGGGCCTTCGAGCTGGTCGGCGCGTTCGGTCCGAGCGGGACGACGAGCCGGGCGCTCATCGTCCTCTCGGCGCTGCTGTCACTCGTCGTGGGGGTCCTCTTCGTCGCCAACCCCGGACGCGGGTCGATCGACCTCGCGATCGTCCTCGGTGCCTTCGCCTTCGCCTGGGGGATGGCCCAGATCGTCGCCGGCGTGGTGCTGCGCCGCGAGGTGGAGCAGGCGACGACGAGCCTTCCCGCGAGCACCTGAGCTCGGCCGCCGCCCTCAGACGTTCGCCTCGGCACGCTCCTTCACGACGAGCTCGGCGGTCTGGAGCATGTTGAGCGCGGCGCCCTTGCGGAGGTTGTCGCCGCAGATGAAGACCTCGAGGGTCTGCGGGAAGTCGGCGGCCTGACGCATCCGACCGGCGAAGCGCGGGTCGGCCCCGACGATGTCGGACGGCGTGGGGAACTCCTCGTTCTCGGGGTCGTCGAGGAGGACGACCGCCGGGGCCTGGACGAGGGCCTCCCGGGCCTGGCCGAGCGGAATGTCCTGCGCGAACGTCGCGTGGACGCTGACCGAGTGCGTCGACACGACCGGGACCCGCACGCAAGTCACGGCCACCTTGAGGTCCGGGATATCGAGAATCTTGCGAACCTCGGCCCGCACCTTGACCTCCTCGGACGTCCACCCCTCCCCGACGTGACTGCCGACGAAGGGAATCACGTTGAGCGCCAACGGTGCCGGGAAGGGCGAGTCACCCAGCTCGTGCTCGACGAGACGACGCACGTCGCCGGGCCTGGTGCCGAGCTGCCGGTCGCCCGCGACGACCGCGATCTCGTCGTAGAGGCGGTTGATCCCCTGCCGGCCCAGGCCCGAGGCGGACTGGAAGGTCGTGACGACGAGCTCGGTCAGCTCCCACCCCGAGTGCAGCACGCCGAGGACGTCGATCATCGTCATGACGGTGGCGCCCGGGTTGGCGATGATCCCCTTCGGACGGTCGAGGACCCGGCGCGGGTTGACCTCGGGGACCACGAGCGGGACGTCCGGGTCCAGGCGGAAGGTCGGGCTGTTGTCGATGACGACGACGCCGCGCTCGGCGGCGAGGGTCACCCAGGGCTCGGCAATCGCCGGCGGGATGTCGAAGAGGGCGACGTCGACGCCGTCGAAGAACTCCGGGCGCAGGGGCTCGACGGCGATCTCCGCACTGCCGAGGCGGCATACCGTTCCCACCTCGTCGTCGGCCGCGGCGAGGCGCACCGAGCCCCACAGCTGCTCACGGACGGCGAGCACCTCGCAGACGACCCGGCCGACGGCACCCGTCGCTCCCACCACGGCCAGCGTGGGCCGGGTGTCGAGAGAGCCCGTGGAGGACACCGTGCGGTCAGCGCCCGGTGCCCGCGTAGACGACGGCCTCGCCCTCGGCGGAGTCCAGCCCGAATGCCGTGTGCACGGCACGGACCGCCTCGTCGAGCAGCTCCTCGCGGGTGATGACGGAGATGCGGATCTCCGAGGTCGAGATCATCTCGATGTTGACGCCGCTGTCGGCCAGGGCCCGGAAGAAGGTCGCCGAGACCCCCGGGTTGGACCGCATGCCGGCGCCGACAAGGGACAGCTTGCCGATCTGGTCGTCGTAGAGCAGCGAGGCGAAACCGGCCGCAGCCTGGATCCGCTGCAGCGACTGCAGCGCCGACTGGCCGTCGGCCTTGGGCAGGGTGAAGGAGATGTCGGTCAGGCCGGTATCGATGGCCGAGACGTTCTGGACGATCATGTCGATGTTGATCTGCGCCTCGGCCAGCGCCGAGAAGATGTCGGCCGCCTTGCCGGTGATGTCCGGGACACCGACGACCGTGATCTTGGCTTCGCTGCGGTCGTGCGCGACCCCGGCGATGATCGGCTCTTCCACGGCGTCTCCTTCGGGAGCGGGCTGGTCGGTGACGATGGTGCCCTCCTTCGAGGTGAAGGAGGACCGGACGTGGATGGGGATGTCGAAGCGGCGGGCGTACTCGACGCTGCGCAGATGGAGCACCTTCGAGCCGCAGGCGGCGAGCTCCAGCATCTCCTCGTTGGTGACCCGGTCGAGCTTGCGGGCACTCGGGACGATCCGGGGGTCGGCGGTGAAGACGCCGTCGACGTCGGTGTAGATCTCGCACACGCCGGCGCCGAGCGCGGCGGCGAGGGCGACGGCCGTCGTGTCCGTCCCGCCCCGACCCAGCGTCGTGATCTCCTTCGTGTCCTGGCTGACGCCTTGGAACCCCGCGACGATGACGATATGCCCCTCGCCGAGGGCCTTGGTGATCCGGCCGGGCGTGATGTCGATGATCTTCGCCTTGCCGTGCACCGCGTCGGTGATGACGCCGGCCTGGGAGCCGGTGAACGAGCGGGCGGTGTAGCCCAGGTCGGAGATGGCCATGGCCACGAGGGCCATCGAGATCCGTTCACCCGCGGTCATGAGCATGTCCATCTCGCGCGGGGGCGGCAGCGGGCTGACCTCGTTGGCGAGGTCGAGCAGTTCGTCCGTCGAGTCCCCCATCGCGGAGACGGCGACGACGACGTCGTTGCCGCCCTTCTTCGTCTCGGCGATGCGGCGGGCGACCCGCTTGATGCTCTCGGCATCGGCGAGCGAGGAACCGCCGTACTTCTGGACGACGATCGGCACGATGGGACTCCCGGAAAACGAACGGCATGCGCCGGGCTGGCCGGCGCGGACAGTCTAGCCAGGGGGGTGGGCGCCCCCGACGGCGCCCGCATGCCGGTCAGGGGTGGAGGGCGTCGAACTCCGCCTCGGAGACGATCTCGGCGTCGGCGTCGAGCCGGACGTGGGCGAGGAGGGTCTGGACGACCCGCACAGCCATCGCCGCACGCTCGCCCCAGTCGGAGAGGTAGCTGAACTGCCACCACCACAGGGCCTCGATCGGGCGACCGGCCTCGTAGTGGCTCAGCCCGTGGGCGAGCGCGGAGACCACCTCCATGAGGTCGTTCGAGATCGAGCCGGTCGTCAGGTCGGTCGAGGTGACCGGGTCGACGACATCGGCGTACTCGTCGATGCCCTCGAAGAGGTTGGCGAGGTTGCCGCGCAGCGGGTCCAGCTCGGGGTCGGGACCGGGATCGGCCTCGTACCGCTCGAGCGGCACGACGTCCTCGATCGCACCGAGCCGGGCCCCCATCGACAGGACCTGGGAGAGGGCCAGCAGGGTCACCGGAAGCGCAGCGTCCGGCGCGGAGCCGGACGCGACGTCGGCCACGGTCGTGACGAACACCGCGGCCTCGGAGGCGCAGTCCGCGGCGAGGGCGGTCAGCTCGGCCGGCACGTCGCCGGTCGTCGGGCCGGCCGCGGGGTCGGTCGTGTGCTCAGGCATCGAGCAGCCTCCGTCCTTCGAACGCCCGGCCCAGGGTGACCTCGTCGGCATACTCGAGGTCGCCGCCCACGGGGAGCCCCGAGGCGAGCCGGGAGATGGTCAGTCCCATCCCCTTGAGGAAGCGGGCGAGATAGCTCGCCGTCGCCTCGCCCTCGAGGTTGGGGTCGGTCGCGATGATGACCTCGTGCACCGCGCCGTCGGCCAGTCGGGACATGAGCTCCCGGAAGCGCAGGTCATCGGGCCCGATGCCGTCGATGGGGCTGATCGCCCCGCCGAGGACGTGGTAGCGGCCCCGGAACTCACGGGTGCGCTCGATGGCGACGACGTCCTTGGGCTCCTCGACGACGCAGATGGCCGTCTCGTCGCGCCGGGGGTCGGCACAGATGCGGCACCGCTCACCCTCGGCGATGTTGAAGCACACCTCACAGAACCGGACCCGCTCCTTGACGGCCGCGAGGGCCTCGGTGAGCCGCTGGACGTCGGCCGGGTCGGACGTGAGGAGGTGGAAGGCGATCCGCTGGGCACTCTTCGGACCGACCCCGGGCAGCCGCCCGAGCTCGTCGATCAGGTCCTGGACCGCGCCCTCGTACACACCTCGAGCCTACGGCCTTGGTCCGACCGCGGCGTCATCCGCCGCACCCGAGAGCCTGTGTCCGCGCTTCTGGTCGCCCTGGCGACCAGAAACGCGGACACGACGGATGGGTGGTGGGTGCGTCAGCCGACGAGCTGGTACTCGCCGGCCCCGTCCAGGGCGCCGCGGATCTCGTCGGCGCCCACCTCACGGTCGGCCGCGAACGTCACCGTGGAGGCGCCGCCGTTGACGAGCTCGACCTGGACGTCGCTGACGCCGTCGAGGGCACTCATCTCCTGGGTGACCGCGTGGACGCAGTGACCGCAGGTGAGGCCGGTGGCCTGGAAGGTCTGGGTGCTCATGATGCTCCTTCGTGCCGGTGTGATACCCCCACGATACCCCCCACGGGTATGCCGTCCGCGCACGGGGTGGGTGCGCGGCCGGGCCGGTGGCGGCGCTCGGCACCTACCGGCCGCCCACCTTCGCCTCGATCGACGCCAGGCGCAGCTCGAGGCGTTCGATGGCGTCGAGGATCCGCTGGTCCACCAGCGCCTCCTCCGCCTCGAACGGGCGCTCCTCCTGACGCACGAAGAGCGCGGCCAGGGACGCGCTGACCATGGCGAGGAGCAGGAACCCGACGATCATGAGGAACCCGGACAGGAGCACGCCTCCGGTGGTCTCGGGCGGCTCCCCGATGAAACCCACGGTCGTGATGAGACTCGTCGCCCACCACAGGCCGCGCCCGAAGCTCGTCACGGTGCGGGTCTCGATGGCCGCCGCCGCCGCACCCGCCACGACGACCACAAGGACCGCCGAGAGCAGCACCGGGACGAGCCACCGCGAGGCGATGGGCAGGCGACGGCGACCAAGAACCGGGAACCTCATCGTGAGTCCTCTCCCGCGCGGCGTCCGACGAGCTCAGCCTAGAGACGCACCCCGGGAGTGCCATCAGAGCGTGGGGCTGCCGTCGTCGGCCTCGGGCGGCCTCGGGGGTGACTCCGCCGCAGCACCCCGGCGATGCCCTCGCCCCCGGGAGCGCGGGGTCCGCTCCGCCCGGCAGGCCCGGTCCTCGAGCTCGGGAAGGAGCTGGTGACGGTGCCCGTAGATGTCGAGCAGGGGAGCAGCTTGGCGACGACGCGAACCACGAGGAACGCGCCCGCCACCCCGAAGGGGCGGCACCGAGCAGGACGGCACCGGAGGACGGCCAGCAGGGTGAGCCCCACCCGCCACACGTTGGCCGGTGACAGCCCGACCCGGGTCACCCGCGTCCCGGCCATCGGCCCGATGGCCGGCCCACCGCGACCGCGTCCAGCCCCGCGCGGCGAACTCCGCCGCCCTGATCGAGGACCGTCCGGGTGCGGTGTCCGCAGGGGACTCAGGGCGCAGTACGGTCCGCGCGTTCCTCCCCGCACCAGGCCGTGCTCATGGGCCTGGATGACCGCCTGCACCCGGTCGCGGTCCCCCAGCCTGGCGAGGATCCGCCCGACATGGGCCTGACCGTCGTCTCCGGACAGGACGAACCGGTCGGCGATCTCGCCGTTTGCTCAGCCCCCGCGCCATGAGAACGAGCACCTCGCGCTCGCGTGGCGTGAGCGGGTCCGACCGACCCGCCGGTCCGCTCGGCGCCGCCGGGCGCTCCCCCAGCACCGAGTGGATCATGCGCCGGGCCACGCTCGGCGCGAGCAGGGCGTCACCGGCGTGCACGGCCCGGATCCCTGCGACGAGCAGCTCGGGCTCGGCATCCGTGAGGAGGAAGCCGCTCGCTCCGGCCTCGAGCGCGTCATAGACATAGTCGTCCATGTCGAAGTTCGCCGTCACCAGCATCGTGCTGCGGGTGCTGTGCGCACTGGCGGACGCGGGCATCCCGCCCGGCGGCCTCGTGAGCTACCGGCTGCTGCCGTTCTGGCTTGCCGCGTCGGCGATCATCGCCCGGCGACAGACGCCGGGGACGGGCGAGGGTGATCCACGTCCCGCGGAACGGCCCGCGCCGGGCGCGCATGGCACCGGACGTCGCGCTCGGCCGGCGAAACAGGACAAACACTCGCCTGGCAAGACAAGAGAAGTCGTGCCAGGCGAGTGTTTCCGCCATCGGGCGGGAAAGTCGGGACGGGTGGGGCGGGCTAGATGCCGACGGCGGCGCCGGAGGACGAGGGCGGCAGGTCGTTGTAGCCCTCGGCCCGTTCCTGCCCGGACAGCCCCGCGATGGCGTCCATGACGGCGTCGGTCAGCAGGCGCCGGGCCCTGGCCGCGGGCAGAGCGGCATACCCGCCCGGCTCGATGGGGCGGCCGAAGCTGACCGTGACGGAGGCGAGCCGGGGGAGGTTGCTGCCGATCGGCTGCACCTGCGCGGTCCCGCGCAGCCCGACCGGCACGACCGGCACGCCGGCGGTGAGCGCCAGCCAGGCGACCCCGGTACGCCCCCGGTAGAGGCGACCGTCGCGCGAGCGGGTGCCCTCGGGATAGATGCCGAACGCCCGTCCCTCCCGGAGCACCCCGAGCGCGGCCTCGAGCGACTCCTGGGCGGCCCGCGAGGAGTGCCGGTCGACGGGGATGGCGTCGATCCCCTCGAAGAACCCGCGTCGGACGGCGCCGCCGACGCCGGTGCCGGTGAAGTAGTCGACCTTGGCGAGGAAGGACACCGGCCGGGGCGCGGCGATGGGGATGGCGAAGGAGTCGATGAACGACAGGTGGTTGCTCGCGAGGATGACGCCGCCGGAACGCGGCACGTTGGCCACCCCGGTGATCGTCGGGCGCCACAGCAGCTTGGCCAGCGGGACGACCGTGGCGCGTCCGGTCATCCAGGCGGCCCGGCTCACGGCGCCTCGTCGTCGATGACGGTCGCTCCGAGAATGCGTTGGACGACCGGCAGCCCGACCTCACCGAGCTCGGCGACGTCCTCGTCGTCGATGCTCACCGCCGTGTCGTCCATCGGACGGGGCTGCTCGTCCTCGGGCGGCGGCTCGTCCTCGGGCGGCGGCTCGTCGACGTGGGCCGGCCGCGTTCGGGACGGCGCCTCGCGCCGCGCCGGTGGGCTCGTCATCCCCGGCTCTCGCCGGGGCCCGGGCGCCGTGGCGGCGGCCGGGGCCGTCGGTGTCGAGGAGCGGGGCGCGGCCGGTCCGGTCGGCGCCGCCGACGGCGGCGGCGCGGCGGCGGCCTGTGCCTCGTCGGTCGGGATGCCTTCGACCCGGGCGTCGAGGCCGAGGGTGTCGATGAGGGCCTGCCGGACGTACTCCGCGTGCTGGCCGCGCCGGAAGGTGTTGGCCAGGCCGACGGTGGAGATCCCCAGGAGCAGCCGGTCGCCGTCGTAGTCCAGAACCTGGGCGTGCTCGGACAGGAAGGTCCACGTCGCCCGCTTGAGCGAGAAGATCCGGGCGAGGACGTCGGGCCACGAGCGGCGGATCGCCGCGGTGTCGATGCCGCCGGGCGTGGCGGCCCGGGGGGCGGGCGCGGCGTCGGCCGCGGCCGGCGCCTGGGCCCCCGGCCGCGCGGGTTCCACCCGCCGCGGGACGGCGGCCGGTGCCGGCGCATCGGCCGGTGCCGGCGCATCGGCCGGTGCCAGCGCATCGGCCGGTGCCGGCACATCGGCCGGCCGGGCGACTGGCTCGGGGGGCTCCACGACGCGCCGCGCCGGCTCCTCGGGCCGACCGGCCGCGGCGGATGCGTCCGGCCGAGTGACGCCGGGCCCGGCGACGGACCCGGCCGCGCTCGAGGTGGCCGGGGTGGCCGTCGCGACCGCGCCGGTCGGGACCCCGCCCACGTCGAGGCGGCGCTCCAGACGGTCCAGGCGCGCGGCATACCCCCTCTCCCCGGCGGCGGCGGGCAGGAGGATCCGCGCGGCGATGAGCTCGAGCTGGAGGCGCGGAGCGGTCGCACCGGTCATCTCGGTGAGGCCCGCGTTGACGATGTCGGCGGCGCGGGAGAGGGCACCCGGCCCGACGGCGGCGGCCTGGAGGCGCATCCGCTCGAGCTGGTCCTCGGGCAGGGCCCGCAGGACGGCGGAGGCGCCGTCGGGCACCGCGGCGACGACGATGAGGTCGCGCAGCCGCTCGAGGAGGTCCTCGACGAAGCGACGCGGGTCGAGGCCGGACTCGATGACCCGCTCGATCGCCCGGAAGGCCCCGGCGCCGTCGGCGGCGGCGAAGGCGTCGATCGCCGCATCGAGCAGCTCGCCGTCGGTGAAGCCGAGCAGCGCGGCCGCGGACTCATAGGTCAGCCCCTCGTCGCCGGAGCCGGCGATGAGCTGGTCGAGGACGGACAGCGAGTCGCGGACCGACCCGCCGCCGGCCCGCACGACGAACGACAGCACCCCGGGCGCGACGGCGACGCCCTCCTGGTCGCAGATCTGACCGAGGTAGTCGCTCAGCTGCTGGGGCGGGACGAGGCGGAAGGGGTAGTGGTGGGTCCGGCTGCGGATCGTCCCGATGACCTTGTCCGGCTCGGTCGTCGCGAAGACGAACTTCACGTGCTCGGGCGGCTCCTCGACGATCTTGAGCAGGGCGTTGAAGCCCTGCGGCGTCACCATGTGCGCCTCGTCGATGATGTAGACCTTGTAGCGGCTCTGGGCCGGCCCGTAGCTCGCCCGCTCCCGCAGGTCACGGGCATCGTCGACGCCGCCGTGGCTCGCGGCGTCGATCTCGATGACGTCGACCGACCCGGGCCCGCCGCGGGCGAGGGCGACGCACGACTCGCACGTGCCGCAGGGCTCGGGGGTCGGGCCCTGCTCGCAGTTGAGGCAGCGGGCGAGGATGCGAGCGCTCGTCGTCTTGCCGCAGCCGCGCGGCCCCGAGAAGAGGTAGGCGTGGCCGACCCGGCCGGTCCGCAGCGCCTGCATGAGCGGGCCCGTCACGTGGTCCTGGCCGATGACGTCCGAGAACGTCTCCGGCCGGTAGCGGCGGTAGAGGGCGGTGCTCACCCCCCGAACCCTAGTCGGGAGGCCGGACGGCAGGTATGCCGCGTTCACCGCCCTCCAGGAAGGGCGGACTAGGGTGGCCGGGGCTTCTCGAAGGGAGTGGGTCGATGGCGGTCGCTGACCGGGTGGGTCCTCGCGTGCGTGCCGCCGGGGTGTCCAAGACGGTCGGGCCCACGACGCTGCTGGCGTCGACCGACCTCGTCGCCGAGCCCGGCACCTGCGTCGTCATCCGCGGCCACAACGGCGTCGGCAAGACGACCCTGCTGCGCATCCTGGCCGGGACCCTCGCCCCGACGACCGGTTCGGCGACGATCGACGAGCGCACCGCCGACGAGCGCGACCCGGTGGTCCGGCGGACCGTCGCGGCGCTGATCGGCGCGCCGACGGCATACCGCGACCTCACCCTCGCCGACCACCTCACCCTCGTCGACGCGACGTGGGGTGGGGAGGCGCGCACCTGCACCGCCCGGGTCGCGGCGGGCCTGGACGCCCTGGCCATCGGACACCTCGCCGAGCGTTTCCCGCATGAGCTCTCCTCGGGTCAGGGGCAGCTGTTCCGCCTGGCCCTCGTCCTGTTCCGCCCGAGCACCGCCCTCGTTCTCGACGAGCCCGAGCAGCGCCTCGACACCGACATGCGCGACCTCGTCGGGCGGCTGCTGGCCGCCCGGCGCGAGGACGGCGGCACCGTCGTCCTCGCCTCGCACGACCCCCGGCTCACCGAGGCCGTCGCCGACACCGTCCTCGACCTCGACACCCGCGCCCGACCGTGAGCGACCGACCCGGGCCCGCCGGCCCCTCGCTCACCGATGCCGACGCGGCGGCCGCCGACGGGGCACGGCTCGACGACGCGGCCCACGTCGTCCACGGCGAGGAGGGCACCGGCGCGGTGCGGCGCATCCTCTATGCCGTCTACGTCGGGGTGCTGCTCGCCACGTCCTACGGCTTCACCCTCACCAGGGCCCTCTTCGCCACCGCCGACCCGGCGGCGCTGCGCCGCGAGCTGCTGTCGCCGGTCGCGCTCACCGTGGCGATCGGGCTCGTCGTCGTCGTGGGCGCGCTGGCCCGGACGACCGGCCGGACCCGTGGGCCCGTCGTCCCGCCCCTGCCCTGGACCGACCAGGTCGCCACCGCCGCGCTCGATCGCGCCCTCGTGCTGCGCCAGTGGTGGCTCTCTGCCGCGATCGGCGGCGTGGCCGGTGGCCTCGTCCTCGGCGCGGCCGTCGGTGCGGGCGCCTGGTCGGCCGGCGTGGGCGGGCCGGCGTGGCTTCTTGCCGGGCTCCTCGCCGGGCCCGCGATCGGCTGGGCGTTCGTGCTGCTCTGGCTGCTGGGCCAGGTCGCGGCCGGCCCGACGACGCTCACCCCTGCGGCGGTGGGCCGGGGGGTCGCGCGCCCGCGGACGCTGCTCCGGCTGCTCGGGGTCGAGGACCTGCGCCAGCAGGGCGTGCGCTCGAGCCGGGTCGGCGGCGGCGTCCTCGCCGGGGACCTGCGCGCCGTCCGGCTCGAGATCGCCGCGCCGGTCACCCGGGCCCGCGGCCGGCGGCTGCGCTCTGCCGGCCCGGTGCCGACGGTGATCCGGCGTGACATGCTCGGCCTGCGGCGCAGCCCGGGCGCGGTCCTCGCGGGCCTCGCGCTCGTCGCGCTGGGCGCCGCCGGGCTGGCCTGGGCCCTCGATGACCCGGCGGCCCCGGCAGCGGTCGCCTGGCCCGCCGCGCTCGCCTGCTACCTCGGCTTCGGGTGGTGGAGCGAGGGCCTGCGCCTGCAGGGCGACAACGGCGGCACCGCACCGCTGCTCGGGGTGTGGGGGCGCCGGGAGGCCTGGGCGCACCTCGTCGTGCCCGCCACGGCATTCGCCCTCGTCGCCGAGGGCTCGGCGCTCGCCGTTGCCATCACCACCGGGGCCGGCCCGGGCACGCGGACCGGGTCCCAGACCGCGGGATGGATGCTGCTCGTCCTCGGCGGGGTCGCGGGCTCACACCTGCTGGCCGCCTTCCGAGGACAGCCGCCCGAGCCCGCCTTCATGCCGGGGATGGGGCCTGGGCTCCTCGCGGCGTGGTACGCCTACCCCCTGCTGCTCGCCCTCGTCGGGGCGGGCGCCTTCACGACGCTCGTCGCGGCGAAGGGCGCGTCACCCGTCCTCCTCGTGGCGGCCGTCGCAGGGGTCGGGCTGACCCTCATGGGCGGCCTGGCCCGGGTCGACGCCCTCGAGTCGGCCCACCGGCAGTAGCGTCCCGAGGCCGGCCCGGCGACGAGGACACCCCGCGTACCTGGAAGAGCTCACCTGCCCTTGCTGCATTCCTGCCCTGGGGGGGTTCAGTGAGGTACCACCACGCGGGGTGCCGTCTCGAAGTGTAGGGGCCGCCACCGGCACCGGGGAAATCCGCGTCGGCCGGACCTGCCCCCGAGCGTCCCTCGATGAGGGGCCTCTCATCGAGGGCTCCTTCGCCCCTCATCGGGGCCGGGTTGGCTAGGAGCCAGGAAGAGAACATCCATCCGGGGCTCGCGCACCGGAACGACCAGGAAGGACCAGCCATGCGACTCGTCAAGCCCGCCGTCGGCCTCATCGCCGTCGGAACCCTCGGCCTCGGCGCGGCCGGCGCGGCCGCGGCCGGACACCACGGGTCCGCCCCCCAGCCGACGCCCACCTGCACCACCCCGATCGGCGACCAGGACCCGGACCGGCTGAGGGACCGGCTGCACGACGCGGCCGCGACGACGCCGGACCGGGACCGCGACCGCGACCGCGACCGCGACTGCCTCTCGCCGACGAGCACGGCGCCGGTGACGAGTGACCCGGCACTGGTGCGCGAGCGGACCAGGACCGCGTCCGGGCGGGCGGCGCCGGCCGAGCCGGCGGCCACGGTGCGCACCCAGGAGCGCACCCAGACCAGGACCGAGGCCTCGACCGGGCCGGATCGGTCCGGCACGACGGACCGGGCCCGGACCCAGGACCGCGACCGGGACGGGGAGTGCGACGGCACCTCGGCCGGCGGCGGCTCCCAGAACGGTGACGACCACGGTTACGGACACTGAGGCACCCCCGAGTCCGCGGCCGTGAACCCGCTCGTGACGTGAGGGTGCGGTGCCCGGGCCTGCCGGAGGCACCCGAACCGGAGGCACCCGAACCGGAGGCACCCGAACCGGAGGCACCCGAACCCGACACGATGACGTCAGCCCCCTCCCCCATCGTGTCACCGCGAGCAGCCGGGGGGCTCGTCGGCTCCGAAGCCGGCGGGCCCCCCGGTCCCATGTGCCCGGCTCCGCGCCGAAAAGCGTGAGGCGCGCGACATCCCGCGCTGATTGTCCCCGCCCGCCGACCTTCCTATCGTCGAGAGCGAGGGTCGCGGACCTCACGAGAGGAGCCCGTATGCCGCGTCTGCCGGTGCTGTGGGCCTCCGGGGCGCTGCTCGGCGTCGCGGCGGTCCTCGGTGGCGCCGGCCTCCTCGCGCGACAGGGGCCCGCCCTGCCGCCCCAGCCGGCGATCACCATCGGCCTGCCGAGCGGCACCGCGACCCCGGCCACGCCCGGCCCCAGCACCTCGACACCCGCCGGGGTCGCCACCGCGTCGGCGAACCCGGCTCCGACCTCGCCGGGCGGACCGGCGAGCACCGCGCCGCCACCGGCCGCCACCGCGACGAGCGGGCCGACCCCGGCGACGCCCGCCGTCCCCGGGCAGCACCACGGGACGTCCTGGGCCGCCGATCCCGACGAGGGCGGCCACGGCACCCGGGTCGCCGTGCCAGCGCCGTCGCACGCCGGCTGACGTCCCCCGACGGCGAACGGGCGGGGCACCGGTCAGACGAGCCGGTAGCCGATCCCCCGGACGGTCTGGATCCGCTCGGCGCCCAGCTTCCCGCGCAGGTAGCGGACATACACGTCGACGACGTTCGAGCCGGGATCGAAGTCGTAGCCCCAGACCAGGTCGAGGAGCTGTTCGCGGCTGAGCACCTGGGCCGGGTGACGCAGGAAGGTCTCGGCCAGCGCGAACTCCCGGGCCGACAGGTCGACCGACCGGCCGTCGACGGCGGCCCGGCGGGACGCGAGGTCGAGGACGAGGTCGCCGCGGCGCAGCACCGTCGCCGCCTCGACTGCCGTCGGCCGCAGGCGGAGGCGGACCCGGGCGAGGAGCTCGGCGAAGCTGAAGGGCTTGGCCATGTAGTCGTCCGCGCCGCCCTCGAGACCGGCCACCGTGTCCCTGGCCGAGCTGCGCGCGGTGAGGACGATGACGGGCACGGCGCTGCCCTGGCCCCGGACCCGCCGGAGCACCTCGAAGCCGTCGATGTCCGGCAGGCCGACATCGAGGACGACGAGGTCGGCCGTGCCGGCCAGCACGAGCTCGATGGCCCGCTCCCCCGACGTGACGACCTCGCAGGCGTAGCCCGCCGCACCGAGGCCCTTGGCGACGAAGTCGGCGATCCGGGCCTCGTCCTCGACGATGAGCACCCGGGTCACGGCCGACCCACCGTCTCGGCCCGCGCGGCGTCGGTGGGCCCGACCGCGCCGGCGGCACCGGCGTCGCCGGGGGCGGGCGGTGCGGGGGTCACCAGCGGCAGGTCCAGAGCGACGAGTGCGCCCTCGCCGGGCCGGGGGTCGATGTCGACCCGCCCGCCGTGGGCGCGGGCGATCTCGTCGACGATGGCCAGACCGAGGCCGCTGCCGTCGGGGCCGGCCCGCGCCGCGCCGCCCCGCCCGAACCGGCGCAGCACCTCCTCGTGCTCCTCCACCGCGATCCCGACACCCTCGTCGCGCACCCAGAGCCGGAGCCGACCCATCGAGGCCCGGCTCCCGAAGCCGACCCGGCTGCCCGGGGGCGAGTAGCGCACGGCGTTCGCCGCGAGCTGGAGCCACGCCTGGGCGACCCGCTGGGCATCGAGGACGCACTCGACGTCCGCGAGCTCCTCGAGGACCCAGCGGTGTGCGCCGAGGACGCGTGCCTTCTCGAAGGTCTCGTCGGTGAGCCGGCCGACGTCGACCGGCCGCGGGGCGACGAGGTCGCCGCGCTCGGCCCGGGCGAGGAGGAGCAGGTCGTCGACGAGCCGGGACATCCGCGAGACCTCCTCGAGGGCGAGGGCCCGCGTCGCACCCACGTCGGCGGGCTCGGCCGGGTCGAGCAGCTCGAGATGGCCGCGGATGACGGTCAGCGGGGTACGCAGCTCGTGCCCGACGTCGTCGAGCAGCCGCCGCTGCCCGCCCACGGCCTCCTCGATCCGGTCGAGCATCCCGTTGACCGTGCGGGTGAGTGCGGACAGGTCGTCACGCCCCCGGACCGGGATGCGGGCCGCGAGGTCGGTCTCGCCGATCGTCTCGGCCGTGCGGCGGACCCAGGTGATCGGCTCGAGCAGCCGGGCCATGACGAGCCAGGCCACCGCGCCGACGAGGGCGAGCACGAGCAGGCCGAGCGCGGCATACGTCCGGTACGTCTCGTCGAGGAGCCGGCGCTCGACGCCGAGGTCGACGACGCGGACGAGTGCTCCGGAGCCGGCCGCGCTCGAGGCGTGCACGGGGACGACGACGTAGGCCCAGTCGCGCCCGTCCGCATTGAGGAAGCCCTGGGTGACGGTGTCCCGCCCGGCGAGCGGAAGGACGGTGGCGAGCAGGCCCGGGCTGTCCTCGGGCCGGACCCGGACACCGTCCGGGGCGAGCCACTCCACGCGCCCGTCGACGATGGCGAGCTGTCCACCCGAGGCGGGCAGGACGCGGCGCGAGAGCGCGACGCGGAGCAGGTCGCTCGCCGTGGCGAACGGGCGGCCGGTGTCCGGGTCGACGCCGTCCCCGGCCAGGGCGGCCAGCTCGCCGGCCTCGCGGCTCAGCTGCTCCACGACGGCCGCGTCGAGCCGGGACCGCTCGAGCAGGTATGCCGTGCCCCCGGTGAGGGCGATGCCGAGGGCGGTGAGGGCGAGCACCGTCGCGAGAAGGCGGGTGCGGATCGTGGCCCCGCCCCCCTCGCCCGGCCTCGTGGGCCGGCCGCCGCGTGCCATGCGGTCAGTGTCCTCTCGCGACGCCCCCGCCGGTATCGCTCATCTCGCGTGCGCGCCGTGGTTCTCGCCACACCGGCCCGGGCCCCCGTCCGCTCAGCAGGAGCAGCGAGCCGGCCGGTGGGTGATGACCCGGGTCTCGTCCTCGAGGTGGGCGCACACCGACGTCTCGCGGGGGTGGATGAGGCTGCACCGCTGGCCCTGGAGGCGCAGTGAGGTGACGATGGCCGAGAAGAGCGAGACGTCGACCACCTCACCGATGGCGAAGAGCGACCGGGTCTCGGCGATGACGTCACCCTCGCCCGCCCGCAGCACCATCCGGGCGGTCGGCGCAGTCGCGAGCGCCGAGATGACGACCTCGATGTTGTCGAGGTCGTCGGAGCCCATGGCCGCGAGGGCCCTGGCCCGGGCGAGCGAGACGCGCCGGTGCACCGACCGGTCCTGGGCGTGGCCGATGAGGACGGGGACGCCGCCGTCCCGGGCGAGACGGACGTTCGGCGCGTCCGGCGAGCGTTCGATGCCGACGACGGGGATGCCGGCGTCGCGCAGCGCGAAGGCGACGCGGAGGCCGACCTGGCCCAGCCCGGCGACGACGACGTGGCCACGCCGGGGCAGGGTGCGCCGGCCGACGAGCCCGACGGTCCGTGCGGAGGCGAGCCAGTCGACCAGGCCCGCGGTGAACAGCGCGGTGAAGACGACGGCGAGGAGCATGAGGACCGACGCGACGACGAGGTACCACTGCGGCGTGTGCGCGCCGGCCGCGGCCGGGCCGACCGTCGCGAGGACGCGGGCGGCGGCGAAGAGGGTGTCGACGGCGCTGTCGTGGAGCAGGGTGATCCCGATGAGCCAGTCGAGGACGAGGATCGCCCCGAGGCCACCGGCACCGGCGAGCATCATCCGCGCGGTCGAGTCCCCCAGGCCGACCCGCGGCAGCCGACGGGCCCGGCGCAGCCGGGAGGGGTGCCCCCACGTCTCGGTCCGCAGCCGGCCCGGCGCGAGCTGTCGGTGGACGATCGTGCCGTCGCGGCCGGGACGCACCGAGACCAGGTCCTCGCCGAGGCAGCGGGCGACGATGGTCGGCGCCGCCACGTCGGCGGGCGAGTGGATGACGCAGTTCGGCACGTTGTGCGCGAGCTGACGCGCGACGGTTCGGTCGAAGACCGTCGCGGTGAGGCTCACCCCGGGCCGCAGGTGCTCGGCCAGGAGGACGTAGCGAAGGGCGTTGACGTCGCGACGGACGAGGACGGCAACCCCGCCCACGTCGGCCGTCATCGCCTCGGACAGCTCGACCTCGGACGGCGCGAGCAGATGGGTCACCCGCAGGCCTGCCTGCGCAAGCAGGGTGCAGGTCAGCCGCGCGACCTCGAGGTCGCCGACGACGACGACCTGGCCGCCCCGCTCGACGCCCGGGCGCGGCTGAGGCCGGGCGGCCGTCGTCGGGGCGACGACGAGCGCCTCCTCGGCCATGTACCCTCCCGTGTCCTGTATACCCCGTAGGGTATGCCGACCGCGGCGACCGCGTCGAGGCTCGCCGGATTTCGGACGCACCGGCGGCTCGGGTACCCTCCTGCGTTGGAGGATTCGCATAGTGGCCTAGTGCGCACGATTGGAAATCGTGTTGGGGATGAAACCCCTCGCGGGTTCAAATCCCGCATCCTCCGCCACCCGAGAGAGCCCCGCGACAGCGGGGCTGTTCTCTTCGGCGAGCCGCGCGGTCGTACGCTGGGGTCGGCCGGGTCCCCCGACCTCGCAGCGCTCGGCGGACCCACCGCCTCCCGGTGAGGCGAGGTCGCGTCCGGGTCCCGGCATCGACGCAAACCCAGGAGGCCAGATGAGCCACGGCAAAGAGGTGCTGGACGGACTGCGCGAGCCGGCGGCCGCGCTGCGGCAACACATCCCCGACGTCTATGCCGGCTTCGCCCAGACGCACAAGGCGGCCCTGTCCGACGGCTACCTCGACGGGAAGACCAAGGAGCTGATCGCCCTCGGCATCGCCGTGAGCCAGCAATGCGACGGCTGCATCGCCTCCCATGCCCGGGGGGCGGCGTTCAAGGGCGCCACGCTCGAGGAGGCGGCCGAGGCGATCGGCGTGTCGATCCTCATGAGCGGCGGCCCGGCCACCGTCTACGGCCCACGGGCGTATGCCGCGTTCCAGGAGTTCCACGAGAAGGCCCAGCAGCGCAGCCAACCCGGCCAGGGCTGATCCCGCTCCGGCCCCCGGGCCGCGGCGAGAGGGGTGCGGGGTCGCTTGCCGGATCGGATGTGATCGGGCTCATTCCCCGGATCCGGTCTTCGTGACACAGTGGGCCGGGTTACCCTTTCGACGCGGATCAGTGCACCCATCTCCCAGGGAGAACTCATGTCCCGGCGCCTGCGCCTCTCCTCCGCCCTCGTCGCCGCGACCATCGCGGTCGCCGGAGGCGCCTCGATCGCGACCGCCGCACCGACGGCCATGGTCCCGACGGCGACGGTCACGACCGAGACCTCGGCCGGGGGGTACACCTCGCTCCCGCCCCAGCGCATTCTCGACACGAGGTACGGGACCGGCTCCACCAAGGCCCCGATCGGCTCGCGGAAGTCGATCACCCTGCAGGTCACCGGTGAGGGCGGTCTGCCGTCGTCCGGGGTGCTGGCTGTGGTGATGAACATCACGGTCGTGCGGCCCACCTCGCCCTCGGGCTACCTCACCGTCTGGCCGTACGGCCAGTCCCGCCCCGTCGTCTCGAGCATCAACTGGACCGAGCGTGGCTGGACCGGAGCCAACCTCGTGACCGTCCCCGTCGGCACCGGCGGCAAGGTCTCGATCTACAACAGCTGGGGCAACACCAACGTCGTCGCCGACGTCATGGGGTACTACCGCACCTCGGGGGCCCCTGGCGCCTACGGCAACTACCTCTTCGTCGCCAACAAGGACACCGGCCTCCCCGAGCCGAAGCGGATCGTCGACACCCGCGTGGCGTCCTACCGCTACCCCGGCCCCCTCCTGCCCTACAGCTGGGCACCGATCTGCGTCGACTTCCAGGACGCCGCGGTCAACGCCCACGTCACGGCGGTCGCCGTCAACATCACGGCGACGCGCGAGTTCGCCAACGGGTGGCTCTCCGCCTGGAACGGCGACGACACGAAGTGGCCCTCGACCTCGACGCTCAACTTCACCAAGGGCACGACGGTCGCCAACATGTCCATCGTCCCCACCCAGATCGCGACGGCCGACTTCGACACCAACTGCGCCGGCCTGCCCGCGTTCGGGGTCTACAACGGCAGCGCGGGAAACACCGACCTCGTCGTCGACATCGTCGGCGTCTACGACGACAACCACCTCGACGGGTACGAGCACTACCGGTTCCGGAAGATCAACCCGGTCCGGATCGTCGACAGCCGCAAGTCGCTCGGCTTCAGCACCCCGGGGGGCAACCAGACACGCACCGCGCGCGTCCCGAGCGGCTACCTCAACGCCGACACCGGGGGCATCGTCGCGAACCTCACCGGGGTCCGCCCCGACGCCGGAGCGGTCCTGACCGTCTGGCCGAACAACGGCGCCGCCCGGCCGCTGGTGAGCAACCTCAACCTCCGCAAGAACACCGTCCTCGCCAACATGATGATCACCGGGCTCGGCGCCGGCGCAGACTTCAACGTCTTCAACCTCTCGGCCGGCCGCACCGACGTCCTCGTCGACCTTGCCGGCGCGTTCGACTACTACAACCTCGCCCCGCCGGCGGCAGCAGGCACCGCGACCAAGGCGTCGGTCACGCCGAAGGCGGTCGGCCCGTAACCGGTCGCCCCGCGGCACCCGGGATGCCGCGGCGAGCCACACCGCTCGGCGCGGCATCCGACCGTTAGGGGACGCGGCCAGACCCGGGGCTGGCGGGCCCGCGGGTGCCTTCGCCACGATAAGGCGCATGAGCAACGGGGCTTACGCAGCGGCATACGAGCAGAGCATCAGCGACCCGGAGACATTCTGGGGCGAGGCGGCGAACGCCATCGACTGGATCGCGCCACCGACCCAGGTCCTCGACGCGAGCAACCCGCCGTTCTACCGGTGGTTCCGCGGCGGCCGGCTCAACACGTGCTTCAACGCCCTCGACCGGCACGTCCGTGACGGTCGGGGCGAGCAGACCGCGCTCGTCTACGACTCCCCCGTCACCGGGACCGTCGCCCGGTTCACGTATGCCGAGCTGCTCGAACAGGTGAGCCGGTTCGCCGGGGCGCTGGCCGGGCTCGGGGTCGAGAAGGGCGACCGGGTCATCATCTACATGCCGATGGTGCCCGAGGCCGCGGTCGCGATGCTCGCCTGCGCCCGGCTCGGCGCCATCCACTCGGTCGTCTTCGGCGGATTCGCCCCGGCCGAGCTGGCCGCCCGGATCGAGGACGCCAAGCCCAAGGCCGTCATCTCGGCGAGCTGTGGCATCGAGCCCACCCGGATCGTCGAGTACAAGCCGCTGCTCGACGCTGCCCTCGACCGCAGCGACCACAAGCCCGAGTCGGTCATCGTCCTCCAGCGGGAGCAGGGCCGCGCGGCCATCGGCGGGCGCGACACCGAGTGGGAGGAGCTGGACTGGACCGAGCTCGTCGCCGACGCCGAGCCGGCCGACTGCGTCGAGGTCGAGGCCACCGACCCGCTCTACATCCTCTACACCTCCGGCACGACCGGACGGCCCAAGGGCATCGTCCGCGACAACGGCGGCCACGCCGTCGCCCTGCGCTGGTCGATGTCGAACGTCTACGGCATCGACCCCGGCGACGTGTGGTTCACGGCGTCCGACGTGGGCTGGGTCGTCGGTCACTCCTACATCGTCTACGCCCCGCTCCTCACCGGCGCGACGACGATCCTCTACGAGGGCAAGCCGGTCGGAACGCCCGACGCGAGCGCCTTCTGGCGGGTCATCGGTGACTACGGCGCCAAGGCCATGTTCACCGCGCCGACGGCATACCGGGCCATCAAGCGCGAGGACCCGACCGGCGAGCTGATGAAGGGGCACGACCTGTCGGCCCTGGAGACCGTCTTCCTCGCCGGTGAGCGGCTCGACCCGGACACCTACCACTGGGCGAGCGACCTGCTCGGCGTCCCCGTCGTCGACAACTGGTGGCAGACCGAGACCGGCTGGCCGATCGCCGCCAACCTGCGCGGGCTGGAGCCGATGCCGATCAAGGCCGGGTCGCCGTCCGTGGCGGTCCCGGGCTACGACGTGCAGGTCCTCGACGAGGTCGGCCGCCAGTGCGACCGCGGCAACGAGGGCGCCATCGCGATCAGGCTGCCGATGCCGCCCGGGACGCTCCCGACCCTGTGGCAGGACGACGAGCGCTACGTCTCGGGCTACCTCTCGGTCTACGAGGGCTACTACCTCACCGGCGACGGCGGGATGATCGACGAGGACGGGTACATCTACGTGATGGGCCGCACCGACGACGTCCTCAACGTCGCCGGCCACCGGCTCTCGACCGGCTCGATCGAGGCAGCCCTCGCCGGTCACCCCGACGTGGCCGAGTGCGCCGTCATCGGCGTCCACGACGACTTCAAGGGCCAGGTGCCTCGCGGCCTGGTCGTCCTCAAGGGTGGCGTCGACGCCGCCGCCGAGGGCGACCGGATCGCCCGGGAGCTCGTCCAGCGGGTGCGCGACGAGGTCGGGGCGGTGGCCAGCCTCAAGCAGGTCGACATCGTCGGCGGCCTGCCCAAGACGCGGTCGGGCAAGATCCTGCGCAAGACGATGCGCGAGATCGCCGACGGCAAGACCCCCAGCATCCCCGGCACCATCGAGGACGCCGGCGTCCTCGACACCCTCGGGCCGGTCCTGCGGGGCCACCAGATGACCTGAGGCTGCGCGGGCTGACCGCCCTGCGGAACGCCGCCGGCCCATGGGCGCGGCCCCGGCACGATGGGGCCGTGGGCGGCGTCCTCGAGGGTTTCGTGACGATCGGCCTCGTCATCGGGCTCGGCGCCCTGCTCGGCCATCTCGGCATCCTCGACCTGGCGGCCCAGGCGCTCCTGGCTCGGATCGCGTTCTTCGTCGCGAGCCCGGCGCTGCTGCTGACGACGATCGCCGACGCCGACGTCCATGCCCTGCTGACCCGCAACCTCCTCGTCACGCTCGCCGCCATCGTCATCGCCGGTGGGACGTATGCCGCGATCTCCCGGCTCCTCTGGCGTCGGGACCTCGGCACGACGGTCGTGGCGACCCTGACCACGTGCTACGTCAACTCGGCCAACCTCGGCATCCCCGTCGCGGCATACGTGCTCGGCGACGCCGCGCTCGTCGGTCCGGTGCTGCTCCTGCAGCTTCCTCCTGCTCCAGCCCGTCGCGCTGGCGGTCCTCGACGCGCACGAGGTCGGCTCGCGGCCCTCGCTGCTCGCCGTCGCCCGCCGCGCCCTGACCAACCCCCTCACCCTCGCCACCCTGCTCCTGCTGCTGCTGGCCCTCACCGGCTGGCGCCTGCCGGACCTGATCGGCGACCCGGTGCGTCTGGTCGGCGGGATGGCCGTGCCCGGGATCCTTCTCGCCTACGGCGTGGCGCTGCGGCTCGGGCCCGGGTTCGGGGGCAGCGAGTCCCGTCCGGAGCTGCTGACGGGAACCGCGGTCAAGCTCGTCCTCCAGCCGGTCGCGGCGTATGCCGTCGGCCACCTCGCGCTCGGCCTCACCGGACCGGCACTCCTCGCGGTGGTCGTCACCTCGGCGCTGCCGACGGCGCAGAACATCGTCGTCATCGCCTCGCGTTACCGACGCGCCGAGGTCCTCGCCCGGGACACGATCCTCATGACGACGCTCGGCTCGGTCCCGGCCATCGCCCTGGCGGTCCTCCTCCTCACCTAGCCACGGCGATACCCGACCGCAGCATGGTCGGCCAGGGTTCGACGCGGTGGCCGGGCTGCCGCGTCGATGAGGGACGATGGGGAGGTGATCACGGTCGAACTCGCCCGCGCCCTGCTCGATGCGGGCGTCCTGTGGGAGCCCCGGGCCGGCGACCGCTTCGTCATCGACGCCGAGCTGCTGACCGGTGAGGTGTTCTGGATCAGCGACCTGACCGTCGAGGTCCACCACTACGCCGGCCAGTCGATCCTCGGCTTCAACGGCACGACCGAGTGGGCCCTGGACTCGGTCCGGCTCGATCAGGCGCTCTGGCTGCCGAGGGAGGACCAGCTCCGTGGGCTGCTGGGGGACCGGCTCCTCGACGTGCGGCGGCTCGACGACGGGTGGTCGGTCCGCCTCTCCTGCGACGGGGAGACCCGGGAGAGCGCCGACCCCGACCTGGAGTGCGCCTACGCCCGAGCGCTCCTCGACCTGTGCTGACCCGCCCCGAGCGCCGACGAAAGGCCGTCAGCTGAGCAGCCCACCCGTCACCCGCGGCCAGGTGGGCTTCCGCTCCGAGCGCGGGCCGATCCTCCTCGCCATCATGATGACGACCGGACTCGTCGCCATCGACTCGACGATCCTCGCCACCGCCGTCCCGACGATCGTGTCCCACCTGGGCGGGTTCACGAGCTTCCCGTGGCTGTTCACCATCTACCTGCTGACCCAGGCCGTGACCGTCCCGATCTACTCCAAGCTCGCCGACGCGGTCGGTCGCAAGCCGGTCGTGCTCCTTGGCGTCGGGCTCTTCCTCCTCGGCTCGATGCTGAGCGGATTGGCGTGGTCGATGCCGGCGCTCATCGCGTTCCGGGCCGTCCAGGGACTGGGCGCCGGCGCGGTCCAGCCGATGGCCGTCACCATCGCCGGCGACATCTACACCGTGGCCGAGCGCGCCAGGGCGCAGGGCTACATCGCCAGCGTCTGGGCCGTTTCGGCCGTCGTCGGCCCGACGCTCGGCGGCGTCTTCAGCGAGTTCGTGTCATGGCGGTGGATCTTCTTCGTCAACGCTCCGGTCTGTCTCGCCGCGGCATACCTGCTCTCGCGCCACCTGCACGACCCGGTGGGCCGGCGGGCGCACCGGATCGACTGGACCGGCGCGGCGACGCTGACGAGCGCGCTCACCCTCCTCGTCCTCGCCCTCCTCGAGGGCGGCCATGCCTGGTCCTGGGTCTCGGCACCGAGCCTCGGCGCCTTCGCCGCCGGCGGGCTGCTCCTCCTCGCCTTCGTCGCGGTCGAGCGCCGCGCCCCCGAGCCGGTCCTGCCCCTGACCGTGCTGCGACGCCGGCTCCTCGCGACGACGGCCCTCATCGCCGTCGGCGTGGGTGTCGTCCTCTTCGGCGTGACGACGTACGTCCCGACCTACCTCGAGACCCTCACCGGCGCCTCTCCGCTCGTGTCCGGGCTCACCCTCGCGACGCTGACGATCGGCTGGCCGATCAGCGCCTCGCTCGCCGGCCAGGTCTACCTCCGGGTCGGCTTCCGCACGACGGTCCTCGTCGGCGTGGTGATCGTCATCGCCGCCACGTCGGCACTGGCCATCGTCTCCACCCGCCCCGCGACGCTGACGGTCGGGCTCGCCTGCTTCGTCCTCGGCCTCGGGCTCGGCCTCGTCGCCGCGCCCTCCCTCATCGCCGCCCAGTCGAGCGTCGAGTGGGCCGAACGCGGCGTCGTCACCGGCACCAACATGTTCGCCCGGTCGATGGGCAGCGCGGTCGGCGTCGCCGCCCTCGGGGCCCTCGTCAACGGCATCATGGCCGGACAGGGCGCCGGGGCCGACCCGAGCCGGTTCCGGGGGGCCGCCACCGCCGCGTTCGCCACCGTCGCCGCCGTCGCCGTCCTCATGGCGGCCGTCGCGCTCGCCATGCCCAAGACCCCCGTCCCCCACTGACTCGGTGGCTCCGACCCGTCGACCCCGGGTCGCCCGGTGCTCGTTCCGCCGAAATCTCATCGGAACCCCGCCGCAACAGGGCTCCGGTGAGATTTCGGCGAAACGAGCGGGAGGGGGCGTGCGCCGGGCGTCAGCGGCGGGAGGTCCCGAAGATCGACCGGGTGATCTCCCGGCCGAGGACCGTCCCGGCCGAGCGGAGCATCGACCTGAACGCGCTGCTCCTGACGACCTGCTCGACGACGCTCGGCTCGTCCTTCGGCGTCCGGGACCGGCCCGAGCCGGTCCGCGGGGCGGCCTGCTCGGCCGGCGCAGCAGTTCCGTCACGCTCGGCATCCGCCGCCCCCTCGGCCTCGCCCCCGGCGGACTCCTTCGCCGCCAGCCGCTCGAACGCCGACTCGCGATCCTCGGCCACGGCATACTTCGCCGACAGGGAGGAACCGGCCACGATCGCGGTGAGCACCTGCGGCGCCGAGGGAGCCATGAGTGACTCCGGAGCGCGCATCCGGGTCCAGGCCACCGGTGTCGGCACACCCTTCTCGGACAGGACGGTGACGACCGCCTCGCCCGTCCCCAGCGAAGTCAGCAGCTTCGCGAGGTCGTACCCGCTCGTGGGGTAGGTCGACACGGCCGCCCGCAGCGCCTTCGCGTCGTCCGGGGTGAAGGCCCGCAGCGCATGCTGCACCCGGTTGCCGAGCTGGCCGAGCACGCCGGCCGGGACATCCTTGGGGGACTGGGTGACGAAGAAGACCCCGATGCCCTTGGACCGGATGAGTCGCACCGTCTGCTCGATGGCGTCGAGGAAGTCCTTCGAGGCGTCGTCGAACAGCAGGTGGGCCTCGTCGAAGAAGAAGACGAGCCTGGGCTTGTCGAGGTCGCCGACCTCGGGCAGGTCGTGGAAGAGATCGGCGAGCAGCCACATGAGGAACGTCGAGAACAGCTGGGGCCGGTCCTGGACCGCGGGCAGCTCGAGGACGGACACGATCCCCCGCCCGTCCGGCGCGGTCCGCAGCAGGTCCGAGGTGTCGAGCTCTGGTCGACCGAAGAAGGCGTCCGCGCCCCGGTCGGCGAACGTGATGAGCTCGCGGAGGATGACGCCGGCCGTCGCCGAGGACAGCCCGCCGAGGTCCTTGAGGTCCTCCTTGCCCTCGTCGGAGGTGAGGAACTGGACGACGGCGCGCAGGTCCTTGAGATCATCGAGCCACAACTGCTTGGAGTCGGCGTAGTGGAAGACGAGGCCCAGGCTGGACTCCTGGGTCTCGTTGAGCCTCAACACCTTCGACAGCAGGGTCGGGCCGAAGGAGGAGATGCTCGCCCGCACCGGGATGCCGCGTCCCTCACCACCGAGCGCATAGAACTCGCACGGGTATGCCGTCGGCGTCCAGTCCTCGCCGACCTCGGCCGAGCGGGCGGCGATCTTGTCGTTGGGCAGGCCCGGGGTGGCCATCCCGGACAGGTCACCCTTGAGGTCGGCGAGGAAGACCGGGACGCCCTGGGCGGCGAGCTGCTCCGCCATGAGCTGGAGGGTCTTGGTCTTGCCGGTACCGGTCGCTCCGGCGACGAGGCCGTGCCGGTTGAGGACGCCGAGCGGGATCCGGACCGGGGCGTCGGCGTGGACGGTCCCGTCGATGACCGTGGCACCGAGGTGGAGCGCGGCCCCGGGGAAGGAGTACCCCACGCGGATCTCGTCGAGCTGGTTGGTCGAGTTCTCCGTCACCCGCACAACGTACCGACCCCGCGCCGAGGCCGGTCGAGCGACGGCCGGCCGGACACCCCCGCGGGATCGTCACATCGTCACAACGACCATCGTGGCGACGCGCGTACTCCCGGCGGCACGGCATACAGTGACGAACGTGATCTTCAAGGCCGTCGGCGACGCACGCCCGTACCCGGAGCACGGGTACAGCGAACGGGCGTGGTCCGAGGTGCCCCCGCGCCTCGTCCGCCTCGACGATCTCGTGACGACCAAGCGCACGCTCGACCTGCGGATGCTCCTCTCGGAGGACTCGACGTTCTACGGTGACCTGTTCGCCCACGTCGTCGAGTGGCAAGGCACCCTCTACCTCGAGGACGGCCTGCACCGCGCGCTGCGGGCTGCGCTCCACCAGCGACCCACCCTGCACGCCAGGGTGCTGGTGCTGACCTAGGGGACCAGCGATGTCGGGGTACGTGCCGGAGGCGGTCCAGACCGCTCGCTCCGACGGCAGGCGGCGCCGTGCCACCATCACGCTCGTCAGCCTGCTGCTCATCCTCTTCTTCGCGTTCTGGTACGCCTTCTCCTACTACCGGGCGTCGGTCGCCGAGCCGAGCACAGACATCACCGCGTCCTGCGTGACGATCAGCCCCGGGTCGATCGTCCCGTCGACGACGCATGTCAACGTGTACAACTCGACCAAGCGCAACGGCCTCGCCGGCCGGACCGCCCGCGAGCTGGAGCTGCGCGAGTTCATCATCGACAAGGTCGCGAACGACCCGAAGCACAAGAAGATCACGGCTCCGGCCGAGATCCGCTACGGCAAGAAGGGCACCCGGCGCGCCCAGCTGGTCAAGGCCCAGATCGGCAAGGGTGCCGTCATGGTCAAGGACAAGCGCAACAACGCGATCATCGACCTCGTCCTCGGGACCGGCTTCAAGAGCCTCGCACCGGCGCCCACGCCCAGTCCCGGATGCACCGTGACGCCGAGCCCGAGCCCGTCCACGAGCGCGACCGCGTCCTCGGCGTCCTCGTGAGCGACCCCGCCGGCGACGGGGGGCGCAGCCGTCGGGCGCGGCTCGTCGTCCTGGACCCCTCCGAACGGGCGGCCCGGGCCTTCGCCAGGATCGCGTCCGAGTGCCAGGACCACTGGAGGTCCAACGTCGACGGCCTGCTCGCGGACCGGGACGTCGAGGACCTGCACCAGACCCGGGTGGGCATCCGCCGGCTCCGCTCCGCCTACTCGCTGTTCCGCCGCGCCCTGCGCCGCGAGCCCGAGTTCCTCGCGACCGCCGCCGAGCTCCGGCTCCGCGCGCTACCCCTAGGCCCGGCCCGCGACCTCGACGTCATTCTCGGCTCGCCGCTCGTCGCCGGGCTCGACGCCTCGGGCCTCGCCCGGCTGCGCGGGCTGCGGGAGGCGGCCTACGACGCGGTCGAGGCGACGCTGACCTCGCCGGAGTGGCTCTCGCTCGCCGACCGGGTGGACGCTCTCGTCGCAGCCCCGCCCCGGGCGCCGAGCGACGACCCCGCGCTGCCCGTCCTCGCCCGGGAGGCGCTCGACCTGAGGTGGGGCCGGGTCGCGCGGCGCGGACGCCGGCTGGCCGACCTGCCGCCGGCGGCCCGGCACGGTGTCCGGATCGAGGCCAAGAAGCTGCGCTACGGCGCCCAGTTCTTCTTCTCGCTGTACCCGGGCGGCAACCGTCCGGACCCGCTCACCTTCGCCGAGACGGTCGCCGCCCTCCAAGATGCCCTCGGCGCCCTCAACGACGTCGAGGCGGCGCGGCGGGTCCTCACCGAGGTCGGCGCGACGGTCCCCGCCACCGTCGAGGGCGGGGAGCTTCTCGCGCAGGCCGTCCGGGCGGGGACGCGCGTCGCCGCCCTCGCGCCGTTCTGGCGATGACCGTCGCCGGTTTGCGGCCCGGCCACCGGGGGTAGTTCTCGGACCCGGGCGTCGCACGCCGCTGGGACCGAGGAGGTGGGCGTGAGGCTGCGCAGGAGCGACCCGCGACGGCCGGGGATCACCCGGCGCCGCAGCGGCCGCGGCTTCGCCTATGTCCTGCCGAACGGCGAGCCGGTGGGCGAGCTCGACCGGGAGCGGTGCCGGGCGCTCGTCATCCCACCCGCGTGGACGCAGGTATGGATCTGCACCTATCCGAACGGGCACATCCAGGCGATCGGCACCGACGACGCCGGCCGACGGCAGTACATCTACCACGAGGCCTGGACCGAGTCCCGGTCCGCCGCCAAGCACGCCAGGGTGGCCGAGCTGGCCCGGCGGCTGCCCGAGGCGCGGCGCCGGCTCGGGCGCGACCTGCGGCGCCGGGGCTGCCCCACGGCACGGGTCATCGCCCTCGCCCTCACCCTGCTCGACGACGGGCTGTTCCGGACCGGTGGGGAGGAGTACGCGCGCGACAACGGCTCCTACGGGGTCGCGACACTGCTCCGATCGCACGTGCGGGTCCGCGGCCCGGCCGCCGAGTTCCGGTTCCCGGCCAAGTCCTCCCAGCTGCGGGAGGTGACGGTCGAGAACCCCGACGTCGTGGCCGCCGTGCTGGCCCTGAAGCGGGCCCCCGGCCGCCCCGAGGACCGGCTGCTGCGTCACCACGACGCGGACGGATGGCACGACGTCACCGGCACCGACCTCAACGACGCCTTCCGCGATCTCGTCGGTGACGACTACAGCGTCAAGGACCTGCGGACCTGGGCCGCCACGGTCATCGCCGCGCTCAGCCTCGCGGCCCACGACGGTGCGGCCCCGAGCGAGCGGGAGCGTCGGCGGCGCGAGCGCGAGGCGTGCGCCGCGGTCGGCGCACAGCTCGGCAACACCCCGGCGGTGGCCCGGCGCTCCTACATCGACCCGGCCGTCTTCGACGCCCACGAGCGGGGCCGGACGATCCGGTCCTCACTCCGGCGCACGCTCGGCGCGCGGGACCGGGCTCGCCTCTCCGCGGGGCGCATCGAGGGGATCGGCAACCAGGTCGCCGTCGAGCGGGCCGTGCTGCGCCTGCTCACCCGGACCCGGCGCTGATCCCCCGAGGCGCGGTGGGCGTCAGTCCCGCGCCACCTCGTCCTCGGCGGACCCGACCGAGGAGGGCTCGCGGTCGTCGGCCTGCTCGGCCCGGCGACGGCGGACGGCCCAGACGGCGACGGCGACGGCGACGACGACCGCGACGACCGCCGCGGCGCCGCCACCGAGCCAGGTCGCGACCTGCTGGTAGGACATCCCGGCGAGATAGCCGGCGACGACGACGGTGACGCCCCAGACCAGGCCGCCGACGGCGTTCCACGGCAGGAAGGTGCGATACGGCATCCGGGACATCCCGGCCAGCGCGGGCATCACGGCCCGGAAGAAGGCCGTCCACCGGCCGAGGAAGACCGCGGCCCCACCGCGGCGACGCAGGTAGTCCTGGGCCTGGTCGAGCCGGCGGCGGCGCTTCGCGAGGAAGCGCGCCTCGAGCACCCGGGAGCCGAACACGTGGCCCACCTCGTACCCCACGCTGTCGCCGACGATCGCGGCCGCGACGACGAGGACGGCCATCCCGTAGACCGAGGTGTGCCCGAGGCTGGCGGACACCCCGCCGAGGATCGCCGCGGTCTCGCCCGGCAGGACGAAGCCGACGAAGAGGGCGTCCTCGGAGAAGACGATGAGGGCGGTGACGGTGTAGATGAGCCACGCGGGCTGCCCGAGCACCTGGAGGAGGAGGGCGTCCATGATGGGGCTCAGTCTGCCTCAGCGACAGGACGCGGCGCTGAATGCCGGCTGAAGACTCGCTGGGTCCGTGCCGGTCTCAGTCGACGTGACGCACGGCGCCCTTGTCGGCCGAGAGGGCCATCGATGCGTAGGCACGCAGCGCCGCGGAGACGGGGCGCTCCCGATCGAGCGGACGCCAGCCCTCCTCGTCGCGGATCTTGCGACGCAGGGCGATCGTCTCGTCGTCGACCTTGAGCTCCATCGTCCGGTTCGGGATGTCAATGGCGATCGGGTCGCCGTTCTCGACGAGGCCGATGAGGCCGCCGGCTGCCGCCTCGGGCGAGACGTGCCCGATCGAGAGCCCCGACGTGCCGCCGGAGAACCGTCCGTCGGTGATGAGCGCACAGGCCTGGCCCAGCCCGCGGCCCTTGAGGAAGCTCGTGGGGTAGAGCATCTCCTGCATCCCCGGCCCACCCCGGGGCCCCTCGTAGCGGACGACGACGACGTCCCCCGGCTTCACGCCCTTGTTGAGGATGAGGTCGACCGCCGCCTCCTGGCTCTCGGCGACGACGGCCGGGCCCTCGAAGACGAGGATCTCCTCCGGGACCCCGGCGGTCTTGACGACCGCGCCGTCGGGGGCGAGGTTGCCGCGGAGGACGGCGAGGCCACCGTCCTGTGAGTAGGGGTGGTCGACGGAACGGATGCACCCGGCCTCGGCGTCGGTGTCGGGGCTCTCCCACGTCGCCGTCGACGAGAACGCCTCGGTCGTGCGCACCCCACCCGGCGCCGCGGCATACAGCGCCTTGGCCCGCTCCGAGGCGCTCCCGGAGCGGATGTCCCACTCGCTCAGCCACGAGTCGAGGTCGCCGCTGTGGACGGTGTGGACGGTCCGGTCGAGCAGGCCGGCTCGGTTGAGCTCGCCGAGGATCGCCGGGATTCCGCCGGCCCGGTGGACGTCCTCCATGTGATAGTCCGAGCTCGGCGCCACCTTGCAGATGCACGGAGTGTGCCGGCTCAGCTCATCGATGTCGGCGAGGTCGAAGTCGACCTCGCCCTCCCGCGCGGCGGCGAGCAGGTGCAGCACGGTGTTCGTCGAGCCGCCCATCGCGATGTCGAGCCGCATCGCGTTCGTGAAGGCCTCCTTCGTCGCGACGTTGCGCGGCAGGACCGAGTCGTCGTCCTTGGCGTAGTAGCGGCGCGCCAGGTCGACGACGATCCGGCCGGCGTCGAGGAAGAGGTCCCGGCGGGCGGAGGCGGTCGCGAGGGTCGAGCCGTTGCCGGGCAGGGAGAGGCCGAGCGCCTCGGTGAGGCAGTTCATCGAGTTCGCCGTGAACATCCCTGAGCAGGAGCCGCACGTCGGGCAGGCGGACCGCTCGACCTCGCTCAGCTCGTCGTCAGTGACCGTCGGGTCCGCCGACATCGTCATCGCCGTGATGAGGTCCAGCCCGGGGCGGGCGACGCCGTCGCTGACGACGGCCTTGCCGGCCTCCATCGGGCCACCGCTGACGAAGACGGTCGGGATGTTGAGCCGCAGCGCCGCCAGGAGCATCCCCGGGGTGATCTTGTCGCAGTTGCTGATGCAGACGAGGGCATCGGCCTGGTGGGCGTTGACCATGTACTCGACCGAGTCCGCGATGAGCTCCCGGCTGGGCAGGCTGTACAGCATCCCCCCATGGCCCATGGCGATGCCGTCGTCGACCGCGATCGTGTTGAACTCCCGGCCCACTCCGCCGGCCTCGGCGACCGACTCCGCGACGGGCCGACCCATGTCCCGCAGGTGGACGTGCCCCGGGACGAACTGGGTGAAGCTGTTGGCGATGGCGACGATCGGCTTCCCGAAGTCGCTGTCGGTCATGCCGGTGGCGCGCCAGAGGGCACGCGCCCCCGCCATGTTGCGACCGTGGGTGGACGTGCGCGAGCGCAGTGCCGGCATGGTCTCGGTCCCTTTCGTCGGCGGTGTCGTCGGTCGATGGGGATCCGGCTCGCGCCGGAGCCGCCTCCGTCCAGTATGCGCGCGACGAGGTGAGGGCGTCCTCACCGTCTCGCCCCTGCGCCGGTCAGCGGTGCGAGGTGGCCAGCCCGCCCGCGTCGACGACCGTCCCGGAGACGGTGTGGAACTCCCAGCGATACGTCGTCGTCGCCAACCGCAGCCGCAGGACGCCGGGCGTGGAGAACAGTCGGTACGCGCTGCCGCTCGACACCGTCCCCTGTCCACGCTCGCTCTTGCCGCCGGTCCCGACGACGAACTCCTGGATGCCGTTCTTGGGCACGAACCGCTCGTAGTCGTGGTCGTGACCGTTGAGGACGATGGCGGTGCGGCCGGACAGGACGCGCCACAGCGGCGCCATCGTCACGTTGTCGCCGTGTTTGCCGGAGGAGTAGCGCGGCTTGTGCCAGATCGTGATGACCTTGTCCTTCGGGTGGGCCGCGAGGTCGCTCCTCAGCCAGGCGAGCTGCGCGTTCCACGTCGCCGTGCCGGTGATTTCGCTGTCGAGGGAGTAGCCCCTCCAGCCGCAGCCGATCGGGAACGAGTAGTAGTGGCCGCCGCCGGTCCCGTTGGGGTACCCGGGCGGGTCGAAGTAGCCGAAGTAGCCGGCGGCACTCGGCGTCCGGTAGTCGTGGTTGCCCGGGGCCGGTGCGGCGACGCCGTACAGCGAGGTCCACCGGGTCGCGCCGATCCCGGCCTTCAGTTCAGCGGTGCTCCCCTCCGGATAGGCCATGTCGCCGAGCAGCATGACGACGTCGGGGTGAATGGCCACGGCCCGCGCGGCCGTCTTGTCGATGTCGGCGGCGGTCCCGTCGAAGTCACCGGCCGCGACGGCGTCGACGAGGCACGGCGCGACCGGCCGCGGCGTGATGGCGGCCGTCGCGACCACGGTCCGGGGCGGGGAGCCGGCCGCCAGCGCAGCGGGCAGCAGGACGGCCAGCGGCGCGGCGAGCGCCGCGAGGGCGAGGGCGGTGCGTCGCATGGCAGCCTTTCGAAGCGGGTCAGGCGCGGCACCCGCAGGCGCCGCGGGCGTCCCCGCCATCGTCCATGAGCCACCGACGCGGAGCAAGCCGGGTCCAGGACCCGCTGCCGACCCTCGCTCGGCCGAGGAGAGGATCACCCCTTCGGCCGATACGGTTTACCACCTTCGTACCGTTGCTTTACCTTCCCATGTACGTCGCGCCGAGCCCGTCCCTAGGTTCACAGGAGGCATCACCCATCTCACGAACCGACAACTCTGGCGGAGGGACGCGCTCATGTTCGGAACTGGTCTGGACGTTCGACCCGAGGACCTGCTCGACCGGATCGCCGACCCCGTCTACGGTCCCGAGGCGGGCGACCTCATCGCCGGCAGGACGGTTCTCGTCACGGGCGCCGGAGGCTCCATCGGATCCGAGATCGTCCGCCAGTGCCTGCGCCTCGGCGCCGCCAGGGTCCACAAGGTCGACGTCGACGAGACGGCGCTGTTCACCCTCTCCCTCGAGCTCTTCGACCACGCGCTCTTCGGCGCCGAGTCCGACATCCACCTCGTCGACGTCACCGATGTGCGGGCGATGTCCCGCCTCGTCGAGCGGACCCGGCCGGACGTCATCTTCCACGCCGCCGCGAAGAAGCACCTGCCGCTCGTCCAGGCATCCCCCGACATGGCCGTGCGGACGAACGTCTTCGGGACCGAGTCGGTCATCCGCGCCGCCGTCGAGCACCGGGTCGCCCGGGTCGTCAACATCAGCACCGACAAGGCGGCCGACCCCTCGTCGGTCCTCGGCTGGTCCAAGCGGCTCGCCGAGCTCGTCGCGGCCTACCACGGCACGTCGAGGACCCGGATCAGCAGCGTCCGCTTCGGCAACGTCCTCGGCAGCCGCGGGTCCTTCCTCCCGGCCCTCGCCCACTCGGTCCGGCGCGGCCGCACCGTCCGGCTCACCCACCTCGAGGCGACCCGCTACTTCATGACGATCCCCGAGGCCGCGGGCCTGGTCATCGAGGCGGCGTGCCTGTCGACGGCGAACGAGGTGTTCGTCCTCGACATGGGCACCCCGGTGCGGATCCTCGACCTCGTCCATCGGTATGCCGCGCTCGCCGGCCGACCCGTCCCGTGGATCGAGGTGACCGGCCTGCGGCCCGGCGAGAAGCTCCACGAGGAGCTCTTCTCCGGGTCCGAGCATCACGCGGCCACGTCGCACCCCCGGATCAGCGTCGCCGCCGTCGAGCGCCGGGCCGGGCTCGAGGACTGGCTCGAGGGGCTGCGCCGTCTGCTCGCCGAGGGCGCGCCGGCCGAGGAGATGCTCGCCGCCCTGACGCCCGGGTCGATCCAGGCCCCGGCCTGGTCGCCGAAGCACGCCGCGCCGCGGCCTGTCACCACCGTGCGTCCGTCACGGGCCCCCGTCCTGCCGAGGCTGCACCCCGCGCGGGCGCTGCGCCCAGCCTGATCGGGGCCGTGCCATGGGGGTGTGGGTCCTCGCCGTCACCGTGCCGCTGTTCTGGTTCGCCATCGACATCGCGGCGACGCTGCGGGCACGCAGGCCGGCGCTCGACGGCGTCCCCGAGCCCCCGCTCGAGCACGACTTCACCGTCCTGGTCCCCATCTACGGCGCGGCGCGGTACCTCGAGAACGCCGAGTACCTCTCGGAGTACGGCCGCCGTGCCGTCCTGTGCACGACGAGCGGCGAGAGCGAGGACTTCTACGCCGACCTGCGCCGGCTCGCCGACTACCACGGGCTGTCCATCTACGTCAGCCCCCATGTCCCCCAGACGACGTCGTGCAGGCGGCGCACCGGCGGGACGATCCGGGACACGGTCGTCCGGGACGCACTCATCGAGCTCGGCGACCGGGGCGAGCTCGGCCGCTACGTCGTCTGCATCGATGCCGACACGACGACCCCGCAGCCACTCGGCGCTCTCGTCGCGGCGCTGCGGCATACCGGAGCCGACTTCGCCTCCGTGCGGCTCGTGCCGCAGAGCGACGGCCCGATGCTCGTCCAGCTCCAGCGGTTCGAGTACGCCCAGGCGATGCGGATGCGGACCGTCCTGCCCTGGCTGCTCAGCGGCGCCTGCCACGTCGGCCGGGCACCGGTGTTCCGGGCCGTCATGGAGCGGCACTCCATGTTCTTCCAGGGCAACGACGTCGAGGCCGGGCTGCTCGCCGACCAGCTCGGGTACGTCGCGACCCACATCCCCTTCCCCGTCGACACCGAGGTCCCGAGCTCGTGGACGGCGTGGCTGCGCCAGCGGGCCGCCTGGTCGGGTGGGGAGTTCCGGCTGTTCATCACGAACGGCCGCTACGTCCGGCGCCACCCGTTCCTCTGGCTCTACGGCGGCGGGATCACGATCCTCATGGTCGGCCTGCGCTGGTGGACCCTGGAGTCCTCGACGATCGCCTTCGCCGCCGTCATCGCCGTCTACTTCGCCTACGTCACCTGGGCGCACTGGTCGAGGCGGAACCTGTGGCTGCTGGCCATGCCGTTCTACCTCCTGTTCAACAGCCTCGTCATGGTGCCGGTCGGGCTGCTGTGGTACTTCGTCATGGCGCTGCCCGAGCACAACTTCGGGGTCATCTCCGCCCGACGCGCCCCGGCCGGCGTCTCGGCCCCGGCGGTCGGGCGGCGGGACGCACCGCCGGCGCGGGCGTCGGCCGGCCGGCGGCTGCCCGAGCACCTCGACCTCACGGCGTTCGACGACGGCGAGGACCTCGACGTGCTCGCTGCACGGGCCCGGCTGGCGGGCCGGGCGGCGATGGGCGCCCTCGCCGGGCTGGCCGCGCTCAGCGAGACCCTGGCCGCCGAGCAGGCCGCAGGCGAGCGCGCGCCCGCCACGGCCTCCTCCGCCTGACTCCAGCCGGCTGACCCCAGCCGGCTGACCCCGCGGCACCGGGTGGCGGCCCCGGGGTCACGCCCGGGTGGCGTCGGGGTAGGCCTCGGTCTCGGTGGCCTTCGCCGTCAGCCACACCGCTCGCCCGGGCTCCAGGCCCAGCTCGGCGACGGCGCCGGGCGTGACGTCGACCAGAGCGGACGGCGTCCCCGCCACCTCGATCCGGACCCGGTCGGCGAGCAGCTCCATGCCCGTCACCGTGCCCGACCAGACGTTCCGGGTGCTCGCCCGCTCCGGTCGGTGGGGGTGGACGGTCACCGCCGAGGGCCGCAAGGCGACGAGGACCCGCCTCGAACCGTCCATCGGCTCGGCGGGCGTCACGACGAGAGACCCGCCGCCGTCGACGGCGACCGACCCCGTGTCGGGGTCGTAGCCACCGGCATACAGGTTGATCCCCACGAGCCGGGCGACATAGTCGGTCTGCGGTCGCCGGGCGACCTCGGCCGGCGTGCCCTCCTGGACGGTGCGCCCGCCCTCGAGGACGAGCAGCCGGTCGGCCATGACCATCGCCTCGAGGGGGTCGTGGGTGACGAGGACCACCGGCCCGTCGAACAGCCCGAGGTGCGCGCGCAGCTCGGCCCGGACCTCGACCCGGGTCCGTGCGTCGAGGGCCGCCGTCGGCTCGTCGAGCAGCAGCAGCCGGGGGCCGGCCGCGAGCACCCGGGCCACCGCGACCCGCTGCGCCTGGCCGCCGGACACCTGGTCGGGCCGCCGGTGGGCGAGGGGGCCGAGGTCGAGGCGCTCGAGCCACTCGTGGGCCAGGGTCCGCGCGGCATGCCGCGAGGCCCCGGCCGCGCGCGGGCCGAAGGCGACGTTGTCGAGGACGGAGAGATGCGGGAAGAGCCGGTAGTTCTGGAAGACGATCCCGACGGCTCGGGCCTCCGGCGGCACGAGCACCCCCGCCCCGGCGTCGTCGAGCACCCGGCCGTCGAGGACGACCCGCCCCTCGGCGAGCGGCGTCAACCCGGCGAGGGTCCGCAGCACCGAGGACTTCCCGGCGCCGTTGGGGCCGAGCACCCCGAGCACCTCGCCGGGCTCGACGTCGAGGGCCACCTCGATGTCGAACGTGCCGCGCCGGAGGCGCCCGTGCGCGGTGAGCCCTGCCGTCACGAGATCCCCCCGCCCGGTGCCCAGCGGTCCCGTAGCCCGGCGAGGACCGTGACCGAGACGACGAGCAGGACGAGGGAGAGGGCGATCGCGGCCTCCGGGTCGGTCTCCATCGCCAGATACACCGCGAGCGGCATCGTCTGCGTCCGGCCCGGGACGTTTCCGGCGAAGGTGATCGTCGCCCCGAACTCCCCCAGCGCCCTCGCCCAGGCGAGCACGGCACCGGCCACGAGCGACGGGCCCGCCAGCGGCAGGCTGACCCGCCAGAACACGGTGAACCGGCCCGCGCCGAGCGCGGCCGCGGCCTCCTCGTAGCCCTGGTCCGCCCCCCGGAAGGCCCCCTCGACGGCCAGGACGAGGAACGGCATGGCGACGAAGGTCTCGGCCATGACGACACCCGCCGTCGTGAACGGCAGGGTCAGCCCGAACCAGGCGTCGAGCCACCGCCCGAACACCCCGTTGCGCCCGAAGGCGAGCAGCAGGGCGACGCCGCCGACGACGGGCGGGAGCACGAGCGGCAGGGTGACCAGGGCGCGCAGGACCGGGACGAAGCGCCCTCTCGAGCGGGCCAGCAGCCACGCCAGCGGCACCCCGAGGACGAAGGCGAGCGCCGTCGCGCTCGTCGCACACACGAGCGACAGACGCAGCGCATCGAGGACGTCTGCCTCGCGCAGGATGCGGCCCATCCCCTGCCAGGGCGCCCGGACGAGCAGCCCGAGCAGCGGCACGAGGAGGAAGGCGACGGCCATGGCGGCGGGCACCCGCAGCCCCCAGGCGACGGGCCGACGAGCCCGGTCACGGACGCGGCCCCGGACCGGGGCGGGGGTCGCGGCGACTTCGGGTGCGGGCGGCATACGGGCGAGGCTACGGTCGCGCGAAGCCGGCGCCGGCGAGCACCGACGCGCCGTGGTCGGACAGGACGTAGGCCGTGAACGCCCGGGCGGCCGGGGGGTTCGGCGCCGCGTCGAGCGCGGCGACGGGGTACTCGGTCGAGGCGTCGACGTCGGCGGGAATCTCGATGCCGGTGACCGTGTCCCCCGCCGCCCGGACGTCGGTGACGTAGACGAGGCCGGCGTCGACCTCGCCGAGGGTGACCTTGGTCAGGACCGCCTTGACGTCGGTCTCCTCGCTGGCGCCGGTGACCCGCACGCCGGCGTGCGCGAGGACCGCGGCGGCGACGACGCCGCACGGGACCTGTGGCTGACACAGGGCCACCGTGACCGAGGGCCTGCCGAGGTCGGCGAGCGCGGTGATCCCGGCCGGGTTGTCCGTCGGCACGGCGATCTCGAGCGTGTTGGCCGCGAACGGTGTGGGGTCGCTCGCCTCGCCGGCCGCGACGACCTGGTCCATGTTCGTCGTGCTCGCCGAGGCGAAGACATCGGCGGGGGCACCCTCGGTGATCTGGGTGGCCAGCCCGGAGCTGGGGCCGAAGCTGAAGACGACCGTCGTCCCGGGGTGCTCCCTCTCGAAGTCGTGGCCGAGGGTCGTGAAGGCCTCCTTGAGCGAGGCGGCGGCGAAGACGGTGATGGTGCCGCTCACCCCGTCACCGGTGGCGCCGGCTGCGGCCCTCCCACTCGACGAGCCGCCGCACCCGGCGAGGAGGATCGCCGTGAGCAGCAGCGCGGGGGCGAGGAGGCGACGTCGCATGGCGGTGTCCTCCCGCTCAGGGCTGCTCGGGCAGCTCGACGACGACGTTTGTCGACTTCACCGAGGCGATGGCGAGCACGCCCGGCTCGAGGCCGAGGTCGTCGGCCGCCTCGCGGCTCATGAGCGAGACGACGCGGTGCGCGCCGGCCTGGATCTCGACCTGGGCCATGACGGTGTCGCGCACGACCCTGGTCACGAGCCCGACGAAGCGGTTGCGGGCCGACTCGGACACGACCGGACGCGGCTGCGGACGGGCCGACTCCGCCGCCACCTCGCGCGCGAAGGCCGCGAGCGCGGCGCCCTCGACGACGCGCTTGCCGGCCGCGTCGCTGGAGGTGGCGAGCCGCCCCGCGTCCGCCCAGCGGCGCACCGTGTCGTCGCTCACCCCGAGCAGCTCGGCGGCCTCGCGGACCCGGAAGAACGGCATGGCGACGAGCCTACACACGCAGATGCGGCATACCAAGCCTCTTGGTGCCGCACGTGCGGAAGCATGTTGATGACCCGAGTGGGCGGCTAGCGTGAGGGCATGCCACGGAAAGGAGCCGAGATGACCGGCCTGCCGACGAGCGCCGACCCCACCGCCTCGGGGGCCGGGGACGCCGTCCACCCCAGCGACCCCACGGACACCTCCGGACACGAGCAGGTGGTCTTCTGCTCCGACCGGCGCAGCGGCCTGCGGGCGATCATCGCCCTGCACAGCACCGCCCTCGGGCCCGGGCTGGGCGGCACCCGGTTCCACCCCTATGCCACGCGGGCCGAGGCCCTGGCCGACGCCCTGCGCCTCTCCCGGGCGATGTCGTACAAGAACGCGGTCGCCGGGCTGCCGCACGGCGGCGGCAAGGCCGTCATCATCGGCGACCCGCACCGGGACAAGACCCCCGAGCTGCTGCGCGCCTACGGCCGCTTCGTCGAGTCGCTCGGTGGCCGCTACGTCACCGCGTGCGATGTCGGCACCTACGTCGCCGACATGGATGTCGTCGCCGAGACGACGAGCTGGGCGACCGGCCGGTCCGAGGACAAGGGCGGAGCCGGGGACTCCTCGGTCCTCACGGCGTACGGCGTCTTCCAGGGGATGCGGGCCTGCGCCCAGCACCGGTGGGGCGGGTCGACCCTACGGGGTCGCCGGGTCGGGATCGCCGGCGTCGGCAAGGTGGGCCGGCTGCTCACCGCGCACCTGCTCGAGGACGGCGCGCAGGTCGTCGTCGCCGACGTCGACGACGCCGCGGTCGCCGACCTCACCGAGCGCCACCCCGCGGTCCGCGTCGTCCCGGACGCCCGGACCCTCGTGCGGACCGAGCTCGACGTCTACTCGCCCTGCGCGATGGGCGGGGCGCTCGACGAGGACTCGGTCGAGGCGCTGACCGCGTCGATCGTCTGCGGCGGCGCGAACAACCAGCTCGTCACCGAGGGGCCCGGCGGCACCGCCGACCAGCTCCACACCAAGGGGGTCACCTACGCCCCCGACTTCCTCGTCAACGCCGGGGGCGTCATCCAGGTGAGCGACGAGCTGCTCGGGTTCGACATGAAGCGCGCCCGCGCGGCCGCCGGGGCGATCTTCGACCACACCCTCGAGGTGCTGCGGACCGCCGACGCCGAGGGGCTGAGCCCGGCCAGCGCGGCGGACGCGATCGCCGAGCGCCGGATGGCCGCGGGTCTGACCCACCTCTGGCTGCCCGAGAACCGTCCGGGACGCCCCGGCTGACCGCGCCCCTCGAGGGGCCGGCGGGTCCGGGCGGGATCAGCCCTCGGCGGGGGTGAGCTCGCGCAGCCCGGGGACGACCTGCTCGGTGAAGGCGCGCAGGAAGCGCTCCTGGTCCGGGCCGGGCCCGTGGAAGACGAGGTGGTCGAAGCCGAGGTCGGTGTACTCCTTGACGGCGGCGACGACCTCGTCCGGTGACGAGGCGACGATCCAGCGCTGGGCAACCTGCTCGATCGGCAGCTGGTCGGCGGCCTTCTCCATCGCCATCGGCGAGTGGAGGGAGTTCTTCTGGTCCGCCGTGAGCGACAGCGGCGCCCAGAACCGGGTGTTCTCGAGGGCGAGGTCGGGGTCGGGGTCGTAGGACAGCTTGATCTCGATCATCCGGTCGAGGTCGCCGGTCGCGCGCCCGGCCTTCTCCAGCCCCTCGGCGACGGCGGGCAGGAGCTTGTCGGCATACAGCTCCCGCCCCTTGCCCGAGGTGCAGATGAACCCGTCACCGGCCCGGCCGGCGTACCGGGCGACGAGCGGGCCACCCGCGGCGATGTACACGGGCACCGGCGTGTCCGGCCGGTCGTAGATCGCGGCGTCGTCGGTCTCGTAGTACTCGCCCTCGAAGCTGACCCGGCCCTCGGTCCACAGCGCCCGGATCAGCTCGACGGCCTCGCGCAGCCGGGCGAAGCGCTCCTTGAACTCGGGCCACTCGCCCTCGCCGATCGAGCCGACGGCGATCTCGTTGAGGGCCTCCCCGGTGCCGACCCCGAGGATGACCCGGCCGGGGGCCAGGCAGGCGAGCGTCGCGAACTCCTGGGCGATGACCGCCGGGTTGTAGCGGAAGGTCGGCGTCAGCACGGAGGTGCCCACCAGGACGCGCTCGGTCCGGGCCGCGACGTGGCTCAGCCACACGAGCGCGTTCGGGGCGTGCCCACCCTCGATCCTCCAGGGCTGGAAGTGGTCGGACACGGTGACCGAGTCCAGGCCGAGCTCCTCGGCGAGCACGGCGTATGCCGCGAGCTCGCCGGGTCCGAACTGCTCCGCCGACGCCTTGTAGCCGATCCTCACGGGGACTCCTCGTCTGGGGGTGACGCCGGTCCGAGGGGACCGACCCCGGCCAGCCTACGACGCCCTCCGGGGCGTCCGGATCGTGCGGGGGAGTGCACCGATCTCGGAAGACTGTTGTAGCGTGGCCCCCACGACACACACACGATTCCCGGGACCGCTCCGCGACGTGGGATGACTCCGAAGGGGCCATCCGCTGAGCGATGCCGCCCCGGCAGACGCACGAGGGGGTCACGCCATGGGGCGCGGCCGAGCCAAAGCCAAGCAGACCAAGGTCGCTCGCGAGCTGAAGTACTACAGCCCGAGCACCGACCTCAGCGCGCTTGAGCGGGAACTCCACGCCGATTCCCGGACCGATCGACCGGACGCCGGCGAGAAGGACTGGGACGACCAAGAGGACTATGGAGAGTGGAGCACCGGGCGGTGACCGTCCGACCCTCGTGTCTCTGATCGTCGGTCCACGCCGCTAGCCCCGGCGCCCTCCTGGCGACTGCCACCCGGCCGGTGACTCATCGGGGCGGGTCCATCTGCGATGCTCGCCCCATGAGCGACGTACAGACCGCGCGGGCCACACGGCGGCTCGGGGTCGAGACGACCGGTATCGAGATCATCGAGGAGTCCGAGCGGACCGCGGCCCCGCGAGACCTGTTCTGGCCCTGGTTCGCGGCGAACATCTCGGTCTTCGGGATCTCCTACGCCGCCTTCATCCTCTACTTCGGCATCTCGTTCTGGCAGTCCCTCGCCGTCGCCGTCGTCGGGATCGTCGTCTCGTTCCTCCTCTGCGGGATCATCGCCATCGCGGGCAAGCGGGGCTCGGCGCCGACGATGATCCTGTCCCGGGCGGCCTTCGGGGTGACCGGGCAGAAGGTGCCCGGTGTCATCTCGTGGCTGACCTCGATCGGCTGGGAGACCTTCCTGGCCATCCTCGCCACGCTGGCCACGGCGACGATCTTCACCCGGCTCGGCTGGGGCGGCGGGACCGCCACGAAGATCGGCGCCACCGTCGTCGTCGCGCTCCTCATCGTCAGCGCGTCGGTTGCGGGCTACCACGTCATCATGCGGATGCAGTCCTGGCTGACCTGGATCACCGGCGTCGTCACCGTGGCCTACATCCTCCTCACGGTCAACGACATCCATTGGTCGAGCGTGACGGCCATCCCGTCCGGGTCGACCCAGTCGGTCATCGGGGCGCTCGTCATGGTGATGACGGGGTTCGGGCTCGGGTGGATCAACATCGCCGCCGACTGGAGCCGCTACCAGCGCCGGGACGCCGCCGGCGGCGCGATCGTCTTCTGGAACACCGTCGGTGGTGCGCTCGCCCCCGTCCTCCTCGTCGCCTATGGCCTCGCCCTCGCCGGGTCGGACCAAGCCCTGCTCGACGGCATCGCGAACGACCCGATCGGGACCCTCGCGACGCTCCTGCCGACGTGGTTCCTCGTGCCGTTCCTCGTCGCGGCCATCCTCGCCCTCGTCAGCGGCGCGGTGCTCGGCATCTACTCCTCGGGACTCACCCTGCTCTCGCTCGGGGTCTCCATCCCCCGGCCCGCCGCGGCCCTCGTCGACGGGGTTATCCTCAGCATCGGGACCGTGTGGGTCGTCTTCTTCGCGAAGAACTTCGTCAACCCGTTCCAGTCCTTCCTCCTCACCCTCGGCGTCCCCCTCGCCGGATGGGCGGGGATCATGATCGCCGACATCGCCCTGCGCCACCGCGACTACGACGCCGGCCCGGACGGCGAGGACGCCCTGTTCGACCCGCGCGGCCGCTATCGCTCGGTCGACTGGGTGTCGGTCGGGACGCTCGTGCTCGCCTCGGCCGTAGGCTGGGGCCTGGTCATCAACTCCTTCGCCAAGGACGCGTCCTGGAACAACTGGCAGGGCTATCTCCTCGGCCCGCTCGGACTCGGCGGCAAGGACGGCGACTGGGCCTTCGCCAACCTCGGCGTCCTCGCTGCCCTCCTCATCGGTCTGGTCGTCGGCTACGTCGCCCGGGCGGGCACGGTCCGCCGCCAGGAGTCCCGGTGACCCTCCCCGGCCCGACGAGCCTGCCGGGCGAGCGGCGCGGCGAGGACGAGGAGTGGCTCGTCGTCATCGACCCGCAGACGATCTTCGCCGACCCCGAGAGCCCGTGGGGATCGCCGATGTGGCCGGACGTCGTCGAGCCGATCCGGCACCTCGCCGCGGCATACGGGGACCGGGTCGTCCTCACCCGCTTCGTCGCCGACCCCACCCTCGGTGGGTCGTGGGGGGCCTACTACCGCGAGTGGCCGTTCGCGCTCGTCCCCGACGACGACCCGTTGTATGCGCTCGTCCCCGAGCTCGAGGGGATCACCGCCCACCTCGTGACGGCGCCGACCTTCGGCAAGTGGGGGCGGTCGCTCGAGGCGATCACCGGGCCACGCCCGTCGCTCACCCTCGCCGGCGTCTCGACCGACTGCTGCATCATCTCGACGGCGCTGCCGGCCGCCGACGCCGGGGCGACCGTCTCGGTCGCGGCGTGGGCGTGCGCGGGCTCCAGCGAGCAGAACCACATGCGGGCGCTCGACGCGATGGCGCTCTTCGCGCCGCAGATCACGATCGTCTGAGCGGCGCCCATCAGGCGGGGTGGCTCCCGACGAGCTGGACCGAGCCGCCGTCGACGCCCTTGGCCCCGTGGACGACCTCGGCATCGGCCCGGACCGGCGTGGCCGCGGCGTCGTGGACCTCGCCGAGCACCCAGGCGGTGATGCCCCGCCCGGCGAGGTGGGCGAGGGCGGCGTCGACGCTGGCCGGCGGAACGACCGCGGCGAAGCCGACCCCCATGTTGAGGGTGCGCTCGAGGTCGGCGGTCGGCACCCGGCCGAGCTCGCGGATCGTCGAGAAGATCGGCGCCGGGGTCCAGCTCGAGCGCTCGAGCCGGGCATGCAGGCCCCGAGGGAGGACACGGGCGAGGTTCGCCGCCAGTCCCCCGCCGGTGATGTGGCTGAGGGCGTGGACCCCGGCGTCGGCCGCTCCCCCCAGCTCGCCGATGAGGTCGAGCAGGTCAGCGGTGTAGATCGTCGTCGGGGTCAGCAGCTCCTCGCCGAGGGTGTGCCCGAAGTCGGGGACGTCGCGCTCGAGGTCCCAGCCCGCCGCGGCCAGGACCCGGCGCACGAGGGAGTAGCCGTTGGAGTGCAGGCCGCTCGCGGCGAGCCCGAGGACCACGTCGCCGGCCCGGACCCGCTGCGGCCCGAGGACGGCGTTGTACTCCACGACGCCGGTGGCCGCGCCCGCGAGGTCGTACTCGTCGGGCTCGAGGAGGCCCGGGTGCTCGGCGGTCTCGCCACCGACGAGGGCGACCCGCGCCCGCGCGCACCCCTCGGCGATGCCCCCGACGATGGCGGCGACCCGCTCGGGGACGACCTTGCCGGTCGCGATGTAGTCGGTCATGAACAGCGGCTCGGCCCCGCAGACGACGATGTCGTCGACGACCATGGCGACGAGGTCGAGGCCGACCGTGTCGTGCCGGTCCATGGCCTGGGCGATGGCGATCTTCGTCCCGACGCCGTCGGTCGAGGTCGCCAGCACCGGGCGCCGCATCGTCGCGAGCTTGGAGACGTCGAACATCCCGGCGAAGCCGCCGAGCCCGCCGATGACCTCGCTGCGGGTGGCCCGCGCGACCGAGGCCTTCATCAGCTCGACGGCCGCGTCGCCCGCCTCGACGTCGACGCCGGCCGCGGCATACGTGATTTCCTCGCCCACGGGTCCAGCGTATGCCGCCCTCCCCCTCCCCCCGTCCACCCCCCGCCCCCAACCCGGTTCGAGGTATTCGGAGACCCACCAGGCGCCCTCGAATACCTCGAATGCCGTCGCCCGTGCCGGTTCGAGGTATTCGGAGACCTCTGGTGGGTGACGGATTACCTCGAACGGTTCTCCACAGGGGAGGCCTGACGACCCACTCGTCCACAGGCCGGTGCGCGAGCGGTGCGCCGCTCCCGGCCCGTGGGCACCATCGGCGAGGTGAGCCGACATCGCGCGTATGCCGCACGTCTCGCCGCCGCCCGGGACGAGTCCGAGCAGCGGGACCTCGTCTCCTCCCGGGATCAGCTCGCCGCTCTCGGCATCGACGCGAGGGCCATCCGGCGCGAGGTCGACCGCGGGCGCTGGGCCCTGCACGGCCGGCAGACGGTCGCGCTGCACACGGCGCCGCTCTCCGACACGGCGCGGCGATGGCGGGCCGTCTACGAGGTGGGGACGCGGATCGCGCTCGTCGACGGGATCTCGGCGTTGCAGGCGGCGGGGCTCGCCGGCCTGCAGGAGGACGGCGTCCATGTGTCGGTGCCGCACACGGCCTCGGTCACCGGCGTCAGCGGGGTCAGGATCCACAAGGTCATCCGCCGGGTCGTCGGTGAGGCGGCGGCGGGCGGACTGCCGCGCACCCTGCCTGCCGTGGCGGCCGTTCGGGCGGCACACTGGGCGGGAAGCAATCGCCACGCCGCCATGCTCCTGGCCATGACCGTGCAGCAGCGACTGACGACGGGGGAGCGCCTCGTCGCCGCGGAAACCCTGATCCGTGGGCGCAACCGGCGGCGCTTCATCCAGCTGGCGGTCCACGACATCGCCCGGGGAGCGCACTCGCTCGGCGAGCTCGACTTCCGCGGCCTCTGTCGGCGCTACCGTCTGCCCGCACCGACCCACCAGGTCGTGCGACGAGGCCCTCGCGGCCGGATCTACCTCGACGCGGGCTGGGAGGACATCGGACTGTTCGTCGAGATCGACGGCGCCGGCCACGGCTGGGGTCTGGCCAGGACCGACGACCTCCTGCGGCAGAACGCCGTCACCCTCGACAGGGGAACCGTCCTGCGGATCGACGTCCTCGGCCTGCGCCTGGAGGAGCGGGCCTTCATGGAGCAGGTCGTCGCGGCCTACGACGCACTGCGCCGCCGGGCCGCGTGATCGGAGCCTCGCCCGCCGCGCCGGTCGAGGTAATCCGACACCCACCACACGCACCCGAATACCTCGAACCCGAGGAGGGGGAGGAGAGGGAGGAGAGGGAGGGTATGCCGCGGGCCCGGGGCGCAGGACGGCTAGGGGCGCAGGACGGCCTCGGCGGCGCCACCACCGGCCGTCGTCGCGACGCCCTCGACGTCGACGGGGCGGCTGCGGGCGCCGGTCGGCTCGGTGTCCTCGAGGTCGACGGGCAGCTGGAGCTCGAGGACGCCCTTGCCGAGCCGGCCCTCGGAGGGCAGCTCGATGGGGTACTCGCCGGTGAAGCAGGCCGTGCAGAGGCTGCCGGCCTCCTGCCCCGTCGCGGCGACCATGCCGCGCTCGCTGATGTAGCCCAGGCTGTCGGCGCCGATGGAGTTGCAGACCTCCTCGACCCCGATCCCGGTGGCGATCAGCTCGGCCCGGGTCGCGAAGTCGATGCCGTAGAAGCACGGCCAGCGCACCGGCGGCGAGGAGATCCGGACATGGACCTCGGCCGCGCCGGCCTCGCGGAGCATCCGGACCAGCGCCCGCTGGGTGTTGCCCCGGACGATGGAGTCGTCGACAACGACGAGCCGCTTGCCCCGGATGACCTCCTTGAGCGGGTTGAGCTTGAGCCGGATGCCCAGCTGACGGATCGTCTGCGACGGCTGGATGAAGGTCCGCCCGACGTAGGCGTTCTTGACCAGCCCCTGGCCGTAGGGGATGCCGGACTCCTGGGCGTAGCCGATCGCCGCCGGCGTGCCCGACTCGGGCGTCGGGATGACGAGGTCGGCGTCGACGGGGTGCTCCCGGGCGAGGGTGCGGCCCATCTCGACCCGCCCCTCGTGGACGACCCGACCGCCGATCGTCGTGTCCGGCCGGGCGAGGTAGACGAACTCGAAGACGCACCCCGTGGGTGTCGCGGGGGCGAACCGCTGGGAGCGCAGGCCGTTCTCGTCGATGGCGACGAGCTCGCCCGGCTCGACCTCGCGGATGAAGGAGGCCCCGACGATGTCGAGACCGGCCGTCTCGGAGGCGATCACCCAGCCGCGCTCGAGTCGGCCGATGACCAGCGGACGGACGCCGTGCGGGTCGCGGGCGGCATACAGGGTGTGCTCGTCCATGAAGACGAAGTTGAACGCACCACGCAGCCGCGGCAGCACCTCGAGCGCGGCGCCCTCGAGCGAGCGGTCGGGGTTCTCGGCGAGCAGGGCGGTGACCAGGGCCGTGTCGGTCGTGTTGCCCCGGGCGAGCTCACCGCGGTAGCGGTCCGCGCGCCGTAGGTCGGCGACGAGGTCACGCAGCTCGGCCGAGTTGATGAGGTTGCCGTTGTGGGCGAGGGCGACGGTGCCGCCGTGGTGGCCACCGAGGGTCGGCTGGGCGTTCTCCCACGTCGAGCCGCCGGTCGTCGAGTACCGGCAGTGCCCGATCGCGAGATGTCCCGGCAGCGTCGCGAGGGAGCGCTCGTCGAACACCTGGGAGACCAGGCCCATGTCCTTGTAGACGAGGAGACGCTGGCCGTCCGAGGTCGCGATGCCGGCCGACTCCTGGCCCCGGTGCTGCAGGGCGTACAGGCCGTAGTAGGTCAGCTTGGCGACGTCCTCGCCGGGAGCCCAGACGCCGAAGACCCCGCAGGCGTCCTGCGGGCCCTTCTCAGCCGGCATGAGGTCGTGGGTCAGCCGTCCGTCACCACGTGGCACGCGGCCCAGTTTCGCACAGGGGGCTGGCAGCGCCGAGCCGCGACCGCCTCAGTCTCGCCGGTCGAGCAGGACCGCGAGCACGGCGGCGGCGAGCCCGAAGAGCAGGGCGCCGAGCAGGCCGACGTACATGACGGCCTGGTACTCGCTGTAGGTGTAGCCCGCGGGATAGGTCGGCGAGTTGCCCTCGAGCGCGTGGGTCATCGCGATGAGCCCGCCGAGGACGAAGCCGACGAGGGCACCGGTGATGATGAACCGCGCGAAGTTCGGTGAGCGCCTGCGAGATGACACGGTGATTACGGTACGTCCTCCGGGCTCGGAGGCACCCACCCGGTGCAGACACAATCGAGGGATGACCCCGACCACCGCCCCCGCGCAGCCCTCGCCGCCGCGGACGACGACGCGACCGCCGGCCCGCTGGTATGCCGCGGCCGCCGCCCTCGCCGCCCTCGCGGGCGCCGGCACAGGTCACCTCCTCGCCGCGCTCGTCGCGCCGAGCGCCTCGCCGGTGGCTGCGGTGGGGTCGGTCGTCATCGATGCCACCCCCACGCCGGTCAAGGAGTGGGCCATCTCGATCTTCGGCACCGCCGACAAGATCGTCCTCGTCGTCTCGGTCACCGTCGTCACCCTCGCCGTCGCCGCGCTCATCGGGCTGCTCGCCCGGGCCCGGCGCACGGTCGGCCTCCTGCTTCTGGTCCTCCTTGCGGCCCTGGCCGCGGCCGCCGGGATCTCCCGGCCACCCGGAGGGCCGCTCGCGGCACTGCCCGGCCTCGGGACCGCCGGAGTCGGCCTCACCGTCCTGGCCGCCCTCGCCTCCCGGCTCGACCGGCTGGACCGGCCCACCCGGGCGGGCCGGGAAGCCCGGGAGCCCGACGACGCGTCCGACGACGCCGGGCCCGCCACGCCGCCCGACGGGGACCGTCGCGCCACCAGGCGGCAGGTCGTGCTCATCGCCGGGGGCGCCGGCGCGGCCGCCCTCGTCGGGGGCGGTGTCGGCCAGGCGCTCGCCGGCCGGGCGAACCCGGCCACGGTGAGCCTGCCGGAGCCGGTGAGCCCACTCCCACCGCTGCCGACCGGCCTCGACGCCAGCGTGCCGGGGGTCTCGCCCTTCCGGACCCCGAACCCCGACTTCTACCGGATCGACACCGCCCTGATCCTGCCCCGGGTCAGCCCCGCCGACTGGACCCTCACCGTCGACGGCGAGGTCGACCACGAGGTCTCGCTCTCCTACGCCGACCTCACGGCAATGCCGATGGTCGAGAAGGACATCACCCTCATGTGCGTCTCGAACGAGGTCGGCGGCGACCTCGTCGGCTCGGCCCGGTGGCTCGGCGTCCCGGTGCGCGAGGTTCTGGCCCGGGCGGGGATCCGGGCGAGCGTCGACCAGATCCTCAGCACGTCCGTGGACGGGATGACGATCTCGACGCCGATCGAGGCGCTGACGGACGACCGCGACGCCCTGCTCGCCGTCGCGATGAACGGCGCGCCGCTGCCGACCGAGCACGGCTTCCCGGTCCGGCTCGTCACGCCCGGCCTCTACGGCTTCGTCGGCGCGACGAAGTGGCTCGCCCGGATGACGGCGACGACGTATGCCGCGCGCCAGGCCTACTGGACCGAGCGCGGGTGGGCGACCGACGCCCCCTGCCTGACCGAGTCCCGGATCGACACCCCCCGCCGCGGCGACTCGCTCTCCCCCGGCCGGGTCCTCGTCGGCGGCGTCGCCTGGGCGCAGGGTCGGGGCATCACCAAGGTCGAGGTCCGCGTCGACGACGGGCCCTGGCGCCGGGCCACCCTCGGGCCGGACGCCGGGATCGACTACTGGCGCCAGTGGTACCTGGCGTGGGCGGCGAACCGGGGCGAGCACTCGCTCGCCGTGCGGGCCACCGACGGCCTCGGCGACGTCCAGACCGTCGCGACGGCGCCGCCGTTCCCGCGGGGCGCGACCGGCTGGGACACGGTCGAGGTGTCGGTGGGCTGAGCGACCCGTCCGCGACCGCCGACCGGCCCGCCGCTCTCATTCCCCCCGCAGGAGCCGCACGAGCCGCGCGAGCGGGCCGGCCCGCACCTCGTCGGGGCTGCGGTGGTGTGCCGGCCGGGGCGCCGCCTCCGGATCGGCCGGCCGCAGCAGCTGGGCGTCGTGACCGTAGTGCCGCAGGGTCTGCGACACCCGCTCGAGGAGGGCGTCGACCTCCCGCTCGTCGTAGCCCCCGCGCGGCGACGTCGTCGTGAAGAGCGTGGCGTCGATCTCCTCGGGGGTCATCACTCCGCCCGGGACGGCTCCTGCGCCCTCCTCGATCTGCCGCAGCGTCGCGGCGACCCGGTCGAGCAGCTCGTCGACCTCGCGCTGGTCGTAGCCGCGACGCAGGGTCGCAGCGGTGAACCGCACGCGCTCGACGTCCTTCGCGGTCAGCATCGACTCTCCCCGTCTCCCGGCTATCAGCGCCCGGGGTCCTCGATCACCGGCAGGTGGGCCGCGAGGTCGGCGCGCGTCCCGCTCACCCGGAGCCGGCCGGACTCCATCGCCTCGGCCCAGGCCGCCCGTCCGGTCGCCAGGGCCAGCCAGGTCTGTGGGTCGGTCTCGACGACGTTGGGCGGCGTGCCGCGGGTATGCCGCGGGCCGTCGACGCACTGCGCGGCGGCATACGGGGGCACCCGTACCTCGACGCTGCGGCCGGGGGCGACCACGCTCAGCTCCTCGACCGTGAAGCGGACCGCCGTCGCGAGCGTCTGCCGGTCCACGGCGTCGCCCCGGACCAGCCAGAGGGCGAGCGCGGCTCGTCCGGCCTCGACGGGGACTCGGCGGCGCGGCGGCATACGCCAGATCGTGCCATGCGGGGGGGCCGGGGGAGGCCCCGGCAGTGGCCGATCACCGAGGTGGCGGTGACGATGACGTTCACCGGCAGGGCGAGCGGGGCGACGCTCACCCTGCCGGTCATCATCACCGAGGTGGGCCGCCGCCGTCGCCCCCGCTCCGCCTCCGGGCGTCCTCGGCCGGTAGCGTTCCCGGCGTGGCCGGGGATCCGGAGCTGGTCGAGGACGAGCGCGGCGGGTGGCTCGTCGTCGTCGACGGCTATGCCCAGTCGCACGTCGACCTCGCCGACCCCGAGGACCTCGCCTTCGAGTACGTCGCACACATGGCGACGGTGCTGGACGCCCTGACGAGCGGGCGGCTCGCCACGACGCACGTCGGTGGCGGCGGTCTCACCGTCGCCCGCTGGCTCCAGCAGGTGCGCCCCGGCTCGCCACAGATCGTCCTCGAACCGAACGCCGCGATGACCGAGCGGGTGCGCCGTGACCTTCCGCTGCCCCGAGGCCACCGGATCCGGGTCCGCCCCGTCGACGGCCGCACCGGCGTGGCCCGGCTGCGCTCGGCGTCCGCCGACGTCGTCGTCCTCGACGCGTACGCCGACGGTCGGGTGCCGGCCGAGCTCGGGACCGTCGAGTTCCTCTCGGACCTCGCCCGGGTCCTGCGGCCGAGTGGTCTGCTGCTCGCCAACGTCGCCGACGAGCCGGGGCTGCGGTATGCCGCGCGGCTGGCTGCGGGGGCGCGCGCCGCCCTCGGGCACACGGCATACGTCGCGACGACGGAGGTCCTCAAGGGCAGACGGTTCGGCAACGGGGTCCTCGTCGCAGCCCGCTCGCCCGTCGACGTCGCCGAGCTGCGCCGGCACACGGCCCGCTCACCGTTCCCGACCGGGGTGCTCGGTGACGCCGAGCTGCGCCGCCGGGTGCCGGACGCGCGGCCGTTCACCGACGCCGCGTCCGCCCCCTCACCCCAGCCGCCGGCCTCGGCGGCCCGGGGCGGCGGCTGGCGGGTTCGCTGACCGGCGCCGACCCGACGGCGTGCCTCAGGCGTCGTCGGACTTGCGGATGAAGAAGATGAGGTCCGTGCCGTCCTCGCCCTGGGAGACCATCTCGTTGCCGGTCGAGTCGGCCCAGGCCGGGATGTCGCTGAGGGCCCCCCGGTCGGTGGCCATGACCTTGAGGATCTGCCCGGGCGTCATCTTGCGCATCGCCTTCGTGGCGGCCATGACGGGCATCGGGCACATCAGCTCGCGGGCGTCGACGAGGACATCTTCGGTGATGTCGTTCATGGTGGGTCCCTCTCAGGCGGTGCGGGCGGCGGTCGGTGGGGCGGTCAGACGAACAGGGTGAGGTTGGACTTGCGGGCGTCGGCCATGAAGGCGGCGGCACCGCCGAACTCGACGCCCTCGATGAAGTCGCTCTGCTCGTAGCCGAAGACGTCGATCGTCATCTGGCAGCCGATGAGCCGGACCTCCATCTCCCGCGCCGTGTCGAGCAGGTCGCGGATCGTCGCGACGTTGTGCGAGGCGAAGCGCTGCTTCATCATCCGCGAGGCCATCGAGACCATGCCGGGCATGGCGGACACGACGTCGGGGATGGGCACCGGCATCGGCATCGCGGGGTTGCCGACCGGGTCGACCTTGAGCTTCTTCTCGAAGTCCTTGTGGATGATGTTGAGGCCGTAGAAGGTGAAGAAGACGGCGACGTCCATCCCGACCGCCGCGGCCGCGTTGGCGAGGATGAGGGGCGGGTACGCCCAGTCCAGCGTCCCCTTGGACGCGACGATCGCGCCGGTACGCATCCCGGGGTCCTTCTTCAGGGCGGCCGTGACCTCCTCCTTGACGATCCGGCGGACGTCGTCCTCGGTGAGCGGGCTCGTGGGTCCTGCGGCCGGCGTCGCGGCCGCCGCAACATCAGATGACATCGGCGAGTACCTCCTGGACAGCGGTCTGCCGCGCGCGACATGCGGCGGCGGTGGCCTCGGCCCGGTCCGCCCAGAAGGCGGCGACGGGTCCGAGCATGGGGACGTCCTGGCGGTGGCGCTCGGCCCACCGGTCGGCGCGGGCGGCGAGCCAGTCCAGGACCGCCGAGGCGTCCTGCTCGAGCATCGAGGCGAGGATGAACGCCCGCTCCCCGACCCGCAGGCCCAGGGCGTTCTCGCGGGCGCAGTCGGCCAGGTCACCGCGGGTGAGGACGATCCCGCTGCGGACCGGCGAGAGCAGGGCCTGGGCGAGATCCCGGGCGCCGTCGATGTGCTCGGGCAGTCCGGGAGCCTCGGCGAAGTGCCGCGGTGTCGTCTCGGCCGGCTCGAGGTCGGCGGCCTCGGCGAGGAGGACCTCGACGAGCAGCGCGGCCCAGTCGGCGTAGTAGGCAGAGCCGGCCCCCTCGACGGCGCGGGCGAAGGCGGGGACCCAGGAGAGCAGGTGCTCCCAGAGCAGCACGCCGCGGGCGCGTCGGCGCAGCGCGGCCCGGGCCGGGTCGGTCTCGGCCGCCTCGGCTTCGGCGAGCGCGGCATACAGGCCGAGCAGGGCCGCGAGATGGTCCGGCTCGGCCGGAGGCACCTGGCCGACCGCGCGCCAGAAGCCGGCGATCCGGTCCGCCGCCTCGCCGCCGAGCATCCCCTCCGGGCCGAGGTAGACCGCGGCATACGGGACCGCCTGGAAGCCGAGGACGTGGGTGAACTCCGGCGCCTCCGGCAGCGCGCCGAGGTCGAGGGCGTCGCTGACGACCCGGTGCGAGGGGTGCGGTGTCTCGGAGAGGACGGCGAGGGCGAGGAGCAGGTCGGCGCCGGGGCTCATGACGCGCCCCCGTCCGCCTCGGGCAGCCGGAAGACGTCGGGCCCCGGCTTGAGCGGGCGCATGAGCCAGTACGGGCGGCGCGTGCCGTCCGGGGATACGGCGCGGGCGTCGCGCGTCTGTGCGATCCACTGACGGTAGACCTCGCGCGACTTGTCCGTGTCGACCTGGATGTCGCCGTAGGCGTCGCCCGGCTCGGCCCGGGTCACCCGGACGGCCTGGTGCCAGCAGTGCATCCCCGAGATGGGGTCGGGGTGCACAGGGAAGGTCATGTTCTGGTGCACCCCGACGTCGGTCCACCAGATCCGGGCGGTGTCCGGGTCGCTCGAGTCGTATGCCGCGACGCCGGCGAGGCGCTTCATCGTCCACGTCGAGCCCTGGCGGGCCAGATCGACGGTCGCCGAGGTCTGGCCGCCGACCGTGTGGGTCTGCTCCTTCGGCTTCCACCGCCCCATGTGATGGCTGCACGCGACGACCCCGGGCCGGATGCCCTCGGTGACCCACGCCTTGACGACGAAGTAGCCGATGTCGGTCGAGACCCGCACGAGGTCGCCGCTGCGCACGCCGAGCGGCGCCGCGTCCTCGGGGTGCAGCCACAGGGGGTTGGTCTGGGCGAGCTCGTTGAGCCACTTGGCGTTCGCCCCACGGGTGTGGATCTGGGTCGGCAGGCGGAAGGTCGAGATGAGGACCTTCTGGTCCTCGGCGAGGGACTCCCGGTGGACGTGGCTGTGGATGTAGGTCGGGACGGCATACTCCGGCCAGCCCCAGTCGGCGACCGTCGAGGAGTAGAACTCCAGCAGCCCGCTGGGCGTCGGGAAGCCCCGCTTGACCGCGCCGTCGATCTCGACGCCGACGGGGTTGCGGCCCTGGGCGTCGGCAACCGGGGCGCCCGTCGGGGCGAGGTTGACGGCCGCCGGTCTCGGCGCGGTCGAGTAGACGCGACCGAGGTCGGTCGTCACCCTGCCGGTGAGCTGCTCCTCGTCGACCTCCTGCTCGAAGACCTGGCCGACGTGGCTGCTCACCTCGAAGGCGCCGTAGCGGCGCATGTACGCCAGCGGGTCCAGGCCCTCCTCCTTCGCGGCCTCGGGCAGGCCGGGGACGGAGTTCTCGAAGATCCAGCGGTAGTACTCGTCGACGGACAGCCGCGTGCCGGGGTTGTCCTCGGACTCGTAGAACCGGCGGATGCCGAGCGAGCCGTCCGGGTCGATCCGCCAGGACAGCTCCATCCAGAACTCGTTCTCCTCCCACACCTGCCCGGGGTTGGCCTGGCGGGTGTCGGTGATCGTCTCCCCGAGCCGTTCCCGGGCGGTCCGCAGCACCGGCTGCCGGAAGCCGATCCACTGGCCGTCGTACTGCTCGTAGGAGTGCAGGTCGTGTCGCTCCGAGGCCAGCCCCATCGGCAGGACGTAGTCGGCGAGGTAGGCGGTCTCGTTCCACGTCGGGGTGAGCGCCACGTGGAGGCCGACGAGGCTCTCGTCGCGCAGCACCTCGGACCAGACCATCCCGTCGGGGTTGGTCCACACCGGGTTGTAGACCCGGGTGAAGTAGACATCGAGCGTGCCCCGACCCTCCTGCATGAGGTGTGGCAGGAGGAAGGAGAGCTCGTTCATCGCCAGGGGGTACTCCAGCGGCCAGGTCAGCTCGTTCCACTGGTGGGGGTGGCCCGGGACGTGCATCGGCTTGGGGACGAACTTGTTCCATGCGTTGAGGTGCGTCCCGCCCGGCGAGGCGACGGCCCCGAGAAGAGCGTTGAGGAGGAAGAGGGTCCGCGAGACCTGCCAGCCGCCGAGGTTGCCGGCCGCCGCAGAGCGCCAGTTGTGCGTCGAGAGAGCGGTTCCCGCGCCGGCCACGAGCTCGGTGACCTCCCGGATGACGGCGGCGTCGACGCCGGACTCGGCAGCCGCGAACTCCGGTGTGAACTCGGCATACAGGGTCGCCAGGATCTCCTCGAAGGCCTCGAAGGTCTCGGGCACCTCGGGATGGGTGGCCCGGAGGTACTCCTTCCAGTTCCACCACCGACGGACGAAGTCGCGGTTGTAGCGCCCCGTCGAGATGAGGCCGTGCGCGACGGCGAGCATGATCGCGGCCTCGGAGCCGGGGTGCGGCGAGAGCCAGTGGTCGGCGTGCGTCGCGGTGTTGGACAGCCGGGTGTCGAGGACGACGATCTTCGCGCCGCGCTCCTTGGCCTCCATGATCCGCTGGGCGTGCGGGTTGAAGTAGTGACCGGTCTCGAGATGGCTGGAGATGAGGAGGATGACCCGGGCGTTCGCGTGGTCCGGGCTCGGCCGGTCGATGCCGGTCCAGTAGTGGTAGCCGGAGCGGGCGCCGCTGCTGCAGACGTTGGTGTGCGAGTTGTGGCCGTCGACGCCCCAGCTGGCCATGACCCGCTCGGTGAAGCCGTCCTCACCGGGTCGGCCGACGTGGTACATGACCGCGTTGGGGCGCCCCGCGGTGATGGCGGTCCGGACCCGGCTCGCGATGTCGTCCAGGGCGGTGTCCCAGTCGACCTGCTCCCACCGGCCCTCGCCGCGGGCGCCGGCGCGCCGCAGCGGCTGGAGGATGCGGTCGGGGTCGGTGACCTGGTTGACGGTCGCGGGCCCCTTCGCGCAGTTGCGTCCGCGCGATCCCGGGTGCTCCGGGTTGCCCTCGAACTTGCGGACCTGGAGGGTCTCCTTGTCGACGTAGGCAAGCAGCCCACACGCGGACTCGCAGTTGAAGCACGTCGTCGGCACGAGCATCGAGCGGCGCTCGACGCGCTGCGGCCAGGACCGGGAGTCGAGCTCGACCCAGTCGTCCCAGCGCTCCTTCGGCGGGTGCGCGGCGAGGTGGATCCGGCTCGGGCCGGGGTAGAAGGTCTCGCCCCGGGCGGTCGTCTCGGCCCGGGCCGCGCTGACCCGCTCGCCGAGGCCGGCCAGGGAGGGGCGGTCGGTCGTCGTCATCGTTGACTCCTTGGGACGAGAGGGGCTCAGGCGAGCGGGACGGACTGACCGGCCTGGACGTAGGAGTGCTCGTGGGCGAGCAGACCGAGCAGGGCGAGGAGCGCGAGCCACGAGGTCCCCGGCACGGCGACCGGCGCGAGGAGGCCGACGGCGACGAGGACCACCCCGGGCCAGAAGAAGCGGGCGTACCGGCCGCGCGTCATCGCGTGGGCGGCGAGCTGGGCGTGGGCGGTCGGGTGGGGCAGGGTCGCCTCGCCCGCGACGAGGAGCAGGTGCGCGCCGGCCGCGATGGCGACCGTCCACGCGAGCGGGGTCAGGGCCGGGGAGCCGGCGAGGGCGGCGAAGGGGACGAGCGCGGCCGCACCCGCGAGGACCGCCTGGACGGCCAGATGGGGTGGCAGGAGCGGGCTCTGCCAGAGGTCGCGGGCCTTGGCCTGGGCGAAGAGGTATGCCGTGTAGACCGCCGTCCCGACGGCGAGCGGCAGGCCGGGATAGGCCAGGACCGTCCGCAGCCCGCCCCATCCCACGAGGCCGGCGAGCACATGGAGGGCGAGCACCGCGGCATACGCACTGAGGATGACGCCGCCACGGACCAGCCACGATCGCCACTGCGGTCGGGTGAGGATGTAGAGGAACCGCTCCGGGTGCTCGAGGTCCCAGATGAGGACGGCGGCGGTGATGGCGAGGAAGACGGCCGAGACGATGGGGGCGGTCCACACCCACAGCCCGTCGGTGCCGTCGAGGTGGCCGGTGAGCAGGAGGAGCAGCGCGACGAGGTAGGCGCCGGCGCCGATGCCCTTGGTCCACGTGTAGAGGCTGACCCGCCAGTCCCACGGGGCCCGGTGGGCGATGTCGTAGTTGAGGACGGCGGCGGCGCTGCTGTTGTACTGCTCGGGGACGCCGGGGTCGACCAGGTGGACGCCGCGCGGCTTCTCGGCCCAGGCATAGGTGTCGCCCTCGGGGGCCCGGGCGGCGAGCGGGTCGAGGGTGTTCTGGCTGGCACCCCGGTAGAAGAGCTTGGGCCGGGTGGCCTTCTCGGGTCGGCGGACCGCGACCGGCGTGCGGTTGATGATCTCGGCGACCCCGCTCGTGGGATCGTCCGCGTCGCCGACCATGATCGCGCCGGTCGGGCAGACGACGACGCATGCCGGCTCGAGGCCGACGTCGAGGCGGTGCGCGCAGAAGTTGCACTTCTCGGCGCAGTGGTCCTGTGGGTTGATGAAGATCGCGTCGTACGGGCACGCGGCCATGCACGCCTTGCAGCCGATGCAGGAGCCCTTGTCGAAGTCGACGATGCCGTCGGCGCGGATGTGCATCGCGGCGGTCGGGCAGGCCGCGACGCAGGGTGCGTCCTCACACTGGTTGCAGCGGGTGACCTGGAACGCCCGGCGCGCGGTGGGGAAGACACCGACGTCGACGCTCTTGACGTACGTGCGGGTCACGCCGACCGGGACGTCGTTCTCGGACTTGCAGGCGGTCGTGCAGGCGTGGCAGCCGATGCACTTGGTCTGGTCGATGACCTTGACCATCCGACCCGGCCCGCCTCCGCCCTCGGGGCGGACGGTCGGGTCGGGCAGGTTCACTGCGGTCACGAGGACCTCCCTCAGCTGGCGGTGACGTCGTTGTCGGACTGGCGCTGGGTGACCTCGGGCTCGATGTCGAGGCTGGCGCACACGACGACGCACAGCTGCTCGATGGCGGGCTCGACGATTCGGTAGACGACGGTGCGTCCCTCGGGCCGGCGACCGACGACGCCGCCGAGGGCGAGCCGCCCGAGGTGCTGGGAGGCGTTGGCGACCGAGACGTCCGAGGCCTCGGCGAGCTGGCTGACCGTGGCGCGGCCCGCCTTGTGCAGCTCACCGAGGATGCGCAGCCGGGTCGGGTCACCGAGGAGGGCGAAGCGTCGGGCCACGTCGTCCAGGGCCGACCGAGGGACACCTACCATGACGGCACCATATGTGATGAAATTCACTCGTTCAATTGATTGATTGAAGATTTCTCGCTGACTCGCCAACGGCGGCGGGTCGCCGGCCCCCCCGGGACCGGCCTCGCCGCCGGCGCGCATCCGGACGAGCGAAGGAGCACATCACATGGACATCGAGGTATTCGTCACCCCCGGCCTCGGGGACAACAGCTTCGTCGTCGTCTCCGGCGACGAGGCCCTCGTCGTCGACCCGCAACGGGACGCCTGGCGCTTCCTCGAGGCGGCCGAGCAGCGCAAGGCGCGGGTCCGGGCGGTCGTCGAGACGCACGTCCACAACGACTACGTCTCCGGCGCGCACGAGATCCGCGCCGCCCACGGGGCGCAGCTCGTCCTCCCGGCGGACGGCGGCTACGAGTTCGAGCACCGGGGCGCCCGGGAGGGTGAGGAGGTCACCATCGGCGACCTGCGCGTCGTCGCGATGGACACGCCGGGTCACACCTTCGAACACATCGCCTGGCTCGTCTACGAGGGCGAGCACCCGGTGCCGGTCGCCGTGTTCTCCGGCGGGTCGCTGCTCGTCGGCAGCGCCGGCCGCACCGACCTGCTCGGCCCGGACCAGACCGAGGCGCTGACCCGGCACCAGTACGCGACGGTCCAGCGGCTCAAGGAGCTTCCGCCGCAGACCCAGCTGCTACCGACGCACGGCGCCGGCAGCTTCTGCGTCTCCTCGATGCCCTCGACCTCGAGGACGAGCACGCTCGGCGCGGAGTTCGCCACGAACGACCTCGTCCTCGCAGCAACCGTCGAGGAGTTCGGCGAGGAGCTGACCGGCGAGCTGATGCGCTACCCGGCGTACTACGCCCGGATGGCGCCGGTCAACCGGGCCGGCGTCCCCGTCCTCGGCTCGGTGCCGCGCGTCCCGGGGCTCGACGCCGCTGCGTTCAGGGCCGCGATGGACGCCGGCGCCGTCGTCGTCGACGCCCGCGGCCGCGAGGACTTCGCCACGGCACACATCCCCGGCGCCCTCAACATCGAGCTCAACTCCGGCTTCGGCAGCTACGTCGGCTGGGTGCTGCCCTTCGACTCCCCGGTGCTCCTCGTCCTGCCCGAGGACGAGAGCGCCGCGGCCGAGGCGGCGACCCAGCTGCTCCGGATCGGTTGGCAGACGCCGACCGGGCTGCTCGAGGGCGGCATGGCCGCCTGGGCGGCCGCAGGGGGTGAGACGCGCGGCTACGCCAACGTCGGGCCCGAGGAGCTGTGCGCGGCGATCACCTCCGGTGAGGAGCCGCGCATCCTCGACGTGCGCCAGCCGCTGGAGTGGCAGTGGGGCACCCTGCCGGGCAGCCAGATGATCTTCGTCTCCGACCTGCCCGGCCGGCTCGAGGAGGTGGCCCCGGGCGCGCCGGTCTGGACGATCTGCTCCAACGGACACCGGGCCGCCATCGCGGCCAGCCTGCTCGATGCCGCAGGGACGCCCGTTACGCTCGTGGGACGCGGCGGGGTCGGCGAGGTCCGCCAGAAGTGCAACGCTGAGCTCGCCTCCCAGAAAGGTTGAGCCCCTGGTGATTCCGTTCCGGCGCACCGAGACTCGCAAGCGACCACACTGGTCTGAGGAGGGCCTCGACCCCGACTACCGCTTCTCGTTGGCCAATGAGCGCACGTTCCTCGCCTGGATCCGGACCGCCCTCGCCCTCATGGCCGGTGCCGTGGCCCTCAAGCAGCTCATCCCCGGGTTCGCGATCCGCGGGCTGCACACCGGACTGGGCCTGGTCCTCGCCGGGCTCGGGATGGCGATCGCGGTCAACGCCTACCGGCACTGGGCGGGATACGAGCGGGCGATGCGCGAGGAGCGGCCGCTCCCGCGCTCGCGGCTCATGCCGTGGGTCTCCGGGCTGCTCGCCCTCGCCGCGGTCATCGTCGTCGTCGTCGTCCTGACCGACGCACTGTGACCGACGTCGCAGGCGGCCGGCCGTGGTTCGGTCGGCCCCACCCCCAGGGGCCGATCGACCCGGGCCTGCAGTCCGAGCGCACCGGGCTCGCCTGGGCCCGGACGGCCCTGTCGCTCGCGGCGAACGCCGCGCTCGTCATCCGGACCGGGGTCGCCGAGGGCGTCGGCTTCCTCACCATCGCCGGGGTCGGGCTCGCCGTCATCGCGGCCGTCGTCGGCATCCTCGGCTGGGAGCGCCACCACCAGATCGTCGGCGCGATCATCGCGGGGCGCCGGCCGCTGGCCACCCGCATCGTCCAGGTTCCCGCCGTCGGGACCATCGTCGCCGCCGTCGTCGTCCTGCTCGCCATCCTCGTCTGAGCGCGCCCCGTGCGGGCCCGCACCCCCCGGGGTGCGCAGCGGGTCAGCCGACGGCGACGCGGGCGTTGTGGAACATCCGCAACCAGGGGCTCTCCTGCTCGACCGGCCCGGACGTCCACGACATCTGGACGTTCCGCTGCACCCGCTCCGGGTGCGGCATCATCGCCGTGAAACGCCCGTCGGGCGTCGTCACGGCGGTGAGCCCCTCCGGGCTGCCGTTGGGGTTCGCCGGGTATGCCGCGGCCGGCGCGCCGGTGCCGTCGACGAAGCGCATCGCGCGCCGCACGACGTCCTCGGCCCCGTGCCCGGAGAAGTCCGCCCGCCCCTCACCGTGCGCCACGGCGATCGGGATGAGGCTGCCCGCCATGCCGCTGGTGAAGATCGAGGGTGAGTGCAGGACCTCGACGAGCGACAGCCGGGCCTCGAACTGCTCGGACCGGTTACGGGTGAAGCGGGGCCAGGCCTCGGCCCCGGGGATGAGCTCGGCGAGCGCCGCGAACATCTGGCACCCGTTGCAGATGCCGAGGCCGAAGGTGTCCGGCCGGTGGAAGAACCCGTGGAACATCGTGGTCAGCGCCGGGTTGAACAGCACCGAGCGCGCCCACCCCTCGCCGGCGCCGAGCGTGTCGCCGTAGGAGAACCCTCCGGCCGCAACGAGCCCCACCGCGTCGGCCAGGTCGAACCGGCCGCTCTGCAGGTCGGTCATGTGGACGTCGTAGGCGTCGAAACCGGCCCGGTCGAACGCGAACGCCGTCTCCACGTGGGAGTTGACGCCCTGCTCGCGCAGGATCGCGACCCGCGGCCGCGCCCCGAGCGACAGGTACGGCGCCACGATGTCGGCAGCGGCGTCGAATGTCGTCGACACCCGCAGGCCCGGGTCGTCGTCGGCGCCGACGCCCGCGTGCTCCTCGTCCGCACACTCGGGGTTGTCCCGCAGCGCGGCGATCCGCCACGACACCTCGTCCCAGGCCTGCGCGAGGTCGCGCAGGCCCTCGTCGAGCAGCGGCTCACCGACGAGGCGGACCCGCACCCGCCGGTCGCCGTTGGGCCGACCGACGACCCGCGAGGCGGCACCGAGCCCATGGGCCGCCAGCGTCTCGAGAGCCGCCTGGACCGAACCGGACGGAACCTCGACGAGCGCGCCCAGCTCCTCGGAGAACAGGGATGCGAGCGACGGCACGTCGAGGTCGAGCCCCATCGCCCCGGCGAAGGCCATCTCGCACGCCGCCGCCCACAGGCCGCCGTCCGACCTGTCGTGATAGGCGGTGGCGATGCCCCTGTCCCTCAGCGAGTTCACCGCATCGACCAGGCCGGAGAGGAGCGACGGGTCGTCGAGGTCGGGGACCTCGTCCCCGAACCGCCCGGCCACCTGTGCGAGCATCGAGCCACCGAGGCGGTCCCGGCCGGCCCCGAGGTCGACGAGGAGCAGAGCCGATCCGCCGCGCAGCTGCGGCGTCAGCGTCCCCCGCACGTCCGGGAGGACGGCGAACGCCGACACGACGAGCGACACCGGCGAGGTCACCTGGCGCGGGCGCCCATGATCGTCCGTCCAGCGGGTCCGCATCGACAGCGAGTCCTTGCCGACCGGCACGCTGACGCCGAGGGCTGGGCACAGCTCCATCGCGACGGCCTCGACCGTGTCGTAGAGGGCGGCGTCCTCGCCCGGCTCCCCGGCGGCGGCCATCCAGTTGCAGGACAGCTTGACCGCGGGCAGGGCGATCGGCGCCGCGAGAAGGTTGGTGATCGCCTCGCCGACCGCCATCCGACCCGACGCCGGCGCGTCGACGGCGGCGAGCGGCATCCGCTCCCCCGAGGCCATCGCCTCTCCGGCGAAGCCGAGCAGGTCGGCCAGCGTCACGGCGACGTCGGACACCGGCACCTGCCATGGCCCGACCATCTGGTCGCGGTGGGACAGCCCGCCGACGGTCCGGTCGCCGATCGTGACGAGGAACCGCTTGCTCGCGACCGTCGGGTGCCGCAGCACCGCGTATGCCGCCTCCCGCGCGTCCACGTCGGACAGGTCCAGGGCGGGCTCGCTCCACGCCACGCGGGTGACGTCGCGGGTCATCTTGGGCGGCTTGCCGAGCAGGACCTCCATCGGCATGTCGATCGCGCGCTCCTCGCCGTCGACGTCGTGCGGCCCCTCGGCGAGGACGAGCCGGCGATCGCCACGCGCCACGCCGACGACCGCATACGGGCAGCGCTCACGCGCACAGAGCGCAGCGAAACGATCGAGCGAGTCCGGCGCCAGGGCCACGACATACCGCTCCTGGCTCTCGTTGCACCAGATCTCCTTCGGGGCCAGGCCCGACTCCTCCAGCGGCACGGCTCCGATGTCGAAGCGCGCGCCGAGGCCGGCGCCGTCGACGAGCTCGGGAAGGGCGTTGGACAGCCCGCCGGCACCGACGTCGTGGATGGCGAGGACCGGGTTGTCGGCGCCGAGCGACCAGCAGTGGTTGATGACCTCCTGGGCCCGGCGCTCGATCTCGGGGTTTCCGCGCTGGACCGAGTCGAAGTCGAGATCGGCCGCATTGGCCCCGGCCGCGAGCGACGAGGCCGCCCCGCCGCCCATGCCGATGCGCATACCCGGCCCGCCGAGCTGGACGAGCAGCGTCCCGTCGGGGAAGACGACCTTCTCGGTCTGCTCTGCGCCGATCGTGCCGAGCCCGCCGGCACTCATGATCGGCTTGTGGTAGCCGCGGCGCACCCCGGCCACGGTCTGCTCGAAGACGCGGAAGAAGCCGCCGAGCCCGGGCCGGCCGAACTCGTTGTTGAAGGCCGCAGCACCGACCGGGCCCTCGATCATGATGTCCAGCGGCGCGGCGATGTGGCCGGGCGCTCCGTAGGGGTCGCGCTCCCAGGGCTCATCGGTCCCGGGAAGGCGCAGGCTCGACACGGCGAAGCCGGTCAGCCCGGCCTTCGGCTGGGAGCCGCGGCCCGTCGCCCCCTCGTCGCGGATCTCGCCTCCGGCGCCGGTCGCCGCGCCCGGGAAGGGTGAGATGGCGGTGGGGTGGTTGTGGGTCTCGACCTTCATCAGGACGTGCACCTCGCCCTCGCGGGCGGCATACCGGCTCGGACCCTCGACGTCCTCGGGCAGCCAGCGGTGGACGAGGCCGCCGCGCATGACCGACGCGTTGTCCTTGTAGGCGACGATCGTGCCGGCGCCGGCCACGGCCTCGGTATGCCGGATCATCCCGAAGAGGGAGGAGCTCTGGGGCGCACCGTCGAGGACGAACTCGGCGTTGAAGATCTTGTGCCGGCAGTGCTCGGAGTTGGCCTGGGCGAACATCATCAGCTCGACGTCGGTCGGGTTCCGGCCCATTCCGGTGAAGGCTTCGACGAGGTAGTCGATCTCGTCGTCGGACAGGGCGAGGCCGAACTCGGCGTCGGCCGCCACGAGGGCCGAGCGACCGGCCCCGAGCACGTCGACGTGCGCCATCGGCTCCGGGTAGCGCTCGTCGAAGAGGGCAGTGGCGGCATCCCGGCTCGGCAGCGCGGTCTCGGTCATCCGGTCATGGAGGACGCCGGCGCAGGCGGCCCACTGCTCGCCGTCGAGCGCCGGGCCCTCGAGGAGGTACTCCGTCACCCGCTCGACCCGCCGGATCGCCACCCCGCAGTTGTGCGCGATGTCCGTGGCCTTGCTCGCCCAGGGCGAGACGGTGCCGAGCCGGGGCCCCACGACGACGAGGGAGGCGGAGGTCCGCGCGTCGACCGCGGCATACGGCTCCCCGTAGGTGAGCAGTCGGGCCACCGTCTCTGCGGTCGCACGGGACAGCTCAGCGTCGCTCGCGACCCAGTGGACGTAGCGGGCGCGCACCGCCGTGACGGCAGGGACGACGGCCTGGAGCCGTGCCACCAGGGCCCGGGTGCGGAAGGGCGAGAGGGCGGCGCCGCCCTCGACGACGGTCAGCACGAGGTCGTGCGACGGAACCATGTCGGGGTCTCCTGGGGGCGGCCTGCGAGATCGCGTCCAGGCTACCGGCGGCGGGGTGGCGACCGGTGCGCCGGACCACCCCGTGGCACCGCTCAGCCGGACTTGCCGCGGACGACGACGGCGGTGCCGTAGCAGTGGATCTCGATGATCTGGCCGGAGCCGACCTCGTTGGAGTCGAAGCGGACGCCGATGAGGCCGTTGCCACCCACCCGCCCCGCGGCGTCGATGCACCGGCCGAGCGCGATGTGCCGCGCCTCGGTGAGCAGCTCGGTCATGTTGACGACCTCGCCGCGCGAGAGCGAGGACAGGCCGGCGGAGATGCTCCGGCCGAAGCCGAGGCTCGTCGCATAGACGCCCGAGACGGCACCGACGGTCGTCGTGACGTCGAAGTCGGGCAGGTCGAAGGCCGTCGTGACCGGGATGGGGTACCCGGCGCTCTGCCAGGTGGGTTGCGTGCCGCTCATGGCGGTATTGAACCAGCCGAGCTCGGGCCCAGCCGGACCGGACAGAAGGACTCGCCGGTGAGTCGCTCGAAGGCCTCGACGTAGCGCGCCCTCGTCGCCGCGACGACATCCTCCGGGAGCGGGGGCGGCGGCGTGCCCGACCCCCGGTCCCAGCCACTCGACGGTGAGGTGAGCCAGTCGCGGACGAACTGCTTGTCGAAGCTCGGCTGCGGGTGCCCGGGCTCCCATCGGTCGGCCGGCCAGAACCGCGAGGAGTCCGGCGTGAGGACCTCGTCGGCGAGGACGAGGTCACCGCCACGCATCCCGAACTCGACCTTCGTGTCGGCGAGGATGATGCCACGCGCCGTCGCGATCTCGTTGCCACGACGAAGGATTGCGACGGTGAGCTCCCGGACCTTCGCGGACAGGAGGGCACCGAGCTCCGCCTCGACGGCGGCATACGGGATGGGCTCGTCGTGCTGTCCCATCGGCGCCTTCGTCGACGGGGTGAAGATCGGCTCCGGGAGCCGGTCGCCGTCGACGAGACCGGTCGGCAGTGGTATGCCGCTCACCGCCCCCGTGGCGGCGTACTCACTCAGCCCGCCACCGGTGAGGTATGCCCGGGCGACGCACTCGACCGGCAGCATGTCGAGCCGCTCGACGAGCACCGCGCGGCCGGCGACCGCGGCCGGGACGTCAGTGGAGACGACGTGGTTGGGGACAAGATCGGCGAGCTGGTCGAACCACCACAGGGACAACCGGGTCAGGACCTCACCCTTGTCGGGCACCGAGGTGTCGAGGATGAAGTCGTAGGCGCTGATCCGGTCGGAAGCGACGAGGAGCAGCCGGTCGGCGACCGTCTCTCCGGTCCCCGGGTCGAGGGGTGCGTAGAGGTCGCGGACCTTGCCCGAGTAGATGTGGGCGTAGCCCGGGAGGGCCGGCGGCAGCGAGTGCGTCATGCGGACATCCTGTCATCGTGGGTCCGACATCACGTCGGCTTGAAGTTGGGGACCGCTCCCGCCGGAGCCGCGGATGCGAGGACATAGGGTTGGCGACATGGACCTGCGCATCTTCACCGAGCCCCAGCAGGGCGCGACCTACGACGACCTCCTCGCCGTGGCGCGGGCGAGCGAGGACCTCGGGTTCGACGGGTTCTTCAGGTCCGACCACTACCTCCACCTGAGCGGCGACGGCGGCCCCGGACCCACCGACGCCTGGACGACCCTCGCCGGGCTGGCGCGCGACACCTCGACGATCCGGCTCGGGACGCTCGTCAGCTCGGCGACGTTCCGGCTGCCGGGGCCTCTGTCGGTGCAGGTCGCCGGCGTCGACCAGATGAGCGGCGGACGCGTGGAGCTCGGGCTCGGCGCGGGCTGGTTCGAGGCCGAGCACACGGCATACGGCATCCCGTTCCCGCCACTCAAGGAGCGCTTCGACCGCCTCGAGGAGCAGCTCGCCGTCATCACCGGCCTCTGGGCCACCCCGCCCGGGCAGACGTTCACCCATGACGGCTCGCACTACCCCGTCGCGGACTCCCCCGCGCTGGCCAAGCCGGTCCAGGAGGGCGGCGTCCCGATCATCGTCGGCGGCTCCGGCAAGCGCCGGACCCCGGCACTGGCCGTCCGGTATGCCGCGGAGTTCAACACGCCGTTCGCCTCCGTCGAGGAGTCCGGCCGGCTCTACGAGGGCATCCGCCGCGCCTGCGACGACGCCGGCCGCGACCCGGCGACGATGACGTTCTCGGCCGCCCAGGTCGTGTGCCTCGGCGCCGACGAGGGGACGCTGCGGCGCCGGGCCGCGGCGATCGGTCGCGACGTCGACGAGCTGCGACGCAACGTTCTCGCCGGCTCGCCTGGTGAGATCGTCGACCGGCTGGGCCGGCTCAGCGAGCAGGGTGCGTCCCGGGCCTATCTCCAGGTGCTCGACCTATCCGACCTCGACCACCTGGCCGACATCGCCGACACCGTTCTGCCGCAGGTCTCCTGACGTCCCCTCAGGGGACGGTGATCTCGCCCCGTTCCGCCGCGAGCGCGATGTCGCGCCGGTGGTGCGCCCCGTCGAGCTCGATGCGGTCCACGACGGCATACGCCCGCCGCCGCGCCTCGGCGAGCGTGGCGCCGAGCCCGACGACGGACAGGACGCGACCCCCGTTGGCGGCGACCAGGCCCTCGGCGTTGCGGGTCGTCCCCGCATGCAGGACGTAGGCCGCGGGGTCGTCCTCGAGCGCCTCCAGACCCACGACGGGGTCGCCGGTCCGGGGCGTCGCCGGGTAGTCCTGGGCTGCGATCACGACCGTCACGGCGTGGTCCGCCGACCAGCGCAGCGGGTCCAACTCGGCGAGCCGTCCGGTCGCGGCCGCGTGGAGGAGGGTGCCGAGCGGGGTCAGCAGCCGGGCGAGGACGACCTGCGTCTCCGGGTCGCCGAACCGGGCGTTGAACTCGATGACCCGCGGACCACGCGAGGTGAGGGCAAGACCGATGTAGAGGACACCGACGAAGGGGGCCCCCCGCCGGTGCATCTCGTCGACGGTCGGCTGGGCGATGCGCTCGACGAGGGTGTCGACGAGGCCCTCGGGCGCCCAGTCCAGCGGACTGTAGGCGCCCATGCCGCCGGTGTTCGGACCGGTGTCGCCCTCGCCGACCCGCTTGAAGTCCTGGGCGGGGGCGAGCGGCAGCACCCGGTCGCCGTCGCAGACGCAGAACAGCGACACCTCGGGCCCGTCGAGGAACTCCTCGACGACGACCCGCCCGTCGGGCTTGGCGAGGCAGGACCGAGCATGCTCGATGGCGGCGGCCCGGTCGTCCGTGACGACGACACCCTTGCCGGCGGCCAGTCCATCGTCCTTGACGACGTACGGGACCCCCAGCGCATCGAGGGCGTCCTCGACCTCCTCGACCGTCGTGCAGACGTGCGCGAGGGCGGTCGGCACGTCGGCGGCCGACATCACCTCCTTGGCGAAGGACTTGCTCCCCTCGAGCCGGGCGGCCTCGGCGCTCGGGCCGAAGGTGGGGAACCCCGCGGCGACCAGGGCGTCGGCGACCCCGGCGACGAGCGGGGCCTCGGGTCCGACGACGACGAGGTCGACCGCCTGCCGTCGGGCGACCTCGACGACGGACCCGGCGTCGGTGACCCCACCCGGCAGCGGTTCGCAGCGGGCGACCGCCTCGATCCCCGGGTTCCCGGGAGCGGCGATGACAGCATCGACCGTGGGGTCGGCCCCCAGACTGCGGACGAGGGCGTGCTCACGCGCACCGGACCCGATGACGAGAACCTTCACGGGGCCACCCTAGGGGCGCGGGCGGGGCACGCGGGGCCCGACGGAGAGCAGAACGCGGTGTTCCCGAGGAGCAGGGGGGTAATCCCCGGGAACACCGCGCTCGCCCGAGCGGCCCACGCGGCTGGGGGAACCGGGGCTCGACACAGGCGCCGACATTGCCGGCTCCTCAACTCTTCCATCGTGGTGCGGATTGCGTAAAGTTGAGCCACGTCGGATCACCGACAATGACGGCAACCCGCCAGGGGTGGGGGAGGGAGTCGTGATGTCGCTGTCTGCGCGCCGGGGGGCCGTGACGGTGGAACCAGGGGGGCTCGGTGGGGACGCCGGCCGGCGGCGCGCCGGCGGTGGCCCCCGGTCACCCGGCGGCGTGGTGCCGCCGTCCCTGACCATCACGCCGACGATCGCCGACGCCGAGCTCCTCCTCGGCGGCGGCTGGCCCATCTCGCCGGGCGACGACGTCGTCGCCCGGATCTACCTCGCCGTCGTCCGCCAGGCCCGACCGAGCCGTTCCGCCCTCCTCGACGACGGGTTCACCCCCGCCGAGATCGACTACGCACTCCTCCTGCTCGGCAGCCGCGGCCTCGTCGGCCCGTGCGACCCCCTCGTCGATGTCATCGACGTCCCCTCCCCCGAGGTGACGCTGCCGAGGTATGCCGCGGCGCTCGAGCGTCAGGCCGTCACCTCGCGCTCGGCCGTTCAGGGCCTCACCCACGCCTACCGCACGGCCCGGGCCGAGCGACCGGAGACGCTGACCGCCGTCGGCATCGGGCTCCTCGGCTCGGCCGAGGAGATCGCCCAGGCCCGCCAGGAGGTGCTCTCGCTGGCCCGGACCAGCGTCCTGCAGGTCTTCGCCCTCGGCCCGGGCAACCAGGACGAGGTCCTCGGACTGGCCGACCGGCTGGCCGAGGCCGCTCAGGCGCCCGGCGGCCTGCGGGACCTGCCCGATCGCCGCGCCGTCTTCGACGCCGCGGTCCTCGAGGTCGACGGGGCTCTGGAGACCCTGGACCGGCTCTCCGCGGCCGGCGTCGAGGTCCGGATCGCCCCGCGGGTTCCCTGCTCGGGACTCGTCTCCGACCAGGCGGCCCTGGCCGACCTCAGCCACCTCGACCCGTCGGGTTTCGGTTCGATGCTCCTGCGCCATCGGCCGCTGCTCCAGGTCGTCCGGGTCATCGCCGAGGGGCTCCACGAGGGCGCCGCGCCCCTCAGCCGGGTCCTCGCCCGCGAGGAGCCGCAGCACTGGTTGGACGACCGGGACCGGCAGATCCTCGTGCTCATCGCGGCCGGCGCCACCGACACGATGATCGCCCGGCAGGTCCGGATCAGCCAGCGCACGGTCGAGCGCCGGCTGCGGGCCATCATGGACGAGCTGGGCGCGACGACCCGTTTCCAGGCGGGAGTGCAGGCCGCCAAGCGCGGGCTCGTCTGAGCTGGGCGGCGCGCGGCCCGGCACCTGGACCCGGGCTCGGCCCGGTTCTCGGGATCGGTCATCGCCGCGCCGACGGGACGGATAGACTGATGCGTTCTACGGCGCGGCCAGCAGCCACCCGGAGTGGACGTCGGCCGCCATCCCGGACGACGGGGGACCCGCCCCCGCCCTGCAAGGAGTTCGACCGCGTGACCACTGCCCGCTCCACCGTGACGGATACCTCCGCCGAGGCGGCCCGCGAGGTCGCTCTCGAGCAGTCCCATGTCGACCGCGTCTATACCGAGCTGGCGAAGGCCGCCGAGCGGGCCGCCCACGTGGAGGCCGACGGCCTGGCCCGCGGGCGGACCGACCGGGTCGGCGACGTGCGCGACGAGGAGATGACCGGCCTCTTCGAGCGCGATGCGCTCGTCTTTGCCGCGGCTCGCCGCCGCTCGACGATCGACAAGCAGTACGAGGGGCTCGTCTTCGGCCGTCTCGACCTCGAACCGGACCGGCCCGGCGGGGAGCGTGAGGTCCGGCACGTCGGCCGGCTCGGGGTCCGTGACGACGACTACGAGCCGCTCGTCGTCGACTGGCGGGCCCCGGCGGCTGCCGCCTTCTACCGGGCCACCCCCGTCGACCCCATGGGCGTCGTCCGGCGGCGCGTCCTGCGCTGCCGCGGCTCCGAGGTCGTCGGGGTCGAGGACGACCTCATGGTCCCCGAGGCGCCCGACGACCTCGTCGTCGTCGGTGACGGCGCCCTCATCGCCGCCCTCACCCGCAGCCGCGGCGGACGGATGCGGGACATTGTCGCGACGATCCAGCGGCACCAGGACGAGGCCATCCGGGCGCCCTCGCGGGGGGTCACCGAGATCACCGGCGGGCCCGGCACCGGCAAGACGGTGGTCGCGCTGCACCGAGCGGCATACCTGCTCTATGCCGAGCGGCGGCGCTTCGAGACCGGCGGCGTCCTCGTCGTGGGCCCCTCGGCCGCCTACACCGCCTACATCGAGCGGGTCCTGCCCTCGCTCGGCGAGGAGTCCGTCGCCCTGCGCGCCCTCGGCGACCTCGTCGACGGGGTGACCGCACTGCGCGTCGACGAGCCCGAGGTGGCCGCCATCAAGGGGTCGCTGCGGATCCGCCGGGTCCTCTCCCACGCGGCGGCCGAGGCGCCCGAGGGCTCCCCGACCGAGCTTCGCGCCTTCATCGGCGGCCACGCGGTCCGGCTCGACGAGGCCGGGCTGCGCCGGGTGCGTCGTCAGGTCCTGCGGACCCACCAGCACAACCTCGCCACCGAGGCGGCCCGGACCGCGCTCGGCGAGGCGGCCTGGCGGACGGTGCGCAGCGGGGAGCGTGAGGACTTCCTCGACGCGTTCGAGTCCTCCCGGGACGTCGACGAGTTCGTCCGCACCTGGTGGCGCCAGCTCGACCCCCGGGAGGTGCTGCTCACCCTCGCCGACACCGACCACGCCTACGCGATGTCCCGCGGCGTCCTCGACCACGAGGAGGCCGCCGCCCTCGCCTACTCGATGCGCGAGGCCGTGGCCCTGGGCTCCTGGACCGTCTCCGATGTCGGGCTCATCGACGACCTCACCGCGCGGCTGGGCCCCGTCCAGGCCGAGGTCGCCGAGGAGGTCGGCTTCTATGACATCGAGGAGCTCGACGACCTCTCGGCCTACGACGCCGGCCGCGCCCGGGGCGGCTGGTCCGATACCGAGGCCGCCGCCGCCGTCCTCACCCCCGAGACCGGCCGCGAGCGGCTCCTCCTCGGCACGATCGGCCGACCGCAGGGGTACGCCCACGTCCTCGTCGACGAGGCGCAGGACCTCTCGCCGATGCAGTGGCGGCTGCTCGGCCGGCGCGGCCGGACCGCCTCGTGGACGGTCGTCGGCGACGCCGCCCAGGCCTCGTGGAGCGACGCGGAGGAGGCCGGCCGGGCCAGGGACGACGCGCTGGCCGGCCAGCCCCGCCAGCTGTTCCACCTCGACACGAACTACCGCAACGCCCGCGAGATCTTCGACTACGCGCGCGAGGTCATCCTCCCGTCCGTGCCGGACGCCGACATCCCGGCCGCCGTGCGCGAGACCGGGGTCGACCCCGTCGAGCGGACCGTCGACCGTCCGCTCGTGACGGCCGTCGAGGAGGCGCTCGACGAGCTCCTCGACGAGGTCGACGGCCCGGTCGCGCTCATCACCCCGCGACGCTGGGCCGACCGGATCGCCCACCTGGAGGGTCGCGCTGACGGCCGGGTCCGGGTCATCGATCCCCTGTCGACGAAGGGGTTGGAGTGGGACGCGACCCTCGTCCTCGACCCGACCGGGATCGTCGAGGAGTCACCCGGCGGGGTGCGGATCCTCTACGTCGTCCTCACCCGCGCCGCACACCGGATGACGGTGCTCCACCCCGCCTGACACCCACCCCGCGTGCCACCCACCCCGCGTGCCACCCACCCCGCCTGACACCCACCCCACCGACTTCCCCAGCCCCCGGCGCTCGTCCCAGCTTTCCCGCCCGATGCATAAAACACCCACCGAGCAAGAGAAGTCTTGTCTTGCCCAGTGGGTGTTTTTGCCATCGGGCGGGAAAGTTGTGGCCGGGGGCGGTCTCGGGGGGTCGCTTCTCCGGGGAGGCGGCGCGGTCAGTCGGGCAGGAGCGGGAAGCGCGCGATGATCTCGTGGCGGCCCGGGCCCACGCCGATCGCGGAGATCCGGGCGCCGATCAGCTCCTCGAGCCGAAGGACGTACGCCTGGGCGTTGGCTGGCAGGTCCTCGAAGGTCCGGGCGCCGGTGATGTCCTCCCGCCAGCCGTCCATCTCCTCGAAGATCGGCCGCGCGTGGTGGACGTCGCTCTGGCCCACCGGCATCTCCTCGTGCCGCACGCCGTCGATCTCGTAGGCGACGCAGATGGGCACCTTCGCCAACCCGGTCAGGACGTCGAGCTTGGTGAGGACGAAGTCGGTGACGCCGTTGATCCGGGTGGCGTAGCGGCCGATGACGGCGTCGGCCCATCCGCACCGCCGCGGCCGGCCGGTCGTCGTGCCGTACTCGCCACCGACCGTGCGCAGCCGCTCGCCCAACTCGTCGAACAGCTCGGTCGGGAACGGCCCCTCGCCGACCCGCGTCGTGTACGCCTTGAAGACGGCGATGACCCGCGACACCCGGGTGGGGGCGATGCCCGCGCCGGTGCAGGCGCCACCCGCCGTCGCGTTCGAGGAGGTGACAAACGGGTAGGTCCCGTGGTCGACGTCGAGGAGGGTCGCCTGCCCGGCCTCGAGGAGGACGATGCGCCCCTGCGCCAGCGCCTGGTCGAGCACGAGCGAGGTGTCGGCGACCATCGGACGCAGCCGCTCGGCATACCCGAGCAGCTCCTCGACGACCTCGTCCGCCTCGGCCGCGCGGGTGTTGTAGATCTTGACGAGCACCTGGTTCTTGAAGCGCAGCGCCGCCTCGACCTTCTGGCGCAGGATGTTCTCGTCGAACAGGTCCTGGACCCGGACGCCGACCCGGGACATCTTGTCGGCATAGGTCGGGCCGATCCCCCGCCCGGTCGTGCCGATCCTCCGGGCGCCGAGGAAGCGCTCGGTCACCTTGTCGAGAACCCGGTTGTACGGCGGGATGAGATGCGCGCTCGCGCTGACGAGGAGCCGCGAGGTGTCGACCCCGCGGGCCTGGAGGCCGTCGATCTCCTCGAACAGGACCTCGAGGTCGATGACGACGCCGTTGCCGATGACCGGCGTGCAGCCGGGGGTGAGGATCCCCGAGGGCAGCAGGTGAAGGGCGTACTTCTCCGTCGAGCCGTCCTCCCCCTCGATGACGACGGTGTGCCCGGCGTTGTTGCCTCCGTTGAACTTCACGACGTAGTCGACGTCGGAGCCCATCAGGTCCGTCGCCTTCCCCTTGCCCTCGTCGCCCCACTGGGCACCGACGAGCACGACTGCCGGCATGCCGGCCTCCTTCCTGGGTCAGCTGGTCCGTGGCCCCCGCAGCCTAACGTCCGCGCCGGGTCAGCCGGCCGGAGCGTTCGAGGGCGACCCCGAGCTGGTAGCGCGTCTCGACCCCATGGATCGACATCAGCCGCGCCACCCGGCGCCGCACGGTCCGCAGCCCGATGCCGAGGTAGCGGGCGATCGCCTCGTCCTTCAGCCCCATGCCGAGCAGCTCGACGAGGCGGGCGTCGACGTCGTGGTCCTGGGGCCCGGTCGGCACCGGGAGCGCGGACGCCCAGGCGAGGTCGAAGTATGCCGTGAAGGCGGCCACCACGAGCGGCTCCCGGGACACGACGTAGCCCGAGCCGACCTCCCCCCACGTCGCGAGGCTGACGACGGCAGCGGTCCCGAAGACCGCGAACTCGCTGCCCGCCTCGGGAACGACGCGCTGCTCCTCGCCGATGGCCGCCCAGTTCTGGATCCAGCGCATGCCGTGCGGGGTCGTGAGCGTCGAGACTGGATAGATCGCCCGCTGGCGCATGCCGGCGGTGATCCGCTCCTGGTTGTCGCGCAGGGTCCGGTCATCGAGGGCCGGGCCGTCGTCGACGACCATGACGCAGCTGCGGGTCATCCCGGTCGTCTCCTGGAGCAGCGCGGAGACGACACCGGGGGCCACCGCCGTCGAGAGCCGCTCGAGCACGGAGTCCGGACGCTCCTGCCCGTGCACCCGGACCCGGGCGAGCGCCTCGGTGGCGGCCGCCAGCCCACGTCGCTGCTCGTCGAGGCGGGCGGCCTCGGCCTCGAGGTGCTCCCGCACGACCCGGAGCGGTTCCGCGCCGGGCGAGGCCGGGACCGGGCCTGACCTGGGGTTTCGCACGGAGATACGACAACTTTCCAGAGTGTGAAATCGTGTGAGACTGTGGATTTGGCATGTTGATGCCATTGACACTTTAGGGCCGGAATCCGGGATCGGCAACGGGCATCATGGAGGTGCGTGGTTGTGGCGGCAGGGGCGCCGGACCGCGACCAAGTGCGCCGTGTGGCGCAGGCTCCCTGGCAGGGGCCGAGAGGGGCCCGGACCGATCGGTCCGGGCCCCTCTCTCGTGCTGCGGCGTCAGGACGCGTGCGTCCCGGCGGAGCGCAGGTTCTGGCAGGCCTGCACGACGCGGGCGGCCATGCCCGCCTCGGCCACCTTGCCCCAGGCGCGCGGGTCGTAGTGCTTCTTGCTACCCATCTCGCCGTCGAGGCGCAGGACCTTGTCGAAGTTCTCGAACATGAAGCCGGCGACCGGGCGGGTGAAGGCGTACTGGGTGTCGGTGTCGATGTTCATCTTGATGACGCCATAGTCGACGGCGGCCGCGATCTCCTCGGGGAGCGAGCCGGAGCCGCCGTGGAAGACGAGGTCGAACGGCTTGGAGCCCTCGGGCAGGCCCTTGGCGGCGACGATGGCCTCCTGGGCGGCCTTGAGCACGTCGGGACGCAGCTTGACGTTCCCCGGCTTGTAGACCCCGTGGACGTTGCCGAAGGTGAGGGCGGTGATGTAGCGGCCCTTCTCGCCGAGGCCGAGCGCCTCGACCGTGGCGATGGCATCCTCGGGCGTCGAGTAGAGCTTGTCGTCGATCGCGCCGACGATGCCGTCCTCCTCGCCGCCGACGACGCCGACCTCGATCTCGAGGATGACGCGGGCCGCGGCGGCCTTCTCGAGCAGCTCCTGGGCGATCTCGAGGTTGCGGCCCAGCGGCACGGCCGAGCCGTCCCACATGTGCGACTGGAAGTACGGCGTGCCGTGCGTCTTGACCCGCTCGGCCGACGCGGCGAGCAGCGGACGGACGAACCCGTCGAGCTTGGGCTCGGGGCAGTGGTCGGTGTGCAGGGCGATGTTGACGTCGAAGTTCTTGGCGACCTCGTGCGCGAAGCTCGAGAAGCCGAGCGAGCCGGCGACCATGTCCTTGACCGAGGCGCCGGAGAAGAACTCCGCGCCACCGGTGGAGACCTGGATGATGCCGTCGCTCTCGGCCTCGGCGAAGCCACGGATGGCGGCGTTGAGCGTCTGTGAGGACGTGACGTTGATGGCGGGGTACGCGAAGGCGCCGGCCTTCGCGCGGTCCAGCATGTCGGCATACACCTCTGGTGTTGCGATGGGCACGGCACTTCTCCCTTGGTTGACGATTCCGGTACGGGACAAATCCTTCCATGCTCCCCCCTCCGGTCGCGCCGTCGGGGGCGGCCACGAGGCGGTATGCCGCACGGCACACGGCGAACCGGTGTCCAACGTCACGTCCCGGGTGTTGGATGGGACGGACACTGCACACCCCCGTCGGAGGCTTCTCCATGGCTATGAGCACGCCCGCCCTCGTTCGCCGCGCCGCCGCCTTCACCACCGTGCGCGAGCCCGTCGACCTGCTCGTCATCGGGGGAGGCGTCAACGGCCTGGCCATCGCCTGGGACGCGGCACTGGCCGGACTGCGCACCATCGTCGTCGAGAAGGGCGACTGGGGCAGCGGCACGTCCTCCTGGTCCTCGCGGATGATCCACGGCGGGCTGAAGTACCTCGAGAAGTACGACGTGCGGCTCGTGCGCGAGGCCCTGCGCGACCGGGAGTGGCTGCTGCAGCGGGCCCCGCACCTGGTCGCCCCGCTGCCGTTCGTCCTGCCCTTCTACGCGCACAACCAGTACCCCCCGCTCATGCTGCGCGCCGGGATGATCGCCTACGACGCGCTCTCCCTCGACAAGTCGGTGCCCCGGCACGAGACCTTCTCGCGCGCGGAGATGCTGCGCCGGCTCCCCGGCATCTCGGGCGAGGGCCTCAAGGGCGGCGCCCGCTACTACGACGCGCAGGTCGAGTACGCCGAGCGGATGTGCATCGAGCTCGTGCTCGGCGCCCGGCGCGCCGGCGCGGTCACCCTCAACCACACGCGGGCGACCCACATCGACACCGAGGGCAGCCGGGTCGTCGGTGCCACCGTCGTCGACGAGCTGACCGGGGCGGAGCACTCCATCCGCGCCGACGCCACCATCAACGTCACCGGCGCCTGGGTCGACGACGTCGTCGCCGGCACGAGCGCCGCGAGCCGCCGGTGGATCGGCGGCACGAAGGGCACCCACCTCGTCGTCGGCCCGTTCGAGGGGGCCCCGTCGGACTCGATGTACTACGAGTCCGAGGACGGCCGGCCGATGATGGTCATCCCCTGGCTCGGCATGTACCTCATCGGCAGCACCGACAAGAGGTTCTCCGGCGACCTCGACACCGTGTCGGCAGACGAGGAGGAGATCGAGTACATCCTGCGCGAGACCAACCGGCTCTTCCCCGCCGCGGGCCTCACCCACTCCGCGATCCACTACGCCTACACCGGTGTGCGGCCGCTGCCCTACGTCGACGCCGAGCGCACGGCGGACATCAGCCGCCGGCACGAGATCCACGACCACGCTCCGGGCGCGGTCGGGCTCTACAGCGTCGTCGGGGGCAAGCTGACGACCTTCCGGGCCCTCGCGAAGCACGCGCTGTCGATCCTGCGCACGCGCATGCCGGTCGGCCCGTCGCGGCTGGGTGAACAGTTCTTCCCCGGCGCGGGGACGCCCGCGTCGCTGCCCGCGGACCTGGCACCAGAACTGAAGGCGCGGCTCCTGCGCCTCTACGGCTCCCGGGCCGGGCGCGTCGTCGCCCTGGCGAACGGGGACCGTGCCCTCCTCGAGCCGCTCGCGCCGCCACCCGAGGGATATCCCGCGCCGGTGGACGGCATGCCGGTCGGCGCCGAGGTCCTCCTCGCCGTCCGCGAGGAGGAGGCCGTCCACCTCGCCGACGTCCTGGCCCGGCGGACGATGGCCGGGCTGCACGCCGACCTCGGGCGGTCCGCCGCCGAGGCCACCGCGCGGGTGATGGCGCCCGAGCTCGGCTGGTCCGAGGAGGACATCGCCACCGAGCTGAAGGACTACGAGACCTATCTGCGCCGGTTCGAGCCGCCGTGGCAGCCGGCGACCGAGGCGTGAGGACGCCCCTGCTCCTCGGCATCGACGCCGGGACGACGGTGACGAAGTCGGTCCTGTTCGACACCACGGGGCGGGAGGTCGCGCGGGCGAGCCGGCGGGTGCCGCTGTCCTATCCCGCCCCGCACCACGTCGAGCGCGACCAGGACGCGATGTGGGACAGCGTCGTCCGGACCGTCCGCGAGGCGATGGACCGGGCCACGGCCGATCCCGACGACCTCGTGGCGGTCGGCGTGACGTCCCACGGCGACGGGGTCTACCTCGTCGACGAGGCGGGAGGACCCACCCGGCCGGGCATCATGTCCCTCGACACGCGGGCGCGCGCGGTCGCCGACCGATGGAACGCCGAGGGCCTCGGGGACCGGGCCCTGGACCTGACGGGGCAGCGGCCGTGGGCCTCGGCCCCGGCCGCCCTCCTCGCCTGGCTGGCCGAGCACGAGCCCGAGGTCGTGGCGGCGAGCCGATGGGCGCTGCCGGCCAAGGACGTCATCCGGCATCGGCTGACCGGTGTCGTCGCGACGGAGCCGACCGAGGCCAGCCTGTCGTTCACGAACGTCGCCACCCAGGACTACGACGAGGAGGTGCTGCGCCTGTTCGGGCTCGAGTCGCTCGGCCGGCTCCTCGCGCCCATCGTCGGCTGTACCGAGATCTCGGCCGGCGTCTCCGCCGCCGCCGCGGACGTCCTCGGCCTGCGTCCGGGCACCCCCGTCGCCGGCAGCGCCCACGACGTCGACTGTGGCGCGGTCGGCACCGGTGTCGTGACGCCCGGGACCCTCTCGGTCATCGCCGGGTCGTTCAACATCAACCAGGCGGTGTCGACCGAGCCGACGACCGACCCCGACTGGTGCGCCCGCAGCTTCGTCCTGCCCGGCCACTGGCTCAACATGGCGATCAGCCCGACGAGCTCGACGAACCTCGAGTGGTTCGCCACCCGGCTCTGCGCGGCCGACCTCGAGGCGGGCGCGGCGCACGGAGACCCCTTCGGCTTCGTCGACCGCGAGGTCCGGGCCGTGGCCGAGGACCCGTCGGAGGTGCTCTACCTCCCCTTTCTCTACGGCTCACCGCTCGAGGGCGACGCCTCCGGCGGATTCGTCGGGCTGCGCGGCTGGCACACCCGGGGGCACCTGCTCCGGGCCGTCCAGGAGGGTGTCGCCTTCACCCACCGCTGGCACGTCGACGCCCTCGACCGGGCCTTCACCACCTCCGTCGTGCGGCTGACCGGTGGCGCCACGCGCAGCACGCTGTGGACCCAGACCTTCGCCGACGTGCTGCGTCGCCGCGTCGAGCTGACCGAGACCGAGGAAGCGGGGGCCCTCGGCGTCGCCCTGCTCGCCGGGGTCGCGGCCGGGGTGTGGCCCGATGTGGCGGCCGCCGTGGCCGCGACGGTGCGCGTCCGCGACGCCGTCGAGCCGGGCGATCGGTCCGGCGCCCTCGACGCGGCATACCGGCGCTTCCGCGACGCCGTCTCGGCGCTCGAGCCGCTCTGGTCCCGGGCCCGCGGCTGAGCGCTCGGTCGGCATCGCCGCCCCTGCCCGGGCCCGGGTCGCGCGTCAAGCACACCAAGATCACAATTTGGCCACGATGGACCGTCGAATTCACAGACTGGCGGCCGAATAGTGTGACCGAGGCGGGTAATTTCTCACTGAACCTTGCGCTTGTCTCAATTTGACTGATATCAATGGCTGGTCCAGTCACCGAGGACTGACCCACCAGAAGGGGCGCCAACGATGGCAGCAGCCGCGACGACGCAGTCGACCACCCGGTTGAGCTCGCGACCGGTCAAGAACGCTCTCGGCGCGCTCGGCGCGCTCGTCGTTCTCGTCGCCATGTACCTCAGCACGACGTTCCTCTCACCGGCCGAGGAGGCGAAGGTCAACCCGCCGCCCTTCAACGGCGAGACGTACTCGGCCGAGGCATTCCCGAAGCAGGCCGCGGCGATCGAGGAGAAGGCCGTCGACCTCGGCACCCTCATCCCCGCCGTGGAGAAGGACGTCAAGTCGGCGGCGCAGCAGTACGGCGTCGACTCCGGCAGCGGCAACTACACCTTCCCCGTCAAGGCGACGGCGACGGTCATCGACGTCGACGAGAACTTCATCCACCTCGAGTCGCCGGTCAGGGGCGACCGGGTCCTGATCCCCCTCGGCCTGGCCGTCAACGGAACGCCCGTGCGTGACGCCCTCGGCACGATCACCTTCGGCGACTTCATCGACCAGACCGACTTCCAGACGGTGGCGAACCAGTTCAAGCTCATCATCGAGAAGGACGTCCTCGCCCCCGCCGACCCGGCGAACCTCACGGGCAAGACCGTCTCGGTCGTCGGTGCCTGGGCGACCGGTGGCGCGGAGAACACCTACATCATCCAGCCGGTCAAGCTCGAGGTTCAGGGATGACGGACGAGACGCTCCAGGGTCCCGTCGTGGACGGGACGCCAGGGACCGATCGGCCGGACTCCGGTCCCGGGGCGAACGGCGACGTCGTGCTGCGCGCCGTCGACATCACGAAGACCTACGGCGCCACCCGAGCGCTCAAGGGCGTGAACTTCGAGGTGCGGCGCGGCAAGGTGACGACCCTGTTCGGCGAGAACGGCGCCGGCAAGTCGACCCTGATGAAGACCCTCGCCGGCGTCGAGCGGCCGACCTCCGGGCAGCTCATCCTCGACGGCGAGCCCATCGAGCTGCACTCGACGAACGACGCGCTCGACAAGGGCATCGCGATCATCCACCAGGAGCTCAACCTCTGCCCCAACCTCAGCATCCGCGACAACATCTTCGTCGGTCGCGAGCTGCGGACGAGGACCGGGGCGATCGACTATGCCGCCGAGCGGAAGGTCGCCCTGGAGCTGTTGGAGCGGCTCGAGGAGAAGCTCGACCCGAACACGCTGGTCGCGACGCTCCGACTCGGCCAGCAGCAGATCGTGGAGATCGCCCGAGCGCTCGCCGCCAAGGCCAGGATCCTCATCATGGACGAGCCGACCTCGGCCCTCAGCGCCTCCGAGGTCGAGGTCCTCTTCAAGGTCATCCGCGAGCTGACCGCCCAGGGCGTCGCCATCGTCTACATCTCTCATCACCTCGAAGAGGCCATCGAGATCTCCGACTACGCGGTCGTCTTCCGGGACGGCAGCCTCATCGCGACGGAGGACGCGGACAAGATCGACATGGGCTGGGTCGTCTCGAAGATGGTCGGCCACGAGGCGGAGTACGACTTCCGGGACGTCGAGCGCACGTACGGCGAGGTCGCCCTCGAGATCGAGGGGGTCACCGTCATCAGCCCGGAGGGCGGGGGCAAGGTCGCCGTCAACAACGTCTCGATCGACGTGCGCGAGGGCGAGATCGTCTGTCTCTACGGCCTCATGGGCGCCGGCCGCACCGAGCTGATGGAGGCGCTGTCCGGCCGCGACGAGGTCCAGTCCGGCGAGATCCGGGTGAACGGCCGAAGCGTCGTCAAGATGAGCATCCAGGAACGGATCGCCAACGGCATGGGCCTGGTCCCCGAGGACCGGCAGCGCGACGGGCTCGTCCAGATGATGACCGTCGGCGAGAACCTCTCGCTCGCCAGCCTCCTCCGGCTGCGCAAGGCGTCCTTCGTGTCCCGCGCCCTGGAGAAGGCCGGCGTCACCCAGAAGGTGGCCGAGGTGAACGTCAAGACCGAGGGTCCGCACATGCCGATCACGTCGCTCTCGGGCGGCAACCAGCAGAAGGTCGTCATCGGCAAGATCCTCCTCGCCGAGCCGAAGGTCATCCTCCTCGACGAGCCGACCCGAGGGATCGACGTGGGCGCGAAGGGCGAGATCTTCAGCCTGCTCTTCGAGCAGGCCAAGGACGGCCTCGCGGTCCTGTACGTCACCTCCGAGGTCGGCGAGGCACTCACCGCGTCCCACCGCGTCATCGTCATGAACAAGGGCCGGATCGTCCGCGAGTTCGACCCCCGCACCGCAACACGTGAAGAAATCATGGCGGCTTCCGGTGAGGCCGTCGTCGACCATGAAGAGGGAGCGACCCGTGGCTGAGACCGCTGCGACGACCGCGAACGGCTCAGGCCGGAAGATCAACTGGAACGCCGTCTTCATGGAGGGCCGGGCCCTCATGGCGCTCGCCCTGATCATCGCCATCTTCTCCGTCATGTCGGACAAGTTCCTCCAGTACGACAACCTCATCCTGATGACGCGGCACGTCGCGATGAACGCCATCCTCGCGATCGGGATGCTCATGGTCATCCTCAACGGCGGCATCGACCTGTCCGTCGGGTCGACCGTGGGGCTGTCCGGCGTCGTCGCCGGCTATCTGCTGCAGGGCCTGAACGTCCCGTTCTCCGACCTGGTGGCCTACCCCGCCGTGTGGGTCGTCGTCGTCATCTCGATGCTGGTCGGCGCCCTCGTCGGATGGGTCAACGGCTTCGTCGTCACCCGGCTACGCGTCGCCCCGTTCATCGCGACACTCGGCATGCTGTACGTGGCCCGGGGGATCGCCCTCCTCATCACCAACGGCCTCACCTTCACGAAGCTGAGCGGCACCGACGCCCTGGGCAACACCGGCTTCATCACGGTCCTCGCCGGCGCCCCGCTCGGCATCCCGATGCCGGTGTGGATGATGGTCGTCTTCGCGATCATCTTCTCCGTCGTCCTCGCCCGCACCCCGTTCGGCCGGTGGCTCTACGCGATGGGCGGCAACATCCGCGCGGCCCAGCTGTCCGGCGTGCCGACCGTCAAGGTGGAGACCCGCATCTACGTCATCTCCGGCATCTGCGCCGCGATGGTCGGCCTCCTCCTCACCGCCGACCTTCCGGCCGCGACCCCGAAGGGCGGCGAGCAGTATGAGCTCAATGCCATCGCCGCGGTCGTCATCGGCGGCGCCGCACTCGCCGGCGGTCGGGGCACCGTCCGAGGCACCCTCATCGGCGCGTTCGTCATCGGCTTCCTCGTCGACGGCCTCGTCCTCGTGGGCGTCTCGGTCTTCTGGCAGCAGGTCATCAAGGGCGCGGTGATCATCCTCGCGGTCGCCCTCGACCAGGGCCAGCAGCGACTCCAGGCACGGTCAGCGGTGCGACGCGCCGCGGCCGCAACACACGCTTCCCGCGGCGGCACGCCGTCGGGCAAGACGCCGGCGGGAACCTCCTCCAACCGGTGACCAGCGAGACCCGAAAGGTACTCACACTCATGATGCGCAAGAAGATCGGCGCGCTGATCACCGCGGGGGCCGTGGCGATCACTCTGGCTGCATGCGGCAGCAGCAGCTCAGGTGGCTCCGGCTCCGCCGCGGCCGGTGGCGGCGACACGGCTGGTGGCACCATCGCCATCATCACCGTCGACCCGTCGAACCCCTACTGGAAGGCCGAGGTCGACACGGCTCAGTCCGAGGCCAAGAAGCTCGGCTACGACACGACCGTCGACGCCCACGGCAACGACCCGGACAAGCAGAACCAGTTCATCGACGGCGCCATCTCCAAGAAGGTCAAGGCCATCATCCTCGACCCGGCCGGCGCGGACGAGTCCGTCGGCGCCGTGAAGAAGGCGACCGACGCGGGCATCCCGGTGTTCCTCGTCAACGCCGAGATCTCCGAGCAGGGCATTGCCAAGAGCCAGATCGTCTCCAACAACGCCCAGGGCGCAACCCTCGGCGCCCAGGAGTGGGCCAAGGCCATGGGCGGCAAGGGCACGTACGTCGAGCTCTTCGGCAACCCGACCGACAACAACGCCCGGGTCCGCTCGGACGCCTACCACGCCGTTCTCTCCCAGTACCCCGACCTGAAGATGGTCCAGAAGGAGACGGCGAACTGGGACCGCCAGCAGGGCAAGGCAAAGATGGAGATCATGCTGTCGGCGCACCCCGACATCAACGGCGTCATCTCCGGTAACGACGAGATGGCTCTCGGTGCGATCGCCGCGCTCAAGGACGCCGGCAAGCTCGACCAGGTGACGGTCCTCGGCTTCGACGGCAACCAGGACGCCGTCGACGCGGTCACGGCCGGCGAGATGATCGCCACCGTCCTCCAGCCCATCGTCCAGGGCACGACCCTCGCCGTTCAGCAGGCCGACAGCTACCTCAAGAACGGAGAGACCGGCGCCAGCTCCGAGAAGCAGGCTCTGGACTGCGTTCTGATCACCAAGGACAACGCGGCCAAGTTCAACAACTTCGTCCCGCTCTCCTGACGTAACACCCCTGGGTCCCCGGGCCGCCTCCCCCCCTCAGGCGGTCCGGGGAAACCCTCCACCGTCGTAGGGTCCGGGCCCGCCCGGCGCCATACCCACCCGTATGCCGCCGCCGCGAGTGGCTCCCCGACGACGGGCCGCGACCAGCGGATCCTGCCAGCCGCCTCACTCGACCGGAGCCCGGTCCACCCCGGCATACCCGCAGACATCCATCACAGTGCACCGACAGCCCGGTTCAGGAGGCTCTTCCCCATGTCCACCTCGCAGCTCAGCCCCGCGACCCGCACCGACGTCCTGCAGCGCCTCGGCGAGACGCAGTACGACGTGCTCGTCATCGGCGGCGGGGTGACCGGCGCCGGAGTCGCCCTCGATGCGACGACCCGCGGCATGCGCGTCGCCCTCGTCGAGAAGCGCGACTGGGCCTCCGGCACCTCCAGTCGCTCCGGCAAGCTCATCCATGGCGGCCTGCGCTACCTCGAACAGCTCAACTTCGGCCTCGTGCGCGAGGCACTCAAGGAGCGTCGCCTCATCCTCAAGACGCTCGCGCCCCACCTGGCCGTCCCGCTCCAGTTCATCTACCCGATCAAGCACCGGATCTGGGAGCGGGCCTACATGGGCTCCGGCGTCCTGCTCTACGACACGATGGGTGGCGCCGGCGCCGTGCCGCATCACAGCCATCTGACGATGAAGAAGATCCGTGGGCTTGCACCCGGCCTCGATGAGAGCGCACTCGTCGGGGGCATCAGCTTCTACGACGTCCAGATCGACGACGCCCGGCACACGATGGAGCTCGTCCGCACCGCGGCGTCGCGCGGAGCCGACGTCGCCGCGGCACTCGCCGTCGACGACCTCCTGGTCGAGCACGGCACCGTCGTCGGCGCGCGGGTCATCGACACCGAGACGGGCCAGCACATCGAGATCCGGGCCAGGGTCGTCGTCAACGCCGCGGGCGTGTGGAGCGACCGGATCCGTTCGATGGCACCGGGGACACCCGGCTTCTCGGTCCGCGCCTCCAAGGGGATCCACCTCATGGTCCCCCGCGACCGGATCGACTCGAACATCTCCCTCTTCGTCCGCGCCGAGGACAGCGTCCTCTTCGTCCGGATCTGGGGCGACCACTGGCTCATCGGGACGACCGACACGACGTGGAAGGAGAGCCTCGACCACCCCGCCGCGACGGCGACGGACATCGAGTATCTGCTGCGCAACGTCAACCGCGTCCTGAAGCGGAAGCTGACCGTCGACGACGTCGACGGTGTCTTCTCCGGCCTGCGCCCGCTCGTCACGGACGACACCTCCGTCAACAGCAAGCTCTCCCGCGAGCACGCCGTCGAGATGTCGCCCCCCGGCCTCATCACCGTCGCGGGGGGCAAGTACACGACCTACCGCGTCATGGCCAAGGACGTCCTCGACGAGGCCGGGCCCTACCTCGGCAACACGACTGCGTGCACGACCGAGACGGTCCGGATGGTCGGCGCCATCGGCCTGGACCAGGCGAGGACCCGCATCCGGCGCGAGGCGCCCGGCCTCGGCTGGAGCACCGAGGTCGTCGACCACCTGTTGCGGCGCTACGGCTCGATGGTGACCGACATCCTCGAGCTCGTCGAGCGGCGGCCCGAGCTGAAGGAGCCAGTGCCCGGCGCCCCCCGCTACATCCTGGCCGAGATCGTGTATGCCGTGACCCACGAGGGAGCGCTGCACGTCGACGACGTCCTCACCCGACGGACCCACATCGCCATCGACACCCCCCATCGCGGGATCGAGTCGGTCGAGGTGGTCGGCGCGCTGGTCGGGGCCGAGCTCGGCTGGGACGCCGCGCGCACCGCCGCCGAGATCCAGCACTACCGGGACCGGGTCCGGGTCGAGCGCGAGGCCGAGCAGGTGCCGGACGACGTGTCCGCCGCCCGGATCCGCGACGAGGTCGTCGACCCGAGAGTCGCCGCGACACAGCGTGACGAACCGTGACAACTCACACTCTTGTTGGGAACTATGGTCGCGTGCCGCCCAAACCACGCGCCAAGAAGACCATCAACCGGCAACGCCTGATCCTCGACAAGGTCATCGCGTCCGGGTCCTGCACGGCGCAGGAGCTCGCCACCGAGTTCGATGTGTCGATCATGACGATCCATCGCGACCTCGACGAACTCGAGCGCCGCGGCGCGGTCCGCAAGTTCCACGGAGGGGTCACGGCTCAGCCGTCGGCGGTCTTCGAGTCACAGATGTCCTACCGGATGCACGCCAACGACGCCGAGAAGGCCTCGATCGCCGAGGCGGCGTTGGCGCACGTCGAGCCGGGGATGTCGATCATGCTCGACGACTCGACGACGGTCCTGAAGATGATCCCCGGTCTCGTCGAGCTGGCCCCGCTCCACGTGGCGACGACGTGCATGGCCGCCCTGCGTCAGCTGGCCGACCTCAACGAGCACGACGGGCTGCGGATCATCGGCCTCGGCGGCGACTACGACGCCGCCCACGACTCCTTCGTCGGCATCCGGTGCGTCGAGCAGATCGAGGCGATGCGCGCCGACGCCCTCTTCATGTCGACGTCGGCCGTCTCCGGTGGCATCGCCTTCCACCAGGAGGACCGGATCGTCTCGGTCAAGCGGGCGATGATCCGCGCCTGCACCAAGCGCTATCTCCTCGTCGACAACAGCAAGTTCAACAAGGTCGCCCTCCACCGGCTCAGCGCCCTGAAGGACTTCGACCTCGTCATCACCGACACGCGGGTCGACGCCGGCGTCCTCGGTGAGCTGGACTCGCTCGGGGTCCCCTACGAGGTCGTCTGAGGCCGGTCAGCGCTGCGGGCCCGGTCGACGGGGGGTGGCGGCGGGCCCGCCGCCGCGGCTCGACCCGGCGGCGGGCCCGCTGTCCGATCCCGCCCCGCGGTGCCGCCACGGGGTTCGTCGGTCTGGGTGGGTCAGCCCGAGTGGGCCTCGGCGAGGATGCCCCGGACGGCCTCGGGGTCGTGGCCGAACCGGCCGAGGAAGAGCCCGTCGACGCTGTCACCGAGCTCGGTGAGCAGCCCGGGACCGGCGCTGCCGCCGTAGATGACCGAGACGTCGTCCAGCTCGCCCAGGAACGTGGCCCGGACCCGGCGACAGACGTCCGCGACGTAGCCCGCGGACGCCGGCCGCGGCTGGCCGATCGCCCAGTGCGGCTCGTAGGCGATGACGAGCCGGCCGGCGAGAGCGTCGGCCCGGCAGTCGGTCAGCGCGGAGCGGACCTCCTCGACGACGACCTCGGCGGCGGTGGCCGGCGCGGTCTCGACGCGCTCGCCGACGCAGAGCAGCGGGACGAGGCCGTTGCGCCAGGCGGCCGCCACCTTCCCGGCGACGATGGCGTCGCTCTCGCCGAAGAGGGTGCGCCGCTCGGCGTGACCGACCTCGACGTGGGTGCAGCCCAGCTCGGCGAGCTCGGCGCCGGAGACCTCGCCGGTGAGGGCGCCGACGTCCTCGGTGCTGAGATCCTGGGCGCCGACCCGGACGGGGCTGCCGACGACCTCCTCGAGGACGCCCGGGATGGACGGGAAGGTCGGCAGGAGGACAAGCTCGGTGGCCCCGGTGCAGACCCCCGGGTCCTGCCGGGCGATCGCCGCCAGCGCCCCGGCGAACTCCCGGGTGCGCCGGTGGGTGAAGTACATCTTCAGGCTCAGGCCGATCACCCTGGTTGGCATCGTCGGCGCTCCGTTCTCCCTGCGGTCCGGGTGGGCGTGGAACAGTTCCAAGTGTGAGACTGGCCCGATTCATGTCAGAAATCAAGCGACATCTAACATTCTGGGATGATATAACAGAGCATAATTCACGATTCGGGGCCGCGGGAGCCGATCCGCGGCAGGAGCGGAGGGACGGGGTCGATGGCGACCACACGCGAGGTCTTCGCGGCGATCGAGGACGTGCGGACCCAGGAGTACGTGCTGGCCACGTACTACCTCGAGCTCGACCCGTCGACCGACATCCTCGACAAGGCCGCCGGCTTCGCGGTCGGGCAGACCCTCGGCACCTGGGTCGAGGTTCCCGGCATCACCGACGAGATGATCCGCCACCACCGGGGCAGGCTCGTCCGGGTCCAGGGCCTTCCCCCGGTCGACCTGTCGACCCTCGAGGAGGGCACGACCCGCAGCTACCTCATCCAGATCGCCCTGCCCACGGTCAATTTCGGCGGCCAGCTGCCGATGCTGCTGACCACCCTGCTCGGCAACGACGCCTCCACCTCGGTCCAGGCCAAGCTCGTCGACCTCGAGCTCCCGGACGCGTTCGTCGCCGGCTTCCCCGGCCCGCAGTTCGGCATCGAGGGGCTGCGCGACCTCGTCGGTGTCCACGACCGGCCGCTCCTGCTCAACATGATCAAGCCGTGCACCGGGCTGACCCCGGCACAGGGAGCGGCGATCTTCCGGGAGACCGCCCTCGGCGGGATCGACATGATCAAGGACGACGAGCTGCTCGGCTCGCCGGACTTCTCCCCAGTCGACCAGCGGGTCCGCGCCTTCACCGCGGCGGCCCGGGAGGTGGCGCAGGAGACCGGCGTCGAGACGATCTACGCGCCGAACGTGACGACCCGCCCGGACCGGCTCCTCGACAACGCCCGTCGCGCGGTCGACGCCGGCGCCCGAGCCGTCATGCTCAACTTCGCCTCGGTCGGCTACGGCGCCCTCGAGGCGCTCGCCGAGCAGATCGGCGTGCCGGTCCTCGGTCACTACGCCTCGGCGGGGATGTTCTACGAGGGCCCCCGAAGCGGCATGTCCTCGACGATCGCGCTCGGCGTCCTTCCTCGCCTCGCGGGCGCCGACCTCGTCATGCTCAACACCCCCTACGGCGGCTACCCGATGAGCCGCCACCAGTACATCCTCACCGCGCTGCAGCTCACCGCGGCCCGGCCACACCTGCGTCCGGCGCTGCCGATCATCGGTGGAGGCGTCCATCCCGGGATCGTCGGCACCTACGTCCGCGAGCTGGGCACCGACATCATGCTCGCGGCCGGCGGTGCGGTGCAGGGCCACCCCGACGGCGCGGCCGCCGGCGTCCGGGCGATGAGGCAGGCCGTCGACGCCGCCGTGGCGGGCATACCCGTGGCTGAGGCGGCCGCCGAGTACCCCGAGCTCGCCGCCGCCCTCGCCCTCTGGCCGGTCCACCGCCCCTGAGCCCCCGCGGCCCCACCGAGAACCCACCGAAACCCAAGGAGCACCCTCACCATGGCTGACCAGCTGCGCCTCGTCGTCGGCAGCGACATCGCCGGATTCGACTACAAGGAGGCCATCAAGGCCGATCTCGAGAAGGACCCACGGGTCGCCGGGGTCGTCGACGCCGGCGTGTATGCCGAGGACCTCGACAAGGAGTCCTACGGCTCGGTCGCGATCCGGGGCGCCGAGATGATCCGGGCCGGCGAGGCCGACCGTGGCATCTTCATCTGCGGCACCGGCATCGGCGTCGCCATCGCCGCCAACAAGGTCCCCGGCATCCGCGCCACCGTCGCCTCCGACTCCTACAGCGTCGAGCGCTCGATCCTCTCCAACAACTGCCAGGTCCTCACGATGGGGCAGCGCGTGATCGGCCTCGAGCTCGCCCGGCGCCTGGCCAAGGAGTGGCTCGGCTACACCTTCGACACCGCCTCGCCGTCGAACGAGAAGGTCCAGGTCATCAGCGACTACGAGTTCACCGGGACCTGCTGACCATCGACCCAGGAGACTGACGCACATGGGTGTGCTGTGCATCGACGCGGGGACGACGATGGTCAAGTCGGTCCTCTTCGACGACGAGGGCCGCGAGGTCAAGGTCGCCCGCCAGGGCACCGTCGTCGCGGGCCCGGAGCCGGGCTGGAGCGAGCAGGACATGTACTCGGTGTGGGACGCCGTCGTCCACACCGTCCGGCAGGTCGTCCACGGCGGTGAGGCCGACGTGTCCATGGTCGCCGTCACCGGCCAGGGCGACGGCCTCTGGCTCGTCGGTCCCGACGGGCGGCCGACCGGCCCGGCCATCCTGTGGAACGACGGGCGGGCCGCCGAGATCGTCGACGCCTGGGACGAGGAAGGCCTGCTGACCGAGGCGTTCCGGATCAACGGCAACCTCGCCTTCGCCGGCACCCAGACGCCGATCCTGATGTGGCTGCATCGTCACGACCCGCACCGCCTCGAGGCCTCCCACCGGGCGCTCTACTGCGACGGCTGGCTCTACCACCGGTTCACCGGCCGCTTCGCCGCCGAGGAGTCCGATGCCGCCTCGCCGTTCCTCGACCTCGCGGCGCGCGCCTACTCCCCGGCCATCCTCGAGCTGTTCGGCATGCCGTGGGCCGAGCGGCTGCTGCCCGAGGTCCTCTCCGGCCCCGACCGGGTCGACACCCTGACCGACCAGGCGGCCACCGAGCTGCGGTTGCCCGCCGGAACGCCGGTCGTCATGGCGCCCTTCGACATCCCGTCGACGGCCATCGGCATCGGCGCCGTGCCCCCGGGCGCGGCCAACTCGATCCTCGGCACGACCCTGTCGACCCAGATCTCGCTGGCCGGCCCCGACACCTCCGGTGCGGTCGCCGGCATGACCCTGCCGATCGGCGTCGGGGACATCTACACCCGGTCGATCCCGGCGATGGCCGGCGTCGGCGTCGTCAACTGGGCCATGCAGCTCATCGGACTCGAGAACCCGAACTGGCTGTCCGACCTCGCGGCGAGCTCGGTGCCAGGGGCGCACGGCCTGTTCGTCCACCCCTACCTCTCCCCCGCGGGCGAGCGCGCACCCTTCCGGGACACGCGCGCCCGGGGGTCGATGGTCGGACTGTCCTTCGAGCACACCCGGGCCGACATCGCGCGGGCCACCCTCGAGGGCCTCAGCTTCGTCGTCCGCGACTGCCTTCGCTTCGGCTCCGACGACGTCTCCGAGCTGCGGCTGTGCGGCGGAGGGGCGAACAGTGCCTTCTGGTGCCAGCTGCTCGCCGACGTGACCGGCGTACCGACGGCGCGCTCCCAGGACACCGAGATCGGCGCCAAGGGTGCCTACCTCACCGCGCTCAACACCGTGCAGGGCGAGGACCTGCTCACCGCCGTCGACCGCACGGTGGTGCTGCGCGACCAGTTCGAGCCGCACCCGGCCCGGGCCGCGGCATACGAGGAGCTGTTCGGCGACTTCCTCTCGCTGCGGGAGGGGCTCTCCGGCCAGTGGCAACGGCTCGCCTCGATCCGCACCCGCCCGGCCGCCCGCTGAGCCGCCGCCCGCCTCGCGGACGGCCGGGTCTACGGCTCGAGGATGAAGGGCGTCGTCGTGGCGACGGCGTGCAGACCCAGCGCGAGGAGGATCGGCCGACTGTCCGGTGAGCAGTCGACCCGGACGAGCGGGTAGCCGGCGGCGAGGGCCAGCCGCGCGCGATGGACGATCCCGGCCCGGTAGAGCCCGCGGCGGCGCCAGTCCGGGTGGGTCGTCCCGCCCCAGAACCCGCAGAAGTCGGTGCCCTCGTTGAAGCGGAGCAGGGTGTAGGAGAGCACCTCTCCGGTCGGCGGTGCGTCGAGGTCATCGGGGTCGCCCAGCTCGACGAGGAACGCCCGCATGAGGTCGGGGCGAGCGCGCTTCTCCTCCCGGAGGTGCTCGTTGACCCAGTTCGAGCCCTCGCCCCACACCCCGTCCATGAGGGCGGCCACCCTGCGCCAGTCCGCGTCGTCGTCGGCCTCGATCTCGCGGATTCGCACACCCTCGGGGAGGGAGACCTCGTGGTCGAGGTCGGCGCACGAACCGAGGACGAGCGCCTCGGCGCCCTCGGGGACGAAGCCCGCCGCGGCCAGCCGGGCGCTGAGGTCGGCCGGCTCGTCGGTCGAGTAGGTCTTCCACTCCACCCGCTGTCCCCGCTGGCGGAAGAAGTCGACCTGCCGGGCGATCCAGTGCCCCGGGTCCTCGCCCAGCCCCTCCGGGCACTCGATCATCGCGCCGCGTTGCGCGGGGTCGGCCGGGTAGTGGCGGTGGACGGGCCCGTCCCGCTCGACGACGGCGCCAGGGGCCGCGTCGACGTCGGCGAGCCGGACCTGATGGTGGAACGCAGCGAGGAGGTCCTCGAGTCTGTGGTGGGCCATGGGAGCAGTCAACCGCAGGTGGGTGCCCGTGCTCATCCGAGTTTGGCGCCGCCCGGGTCTCAGGGACGCTGGTCGAAGACGTGGCGCCGGACCCAGGCGTGCATCGCCACGGCCGCGGCGGCGCCGGCGTTGATCGAGCGGGTCGAGCCGAACTGGGTGACGTGGAGCACGATGTCGCATCCGGCGCGCATCGCGTCGCTGAGGCCGGGTCCCTCCTGGCCGAAGACGAGCACGCAGGCCCGCGGCAGGTCGTGGGTCTCCAGGGCCAGGGAGCCCGGCAGGTTGTCGATCCCGACGAGCGGGAGCGGCGTGCCGGCCGGACCGGCGGTGCTCGCCCAGGCGAGCAGACCGGCGACGCTCGCGTGGTGGAGCTCGTGCTGGTACCGGTCGGTGACCATCGCCCCACGCCGGTTCCATCGGCGCCGCCCGACGATGTGGAAGGCCGCGGCGTTCATCGCGTTGGCGGTCCGGATCACCGAGCCGATGTTGAAGTCGTGACCCCAGTTCTCCACCGCTACGTGGAACGGATGCCGCCGCGCGTCGAGGTCGGCGACGATCGCCTCGTGCCGCCAGTAGCGGTACCGGTCGGCGACGTTGCGCCGGTCGCCCTCCGCCAGCAGCTCGGGGTCCCAGTGGGCGCCCTCGGGCGGTGGGCCTGCCCACGGTCCCACGCCGACCTCGGCCGGGCCCGCGCCGTCCCGGTCGCCTCCGCTCATGTCGCCGCTCCCGTCACGGTTCAGTCCTCGGGCCGACCGAGCTCCTCGAAGAGGGTGAGGTGCACGCCTCCGGGAGCGGCGAGACGGGCGTTGAGCGAGCGCCACGGCGTCTGGGTCGGCGGCGCGAGGAGCGTGGCACCCGCGGCCGCCGCGGCCTCGGTCACCGCGGCCGCGTCCTCGACCTCGAGGGCCACCCGCCCCGGGGGCGCGACCCGCCGGCCCACCTCGACATCGTCGATCATCTCCACCTGCGCGGTATTCGCGATCTCGAGGGTGGCGCGGCCCGCGCCGAGGATCGTCACCTCGGCCCCGCCCGGACCGGCATACGCCTCCTCCTCGGGCATCCCGAGGACGTCACGGAAGAAGCGAACGGCCTCGGGGTAGTCCTCGGCATGGACGACGAGCCGCAGCTGGCGCACCCGGGCCGCGGGCGTCGTCGGGGTCCTTGGACCGCCCGGGGCCGGCTCGGCGACCCAGGCGCCGTCGCGGAGGATGACCCGGTCGGCGAGCTCGTTCTCCTCCCGCCAGGCCTGGATCCGGTCCGGACGCACGATGATCGCGGCGTCGGCCCAGGCCCGAGGATCGGAGTCGAGCTTGTCGCTCAGCCGCGCGATGTCGCTCGGGGTGAGGTCGTCGAAACCGGCGACCTCGGCCCGCCCGTCGACGAGGACGACGTCGCGGGTGTGGCCGAGGCAGACCCGCACGTCCGGGTGGTCCATGAGGTTTCGGACGGTGCGCGAGGCCGCCGACGTCACGGCGAGAAGCCTGCCTTCCTGCCACAGGACGGTGAGCGGGACGAGCCACGGTCGCGCGCCGTCGGTGGTCGCGTACCACGCGTCGGTCTCGGCGGCGAGCAGGGCCAGGGTGTCGGCGACGCGCTGGGCGAGGGGACGCGCGGGTTCGGCCATGGCGCCACCCTAGGCGTGGATCCGGGAGAGGAACTGGCGGGTGCGCTCCAGCCGGGGATCGCCGATGACCTGCTCGGGCGGGCCCTGTTCGTGGATCCCGCCGCCATCGAGGAAGCACACCGTGTCGGCCACCTGCCGGGCAAAGCCCATCTCGTGCGTGTTGAGGATCATCGTCATGCCCTCGGCCGTGAGCTGGCGCAGGAGGTCGAGGACCTCTCCGACCAGCTCGGGGTCGAGCGCCGAGGTGACCTCGTCCAGGAGCATGAGCCGGGGGTTGTTGACGAGCGCACGGGCGATGGCGACCCGTTGCTGCTGGCCGCCGGACAGGTCGTCGGGGCGGGCGGCGGCCTTCTCGGCGAGCCCGACGCGTTCGAGCATCGCGCCCGCCCGTTGCCTCGCCTCGGACCTGGGCACCTTGTGGACCCGGATCGGCGCCAGGGTGATGTTGTCGAGCACGCTGAGGTGAGGGAAGAGGTTGTACGCCTGGAAGACGATGCCCATCCGGGAGCGCACCGCGTCCGGGTCGACGGCGGGATCGGTGATGTCCTCGCCCTCGAGGAGGATCTGCCCGTCGTCGACCGTCTCGAGGAGGTTGACGCAGCGCAGCACCGTCGACTTCCCCGAGCCGGAGGCGCCGATGAGCACGACGCACTGGCCCTCCTCGACGTCGAGGCTGACGTCGCGCAGGACGACGTTGTCGCCGAAGGCCTTGCGCACCGAGCGCAGCGAGAGCAGGCTCATACCAGTCCCCCGGCACCGTGGAACCCCTGCCGCCTGGCCACCCAGTCGGTGAAGCGGGCCATCGGGATCGTCAGGCAGACGAAGAGGAAGCCGGCGACGACGTACGGCGTGAAGTTGAAGTCGATCGCCGTCTCGATCTGGGCGGCCCGGATCGCGTCGATGACGCCGAGGACGGCGATGAGGCCGGAGTCCTTCTGCAGGGAGACCAGGTCGTTCATCAGCGGCGGGAGGACCCGGCGCACCGCCTGCGGCAGGACGACGTGGCGCAGGGTCTGCCGGTAGGTGAGGCCGAGCGAGCGGGCCGCCGCCCGCTGGGACGGGTGGACCGACTCGATGCCGGCCCGGAAGACCTCGGCGACGTAGGCCGAGTAGGACAGGACGAGTGCCGTCGCGCCCCAGAAGAGGGCGCTGTTCGGCAGGCCGGACAGCCGCAGGGCTGGGGCACCGAAGCCGAGGAGGAAGAGGACGAGCAGGAGGGGGAGCCCGCGGAACAGGTCGACGTATGCCGTGGCGATGAGGCGGAGCGGGAAGGCGACCGGCCCGCGTAGCGTGCGCATGACGGCCAGGGTGAGGCCGAGCGCGGCGATGAGGACGGCGCAGACGACCATGATCCGGATGTTGAGCCACAGGCCGGACAGGACGGCCGGGAAGGCGGCCACCGCCTTGTCCCAGTTGAAGAAGGTCTCGTGCACCCGTGGCCACCCCGCAGAGGTGACGACGAGGGCGGCGAGCACCCCGAGCAGGACGGTCGTCGAGGTCGCGGCGACGACGCCCGAGCGCACGGTTCGCCGTCGGCGGTAGACGTCGCGGCGCAGCTGGAGCGCCGAGGGGGTCCAGCCGTCACCGGCGCCGGTCGTCACGACAGCTCGGGTGCGCCCTGGGTTGACAGCCAGTCGCTGACGAGGGAGTCCAGGGTCCCGTCGGACCGGAGGGCGTCGACCGCCCGCGTCACGCACGGCGTCAGGGCGGAGCCCTTGTCGAGGACGGCCCCGAACTGCTCGGGCGTGCCCGACGCGGGCGGCAGCTGTCCGACGATGACCCCGTCGTCGAGCTGTGCGGCGGCCATGTAGAAGGCCGTCGGCAGGTCGACGACGATCCCGTCGATCTGGGTGTTCTTCAGCGCCTGGACCGCCAGGTCGTTGGTGTCGTAGGGCGCGACCTGCTGCGTCGGCCTGATCTGGTTCTCGGCCGCGGTGTACGACGTCGTGCCCACCTGAGCGCCGAGCTTGGCGTCCCGGAGGTCGGCCATGCTCGTTGCCCCGTCGATCGGGCTGCCCTTGTAGGTGACGACGGTCTGGCGCACGTCGTAGTAGCCCGAGGAGAAGTCGACCGCGTTCTTGCGCTCGTCGCTGATCGACACCTGGTTCAGGTCGATGTCGAAGGTCTTGGCGCCCGGGGCGATGGCGGTGTTGAACGGCACGACGACCCAGGTGACCGCGTCCTTGGTGTAGCCCAGCTTCGAGGCGATGGCGTAGCCGACCGCCGACTCGTAGCCCTTGCCGTTGCTGGGGTCGTCGTCGACGAACCACGGCGGGTAGGCCGGCTTGTCCGTACCGATCGTCAGCGTGCCCGGCTTGAGCGTCGCGAGGGCGTCGGGTGAGCAGGTGAGGGAGGTCGGCGAACCCGAGTCCGACGGGGTCGTGTCGTCGACGGGTGAGCCGCAGGCGGCGAGGCCGATGCTCGCCAGCAGGGCCGAACCGGCGATGACGATGCGACGCGAGGACATTGTTCTCTCCTTCTCCGGGTGATGCTGGGGGAAGGATAGTGCTCGGCTGGTCCCGACAAGCCGGTCCGCTCGCGCCTCGATCCACAGGCACCTCCCAGGCTTCGTCCAGCGTGGATGGCCCGCCGCACCGGCGGCTCCCCGTAGCCTGGTGCGCGTGATGCATTCGCTCGGCCCCCAGTGGCTCGACCCGGAGTACCTGCTCAACACGTACGGGATCTGGGTCGCCGTCCTCGTCGTCTTCATCGAGTGCGGGCTGCTGTTCCCCTTCCTGCCGGGCGACTCGCTGCTCTTCACGATCGGGGTGTTCGTCGCGAGCACCGACCCGACGCTGCGACTGGACATGAACCTCTTCGTCGCCATGGGGATTCTCGCGGTGGCCGCCTTCGCCGGGAACGTCGCGGGCTACGAGATCGGCCGGGTCATCGGCCCGCCGATCTTCGACCGCGACGGCCGGATCCTGCGCCGCGAGTACCTCGACAAGACGCACGAGTTCTTCGAGAAGTACGGCAGCCGGGCGCTCGTCCTCGGCCGCTTCGTCCCCATCGTGCGGACCTACATCACCCTCGTCGCCGGAGCCGGGAAGATGGACCGCCGGCACTTCTTCACGTGGAGCGCCCTGGGGGCGGTGCTCTGGGTCATCATCGTCACCGCCCTCGGGTACTTCCTCGGCGGGATCTCCGTCGTCCGGAACAACATCGAGGCCGCGCTCGTCCTCATCATCGTCGTCTCGCTCATCCCCATGGCGATCGAGTACCTGCGCCACCGCCGGTCGGCGGGCGCCGCGGAATGAGGGATCGGTGCGCAGCCGGTTGACGGGACGGGCAGTGGGGTAGGCGAGCGGAGTACCCGAACCGCATGGAGGTCCTCATGCCCACCGACCTGAACGGCGCCCTCGTCGCGATCCTCATCGCCCCCCGGGGCACCGAGGAGGCCGAGTTCGCCGAGCCCAAGAAGGCCCTGGAGAACGCCGGCGCCACCCCCGTCGTCGTCAGCTTCGCCGGCGGCGAGGCCGAGACGAAGAACCATGACCTCGACCCCGGCGGAACCTACCCGGTCGATCGCACCTTCGACGACATCACGCCGAGCGACGTCCACGCCGTCGTCATCCCCGGCGGCACCGTGGGAGCGGACAAGCTGCGCGCCGAGGAGTCCGTCGTCCGGTTCGTCCAGGGCGTCGCCGAGCAGGGCAAGCCGGTCGCCGCGATCTGTCACGGCCCGTGGACCCTCGTCGAGGCGGGCCTGGCGGCCGAGCGCCGCCTCACCTCCTTCCCCTCCCTCCAGACCGACCTGCGCAACGCAGGCGCCGAGTGGGTCGACGAGGAGGTCGTCGTCGACCGCGGCGTCATCACCAGCCGCAGCCCCGAGGACCTTGACGCCTTCTGCGGTGCCCTCATCGACGCCCTCGGCGCCTGAGCCCTGGCTCGTCGAAGGCCCGCAGGAGGTGGGTCTTGACGGTCGCCTCGCCGATGAACAGCTCCCCGGCCGATCTCGGCGTTGGACAGGCCGGTCGCCACCAGGCGCAGTACCGCGACCTCACGGGCGGTCAGGCCCGGCGTCGCCGGAGCGCGCGGCCGCTCGGCGAGCGCGCGGCAACGAGCGGGGCGAGGACTGTCTCCGCCCTCCGCGCCGCCCGGCGGATCGCGTCGGCCAGGACGTCGAGGGGCGCGTCCTTGAGGAGGTAGCCCGAGCTCCCGCCTCGACGGCTCGGACGATGTCGGCGTCGGTGTCGTAGGTCGCAAGGAGGAGCACCTCGGGGGCCCGGGGCGGGCGCGCAGCCGGGCATGGGCCTCCGCGCCCGTCGAGCACCGGGATCCGCAGATCCATGAGCACGAGGTCCGGCCGCAGTCGGGGTACCGCGGCGAGGCACTCGGCGCCGGTGCCGGCCTCGCCGACGACCTCGAAGTCGCTCTCCTGCGAGAGCATCGCGACCATGCCGGCCTGCACGACCGGATGGTCGTCGACGGCGAGCAGCCGGATCGTCATCGCGGCAGCACCAACCTCACCCGGGTGCCGTGGTCCAGGGCGCTGGAGACGCTGAGGTGCCCGCCGGCGCCGCGACCCGGGCGGTGAGCCCGTCGATGCCGAAGCCGGGCCGATGGTCGGTGGGGGTGAACCCCCGGCCGTTGTCGCTCACCTCGAGCCGGACCCGGGGCGGGTCGGCGTAGGACAGCTCGACGACCGCCTCGGTCGCGGCGCTGTGGCGGCACGTTGGACAGCGCCTCCTGCGCGGTGCGAAGCAGACAGACGTCGACGGCTCCGCCCAGCGACGCCGGTTCGCCGTCGACGACGAGGCGGGAGCGGATCGCCGTTTGGGCCGAGACGGCGACCACGAGCCGGGCCTCCTTGAGGTTGTCGGCCGCCGTGCTCTCGACGAGGGCGAGCCGGTCCCGGGCCGTCGGGACGTCGCCGCCCGGCTCTCGGCCTCGCAGATGATCCGGTCGATGAACAGCCCCAGGGCGAGCGAGAGCCCGATGGAGATTCCGGCGCTGACCAGGAGCCCGCTCGTCCGCTCGGAGGTGGACCAGCGGATCGTCGCGAACGCCCCGACGACGATGAACGTCCCCCAGACCGCGAGCCGCCGCGCCACCATCGCCCACATCTGCGGGAAGAGGATCCACGTCTCGGTCTCTGGGTTGAACCACTGGCCGAGGAGGACGAGGGTTCAGGAGATGACGTGGTAGGCGGCGCCCCACCGGAGCGGGTTGCCGAACAGGCCCCGCATGCCGACCGTGGCATACGCCACCGCGACCCCGACAACGCACCCGATCTCGACCGCTCGGCCATGCGGGCCGGGCGGCTCGAGGATGACGATGGCGGGGCCCCCGCGGCGAAGACCCCGTGCCAGAGGGCGAGCTGGCGCCGCCGCATCCGCGAGAGCTCCTCGCGCGACGGGGCGGCGCCGCTCATCCGATCGGTCATCGCGGCTCAGACCGTGCCGCGCTTGAACCACCTGAAGGTCCGCACGCACAGGAACAACCCCACGACGGCCCAGGCCGCGAGGACGGCCGCCGTGCGGCCGTGCTCCCAGGTGCCGGCCATCTCGTCGGCGGCCATGCTCGCGGGGAGAAAGACCGAGCGCATGCCCTGGGCGATCCACTTGAGCGGGAAGACCGCGGCGATCTGCTGCAGCCAGGTCGGGATCTCCGTGAAGGAGATGTAGACGCCCGAGATGAACTGGAGCACGAGGATCGGGCCGATGACGACGGCCCCGATCGACCTGGCGGACGCGAGCGAGGAGTAGGCGACGCCGAGCACGGTGCCGGCAAAGACGCCGAGGGTGAACACCCAGGCGAAGGTCCACCACTGTGCCGGCTCGGACGGCATGGGGACGTCGAAGCCGAACCGAGCGACGAGGAGCAGGGCGAGGAGCTGGAGCAGCGAGCTCACTCCGACCAGGCCCACCTTGCCGAGGAAGTAGGCGACCGGCGGCATCGGTGTGCTGCGCAGTCGCTTGAGGGTGCCGTCGTCGCGCTCGGTCGCGACCGACATCGCCATGGTCTGGAAGCTCGTCAGCAGGACGCCGGCCGAGATCATCCCCGGGAGGAAGTACAGGCCGGCCGTCATCCCGATCGCCCTCGAGCCGGGGTTGTCGAACTGCCCCGAGAAGATCGTCGCGAAGAGGGCGAGCAGCATGATCGGGAAGAGGAACGAGAAGAAGACAGACTCCTTCTCGCGGGTGTACATCTTCAGCTCGAGAAGGGTGCGGTCCCAGCCGAGGGTGAGTGCGTGGGTCATCACACCGTCTCCTTCGCCCTGCGCCGCCCGGTTCGCCCGGTGGACGGCAGCTCCGGCGGCCGACCCGCCGCGGCCTCCAGGTGGGGGCCGATGAGGGAGAGGTAGGTGTCCTCGAGCGAGGGACGGTGGACCGAGAGGGCGGGGACCTCGCCGCCGAACCGCTCGGCGAGCCGCGCCACCTCGGCGGTGGGGTGGACGCTCGAGACGCTGTGCCGCTGCCCGTCCTCCTCCCAGGTCACCGTCGCCTCCCGCGCCGAGCGGCCGCCGAGGTTGGCCGGGGTGTCGAGCGCGAGCATCCTGCCGGCGGCGATGATGCCGACCCGGTCCGCGAGCTGCTCGGCCTCGTCGAGGTAGTGGGTGGTGAGCAGGATCGTCGTGCCGTCGGTCGACAGGGAGCGGATCAGGTCCCAGAAGTCGCGGCGGGCCTGCGGGTCGAAACCGGTCGTCGGTTCGTCGAGGAAGAGCAGGTCGGGCCGTCCGACGATGCCGAGCCCGACATCGAGGCGACGCCGCTGCCCGCCGGAGAGGCTCGCGACCCGGATGTCGGCCCTGTCGACGAGGTCGACCGCGAGGAGGACCTCGTCGACGTCGCGCGGATGCGAGTACGTCCGAGCGGTGCTGCCGAGGACCTCGCGGGGGGTGAGCAGGTCCAGGCCGGTCGAGCTCTGCAGCACGATGCCGATCCGATTGCGCCACTGCAGTCCGGCCGAGCGCGGGTCGTCACCGAGGACGTCGACCCGCCCGCCGTCGCGCGGCCGGAAGCCCTCAAGGATCTCGACGGTCGTCGTCTTACCGGCCCCGTTCGGACCGAGGAGGGCGAAGACCTCTCCTTCGTGGACGGTGAGGTCGAGGCCGTCGACCGCCCGCTTGTCGCCGTAGGCCTTGGTCAGGCCCTCGATGGTGATGGCTGTCGTCATGCCCCAAGGGTGGCGCGAGCGGGGGCCGCGCGGAGCACCCGCGTGGTGGATGCCACGTCCACCGACCGGTGGAGGGTCAGGTGCTCGGCGGCCGCTGTCCGCCCGCCGGTCCCGGCGGCGGCTCGGGCGCCTCGGCGGGCGCGGCCTGGGGCGGCGGGGTCGGGCCGGGGTTGGACGACGGGCCGGCACCGGCATACCCGCTGGGCGGTGGGATGGTCGCGTTCCGCTGGCCGAAGTCGACCCGGACCGGCTCACGCTGCTCGCCCTCGGCCTCGAAGTACTCCTCGCGGTGGATGCCGAACATCCCGGCGATGATGTTGCTCGGGACCGTCTCGACCTTCGTGTTCAGCTCGCGGACGTTGGCGTTGTAGAAGCGCCGGGCGGCGGCGATCCGGTCCTCGGTGCTCGTCAGCTCGTTCTGGAGCGCCATGAAGTTCTGGTTGGCCTTGAGGTCGGGGTAGGCCTCGGCGACGGCGATGAGCCGGCCGAGGGCCTGGCTCAGCATGTTCTCGCTGGCGGCCTGCTGGGCGGGCGACTGACCGGGCGCCATCGCGGCGCCGCGGGCGGTGATGACGTCCTCGAGGGTCCCACGCTCGTGAGCGGCATACCCCTTGACCGTCTCGACGAGGTTGCCGATGAGGTCGTGCCGACGGGTCAGCTCGACATCGATCTGGCGCCAGGCCTCCTGGACGAGGTTGCGCAGGCGGACAAGGCCGTTGTAGATCCCGATTGCCCAGCCGACGAGGGCCACGAGGACGACGACGAGGACGATGATCGCGATGAGCATGCTCACTCCGTAGGTCGGGCGCACCGATGCCGGCCGCCACCGGCGATCCTAGGGGGGAGCGGACGCTCAGGCGAGACCCAGCTCGGCGATCCCGAACGCGTGGCGGTACTCCAGTCCCGCCCCGGCGAACCGCTCCGCCGCCCCGGTCGCCCGGTCGGCGATCGTCGCGACGGCAACGACGTGCGCCCCGGCCTCGCGGGCGGCGGTGGCCGCCTCGAGCGGCGAGGCGCCCGTCGTCGAGGTGTCCTCGACGACGAGGACGCGTCGTCCCTCGATCGACGGCCCCTCGATCCGCTGCTGGAGCCCGTGTGCCTTGCCCGCCTTGCGGACGACGAACGCGTCGAGGCGTCGCCCGGCGGCGGCCGCCGCGTGGAGCATCGCGGTCGCCACCGGGTCGGCACCGAGGGTGAGCCCCCCGACGGCGTCGAAGCCGAGGTCCTCGACGAGGTCGAGCATGACCCGGCCGACGAGCGGCGCGGCCTCGCCGTCGAGGGTGACCCGCCGCAGGTCGACGTAGTAGTCGGCCTGCGCGCCCGAGCTGAGGGTCACCCGTCCGTGGACGATGGCCTTGGCCCTGATGATGTCGAGCAGCCGGGCCCGGTCGGCAGCCAGGTCGGTCGCGGGCGCGGGGTGGGGAACGGGGGCGGCGCTGGCCGCGGCGGCGTCGGTCACGGCCCCTACCGTATGCCGCCTGCCGCCCGCTCGCTCCCCTCGTCCGGAGCGACCCGCTCAGAACGACTCGTAGCCGCTCGGGGCCTCCCAGCGGGCCCCCCGGAAGCGGTCCCAGCGCAGGTGCTCGTCCTTCGGCGGCCCCTCCTCGGCGCGGCGGGGCGGCTCGGCGCCGTCCCAGACGTCGTAGCCGGCGCGCAGCATCCGGCCGACGGGGCTGTCGACGACCGCGGCGGCGAGGCGCTCGAGGAGGCGGGGTGGCATCCCGTCGAGGAGGACGCGCGGCGTGCGACGCTCGGCCATGACGAGAAGCCGGGCCAGGTCGTGGATGTCGTCCGGGCCGACCCGGGTCGCCGTGACGAGGAGGCGCCGGACCTCGCCGAGGACGGCGCGGCGGTCGGCGGCGCCCAGCTCGAGGAGCGCGTGGCGGTGCGCCGTCTCGGCCCAGTCCTGGGAGGCGGCGCGCACCACGTGCCGATAACGCCGGACGGTCTCGGACTCGTCGAGGACTCCGGCGGCCCGTGCGATGGGACCAGGCAGGACCACCCTGTCGATGGTAGGGCGCGTCCCTGACAACGCCAGTGCTCCCGGCCCCGCGGCCGGCGACGCACGACCGCCCGATGGCTAGCGGCGGTGCCGGCGCAGCCCACCACCGCGGACCAGCCGGCGCGGGGCGAGGCGGGCCAGCGCCCCGATGACCTTGTAGCGGACACTCGGGACCGAGAGGACCCGTCCGCGCCCGACGTCGCGCAGCGCGGCGGCGACGAGCCGATCGGGGTCGAGCCACAGGACCTCCGGTATGCCGCTGGTGTCGTAGTCCGCCCGGCGGTGGAACTCGGTGTGGGTGAACCCCGGGCAGACGGCGGTCACGGTGACCCCCGTTCCCGCGAGCTCGCCGGCCAGGCCCTCGGCGAAGGTCGTCGCCCAGGCCTTCGCCGCCGAGTACGTCCCGCCGGCGATCCAGCCGGCCACGGAGGAGACGACGACGATCGTGCCGCGACCCCGCGGGCGCATCGCCCGCCCCGCGGCGTGCGAGAGGACGAGCACGGCGCGGGTGAGGACGTCGAGCATCGCCTCCTCGTCGGCGAGGTCGTTGTCGAGGAAGCTGCCCCGCATGCCGTGGCCCGCGTTGTTGACGAGGACCTCGACCGGCCGGTCCGTGGCGGCGATCCGCTCGGCCACGCCGGCGAGGGCGGCCCGGTCGGACAGGTCGGCCGCCAGGGGCTCGACCTGGACCCCGTACCGGTCCCGCAGGGCGGCGGCCACCGCCTCGAGGCGGTCGGAGTCCCGTGCCACGATGACGAGGTCGTGGCCACGCGCCGCGAGCTGGTCGGCGAACGCGCGGCCGATGCCCGCGGTGGCTCCGGTGACGAGGGCGACGCTCATCCCGTCACGATAGCCGCGACGACGACAACGGTTACTCGGAAGTAGAGTGAGCACGTGCGACTGGCAACGTGGAACGTCAACTCGATCCGGTCCCGGATCGACCGGGTCGAGGCCTGGCTCCAGCGGGTCGAGCCCGACGTCCTGGCCATCCAGGAGACCAAGGCGCGCGACGACCAGTTCCCCCTCGACCGGCTGCGGGCACTGGGCTACGAGGTCGCCCACCACGGCCTCAACCAGTGGAACGGGGTGGCCCTGGTCTCCCGGGTCGGCCTCGACGAGGTGCAGGTCGGTTTCGCCGGCGACCCCGGGTGGGGTGAGCCGCCGGCGACCGAGGCCCGGGCGATCGGGGCGACGTGCGGCGGCATCCGCGTCTGGTCGGTCTATGTGCCCAACGGCCGGGCCATCGAGGATCCGCACATGACGTACAAGCTGCGCTGGCTCGCCGAGCTGCGCACCCAGGCCAGCGGCTGGGCCGCGGACGGCGCGCCGGTGGCCCTCTGCGGCGACTGGAACATCGCCCCTCGGGACGAGGACGTGTGGTCGATGGAGTACTACCTCGACAAGAGCCACGTCTCGCCGCCGGAGCGAGCGGCCTTCTCGGCCTTCCTCGACGCCGGGTTCGTCGACGTCGTCCGGCCGCACGCGCCGGGCCCGGGGGTCTACACCTACTGGGACTACCAGCGGCTCGCCTTCCCGAAGAAGCGGGGGATGCGCATCGACTTCGTCCTCGGCTCGCCCTCGTTCGCCGATCGGGTGACCGGCGCGGCCATCGACCGGGAGGAGCGCAAGGGCAAGGGCGCGAGCGACCACGCTCCCGTCGTCGTCGAGCTGAGCGAGTAGCCGACGGTGACCGGTCGGACCCTCATCGTCCCCGCGGCACGCGGCGCCATGCTCCGCGCCGAGGAGCACCTGCCGGCCGGTACCGTCGCCGACGACGCGCCGACCGTCGTGCTCTCCCACGGCTGGACGCTGACCCGACGCAGCTGGCGACCGGTCATCGAGGCTCTGCTCGCTCGGCGCGCGGTCCGGGTGGTCACCTACGACCAGCGCGGCCACGGCAGCTCATCGATGGGCGACGTCGCGCCCTCCATCGGCCTGCTCGGCGAGGACCTCGCGCGGATCCTCTCGGCGCTGGTCCCCGACGGCCCGCTCGTCCTCGGCGGTCACTCGATGGGCGGGATGACGGTCATGGCGTATGCCGGCCGATACCCGGAGCAGCTGCGGGCCCGGGCCCGAGGGGTCGTCCTCGTCTCGACGGCGGCCTCGATCGAGGGGCGCCGGCCGATCCCGCTCGAGACGCTCGTCATGAGGGCCTGCTCGCTGGCCCCGGACATCCGGGCGGGACGGCTCGTCCCCGTCTCGGTCCAGCGCCGGCTCATCTTCGGCGAGGGGGCCGACCCTCGTGACGTCCGTGAGGCGGTCCGACAGATCCAGCGGACCACGATGCCGACGATCGGGCGCTACTTCACCGCGCTGGCCGAGCACGACGAGCTCGCCGCGCTCGCCCACCTCGAGGGCGTGCCGACCCAGATCCTCGTCGGCTCCCGCGACCGGCTGACCCCGGGCCGCTGGTCCGCGGTGCTCCACGAGCAGATCCCCGGCTCGCGGCTGACCGTCCTGGACGGCCTCGGTCACATGCTCACCTACGAGGCGAGCGATGACGTCGCCGAGGCGCTCGTGACGATCGTCGACGGCGTCCCGACCGGATAGCCGGGGTTCACAGGCCGAAGGTCGGGACCTCGGGTGCGGCGCCCGCCACGCGGCGCAGCCCGAGCCGCACCGAGGCGAGCGTCCCCAGGCCGGCGGCGACGGCCGCCCCGCGGAAGACCCACTGGACCTGGACGACCGCCGCGTCCAGCAGCGCGGCGGTGTCGGTCTGGTCCGGCAGGGCCGCCACGGCCGCGTAGTACTGGTGCAGCCCGATCGCGGTGAGCAGCGCGAGCCCGACGACCATCCCCACCATCCGGGCGACGACGACGAGCGCGCTCGCCGTGCCGTGGGCGGCCGCCGGTGCATCCGCGAGCGCGGCGTTGTTGGCCGGCGCGAGGGCGAGTCCGACACCGAGGCCGACCACGGCGAGGACGACCGTCGCCGACGGGTCGTCGAGCGAGCCGCGCCCCCACGTCGTCATGAGCAGCAGGCCGGCGGTGGCCAGGGCGAGGCCCGACCCACTCACCATCCCGTCGCCCAGCCGCCGCAGCGTCCAGCCGCCGAGAAGCGCGCCGACGGGCACCGCGACGAGGAACCGGACGAGGACGAACGCTGCCTGCGCCTCGCTCGCGTCCTCGATGACGAGATGCGCGTAGAGGGGGACGTCGACGACGACGGCGACGAGCGCCACGCCGACGAGCAGCGAGACGAGCAGGGACCACGGCGTCCGGCCCCGGACCACCCCGCGGGGGACGAGCGGCGCCGCCGCCCGCCGATGGTGGACCAGGTATGCCGCGGCCGCCACGGCCGCGATCGGCAGCAGGGCGAGCCCCCACGGCCCGACGACCTCGGTGGCGGGGTCGGAGGAGGCGAAGGTGAGGATGATGCCGCCGAGCGCGACGGCCACGAGGACGGCGCCGAGCAGGTCGGCTCGGCGCAGCACGGGCCACAGCCGGACCAGCCCCCACCCGAGGGATGCCAGGACGAGCAGGAGCGCCAGCGCGCCGACCGGCGTCGCGAGCCGGGAGGTGGCGTCGCCGAACGGAACGAACGGGATGCCGAGCGTCACGTCGGTGGCGAGCGACTCCGGAGCGGCGAGCGCGAGCCACAGCGCGGCCGCCGCTGCGAGCCCGAGGAGGGTCGGCAGCGGCCGCGGGCGGCGCGGCATACCTCCCCCGGTCACCACGACGAGGCCCGCGAGGAGCAGTCCCGCGGCCGCGTTGACCCAGAAGATGGCCCGCCACCCCGACAGCGTGAGGATGGCGGCGCCGACGACGGGGCCGAGAACCGAACCGAGCTCCTGGACGGCGCCGACGACACCGAGCGGGGTCCCGCGACGGTCGGCCGCCCACAGGTCGGCGACGATGGCGAGCGTCGCCGGCACGAGGCCGCCGCCGCCCACCCCCTGGACGACCCGGCCGACGACGAGGACCGGCAGCTCGGTGGCGAGCGCGGTGACGGCGGAGCCGACGACGAAGATGCCGAGACAGCCGAGGAGCACCCGCTGGCGCTCGACGAGGTCGGCCACCCGGCCGATGAGCGGCAGGACGGCGACATAGCCGAGGAGGAAGCCGGAGATGATCGGCGTCGCCCGCTGGAGCTGGTCGATGCCGACGCCGACCCCGGCCATCATGTCGGTGAGGGCGAGGACGACGACGTAGGTGTCGGCGGCAGCCAGGGCCACGGCGACGGACGCGGTCGCCAGCAGCGGCCGAGGCGCGGGGCGGCCCTCCCGGCTCACCCGGTCCACGCGGCCGGCCTCAGGGCTTGCTGATCTCGGCGGCCGAGCCGTAGCTCGTCAGCCGCAGGGTGTAGGTCGAGGTCGCCCCGTCGAAGAACGGCCCCGTCATGGTCGCCGTCCGGAGTTCGTCCTTCGCCGTCACCCCGAATGTCGCCGAGAAGGTGCCCGACCCGTCACCGAGCATGAACAGGCTCTGGATCCGGTCCCCGGGCAGCGTGCCGGTGTAGCGGTCGAGAACCTCGTCGCCGGAGCGGATCTGCTCGGCGGCCCGGGGGCCCTGGACGTCGGTCAGCAGGGTCGAAACGCCCTTGTCGGGGTTGAAGAACACCGAGGGGTTCGGCGCGTTGAGCGCGGACAGGTCCGTCTCGACGTAGTCCGGGGTGAAGAACTTCAGGTAGGCCGTCGAGCCGATGCTGATGAGGTCGACCGTGCCGGCGATGCCCTTGATGGTGCCGGTGATGCTGCCCTTGAAGCGGGGCTCGGCCGAGCTGATCTCGCCGACGCCGGTCGCCGCCGTCACCCCGTTGACGCCCTGGGGGACGTCCTTGCTCGTGAGGGAGAGGGTGACGAACTGGGCGTCGTCGAGCACCTTCTTAACGGCCGAGAGCCGTTCGGTCGGGGGCACGGTCGTCGCGGGTGACGAACCGCCCGTGCAACCGCCGACCCCGAGGAGGGCCGCGGCGAGGCCAGCACTGAGCAGGACCCGGGCGCGACGCATGGGCGACACCCTAACCGCTGCGTCGGCCCGGGTCCTCAGTGCAGGACGAGATGGTCGCCGTCGCCCGCGCGGTCGACGAGCACGGTGTCCCCGTCCCGGACCTCGCCCCCCAGCAGCGCCGTGGCCAGTCGGTCCCCGATCTCGCGCTGGATGAGCCGGCGCAGCGGTCGGGCGCCGTAGGCCGGGTCGTGGCCGGCCGAGGCGAGCCAGGCCCGCGCGGAGTCGGTCACCTCGAGGGTGATCCGGCGGTCGTGCAGCCGGGTCGCCAGTGCCCGGACCTGGAGCGAGACGATCCGGCCGAGCTCCTCGGTCGAGAGCGGGTCGAAGACGACGATCTCGTCGAGTCGGTTGAGGAACTCGGGCTTGAACGCCTGGCGCACCGTGGCGAGGACGGCCTCGCGCTTGGCCTCCGGCCCCGTCGCCGGGTCGATGAGGAACTGCGATCCGAGGTTGGAGGTCATGACGAGGATGACGTTGCGGAAGTCGACCGTTCGGCCCTGGCCGTCGGTGAGCCGGCCGTCGTCGAGCACCTGGAGGAGGATGTCGAAGGTCTCCGGGTGGGCCTTCTCGACCTCGTCGAGGAGAATCGACGGAGTAGGGACGACGACGGACCGCCTCGGTCAGCTGGCCGCCCTCCTCGTAGCCGACGTAGCCGGGGGGGCGCCGATGAGCCGCGCGACGGCGTGCCGCTCGGAGTACTCGCTCATGTCGATGCGGACCATGGCGCGCTCGTCGTCGAAGAGGAAGTCGGCGAGCGCCTTGGCGAGCTCGGTCTTGCCGACGCCGGTCGGGCCGAGGAAGAGGAAGGACCCGGTCGGCCGGTCGGGGTCGGCGATGCCGGCCCGGGAGCGGCGCACGGCGTCCGAGACGGCCCGGACCGCCTCGGTCTGGCCGATGAGCCGGGCGCCGATGATCGACTCCATCGACAGCAGCTTCTCGGTCTCGCCCTGCAGGAGACGACCCGCCGGGATGCCGGTCCAGGCCCCGACGACCTCGGCGATGTCGTCCGCCCCGACCCGGTCCTTGACCATGAGCTCGCCCTGGGCGCTCGCCTGCTCCGAGGCCGTCGCCTCGGACAGCTCGCGCTCGACGGCAGGGATCTCCCCGTAGAGCAACCGGGAGGCGCTGTCGTAGTCGCCCTCGCGCTGGAGCCGGTCGGCCTGAGTCCGCAGGTCCTCCAGGCGCGCCTTGAGCTCGCCGACCCGGTTGAGGCCGGACTTCTCCGACTCCCACCGCGCGGTGAGAGCGGCCAGCTCCTCGGTCCTGTCGGCGAGGTCGGCGCGCAGCCTGGCGAGCCGCTCGATCGACGCCTCGTCGGTCTCCTTGGCCAGGTGCAGCTCCTCCATCTTGAGCCGGTCGACGGCCCGGCGGAGCTCGTCGATCTCGACCGGGCTGGAGTCGATCTCCATCCGCAGTCGGGAGGCCGCCTCGTCGACGAGGTCGATCGCCTTGTCCGGCAGCTGCCGACCGGTGATGTAGCGGTCGGACAGCGAGGCCGCGGCGACGAGGGCGCTGTCCTCGATCTCGACCTTGTGGTGCGCCTCGTAGCGCTCCTTGAGGCCGCGGAGGATGGCGATCGAGTCCTCGACACTCGGCTCCCCGACGAACACCTGCTGGAAGCGACGCTCGAGTGCCGGGTCCTTCTCGACGTGCTCGCGGAACTCGTCGAGGGTCGTCGCGCCGACGAGCCGCAGCTCGCCACGGGCGAGCATCGGCTTGAGCATGTTGCCGGCATCCATCGCGGACTCGCCGGTGGCCCCGGCCCCGACGACGGTGTGCAGCTCGTCGATGAAGGTGATGATCTGGCCCTCGGAGGCCTTGATCTCCTCGAGCACGGCCTTGAGCCGCTCCTCGAACTCGCCACGGTACTTCGCGCCGGCGACCATCGCCGCGAGGTCGAGAGCGACAAGCCGCTTCTCGCGCAGCGACTCGGGGACGTCTCCGTCGACGATCCGTTGAGCGAGCCCCTCGACGACGGCCGTCTTGCCGACGCCGGGCTCACCGATGAGTACGGGGTTGTTCTTGGTCCGGCGGGACAGGACCTGGACGACCCGGCGGATCTCGGTGTCGCGGCCGATGACCGGGTCGAGCTTGCCGTCGCGGGCCGCCTGGGTGAGATCGGTGCCGTACTTCTCCAGCGCCTCGCTCGTCGCCTCCGGGTCCTCGCTCGTCACCTTCTGGCCGCCGCGGAGCCGGTCGATCTGCCCCTCGACGAGCGGCGCGTCGGCCCTGCCCACGCCGGCCACCTCGCCCTTCTCGATGAGGGCGAGGAGGAGGACGTCGGTCGCGAGGTGGGTGTCCCCCCGCGCGGTCATCAGGGTGCTCGCATGCTGAAGGACGCCGAGGACGGCCTGGCCCAGACCAGCGGACGCGACGGTGGTGCCGCTCGAGGACGGCAGGGCGTCCAGGCGCGCCCGGGCCGCCGCGGCCGCGCCCTCGGCGGAGGTGCCGCCGGCGGCCAGGAGGGCCGCCGTCGTCGTGTCCCGCTGCTCGGCGAGGGCGAGCAGGAGGTGGGCCGGCGTGATCTCGGCGTGGCCGGCGTTCTGGGCGGTGCGCTGGGCGATGGCCAGCGCCTCAGCCACCTTGGCGGTGGGCTGCAACTCCATCGGGGCTCCTTGGCCGGGTCGGGGACGGGAGAAACCAGATGGTCCAACCGTCGTGAAGTTGAGTCTATTCCACTCAAGGTTGTGCTCGGAAGGGCGCGGGTCCGGGCCCGGTCGCGGCCGGCTTCGCGCCAGCCCGGCTCAGCAGGCGGCGGACAGCCTGGACAGGCTGTCGTCCGCGGGGGTCGACGGGGCGGGGGTCGAGCCCCTCGTCGTCGACGAGGCCGCCGCGGTCGGGGAGGCGGCCTTCGTCGCGGTGAGCGCGCTCTGGACGAGGGACCGGATGGTGGTGAAGTCGGGGTTGCCGACGGCGACGATCTTGTCGGTGATCGGCAGGCTGCGGATCGTCCCGGACTGGATCCGGTCGATGAGGACGACCCAGGCGGAGAGCTCGTCCTGGGTGATGTCGGTCGAGACGTTGTTCTTGAGGACGTCGGCCAGGGCCGGATACCGGCGAAGCATCGTCGTCGGGTCGACCTGGTTGAGCAGCGCCCCGGCGACGCAGCGCTGGCGCCGCATCCGGCTGAAGTCGTCGCTCGTCGCCCGGGAGCGGGCATACCACAGCGCCTGGTACCCGGAGAGGTGCTGCGGCCCGGGCTCGATCCACTTCTGCGTCGAGCCGGTCCAGATGATCCCGCCGGAGCCGTTGCTCTTGCAGTCGATGCAGACCTTCTCGCGGGCGACGATGTCGACACCGCCCATCGCGTTGACGAGGCTCTGGAAGCCGCGTAGGTCGATGACGACGGTCCGCTGGATCGACAGCCCGAGGACGGCCTCGAGGACCTGACGGGTCGAGGTGAGGCCCGGGTTCGGGTCGTCGCCGAAGAGGTCCTTGTGGTCGACCGCGAGGGTCCAGATGCCGTTCATGAGGCACTCGTCGCCACAGTTGTAGCCCTCGGGGTAGAGCGTGGAGAGGGGGTTCTCCTTCGGGATCGGGACGTTCTCAAGGTTGCGGGGGACACCGATGAGCACGGTGTCGCCGGTCTTGGTGTCGATGCTCGCGACCATCATCGAGTCCGTCCGTACGCCCCACCGGCCGGTCCCGGCGTCGGAGCCGAGCAACAGGACGTTGACCCGGGGCGTGCCCTCCCACGGGTCCTTCGTCGTGCTCGTCGCGATGGCGGTCGAGCCCGAGGCGACGACCGAGGGGAACACCTGCGTGACGACGCTGCGCTGGATGGTCAGGTAGCGACCCGAGATCGACAGCGGAGCGACGACGGCCGCGACGCAGAGCAGGACGAAGAGGGGCCGCGCGATCCCGCCGTGGCCGTCCATCGGCCTGGTCTGGCCCGCCGTGATGAGGATGGCGAGGCTCCAGACGATGCCGATGAGGACGACCCCGAGGACGGCGAGCATGAGCTTCGTCGGGCTGACGGCGAGGCCGAGCGCGCTGTCGACGAGGCTGCCGTCGAGGGCCTTGACGAGGAGGACGACGCCGAGCAGGACGGCGGGGGCGAGGACGAGGACCCCGAGCCGACGCCGCGGCGTGAGGAGCAGGCCGGCACCCGGGAGGAGGGTGCTGAGCCCGGTGAGGACGTAGAAGCGGCGGCGGCGCCCGGCGGCCCGGCGCAGGCGCGACTGCCTGCTCAGGCGGCTCTCCCCGCCGGGGACGTCCGAGGGCATGCGCTCCATCATGCACCGAGGAGGGGCGATGATCGGGGTACCGCCACGACGACACCTTGAGACGGGTCCTAGGCTGGGCGGTCAGGAACGTGGAAGGGGAACGATGCGGGTCGTCGTGCTCGGCGCGGAGGGTCTGCTCGGTCGCGCCGTGGCGGCGGACCTCGCCGGCCGCGGGCACGAGGTGACCGCGGTGCGTCCCTACGGCGGACGGTCCGCGGCCCTCACTGCGATGCCGTCGTCCGCCGCGTACGGCCGCTCCGCCGGCGAGGTGGTCGCGCCGGAGCACGTCCCGGTCGAGGGCGCCGACCGCTCGGTCGCCATGGACGTCGTCGACGCGACCGAGACCGCGCTCGACGCCGTCCTGCACTCCGCGGACGCGGTCGTGCATGCCCTCGCGGTCGACGACCGGGACCGTCCGCAGGGGCCGGTCACGGCCCACTACCAGCGGCTCCTGGTGGACCCCACGGTCCGGGTGACCCGAGCCGCCTGCCGGCAGGGCGTCGGGCACGTCATCGTCCTCGGCTCGGCCTACGCGACGTTCGCCAGGCTGCATCCCGAGTGGCGCCTCGCGGAGCACCATCCCTACATCCAGGCCCGGATCGACCAGGGCCGTCGGGCCCGGGACGCGGCGGCGGGCTCGGCGACCGACGTCTCCGTCCTCGAGATCCCGTCGGTGTTCGGAGCGAAGCCCGGCGCGGCGCCGGTGTGGCGCGCAGCCTTCCTCGATACGCTGCGCCGCGGGCCGGTGGCGCTCGCGCTGCCGGGCGGCGCGGCCGCGGTGACCCACGAGGACGTCGGCATCGCCGTCTCGCGGCTCGTCGAGCGGCACCTCTTGCCGGGCCGGCACGCCATCGCCACCGACAACGTCACCCATCGCCGGCTCGCCCAGCTCGTCGTCGCCGAGCTGGGGCGCGCCAGCCACACGCTCGTCGTGCCCGGCGCGGCGGCCGGCATCCGGCTGCGCGGCCATGTCCGACGCCTGCAGCGGCGCGGCGGGTTCGGGCTCGACCCGGTGCGGGTCGGGCGGGACATCCTCACCCGGACGCTCTTCCTCGATACCACGGCACACGGCGCGGCCCTGGGGCTCACCCCGCGACCGGTCGACGACGCGATCCGGTCGACGGTGCGTGCGGCCTACCCGCAGCTCTTCGACGACTGAGCGGACGCGCCCGCGTTGCGGGAGACCCGCGCTACGGGACGACGACGGCGCGCGCGTGCAGCTCGCCGTGCTCCAGCCGCTTGTAGGCGTCCATCGCCCCGGCGAGGGTGTATCGCTCGATCGTCGGCAGGACCAGGCCCCGCTGGGTGAGGTCGACGACCTCGCGCAGCTCCGCCAACGAGCCCCACAGTGTCGAGGCGACGGACATCTCGTACGGCACCTCGGCGAACTGCCAGGGCAGCGCCTCACGGGTGATGCCGACGACGGTGAGGGTGGCGCGCGGCCGGCCGCAGGCGAGCCCCAAGCGCATCGTCTCCGCGGCGCCGACGATGTCGAACACCGCGTCGCAGCCCGCACCACCGGTGAGGTCGCGCACCTCCGCCGCGGTGTCCGGACCCAACCTGAGGACGTGGGCGGCACCTGCCGCGCGGGCGATGCACAGCGGCTCGATCCGGTTGTCGACGCCGATGACGACGGCGTCGGTCACCGCGCGGAGGATCTGGACGGCGGTCGTCCCCAGGCCGCCGAGCCCGATGACGAGCGCGTAGCTTCCCGGTCCGAGGTCACCGCGGACCCGCTTCACCGCGTGGTAGGGCGTGAGCCCCGCGTCGGCGAGCGGCGCCGCGGCGGCGGGCTCGAAGTCACCGAGCGGGACGAGATGGTGGGCGGGGACGACGACGAACTCGGCCATGCCACCGTCGCGGCCGAGACCGAGCCCGCTCGGGCCGGACGGCTGCCGGTCGCAGTAGTTCTCCAGCCCCTCACGGCAGGACCGGCAGCCGCCGCACCCCACGGCCGAGTAGACGAGATAGCCCGCGCCGAGCTCGATCCCGGTGACCCCGGGCCCGGTCGCCACGGCCCAGCCCGCGATCTCGTGCCCGAGGACGAATGGCGGCCGCCACCCGACGAGACCGGGGTCGTACTCGCGATAGACGTTGACGTCGGTGTGGCAACAGCCGGATCCGCCGACCCTGACGAGGACCTCGCCCGGACCGGGCTCGGGCTCGGGCAGGTCGACGAGCTCGGGCTCGGACCGCCACTGCCTGAGCATGAGACCGCGCATGAGGATCACCTCTTGACGTCCCGACGGGCGCCGTTGCTCTCATCGGGCCAGACCGCATCGGGCTGAACGGGCTTGACCTCTGCGTCGATGCTACGGGTGGGTGCCGCGAACGGCGCGCCGAATGTGAGCGAGCACCCAGGGGGTCAGCCGGAGGCCGGGCCCCCGAGCCACGCCACGGCGGCCTCGAGGAGCTCCTCGGGGTCGAGCCGCAGGTCGAGGACGAGCCCGCCCTCGTCCGCTTCGAGGGGCTCGAGGGTGGCCACCTGCGAGTCGAGCAGGCTGGGCGGCATGAAGTGCCCCTCGCGGCTGACCATCCGGCGCCGGATCAGCTCGGCGGGCCCGGCGAGCAGGATCGGCTCGATCCGCGGCGGACCGGACCGGAGGATGTCACGGTAGGAGCGACGCAGTGCCGAGCAGGCCATCACGGTCGAGCGTCCCTCGGCGGCCCGCTCGGCCATCCAGCGGGCGAGGGCCTCGAGCCAGGGGCGGCGGTCGGCATCGGTGAGCGGCACGCCGGCGGACATCGCCGCGACGTTCGCGGCCGGGTGGAAGTCGTCGGCCTCACCGAACAGCAACCCGGTCCGCTCGGCGATGCCGCGGGCGACTGTCGTCTTGCCGCTGCCGGAGACGCCGAGGACGACGACGTGTCGGGTGCTCACCGGCGCGGGCGCCATACGACGAGAGCCTGCGAGCCACGCGCCGGCCGGTCGCCCAGCCGCCCGGGGAGGATGTCGCCGGTCGGGGTGACCGAGAACACCCGGGTTCCCGGACCGGTCGACGGCCGCACCCGGTCCAGCTCGGCGGCGAGGCGCTCGACCCGGGCCCGCAGGCCGCGCACCTCGTCCTCGAGCTCGAGGATCCGGGCGATCCCGGCGAGGCTGACGCCCTCCTCCTGGGAGAGACGCTGCACCTCGCGCAGGAGGGCGACGTCGCGGGCGGAGTAGCGCCGGCCACCCCCGCGGGTCCGCGACGGCGTGACGAGACCGAGCCGGTCGTACTGGCGCAGCGTCTGGGCGTGCATGCCGGCGAGCTCGGCGGCGACGGAGATGACGAAGACCGGGGTGTCGTCGTCCGGCGCGAAATTCACCCGGATCCGGCCCCGCTCAGACAGTGCCGCCATCTCCTCGCCTCCGTCCGTCTCGCTGTGCCTCAGCCGCGGGCCCGTGCGAACAGCTCGGCCCGCGGGTCATGCCCGTTCTCCTCGGCGCGGAGGGCCTCGACCGCCTCGCGCGCCGTGTCGCTCAGCCGCTGGGGCACGACGACGACGATCTTCGCGAGCAGGTCGCCGTGCCCGTTCTTCGTCTTCACTCCGCGCCCCTTGACCCGCAGCACCCGGCCACTCGGGGTGCCGGGCGCGACCTTCACCTTGACGGTCCCGCCGTCGAGGGTCGGCACCGGCACCGTCGCGCCGAGGGCCGCCTCGGCGAAGGTCACCGGGACCTCGACCGTCAGGTTGTGGCCCTCGCGCCCGAAGACGGGGTGCTTGTCGATCGACACGGTGAGGATGAGGTCGCCGGGCTCGGCACCGGCGTCCCCCGCCGCACCCTTGCCACGCAGCCGGATCCGCTGGCCGTCGGCGACGCCGGGTGGGATCCGGGTCGTGACCCGGCGCCCCTCGGCGGTCGTGAGAGTGACCGTCGCGCCCCCGACGGCGTCGCGGAAGGACAGCGTGGTCCGGGCCTGCTGGTCCTGGCCCCGGCGCGGACCGCGGGTGGAGCCGAAGCCCCCGCCGCCGCCGTATGCCGCGCCGCCACCGAACATCTGCGACAGGAGGTCGTTGATGTCGGCCTCGGAGGCGCCGCCGCCGCCCCCGCCGAAGCCGGGCCCACCACCGGTGCTGAACCGCACCCGTTGGCCGCCGCCGCCGCCGAAGGCACCGAACAGGTCTTCGAACCCGCCCGCGCCGCCGGGAGCGCCAGCGGTGAACCGGGCGCCACCGTGCGACATCCGCCGGATCGCGTCGTACTCCTCGCGCTGCTTGGGGTCGGCCAGCACCGCGTGGGCCTCACCGACGTCCTTGAACCGCTTCTCGGCCGCGGGATCCCCGGCGTTCTGGTCGGGATGGTGCTTGCGGGCGAGCCGGCGGTAGGCCTTCTTGATCGTGGCCTCGTCGGCGTCCTGGGGGACGCCGAGGATCGAGTAGAAGTCCTTCTCGAACCAGTCCTGCTGGGCCATCGGCATCCTCCTCTCAGCCGGCGTGGGTCATCGGTCGGTCGGGGCTCACTCGGGATCGGCCACGGCGACCCGGGCCGGGCGCAGGACCTGCTCGCCGGCGCGGTAGCCGGGCTGGAGGACCTGCACGACGAGCGTGGCGGTGGCGTCATCGGGAAGGGCCGGGTTCTCGCGGTGCGACTGGTCCCACTGCACGTGCATGAGCGCCTCGTGCTCCATCGGGTCGAAGGCCTCACCGACCGCCCCGTAGCGGATCAGGCCGAACCGGCCGAGGGTGCCCTCGAGTTTGTCGGCAATCGCCGCGAAGGGCCCGCCGACGAGGTCACCGTGCTCGCGCGCGAGATGGACGTCGTCGAGGACGGGAAGGAGGGACTCGAGCACGTCACGGACGGCCCGCTCCTGCATCGCCCCGCGGTCGCGGTCGACCCGACGCTTGTAGTTGACGTACTCGGCCTGGAGCCGCTGGAGGTCGGCGAGCCGCTCGGCGGCGAGCACCGTGTCCGGGTGCGGGTCGTCGTGGCCGGCGGGCTCCCCGGCCGAGGCAGCCGCCGCGGCGGCGGCCTCCCCGGCCGGCTCGTCGTTGACCGCCTCGGTGTTGACCGCCTCGCAGGAGGCGTCGTCGACGACCTCCTGCTCCGCGGCGGCCTGCACCGCCACGTCCTCGGGCGCGACGGCGGCCTGGTCGGCAGTCACGTCGTCACGAGGGGTGTCGGTCACTTGGCCTCCTCGTCGTCGTCGACGACCTCGGCGTCGACGACGTCCTCGTCGCCACCGGCCGACGAGCCGGCACCGGCGCCGGCCGGGCCCTCGTCGGCGGCGCCGTCCCCGGCGTCACCGGCCGCGGCATACATCGCCGCGCCCATCTTCTGGGACTCGTCGTTGAGGGTCGCGATCTTGGCGTTGATGTCCTCGGTACTCGCACCGGAGTCCGGCTTGATGGCCTCCTTGAGGTCGGCCAACGCCCCGTCGACCGGCCCCCGGGACTCCTCGGAGATCTTGTCGGTGTTCTCGGCGAGGAACTTCTCGGTCGAGAAGACGAGGGACTCGCCCATGTTGCGCGCCTCGGTCTCGTCGCGCCGCTTCTTGTCCTCCTCGGCGTGCGCCTCGGCGTCCTTGACCATCCGCTCGATCTCCTCCTTCGACAGCGCCGAGCCGCCGGAGATGGTGATCTTCTGCTCCTTGCCGGTGCCCCGGTCCTTGGCGGAGACGTTGACGATGCCGTTCGCGTCGATGTCGAAGGTGACCTCGATCTGGGGCACGCCCCGGGGTGCCGGCGCGATGCCCGACAGCTCGAACGTGCCGAGCGGCTTGTTCTGCTGGGCGATCTCGCGCTCACCCTGGAAGACCTGGATGAGGACGGAGGGCTGGTTGTCCTCGGCGGTCGAGAACACCTCGGAGCGCTTGGTCGGGATGGCCGTGTTGCGCTCGATGAGCTTGGTGAACAGCCCGCCCTTGGTCTCGATGCCGAGCGAGAGCGGCGTGACGTCGATGAGGAGGACGTCCTTGCGCTCGCCCTTGAGGACGCCGGCCTGGAGCGAGGCGCCGAGGGCGACGACCTCGTCGGGGTTGACGCCCTTGTTGGGCTCGCGGCCACCGGTCAGCTCCTTGACGAGCGAGGACACGGCCGGCATCCGGGTCGAGCCGCCGACGAGGACGACGTGGTCGATGTCGGACAGCGAGATGCCCGCGTCCTTGATGACGTTGTGGAAGGGCTGCTTGGTCCGGTCCAGCAGGTCCTTGGTCATCTGCTCGAACTGGGCCCGGGTGAGGTTCTCGTCGAGGTGGATCGGGCCGTTCTCGGACATCGAGAGGTACTGGAGCGAGATGTTCGTCGAGGATGCGCTCGACAGCTCCTTCTTCGCCTGCTCGGCCGCGTCGCGCAGCCGCTGCATGGCGATCTTGTCCTTGGCCAGGTCGACGCCGGAGGAGGACTTCACCGTCGTCAGCAGGTGCTGGACGATCCGGTCGTCCCAGTCGTCGCCACCGAGCTGGTTGTCACCACTGGTGGCGCGGACCTGGATCGTGCTGAAGCCGTCCTCGGGGTCCTTGCCGACCTCGAGGAGCGAGACGTCGAAGGTGCCGCCACCGAGGTCGAAGACGAGGATGAGCTCGTCCTCCTTGCCCTTGTCGAGACCGTAGGCGAGCGCGGCGGCCGTCGGCTCGTTGATGATCCGCAGGACGGTCAGGCCCGCGATCTCGCCGGCCTCCTTCGTCGCCTGACGCTCGTGGTCGTCGAAGTACGCGGGGACGGTGATGACGGCGTCGGTGACGGGCTCACCGAGGTAGGACTCGGCGTCCCGCTTGAGCTTCTGGAGGATGCGGGCGCTGATTTCCTGGGCGGTGTACTGCTTGCCGTCGATGTCGCCGGACTTCCAGTCCGTGCCCATGTGCCGCTTGACCGAGCGGATCGTCCGATCGGCGTTCGTCACCGCCTGACGCTTGGCGATCTCGCCGACGAGGACCTCGCCGGACTTGGAGAACGCGACGACGGACGGGGTCGTCCGACCGCCCTCGGCGTTGGCGATGATGGTCGGCTCGCCGCCCTCGAGGACGGCGACGGCCGAGTTGGTGGTACCGAGGTCGATTCCGACCGCACGTGCCATGGTGGTTGCTCCTTGACGCTGGCTGTTGGTGCTGGCTGATGATCCTGGCTCCGGGGCCCGGGCCGGCGATGCGGGCCCGAGTTGAGTTGCTCGCACTCAAGTTAGCGAGTCGGGCTGCCGTGAGCAAACCGGCCGCGCAAAACTTGCGTTTACTTGGCTCAACCCTCGGCCGCGGGTGATTTGTTCCCCTTCACGCGCCGGTTCCGGGCCATCATGGCCGGCCTGGATCCGGATGCAGGGGAAGGACGCTCATGGCCATCGTCATGATCGGAGCGCGGGTACGCGGACCTGGTCGACCACAGCGCCGAGGCCGCGGCGACGCTGAGGGAGATCAACGACGCCGAGCAGGTGCGCTGGATCTGCTCGTTCCTCTCGGCCGACAAGCACCGGACGTTCTGCCTGTACGAGGCGGAGGCGAGCTAGCCGCGGACGGGCCGGCATGACCCGCCGGCGCACCGGGTAGCCGCCGGACAGGATGGGGTCGCCCCGTTCCCTCGCGCACATCGCGTGGCGGGGGGACGGAGCACTCCCTAGTCTGGACGGAGAACGCGAGCCGAGGAGGCAGGACCATGCGATGGCGCACCGGGCTCCCAGCAACGACGCTCGTCCTTCTCGTCGGGTGCACCGGGGGGTCGGGATCGTCCCCCACCAGTAGCTCGAGCACCGGCACGAGCACCGGCGCGCCGACCGTCACCCAGACCCGGACCCAGACCGAGACGGCGACCGCCACCGCGACGACGACCGACACCCTCCCCGCGGGCTTCGGGCTGCAGAAGGCCACGTCGAAGACCTGGCCGGATCCCTCGGGGACCCTCGACCACGGCGTCGCCGTCCGGGTCGGGCAGCACGGCGCCTACGACCGGGTCGTCTACGAGTTCGCGGGCAGCGGGACGCCGAGCTTCCAGGTCCGGTACGTCGACACCCCGATCGGGGACCCGAGCGGTGAGCCCGTCGACGTCAAGGGGCAGGCCGCGCTCGAGGTGTTCGTCTCGGGCCTGGGCTACCCCGGCACCGGCGACGAGCCAACCCCGCCGGCCGATGCCGAGCTCGCCGGCACGGTCATCGCCGAGACCGGACTGCTCTTCGGCGGCTTCGAGAACCGGGCGCAGACCTTCATCGGCGTCCGGGGCGAGCGGCGCCCGTTCCGGGTCATCACCCTGGCCGGGCCCCCGCGCCTCGTCGTCGACATCGCCCACTGACGCGCCGGGAGCCGGTGGGGCACAGTGGCGTCCATGACCCCGCAGCTGCCCTCCGCCCTCGCGGCCATCGCCGACCGGCTCCACGCCCTGCCCGGCGACGCCCATCGGGTCTCCTCCCCCCTCGGGGTGTGGCTGCTCCTGGCCACCGCAGCCCGCGCGGGCGCCGAGGACGAACCCATGCCGGGGGCCCTCGAGCAGGCCCTCGGCATGCCACGGGCGGAGGCCGTCGACACGGCCGACCGGCTCATCGGCTCCGCCCATCCGGCCGTCCGCAACGCCTTCGCCGCGTGGGCCCGGGAGGACCTGCTGCCCGGCCCACTCGGGCACTTCCTCGACGGGCTGCCCGGCGACGTCGCGCGCGGGGCCCTGCCGACGCAGTCCGAGGCGGACGCCTGGGCCGCGGACCGGACCGACGGGCTCATCACCGCCTGCCCCGTGCCGATCACGCCGAGCACCGTCCTCACCCTCGCGAACGCCCTGGCCTGCCGGGTCGGGTGGCGCGAGCCGTTCCGGACGACGGCGGCCGGGACGCTGGGGCCGGGGCCGTTCGCCGAGCGCGTGGAGCGGGCCCTGACGACGACGCCCGGGGCGGGTCACGGCGCCTGGATCACCGACTCGCTCGCGGGGCCCGTCGCCGTCCATGTCGCCCGGGCGGAGGGCCTGGACGTGTGGTCCGTCATCGCCGACGCCGCCGTCGCGCCTCGCACGGTGCTCGCGGCCGCTCACGCCCTCGCCTCCGGCGACCAGGCGCGGATCGCGCTGTCGGACCTGCCGCTCGGGCCGGGACCGGGCTGGACGATCGAGCAGGTGCGGGCGAGCGTCACGCCGAGTGAGCGGCGGGCCGGCCGGGTCGCGTCGGTCACCCTGCCGGCCTGGTCGGCGAGCGCCACCTTCGATCTCATGGCCGACCCCGGGCTCGCCTTCCCCGAGGCGGGCGCGGCCCTCGGCGCCCTCGTCGCGATGCCGGGCCTCGACCTCGTCGCGGCCCAGTCGGCCATGGCCCGCTACCACCGGGTGGGGTTCGAGGCCGCGGCCGTGACGGCCATGGCCGGCCGGACGTCGGTGACCGCCGCGCAGGACGGGCCCCTGCGGGTGGCGCGGCTGCGCTACGCCCATCCCTACGCGGTGCTGGCCCTCGCCCGGCCGACCGGGCCGTGGAGCGGCGAGCGCGACCCGTGGGACGGCATCCCGGTGTTCTCGGCGTGGGTGGCCGAGCCGGAGGAGCCGGAGGACTGACCGGGACGTTCAGACGCGCCGAGGGACCTTGCCGGTCCAGGTGAGCAACCGGCACATGAACCGATGGCCCGCGTCACCCTCGGGATGGAACATGATCGGGCAGCCGCCATCGATGACGGTGATGCCGTGCTCCCGCCCCCAGTCCGCCGCCACCGTCGAGACCGACCCGGCCCCGAAGGACCGGTGCATCCAGACCCGCCCGATGCCGAGCTCGGCGGCCTCCTCCATCGCCGACTGGGCGTGCTCGGGTGCCGTGGCGATGACGACCGCCTCGACACCGTCCGGGATGGCGTGCAGGTCCGGGTAGGCGCGGTCCCCCTCGACCTCCTCGACGCTGGGGTTGACGGCGAAGACCTCGTAGCCGTGGTCCCGCAGCCAGGTGTAGACGGCGTTGCTGCCGTGGCCCTTCGGCGCGTGGGAGACCCCCGTCACGGCGATCCGCCGATGGTCGAGGAACTCCCGGGCCGCTTCCTTCGTCGTGGTCGTCATCGCGGCGCCTCCTTCTCCCGTCCGATGCTTCCACCAGAGCGGGGCGGCGGCGGTATGCCGTTCGCCACAGCGGCATGGACCAGACACCCGCGGGTACAGTCGAGAGAACCGGACGATCGAGACCCGCGATGCGGATCGAGGAGGTTCGACATGACGCCGACGACATCCTCCGGAGCAGGGGACACCGGCCGGCCGGCCCCGCCGGCCTCGGCAGCGTGGACCGATGAGGCGGCCTTCGAGCGCGCGGAGGACGCCCGGGTCGACCAGGTGGAGTCCGACGATGTCCTCGAGGACGCACCCAGCGCCCTTCCCGACGAGGCCGACGAGGCCGACGTGCTCGAGCAGCACCAGGAGATCGGGGAGGACGACGAGGACGAGGCCCCGCGCGGCGAGCCCTCGTGACCCGCGCCGACGTCGCCGCTCTCCTCGAGGAGCACGGTCGGACGTATGCCGCCGAGGCGGGCATCACCCTGCGGGACAAGCCGAAGCCGCTCTTCCAGCTGCTCGTCCTGAGCCTGCTCGCGTCGACCCGGATCTCGGCCGACATCGCGGTGGCGAGCGCTCGCGAGCTGTGGGCGGCCGGGTGGCGCACGCCGGAACGGCTGCTCGAGAGCACCTGGCAGGAGCGGGTCGACGCCCTCGGCCGCGGCGGCTACCGCCGCTACGACGAGAGCACGGCGACCCGGTTGGCCGCCCTCGCCGACCGGCTGCGCGAGGAGTACCGGGGTGACCTGCGGGCGGTCCGGCCCCACGACGCCGACGGCATACCCGCGCTGCGTGAGGCGCTGACCGGGTTCACCGGGATCGGTCCGACGGGGGCGGACATCTTCTGTCGGGAGGTCCAGGACGTGTGGCCCGGCGTCGCGCCGTTCTTCGACCGGCGCTCGGTGGCCGGCGCGGCAGAGCGGGGTCTGCCCCGGGACCCGGGACGGCTGGGCGAGCTCGCCCCTCGAGGTCGCCTCGCCGAGCTCGCCGCGGCCCTCATCCGCGCCGCCTGACCCCGCCCGGCGGACAGAGAACCGGCCCCGGACGGGAGGGGTCGTCCGGGGCCGGGGAGAGGGTCAGACGCCGGCTTCGATGGTCTCGCGGGTGCCCCCGTGGGCGACGGAGATCTTCCGGGGCTTGGCCTCGTCGGCGACCGGGATGGTGAGGGTGAGCACGCCGTCCTCGTACTGCGCCTCGATCTTGTCGAGCGCGACGCCGTATCCGAGGGTGAGCTGGCGGGCGAAGGTGCCGCTGGGGCGCTCGTGGGAGAGCCACTGGACCTCGCCCTGGCGCTCGGTACGCCGCTCGGCCCGGATCGTCAGGGTGCGGTCCTCGACGTCGACGTCGATCGTGCTGGGGTCGACGCCCGGCAGGTCGATGCAGGCGACGTAACGGTCGCCGTCGCGGAGCAGGTCCATCGGCATGGCCGTGGCGGCGGGGGTGCGGGTGGCTGCGGTGAAGATGCGGTCCATCTCGCGGAAGGGGTCGAACGTGGTCGTCATGGTCGGTACCTCCTGTGGTGCTGATCGTGCTGGTGCTGGATGGCTGGGACACGAACGGGCTGGCTGCCGATCGAGCCAACTCTGCGGCAAAGTCGCTCGGCATTCATGAGTGAGAACGACTCAACTTCGGATTCTGTTCCCGATGCCCCCGCTCGTCAAGTCGGCGCGTTCCGCGCCGGTACGCTCAGCCCACCCGGCTGCCGGTCAGCCAGGTCAGCGCCCCGTCGACGTCCGCGACGGTCCAGGTCAGGCCCCGGGGTGCGGCGAGGTTCTTCCGGCCCTGGTCGCTGAGGAATCGCTTGAGGACCGTCGGCGGCTGCGCCCCACGCGTCGCGGGCGTCCCCTGCTCGAGCCATCGCTCGTGGCCGCGACCGTCGACGACGAGGACGACGTCCTGGTGCTGGAGGTCGTAGGTGAGCGGCCGTCCGGTGAGCCAGTCCTTCGGTGCCGGCGTGGCGGCCGGCGCCCTCGTCACGGCAACGCCGACCGTCCGCCAGAACCGGGCGATGTCGGCGGGCGCCGCGGTGAGGAAGTCCCAGTTCGATCGCGCACCGAAGAGCCGCTGGTATGCCGCGAGACGGCGGACCGTGTCCCGCCGGGGGTCGATGGTGATCTCGAGGAAGCGGACCCGCGAGGCGTCCAGCCCGGCGGAGGCGGCGGCCGCGGCGGCGTCGCGCATGTTGACGCTCGTCATCGGGCAGACCTCCTGACAGTCGGTCATGACGTCCGCGATGACGAGGTCGGTCCCGGCCAGCGAGGCGAGGGTCAGCCGCTTCCCGTGTTCGTCGGTGAAGGTCATCGACCGGACCGCCGGGGGCAGCGCCAGATCGAACGAGGTGCCGGCCGTGGGGGTGGCGCTCGCCGGCGACCCCGACCCCGAGGACCCGCCCGACCCGGCAGAGCACGCGGTGAGGGTGGACATCAGGACGGCGGCGGCGAGGAGGGTCGGGCGGCGCACGGCCCGGACGCTAGGCGGCGAGCCTGGACGGACGCTGGGTCACCCGCAGGACGGCATCCGATGGACCGACACGACGTGGCCCCGAGCGGCTCGGGTCAGCCCTTCCCGACGAGGGGGCCGAGCGCCCTGCCGGCCATCTCGACGACGCCGGGGACGTGGCCGTTGCCGATCATGTTGACGACGATGCCGTCGATCCCCGCGTCGAGGACCCGCGTCTTCACCTGCTCCGCCACCTCGTCGGGGCTCCCGACGAACTGCCGGTCGGTCGCGCGGCGCCGCGTCTCCTCGTCCAACGCGTCGAGGTCGACGCCCCGCGACCGGAGGAAGTCCTTGTGCATCGCCCGGGCCGCGTCGCCGTCCTGGTCCATCATGACGAAGGCGAGGTAGCTCGTCTCCAGCGTCGAGCGGTCCCGCCCCTGCTCCTCACACCGGGCGGCGAGCGCCTCGAGCTTGCGCGGGATGTCCGTCGCGTCGCAGATGAGGTTGAGATGGGCGGCATGCCGAGCGGCATACCGGAAGGTCTTCTTCTCACCGCTGCCCCCGATGAGGATCGGCAGGTCATCGCGGATCCGTGGCTCGTTCATCGCCGACTCCGCGCGGTACCACTCGCCGGAGAACGTCGGGCGTTCGCCCCGGAGCATCGGCTCGATGATCCGCAGCGACTCGTCGAGCCGGTTGAACCGATCGGTGAAGGTCCCGAAGTCGAAGCCGAGCTGGGTGTGCTCCAGCTCGAACCACCCGGCACCGATCCCGAGCACGGCCCGCCCGCCACTGACCAGGTCGAGGGTCGTCACGGCCTTCGCCAGGAGCGTCGGGTTGCGGTAGGTGTTGCCGGTGACGAGTGCCGACAGCTGGACGTGCTCGGTCGCCGTCGCGAGGGCGCCGAGCAGGGTGTATGCCTCGAGCATCGGCTGGTCCGGGTCGCCGATCCCGGGCAGCTGGTAGAAGTGGTCCATGACGAAGACGGCGTCGAAGCCGGCGGAGTCGGCCTCTCGCGCCTGCCGCACGACCGCGGGCACGATGTCGGCGCTGGCGCCTCCGGGGTAGCTGAAGTTCGGGATCTGGTAGCCGAGTCGGATGCTCATGCTCGGACGGTATGCCGCCTCCCTGTCAATCGCCCAGGGCCCTCGAGGCGACCATCGGGCATGGCGCCGCCCCCCCAGGACCGGCACTCGGACATCGAGCGTCCGGGACGCGCTCGAGGGTACGGGCCGATACATGGACCGATCCCGAACCCGACCGTCGCCCACCACGGGAGCGCTCGTTGCGCTCCTCACGGCGGACGTCGCCTTCGCCTTCCAGCAGACGGCGATCGTGCCGGCGGTCCATACCGTCCGGGAGGACCTGGGTGGGTCGGCCGAGTGGTCCGCCTGGCTGGTCACGTCCTACCTCATGGTGGCCACCGTCGCGACACCCGCCATGGGACGCCTCGCCGACCTGCACGGCCGTCGCCGCCTCGTCACGATCGGCCTCGTCATCTTCTTCGTGGCGTCAGCCGCCGGAGCGTTCGCCCCCAACCTCCCGATGCTCCTGGCCTGCCGGGCGGTCCAGGGCGTGGGGGGCGCGGTCTACCCCCTGACCCTGGCCCTGGCCCGGCGGGAGGCCCCCGCGGGCCGAAGCACCCAGGCGATCTCGTGGTCGGCCGCCTCCTTCGCCGGAGGCACCCTCCTGGGCTTCGCGGCGGGCGGCGTCCTGACCGAGTACGCCTCCTGGCGATGGGTGTTCGGCGGCGGGGCGGTGCTCATCGCGGCGGCCACCGTGCTGCTCCTGCGCCTGGTGCCGGCGACCTCGGAGCGGGCGGCGGGCGGCTACGACATGCGCGGCACGGTGACCCTGTCGCTGGCGTCGGTCACCCTCCTGCTCGCGCTCACCCTCATCGTCTCGCTCGGCTGGACCGCACCGATCGTGTGGATCCTGTTGGCCGCATCCGTCGCATCCGCCGCGGCATGGGTCCGGGTCGAACTGGCGACGACGGACCCTCTCATCGACATCCACGCTCTTGGCTCGGCCCCGGTGGTCCGGGCCAACGTGTCGACCGTCGGTCTCGGTTGGGCCCTGTTCTCCACCTTCCTCCTCGTGCCGGAGTTCGCCCGCGCCGACCCATCGAGCGCGGGCTACGGCCTCGCCGCGGGGCCCGCCCTCGTCGGCCTGGCGCTCGTGCCGGTCGCGGCGGGCCAGACCACCGCGGTCGCCGTCGCGGCGTGGCTCGCCGGCCGGGTGAAGGCCCGGGCGATCTCGGCGTCCGGCCTCGCCCTGCTGGCGGCGGCCACGGCATCGCTCAGTGGCATCCATCACCCACCCTGGCTCTACCTGGCGCTGTTCGCCCTGGGACTGGGAGCGGGCACGTCGCTGCAGACCAGCAGCGCCCTCGCCACCGAGGACGTCAGCGCCGACGTCGCGGCGGCTTCGTCCTCGCTCAACAGCACCATCCGCCGACTGGCTGGGGGCGCGGGGGGCCAGCTGGCGACGATCCTCTTCGCGGTGTTCACCCTCGCCTCCGGGACGACCTCGTTCTCGGCCTTCACCGTGGCATACCTCGTCTCGACCGGGCTCTGCCTCATCGGCCTCGTCGTCGTGCTCGTGCCGCTGCCCACCCGCGATGGTGGCGGCGGGTGAGGTCTTGGGAAACGGCTGCCGCGTCGTCGCGAGGCCCACCCGGTGGTGGCGAGCCCACGACCCGCGCATGCCGCCGGCGCCTCGTCAGCCTGCCGCGAGCGCCGCGCGAAGGCGGGCGGCATAGCCGGCCAGCTCGGCGTCGTCGGCGTAGCGGGTCCGGGGCCAGAAGAAGCCGCGCAGCCCATCGCCCTTCGTCCGCGGGACGACGTGGCAGTGCAGGTGCGGCACCGACTGGGAGACGGTGTTGTTCATCGCGACGAACGACCCCTGGGCACCGAGGGCCTCGACCATCGCGGTGGCGAGTCGCTGCGTGGCCGCAAGGAACGGCTCGCGCAGGCCGTCCGGGAGGTCCGCGAGGGTGACGACGTGCTCGCGCGGTGCGAGAAGCGTGTGCCCCTTGAAGACCGGCCGGTGGTCGAGGAACGCGACGAGCCGCTCGTCGGACCACACGACCGCGGCGGTGACCTCGCCCGAGGCGATCCGGCAGAAGAGGCAGTCGGCCACGGTCGACACCCTAGTTCACCGCGGCCGGCGGCTCGCCGCCGCCGGTCGGGTCGACGGCCGGCTCGCGGTGGGCCTGCGCGTCGTGCGGCTGGAGGGTCTCCCGGGTCACCAGCCACGGCAGGGCGGCGGCGATGCCGATCACGCCGGTGACCGCGAAGGCGAGACCGAAGCTCCCTCGGTCGACGAGCACCCCGGCGAGGATGGGGCCGACGATGCTCCCCGAGTCCTGGGACATCTGGAACGCCGCGAGCGAGGGACCGCCGTTGCGCTCGCGGCCGACGATGTCGGCCAGGGCCGCCTGCTGCGCCGGGTTGAGCGTCCCGGCGCCCATGCCGGCGACGACGGAGATGGCGACGAGTGTGGGGAGGCCCGAGGCGAGGCCGGTGAAGGCGGTCGCCGTGCCGCTGACGAGCAGTCCGCCGATGATGAACGGCCGCCGCCCGACCCGGTCCGACAGCCGGCCGGAGACGCTCAGCCCGATCGCGTTGCCGACGGCGAAGACGGCGAGCGCCATCCCCGCGACCCACGGCTGCTTGCCGATGACGGCGGCGGCGAAGAGCGGCAGGATGGCGTTGCGAACGCCGAAGTTCGCCCAGCCGTTGGCGAAGCCGGAGCCGAGTGCAGAGCGGTAGGCCCTGTCTCGCAACGCCTCCCGCACCGACAGGACCGGCAGCACCGGCGCCCCCTCCTTGGGGCGCAGGGCGTCGCCGTGGATGAAGACCGCGACGAGGGCGGCGGCGACGAGGAGGGTCACGGCATACACGAGGAACGGGACGCGCAGCCCGAGGCTGCCGAGGGTCCCGCCCACGGCGGGGCCGCCGATGCCGCCGAGGAGGAACGCCGAGCCGTAGGCCGAGGACACCCGGCCACGGATCCGGGGCGGGGCGCGTCGGACGATGAGCGCCACGGCCGAGACGGTGAACATCGTCGACCCGATGCCGCCGAGCCCCCGGAAGACGAGCAGCTGCCAGTAGCTCTGCGCGAACGCCGTCGCCCCGGTCGAGACGGCGACGATGACGAGGCCGAGGAGGTAGACCGGCCGCTCCCCCAGCCGCGCGATGAGCCGACCACCTCCCGGGGCGAAGACGAGCCGGAAGAACGCGAAGGCGCTGACGACGACCGAGCTCGCCGTCGCGCCGACGCCGAAGCTCTGCGCGAACTGGGGCAGGACGGGCGTGATGAGCCCGAATCCGAGCGCGATGACGAAGGCCGCCGCGATGAGGACCCAGATCTCCCGGGGGATGCGGTCGCGTTCGGTCACGGCGGGAGCAACAGACATGGCCAGCCGAGTATGCCGTGACTCACCTGGCGGCGCCGCGACCACCACGGGCGGGGGGGGAAGACCGCGTCGGCTGCTGCCATTCAGCCGACGTCGGGAAAGGTCGAAAACGCTGTCGCACAACGACATTGGTCGCCACGACCCCTTGCAGTCGCAGAGTCTCTGTGGCAGAATCGAACACATGTTCGATATGCCGCAGACGGTCGCCGAGGCGCAGGGGAGTGATCCCTTCGCGCTGGCCGCCGCGCTCGCGGCATACCGGCCGGATGACCTGGCGAACCTGACCGCCGAGGAGGCGGAGGTCGTCGTCGCGGCCACCCAGCGGGTGGCGAATGCCGTCCTCGCTCGCCAGCAGGCGGCGCTCAGCGCGCTGGCCCTGCGGGTCGCCGAGGACGTCGAGCGGCATCGGGTCGTTCTGCTGGAGTCGGCCGACGGAGCGCGCCGGCCGGCCCGCGAGGTGCACGTGCCCGGCGCCGACCAGATCGCCGCGGCGATGGTGGCCCCCGTCCTGCGCGTCGCGCCACGGACGATGGCGGCGCGGCTGCACGAGGCGGTGCACGTCGTCGAGGACCTGCCCAAGACGGCAGCGGCCGCGTGGGCCGGCGACCTCGAGCCATGGCGGGTCTCGGCGATCGCCCGCGGGTCGGGCGGGGTGCGTCGGTCCCGGCTCGTCGAGTTCGAGGCGCGCGTCTTCGCCGACGACGTGACCGGGCTGGCCGGGTCGCGGCTGGCCGAGAGAGCCCGACGGGCGGCCGCGCGCTGCGACCGCGAGGGCGTCGCCACGTGGGTGGGTCGGGCCCGGGCGACCCGTCGGGTGACGGCCCGGCCCGGGGAGCCGGGGATGACCTCGTGGCGGATGGAGCTGCCCGCCGAGGTGTCCCGGCGGATGTGGGCGGCGATGGACGCCCTGGCCCGGGACTACCTCGTCGCCGACCCGCGGCATACGGTCGGGTCGGCCCGCGCGGACGCGATGGCCGACCTCGTCCTCGGTCAGGCGCGCATCGAGACGACGGTCGAGGTCGTCGTCACCGCAGCACCCGGCGGCGCGGGCTGGACGCCGTCACCGATGCCGTCGGCGGCGAGGGTCGCCGTCGTCCCGGCCACCGGGCCGATGTCGCTGTGGCGCGGGCACCGCCGGGGCACCGGCGAGGCCGACTCCGATGTCGCGGCGATGATCCGCGGCGAGCTGACGGCCGGGACGGCGGGGGCGGGAGAGCTCGAATGGGTTCTCGCGGACCAGGTCGGCCGGATCATCGCGGTCGACGGCAACCCCCACCTCGAGCGCGACGACGAGGGCCGGGTCTGGTTCGTCGAGGGCGTCGAGGTGGGCTCGACCGTCGGCGCGGTCCTGCCGGACGAGCTTGCCCGCCTCCTGGACCATCCGGACACCCGGTTCCGGATGACTGCCGGACCACCGGGTTCCGACGATGGACCGCCACGCGCCCGACGGCGCTACCGACCTGGCGCCCGGCTCGCCCGACGAGTGCGACATCGAGACGTGGTCTGCCGCTTCCCGGGATGCTCGACGCCTGCGGCACAATGCCAGCTCGACCACGTCGTGCGCTTCCCCGAGGGCGGGACCGTCGAGGCCAACATCCTGTCGCTGTGCGCGGCCCACCACGGGTTCAAGCACCATGCCGGCTGGCGGCTGATGATGACTGCGGACGGCGTCGCGACGTGGCGGGCGCCGAACGGCCGCACCCACACCACGGTGCCGGGCAGTCGACGCGACGCCGCCGCCTGACGTGTGCGGTCCTCCCGCCTCCCGCACCGCGCGAGACTGCGGTCAGTGCTTCCCCGGCACGATCAGCCGGAAGGCGAACATCCCCGGCCAGTAGACGGCGCTCTGCACCCGCCGCCACCGGAGGAAGCCGACGACGAGGAGCGCGAGGAGGTACCAGGCCCGCAGGTCGTACCACAGCACTTCGCGGACCCGCGCTGCCGTGGGGTAGACCGGCGAACCGACCAGCGCGTCCCCGGCGACCCGGGTGCAGAACGGGACGATGTCCCGCGACACGGACACGAGATCGGTGTGGGAGCCGATGCCCCGGAATCCCCACCCGTCGGAGATGAGGGGCCTCCCATCGCGCCACGGGGTCGAACACTGGTCGGTGGCCATGTCGAGACGCACCTCGCTGTGCGAGGCCGGGTCCGGGTAGGGCTGGAGGGGCTCGCCGAGGGGTGAGCCGGGTCGCGGGTCACCGCTCGTCGTGTCGTAGAGCCAGGCACTGTCGTGGCTGTGCCCATCGAGGTCCATCCGGCTGACGACGAGGGCCAGGGTCTTCCCGTCCGGAGACAGCTCGGCCGTCGGAGGCACGTCGGGCCGCTCCCAGGTCACGGACCAGCCCACCAGCGTCCAGTGCGGTGCCCCGACCGTCCACGCCATCGGTTGCAGGGTCGCGGTGGGGGCACCCAGCTCGGTCCGGACCTCGAGGCCCAGGACGGTTCGGTCGTCGAGCCACCCGACGAGGAGCGGGTCGAGACCGAACGCGGCGGTCGGCAGGTCGATGGCGGAGCCGGTCCGATCGACCACGTAGCCGGTGTGGGCGGAGCCACGACCACCCGTCGCCACGAGCGCTCGCTGCGAGCCGGGACTCCACCAGGCTCCGACCGCGTCGGCGTCGACCGGGCCGAGCCGTTCGCGGTACGCGATCGGAGTGCTGGTCCCCGCGACCACGTCGATGAAGCGGCGGCCGACGACCACATACCGCCCGTCGGCCGAGAGCGCGATTGAGTTCGAGGCGTCAGGCGCCTCGGTCGCCCAGACCGCACCGGTGCCGGCGGCGGCATAGAGGCCCGTGTCGCCGAGGATGGCCATGGTCATCGGTTGGTGGGCCTGCATCAGGTCCGGGAGGCGGATCGGGCGCGCGACATAGCTGGGGTAGGTCGGCGTCGTGACCCCGGAACCGGCGGGGCGGGAAGGGCCGGACGATGGTGCCGGCGGCCAGACGAGGAACCCGAGAAGCACCACGACGGCGACACCCGCGAGCGCGGAGAGCCCCCACCGGCGCCGGGCGCGACGGCGGCCACCGGCATACAGCCGGTCGATCTCCGGGCCAGGGATCCGGTCCGCGGCACCCGCGAGGTCGCGCATCGCATCGGTGAGCAGCTTGGTCATCACGTCGCCTCCGTCCGTCCGAACTCCGCCGCGAGCTCGGGAGCGAGCTCCCGCAGCCGCCGCAGGGCGTGTCTCGTCTGGGACTTCACCGTGTTGGGCGAGACCCCGAGCATCCGGGCCGCCTCGACCTCCGTGAGGTCGTCGTAGTAGCGCAGGACGAGGACCGCTCGCTGCCGAGGCGTGAGCCGGGCCAGCGCCGACGCGATGGTCATCCGGGTGTCGTGGTCCGTCGTCGCGTCCGGCACCGGAGCCGCCAGCCAGTCGGTCACGTCGATGGGGTCGGGTTGCCGGCGCCGCCACCGCCAGGAGTCGACCGACCTCGTGTAGAGGATGCGGCGCACGTAGGCCTCGGGTGACCCGGCGCGGGAGATCATCCCCCACCGCGATGCCGCCCGCTCGAGCGCGTCCTGGACGAGGTCCTCGGCGGCGTGGCGGTCGCCGGTCAGCAGGATGGCGGTGCGCAGCAGCGGGGCCCATCGGGCGGCGACGAAGGCCGCGAAGTCATCGCGCCGGTCCACCTCCACCACCCTCCCAGCGTCGTCGCCCGTCGGTGACGGAAGGGTCGCACGGCGCTCCACCCCTGATGACGGCCGGGGGGCGCGGTTCGGGTGGAACCCCCCCACGATCGTCGCCGCTCAGCCCGCGAGCAGGGCCACCGCGAGTGGGACGAGGCCGCCCAGGACGACGAGGGAGTCGGCGACGCGCCAGGGGGCGGCGGCATACCAGGTGCGCCGGTATGCCGTGCCGAACCCGCGCGCGTCCATCGCGACCGCGAGCTCGGCCGCGGCGCCGAGCGAGCGGACGAGCAGACCCATCGTCAGGGCGGACAGGTGGGCGAGGAGCATCCGCGGCGACCGGCGGGTCACGGCGAGGCCGCGCACCCGACGGGCTCGGCCGATCTCGGACCAGATCTCCCCGAACGTCTGGACCCGTTGCAGCGCGGCGGCCACCGCGACGACCGGCCGCGCTGGCAGCCGGAGCCGCTGGCCGAGGTGGTCACCGAGCTCGTCCGGGTCGATGAGCGGGATGAGGGCGGCCGACGGCAGGACGATGACCAGGACCCGGAGCGCGACGGTCGCCGCACTCGCCAGGTCGTGACCCGCGAGGAGCCACGTCGACCAGCCGACGGACCCGGCACCGAGCAGTCCCGGGGCGAGCCGCAGCGCGAGCCGCCGCAGCCGGCCCTCGGGCCCCGGACCGCGTCCCGGGGCGAGGAGGGCGAGCGCGACGAGGACGGCCTGGACCGCGAGCACCGCGAGCGAGGTGCGCCACTGACCGGAGGCGACCCCAGCGGGGATGGCGAGGAACGCCGCGAGGAGGAGGGACAACGGCCCGGCTCGCGCGGCGAGCGGCCGCCGCCGGTCCGGCTCCGGCGGTGGCGGCGCGGGCGCTGCGACGTCGATCCGCGCGTCGGCGGCCTCGACCACGGCTGCATCGTGGGTCGCGACGACGCAGGCGCCGCCGGCGTGACGGTGGGCGGCGATGATGCCCATCACGGCCGCCCAGGTATGCCGGTCCTGCCCGACGGTGGGCTCGTCCGCGAGGAGCACGGCCGGGCCGTGGAGAACGGCCGCGGCGAGTGCCAGCCGCCGCTGCTCGCCGCCGGAGAGCTCGCGGGGATCGGCGTGGACGAGGTGCCCGAGGCCGAGCACCGCGAGGAGTCGTTCGGCCCGGGCCCGGGCGTCGCCCTCGTCCCGGCCGAGGGCACGGGTCGTGACGAGCAGCTCGTCGAGGACGTCGTGCGTGATGATCGTCGAGCTCGACCACTGCGGCACCCAGGCGACGGCCTCGGCCAGCTCGCCCGAGGACAGCTCCGCCACCGGGCGAGCGTCGTCGGTCCTGACGGCGCCGGTCGCGGGCGCGAGGAAGCCGGCCAGGGCGAGGAGCAGCGTCGACTTGCCCGACCCGCTGGGGCCGACGATCGCGGTGCTCGTCCCCGCCGCTGGCGCGACCGGCCGGTCGATGGCCACGGCCGTGGTCGTGCGGGTCGCCCCGTCGAGCAGCCGGACGGTGCGATCCACCCTCAGGGCGCTCGCTCGGACACCACGGGCCCCCGGCTCCAGGGCGTCGGCCACCCGGCCGCCCACGAGATCCGCGGGAACATCGACCACCGCTGGGGCCGGCGCGCCCGGCACCCAGATGCCCATCTCGAGCAGCAGGTCCCGGCGGTCGCGCAGCACCTCACCGACCGGACCGTCCGCGACGATCCGCCCGTCCTCGTCCAGGACGAGGAGCCGCTCGACGAGGTCGATCCAGGGCCCGAGGACATGCTCGACGACGATCGTCGTCAGCGGCTCCCGGGCGAGGACGTCGGCGACCGAACGGCGGACCGCGGCCGCGCTGTCCGGGTCGAGCATCGCCGTCGGCTCGTCCAGAAGGAGCACCCTGGGTCCGAGGGCCAGCGCACCCGCCAGCGCCAGCCGTTGGGTCTCGCCACCGGACAGGGCCGTCGTCGGGGTGTCCCGCGGCATCGGCAGCCGGACCCCCTCGAGGGCGGCGGCGACCCGGGACGGCATGGCCGCGCGCGGCATACCGACGTTCTCCATGCCGAAGGCGACATCCCGGCCGATCGTCGCGGCGACGATCCCCGCCCCGGGCTCCTGGAGGACCATGCCGACCTCGCCCGGCCGGGTCCCCGGCCGCTCGCCGTCGACGGTGACGGTGCCGGAGAGGTCACCGGCGTCGGCCGCCTCGAGCAGACCCGCCAGCGCCCGGAGCAGCGTCGACTTGCCGGAGCCGCTCGGCCCGGCGAGGAGGACCCGCTGCCCCGCCGGGATCGTCAGGTCGAGGTCGCGCAGCACCGGCTCCCGGCGGCCGAAGGGCCGCCAGGTCAGGCCGCGGACGCGGACCTCCCCCGCCGAGGTGGTGGGCGAGCCGGTCACGGCGGCCGTCGTTGCAGCGGGTCGCGGGTCAGACAGGGCGGGACTCCCGATGCTCCTGCCCGGCCGGGAAGGCCCGCAGCGCACCGGCCCTCGCCAGGGCGCGGGTCAGCAGCCAGCCGACGATGCCAGCGACGACGAAGCCGGACACCGCCATCGTCACGAGGTAGACGAGTTTGTCGCCGAGGTTCCACGCGGCATACCAGCCGCCGCCGTCGGTCATCGCCGACAGGCCCGGCACGTTCGACATCCACGCCGGCACCGAGAAGGTCTCGAAGATCCACTCCAGCGGTGCCGACAGCGCGCCGGCCAGCCCGGCGACGACGACCCCGAAGGCGGAGTAGCCGAGGATCGCGAAGACCAGCTCGGCGCCGAGCCCCTGGAGGATGCCCGAGAGCAGGACGGATGCGCCCCACTCCGTCCCGGGGATCATCGACGCGAGTGCGGCGACGACCTCGGTGAGCAGCGCGGCCCCGGGCCGCCGGACGACGAGCCCGCCGACGACGCCCGCGAGGAACCAGGGCCCGACGAACAGGCCCATGGCCGGGGCGTAGCCGATCTTCAGCGCCGTGACCGGGCCGTTGTAGAAGATGCCCCACCCCCAGAAGGCGATGCCGAGGGCGACGCCGAGGAAGGCGAGGGTCAGCAGGTCGACGGTCCGCCAGCGGACGAGCGGCGCGGTTGCGCGGATGCTCCGGCCGACGCCACGCCTCAGGGTGGAGGAGTCGCTCAGGTTGGTCATGACATGTCTCCCGTGGTCTCCAGTGGATCCCTCGGGGAGGCGAACCGCCGGCATACGGGCGTATGCCGGCGCCTCACCTGAGATCCCGACTTCCTTCGCCGGTGCTAACCGGATCAGGTTCGAGGGTCTGCGGGTGATCCGCACTCTCAGCGCCGAGGCGCTCCCCTGTCGTTTGCGCATCCAGGTTAGCGCAGCCGGTCTGTGGGAAGGTGGAGACCAGGACCGACGCCCACCACGCAGCCCGCACGGGACCCGCACAGAGCAGGAGTGACGATGGGGAAGATGACCTGGAAGATCTTCGGCACCGGTGCCGCCATGCTCGCGGCCGTCGTGGCCACGAAGGTCGTCGACACGATCTGGGAGAAGGCGGGCCAGGAGACCGGGCTCGACCCGCGCGACCCCGATGCTCCCCTGCTCAAGGCGCTCAGCTATGCCACGGTCGTCGGACTCGCCGTCGGGGCGGCACGCACCCTCGCGACGCGCAAGGCCGCGCAGTACTACGCCAAGTCGGCGGGTCATCTGCCCGCCGAGATGATGGAGGCGCGGGAGGCCTAGGCGCGGCACACCCGGCGCAAGCGGCCGTCGCTCATCGTTCGCCGACGAGCAGGCTGCGGGCGATCGGGACGCCCGGCCGGTAGGCGAGGTGGAGGTGCGACGGGGCGTCGAGCACGGCGAGGTGGGCCCGGTGGCCGACCCCGAGGCGGCCCACGTCGTCGCGCCGCAGTGCCAGCGCGGACCCGGCTGTCGCGGCATACACGGCCTCGGCCGGCGTCATCCGCATCTCCCGGACCGCGAGGGCGATGACGAAGGGCATCGACGTCGTGTTCGCGGTGCCGGGGTTGCAGTCGGTGGCGAGGGCGAGGCTCACCCCGGCGTCGAGGAGGCGGCGCGCATCGGGATAGGGCGAGCGGGTCGAGAACTCGACGGCCGGCAGCAGCGTCGCGACCGTCGTGCCGGCCGCGCCCGCGAGCGCGTCGACGTCGGCGTCGGAGAGGTACGTGCAGTGGTCGACGCTTGCGGCGCCGAGCTCGACGGCGAGCCGGACGCCCGGTCCGTGGTCGAGCTGGTTCCCGTGGACGCGCAGCCCGAGGCCGGCGTCGCGACCCGCGGTGAGCACCGCCCGCGCCTCGTCCTCGGTGAAGGCATGCGGGGAGGCGGGCTCGCAGAAGACGTCGACCCATCGGGCGTGCGGGGCGCAGGCGTCCAGCATCGGGCCGATGACGAGGTCGAGGTACGCCGCCCGGTCACCGGCCCGCTCCGCCGGGACGACGTGGGCGCCGAGGAACGTCGTCTCGGGGGTCCGCTCCCGAGCGATCCGGAGCAGCCGCGCCTCGTCCTCGACGGTGAGCCCGTAGCCGCTCTTGATCTCGACCGTCGTCGTCCCCTGGGCACGCAGTTCGGCGACCCGGGCGGCGAGGAGGTCGCGCAGCGCGTCGTCGTCCGCGGCACGGGTGGCCGCAACGGTGACGCCGATGCCTCCCCCGTCGTAGGCCTCCCCCGCCATCCGGGCGGCGAACTCGGCCGACCGGTCACCGGCGAAGACGAGATGCGAGTGGCTGTCGACGAAGCCCGGCAGCACCGCCCGGCCCTGTAGGTCGATCCGCTCGTCCGCCGCCGGGGCCTCCGCGGCGGGCCCGACCCAGACGATCCGGCCACCCTCGGCGACGAGGGCGGCGTCGCGCCGCAGGCCGAGCGGGTCGCCCGGCTCCGGGACGCAGGTCGCGAGCTCTCCGATGCCGGTCAGCACGGTGGCCGGTGAGGTGTCGGCGGGCAGCCAGTCCTCGAAGGTCCCCGTCACTGCGGCTCCCGGAGCGGGCGCATCGCGTCGCCGAGCATCCGGTCCACCCGGCCGAGCCGGTGCTCCCCGGCCGCGACGACCCGCTCACCGCCGACGACGACGTCGGTGACATCCGGGGCCCCCGCGGCGAAGAGGACCTGGTCCGGTCGCGCACCGGCCGTGCGGACGCTGTCCAGCCGGACCGCGACGAGGTCGGCCAGGGCCCCCGGCTCGAGCACCCCGCCGTGTTCCCAGCCGAGCGCGCGATAGCCGTTGGCCGCGCCGAACGTCGCGAGGTCGCGCAGCGCGAACCGACCGCGCTCGTTCGTCTCGAGTCGCTCGTGCTCCTCGATCGCCCGCACCTCGACGAAGGGGTCGATGACCGTGTGCTGGTCCGAGCCGACGCAGAGAGGGACGCCACGGTCGTGGAGTGCCCGGGCCGGGCCGATGCCGTCGGCGAGGTCGCGCTCCGTCGTCGGGCACAGGCAGGCCGACGCCCCCGCCCGGGCCATCGAGTCGAGGTCGGTGTCGACGAGGTGGGTCGAGTGGACGGTGGTGACGGTCGGGGCGAGGAGCCCGGTGTCCGCGAGGAGCTCGGTCGGGGTGAGGCCGTAGTGCGCCTGCGCCGCGACGTTCTCGGCGAGCTGTTCGCTGACGTGCACATGGACCGGGCGGTCATTGACGACCTTGACGAACCGGGCGAGGTCGTCGCGGGGTACGGCGCGCACCGAGTGGGCTGCGGCGCCGATCCGCACCATGGGGCCCCCCTCGAGCTCGCCCACCCGCTCGGCCCAGGCATCGACCGACCCGTCGCCGAACCGGCGCTGGGCCTCGGCCAGCGGGACGTGTCCGTCGCCGGAGAGCCCGCCGGAGAGGTAGAGGGTGTCGAGCAGGGTGAGCCGGATGCCGGCCTCCGCCGCGGCGATGATGACCGCACGGCCCATGGCGTTCGGGTCCGCGTACCGGATGCCCCCGGCCTGGTGGTGCAGGTAGTGGAACTCGCCGACGACCGTGTACCCCGCGCGGACCATCTCGGCGAAGACCGCGCGGGCCAGGTCGAGGTAGCTCTGCGGGTTCAGCCGCTGGGTCACGGCATACATGTGCTCGCGCCACGTCCAGAAGGTGCCGCCGTCGGCGTGGGTCCGCCCGCGCAGCGCCCGGTGGAAGGCGTGGCTGTGGGCGTTCGCGAAGCCGGGCAGGACGATGCCGGAGAGCACCTCGTCGCCGTCGTGGGCCTTGGCCCGGGGCTCGACCGCGGTGACCCGGCCGGCCTCGACGGTGAGGCGCACCCCGGCCGCGAGTCCGATCGGGAGCTGCGCGTGCTCGCACCAGTACGTCGTCATGGCCGCGGACCCGCCAGGTGGGCGACCACGGCCGCCAGCGCGTCGACGCCGGCGAGGCAGTCGGCCTCGTCGGCCCACTCCGACGGCGAGTGCGAGACGCCCGTGGGATTGCGGACGAAGAGCATGGCCGCCGGGACGCCCGCGTTGGCGAGGATGCCCGCGTCGTGGCCGGCGCCGGTGCCGAGGACCGGTATGCCGCCGAGCAGCTCGGCGAGACGGCGGACCAGGCCAGGGGCGAAGGGCGTGCGCGGGGTCCAGGACTCCTCGGTCACGGTCCCGCCGAACTCGGCCGCGACCGCCCCGACCTCGGCGACGACGGCACGGACGGCATCCTCGTCGCCACCGCGGGCGTCGAGCCATGCGGACGTCGAGGACGGGACCGCGTTGACCCCACCGGGCGTGACGAGCACCTTGCCGACGGTGGCGACGCAGCGGTGCGCCTCGGCGGCTCGGCGGGCGGCGATCGTCGCCGCCGCGGCCCCGAGCATCGCGTCGTGGCGGTCCTCCAGGCGCGTCGTCCCCGCGTGGTTGGCCTCGCCGGGGACGTCGATGCGCCATCGGCCGTGCGGCCAGATGTCGCTGCCGACGGCGACGGCGTGGCCACCCTCGAGGTCGACGAGCGCCCGGCCCTGCTCGATGTGCAGCTCGACGTAGGCGCCGATGCGGGCCACCGCCTCGGGGTCGGGGCCGATGGCGTCGGGATCGCGGCCTGCGGCGCGCATCGCATCTGCCATCGTCGTTCCGGCCGCATCGGTGAGGGACCGGGCGCGCTCCGGAGCCAGGGCGCCGGTGATGACCCGCGAGCCGGCGCAGGCGACGCCGAACCGGGCGCCCTCCTCGTCGACGAAGTTGACGACGCCGACGGGGCGTTCGGGTTCGAACCCGCCGCGTCGGAGCGCGTCGACGGCGGCCAGCGCGCTGACGACGCCGAGCGGTCCGTCGAAGCCACCCCCGTCCGGGACCGAGTCGAGGTGCGAGCCGATGACGATGCCCGGGTCCCCGGCCGCCGTGGCGGCGTCGGGGTCTCCCCACCAGGCCCACTGGTTGCCCATCCGGTCCTCGCCCAGGGCGAGGTCGCGGGCGGCGCACTCGGCGGCGAACCAGTCGCGCAGGGCCCGGTCCTCCTCGGTCCAGGCGAAGCGTCGGTAGCCGCCGGTCACCGGGTCACGCCCGATCGGCGCGAGGGCGGTCCACATCGAGCGGAACGAGGTCCGGGCGTGGGCGGTGGCGGTCGACACACCCCCATTGGACCGCATCGCGCCTGGTTCGGCAGCCAGGACGCCCACGAGGATCGTCTCGCATCCCAGACGGGTGGGCGCCCCGGGGCCCCCGGCGTCGGGCCACGTGCCTGCCCGAGTTTGCGACGTCCCTCCCTGCCTGCGTCCCTCGACGGACAGGTTGCTGCAGGGCGGGGGTGTTGCAACACCCCCGTTCTGCAGGAACCTCTGCTAGCAGAAGTTCGTGCAGGGGGGCGGCGGAGGTGGGAGGCAGCGGGGAGACTGGGCGCATGGGCGAGTCGGAGGCGGCGGGCGGCACGACCGGTGAGGCGCGCGCCCGGGCGGCGCTCGCGGCATCCGGGATCGAGCACACGATCACCCGGCACGGACGGGTCGGCTCGCTCGCCGAGGCCGCCGCCCTGCGCGGCGTCGAGCCGGGCGACATCGTCAAGACGCTCGTCGTCCGCCGGGCCGAGGGCGACTTCGTCTTCGTCCTCGTCCCCGGCGACCGGGAGATCTCCTGGCCGAAGCTGCGCACCCACCTCGGCGTCAACCGGATCTCGATGCCGGACGCCGCGACCGCCCGCGACGTCACCGGCTACGAGCGCGGGACGATCACCCCGTTCGGCTCGAGCACCGCCTGGCCGGTCCTCGCCGACGCGACGGTGCCGGGCCGCCGCGTCTCGATGGGAGCCGGGGCGCACGGGGTCGCCGTCACCGTCGACGGCGGCGAGGTATGCCGCGTGCTCGCCGCCGACGTGGCGGACGTCACCGACCCCGCCGGTCCGGCCGGCTGACCCGTCACCGAGCCGGCGCGGCCGGCCCCGAGGCGAGATTGCTCACCTCCCGGCGCCACCGCCCCACCGTCGGGCCACGATGGCTGGAGAGTTCCCGGGGAGGTCGACATGGCCGGCGCGGCTCGGCGCGGAACGGCGATCGTGGCCGGCCTCGCCGTGCTCATGGCCGGGTGCGGCACGTCCGAGAAGCGGTCCGGCACGGCCACCGCCGCCGACGTCACGTGGAGCGGCAGCCCGCAGGACAAGCCGGACACGTGGTCCGAGAACGTCGACCCCGACAGCCGCTACGGGCTGCACCGACGCCGCGGCCTCGAGACGGTGCTGCGGCCCGAGACGACCGTCCTGTCCGACGTCGAGTCCGCCGCCATCACGGACGTGACGATCCTCAACGCGCAGAGCTGTCTCAGCGACACGGACGAGCACCCGATGTGTGAGTTCTCCATCGGCTTCACCGACCTCCCCGACGGCATCACCGTCGGCACGGTCATCAACAGCGGGATCACCGACAGGACGCCGCAGGGCCTGCTCGTCCGGGTCACGTCCATCGACGGCACGACCGTCCTCGCGACCCAGGCGACCCTTCAGGACGCGGTGACCCAGGGCGAACTCTGGGCCGAGCACACGTTCACCGCGGACGAGGTGAGCGGCGACGCCCGGCTCGCCGACGGGGTCACCCTCGTGCCGCCCACGCCCAAGGCCGGGGGCCGGGGTTCGTCGGTCGACGCGGCGCCCGGCTTCGACGACATCGGCCTCCCCGGCTCGCTCACCCTCGACATCGAGCCGGTCGACGGGGTGCACGTCACCGGCTCGCTCGACTTCGGCGCCGGCTGCGGCCTGTCCGCCGGGGTCGGCGGGTCCGACGTCGGCTGGGTGGAGGTCAGCTGCCAGGCCTGGGAGGAGACCGGCCTCGAGGTCCGCTCGACCGTGACGGGCAAGCGCAGCGCCGAGCGCTACGTCGTCGCGGACATCCCCTTCGCGGCCTTCCCCGTCCCCCTCGGACCGGTCGTCGTCGTCGTCATCGTCGACGTCCTCGTCACCGTCGACCTGGACGGAAACGTCCATGCCGGCCTCCGCTACGGGGCGACGGAGACCACCGAGGTCTACGGCGGTCTGAGCTACAGCATCGGCGGCGGCCTCGACCACACCGGCGGCGTCTCGGTCCACGGTCTGCGGACCGAGACGGGCGTCACCGCGAAGACCTCCGTCACCGCCCTCGGCCGGGCCGAGCTGCGGCTCTCGGCCTACGGCGTCCTCGGCTTCGGGGTCGGCGCCGAGGCCAGCGCCACGCTCTCCGGTGACCCGGCACAGCAGCCGCGGTGGCGGATCTCCGGCAACGCCGGGATCTTTGCGAGCATCTGGCTCGGCATCCTCGGCGTCGAGCTGTGGGCGCGCATCGCCTACCACCTCAAGGAGCCGTTCACGATCGCGGTCCACACCAACAGCGCGCCCTCGCTGAAGGTCACCTGGCCGACCCCCGGTGCGGTCGTCGTCCGCAACGGCCTCTCCCCGCCCACGGTCGAGGCGAGCGCCGTCGACGAGGAGGACGGCGCCCTCCCGGTCCAGTGCATCGACGAGACCGACGACGTCACCGTGGGCGGCACCGGTCCGCTCACCCTGCCGTTCACGGCACTGGGCGCGCATCGGCTGCGCATCTCGGCGACCGACTCGCAGGGTCGGACGGCGACCCGGTCGATCTGGGTCCAGGTCAAGCCGCCCAGCCTCGGGCTCGAGCTCGCCGTGCGCACCCTCGACGGGAAGGCCACCGGGCCCTCGCCGACCGCGGCCCGCGGGGACACCCTCCTCGTCGACGCGGACATCTCGACCTCGGCCCTGACGACGCCGCCGTGCGCCGACCTCGTCTGGTCCGCGACGAACGCCACGGTGACGGCCGACGGCTCGTGCCGCGCCCGGCTCACCCTGACAAGGACGGGCACGGCGACCGTGAGCGCCCGGATCACCGACGACGTCGCGAGCACCGCCACCGCATCGAGGACCGTGACGGTCCACGCCCCGCCGCCGGGGGCACCCGCGCCGGTCTTCGAGGGCATCGACGCGACCCACCTCGGCCGGCACCTCGCACCCGGCGAGACGCTGACGGCCGGGAGCACCGTCCAACTCCGCGCCGCCTATGTCAACGCCGGCGTGGCCACGGTGCGCCCGGACTACGAGTGGAGCTACCGGGTCGGCACGGCCGCCCCCGTCGCGATGGCGCTGCTGCCGGGCTGGTCCGAGTCGACGACGTCAATCCGGACCTACACGCCACCGCTCGGACCGGCGATGACGGTGCGGTTCTTCCTCGCGATCCACGACGCCGACACGGGGGCGACGCTGACCCAGCGCTCGTTCACCCTCAGCTGGCAGATGGCGCCTCGCTGAGCGAATCCGGTGCGCCGAGCCGCGCCCGCGGCACCGGGCGGTCGGCGCCGGGAGGCCGACCGCCCGGGCCCGGGCAGGGGCGAGGTGGGACGACTCAGTCGATGAAGGCGATCGCCGTGCCCTGGGCCACCTCCGCTCCCTCGGCGGCGGCCAGCCGGATCACGCCCTCGGCCGGTGCGGTCACCTCGGCATCGACCTTGTCCATCTGGACCTCGGCGATGAGCTGCCCGGCCGCCACCGCCTCGCCCTCCTGGACGTACCACGTCGCCAGGACGCCGACGGCCGCTGGGTCGGACTGGTTCAGCGCCGGGAACGGCACCTCGGTCATGGCGCCGCTCCCGGTGCGGCGCACGGCGGTCCCGTCATCCGAGGACCCGACGGATGCCTGCCTCGATCCGGTCCTGGCGCGGCAGGACGGCATACTCGAGGGACCGTGCGTACGGGATCGGGGTATCCGGCACGGCGACCCGGACCGGTGGGTCGGTGAACAGGCGCGGGTCCTCGTCGGCGACCGTGGCGACCACCTCGCCGGACAGGCCGAAGGAGAGGTAGTCCTCGTCGACGACGACGAGCCGACCGGTCTTGGCGACCGACGCGAGGATGGCCTCCCGGTCGAGGGGGACGAGGGAACGCAGGTCGAGGACCTCGACCGAGATCCCCTCACCCTCGAGCTTCTCCGCGACGTCGAGCGCGTGATGGACCGAGAGCGAGAGCGTGACGACGGTGACGTCGCCGCCCTCGCGGACGATGTTGGCCTTGCCGATCGGCACGACGTACTCACCCTCGGGGACGACATCGATCGACCTCGGGTTCTTCACCATCCACGGCAGACCCATGACGCCCTTGTGGAACATGTAGACGACGGGTGAGTCGTCACGGATCGCCGCCGTCATCAGGCCCTTGGCGTCGGCGGGCATCGAGGGCACGACGACCTTCATCCCGGGCAGGTGCGCGAAGGTGCCCCACAGCGTCTGGGAGTGCTGGGCGCCGTCGGAGTAGCCGCCGCCGACCGCGGTCGTGAGGACCATGGGGACCGTGACGTTGCCGCCGGACTCGAAGTGGATCTTGGCCATGTGGTTGTAGATCTGGTCGAGGCAGACGCCCATGAAGTCGGCGAACATCAGCTCGGCGATGGGACGCATCCCCTCGGTCGCCGCGCCGATCGCGAGCCCGATGAACGCCGACTCGGAGATCGGGGTGTCGATGACCCGGCGCGGCCCGAACTCCTCGAGCAGGCCGGTCGTCGAGGAGAAGATGCCACCGTAGGCGCCGACGTCCTCGCCGAGGTAGAAGACCTCGGGGTCGGCCCGCATCTCCTGGGCGATGGCCTCGACCATCGCCTTGGAGGTGTTGAGGCGCCGGGTGGCCTGAGACGCGGAGGTGTCCGTGATCGTCATGTCGCTGCTCCTTCCTGCTCAGGCGAAGACGTGGTCGAGGGCGTCGGCCGGGTCGGGGATCGCGCTGGCCTTCGCGAACGCGATGGCCGCCTCGACGCGCTCGCTCGCGAGCTTCGCCGTCTGCTCGATCGCGGCGTCGTCGAGGATGCCGGCATCGGACAGCACCACGGCATACCGCGGGATCGGGTCGTGCTCGGGCACCTCGGCGAGCTCGGACCGGTAGCCCTGGGCATCGCCCTCGAAGTGTCCCCACAGCCGCAGGGTGTGCACCTCGATGAGGCTCGGCCCGTCGCCGTCCCGGGCGCGGGCCACGGCGCGCCCGGCCGCGGCATACACGCCCTCGACGTCGTTGTCCTCGACCCGCTCCCCCGGGATGCCGTATGCCGCGGCCCGGTCGGCGTTCGAGGGAACGCAGGTCGAGGCGTCCCGCCGGACGGAGATGCCCCAGTCGTTGTCCTCGACGACGAAGACGACGGGCAGCTTCCACAGGGCTGCGAGGTTGAGCGACTCGTGGAAGGCGCCCTGGTTCGCCGCCCCCTCGCCGGTGACGGCGACGGCGATCCGGTCGGTGCCGCGGCGCTGGAAGGCGAAGGCCGCCCCGAGCGCCGGCGGGTAGCCCTCGGCGATGATGCCGGAGCAGGAGAAGTGCGTGGCCGGGTCGAACAGGTGCATGTGGCCGCCGCGGCCCCTGCCGAGCCCGTCGACCCGGCCGAAGATCTCGGCGCTCATGGCGTCCAGGTCCATGCCGTGGGCGATGGCGAAGTGGTGCGGCCGGTGCGTCGCCGTGACGGCGTCGTCGGCGGTCAGGTGGGCGCAAACGCCCGCCGCCACCGGCTCCTGCCCGGCCGAGAGATGCATCTCACCGGGAACGAGGCCCTTGCCGATGTCGAAGCCCGGTCCCTTGTCGGCGTGGTACTCGCGGAGGATGGCCTCCTCGTAGGTCCTCGACAGGACCATCGTCTCGTAGAGGCCGCGGCGCACGTCGGCGCCCAGCCCGGTCGCGTCACTCGACATCGAGGCTCCCTTCGGTGGGTGATGACCTCACTGTCCGGCGGGAGCGTGACGTCGGCCACACGGGGATTTCAGATGGTGACAACGCCGCGGGAGTCCCCGCCGGCGGGTATCAGGCGCGCCACCCGGTCGCTCCTGGACCCGAGGAGGTGTCCCCATGGCCACCCAGAAGGACCGACAGATCGCCGTGGCCGTCATCGGCGGGGCCTTCGCCCTGCTCGTGGCCGTGGTGACGATCGCCCTGCCCCGGTTCCTCGATAGCAGTCCGGCCCCGACGACGACGCGGACGACACCACCGACCATCGGGCCGTCGTTCACCCCGCCGACGTTCGAGAAGCCGTCGATCTTCCTGTCCAAGGAGTCCGCGCCGGGTGGAGCGCAGGTCCTCGTGAGCGGCAAGGGCTTCGCGGCCGGCGAGACGGTCGCCATCCGGGTCCACGCGACCCAGGTCGCGACGACGCGCGCCGACCAGGGAGGCTCCTTCGCCAAGGTGGCGATCACCATTCCCACGAGCCTGTCGGTCTTCGCCCCGATCCAGGTCGACGTCGTGGGGGTGGGACAGAGCTCGATCAGGTCCGGGTCGGCGCCGATCACCGTGTCCGGCTGACGGCGCCGCATACCCGCTGGTGACAGCGGACCCGCCCCCTGGGACGATGAGGCGTGCCGTCCTCCCCCGGCGACGGCCAGGAGGCGACGATGACCACCAGCCAGCCAGGTCGGCACACCGAGGCCGAGCTCCGCGCGGCCCCGCCGAGCATCTACCTGCGAACCCTGTGGTTCGCCACCCGGGTCGCCCTGCGCGTCGGCGGCACCCTCGTCATGCCGATCGTCGTCTTCTGGGTCCTCTACTGGACAATCGGCGACGTGACGGAGGGGGGACCGTTCAGCTCGCTCGCCCTGTGGTCGTGGGGGCTGGTCAGCTTCGGCTGGGCGCTGGTCGACTCGAGCCGCCGCCCGGTCGTCATGAACCTCATCACCTGGCTGCTCGTCTTCATCGGCGTCGGAGCGGTCATGACGGTCGTCGCGTTCACCGCCGACTGGCGCCTGACGTCCGAGGCGGTCACCGCCGCGATGACCCAGGCCCTCGACCTCGTGCTGCCCGGCTCGCTCGTCCCCGCGGCCGTCGGGATCGCCGTCGGCACGGCGGTCCGCGGCGTTCGTGGCCTCGCTCACCGCGGCCACCCCACCCCCGTCTGAGCGGTCACTCCGGCAGGCGGCCGCTCTCGTAGGCCCAGATCGCGATCTCGACCCGGTTGCGCGCACCGAGCTTGGCCATGAGGGCGCCGATGTGGGTCTTCACGGTGCTCATCGACACGTGGAGGTCCGTGCAGATCTCGGCGTTCGTCCGGCCCCGGGCGACCGCCATGAGCACCTCCTCCTCGCGGGCGGTGAGCGGCTCGACCGGCTGGGCCGGCGGCGCGCTGCGGACGGCGGCGAAGGTCTCCAGCAGCCGGGCCGTGACGCTGGGCGCGATGAGGGCGTCGCCCCGGGCCGCCGCGTGGATGGCCTGGACGAGCAGCTCGGGGCCCGCGTCCTTGAGGAGGAAGCCCCGGGCCCCGGCCTTGAGCGCATCGTGGACGTACTCGTCGCGGTCGAACGTCGTGATGACGACGACGGCGAGCGGGTCGGCCACGTCGGGGCCGGCCAGCTCCCGGGTGGCCTCGATCCCGTCCAGCTCGGGCATCCGGATGTCGAACAGGCACACGTCGGGGCGGAGCCGCCGGGCGAGCGTCACGGCCGCACGGCCCGTCCGGGCCTCGCCGACGACCTCGATGTCGGGGCGGGCGTCGAGGATCATCGTCAGGCCGACCCGGACGAGGTCGTGGTCGTCCGCGATGAGCACCCGCAGCGGGACGGCCTCGCTCGGGTGGCTCATCCTGCCGCTCCCGCCCGCGGCAGCACGGCGTCGACCACCCAGCCGCCGTCGGGGCCCGGGCCAGCGTGCAGGGTCCCTCCGAGGAGCTCGACCCGCTCGGCCATGCCGACGAGCCCGTAGCCCGAGCCGCTGCTCCGCCCGCCGCCGGGGCGGCCGTCGTCGCTCACCCGTACCCGCACGACGCCATCCTCCCCGATGACGTGGACGAGGATCCGGGTGGCGCCGGAGGCGTGCCACCGTGCGTTCGTCACGGCCTCCTGGACGAGCCGGTATGCCGCGGCGTCGACCGAGGACCCGAGCCCGGTGACCGGGCCGGTGACGGTCAGCTCGACCGGAGTCTCGGTGCCACCCTCCCGCGCCAGCTCGCCCAGGTCGGCGATCCCGTGCGCCGGGGCCCGTTCCGGCGCCTCACCGTCCCGGAGGATCCCGACGAGCGAGCGCATCTCGGCGAGCGAGCGGGCCGCCGCCTCCTCGACCGCACCGAGGACGGCGAGCGCCCGGTCCGGGTCGGTCGCCGCCACGACCCGGCCGGCCTGCGCCTGGATGAGGATGCCGGAGACGTGGTGGGCGACGGTGTCGTGCAGCTCTCGGGCCAGCTGCTCACGCTCACGCATCGTGATCTGCTCCCGCTCCCGGCGCCGGGCCCGCATCCAGAACCGGACCGCCGCGCCGAGGGCCGCCGGGAACATCAGGGCACCGAGGCCGACGAGGATGCTGAGCCCGCTCGAGCCGTAGAGGGGCTCGCGGAGCAGGTGGGTCGCGTCGAGGAAGACGAGGCCGAGGACGACGCCCCGGCCGGAGGCCCAGCGGCCGAGGGAGTAGGAGAGCAGGAGCACTCAGGCCGTCGTGTTGAGCACGCCGTAGTCGCGGCCGGCCAGGCTCGGTCCCACCCCGGCGAGGGTCTGGGCGCCGAAGCCGACGATGACCATCGCGAGCGGGTAGCGGGTCCGCCACACGAGCGTGACCGCACACATCATGGCGAGCGCGATCGAGTAGGTCGGCCACGGGACGTCGCTGCGCAGGAAGCCCTCGACGAGCGAGGCGGGCACGAGGACCCCGGCGAGGGCGAGGTCCCACGAGGGGATTGCGGCAGGGGGCGGCACCCGGGGCTCGTCCCACATCGTCTGGAGTGCGCTCGACACCACGCCCGCCAGCCTAGGGAAGAGGGCGGCCGGCCGGATCGGACTTCCGGCCGAGCGGCCCCTCGTACCGCGGTCGGAGACGGGTGGGCCCGGCCGACCGATCGAACTCGGACCTGCGGACCGATGACCCTGCCCGCCCGGATCCCGAGGCTGGTGGAATGTCAACGACACAGCATCAGGACACCCCCGCCACCGTCTCCTCGTCGGCCACGCCGACCACCCGCCTGCAGCGTGCCGGCGGCATCGCCTCCCTCGTCGAGGGCGGGACGTACGTCGTCGGGTTCGCCGCCATGGCGGCATACCTCGCTCCCCGCGGTTTCGCCGACGCCCAGGGTGACCCGTCGACCGCCCTCGGCTTCCTTCTCGAGAACCAGGTCGCGATGTACGTCTGGTATCTCCTGCTCTACCTCGTCGCCGGGGTCGCCCTCGTCGTGCTCAGCATGGCCGTCCACGACCGGACCAGGGACGCGAGCCCGGCCCTCGCCCCGGTGACGACGGCGTTCGGGCTCATCTGGTCCGGCCTGCTCCTCGCGAGCGGCATGGTGAGCCTCGTCGGTCAGCGGGCCGTCGTCGAGCTCGCCGCCGACGACCGGGCGGCCGCGACGACGACGTGGGCCGCGCTGAGCACCGTCCAGGACGCCCTCGGCGGCGGCATCGAGGTCGTCGGAGCCGTGTGGATCCTCCTCGTCGGTGTCGCGGGGCTCGCGACGCGGGTGTTCTCGCGCGGCCTGTCCTGGCTCGCGGTCTCCCTCGGGCTCGTCGGGCTCTGCACCGTCGTCCCCCAGGCCACCGGGGCCGCGTCCGTCTTCGGGATCGGCTTCATCGTCTGGTTCGTCTGGGCCGGCCGGGTCCTCTTCCGCCGATGACCACCCCCGGCCCGGCGACCGGCGGTCCCGCCGGCCCCGGCCTCCAGGGAGGAGCACCCACCATGCCGTCATCGAGACACCTCGCCCGGGTTGCGGCCGCGCCGCTCGTCGCGGTCGCCGCCTTCCAGATGACCCTGGCGCTCGGCGCCCCCTACGGCGACCTCGTCCTCGGCGGGCGGGCGTCGACGACCGCGGCCGGCGCCCTGACGCCGGGGTTCCGCAGCCTCGCCCCGCTCCAGGGGCTCCTCCTCCTCGGTCTCGTGTGGGTGCTGCTCCTGCGTGGCGGGATCATCACCGTCCCGCGCCTGTCCGACCGGGTCCTGCGCCGGGCCACCTGGGGCGTCGCCTGGCTCATGGTCGGCACCACCCTGGGCAACCTCGCCTCCACCCACCCCTTCGAGCGCTGGGTCCTCGGGTCGGTCACCCTCGTCGTGGCCGTCCTGTCGCTCGCCCTCGCCTGGCGGGGCGGCGACCGGCGGGAGCCGGGGCGATGACCTCCCGAGGCATCCTGCGCCTCGAGGGCTCGCTCGCCGTCCTCGTCGGGCTCTCCCTGCTGGCCCTGGGCACGGTCCAGGGCCGGCAGGGCCACCTCGATGCCGTCGTCGGCGGCGCGGTCATGCTCGCCATGACGGCGGCGTGGGTCCGGTGGCGCCACGGCGTCCGGGTGCGGGACCTCCGCGGCTGGTTCACCCGGGACCGCACCAGCGGGCTCCCCGCCCGGCCGACGTGGCGCCTCGCCGCCGTGGCCGTGCTCGACGCACTCCTTCCGGCGCTTCTCGGCGTCGCGGCGAACGAGCTGACCGGCGGCTGGGTCACCTTCATGGACCTCGGGGTGCGGAGCGTGGTGATCGGCATCGTCACCCTCTGGCCGCCGGCGCCGCGGGTGCTCGCGCACCCGACCGGGAAACCGGACCCTCGCGCGAGCACCCCGCCGCGGGAAGAGCCGGTGCTCGCGGAACCGACCGGGAGACCGGACCCTCGCGCGAGCACCCGGGCGTGACGCGAGGCCGACGAGCGCGCTCAGGCGTCGGCCGACAGCGCGATGAGGTTGGCGGCCCGGCGCAGCGCCCGCTGGCTGTCGCCGACCCGACCGGCCCGGGCCACGGGCACCGAGATCGCGACGGCCGCGGTCATCGACCGCGACGGCACCGGGACGGCGAGGCAGGCCGTCCCCACGGCATACTCCTCGCGGTCGCGGGTCAGCCCGGGGCTCTGCGCCAGCTCCTCGAGCAGCCTGCGCCGGCTCGTCTGGGTGTGCGGGGTGAGGTCGACGAGCGGATGGCTCGCGAGGTAGTCATGCCGCGCGTCGTCGGGCAGGGCGGCGAGGACGGCCTTCCCCAGGGCGGTCGCGTGCGCGGCGTCCTGGAAGCCCACCCACATGTCGGTCCGGGGGTTCTCCGGGCTGTCGGAGACGTCGGTGAGGCGGATGCACCCGTCGTCGAGGACCGAGAGGTATGCCGCGGCGCCGAGCTCGTCGTGCAGCGCGCGGAGCACCCGGTGGGCCCGGCCGCCGGGATCGGCACCGAGCCGCCGACCCGCCAGGGTCGAGACGCGGTCGCCGAGGACGTAGCCGCCCTCCACCCGGTCGAGGTAGCCCTCGTGGAGGAGGGTCCGCAGCAGGTGGTAGGTCGTCGCGAGCGGCAGGTCGGCGATCCGGGCGAGACGCTTGGCGGTGACCGGGCCGGGCTGGGCCCCGACCGAGTCCAGGAGATTGAGGGCGCGCACGACCGAGTGGATGAGCGTCGGCTGCGATGCCATGGCCACCTCCGGGTGCCGGGGCCTGCCCTCTGGGGCTAACGGTAGGGGTGGCGGACCCGACTGGGAAGACGCGGAGGGGCGGTGCGGGTGCGGCTGGACGCGGCTCCTAGAGTTGGATGATGTCCATCATCAGCGCGGAGACCACCCTCGCGGCACCGATCGAGCAGTGCTTCGAGACCTCGCTGGCCGTCGAGACCCACGTCGCCTCGCTGCGTTCCACGAACCAGGCGGCGGTGGCCGGGCGGACGTCCGGCACCCTTGGCCTCGGCGACACCGTGACCTGGCAGGCCCGCCACTTCGGCATCAGCTTCATGATGACGACCGGACTGTCGGTCCTCGAGCCGCCACACCGGTTCGTCGAGGAGCAGATGCGCGGGCCGTTCGCGCGGTGGCGGCACGAGCACACCTTCGAGAGGCTCTCCGACCACCAGACCCTCATGAGGGACGTCATCGACTTCCGCTCGCCGCTCTGGCACGTCGGGCGGCTCATCGACCGGTGCGTCGTCTGCGACCACATGCGTCGCCTGCTGCGGATCCGCAACACGTGGATCGCCTTGGAGGTCGAGTACCTCGGGCGCTGAGCGCCGGTTCAGAAGTCGACCGCCGGGACCGGCGCGACGTCGGTGCGCATGGCGCGCCACAGCTCGGCGACGGCGCCGGGACGCCGCTCCTCGACGTGGCCGGCCCGGCGCATCGCCTCGAGGTTGCCGCCACCGAGGTATGCCGCGCCCAGCGCCGCCACGTCGAGTCGCAGGTCGGCCTCGGCGTCGGTCCGCTCGGCCGAGGCGACGCCGTGCCCGTCGGCCCGTAGCCGCCAGAGACCGGAGTTCCACGAAGCGGCGGCGTCGGTGACGTCGACGACGACGTCGCAGGAGGCGCTCCAGGCCCGCTGCGCCATGGCCCCGGGGAGGTCGACGAGCCGGACCCACGTCGCGTCGTAGACCGCGACGTCGCTCGCCGCCCGCGGACCACCGGCCCAGTGCAGGACCGGGTCGTCCACGCCGACGCTGGCGAGCTTGACGCTGCCCATGAGGTCGAACTCGACGAGCCGACGCAGCAGCGCCAGCCGGGCCGGCTCGTTGCCGAGCAGCGCCCAGACCTCGAGCTCGCCGGACGGCCGGCTCTTCTCCCACTTGTGGGTGCGCCGGAACATCGTGAGCCCGACGTCCTCGCCGTCGCGCCGGGCGAACAGGATGCGCCAGGGCTCCTTGTCGCGCAGCTCCTCGGGGAACTGCGTGCAGACCCGCTCGTAGTAGCCCGGCTCGCCGACGACGGAGCCGACCGGGGCGGCGCCGAGGTGGCAGCGGCGCATCCGCTCCGGCATACCCGGGTCGGTCACCGTCGCCAGCTCGGTCGTCATCGCCGCCGCGGCCTCCTCGAGCTGCGGGGCGGTGAGGGTGGCGCCGCGGCCGAGGAGGACCGCGAGCCGCTGGCAGGCGAGGCCGTAGCCGTGGCGTGCGTAGATCCCCGGCTCGCTCGCGTGGAGCGCGGACAGCGGGACGCCGGCAGCGTGGAGCCGTTCGACATGGTCGCGCATCATCGCGGTGAGCACACCCTTCCGGCGGTGGTCCGGATGGACCCCGACCCACGTCAACCCGCCGCACGGCACGAGCCGCGGCCGCGGCCCGGGGCCCGGAACGGCGAGCCGCATCGGGAACGAGCCGTAGACCCCGGCATACGTATCGCCGTGGTCGACCTCGGCGATCTCGGCCCCGAACCGCCCGTCCGCCGGGATGCCCACGAGCTGCTGCTCGGCGGGGTGCGGGCAGGGCTCCGAGAACCAGACGAGGTCGTCCGTGGCGACGAAGCGGCGGGCGTCGGCCGGGGCGATGCTGATCTCGGGGTCGGCCATGCCCCCAGCAAACCGCGCCGGGGCGCCGCGTTCCACCGGATTATCCGCCGACGCGCCGCGGTCGGTCGCGCTCGCGCCGCGATCCCGGCCGGTCAGACCTCGCGCATCGGCACCCGGACGCCGCGCTCGGCGGCGACCCGCTCGGCGAGGTCGTAGCCCGCGTCGACGTGTCGGATGACGCCCATTCCCGGGTCGTTCGTGAGGACGCGGGCGAGCTTCTCGGCCGCCAGCGGCGTGCCGTCGGCGACGGACACCTGACCGGCGTGGATCGACCGGCCGATGCCGACGCCGCCGCCGTGGTGGATCGACACCCACGTCGCGCCGGAGGCGGTGTTGACGAGGGCGTTGAGCAGCGGCCAGTCGGCGATGGCGTCGGAGCCGTCGACCATCGCCTCGGTCTCCCGGTAGGGGCTGGCGACCGAGCCGGCGTCGAGGTGGTCGCGGCCGATGACGATCGGGGCGCTGACCTCGCCGGACGCGACGAGGTCGTTGAAGGCGAGGCCCGCCTTGTCCCGCTCGCCGTAGCCGAGCCAGCAGATCCGCGCCGGCAGGCCCTGGAAGGCGATCTTCTCCTTCGCCCCGCGCATCCACTTCTGGAGCCGGTCGTTGTCGGGGAAGAGGTCCATGACGGCCCGGTCGGTCGCGGCGATGTCCTTCGGGTCGCCGGAGAGGGCCGCCCACCGGAACGGGCCCTTCCCCTCGCAGAAGAGCGGCCGGATGTAGGCGGGCACGAAGCCGGGGAAGTCGAAAGCCCGGTCGCAGCCGCCGAGCCGGGCCTCGTCCCGGATGCTGTTGCCGTAGTCGAAGACCTCGGCGCCGCCATCCTGGAAGTCGACCATCGCCTGGACGTGCTTGGCCATCGACTCGCGGGCCCGGTCGGTGAACTCCTCGGGCTTCTTCTCGGCGTAGTCCTGCCACTCCTCGAGCGCGATCCCCTCGGGGAGGTAGGACAGCGGGTCGTGCGCCGAGGTCTGGTCGGTGACGATGTCCACCGGCACTCCCCGCCGCAGCAGCTCGGGGAAGACCGCGGCGGCGTTCCCCACGACGCCGACCGACCAGGCGCGGCGCTCCTGTTTGGCGCGCACGGCGATCTCGATCGCCTCGTCGAGGCTGTCGGCGACCTCGTCGAGGTAGCGGTTCTCGACCCGGCGCCGGAGCCGACGCGGGTCGACGTCGACGATGAGGCAGACCCCGTCGTTGAGGGTGACGGCGAGCGGCTGGGCGCCGCCCATGCCACCGCACCCGCCGGTGAGGGTGAGGGTGCCGGCGAGGGTTCCGCCGAACCTCTTCTCGGCGACGGCGGCGAAGGTCTCGTAGGTGCCCTGGACGATCCCCTGGGTGCCGATGTAGATCCAGGACCCCGCCGTCATCTGGCCGTACATCGTCAGCCCGAGGTGCTCGAGGCGGCGGAACTGCGGCCACGTCGCCCAGTCGCCGACGAGGTTGGAGTTGGCGATGAGGACGCGCGGCGCCCACTCGTGGGTGCGCAGGACGCCGACCGGCCGGCCGGACTGGACGAGCATCGTCTCGTCCTCGCGCAGGTCGGTGAGGGTGCGCACCATCGCGTCGAAGGAGCGCCAGTCGCGGGCCGCGCGGCCGGTGCCGCCGTAGACGACGAGGTCGTCGGGGCGCTCGGCCACCTCGGGGTCGAGGTTGTTCATGAGCATCCGCATCGGGGCCTCGGTGGACCACTGGCGGGCGGTGAGGGTGCTGCCACGCGGGGCGCGCACGGGGCGGGCGCCGTCCATGTCGTCTCCTTCGGGTCGGTCGGGCTGGGCTGGAACGGTCAGTGGAGCGGGCCGGCGACGGCCGCGGCATACCGGGGGATCTCCCCGTCGCGGACGAGCCGGTATGCCGCCTCGAGGTCGGGGGCGAGGAAGCGGTCCGGCCCCGGTTCGGTCCGGGTCGTGGTTGCCATCCCGTCGATGACGGCAGCGGTGGCCGGGGCCGGGGCGAGCGGGGCGCGCAGCGCGATCCCGCGGGCGGCGACGACGAGCTCGATGGCGAGGACGTGGGCGAGGGCGTCGACGGAGCGGCGCAGCTTGCGGGCCGCGGACCAGCCCATCGAGACGTGGTCCTCCTGCATCGCGCTGCTCGGGATCGAGTCGACCGACGCCGGGGCGGCGAGCCGCTTCAGCTCCGAGACGAGCGACGCCTGGGTGTACTGCGCGATCATCATCCCCGAGTCGACCCCGGGGTCGTCGGCGAGGAACGGCGGCAGCCCGTGGTTGCGGGCGATGTCGAGGAAGCGATCGGTCCGCCGCTCGGCGATCGAGGCGAGGTCCGCCGCGGCGATGGCGAGGAAGTCGAGGACATAGGCGACCGGCGCCCCGTGGAAGTTGCCGTTGGACTCCACCCGCCCGTCGGCGGTGACCACCGGGTTGTCGATCGCCGAGGCCAGCTCGAATCCCGCGATCCGGGTCGCGTGGTCGAGGGTGTCGCGGACCGCCCCGGCCACCTGGGGCGCGCAGCGCAGCGAGTACGCGTCCTGGACCCGGGTGCATGCCTCGGGGTCGCGGTGCGACTCGCGGATCGCGCTGTCCCGCAGCGCCCGTCGCATGTTCTCCGCGGACAGAGCCTGGCCGGGCTGCGGCCGCAGGGCATGAAGGTCGGCGGCGAGGACGTCGTCGGTGCCGAGCAGACCCTCGATGCTCATCGCCGCGGAGAGGTCGGCCGTCGTGACGAGGGAGCGCAGGTCCGCGATCGCGAGGCAGAGCATCCCGAGCATGCCGTCGGTGCCGTTGATGAGGGCGAGGCCCTCCTTCTCGCGCAGCTCGACCGGGACGAGGCCGGCGGCGGCCAGGGCGCCCGCCGAGTCCGTCAGCTCGCCACCTGCGTCCCGGACCGGCCCCTCGCCCATGAGCGCGAGCGCGCAGTGGGCCAGGGGCGCGAGGTCACCGGAACAGCCGAGCGAGCCGTACTCGTGGACGACCGGGGTGAGGCCCGCGTTGAGCATCGCGACGTAGGCGAGGAGGGTCCCCTCGCGGACACCGGTGCGCCCGGTGGCGAGGGTCGAGACGCGCAGGAGCATGAGGGAGCGGACGACCTCGCGCTCGACCTCGGGCCCGGCGCCGGCGGCGTGGCTGCGGATGAGGCTGCGCTGGAGCTGGGCGCGGCTCTCGACCGGGATGTGCCGGGTCGCCAGGGCGCCGAAGCCGGTCGAGACGCCGTAGTGCGCGACGCTGTCGTCGGCCAGGGCCTCGACGACGGCCCTGGTGCGCCGGACCTCTGCGAGGGCGTCGGGCGCGACTTCGACGGCGGCGTCGTGCCGGGCGACCGCGACGACCTCCTCGATCGTCAGTGGCCCGATGCCGACGGTGACGGGTGCCTCACTCATGCCTCCATTGGACCGCCGGTATGCCGTCCGGCGGCGTGCGCGGCCCGGCATACCGTCTCGGATCCGAGACCAGCCGCGCCGCCCCCCGGGGGTCCGTCAGAGGCAGCCGGTGGCGGTCGCGGCGAGCCGGTCGATCGCGGTCCGGGTCGAGGAGGTGTTCGCCGTGCCGTTGACGAGGATGGAGAAGTAGCGGCGCTCGCCGTCGAGACCGACCGCGACCCCGGACAGGGCGGTCACATCGCTCAGGCTGCCCGTCTTGGCCTGGATGAGGTTCCGCGCGCAGCTCGTCGGGGCGGTCGTGAAGCGCGACGCGAGCGTGCCGGTGCGCCCCGCGATGGGCAGCGCGCTCGGGCCGAAGACGATGTCGCGCAGCGTGGGGTCGGTGTCGATGACCCGCAGCAGCCCGGTCAGCGTCCGCGCCGGGACCTTGTCCCACCGCGAGAGCCCCGATCCGTCGTAGGAGACCCAGCCGGAGGTGGGAGCGCCGGAGGCGCGCATGACGGACAGCGCGTTGTAGCGCCCGCCCGTCCACGTCGTCGAGTAGCCACGCGCCTTCGCCGAGAGCCGGAAGAGTGCCTCGGCATAGTCGTTCTGGCTGACGTTGAGCATCGAGGACACGAGTGAGGCGACGGTGGGCGAGCGTGTCGTCGCGATGGCCGCGGCGCTCGACGGGGTGACCGCGCGATACATCGAACGGACGTCGATCCCCCGCTTCTGGAGCATCGAGCGGAAGATGGCTGCGGCGTCCTTCGAGGTGTCGGTGCGGTTGTGGCTGTCGACGACGAGCGCCCGCACCGGCGAGATGTCGTAGGGGACGTAGGTCGACTTCCATCCAGGCGCGTTCGTCGGGGCGGGGAAGAGGCTGTCGTCGAAGCGGAGGTAGACGGCGGTGCGCCCCTGTGCCGCGAGCGCGTCGGCCGTCGCCGCGGCGAGGGACCCGAGCCGCGCCGAGCTGAGGCTGGGGTCACCGCCGCCGGTGAGGTAGATCATCCAGCTGCGGGCGGGATCCTGGTTCACCGTCGTCGCGATGCGCGTGGTGGGGCCCATCGAGCGGAGGGCGACGTAGGCGGTGACGACCTTGTTGTTCGACGCCGGCAGGTAGGCGACCGTCGGCGAGTGCGACCAGATGGCCCGGCCCCTGGAGTCGGTGACCTGGGCCGTGTAGTGGCTGCCGAGGTGGCCGTCCCTGCCCCGGAGGCCGAGCTCGTAGCGGATGAGGGCGGGGTAGTTGACGTGATAGCCGGACGGCGGGCGGACGACGGGGTCGACTGCGGTCGAGACCGCGACCGTGCGCGGCAGCCGCGAGGTCGACCGGGCGAGGTCACCGGCCGCGACGGATCCGGAGCGGGCACCGGCGGAGAGGGGGACGAGGGAGAGGGCCAGACCGCCGGCGAGCGCCAGCACCCAGCGACGAGGGGTTCGCTGCATGGCGACACGGTAGGCGCCCGGGGCCGCCGGCGACCATGGGCCGAACGGGCCACCGTCCCCCTAGCCTGGGGCCATGAGGCGCGAACCGGGCGAGCGTCCGGCCCCAGCACCCGGCGCCGCTCCGGCCGCCGGACACGCCCTCGACATCCTCGGGCTGCTCGCCCGGCACGGCGAGCCGGTGCCCGCCGCGGCCATCGCTCGCGAGCTCGGCCTGCCGCGCTCGAGCGTCTACCACCTCCTCACCGTGCTCCGGGACCGGGGCTACGTGCGGCACCTCGCCGAGGAGCGCCGCTACGGCCTCGGGGTCGCGGCGTACGAGCTGGGCACGGCATACCAACGGCAGGCGCCCCTGCAGCGGCTGGCCCGCGGCGCCATCGACCGACTCGTCGACGCGACCGGCCACAACGCCCACCTCGCGGTCCTCCACGGTCGCGACGTCCTCTACGTCATCGAGCAGCGCGCCCCCGGCCGCCCGCTGCTCGTCACCGACGTCGGCGTGCGGCTGCCGGCGGCGCTCACGGCGACCGGCCTCGCGATGCTGGCGGCGCTGCAGCCGGCCCAGGTCCGCGCCCTCTTCCCCGACCGCGTGGCGCTCGTCCAGCGGGACGGGCGCGGGCCCGGCTCGGTGTCGGAGCTGCGCCGGGAGCTCGCGGCCGTGCGCCAGCGCGGGTACGCCGTCGAGGACGGACTCGTCACGCCGGGCCTGAACTCCGTGGCCCGGGCGGTCCCGGACCACACCGGCTACCCTGCTGCCGGAGTGGCGGTGACCTTCCCTGGGAACGCCGTCGACGAGGCCGGGGTCCGTCGGCTCGTCGAGGCCGTCGGGGTGGCCGCCGCCGATCTCACGACTCGACTGGGGGGACGACGATGAGCGACGAGGTCACGGCCCTCGTCCTGTGCGGCGGGTCCTCGCGCCGGTTCGGGGGGGACAAGCTGGGGGCGGCGATCGCCGGCCGCTCCGTGCTCGACCTCCTCCTCACGGGTATGCCGGCCGCCTGGCACGTCGTCTGCGTCGGCCCGCGGCGCGAGACCCCGCGCGCCGTCTCGTGGACCCGGGAGCACCCCCCCGGGTCGGGACCGCTCGCCGGGGTGGCCGCCGGGCTGGTGGAGGTCCTCACCCTGACGACGGTCGTCGCCGCCGGCGACATGCCCTTCGCCGGGCCCTCCCTCGGCCGGCTGGCCACGGCGCTCGCGGCCCGCGGAGAGGACGTCGCGGCGGTCGTCGGCGTCGACGGGGAGGGGCATGCCAATGCGCTCCTTGCCGCCTACCGCACCGAGGCGCTGCGCGGGTTCATGCCGGCCGACCCCCGCGACCGACCGGCCAAGACCCTCCTCGCCCTCCCCCACGACACGCTGGAGATCACCGCGCACCAGGCGGCCGACGTCGACACCCGCGAGGACCTCGAGCGGCTCCGCCGCGAGACGGCCTTCTGACCCCGAAGCGGCAGCGGTCGGGCCGGTGCCCCTGCGCACCGGCCCGACCGGCCGCTCCCCCGGTCCGAGCCCCCGTCACGCGTGCAGGCCGCACTCCGTCTTCGCGAGCCCGGCCCAGCGACCCGAGCGCGGGTCGGCACCGGCCGCGACCGGATGGGTGCACGGGGCGCAGCCGATGCTCGGGTAGCCCGCCGCGAGCAGCGGGTTGACCGGGACGCGGTGCCGGTCGACGTAGTCGAGGACGTCGTCCTCGGTCCAGGCGGCGATCGGGGCGATCTTGACGACCCGGTTGCGCTCGTCCCACGAGACGAACGGCGTCCCGGCGCGCTGCGGGGTCTCACCCCGCCGGACGCCGGTCACCCACGCGTCGTAGCCGGAGAGGGCACGGCGCAGCGGCTCGATCTTGCGCAGCCGGCAGCAGGTCGCCGGGTCGCGGTCGTGCAGCCGTGGCCCGAGGAAGGCGTCCTGCCGCTCCACGCTCCGGGTCGGCTCGACGTGCACGACCCGGACGTCGAGGTCCCAGGCCACCTGGTCCCGGGTGCCGATCGTCTCCGGGAAGTGGTAGCCGGTGTCGATGAAGAGCACGTCGACGCCCGGGGCGTGGCGCGAGACGAGGTGGGGGACGACGCCGTCGACCATGCTGCACGACACGGCGAGCCGGCGCCCGAACTCGGCGGCGGCCCAGGTGAGGATCTGGTCGGCATCGGCGCGGGCCGCGACGAAGGTGTCGTCGGCCCAGCCGGCCAGGGCTCGCAGCTCTGCGACGTCGCGGACGCTCATCGCAGCTGCTCCTCGCCCACGCGATGCGACCACTGCGCGAACGTCTCGTCCGCCTTCCGGGTCGCGACGAAGCGGCGGACCACGCGCTCGGCATACCCGGCGACCTCGTCGGCGGCCACCCGGAGGCCGCGCACGGTCCGGCCGAGCCCGGCCTCGTCGCGCTCGGCGCTGGCCAGACCGCCGCCGAGGTGGACCTGGAAGCCCGGCACCTGCCGGCCGTCATCCGTCGTGACGATCTGACCCTTGAGACCGATGTCGGCGACCTGGATCCTCGCGCACGAGTTCGGGCATCCGTTGACGTGCAGCGAGATCGGCCGGTCGAGCTCGATGTCCGCGAGGCGCCGCTCCAGGTCCTCGACGGCGCGGGCGGCGGTGCCCTTGGTCTCGACGATGGCGAGCTTGCAGTACTCGATGCCGGTGCAGGCGATCGTCGAGCGGCGGAACGGGCTCGGCCGGGTCGTCAGGCCCAGGGCCGCGAGACCGGCGACGAGGTCGTCGACGGCGGCGGGGTCGACGTCGAGGACGAGGACCTTCTGGTGCGGGGTGAGGCGGACCCGGGCCGAACCGGCGGCCTCGGCGAGGTCCGCCAGACGCAGCAGGGCCCGGCCGCTCAGCCGGCCGACCATCGGGGCGGCCCCGACGTAGACCCGCCCGTCCTTCTGCGCGTGGACACCGACGTGGTCGGCGCGGCCGGTGGCCGGAGCCGGCGCGGGCCCGTCGGGAAGCGGCGCGTCGAGGTAGTCCCGCTCCAGCAGGTCGCGGAACCCGTCCACCCCGAGCTGGGCGAGGAGGAACTTCAGCCGCGCCTTGGTCCGCAACCGGCGCAAGCCGTGGTCACGGAAGAGCAGGACGACCGCCTGCCACACCTCGGCCGCGCGCTCCGGGGCGACGAACACCCCGAGCCGTTCGGCCAGCCGCGGCGCGGTCGACAGCCCGCCGCCGACCCAGAGGTCGTAGCCGACGCCCAGCTCCGGGTGCTCGACGCCGACGAAGGAGATGTCGTTGATCTCGTGGACGACGTCGAGGCTCGGGTGTCCGGTGACGGCCGTCTTGAGCTTGCGAGGCAGGTTCGCGAGCGAGGGGTCGCCGACGAACCGCTCCTGGATCTCCTCGATGAGCGGCGTCGGGTCGATGAGCTCCTCGACGCTCACCCCGGCCACCGGGGAGCCGAGGACGACCCGGGGGGTGTCGCCGCAGGCCTCGGTCGTGCTGAGCCCGACGGCCTCGAGCCGCCGCCAGATCTCCGGCACGTCCTCGACGGCGATCCAGTGGTACTGGACGTTCTGCCGGTCGGTGAGGTCGGCGCTGTCCCGGCCGAAGTCGACCGAGATCTGTCCGACCGTGCGCAGCTGGGTGCTCGTCAGGGCGCCGCCGTCGATCCGGACCCGGAGCATGAAGAAGCGGTCCTCGAGCTCGCGCGGCTCGAGCTGGGCGGTCCGGCCGCCGTCGATGCCGGGCCTGCGCTGGGTGTAGAGCCCCCACCACCGGAATCTGTTGCGCAGGTCGTCCTGCGGGATCGAGTCGAAGCCGTGGACGGCATACACCTCCTCGATCCGGCGGCGGACCTCGAGGCCACCGCCCTCGGACTTGACCCGTTCGGCGTCGTTGAGCGGGGCGCGGCCGTCGAGCGCCCACTGGCCGTTCGAGCGGCCGCCGTCCGGCGGCCGAGGGGCGGGATTCAGGTGGGCATGGGTGGGACGGGTGATGGTCATGAGGGGTCCTCGGTCCTGGGTGGTCGGCAGGGCGGAGTGCCGCGACGGTCGGGCGGGGCCGGACGGGTGCGGCGGAGCGGGCGACGGGCGCCGTCGGGGCGGGGCCCGAGGCGTCAGCGGGCGAACGCCGAGGGCGGCGTCGGGGCGGTCAGGAGGGACAGCGGCCGGTGCCCACGCAGCGCATTCGCGGCCTGCCGGACGCGGGCAGTGCCGACCCGGGCCGGTGGATGCGGTCAGTCGCGCTCATGCCGGAGATAATCTGACGTTATCGAATGGATTAGCAAACGCAATGGCCGGCCGTCTCGCCATCCGGTCACCCGAGACCTCGCCTAGGTTGGAGGCATGCGCGCGATCACCCTCCCCCACTTCGGCGGCCTTGACGCCCTCGTCCTCGACGAGGTCCCCGACCCCCGGCCCGGCCCCGGCCAGGTCCGGATCCGGGTCGCGGCGTCGGGGGTCAACCGGGCCGACACCCTCCAGCGCCAGGGGCACTACCCACCGCCACCCGGTGAGTCCGAGCTGCCCGGGCTCGAGGTGAGCGGCACGATCGACGCGCTCGGCGAGGACGTCGAGGACTGGGCCGTCGGCGACGAGGTGTGCGCCCTGCTCGCCGGCGGCGGCTACGCCGAGCTCGTCTGCGTCCCCGCGGGCCAGGTCCTCCCGGTCCCGGCCGGGGTCTCGCTCGTCGACGCGGCGGCCCTCCCGGAGGTCGTCTGTACGGTGTGGTCCAACGTCTTCCTCACCGCGAACCTCCAGCCCGGCGAGACCCTGCTCGTCCACGGCGGCTCGTCCGGCATCGGGACGATGGCGATCCAGCTGGCCCGTCAGGTCGACGCCCGGGTCGCGGTGACCGCGGGGTCGGCGGAGAAGCTCGCGGCCTGCCGTGAGCTCGGCGCCGACATCCTCGTCAACTACCGCGAGGAGGACTTCGTCGAGCGGCTGCGGGCCGAGACCGACGGCGCCGGGGCCAACGTCATCCTCGACATCATCGGCGCGACGTACCTCTCCCGCAACGTGGCCGCCCTGGCGACGAACGGGCGGCTGGTCATCATCGGGATGCAGGGCGGGACGACGGCCGAGCTCGACATCGCCGCCCTGCTCGGCAAGCGCGGCGCGGTCATCGCGACGACGCTGCGGGCACGGCCCGTCGCCGAGAAGGCCACGGTCGTCGCGTCGGTCCGCGAACACGTCTGGCCCCTCATCGAGCAGGGCCTCGTGCGGCCGATCATCCAGGGCCGCCATCCCCTGGCCGACGCGGCCGACGCCCACCGGGAGCTGGAGGCCAGCTCGCACGTGGGGAAGATCCTGCTGACCCCCTGACGAGAAGTTGGGACGACGGAGCCAGGGGGCCAGCAGGGGTTCAGCGGGCGCTCCTGCGGCGGGTGCGGTGGGGCGCCGGGCTGGACACGACGGGAGCGTATGCCGCGGACCGACCCGCCCGGACCGGATCGACCCGCGGATCGGCGGGGTGGCCGAGGCCGGGCCGTCCCAACGGCCGAGGGCCGCCCCCGACCAACGCCTCGACCATCCCCGCCACTCGGCGGGTTGCCGACCGTGAATACTCAGTATATGGTCGCCCTCGAGCACGAGATACCGGGTATGCCGCCCGGGGCCACCGGAACGGGGGAGACGTCATGTCGGTCAAGCAGGGGCTGCTCGCCCTCCTCGCCGAGTCCCCCAAGTACGGCGCCCAGCTCCGGTCCGAGTTCGAGGAGCGGACCGGCGGGACCTGGCCGCTCAACGTCGGCCAGGTGTACACGACGCTCGCCCGCCTCGAGCGGGACCGGCTCGTCGAGCCGGTCGGCCCACCGGACAGCGAGGGCCGGATCACCTACCGGCTGACCGAGCGCGGTGCCGTCGAGGCCCGACGCTGGTGGTCCACCCCCGTCGACCGCGACACGACGCCCCGCGACGAGCTGGCCATCAAGCTCGCCCTTGCCGTCACCGTGCCGGGCGTCGACGTCCAGGCGGTCGCCCAGGCCCAGCGCACCGCGACCCTGCAGCACCTGCACGATCTCACCCGGCTCAAGCAGCGGGCCCTGGCTGCCGGCGCCCGCTCCGGCGACGACGCCGACCGGCCGCGGGACCTGGCCTGGCTGCTCGTCCTGGAGAACCTCGTCTTCGCCGCGGAGGCCGAGGTGCGTTGGCTCGACCACGTCGAGGCCCGACTGGCCCGCGCGGCCGCGCGGACCCGCCCGCCCTCGACGCCGGACGGGTCGGCCGCGGCGCCGCGAGCGGGCGGCATACCGGCGCAGACGGCGAGCACCTCGGAGGCGACCCGATGAGCCTCCTCGTCATGCGCGGCGTCACCCGGGTCCACGGCTCCGGGCCGACGAGCGTCACCGCGCTCGACGCGGTGGGCCTCACCGTCGAGCCCGGCGAGCTCGTCGCCGTCATGGGCCCGAGCGGGTCCGGGAAGTCGACGCTGCTCAACCTCGCCGGCGGCCTCGACCGGCCCACCTCGGGCCAGGTCCTCGTCGAGGGCGAGGATCTGGCCTCGCTCGGCTCCCGGGGGCTCGCCGTGCTGCGCCGCCGCCGGATCGGCTTCGTCTTCCAGGACTACAACCTCATCCCGTCCCTCACGGCAGCCGAGAACGTCTCGCTCCCCCTCGAGCTCGACGGCGAACGAGCCCGCAACGCCCGGCGGCTCGCCCGGCACACCCTCGACTCGATGGGCCTGATGGAGCTGTCCGACCGCTACCCCGACCAGATGTCCGGCGGCCAGCAGCAACGTGTCGCCATCGCCCGGGCGCTCGTCGGCAGCCGCCGGCTCGTCCTCGCCGACGAGCCCACCGGGGCCCTGGACTCCCAGACCGGCGAGGAGGTGCTCCGGGTGCTGCGCGAGCGGTGCGACGGCGGCATCGCCGGCCTCCTCGTCACCCACGAGGCCCGGCACGCCGCCTGGGCGGACCGGGTCGTCTTCCTCCGCGACGGACGGATCGTCGACTCGACCGGTGCGCCGAGCCGGGCGGAGGACCTGCTCGAGGCCGGCGGACCCCGGCCATGAGCCTGCAGACCAGGCGGGGGGTTCGGGCAGGGGCCGAGCCCCCCGCCGCCCCTCGCCCCGCCCCGGCGAGAGGCCGGGCCGGCCGGGCCCGGACGTGGCGGCGCAGCTGGGCGGTCGCGCTCCGGATGGCCCGCCGTGACGTCCGGCGGCACTGGGGGCGCAGCCTCGTCGTCCTCGTCATGGTCGGCCTCCCGAGCGCACTCATCGTCTTCGGCCTCACCGCGATCGCCACGAGCCAGGTCACCGGCGCCGAGCGCATCCCGCTCGAACTGGGCAGCGCCCAGGCACGACTGGCCACCGCGCAGCCGACCCGGCTCGACCAGGACTTCGGCGCGACATCCTTCGCCGGCGGCGACGCCGAAGCGACGCCGATCCCGGGCTACGACGCCTCGGCCTCGGTGTTCGACAACGCCGACGCCATCGGCGCGCTCACCCACGGGCGCGCCGTTCCCTACGCCGAGTACCGCGCCCGCGTGACGCTCGACGGCGACCGGACCGTCCGGCTCGAGGCTCTCGCCATCGACGGCCGGGCCGACCTCGGGTCCCGGGTCCAGCTGCTCTCCGGCCGCTGGCCGGCCGCGCCGGGCGAAGTGCTCGTCGGACGCTCGAGCACCGGGATGCGCCTGCCGACGTCCGGACCGCTCGACATCGAGGCCGGCGGCGAGACCCACCGGGTGAGGGTCGTCGGCACCGCGCTCGCCCTCACCTCGTGGCAGGGCCGCCTCGACCTCGTCAGCCTCGCACCGTTCGGCACCGAGCAGGGCGAGGCCGGATGGCTCATCCAGCGGGACACCCCGGTGGCGTGGCCCGAGGTCCGCGACCTCAACGCCTCCGGGCTCGTCGTGCTCTCGGTCGACGTGCTTCGCCACCCGCCGGCCGCCTCGGCCCTGCCGGCGCAGTTCCGGCTCGAGGACGCCTCGCAGTCGGCTCGGACGACGTCGATCGTCGCCGCCGGCGGCGCGCTGCTGCTCATCGTCACCACGCTCCTCGTCGGCCCGGCGTTCGCGGTGAGCGCGGCCCGGCAACGCCGGACCCTCGCCCTCGCGGCGAGCAACGGCGCGAGCACCGCGCAGCTGCGGCATACCGTCCTCGCCCAGGCCATCGTCCTCGGCGTCGCCGCCGCCGGGCTCGGGACGCTTCTCGGCGTCGCCGGTGCCGGCGTGCTCCAAGGGGTGGCCCGGGCCCGGGCCTGGTCCGGCTTCGAGGGGCCGTTCGACCTGCCGTGGCTCCAGGTCGGCTTCATCACCCTCGCGGCGATGCTCAGCGCCGTCGTCGCCGCCCTCGTGCCGGCCCGCCGACTCGGCCGGCTCGACATCGTCGGCGTCATGCGCGGCCAGAACGTGTCGCCCCGCCCGAGCCGCACGGTCTTCGCACTCGGCCTCGTCCTCGCCGGCGCGGGCGGCGCGGGGCTGCTGTATGCCGTGAAGAACCAGCTGTCGGAGTACCCCGTCGTCGTCGCGACGATGGCACTGGTCATCGGCAGCCTCTTCCTCGTGCCGCTCATCCTCGTCGGGATCGCCCGCACCGGGCACCACCTGCCGGTCTCGCTGCGGATGGCGGCCCGCGACCTCGGTCGCCAGCGCGCCCGCAGCGCCCCGGCCGTCGCCGCCGTCCTCGCCGCGGTCGCCGCCTTCACCGTCATCGCCGTCGGGCTGTCGAGCGACACCGAGCAGGCGCGTCGGGAGTACCTCCCCGCGACGCTGCCCGGCGACGGCTATGTCACCGACTACAGCGGGGACCTCCTGCCCGGCATCGAACGCAGCATCGGCGCCGCCCTGCCGCAGCTACAGGTCGCGCAGGAGACGCAGTACGTCACGCACGACCCCTGGATGGAGGGAAAGACGCCGACGAAGCCCTACGACGCGGGCTTCCTCGCCCTGGTCCCACCCGGGTGCACCGTCGCGCGGGCCGTCGCCGACACCGACTTCTGGAACGCCCAGGCCGACGCGCCTCCTGCCGACGCGGCCCGGGCCGACGCGAGCTCGCCGTCGTTCCCCGCGGCCCCGCCGTGCCAGGCGATCGGAACCAGTGGTGCGGCGCCCTACCCGTCGATCGAGATGCTGCCGGCCGACGAGATCGTCCGCCGGCTCTCGCTCACCGGGTCCGACGCCGACCGGGTGCGAGCGGGTGGCATCGTCATCATGTCCGACGAGCCGGTGACGACAGGCCTCGCCGCGGAGCTGGCGTGGGGGACGATCCGGACCGACCCGGTCTCCGGCGACCAGTCCGCTCCCGAGGTGACCGGTTCGACGAGCGTTCCCGCGCTCGTCATCCCGCTCTCCCGGGAGAACCTGCCACTCATGCGCCAGGCCGGCGCGCTCGTCGCCTCCTCGGTGGCCGAGCAGAACCACTGGGAGACCCAGCCGACGGGCCTACTGCTGCACGACCCGGCCGGCCCGATCGACGCGGCCACCGGGGAGCGGCTGACGACGCTCGCCGGCGACGAGGTCGGCGTCGGCGTGGAGCGCGGCTTCGAGCGGCCGGACCGGCTCATCATGTCGATCCTCGTCGGGATCTTCGTCGTCGTCCTGCTCGTCGTCACCCTGACGACGACGGCGCTCGGCCTGGCCGAGCAGCAGTCCGACCAGGCGAGCCTGGCCGCACTCGGGGCGACGCGGCATACCCGCCGGGCGATGGCCGCCGCCCAGGCCGTGGCCCTCAGCCTCGTCGGCGCGGCGCTCGGCCTGGCCGTGGGGCTCGTGCCCGGAATCGCCATCACCTATCCACTCACCGGCCGCTCGTGGGACCCGGCGACGATGACCGAACGCGTCGGCTCGCCCACCATCGTCATCCCGTGGCTCGCCCTCGCGGCGATCGTCCTCGCGACGCCTGCGGTGGCCGGGGCCCTCGCCGCCACCGGCATCCGCACCGCACCCCAGGTCACCCGCCGCGCCGACTGACCACGCCCTCTGCCCCCCTCTGGGGTCCGGGTGGATGGCCGCCAGGGCGGCCATCCACCCGGACACACCGAGAACGGCGGTGAGATCTAGGCCGGGTCGACGGTGAACAGGTCGCCGACGCCACAGCCGAGCGCGTCGCAGATCGCCGTGAGGGTGCTGAACCGGACCGCCTTGGCCCGGTTGTTCTTGAGGATCGACAGGTTGACGACCGTCACGCCGACGGACTCGGCGAGGGCGGCGAGGGTCATCCCCCTCGCCTCGAGGAGGGCATCGAGGCGGCAGCGCACCCGATGCGGCTCGTCGACCGGCACTCAGACCAGCCCCTCGACGTCGTCGCGCAACCGCGTCCCGGCCCGGAACGCCTCGGCGACGAGGGCGACGACGGTGCCGACGACGACCGGCGCCCAAGGGACGTCGACGACGACGGCGGGTCCGCCCGAGCCGAGATCGAGCGTGCCGAGAAGCGCAAGGTCGACCGGGGCCCGGGTGAACCACACCGTGGGCAGGCCGACAGCGACGAGGACGGCGAGGATCCGCAGCCGGGTGACGTTGGCCCGGCGGAAGGGGTCTCCCGCCGCGACGTCCCGCATGAGCCGCAGGACGAGCCAACACCCGCCAGCGACGAGGACCGTGAGGAGGACGCCGGGCGCCAGGTCTGCGAGCCGGACGGCCACCCCGGGGTCGGGGACCGCGACGTCGTAGGTGCCCTCGCCGTGGGCGACGCCGGTCGCGTCCAGCGCGGGCACGTTCACTGCGCTGACGTACGGGACCGCGATCGGGTCGCCGTGCGCCCAGTCGAGCAGCGGAGCGACGAGCTGGGCGGTGGCGGTGCCGAGGGCGACGAGCCCGAGGAGGACCGTCAGGCCCCACCGGTCGGACCGAGCGAAGGCGAGACGGTCCCGGCGGGGGTGGGACGACGATGACGTGGCCATGGGAATCCCTCCGTGATAACGATCTTCGATACATCGAACATCGTTATGCATATCGACTTTCGTTGTCAAGTAGTTCCGCTCCGACGGCCTGCGCCGCGGCCCGGACGCCGCGGGGCCGGGTTTGGCAGGATGGGGGCATGACCGACGCACCTGGCGAACACCCGCACGAGATCGACGACGAGGACGGGGGGGCCCAGGAGGGTCGCGAGGGCACCGACCGGGTCGTCGTCGTCACGCCGGAGGGGATGGGGGTCGCGACGCCGTCGGAGCACGAGGACAGCACGAACCCCGCCGACCTCGTCGAGCAGCCGGCCAAGGTGATGCGGATCGGGTCGATGATCAAACAGCTCCTCGAGGAGGTCCGCAACGCGCCGCTCGACGAGAAGGGCCGCGCCCGGCTCGCCCAGATCCACGACCGCTCGATCGCCGAGCTCAAGGGCGGCCTCGCTCCCGAGCTCGTCGAGGAGCTCGAGCGGATCGCCCTGCCGTTCAGTGACGGCTCGCCGAGCGACGCCGAGCTGCGGATCGCCCAGGCCCAGCTCGTCGGCTGGCTCGAGGGCCTCTTCCACGGCATCCAGACCGCCCTCGTCGCCCAGCAGATGGCGGCCCAGGCCCAGCTGCAGCAGATGCGCCAGCTCCCCCCCGGCGTGCACGGCCCCGGCGGGGGGCCGCAGATGCCCCCCGGTATGCCGCGACGTCCCGAGGGCGGCCCCGGCGAGGGCACCGGTCAGTACCTCTGACGCTCACCGACGGACAGGTTCGTGCCGAACGGGGGTGTTGCAGCACCCCCGTTCGGCAGGAACCTCTGCTAGCAGAGGTTCGTGCCGGGGGGGCCGGGGTCGGCGAGCGCGGCCGACGGCGGAGGCGGCGCACGGGCAGAATATGGTGGAGATCATGTCCCGACTCGCCCGGGGGGCCGTTCGCCTCGCGCCGCTGAGCGCCCTGACGGCCGCCGTGGCGCTCATCGGCGGCTGGTTCGTCGCGGCCGGGATGCAGCCGGGTGGCTTCGACGCCCTCCACGAGTCGATCAGTGCCCTCGCCGCGGTCCAGACCCCGCACCGCGGCGTCATGACGACCGCCCTCATCGTCACCGGCCTGGCCCACATCGTCACGGCCTGGTCGCTCGGTGCGGCCGCCTCCGCCTGGGGCCGGGTCCTCCTCGGGGCCGCCGGCGTCGCGACGGTCGGCGTCGCCGGGGTGCCGCTGCCCTCGGTGAGCCAGTCCTCGACCGCCCACGTCGTCGTCGCGGGGGTCTCCTTCGGGCTGCTCGCGATCTGGCCGTGGTTCGCCGCCCGCCCCGAGGGCCCGCCACCGCTGCGGACGCCCATCGCCCGGATCGTCTCCGTCGTCCTCGTCCTCCTCGTCCTGTCACTGCCGCTCGCGATGGGCGGCGGCATACAGTCCTTCGGCCTCCTCGAGCGGATCGTCGCCGCGGCGCTCGTCCTCTATCCGCTCCTGACCGCGCTCGAGGTCTGGTATGCCGCGGGGCACCCGGTGGGCCCGCCGTGGGCCCGGCGCGGGATCGGGGTCCTCGCCCTCACCCTCGGCTGTCTCGCCGGTGGCGTGGCGGCGACCACCCTCGCCCCGGCCTCGACGCAGACGACCTACTACCAGGCCGACCTCAGCCTCAGCCCGAACATCCTCGACGCCTCGCGGCTCCAGGCGAGCACCGTCTTCGGCGACATCGAGGTGGAGTTCTCCGGCCTGGCGCCGGGCATCGACGTGACTCCCCAGGTCAAGGCGGACATCGCCCAGCTGCTGACCCGGCCCAACGTCGCGTTCAGCTCTCTCCAGCCCACCCAGCGCGAGCTGAGCCGGGCGATCCACTCCGCGGTCATCGGGCTCTCGGTGCGCTTCCTCGTCGGGTCCGCCCTCGTCGCCGCGCTGGCGGTCCTGGGCTGGGCGGCCGTCGTCCGGCGCCGGCCGTGGGTGCGGCTCTGCCTGCTGACGACGACGGCCTGGGCGCTCGCAGCGGGCATCATGTCGGCAGCCGTGTCGCTGACCTACCAGCCCGACCGCTACGCGACGTACACGGGCACCGGCGTCCTCGGGATCGTCCAGCAGAACTCCGGCCTGCTCTCGGACGTCGAGGCGCGCTCCGGACAGGTGACGCCCTACCTGCGCAACCTCATCGCGCTGTCCTCCTCGCTCCAGCAGGCCTACGCGCCGACCGAGCTCAACCAGCCCGTGGCCCTGCGCCTGCTGTTCGTCAGCGACATCCACGACGGGAACCAGTACTCCCTCATGCGGAGCATCGTCAGCGAGGAGAAGATCGATGCGGTCATCGATCTCGGCGACCTGGTCACCTTCGGGACCCCGGAGGAGGCGGAGGCCGCCGGCATCTTCAGCGGGATCGCGTCCGTCGGGGTGCCCTACCTGTTCGTCCGCGGCAACCACGACGCGACCTCGGCCACCGATACGGCGATCCTCCAGCGCCTGGCGACGATCCCGAACGTCGTTCTCCTGCAGGGGGCCTCGGGCAACTACACCGAGGTGACGATCAACGGCGTGCGGATCGCCGGCTTCAACGACCCGCGCTACTTCGGGGACGACGGCAAGAAGACCGCCGAGAAGGAGCGGCCTGCCAAGGAGGCGTTCCAGGCGGCCTTCACCGACCGGGACCCGGTCGACCTCGTCGTCAGCCACGAGCCATCCGCCGTCCAGGGACTCGACATCGGCGCGGTCCTGGCCAACGGCCACATGCACATCCCCGACCTCGAGGGCAACCGGATCCAGATCGGGACCTTCACCGGCGGCGGCCCGTTCAGCCACTACATCGAGGGCGCGGACGGGTCCGAGCTCGTCGGCCAGCCGTCGGCCTTCTCCATCGCGACGTACGGCACCTCGTGCCGGCTCACCTCGCTGACCCGCTTCAAGTTCCGCAACCTCGTCGAGGGCAAGCCCGCCTACGACGACGTCGCCCTCATCAACGGCGGCCGGATCGACACCCGCAAGGCCGATCCCGAGCGCACCTGCGCGGCGGGGGAGGGCCTGACGACGACGGAGGTCCCCGCGGTCAGTCCCTGACCCGGAGGCACCGGGTCACGAGCCGCGCAGCTCCGGGAACTCCTCGTCCCGCCACTCACGCCCTCCACCGCGGGCGGCTCCCTCGGCCAGGTGCCGCTCGCGGTCGCGCAACTCGACGCGGCGGATCTTGCCGGAGATCGTCTTCGGCAGCTCGGCGAACTCGAGCCGGCGCACCCGCTGCCAGGGCGCGAGGTGCGCCCGGGCGTGGGCGAGGATCGAGCGGGCGGTGTCCTCGTCCGGCTCCTGGCCGGGCACGAGGACGACGTATGCCTTGACGACGGCGAGCCGCACCTCGTCCGGCGCCGGTACGACGGCGGCCTCGGCCACCGCGGGGTGCTCGATGAGGACCGACTCGACCTCGAAGGGGCTGATCTTGTAGTCGCTCGCCTTGAAGACGTCGTCGGTTCGCCCGACGTAGGTGATGTAGCCCTCGGCGTCGACCGTCGCGACATCGCCGGTGTGGTACCACCCCCCGGCGGTCGCCTGCGCGGTGCGGTCGGCATCGCCCTGGTACTCGGTCATCAGCGCGAGCGGGAGCTGGGACAGGTCGAGGCAGATCTCCGCCCCGTCCTCGGAGTCCTCGGGCCGCTCGATGCGGCGGCCGGACAGGGGATCGACGAGGACGACCGGCATGCCCGGCAGCGGCCGTCCCATCGACCCGGGCTTGACGACCGCGCCCGGGGTGTTGCCGATCTGCGCCGTCGTCTCGGTCTGGCCGTACCCGTCCCGCAGGGTCATCCCCCAGGCCCGGTCCACCTGGGCGATGACCTCGGGGTTGAGGGGCTCGCCCGCCCCGACGATCTCGCGCAGCGAGCCGGGCCCTTCGGACAGGTCGGCGTTGATGAGCATCCGCCAGACCGTGGGCGGGGCGCAGAAGGAGGTGACCTCCCACTCGCGCAACGTGTCGAGCAGCCGTCCGGCGTCGAAGCGTGCGTAGTTGTAGACGAACACCGTCGCCTCGGCGATCCACGGGGCAAAGAAGCACGACCAGGCGTGCTTGGCCCAACCCGGGCTCGAGATGTTGAGGTGTCGGTCGCCGGGGCGCAGGCCGAGCCAGTACATCGTCGAGAGATGCCCGACCGGGTAGGACACCTGGGTGTGCTCGACGAGCTTGGGTCGGCTCGTCGTCCCGGAGGTGAAGTAGAGCAGCAGGGGGTCGGTCGCGGCCGTCCCCGGATGCGGCACCGGGCCGGCCTCGAGGGCGTACGCCTCGGTGAGGTCGTGCCAGCCGTCCGCGGTGCCGACCGCGATGCGGGTGTAGTCGCCGGGGACCTCGTCGAACTTCGCCGTCTCCGACGGATTGGTGATGACGTGCCGTGCCCCGCCGCGCCCGATCCGGTCGACGAGGTCGGCCGGGCCGACCGCCGTGGTCGTCGGCATGATGACGGCGCCGAGCTTCATGACGGCGAGCATCGTGTCCCAGAGGTGGACCTGGTTGCCGAGCATGAGGATGACCGGGTCGCCCTTGCTGACGCCGTGGCCGGCCAGCCAGTGGGCGACGCGGTCGGAGCGGGCGGCCATCGCGTCGAAGTGGATCTCGATGCTCGTCCCGTCCTCCTCGACGATGATGAGCGCCGGCGCGTGGTTGCCCCGGGCGATGGCGTCGAACCAGTCGAGCGCCCAGTTGAAGGTCTCCCCGACATCCGGCCACCGGAACTCGCGCACCGCCACGTCGTAGTCCTCACGCAGGGCGATGAGGTGGTCCCGGGCCGCTCGATACCGCTCCGTCGCACTCATCCCCTCACTCTGGCACCCCCTCGCCGTCCCCGACACCCCCCGCCCGCATCGACCCGCATCGACCCGGGAGCACCGGGCGGGACCGGGCCCGGGAGGCGGTGGTCCGCTCCGGGTGCGGTGGGGGCGGCGGGGCCCTAGGGTGACCTGCGCCACATCCGTGCGCCACACCCCAGGAGGCATCAATGGCGATGTCCGTCCGGTCCCGATCCGCTGCGGCGGCCGGTGCCCTCGTCGCGCTCATCGTGAGCGCTCTGCCGGCCCACGCGGCCGCGCCCACCTACGTCGCCCTCGGCGACAGCTACAGCTCGGGTACCGGGACCCGCAGCTACCTCAACGACGGCACCGACTGCCTGCGCTCGGTCTATGCCTACCCCTCGCTCATCGCGTCGGCGAAGGGCTACGCCCTGACCCTGCGCGCCTGCTCCGGCGCGACCGTCGGCGACGTGGCGGCCACCCAGCTGTCCTCGCTGGCGGGCTCCACGGCATACGTCTCGATCTCGGTGGGCGGCAACGACGCCGGCTTCGCCGATGTCCTCACCACGTGCGCCCTGCCGTCGTGGGCGAGCAACTGCAGCCGGGCCGTGCGCAACGCCCAGAGCTTCATCCGCTACACGCTGCCCGGGCGGCTCGACGGCCTCTACGCGCAGATCCGCTCGCGCGCGCCGCAGGCGCGGGTCACCGTCGTCGGCTACCCCCGGATCTTCAACGGCCGGGACTGCAACGCCCTCACCTGGTTCTCCTCGACCGAGGAGTCCCAGCTCAACGCGACCGCGGATCTGATCAACTCGATCATCGCCGCCCGTGCCTCGGCGGCGGGCTTCTCGTTCGCGAACCCGACCTCGCGGTTCATCGGTCACGCGGTCTGTGACTCCCCCGAGTGGATCAACGGGCTCTCGTGGCCGATCGTCGAGTCCTACCACCCGAACCGGAGCGGCCACGCGAGCGGGTACACGCCGACCGTCAGCCCGTACCTCACCGGCTCGACCGTCACCGCGACGAAGAGCGTCATCCGCAAGGCCGGGCGCTCCACTCCCGCCCTCCTGCGGCGACTCGCCCCGTATGCCGCGACCGACGCGACGATCGCGCCGAAGGAGATGCTCATGCCCGACCTGCACAGCCCGAGCGTCCTCGCGGCTGCGAAGAAGGCCGGCGTCGACGTGAACGACCCGGCGAGCGTCAACGCCGCCAACCGGAGGTATGCCGCAGCCGAGGCGGCCACCTGGCGCTGAGCCCGCGCCGGTGCCCACGTGCGGGTGCTCGCGCGGACCACCGGGACACCGGCCGCCCGCGCGAGCACCCGCTCGCGCGGGCGGAGACATCCGTCACACGACGGCGCCGGGCAGGCGGACGGCTCGAGCCAGGGAGTTGGTCGACCGGACCGGACGCGGCACAGTGTCCCTCGAACGGGAGGAGTCCGCATGAGCCGCACGCTCGTCGCCGGGGTCGACACCTCGACCCAGTCCTGCAAGGTCATCGTCTGCGACGCCGACACCGGTGAGGTGGTCCGCACCGGACGCGCCGCGCATCCGGACGGAACCGAGATCCACCCCGAGCAGTGGTGGCACGCCTGGCAGGCAGCGAGCGGCGACGGGCTGCTCGACGGCGTCGAGGCGATCTCGGTCGGCGGGCAGCAGCACGGCATGGTCACCCTCGACGAGCGGGACGAGGTCGTCCGGCCGGCGTTGCTGTGGAACGACACCCGCTCGGCCGGGGCGGCCGCCGACCTCGTCGAGGAGCTCGGCGGGCCGCAGGCCTGGGCCGAGGCGACCGGCGTCGTCCCCGTCGCCGCCATCACGGTGGCCAAGCTGCGCTGGCTCGCCCGCGCCGAGCCGGAGAACCTCGCCCGCACGAGGACCTGCGTCCTCCCGCACGACTGGCTGAGCGGCCGGATCCTCGCCGAGGGCCACGCCTTCGACGGCTGGACGACCGACCGGGGCGACGCGTCCGGCACCGGCTACTGGTCGGCGCACACCGAGACCTACCGCGAGGACCTCCTCGACCTGGCCATCGGAGGCGGGCTCGCGCTCCCCCGCGTCGCCGCGCCGCACGAGGCGGTCGGACGCACCTCGTCCGGGCTCGTCGTCGGGCCGGGGACCGGGGACAACATGGGCGCCGCACTCGGCCTCGAGCTGCGCGACGGCGACGTGGTCGTCTCGCTCGGCACGTCCGGCACCGCCTTCGCCCGCAACGATGCCCCGACCGCCGACGCCCGCGGCGAGGTGGCCTCGTTCGCCGACGCCTCGGGCCGGTTCCTCCCGCTCGTCTGCACCCTCAACGCCGCACGGGTCCTCGGCGCCGGTGCCGCGATGCTCGGGACCGACCTCGCCGGCCTCGACGCGCTCGCGCTGGCCGCCGCGCCCGGCGCCGGCGGCCTCAGCCTGCTGCCCTACCTCGACGGGGAGCGCACCCCTAACCTGCCGACGGCCACCGGCACCCTCTCGGGCCTCACCCGCGCCAACGCCACGCCCGAGAACCTCGCCCGAGCCGTCGTCGAGGGCATGCTTCTCAACCTCTCCGGTGGGCTCGACGCGCTGCGCCGCCAGGGGGTCCCGGTCCGCCGGGTCCTCATCATCGGCGGGGCCGCCCGGTCCGGCTCGGTGCGCGCCATCGCGCCCGACGTGTTCGGCGTGCCGGTCGCGGTCCCGACGCCGGGCGAGTACGTCGGCATCGGCGCGGCGCGCCAGGCCGCGTGGGTGCTGGCGGGTGCGGACGCCGCGCTGCCGTCGTGGTCGCTCCGGCTCGAGGACGAGCGGGAGCCGAGCGACCTCGCCGCCGGTGAGGAGGCCAAGGCGCGATACGCCATCCTGCTCGACCGGCTGCACCGTCCCTGACCCCGACCCCGGCTGCGTCCGACCGACGACGCCGGGGCCACGGCATACAGTCGGGGCATGAGCACCCCGGGACGTCGCGAGCTCGATCTCGTTCTCTTCGGCGCCACCGGCTTCGTCGGCCGTCTCACCGCCGGCTACCTCGCCGAACACGCGCCGGACGGCCTGCGGATCGGTCTCGCCGGCAGGTCGGGCGAGCGGCTCGAGGGGGTCCGGCGCGGGCTGGGTCGGCGGGCGGCCGGCTGGCCGCTCCTCGTCGCCGACGCCACCGACGAGACCGCCGTCACCGACCTCGCGCGTCGGACCCGGCTCGTCGCCACGACGGTCGGCCCGTACCGCCGCTTCGGCACGGCCCTGGTCGCCGCCTGTGCGCGCGAGGGTAGCGACTACTGCGACCTCACCGGCGAGATCCTCTTCGCCCGGGACAGCATCGATGCCAACCACGACGCGGCCGTGAGGTCGCACGCCCGGATCGTCCACTCGTGCGGCTTCGACTCCATCCCCTCCGACCTCGGCGTCCTCGTGACGGCCCGACGGGCCGCCGCCGACGACGAGGGGACGCTCGGCGAGACGACTCTCTACGTCCGCTCGATGCGCGGCTGGTTCAGCGGCGGGACGATCGACTCGCTGCGCCAGCAGGCACTCGAGCTGTCCGCCTCGCCGGCGGCCAGGGAGCGCGCCCGCGACTCCTACGCGCTCAGCCCGGCCCGCGGCGACGAGCCGCCGTCCCGCAACCGGCCCGCCACCCCGCCGGGACCGCTCGACCAGGCCCTGGCCCGGCTCCCCGTCGGCCGTGCGCCCGAGACCGGCCGGTTCACCGCGCCGTTCTTCATGGCGTCCTACAACACCCGCGTCGTGCGGCGGAGCAACGCGCTGACCGGATGGTCCTACGGCCGGGACTTCCGCTACCGCGAAGTGACCGACACCGGCGCCGGACCCGTCGGCGCGGCCACCGCGCTCGCCTGGTCGCTGGGACTGGGGGCGCTCGCCGGCGGGATGATGCTCGGCCCCACCCGAGCCGTCCTGGACAGGGTCCTGCCCGCGCCCGGCGAGGGGCCGAGCGAGGAGGTGATGCGCACCGGCCGGTTCGTCATGGACATCCGCACGACGACGACGTCCGGTGCGCACTACCGCACCCGGTTCGCGGCCGAGATGGACCCGGGCTACTCCGGGACCGCCGTCATGCTCGGTGAGAGCGCCCTCGCTCTCGCCCTCGACGACGACCTCCCGGACGCCGCCGGCGTGCTCACCCCCGCGACCGGGATCGGGATGCCACTGGTCGACCGGCTGCGGGCCCGGGGCTTCACGATCGAGACCCACCGCCGCTGAGCAGCGGGCGTCGCCGAGAGACCCAGGTCATATCGGGCGGCCGGTGAGCCGCCGCCGGGCCTGGGGGAATATCGTCTGACACGACAAGGAGACTCGACGAGGAGGACCGATGACCGACCACGATCCCGTCCGCAGCATGTCCGACGCGGAGGCATGGGAGATGCTCCGGGAGAACGAGTTCGGCCGGCTTGCCTTCCACCTCGTCGACGAGGTCCACATCGTCCCGATGAACTATGCCGTCGACGACCACCAGCGACTCGTCGTCCGGACCGCCGAGGGCAGCAAGCTGCTCGGCCTGACGATCAACGCCGACGTCGCGTTCGAGATCGACGAGTTCGGCGACGAGACCGCCCGCAGCGTCGTCGTCCATGGCCGCGCCCAGGTCCTCGAGGGGCGCGAGGCGGACGAGACCGAGGAGCTGCCGCTGCGGCCCTGGGTCGACACCGCCAAGTTCAACGTCGTCGCCATCGAGCCCGACGAGGTGACCGGCCGCCGCTTCGAGCTGAGCAGGCCGTGGACCCACATGATTCCCCACTCGGGAGCCTGACACCGCCGGGGGCCGAACGGGCCGATCCGGCGGTGCGCGACGGGTCTCAGGTGAGGCGGCGCAGCAGGGACAACGGTGCGAACCGCATGACCGTACCCAGCGGCCGCCAGGGCCACGCGGGCACCCGGGCCGTGGCCCGACCCGCCTCGATGGCCTCGACGATGGCGCGCACCCCCGGCTCGGTGTCGACGATGAAGGGCGCACGGGCCATCCGCTCGTTCATCTCCGAGCGGATGTAGCCGGGGTAGATCGTCGAGACGGTGATGTCGAGCTCGGGCGAGCCGAGCAGCTCCACCCGCAGGCCCTCGGCGAGCGACGCGACGCCGGCCTTCGTCGCGGCATACGTCGTCGCGGCCGAACCCATCCCGCGCAGCGCCGACATCGAGGAGATGGCGACGAGATGGCCGTGGCGCTGGGCGCGGAAGACCTCCATCGCGGCCTCCATCTGGGCCAGGGCACCGACGAAGTTCGTCATCGCCGTCCGCCGGTTGGCGTCGTGCCGGCCGGTGCCGAGCGCGGCGCCCTGGCCGAGGCCGGCGTTGACGATGACCCGGTCGAGCCCGCCGAGCTCGTCGGCGGCGCCGTGGGTCACCTCGAGGACCGCGTCGGAGTCGGTGACGTCGAGGGCGCGCACGAGCACCCGGCGCCCGGGGTGGGCGGCGGCGATCTCTTCCCTCAGTGCCTCGAGCCGGTCCAGCCGGCGCGCGGCGAGCGCGAGGTCGTGCCCGCGGGCGGCGAGCTGGCGGGCCATCTCGGCCCCGAGGCCGGAGCTCGCGCCGGTGATGAGGGTGCTCGGCATGGTGGGTCCCTTCGGTGCGGGCGGGCTCAGCGGGAGGTGAGCATCCCCGGGCCGGCGGCCTCGAGGTGGGTGTGCTCGTTGAAGGTCAGCAGCAGGGGGCCGGCCGTGTCGACGGTGACGGTCGAGATCGAGGCGTTCATCATGACCCGCTGGAGCCGGCCCCACAGGTAGGGGTCGCCGTCGAGGACGGTCGTCAGCGCCCAGGTGATCGCGCCGGCGGAGCTGCAGACGACGGCGGTGTCGTTCGGCCCGAGCCGGGTCATCACCCGCTCGAACGCCTCCTCGACCCGGTGGCAGAACGCCGCGAACGTCTCGGGGTAGTCCTCGTCGTGCTCGCCCTCGGCCCAGCGGACCATCGCCTTCTCGAACATGAGCATGAAGGCGCGGTAGGGCCGGAAGGTCCGCGCCAGATCGGCCTTCATCACCGTCATCGAGCGGTAGGCCGGCTTGTGGCCGGTGATGATCGACGTGTGGTCGTACTCGTCCCAGCCGGCGTCGATCTCGGGCGCGAGCTCCCACCCCGCCGCGTCGATGAGCGAGCGGGCGGTCAGCTGCTGACGGCGCAGCCCGCCGACGAGAACGAGGTCCGGCCTGACCCCCCGCTCGCGCAGTGCCTCACCGGCGATCTCGGCCTGCCGGGTGCCGAGGTCGGAGAGGACGTCGTAGTCCCGCTTGCCCCACGACGCCTGGCCGTGGCGGACGAGGAGGATCCTGCTCACCCGTGTCCTTTCGTCGGTTCCGGCGACCCGCTGGCCGGGTCTGCCCTCGCCCGACGGCTCAGAGCTCGAGGAGGCGGCGGCACCGCCCCTCAAGGTAGAGCACCATCTCGCGGAAGCGCGCATAGGCCTCGTTGGTCGTCTGACCGTGGAAGTAGCGGTAGTAGATCTGCTGCCCGATGACGGCGAGTCGGAACAGCCCGAAGGCCTCGTAGAAGACGAGGTGTCCGGCCGGCACGCTCAGCTCCATCCGATCGGTGTAGTAGCGCAGCACCTCGGCGCGGGTCAGCATCCCCGGGGTGTGGGTCGGCTGCAGCCGGTTCGCGAGGAACGGCGGGTCGTCGTCGGCCTGGACCCAGTAGGCCAGCGCCCCACCGAGGTCCATGAGCGGGTCCCCGACGGTCGCCATCTCCCAGTCCAGGACTCCGATGACCGCGGTGGGGTCCTGCGGCGAGAGGACGAGGTTGTCGAAGCGGAAGTCGTTGTGGATGAGGACCTGGGCGACGTCGTCGGGCTGATGGGTGTCGAGCCAGGCCATGACGTCCTCGACGTCGCCGACGTCCGCGGTGCGCGCTCGGCGATAGCGCTCGGACCAGCCGCCGACCTGGCGGGCGACGTACCCGGGCCCCCGACCCAGCGCGCCCAGCCCGGCGGCCGCGACGTCGACCCGGTGCAGGGCGATGAGGGTGTCGAGGGTGTTCGTGCACAGCCGGCGCACCCCGGTCTCGTCGAGGCCGAGCTCCGGCGGGATGTCGCGACGCAGGATCGTCCCGACGAGCCGTTCCATGACGTAGAAGGGGGTCCCGATGACGGCCTCATCCTCGCAGAGCGCCACCATCGCGGGAACATGGGGGAACACCGGCGCCAGGCCCGACATGATCCGGTGCTCGCGGGCCATGTCGTGCGCGCCGCGGGCCTTCGTCCCGGCCGGCGGGCGACGGAGGATGAGGTCGCGGCCAGCGGCATACCGCAGGAGGTAGGTGAGGTTGGAGGCGCCGCCGGAGAACTGGCGGACCAGCGGTATGCCGTCCAGCCCGGCCGGGTCGGCCGCGTGCGTCCGCAGCCAGCCGGCGACCGCCTCGACGTCGAAGGCGTCCTCGCCGCGCACCGGGCCCGCGCCGGGGACGTCGCTCACTGGCGCTCCCCCCTGCGGGCCAGCCGCGCGGCGCCCTCACGGAAGACGCGGTCGTAGGCCGGCCGGGCCAGCCGCTTGGTCCAGAACATCCGGCGCCCCGCGCGGTCGGTGAGGATGAGGCGCTTGCGCGCCTCGACCCCCTTGACGACGACGGCGGCGATGTCGTCGGCGGACGCGGTGGCCGTCGTGATGAGCCGGACGGCGGTCTTTTCCATCTCGGTGTCGGTGCCGCGCAGCGAGGAGTGGAGGTTGGTGCGGAAGAAGGACGGGCAGACGACCGTCGTCTCGATCCCCCACGGCTCGAGCTCGTAGGACAGGGTCTCGGAGAGGGCGACGACCCCCGCCTTGACGGCGTTGTAGGACGCCATGCCGGGGCCGTGGACGAGCCCGGCGAGAGAGGCGACGTTGACGATGTGGCCACCCCGCTGCTCCTTGAGCAGCGGGGTGAAGGTGCGGCAGCCGCGGACGACCCCGAGGAGGTTGATGTCGACGACCCGGTGCCAGTCCGCGAGGGACTCGATGTCGATCCGGCCACCGGTGGCGATGCCGGCGTTGTTGACGAGCAGGTCCAGCCCGCCCCACGTGTCGCGGACCCAGGCGAGCGCGCCGTCCCAGTCCTCCTGGCTCGTCACGTCGAGCCGGACGTAGTCGGTGCCGTCGGGCAGCGCCTCGGGCAGCTCGGCGGCCTCGGCCGCGAGGTCGCCGACGAGGACCCGGTCGCCTCGCTCGCGGAAGCGCCGGGTGAGGGCCAGGCCGAGTCCGCAGGCCCCACCCGTGACGAGGACCCGGCGGCTCACGTGGCCGCCGCGGCGAGGTAGGGCCGCAGGAGGATCCGCGCGACGACGCCGAGGTGGACCTCGTCCGGGCCGTCGGCCAGCCGGAGCGAGCGGGCACCGGCATACGCGGCGGCGAGGGGATAGTCCTCGCTCATCCCGCCGCCACCGTGCAGCTGGATCGCCATGTCGATCACCTCCGCGGCCATCCTCGGCACGGCCGCCTTGATCTCGCTCACCTCGGACAGGGCACCCATCGTGCCGAACGTGTCGAGCTTCCACGCCGCGTGCTGGACGAGCAGGCGCGCCTGGTTGATGGCGATCCGCGCCTGCGCGAGCCGCTCCCGGTTGCCGCCGAGGTTGGCGAGCGGCTTGCCGAAGGCGACGCGGGAGACCGAGCGCTCGCAGGCCATCTCGAGGGAGCGCTCGGCGAGGCCGACGAGCCGCATGCAGTGGTGGACCCGGCCCGGCCCGAGCCGGCCCTGGGCGATCTCGAAGGCTCGGCCGGGCCCGGCGATGATGCTGCCCACCGGGAGGCGGACATCGGTGAGGGAGACCTCGCCGTGGCCGATGGGCTCGTCGAACTGGCCGAGGGAGGTGAGCGCTCGCTCGACCTCGACCCCAGGGGCGTCCATCGGGACCAGGACCATCGAGTGGCGGTGGTGCTTGTCGGCGGTGGCGTCCGTGACACCCATGAAGATGCCGACCTTGCAGTCGGGGTGCGGGGCGCCGGTCGACCACCACTTGCGGCCGTTGAGGACGACCTCGTCGCCGTCGATGGTCGCGGTCGCCTCCATGGTCGTCGCGTCGGAGGACGCGACGCCGGGCTCGGTCATGAGGAAGGCGCTGCGGATCCGCCCGTCGAGGATCGGCTCGAGCCAGGTGTCCTTCTGCTCCTGGTTGCCGTACTTGAGGATGACCTCGGCGTTTCCGGTGTCGGGGGCGTTGCAGTTGAAGACGAGCGGCGCGATGAGCGAGCGGCCCATCTGCTCGGCGATCGGGGCGTAGTCGCCGTTGCTGAGGCCGGCACCCCCGTCGGTGCCGAACCTCGCGGCATACGGGCCCTCGTGGCCGGCGGGGAGGAAGAGGTTCCACAGCCCCTGGGCCCGGGCCTTGGCCTTGAGCTCCTCGAAGACCGGGTGCGGCGGCCACGGGTCCTCGCCGCGGGCCCGGCGGGCCGCGATGTCGCGGAAGACCTCCCCCTCGACGGGGGCGATCTCGGCGTCGATGAAGGCCCGGACCCGGGCGGTGAGGTCGGCGGCGCGCGGCGAGAGGGAGAAGTCCATGGTCGTTGACCCTAGCCCTCTATTGAGCAATGCTCAATAGTATGCCGGCCGACCCGATCCCCTCCGCCGCCGCGCCGACCGGGCGCGGCGGGCGGGTCCGGATGACCCCCGAGGAGCGGCGTCGCCAGCTCGTCGGGATCGGGCTGCGGACGTTCGTCCAGCATCCGGTACAGGACGTCTCCCTCGACGCGGTGGCCGCCGAGGCCGGGGTCTCGCGCGGGCTGCTCTTCCACTACTTCCCGACGAAGACCGACTTCCACGAGGCCGTCATCGCGGCAGCCGGCCGCCGGGTACTGCGCACCGTGCGTCCCGACGAGGGCGTGCGGGGCGAGGCGGCGGTGGCACAGGTCGTCGACCGGTTCCTCGCCCAGGTCGCCCGGCGGCGCGAGTCCTACCTCGCGCTCGTCTACGGCCGGACGCCGGGCGGCACGCCGGGCGGCACGCCGGGCGGTCCGGCGGGCGGGACAGGGGACGGGGTGGGAGCGGCGGCGGTGACGTTGCGTGGGGGCCTGGCCCGGCTCGTCCTCGCGGCGACCGGCCTGCCGGAGGCGGACCTGCCGGTGGTCCACGGCTGGGTGGCGTACGTCGAGGACCGCGCCCTCCAGTGGTCCGCCCCGGACCGGGTCGACGCCCCCTCCGCGCGGGACGACCTCGTGGCGCACTGCGTCCGGGCGCTCCACGCGCTCACCGACCTCCCCCCGTGACCCTGGGTTCGCCGATATCTCATCGGAGCCCTGTTGCAGCCGGGTCGCGATGAGATATCGGCGGACCGAGTCGGCGATCGGCGTCCGGGCCGACGGGGTGCTATACCTGCCGGGGTATGCTTCCACGTCATGTGGGAGACGCTGAGCCTGTGGAGCCGGCGGCGGTGGTATGCCGTCTCCGCGAGCGCCGTCGCCACCGTCCTCATCATCGCCGTCCCCACCGCGATGATCCCGACGCCGGTCTTCGGACGCGAGGTCCCGCCGACATGGTGGTCCTGGCCGGTGCTGCTCGTCACGGCGGTCCTCGGCGGGCTGCTCTTCGCGACCTACGTCCGCCAGCCGGACGATGCGGCAGCCACCGCCACCGAGGACGGTGAGGCCCAGTTCGACAAGAAGGGCATGGCCGGGGGCTTCCTCACCTACCTCGCCGTCGGCTGCCCCGTCTGCAACAAGATCGCGCTGCTCGCCCTGGGCTCGGCGGGGGCGCTGGAGTGGTTCGCGCCGATCCAGCCCTTCCTCGGCGTCGCCGCGCTCGGCCTGCTCGGCTGGGCCCTCAAGGTCCGCCTGGACGGCGAACGCGCCTGCCCGGTACCGGTGGCCGCCTCGCGCCCCTAGCGCCGGACGGCCGAGGCCCGCGCATGGGCGTCGGCGAGCAGCTCGGCGACGACCGACGGGTCGGCGTCCGCGAGGTCGACCCCGACGGCGCTCAGCCTGCGCCCCCACCACACCTCGCTGCACCAGGGCAGCTCGGCGACGGCCTCCCGGATGCCGCCCTCGTCGAGCATCACCCGGAGCAGGCCGGGCCCGGGCAGCGTCGCGAAGACCCGCCGGGTCCGAAAGCTCGGGAAGCCGTGGTGGTCCCGCTCCTGCGCCCCGGGCAGCGCGAGCGCGAGGGCCCGCGCCTCGTCGGCATCCACGCCACGAGTATGCCGCCTCGCCCGCGAGCGGACCCGGTCACCAGTGCTGGCGGACCTCCTCCGCGGAGCCGACGATCCCGTCGACCCGGCGGCGGTCGTCCGACCCGCAGTCGACCCAGCCGGTCCACGTCCCGAAGCACTGCTGGGTCCGGGAGCGGACGAGACCGAGGTTCGTCGCGTCGACCCGCTCGGCGAACGGCGCGAAGGTCAGCTCTGCCGTCTCGCCGGCGACCCGCCAGGGCTGGGTCGGCGATTCCGGGGCCCACGACCAGGCCAGCTGCTCACGGATCTTGTGCAGCCGGCCGTCGACGACGAGGGCGTTCTCCGTCGCCCCGGTCCCGTCGGTCCACCGGCCGCCGACCTGGAGCCCGACCACCCGGCCGTCGACGACGCCCGCGCCGAACCCCCAGTTCCACAGGACGTCACGGGGCCAGTAGCCCCGACCGTGGTCGAGGGTCGCCCAGGCCCCCTCGCCGACGAGGACCTCCCGGCCGTCGAGGAGGACCGCCCCCCGGGCGGCCCGCGCCACGTCCTTGACGGTGTACTGGTAGGTCCGCTCGGTCCACGGCACGACGACGCCCAGCCGCTCGTGCCCGTCCGGCAGCGCCGCGACGAGGTCGACCTCCGCCCGCGGGGTCCGGGCGCGCAGTCGGGTCCCCGCAGCGACCTCCTCGATGCGGATGGCCAGGCGCCGCCGAACCGCCGCCGTCACCCCCGCGCCGAGCGTTCCGGGGAGCCGGGTTCCCCGCGCGAGCGGTGAGACGCAGACGGCGTCGACCTGCTCCCCGCTCGCCCGGTCGAGCACCCACACCTGGGCCAGCCCGGCGTAGTCGAGGGACGCCACCGTCACCGAGACGACGACGTCGGGGGTGATGACGCACCAGTACTCCCAGCGCTTCGCCCGGCCGAACCGGCGCCGGACGTGACCGACGCGGTCGGTGCGGTGCAGTGGGGTGCGGGTCCAGCCGACCGCGGCCGGGTCGAGGCGACCGTCGGGGAGGCAGAGGTCGATCGGCTCGGTGATCTCCCGCGCGTCGATGGGCACGCCCCAGCCTGGCACGGGCCGTCCCGGTGAGCGGCGGAGTGTGGTGCGGGCCCCGTCAGCCGGCCGGCTCGACCCGGACCGGTATGCCGTTGAGCACGGCGTTCGCGGCGACCGTCTCGACCCGGCCGGGGTCGGTGACGTCGTTCATCGACACACCCGGCAGCCGGGATGCCTCGGTCAGTTGGACGCCCGGGGCGGCCCCCTGCCCGTAGCCGTGCGGGAGGCTCACGACACCGCGCATCATGTCCTCGGTCGCGAGGACGTCGACGACGACCGACCCGGCCACCGAGGAGACCCGCACCCGGGATCGGTCGGTGATACCACGCACGGCGAGGTCGTCGGGGTGGGCGTAGAGCTGGTGCCGCGGGCGGCCCTTGGTCAGCCGGGGGCTGTTGTGCAACCAGCTGTTGTTGTCGCGCTGGTGACGGCGCCCGATGAGAAGCAGGGTGTCCTCGTCGGTCTCCGGCAGCGCGCCGGGCGCCTCCAGCGCGGCCAGGCCCTCGCGGGCGACGTCGGGGAGCAGGCCGATCCGCTTGTCGTCGGTGAACAGGCGGTCGGGGAGCCGACCCGCCTCGAGCGGCCCGAGGTCGACTCCGCCCGGCGTCGCCTCGAGCTTGGCCACCGACAGGCGTTCGCCGGACGTGCGCAGCAACAGGTCGAGCTGCTGGCGCGGCGGCGTGCGGAACCGGGCCTGCGCCTCGACGGTATGCGGTAGCCCCTTCGCCGCGCTGGCGAGGCGAGAGGCTCTGTCCCGCAACCCCTCCGGCTTGTCGAACTCGGGACGCAACGCCATCACCCTGAGGGCGAGGTCGCGGGCGATCTCCCAGTCGTGGCGGGTGTCCTCGCCGGGCTCGAACAGCGCCGGGGAGAAGCGGGCGGTGTTGCGGACGGCGAGCAGATGGAAGATGAGGTCGTAGTGGTCGTGCTCGAGCGGACCGGTGGGCGGCAGGATGACGTCGGCGTGCGAGGTCGTCTCGTTGATGTAGAAGTCGATGGCCGCCATGAAGTCGAGCCCGTCGAGGGCCTCGGCCAGCCGGTGTCCGGCCGGCGTCGACGACACCGGGTTGCCGGCGATCGTCAGCAGGGCGCGCACCTGCCCCTCACCGGGGGTCGCCATCTCCTCGGTGAGCACCGACACCGGCAGCTCGCCCCCGAACTCCGGCAGCCCGCGCACCCGCGAGGTCCACCGCCCGCGGTGTCCACGGCCGAGCAGCCCCTTGCCGACCATGTCGACGGCGGGAGAGGTGAGCATCGTCCCGCCGACGGCGTCGAGGTTGCCGGTGAGGATGTTGATCGCCTGGACCGCCCACTGGCAGAGGACGCCGTGCGCCTGGGTCGAGACGCCCATCCGCCCGTGGACGGCCGCGGACCCGGCCGCAGCGAGGTCGTGCGCCAGCGCGCGGATGGCCTCCGCCGGCATACCGCTGCGCTCCTGCGCCAGCTCGGGGGTGAAGCCGGACACCGCCTCGCGCACCGCCTCGACCCCGTCGACATACGGCGCCGGCCTCGCCGAACCGCTCTCGAGCAGCTCGCGCACGACGGCGAGGAGCACCCAGGCGTCGCTCCCCGGACGGACGACGTGGTGCACGTCGGCGACCTTCGCCGTCTCGCTCGCCCGCGGGTCGAGGACGACGAGCCGTCCGCCGCGTGCCCTCAGCTCGCGCAGCCGGCCCGGGAAGTCGGGGACCGTCATGAGCGAGCCGTTGCTCGCCATCGGGTTGGTGCCGACGAGGACGAGCAGGTCGGTGCGGTCGATGTCGGGCACCGGCAGGAGGAACTGGTGCCCGTAGAGCGCCCAGGCCATGAGCTGGTGGGGCAGCTGGTCGACCGAGGTGGCGCTGTAGGTGTTCCTCGTCCGGAGGGTCCGCACGAGGTTCACGCCATGGGTGAAGGCGCCGAGGCTGTGGACGTTCGGGTTGCCGAGGTAGACCGCGAGGGCGTCCGGGCCGTGGTCGTGCTGCGCCCGGACCAGGCCGGTGGCGACCAGGTCGATCGCCTCCTCCCACCCGATCTCCTGCCACTCACCGTCGACCCTGCGCACCGGATGGCGCAGCCGGTCGGGGTCGGCGTGCAGGTCCTGGAGGGCGACCGCCTTGGGACAGATGTGTCCCCGCGAGAGGGGGTCCTCGGCGTGCCCGCGGATCCAGGCGATCTGCTCGTCCTCGACGCGGACCTCGAGCCCGCAGCTCGCCTCGCACAGCGTGCACGTGATGTAGCGCAGCTCGCCCGTCGCCGTCCGCTCGGTCATCGCCGCGTCACCTCGACCGCGGCCGGAAGGCCCCCGGCACCCGCCTCATCGCCGCATCCCGGGCGATAGCGGTGTTCCTCGCGGCGAGCAGCCACGCCTGCTCGAGTCGCTCGTGGAAGAAGGTCCGCCGGTCCCCCGCCGACCAGGTACGCCCGAAGACCCGCTTCGTCGCGGCGACCGAGTCCGGCGAACGGGTGGCGACCGTCGCGATGAGCTCGGCCGCGGCGGCATACGGGTCCTGCGCCACCTCGGTCGCGAGGCCGAGCTCGACGGCCCGGCTGCCGCTGATCGTCTCGCCCGTCATCGTCAGCCGCTTGGCGACGTCCATCCCGACCTGCTGCGAGAGCGCCTGGATGCCGCTCATGTCGGGGATGAGGCCCCACTTGGCCTCGAGGACGGCCCACTGGGCATCCGCCGTCGTGAACCGGAAGTCGGCCCCGAGGGCGATCTGCAGGCCGCCACCGAGACAGTGCCCCTCGACGGCCGCGATCACCGGGACCGGGACCCGCCGCCACGCCCAGCAGGCCTCCTGGAAGGTGTTCGTGCCGCGCCACGGTCGCGGCACGAAGGCGAGCGCGACCCGTCGGGGGTCCCCCAGGACGGTGCCGAAGTCGAGCCCGGCGCAGAACGAGGACCCCTCGCCGCCGAGGACGACGCCACGCAGGGTCCGGTCGCGGGCGAGGCGGTGGGCGACGGTGACGAGGGCGTCGAGGGTGTCGAGGGTGAGGGCGTTGAGCTTGTCCGGGCGGTTGAGGCGCACCTGGGCCACGCCCCCGTCGACGGCGACGGTCACGGGGTCGTGGGCGTCGCGGGCCGGCCGGGCCTCGGTGCTCGTCATGGCCCCAGCCTACGGAGGCGAGGCGGTCGCCGGGAGGGCGCGTAGGGTCGCGGCATGCGCGCCGTGCAGATCACCAACCTCGACGGTCCGTCCTCGGTCGAGGTCGGGGACGTCCCCGACGCCGTGCCCGGCGAGGGACAGGTCCTCATCGAGGTCGCGGCGGCGGGAGTGAGCTTCCCCGACGTGCTGCTGACCCGGGGGACCTACCAGCTGAAGCCGTCGCTGCCCTTCGTTCCCGGGTCCGAGGTGGCCGGCACCGTCCGCTCCGCTCCTGCGGAGAGCGGGTTGACGGCAGGGCAGCGGGTCGCGGCGTTCCCCACGCTCGGCGGGTATGCCGGCCTCGTCGCGACCGACGCGGCGTTCGTCTTCCCCCTGCCGGACTCGCTGTCCTTCGAGCAGGGCGCCGCGCTGCCGATGAACTACCTCACCTGCCATTTCGCCCTCGTCACCCGCGGTGGCCTCGAGCCTGGGGAGACCGTCCTCGTCCACGGCGCGGCGGGGGGGATCGGCACGGCGGCGATCCAGCTGGCGGCGGCATCCGGGGCTCGGGTCATCGGGGTCGTCTCGACGAACGACAAGGCGCCGATCGCCCGCGCCTGCGGGGCCGCCGAGGTCATCCTCGTCGACGGGTTCAAGGACCAGGTGCTGGAGCTGACCGGCGGCCGTGGCGTCGATATCGTCGTCGACCCCGTCGGGGGCGAGCGGTTCACCGACTCGCTCCGGTCGCTGGCCACGCTCGGCCGGCTGCTCGTCATCGGCTTCACGGCCGGGTCCATCCCCGAGGTCAGGGTCAACCGGCTGCTGCTGAACAACCTCTCCGTCGTCGGCGTCGGCTGGGGCGCGTACTGGCAGAGTCGACCGATGTTCCTCCAGGAACAGTGGCGCGACCTGCTGCCCCTCCTGGCCGCCGGACGCCTCGACCCGATGGTCATTGCGCGCCACCCGTTGGACGGGGCCGGCCAGGCCCTCGCCGCGATGGAGGAGCGCCGCACCCTCGGCAAGACCGTCCTCACCCTGTCCTGACCACCCGGATGAACCGGCCCCGTTCGAGGTAATCCGGGACCCGCATCACGCACCGGAATACCTCGAACCCGGATGAACCGGCCCCGTTCGAGGTAATCCGGGACCCGCATCACGCACCGGAATACCTCGAACCGAGCGGAGTCGGCGGTGGGCACCCCTCTAGGCTCGGGGCATGGACTTCCGCAACGCCTACGCGCACGGGTTCGCCCGGATCGCGGCGTGCACCCTCCCGGTCGCCCTCGCCGACCCGGCGACCAACGCCGAGCGGATCATCGAGCAGCTCCGCGCCTGCCATGAGGACGGCGTCGCGGTCGCGGTCTTCCCCGAGCTGTCGATCTCCGGCTACGCGCTCGACGATCTCTTCCTGCAGGACGCCCTCCTCGACGCCGTCGACGCCGCGATCGTCCGGATCGCCGAGGCGAGCGCCGACCTGCTGCCCGTCGTCGCCGTGGGCGCACCGGTCCGCTTCCGCAACCGCCTCTACAACTGCGCGGTCGTGATCCACCGCGGCCGGGTCCTCGGCGTGGTCCCGAAGACCCACCTGCCGACCTATCGGGAGTTCTACGAGAAGCGGTGGTTCGCCTCCGGCGAGCAGACCCGGGACGCGTGGATCCACCGGCCGGCCTGGCCCGGCGCCGACGACGACGGCGATCTGCGCTTCGGTCCGGACCTGCTCTTCCGCGTCGAGGACGTCGCCGGCCTCGTCATCCACGTCGAGGTGTGCGAGGACCTCTGGGTGCCGCTGCCGCCGTCGCACCAGGCCGCCCTGGCCGGTGCGAGCGTCCTGCTCAACCTCTCCGCCTCGCCGATCACCGTGGCCCGGGCCGAGGACCGCCACCTCATGGCCCGCTCCGCCTCCGCGCGGTGCAACGCGGCCTACGTGTATGCCGCGGCCTCCCACAGCGAGTCCAGCACCGACCTGTCGTGGGACGGCATGACGATGGCCTACGAGATGGGCGACCTGCTCGGCGAGACCGACCGGTTCCCCGACGGCCCCCGTCGCACCGTCGTCGACGTCGACCTGGACCGGCTGCGCCAGGAACGGATCCGCCAGGGGTCCTTCGACGACAACCGGCTCACCACCGGGACGGGCCTCGAGGACGGCGCCACCTTCCGGCTGGTGGGGCTCGCCCTCGACCCGCCGTCGGGCGATCTCGGCCTGCGACGGACCGTCGACCGGTTCCCCTTCGTTCCGGACGACCGCGGCCGGCTGGCCCAGGACTGCTACGAGGCCTACAACATCCAGGTCACCGGGCTCGAGCAGCGGATGCGAGCCATCGGCTCACCGAAGATCGTCATCGGCGTCTCGGGCGGCCTGGACTCCACACACGCACTCATCGTCGCGGCCCGGGCGATGGACCGACTCGGCCGCCCGCGCAGCGACATCCTCGCCTTCACCCTGCCCGGCTACGCGACGAGCGAGCACACGAGGCGCAATGCCATCGACCTCGCGGCGGCCCTCGAGGTGACCTTCGAGGAGATCGACATCCGCCCGCTCGCCACCCAGATGCTCCGCGATCTCGGGCACGCGGCCGCCGAGGGCGAGGCGGCCTACGACGTCACCTACGAGAATGTCCAGGCGGGGCTGCGCACCGACCTGCTCTTCCGGGCCGCGAACCAGCGCGGCGGAATCGTCCTCGGCACCGGCGACCTGTCCGAGCTCGCGCTCGGCTGGTGCACCTACGGCGTCGGCGACCAGATGTCGCACTACGCCGTCAACACCGGCGTCCCGAAGACGCTCATCCAGCACCTCATCCGGTGGGTTGTCGCCGACGGCCAGTTCGACGAGACCGTCAACGCGACCCTCCGCTCGATCCTCGAGACCGAGATCAGTCCCGAGCTCGTCCCCGTCGCCGAGGGCGAGCGGCCGCAGTCGACCCAGGACACGATCGGCCCCTACGCCCTGCACGACTTCACCCTGTTCCACGTCCTGCGCCGGGGGGCCCGGCCGAGCCGGATCGCCTTCCTCGCCGAGAAGGCCTGGGCCGACGCGGCGGCCGGAGCGTGGCCGGCGGGCTACCCCGAGGGCGAGCGCACGGCATACGACCTGGCGACGATCAAGCGCTGGGAGGCCCTCTTCTTCCGCCGCTTCTTCGCCAGCCAGTTCAAGCGCTCGGCCATCCCCAACGGGCCGAAGGTGAGCGCCGGGGGCTCGCTGTCACCACGCGGTGACTGGCGGATGCCGTCCGACGCCTCAGCGGCGGCCTGGCTCGCCGAGCTCGAGGCGGCAGTTCCCGACGCCTGAGCCCGGGAGCGCGGTCCGGGGCGCTACGCGCCGAGCGCGGTCAGCGCGGCCCCGTCGATGCGGAAGGTCGTCCACTCGTCCTGGCCGACGGCTCCGAGGCTCTCGTAGAAGCCGATGCTCGGGGTGTTCCAGTCCAGGACCCACCACTCCAGCCGCCGGTAGCCGCGCTCCAGGCACACCCGGGCCAGGGTGCGCAGCAGCTCCTGGCCGAGGCCGCTGCCGCGATGCTCCGGCTCGACGAAGAGGTCCTCGAGCCACACGCCGTTCGTGCCGGTCCACGTCGAGAAGGACAGGAACCACACGGCGATCCCGACGATCCGCCGGGCGCCCGCCCCGGCCTCGACCTCGGCCACGTGGCAGAAGGCCGTCGGGCCGCCGTCGACCGGGAAGAGGGCCCGCGCGAAGTGCTCCGGCGTCGCCTCGACCTTGTCCGGCTCCTTCTCGTAGAGGGCGAGCTCGTGGACGAGCCGCAGGATGTCGGGGAGGTCGGCGGGGGTCGCGGGGCGCACGCGGTCGGTCACCCCCCGAGCCTAGGGGCCCCCGAGCGGCCACGGCTCGCCGTCCCGGGACGGCCCGGGACGGCCGCCGCCGGTTGCGCGACGACAGCGATATTTGACCGCTGGCTCACCCTCCCTGCGGGCATGCTCGGCGACCGGCTCGGCCGGCGGCCCCGGATGATGGGCTCGCTCCTCGTCTTCGCGGTCGGCTCCGCCTGGTGCGCGTATGCCGGCGGCCCCGCCTCGCTCATCGCCGCACGGGCCTTCATGGGGCTGGGGGCGGCGATGCTCATCCCGCCGGGGCACCGACGCGCTCGGCACCGGGCTGCGCCTGCTCCCGCTGGTCGGGGGGCTCCTGGTCGGGGCGTGGCTCACCGTGCGCGGCGGCGGGTTCGGTCTCGTCATCGGCATCGCCGGGCTGGGCTCGGTCCTCAACGCGACGTACCGCTCCACCGTCGAGGTGACCGGGTTGCCGGCGCCCGCCGCCGACGCCGTGCGCGACTTTCGTCAGCGATGGGCTGGCCGTCGCGGCCCGGCTGGGCAGTCCGGACCTGGCTGCATCGGCCCGCGACGCGGTCGTCGCCGGCCTGACAACCCGCGGTGGGCGACCCTCGCCGTGGCCACGGCGGGGCTCCTCCTCGCCCTGGGGAAGCCGCCCACCACCCGTCCCGGCGAGGCCGCCTCGGCCGGGTCGGCGCCCGGGCCGCTCGGCGATCCGACACAATCGAAGGCATGACACCCTCCCCGCCCTCCACGGGCGCTCGGCCCGCGGTGGGCGGGGAGGCCCGTCCCGGGCTGCGCGAGCGGAAGGAGCGGCGCACCCGCCGCGCGATCCAGCTGCACACCCTGCCGCTCATCGACGAGCAGGGGTATGCCGCCCCCCGACTCGGGCGCAGCCCGGCCGACCCCGAGGCCCGGGTGCTCGGCGGCGCACCCATGGGTGGCCTCATCGCGCTGCTCCTCCCGTCCGCGGCCGGCGAGGAGGTGGCCGTCCCGCGGAGCCAGGAGACGGTCGCCATGCACGAGGCGGGGCTGAGCATCCTCGCCACGGTCGCCACCGAGCCACGCTGATGCGGGTCCTGCCCTGTGGTGACCGGGCCGTCCTCGTCGAGGTGGCGGACACCGCACAGGCCCTCGCGCTCTACACGAGCCTGCGGGCGGACCCCCTTCCCGGCACCATCGATCTCGTGCCGGCCGCCCGCACCGTCCTGGTCACCTTCGAAGGCCCCGGCGCGGCGTCCGCCGCCGCGCGGATCGCCGACCGTGACCTCGACGACGTCCGCGCCGTGGAGCCGCGCACGATCGAGATCCCCGTGGCCTACGACGGCCCGGACCTCGGCGAGGTCGCCGACCTGACCGGGCTGGAGGCGGCTGAGGTGGCCCGCCGGCACCGCGCCACGGCCTACGAGGTGGGGTTCGTCGGCTTCGCGCCGGGATTCGCCTACCTCACCGGGCTCGATCCGGCGTTGCACGTGCCGCGCCGGGGCACCCCGCGCACCCGGGTCCCGGCCGGCTCGGTGGCCGTCGCCGGCCCGTACACGGCCGTCTACCCCGCGCCCTCCCCCGGCGGTTGGCGGCTCATCGGCCACACCGACCTCACCGTGTGGGATCTCGCCGCCGAGCCGCCGGCCCGGCTCCGCCCGGGCGACCGGGTCCGCTTCGTCGAGGTCGGCCGGTGACCCTGACGATCGGCCGCACCGGGCCGCTGACGTCGGTGCAGGACCTCGGGCGGCCGGGCCTGGCCCACCTCGGCGTGGGAACCTCGGGCGCCGCGGACCGCCCCGCGCACCGGCTCGCCAACCGGCTCGTCGGCAACCCCGAGGGCGCCGCCACCCTCGAGACGACCCTCGGCGGCCTTGTCGTGACGACCGACGGGCCCGCGTGGGTCGCCCTGGCCGGGGCACCCGCGCCGATGACCGTCGACGGGGCGCCCGTCGCGGCCGGGGCGCCCGTCCACCTCGGGGCCGGCGCCCGGCTCGAGATCGGTGTCCCGCCCACCGGCCTGCGCTCCTACCTCGCCGTCCGCGGCGGCATCGCCGTCGACCCCGTCCTGGGTTCCCGGTCCACCGACGTCCTGTCCGGCATCGGCCCGCCCCGCCCCGCCGAGGGCGACACCCTGCCCGTCGACCGGCCGGCGCGCCGCTGGCGCGCGCCGGTCGACCACGCGCCACTGCCTCCCATCGCTGCGGAACCCACCCTCGAGCTGCGAGCAGGTCCGCGCGAGCGCTGGTTCACCTCCGGCGCCCTCGCGGCCCTGACCGAGACGATCTGGGAGGTCACCCCCGACGCGGACCGGGTCGGGGTGCGCCTGGCCGGTCGCGCCCTCGAGCGTGCCAGGACCGACGAGCTGCCGAGCGAGGGAATGGTCCTCGGGGCGCTCCAGGTGCCCCCGGACGGACGGCCCATCCTCTTCCTCGCCGACCACCCGGTCACGGGGGGCTACCCCGTCATCGGGGTCCTCACCGACGCCGCCGTGGCCGCGGCCGCCCAGCTGCGTCCCGGCGCGCGCTGTCGGCTGCGGGTCCGTCAGTCGACGACGAGATCCGTGTAGTCCGGGTGCCGGTCCAGCCAGGAGCGGACGAACGGACAGGTCGGGCGGATCCGCGCACCCCTGGCCCGCAGGTCCTCGAGCGTCTGGCGGACGAGCGCGGAGCCGACGCCCTGACCCTCGTAGGCGTCGTCGACGACGGTGTGCGGCAGGATGACGACCTCGCCGTCGGTCCGGAACTCGGCGAACCCGGCCACCGCGTTGTCGACGATGGCCTCGTAGCGGCCGGCGGTCTCGGAGCGGCGAACCTCGATCTCGGGCATGCCCGGCAGTCTGGCACGCGCCGGCGTCGAGCCGACAACCCTCGACGGCGCCCAGCCGGCTCTCACATCGTCGAGGCATCCTGATCCGGTGAGTCTCCGTCCGGTCGACACCGTTCTCCGCGGGGTGCTCCGCCCCCGCGTCCAGCACGCCTTCCGCTCCCGGGTCGCCGGCGAGGACTACCGCGAGCGCGCCGAGCAGATCTGGCACACGCGGGGACCGCGTTGGTTCGGCCCGGACGACCCGATCTGGTGGGTCCACGCGAGCCCGGCGATGTTCGTCGGCGGAATCCGGGCCCTCCTCGTCCAGAGCCTCCATCCGCTGGCGATGGCCGGCGTCGCGGGCCACTCCGGCTTCAAGGGCGACCCGTGGGGACGGCTGCAGCGGACCAGCACCTACATCGCGACGACGACCTACGGCACGATCCCCGATGCCGAGCGGATCCTTGCGCGGATCCGCGGCATCCACCGCACGGTCACCGGGAGCGCGCCGGACGGTCGGCCCTACGCCGCGCAGGACCCCCACCTTCTCGCGTGGGTCCATGCGGCCGAGGCCGAGAGCTTCCTCGTCGCCTACCAGGAGCTTTCCGCCAGGCCACTCACCCCCGATGAGGCCGACGCCTATGTCGCGCAGATCGGGTCCGTGTCGGTGCGGCTGGGTGTCCCCGACCCGCCGACGACGCGGGCCGGGCTCGAGGCCACGCTCACGGCATACCGGCCGGAGCTGGAGCCGACGGAGGCGGCACTGGAGGCGGCCGACTTCCTCCTCCACGACCCCCCGTTGCCGCTGGCCGCCCGGGCGCCGTATGCCGCACTCGCGGCCGGCGCCGTCGCGCTGGCCCCACCGTGGGCCCGGGAGATGCTCGGCCTGGCCCGAGGCCCCGGCGTCGAACGGATCCGGCTCGGGGCGGGCCGGCTCGTCACCTCGGTCATCGGCTGGGCGATGGACCATCCCTCCACCCAGGGGCAGTGGCGCCGGGACGGTGGGACGGGCACCGTCGGGAGCGGCCCGGACGAGACCGACGCGCGCGCTGCCGCCGGTTGATCACAGAACCCCCACGCGGCCGCCGATCTGCGGCAGGCTGTCGGCCATGACGGGGGCGCACCTGGCGTTCTCGGTCGGGGACCTGCGGCTCGGGGTGGCGACGGCCGCGGTGCAGATCGAGGGCGGCAACACGAGCACGAGCTGGCACGACTGGGCGGACGAGCCCGCCCGGATCGCCGACGGCTCGACACCGCGCCGGGCCACCGACCACTGGTCCCGCTGGCGCGAGGACACCGACCTCATGGTCGGGCTCGGCATCCGCGACTACCGGATGGGCATCGAGTGGGCCCGCATCGAGCCGCGGCCGGGGCACATCGACGACGCGGCCCTCGCGCGGTACCGCGAGGAGCTGGCGTACCTGCGCGAGTGCGGCGTCACGCCCCTCGTCACGCTCCACCACTTCAGCAACCCGAGCTGGTTCGAGGGCCTCGGGGCGTTCGAGCAGGCGGACGGCGTCGAGGCCTTCCTGCGCTACGTCCACATCGTCGTCGAGGAGCTCGGCGACCTCGTCGAGGACTGGGTGACGATCAACGAGCCGAACGTCTACGCGACCGGCGGCTACCTCTTCGGGGAGTTCCCGCCCGGCGCGCACGGCTACCGCCGGCTGCGCTCCGTGCTGCGCAACCTCGCGATCGCGCACTGCCGGGCCTACCGGCTCATCCACGACCTGCGCCCCGGCGAGGGGACCCGCGTGGGGTTCGCCCATCACCTGCGGGTGTTCGCACCGCTCCACTCGGCCAACCCGATGCACCGGGTCCTCGCCCGGAGCAACGCCTACCTCTTCCAGGACGCGCTGTCCGATGCGATGCTCGGGGGCCGGTTCGGGAGGGTCCTCGGCGGCCAGCCGGACGGCATCCGGCCGGGGGCGCACTACGACTACCTCGGGATCAACTACTACTCGCGCACCGCCGTGTCGAAGATGGCCGACGGTACCTTCCCCGGGTCACCGGTCAACGATCTCGGCTGGGAGATCCACCCGGCCGGGCTCGTCGCCGTCGCCGCCGACCTGCACCGGCGCTACCCGGGTCCGATCTGGGTGACGGAGAACGGCACCTGCGACGCGGCCGACTCCTTCCGCGCCCGGTTCATCCACGAGCACCTCGCCGCCATCGCCGGGTCGGACCTGCCCTTCGAGCGGTACTACCACTGGTGCTTCGTCGACAACTGGGAGTGGGCGCTCGGAGAGGTACCGCAGTTCGGGCTCGTCCAGCTCGACTACGACTCCCAGGTGCGCACCGTCAAGGACAGCGGCCGCTTCTTCGCCGAGGCGATCAGGGCCGGTGGCGTCACCGACGACATGATCGAGCGCTACGTCGCCGGCCACGACTACCGGACCGAGCCGGCACCCAGCCCCCGCGGCTGACCCGCGTGCGGGCGAGCGGACCGGGCGGCCCCACGAGCAGCGATGTGACCGGCGATCCGCGCCGCGTCGCGGCTGACGCCGTGGACCTGTCCCGACGAGAGGGCGAACAGGAAGTCCTGTCCGACGACGTAGAGCCCCGGAACCTCCTCGACGATCCCCGACCGGTGCCGGGGGCGACCCGCATCGTCGAGAACATCGAGGTCGAGCCAGGACAGCCCCGGCTCGAACCCGGTGCACCACACGACGCTCGCCACGTCGAGCACCGCGCCGTCCTCGAGGAGCGGGCGGCCGCCCTCGACGCCGGTCATCCGAGGTACCCGACGCACCCTTGCTCGGTCGAGGTCGGCCGGGCCGGTGCGGATGAGCGGTACCCCGTGGGTCAGCGCCCGCGGCCGCAGTCGCCTCCCCATGGGGGTGCGGACGGTGAGGAGACGGTGCTGGCCGAAGCCGACGACGATCCGGGTCGCGACATGGCGCCCGAACCACGAGTCGATGTCGACGGAGACGACACCGGGGAACTCCCCGGCGAGGAAGACGCGGTGCCCGGGCGAGAGCTCGAGGGCGATCTCGGCGCCGGAGTTGCCCGCTCCCACGACGAGCACGTCACCGTCCGGGACCTGGCCGGGTCCGCGGTAGTCGAGGGAGTGCAGCGTCGCGATACCCGGGTCGAGATCCGCCGCGAAACCGGGGATCCGGGGACGCTGGTTGGAGCCCATCGCCACGACCACGTTGTCGGCCCGGATCGTCCCGGCAGAGGTCTCCACGATGAATTGGTCGCCGTCCGCCCGCACCCGGCTCACCCGCACCCCGGAACGGAGCGGGAGGGCGAGCCGCGCGGCATACGTCTCGAGATAGTCCGCCATCTCGTCCTTGCTCGGCATCCGGTCACCGGGCCCCGGGAACGCCATGCCGTCCAAGCCGTCGTAGCGGGCGGGTGTGAAGAGCCTGAGCGAGTCCCAGCGCGAGCGCCACGCGTCACCGACCCGCCGGCTCGCGTCGAGGATGACGAAGGGTATGCCGCGCCGCTTCAGGTGGTAGCCCACCGCCAGGCCGGCCTGGCCTCCCCCGATGACGACCGTGTCGTGATGCTGCACCGCTGCCCCGACCCGCGCGTCCCGTCCACCGCTCCGCCCCTCGACCGACATCCCTCGCTCCTCCGCTACGACGATGTCGCCACGCTATGGATGCACTGCTGGCGCCCGCTTCGGGAGAATCACCCTCTCCTGGATGGGCGTGATGGGCAGGATCACCCACCCGCCGGCCGGCCGCCCCCGACCAGGCCGTGCTCGTAGGCGTATGCCGCGGCCGCGGTCCGGGAGGGGACCTCGAGCTTGGCCAGCACGTTGCCGACGTGCCGGTCGACGGTCTTGACCGACAGCGACAGGGCCTCGGCGACCTGCCGGTTCGTCCGGCCGGTCGACACGAGGCGGAGAACCTGGAGCTCGCGGGGGCTGAGGCCATGCTCGGCCCCGGCAAGCGGCGGGCCCGCGGCGGCCTCGTCCGCCGTGCGCAGCAGCTCGAGGGCGCGGCGGGCACCGTCCTGCTCGATCCGGGCGGTCTCCGCGTCGCCGAGCGCGGCGCAGGCCCGGCCGACGAGGTCACGGGTCCTGGCCGACTCGTAGGGCATGTCGAGTTCGCGCCACATCCGGACGGCGTCGCGGCCACGGGATGCGGCGAGCTCGGGTCGGTCGTCGGCGAGGGCCACCCGGGCCTCGGCGGAGGCCGCTGCGGCGCGCATGGCCGAGGTGTCGAACCGGTCGGCGGCCGCCGCCAGCTCGCGGGATGCGAGCCGGGCGCCCTCGATGTCGCCGACCTCGAGCAGGATCTCCACCGCGGCGGGCAACGGGCGCAGGCGATCGAGCGGGTCGGCGTGCTCGGCCAGGACCCGCCGGATCATCGCGGCGGCGGCCTCGGGGTCGCCCTGGCCGAGCCGGACCAGGGCGAGCCCGGGCTGGGGGTCGGCCCCCCACTCGGTGGCCTGGAGGAAGGCCGCCTCGGCCTCGTCGAGCCGGCCCTGGCGCAGCCGCGCCTCGCCGAGCTGCTCGAACGCGCGACCGGTGGCCGCGACGTCGGCGGCCCCGGCGAACCGGTCGCACGCGGTCAGGGCCGCCTCGGCCGCGGCCTGGTAGGCCCCCTCCAGCCGGAGGACGAAGGAGCGGTGGGTGAGGCACTGGCCCATGAACGTCGCCATCCCGCTCTGCCGCGAGCACCACCGGGTGAGGGCCTCGGTCCACTCCCGGACCCGGGCGACCTCTCCGACCTCCTCGCACGCCTCGATGAGGGAGCAGTAGACGGTCCCTGCCGCCACCGGGCTGAGATCGCCGGACGCGACCTGCACCAGGCACTCGTCGAGCCGAGCCCAGCCCTCGGACAACCTCCCGGAGCGCAGCAGCACCCGGCCCTCGGTGTTGAGGAGCAGCGCAAGGGCGTCCGGCTCATCGCAGCGGCGAGCCACGGCGACGCCTCGGGACGCGAGGTCGAGGGCGCTCCCCTCATCCCGCTCCATCGCCGCGGCCCGATGCGAGGCGAGCGCCAGTCGATAGGCGGCACCGATCCCGTCCGGCTCCATCGCGTCCGCCAGCGCGTCACATCGCACCGCCCACCCCGCGGCCTGCGCTGCCTCGCCCACGGTGATGAGGACATAGACCTGCCAGAAGACGCATCGGATCGCCTCGTCGCGGTCGTCCTCGGCCAGCGCCGCCCGGTGGGCCCGGGTCAGCGTCACCGTGGCGGTCGAGACGTCGCCGTGCAGGTATGCCGCGAGGGCCCAGTGCCTCAGGTCCCCCGGAGTGAGGGCATCGGGGTTCTCGGCGGCGGCGCTCGCGAAGGCGGCGACCGCCTCGTCCCAGGCCAGTCGGCTCACCGCGCCGCGGGCCCGGCCGAGAGCCGGGTCGGCGCCTCCGGAGGTCGCCACCCTCCGACTCTAGTTCGTCACCGGCCCCCGACCGGGAGGACGGCGCTGGGCGGGAGGTCGAACCAGCGCAGGTGCTCGAAGTCGGCGGACACCGACCGCCCCGGCCCCACCTCGACGTCCGGGGGGGTCGCGGCGGCCAGGATCTGCGCGCCATCGACGAGATGCCGGGCCAGCAGCTCCTCCTCGCCGGTCGGGGTCGGCGGCGGCATCCGCACGGTGCCGTCGGCGGCATACCCGAAGTCCGCCAGCCGGATCGGCGGCTCGACGACGCCGTCCTTGTGTCTCCAGCGCCCGGTCTCCGGGTCGAACACGTAGTCCCCGAGCAGCCGCCATCCGTCGCGCGCGACGAGCCGCACCGCCTCGATGACGTAGTCGGCGACGGTGTCGGAGAGGAAGTAGTTGAAGTTCACCCGCACCCAGCCGGGCTTGATGCCCTCACAGCCGTGCGCGATCTCACGCTCGAACTCGTGGCTGCGCTCGAGGTCGATCCCGAGCAGCCGGTGGCCGTAGGGCCCGGCGCACGAGCAGCCACCGCGCGACTGGATGCCGAAGAGGTCGTTGAGGACGGCAACGACGAAGTTGTGGTGGAGGTAGCGGCCGGACGGTGCCCGGACGACGAACGAGACGATCGACAGTCGGGGCGCGTCGATGTCGCCGAGGATCTCCAGGGCGGGCTCCTCGCGCCATGCCTCGACGGCCCGGCGGAGGAACACCTCCTCGCGGGCGCGGATCGTCTCGACGCCGACGGACTCCTTGAGCAGGAAGACGAGTCCGGCGCGGACCGCCTCGATGATCGCGGGTGTGCCGCCCTCCTCGCGGTGGGCCGGGTCGTCGAGATAACGGTGGTCGTCGTCGTTGACGTAGGCGACCGTGCCACCGCCCGGCACGTCGGGCACCCGGTTGGTGAACAGCTGGCGCCGCGCGATGAGCAGCCCCGGGGTGGCGGGCCCGCCGATGAACTTGTGCGGCGAGAGGAAGATCGCGTCCTTGTATGCCGCGGGTTCGACGCCCGAGGGCGGGGTCATCTCGATGTCGACGTAGGGTCCGGCGGCCGCGAAGTCCCAGAAGGCGAGGGCGCCGTGCTCGTGGAGCAGGGCCGAGATGGCGTGGGTGTCGGAGACGATGCCCGTGACGTTCGACGCGGCGGAGAACGAGCCGATGACGAGCGGGCGGGCGGCGTACTCCTCCAGCCGTTCACGCAGGTCGTCGGCACAGACCCCGCCATCGTCGTCCTGGCGGATCGTCACGACGTCGGCGATGGACTCCCGCCACGGGATCTCGTTGGAGTGGTGCTCGTACGGACCGATGAGGACGACCGGGCGCTGGTCGGGCGGGATGTGCCTGCTGAGGTGGTGGGCGTCCTCGAGGGTGCTCGGGATCCGCAGCCCGAGGATGCCGATGATCTTGTCGATGGCCGCCGTGGACCCCGAGCCGGTGAAGACGACGACGGTGTCGTCGTCGCCGTGGACGGCGCGCCGGATGATCTCGCGGGCGTCCTCGCGCAGCCGGGTCGTCTGCAGGCCGGTTCCGCTCGACTCGGTGTGGGTGTTGGCGTAGGCCGGCAGGACGAGGTCGCGGATCGCGTCCTCGATGAAGGACAGGGCCCGTCCGGACGCGGTGTAGTCGGCGTAGGTCACCCGGCGCGGCCCGTACGGCGTCGACATGACGTGGTCCTCGCCGATGACCGACTCGCGGATGGTGCGCAGCAGCGGGTGCTCGGCCGTCATGCCTGCCAGAGTCTCACGCCGTCCTCGCGCGTCGCACCCACGTGCCGGAACCCATGCGCCGGAGCGTCGATCGCGGTGAGCACGGTGGTGCGACACCCCCGCGCCCCGACAGCACGGGTGAGCATCCGCGGCACGACGGCGACGATGCGACGGGCCTCCCGGGAGTCACCCCCGTCTTGCCCGGTGATGCAGATTTGCACTCACGTGCAACAAATGCCTACCCTCGACGACGTGACCACGACCAACGCCCCGCTCGGGCTGCGCGAGCAGAAGAAGGCGCGCACCCGCGCCGACCTCATCGACGCGGCATACGCGCTCATCGGCGAGCACGGCATGGAGGCGGTCACCGCCGAGGCGGTCGCCGACCGGGCCGGGGTCTCGCGACGGACGTTCTTCAACTACTTCCCCTCCGTCGAGTCCGTCCTCGTCGAGGGCGCGAGCGACTTCTTCACGACGCTGGGGCGCCAGCTCGAGAGCTGCCCGGTCCAGGAGCCGGTCCTCGATTCCCTCGAGCGGCTCATCGCCGCACCCAAGGACCCGGCGATGCTCGACAAGATCAGCGTCCTCGGCGTCGTCGGGCTGCGCTCACCCCAGGCCCGGGTCATCATCCAGAGCTTCCTGCACGAGTGGCTCATGTGGTTCGGCCCGCACCTGCGTCGCCGGCTTCCCGAGGGCACCCCCGAGCTCTACGTCATCAACCTCGCCACGGCGACGGTCGCCGCAGCGCAGGCCTCGATCTTCGTCTGGGCGGGCCGCACCGGCGCGTCGCTGAGCAACGACTCGGTCGCACAGCTCCAGGCGATCCTCGCCGAGAGCATCCACTTCGTCCGGACCGGCTTCGACGAGGCCGCCTCCGCCACCCCCAAGGACTGACCATGGCCACCGCCCTCTACCGCCTCGGCCGCTGGAGCGCCACCCACGCGTGGCGCGTCATCGCCGGCTGGGTCGCCGTCCTCGCCGTCCTCGGCCTCGGTGCCGCCCAGCTCGGCGGCACCCCGACGAGCCAGATCTCCATCCCCGGCAGCCAGTTCCAGAAGGTGCTCGACCGGCTGGGGCAGGAGATCCCCGACGCGGCCGGCGGCGTCGGCACCGTCGTCTTCCGCAGCGACGACGGCGCCTTCACCGGGCAGCAGAGGACGGCGATCGAGGACGTCCTCGCCCGGTGGCAGGCCATCCCCAACGTCAAGAACGTCCAGAACCCGTTCGACAACCAGCGGAACATCGACGAGGGCGCCACCCAGCTCGCCGCCGCGAAGCAGCGGCTCGACGAGACCGCCGCCCAGCTGAAGGATGCCCGGACCCAGCTCGACGCCGCCCGCGGCCAGCTCGACGCCGCCGAGGCCTACCTCGGCGACCTGAGGAAGACCAACCCGAACGACCCGCAGATCCCGGCCCTGACCAAGCGGGTCGACGCCGGCAAGACGGCTCTCGCCGAGAAGGAGAAGGCCTACGTCGCCGGGAAGGCGGACTACGAACAGGGCCTGACCCAGTACCGGCAGGGCGTGGCCAAGCAGCAGATGCTCGACGGGATGCGGTTCGTCTCGAAGGACGGGCGGTACGCCGTCGCCCAGATCCAGTTCTCCACCAACGTCCAGTCGGTGCCCCAGGACGTCCGGGACCGGATCCCCGCGATCGGCAACACCCTGACCCGGTCCGGCGTCCACCCCGACTACAGCGTCGAGATCACCCAGGACAACCAGCTCGTCGGCCCCGGCGAGATCCTCGGCCTGCTCATCGCCGCTGTCGTCCTCGTCGTCGTCCTCGGCACTCTCATCGCCGCTGGGCTGCCCCTGGCGGTCGCCCTCCTCGGCGTCGGCGTCGGGCTCACCGCCGCAATGACCGCGACCGTCTTCTACGACATGAACACGATGACCCCGGCCCTCGCCCTCATGCTCGGGCTCGCCGTCGGCATCGACTACGCCCTCTTCATCGTCAACCGGCACCGCAGCCAGATCCTGCGCGGCATGGACCTGCACGAGTCGATCGGCCGCGCCGTCGGCACGGCCGGCAACGCCGTCATCTTCGCGGGGACGACAGTCGTCATCGCGCTCGCGGCCCTCGTCGTCAGCGGCATCCCGATCCTCGCCCAGATGGGTCTCGTCGCCGCGGGAGCGGTCGCCGTCACGGTCCTGGTCGCCATCACGCTCAGCCCGGCGATCCTCGGGATGATGCGCACCCGGGTGGTGTCCCGACGCGCGTGGCGCAATGCCGGGTATGCCGTCCCGGCCGACCCGTCGAGCCGTCGCGGAGAGCCGCCCCACGAGGAGGAGCACGGCGCGTGGTACGTGCGGCTCGCCACCCGGCGCCCGTGGCTGACCGTCCTCGGGATCGTCGCGGTCGTCGGCCTCGTCGCCATCCCGGCCACCGACCTGCGCCTCGGTCTCCCCGACGGCGGGCAGGAGCCGGCCGGGTCGACGGCCCACACCGCCTACACCGAGGTCGCCGACCACTTCGGTCCGGGGATGAACGGCCCGGTCGTTGCCGTCGCGACGCTGCCGGAGGGCACGACCGAGGCCGAGGCGAACTCCGAGCAGGTGCAGATCGGCACCTCGCTCTCCCGGATCATGGGGGTGCGCAGCGTCGTCCCGTTCGGAGTGAGCGCCGACCACACGACCGTGGCGTTCCAGGTCATCCTCACGACCGGGCCAGCCGACGCGCAGACCGTGGACACGGTCCGGATGATCAAGGACAGCCTGCCGGCGATCGGCCTGACGAGCGACTCCTCGGTCGCCGTGACCGGACAGACCGTCGCGAACATCGAGATCTCCCAGCGGCTCGCCTCGGCGCTTCCGCTCTACCTCGCCCTCGTCGTCGGGCTCTCGCTCCTCATCCTCATGGTCGTCTTCCGGTCGATCGTCGTCCCGCTCGTCGCGACCGGCGGGTTCCTGCTGTCCGTCGCCGCGAGCTTCGGCGCCACCGTCGCCGTCTACCAGTGGGGCTGGCTCGGCTCCCTCCTCGGGGTCACCCAGCCCGGACCGATCCTCTCGTTCATGCCGATCATGCTCATCGGCGTCCTGTTCGGGCTCGCGATGGACTACCAGATGTTCCTCGTCTCGGGCATGCACGAGGCGTACGCCCATGGCGAGGAGGCCCGGCAGGCGGTCCGGTCCGGGTTCACCCACGGCGTGAAGGTCGTCACGGCGGCTGCCGTCATCATGGCCTCGGTGTTCGGTGGCTTCGTCTTCGCCCACCTCGCCATGATCCGGCCGATGGGCTTCGGCCTTGCCGTCGGCGTGCTCGTCGACGCCTTCCTCGTCCGGATGACCCTCACCCCGGCGCTCATGCATCTGCTCGGCGCGCGAGCCTGGTGGATGCCGGCCTCCGTGCGGCGCCGGCTGCCCGACCTCGATGTCGAGGGAACCGGCCTGACCGCCCACCTCGCCGAGCTCGAGGCCGCCCGGGGCGACGTGGACGCGCCGGAGGGCGAGCGCTCGGCGTCGGGGGCGCCGGTCGGCTAGGCCGGCGGCGGCGCCATGCGCAACGACTGGTCCGGTCAGCGCCTCCCCCACCCCGCGGGGAGGCGCCCGGTCGTCGGCGACATCCCCCGCGAGGCCGACCCGCGCACCCCGGTCCAGAACATGCTGCGCCTGGCGCCCGGGCTCGGACCGATCTTCGAGTTCAAGGTCTTCGGGAACCGGTTCGTCCTCGTCCAAGATGTTGAGGTCGCCGCCGAACTGTGTGACGAGCTCCGGTTCCACAAGGCGCTCGCCCCGGGCGTCGAGGCGCTGCGCATCTTCGTCCGGGACGGGCTGTTCACCGCCTACGACGACGAGCCGAACTGGCGGCTCGCGCACGACCTGCTCCAGCCGGCCTTCACCAAGGCGGCGATGCGCGGCTACCACGACACGATGAACGCCGTCGCCGACGAACTGGTTCTCGCGTGGGACCGGGCGGATCGGCCGGTCGACGTCTCCGCGGACCTGACCAGACTGACCCTCGAGACGATCGGCCGGACCAGCTTCGGCCACTCGTTCTCGACGTTCACCACGCAGGAGCAGGATCCGTTCGTCGCCTCCATGGTGCGGGCGCTGCGGCTCGCCCAGCGTCGCGCGGCGATCCTGTCGCTGCCCGGTGCCCGGCTGCTCAGGCCGCTCGCGGACCGCCGTGCCCGTGCGGAGCAGCGCACCGTCGACGCGATCGTCGACGGGATCATCGCCGACCGGCTCGCCAGCGGCGACGACTCGACCCGGGACATCCTCGGGCTCATGCTCCACAGCGGGCATCCCCGGAGCGGGGAGCGCCTCGAGCTCGCGAACGTGCGCAACCAGATCTTCACCTTCCTCGTCGCCGGCCACGAGACGACCTCGGGTGCGCTGTCCTTCGCGATGTACTACCTCGCGACGAACCCCGAGATCCGCCGCCGGGCCCAGGCGGAGGCCGACGCGGTCCTCGGCCCGGACCCCGACGCGGTGCCGACCTTCGAGCAGGTCTCCCACCTGCGCTACATCCGCCGGGTGCTCGACGAGGGGTTGCGGCTGTGGCCGACCGCCCCCGGGTTCGCCCGCGCGCCCGTGGCGCCGACGACGCTCGCCGGCTACCGGATGACCCCCGCGGACTGGGCGCTCATCGTCCTGCCGCTCATCCACCGCGACCCGACGGTGTGGGGCCCCGACGCGGACGTCTTCGACCCCGACAACTTCCTGCCCGAGCGAGTGCGCGCCCGCCCGGCCCACGCGTACAAACCGTTCGGGACCGGCGATCGCGCCTGCATCGGCCGTCAGTTCGCCCTCCATGAGGCGGTCCTCGTCCTCGCCCGACTGCTCCACCGCTACGACTTCGTCGCGGACCCCGGCTATGCCCTGACCATCAGCGAGCGGCTCACCCTCATGCCGACCGGCTTCACCCTGGAACCGACCCGCCGGGCGCGTCACGCGGAGGCCGACCGCCGGGACCTGGAGGACCCCTCCGCGGGCGGCTGAGCGGGCCGGCGGTGGTTGACCCGTCCGAGAACGGGCACGGCCTGTGGATCAGTGTTCCGCCACCTCCGCGACGTGGAGCACTTGCCGCAGCACTTCCCGCGGATGACCTCCGCGGAGCCGACCGGCAAGGACGAGGTCGATGTGACGGCCCGGGTCGGCGGCCCGGAGATCCAGGATGGCCTGGAGAAGACGCTCGGCCGGGTGCGCGGGCGCATCGAGGCCGCCGAGGGCTGACCGGCCCGCCCCAGACGGGGTGCGCGACCCTCCGGAGGCACGGAACTTGCAGGCCCGTCGCATCTCCAGCACAGGTTGGGCACAGGCGGCGGCACCATCGTCGGAGAGGTCAGACACCAGCAGGAAGGATCACCCCGCTCCATGACCACCCGTGCCTACTCACTGGCTCGCCGCTGGACCGTCTCGGCCCTCGCGGCTGGGGCGCTCGGCACCGTGGCTCTCGGGATTCACCTCGCCCAGGCCCACGGATCCGCCACGACCGCCCAAGGGGTCACCCAGCAGACCTCGCAGAGCCAGCAGGCACCCTCCCAGCGCGAGCAGCGTCATCGCGAAGGCGACGACGGCTGGGGGTCCGGTGATGACGGTGGCTCGGCCGGCCAGCAGCGGCAGAGCACCCAGAGCGGGAGCCAAGGCGCCTTCCAGCCGGTGGCTCCGCCGGTCAACGGCGGAAACGGCGGTACGCAGGCCAGGTCACACGGTTCCTGACCTCCCGCCACACGTGGCCCGGCCCGGGGGGCGTCCCACCCGCCACCCCGGCCGGGCCACGCACACCGTTCGAGGCCCTGGGGAGGCCGACGGGCCGGCATGCCGAAGGCATGCCGGCCCGTTCTCGTTGGTCGTCCCGGTCGGGTCAGACCTTCGGCGACAGCGAGGTGATGACCTCGATGTACTGGCTGCGCTCGAACGCCGAAGGGTCATCGACGGACCCGGCGCTCACGCTGCCGCGCAGCTGGTCGACGCCGGTGTAGTCCCGCTCGGCCATCCACGCCTCGACGCCCTCGAGCATGTGCCGGACGATGCCCGGGCCGCTGCGGACGACGGCGGAGGTCGTGCACGCGACGTCGGCACCGACGAGGAGCGCCTTGAGCACGTCCGCCGCCGAGTGGACACCCGTTGTCGCGGCGAGCGCGGTCTGCGGCAGTTGGCTGTGGAGGATACCGAGCCAGCGCAGTGGCATCCGCAGCTCGCCCGGCGCCGACAGCGAGACCTTCGGCTTGACCTCGAGGGTCTCCAGGTCGAGGTCGGGCGCGTAGAAGCGGTTGAAGAGGACGAGCCCGTCCGCCCCCGCCTCGACGACCTGCCTGGCGAAGTGCGAGAACGAGGAGAAGAACGGCGAGAGCTTGACGGCGAGCGGGATGCCGATCGACCCGCGGACCTCCCGGAGGACATCGAGGTAGCGCGCCTCGACGTCGGCTGCGCTCTGGCCCGGGTCGGCGGCGACGGCATACAGGTTGAGCTCGATGGCGTCCGCGCCGGCCTCGACCATCATCTGCGTGTAGCGCTGCCAGGACCCGGTGTGGACCGCGTTGACCGAGGCGATGACCGGGATGTCCACCCGGGCCTTGGCCTCCTCGACGAGACGGACGTGCCGCTCCGGGCCGAGGTCGGGCATGTCGACCTCCGGCATGATCGCCGAGAACTCGGCGTCCATCCCGGCGCCCTGCTCGTGGGCCTCGAAGAAGGCCATCTCCTCGGCGATGACCTCCTCCTCGAACAGCGAGGGCAGGACGACGGCGGCGGCGCCGGCGTCCTCGAGCTGGAGGATGCCGTCGATCCGGCCGGTGATCGGACCCGCCGAGGCGATGACCGGACCGGTCAGCTCGAGGCCGAGATAGCTCGTGGCGAGCGTCGGGCGGGCGGTGGTCTCGGTCATTGCACGTCCCCTTCTGCGGTGCCGGCGCCGGCCGGCTCGGTGGTGGCCTCGCCCGCGTCGTCGGCCTCGACGACCTGCTCGCTCGGCACGGTCCGCTCGAGACCGGCGGCCTGCGAGTAGAAGTGCCAGCGCTCGTCGGCGTCGGCCTGGGCCAGGCCCATGAGGTGCTTGGCGCGCTCGGGATCGGACCGGGTCAGCATCGAGAACCGCGTCTCGGCCATCATGAAGTCCCTGACCGGGGTGGTCGGCGCCTTGCTGTCGAGGTGGAGCGGCGTGCTGTGCTCGTCCTCGCTCGGGCGGAACCGGAACAGCGGCCAGTACCCGCTCGAGACGGCCTCCTTCTGGTGGCTCATCGACGTCGACATCTCGATGCCGTGCGCGATGCAGGTGCTGTAGGCGATGAGGATCGACGGGCCGTCCCACGCCTGGGCCTCGAGCATCGCGCGGATCGCCTGTTGCTCGTTGGCGCCGATGGCGATCTGCCCGACGTAGACGTTCCCGTAGGCCTGGGCGATCAGGCCGAGGTCCTTCTTCATGCCGCTCTTGCCCGAGGCGGCGAACTTCGCCGCCGCCGCACGCGGAGTGGCCTTGGAGGCCTGGCCGCCGGTGTTGGAGTACACCTCGGTGTCGAGCACGATGATGTTGACGTTGCGGCCCGAGGCGAGGACGTGGTCCAGGCCGCCGTAGCCGATGTCATAGGCCCATCCGTCGCCACCGACGATCCAGAACGACTTGTCGACGAGCTCGTCGGCCAGGCTGGCGAGCGCCTTCACCTCGGCGCTGGGCGCGAGGTTGGCGAGGGCGACCCGGAGCCGGACGACGCGCTCGCGCTGGGCGACGATGCCCTCCTCGCTCGACTGGTCGGCGGCGAGGATCTCGTCGGCGAGGTCGGCCCCGATCTGGTCGCGCAGGGCCGCGACATAGCGCAGGGCGTCGGCGTTCTGCCGCTCCCAGGCGAGCCGCATCCCGAGGCCGAACTCGGCGTTGTCCTCGAAGAGCGAGTTGCTCCAGGCCGGCCCCCGGCCGGCGGCGTTCGTCGTCCAGGGCGTCGTCGGGAGGTTGCCGCCGTAGATCGAGGAGCACCCGGTCGCGTTGGCGATGACCATCCGGTCGCCGAACAGCTGGGTGAGCGTCTTGAGGTACGGCGTCTCACCGCAGCCGGAGCAGGCCCCGCTGAACTCGAACAGCGGCTCGAGCTGCGCGACCCCCTTGACCTGGTCGTGGCGCACGAGGGTCCGGTCGATCTCCGGGATCGAGAGGAAGAAGTCGAAGTTCGTCGCCTCCTCCTCGAGGTGCTCGGCGATCGGCTCCATGTTGATCGACTTGTGCTTGACCTCGGTCTTGCTCCGGGCCGGGCAGACGTCGACGCAGACGCCACAGCCGGTGCAGTCCTGCGGCGCGACCTGGACGGTGAGCTTGTGGCCGTCGAGGCCGCGGGCCTTGTAGTCCTTGGCCTGGAAGCCCTCGGGGGACCCGTCCAGCTCGGACCCGTCGAAGATCTTGATCCGGATCGCCGAGTGCGGGCAGGTGATGGCGCACTTGCCGCAGTCGATGCAGATGCTCGGGTCCCAGATCGGGATCTCGGGCGCGATGGTCCGCTTCTCCCACTTCGAGGTCCCGGTGGCGAAGGTGCCGTCGGCGGGCATCGCACTGACCGGCAGCAGATCACCCTCGCCGCGCATCATGACCGAGGTGACCTGGTGGACGAAGTCGGGCGCCTGCGGCGGGAGCGGCGGCATCCGGTGCACCGACGAGGTCGCGGACTCGGGGATGGCGAGCTGCGAGAGCTCGGCGACCGCCGCGTCGATGGCCGTGAAGTTCCGCTCGACGACGACCCGCCCCCGCTTGCCGTATGCCGTCTCGACCGCGTGCTTGATCTTGTCGATCGCCTGGTCCTGCGGGACGACCCCGGAGAGGTAGAAGAAGCACGGCTGCATGACGGTGTTGATCCGGGCACCGAGTCCGGCCTCCCGGGCGACCTTGGAGCCGTCGATGATCCACGTCGAGAGGTTCTTGTCGATGATCTGCTGCTGGACCTCGACGGGCAGGTGGTCCCACACCTCGTCCGCGGCATACGGGGCGTTGAGCAGGAAGGTCGCACCGTCCTTGGCGAGGTCGAGGACCTTCATCTGCTCGAGGATGCCGAACTGGTGGACCGCGACGAAGTCGGCGCGGTCGACGAGGTAGGTCGACTCGATCGGGTCGTCACCGAAGCGTAGGTGCGACACGGTGATCGCGCCGGACTTCTTGCTGTCGTAGACGAAGTAGCCCTGGGAGAAGCGTCCCTCGTCGCCGATGATCTTGACCGAGGACTTGTTCGCGCCGACGGTGCCGTCGGAGCCGAGGCCGAAGAAGACCGCGGACAGGTTCGTCGTCGGGATGCGGAAGTCGGCGTCGACATCGAGCGAGAGGCGGGTGACGTCGTCGACGATGCCGACCGTGAAGCGCTTCTTCGGCGCCTCCTTCGACAGCTCGTCGAGCACCGCCTTGCACATCGCCGGCGTGAACTCCTTGCTCGAGAGGCCGTAGCGGCCGCCGATGACGCGCGGGGCGCCGTCGGTGAAGTGGCCGACGCCCTCCTCGGCCAACGCGGCCATGACGTCGAGATGCAGCGGCTCGGCCGGCGCGCCCGGCTCCTTGACCCGGTCGAGGACGGCGATGTGCCGGACGGTGGCGGGCAGCGCGTCGACGAGGGCCTGGGCGGGGAACGGCCGGTAGAGGCGGATCGTCACCATGCCGACCTTCTCGCCGCGGGCGACGAGCTCGTCGACGGTCTCGCGCATGGCGCCGACGCCGGAGCCCATGAGGATCGCGACACGCTCGGCGTCGGGGGCGCCGTGGTACTCGACGAGGTCGTAGTGGCGGCCCGTCGCGGCCTCGAGCTCGGCGAAGACGTCCGCGACGATGCCGGGGACCGCGTCGTAGTAGGGGTTGCAGGCCTCCCGGGCCTGGAAGAAGACGTCGGGGTTCTGCGCGGTGCCGCGGATGACCGGCGCATCGGGGGTGAGCCCGCGGGCCCGGTGGGCGAGGACGTCATCCTCACGGATGAGGGCCCGCATCTCGGGCTTGCCGACGAGGGCGATCTTGTTGACCTCGTGGCTGGTCCGGAAGCCGTCGAAGAAGTGGAGGAACGGGATCCGGGCGCGCAGCGTGGCGGCGTGCGAGACGAGCGAGAAGTCCTGGGCCTCCTGGACGCTCGACGCGCAGAGCATCGCCCACCCGGTCATCCGGGCGCTCATGACGTCGGAATGGTCGCCGAAGATCGACAGCGCGTGGGTGGCGAGCGTCCTGGCCGCGACGTGGATCACCGCCGGGGTCAGCTCACCGGCGATCTTGTACATGTTGGGCAGCATGAGCAGCAGGCCCTGCGAGGCGGTGAAGGTGACGCCCATCGTCCCCTTCGTCACCGCGCCGTGCAGGGCGCCCGCGGCGCCCCCCTCCGACTGCAGCTCGACGACCTCGGGAACGGCTCCCCAGAGGTTCTCGCGGCCCTCGGCCGTCCAGGCGTCCGCGAACTCGCCCATCGGTGACGCCGGGGTGATGGGGTAGATCGCGATGACCTCGGACAGGGCGTGTGCCACCCGTGCCGCGGCCTCGTTGCCGTCCAGGACGGCCCATGTGGTCTCCATGCGAGAGATCCTCTCCGCGCCGGCGACAGGTCGGGAACGGCCTCACGTCGGTGCCTCAGTAGCGGCGGGTCGTCGGCGAGTGAGCCCACCCGCGCGACAACGCTGCCTGGACGCTACGCCCGCGGGCACGAGCGCGTGGAGCCAGGCAAGCCTTAGCCGGAGCACGACGGTATGCCGTTCGTGCGGGGACCCGCGTCACCTCGTGGCACGTCTCACATCGTTGACGGGTCAATGACCGGTCAGGTCCGGGTCAACGTCCGGTCAAGGCAGTCGCACTCCCATGGTTCTCCCAGGAACGGCACACGGGTGGCACGAGCCGTCCACAGCAACCACATAGGCAGCCGCCCGACAGTAAGGAGGACGGCACGACACCCCGCCCGCACCACGTCGGCCGCCCCGCACGTTCTCCCGGAAGGCATCGCCATGAAGTCCACCACCGGCCCTCTCGGCCGCGCCCGCACGGTCGCCGTGAGCGCCATGCTGGCCGCGTCCGTCGGCGCCGCCGCGCTCGGCTACCACCTCGCCGACGCCGCGACGCAGACCGTCGCCGCCGGCCCGTCGACGAGCGCCGCGTCCGGCTCCTCGGCCTCGTCCGGCTCGGCGGCCTCCTCCCACTCCTCGACGTCCTTCGGGTCCACGACGGCGCCCGGGTCGAGCAGCGGCCGGTCGCAGGCACGCACGAGCGGATCGTGATCGCCGTGGCCATGACCGAACCGCTGCAGGCTCCCGCGCCCGCCATCGGGTCGAGCACCTTCTCCGCGATCGGCACGACGAACCGGGTCCTCACCACCGACCCGGGGGTCCTCGCTGAGGCCGTCCTCACCGCGAAGGACCACCTGGCGACGCTGGACGAGGCGGTCTCCCGGTTCCGTCCCGACTCCGAGGTCAGCCGCCTCGCCATCCGGGCCGCGCACGGCCCGGCGTGGGCGTTCGCCTCGCCCGTCCTCGCCACCTACCTGCGCGCCGCGCTGCGCGCAGCCGAGCTGACCGACGGCCTCGTCGACCCGACCGTGGGAACCGCCGTCGTCGCGAGCGGCTACGACGCCGACCTGGACCTCGTCCGGGCCCGCGACCACGCCGTCGGCGCCACGCCGGCCGACGCGCCGGCCGCCGTGCCGGGGTGGCGCGCGGTGACCCTCGACGAGGCCACCGACCGCGTGACGGTCCCGCAGGGGTGCCTCCTCGACCTCGGCGCGAGCGCCAAGGGCGAGGCCGCCGACACGATCGCCGGGCTCCTGGCCGGGCGGCTGCCCGGCGGCTTCCTCGTCAGCCTCGGCGGCGACATCGCCGTCAGCGGCGAGATCCCCGAGGGCGGCTGGCGCGTCGGCGTCGAGGATGCCAGCGGCCGGGTGGTCCAGGTCGTCACGAGCACCGGCCAGGCCATCGCGACCTCCTCGACACGGCTGCGCACGTGGTCGGCCGCGGACGGCCCGCGCCATCACATCGTCGACCCGCGCACCGGTCGCACCGCCGCCGCCGTCTGGGCCCAGGTCACCTGCGCCGGCGCGACGGCCCTCGAGGCGAATGCCGCCTCGACCGCGGCGGTCGTCCTCGGCGACGAGGCGCCGAGCTGGCTGGCGGCCCGCGGCATACCGGCCCGGCTCGAGGGCGTCGACGGCTCCGTCCACCTCACCGCCGGCTGGCCCGAGCCGTCGGAGGGGACGGAGGCCGCCGATACGAGCAAGGCAGCCGGGGACCGGTCATGACGAACGAGCTCCTCTGGTACCTCAGCCGCGCGACCGGCATCGTCAGCATCGTCCTCATGACGACGGTCGTCGTCCTCGGGATGCTCATCTCCGGCCGGCGCCGGCCGGGGGCCGACTCCTCGACGGTCGTCATGGCGACCCACCGCTGGCTCTCTCTCGGGATGGTCGCCTTCCTCATCACCCACGTCGCCACAGCGATCGCCGAGACCTATGTCTCCATCGACCTCGTGTCCGCCCTCGTGCCGTTCTCCTCGGCGTACCAGCCGTTCTTCGTCGGCCTCGGCACCCTCGCGGTCGACATCCTCATCGCCGTGCTCGCCACGTCCTTCCTCCGCCACCGGCTCTCCCCGCGGGCCTGGAAGGCCGTGCACTGGCTCAGCTATGCGATGTGGCCGATCGCCCTCGTCCACGGTTTCGTCCTCGGCACGGCCTCCGAGCCGCTGCTGCGCGCCATCACCGGCGTCTGCGGGGTCGTCGGCGCCGCCGCCGTCGGCTGGCGGCTCACGAGCACCCACCACGACCGCGACCGTCGTCGCCACATCGCCACCCAGGAGTGGACATGAACCTCATCGACTCCCTCGACGCCGCCGGGCTCACCGGGCGAGGCGGGGCCGCGTTCAGCACCGGCATCAAGGTCCGCGCGGCGGCCGAGAACAGGGCCGAGCTCATCGTCAACGCGTGCGACGGCGAGATCGGCGCGGCCAAGGACGGCTGGGTCGTCGCCTACCACCTCGACGAGCTCGTCGAGGGGGCCCGCCGGGTCACCGCGAGCCGCCGCGGCCGGGTCCGGTATGCCGCGCACCGCGACAGCGAGACCGCGCATCGGCTGCGCCGGGCGGGGCTCGACGTCCTGGAGACCCCGGACCGCTACGTCTCCTCCGAGGAGACCTCGCTCATCTCGCTCGCCCAGGGCGGCCTCGCCCGGCCGATGACCAAGCGGGCCCCCTTCGTCATGGGCGGACGCGACTCGGCCGGACGGCGGATCCGCCCGACGGTCGTCCTCAACGCCGAGACGCTCTGGCGCATCGCCCAGATCGCCGAGCGAGGACCGGACTGGTTCCGCTCGTTCGGCACGTCCGACGAGCCCGGCCCGCGGCTGGTCAGCGTCACCGGTTACGTCAGGTCGCCCCACGTCATCCAGACCGAGGCCGGCACCCCGATCCCGGACCTCCTCGAGGCCGCGGGCGAGTTCGCACCGGCCGGCGAGCACGTCCTCATCGGTGGGCTCGGCGGCTTCTTCCTCACGATGAGCGAGGCGCGACGCTCCCGGTGGTCCACCGCCGACCTCGCCGCGTTCGGCGGCTCGACCGGTCCGGGCATCCTCGACGTGCTCGACCCACGGCTGTGCCCCCTCGGGACGGTCGACCGGTTCCTCTCGTATGCCGCCGGCGAGTCCGCCGGCCAGTGCGGACCCTGCATGTTCGGGGTCCCCGCGGTCGCGGCGGACTGGCGCGAGCTCACGGCGTACCCGACCCAGGGCGTGCTGGACCGGATGCGGCATCGGGCCGACCAGCTGGCGAACCGCGGTGCCTGCCGGTTCCCCGACGGTGTCGGCCGCTTCGCGACCTCGGCCTTCCGGGTGTTCGGCCAGCACCTCGGGGAGCACGCCCGCGGCCAGTGCCCGACCGAAAGGACCTACGCGCATGCCTGAGACCCGCTCCCCCGCCACCCGGTCCACTCGCCGACCGGTCCCCCGCGCCCCGCAGCTGCGGGTCGACCGGGTCGCCTGCACCGCCCATGGCGTGTGCGCCTCCCTGCTCCCCCGGCAGGTCCGGCTCGACGAATGGGGCTACCCCATCCTCACCCAGCCGTTCGTCGACGAGGCCGACGGCGAGACGGCCGTGCGGATGTGTCCCGCGCAGGCGCTCTACCTCGCCTGAGCGCCGGCCGCGCTTGACGGCGCGGGCCGATGTATCGCCGTCGGCCCCTCACTCGTCCATGGGGTGATCGGTCGGGCATCCGGGCCCGGCCCCGACCCAGCGAAGGGCCCACCATGGTCAAGAACGTCGGCAGCCCCGACAAGATCGCCCGCTATCTCATCGCCGTCGTCGCGGTCGTCGTCGGCGTGCTCGTCGGCGCGACGTCGGTGCTCGGCATCCTGCTCTTTCTCGTCGCGGCCATCATGGTCCTCACCGCGGCCCTCGGCTTCTGCCCGATCTGGCGCGTCATCGGCGTCAACACGAACACCCCCGCCGGCCGCCGGGCGGCCTGACAAGCGCGGGACGTGCGCGGCCAGGCGATGATCCCGACGTCGCGAGAACACAGAGCGCGACGGACCAGCGGCTAGCCTCCCCCCATGGCCCTGTTCGCGGACGAGATCGTCGCCGAGCTTCCCAGGCTGCTGCGCTACGCCACGGCGCTGACCCGGGACGCGGACCGGGCCGACGACCTCGTCCAGGACGTCGTCGTCCGGGCTCTGGAGCGAGCGGACACCTTCCGCGGCGAGTCCTCGCTCGCGACGTGGATGCACCGGATCATGCACCATCGGTTCGTCGACCTCGCCCGGGCCCGAACGCCGTCGCCGGTCGCCGATGAGGAGTTGACCGCACAGATCGAGGCCGCCTGGCGCGACGACCAGTACACCGTCGACGCCGAGGCCGTGCTGGCCCGGGCGGCCGAGCGCGACGACCTCTTCGACGCGCTCGTCCACCTCCCGGCGATCCTGCGCTCGGCGGTCGTCCTCCACGACATGGAGGGGATGACCAGCCCCGAGGTGGCCGCGGTCCAGGAGATCGGCCTTCCCGCGGCGAAGCAGCGGCTGCGCCGTGGGCGCACGATGCTCGTCAGCCTGCTCGCCGACGACGAGGAGCGACGTCGGGCGGTCGCCGGGGTGCCCATGCGGTGCTGGCAGGCCCGGTCCAGGGTCGATGACTACCTCGACGACGAGCTCGCTCCCGCCGAGCGCTGTGCCCTCGAGCGCCACCTCGAGGGGTGCCCCACCTGCCCAGGCCTCTACGCGAGCATCGTCGGCGTCACGGAGGCTCTCGGCCGGCTCCGAGACCCCGACTCCGTCGTCCCGCCCGCCCTGGCCGAGCGGATCCGCGCCTTCGCCACCTCCGCCGCCCCGGCCCGCCAAATCGCTCAAGAGGGCCGGTAGCGCGCAATCGCCACCAGAGCGGATCATCCGTTCGGTGGCATCTGGTTCGCCTTCGGGCGATCTCCGTGCCACGGCCCGCGCGCCTTCCCTAGGTTGATGCCGCCCCCCATCCCTCTGCTCGGAGCCATGACGTGAGAATCCCTCCTCGCCTCGTGCCCGGACTCGCCGCCCTGGCCCTCGCCTCGGCCGCAGCCCCCAGCGCGATCGCCGCCCCCTCGTCCGCCCTCCCCGCGGCGCCGCCCCGCACCGGCATGGTGGCCGGCGCCCCCGCCGGGACGTTCGTCCCGGTCACCCCCGCGCGGGTGCTCGACACCCGGGCGGGCCTCGGGGCCCCCGCCGCGCGGGTCGCCGCACACACGGCCCTGCGGATCCAGGTCGCCGGCGTCGCGGGCATCCCCGAGACCGGCGTCAGTGCGGTCGCGCTCAATGTCACCGTCCCCACCCCGGCCCGCGGCGGTTATGTCACGGTCTACCCCGCGTCCGAGGACCGTCCCATCGCCTCGAACCTCAACATCGTCGCCGGCGAGACCCTCGCCGGCCTCACCGTCGCGAAGCTCGGGACCAACGGGGGGGTGGCGATCTACAACGGGACCTCCGGGGCAAGCCACCTCGTCGCCGACGTCTCGGGCTACTACGTCGACGGGGTGGGGGGCGAGCCCGGCGCCTTCGTCCCGCTCGCCCCGAGCCGGCTCCTCGACACCCGCATCGGCACCGGCGCCCCCCGGGCCGCCGTCGCCGCCCGCGGGTCGGTCGACCTCGTCATCGCCGGACACGGCGGGGTGCCCGCGACCGGCGTCGCTGCCGTCGCGCTCGGCGTCACCGACGTGTACCCCGAGCGCGGCGGCTACGTCACGGCATACCCGGCCGGCGGCGACCGCCCGGGCACGTCGACGCTCAACGCACCCGGCGGTCGCGCCGTCGCGAACCTCGCGATCGTGCCGCTCGGTGACGCGGGGACCGTGACGCTCTACAACGGCTCCTCCGGGACGACGAACCTCGTCGCTGACGTCTTCGGCTACGTCCTCGAGGGCGAGACCACCACCCGAGGCGCGTACGTCCCGGTCCCCCCGACCCGGATCCTCGACACCCGGCAGCCGAGCGTCGCGGCGAGCGGCATCGTGCCCGCCCGCGGTGAGGTCACCGTGCAGGTCACCGGGGTCACGCCCGTCCCCGACGCACCGGTCGAGGCCGTCGTCGTCAACCTCACGGCGACCGACTCGACCCGCTCCGGCTACGTGACCGCGTATGCCGGCCGGCGGCCCCTCGTCTCCGCGCTCAACTTCTCCGCTGGACGGACCGTCGCCAACCTCGCCGTCGTCCCCCTCGACCGGCTCACCGGCACGTTCCACCTCTACAACGGCTCCGCCGGCGCGACCCACCTCGTCGCGGACATCGCGGGCTACGTCCTCGGGCCACAGCCGACGAAGCTGTCCTGGACGGACGAGGGCGTCGTCCACCCGTCCGGCGGCCACAGCCTGCGGTCGATCTCCTGCCCCAGCGCCGACTTCTGCGCGGCCGTCGACGAGGTCGGCAAGGTCGTCACCTACGACGGGACGTCCTGGTCCTGGCCGGTCGACTCGCAGACCCACGCGGCGCGGACGGACCGGACGATCGCCTGCTCGGACGCCGAGCGGTGCGTCGTCGTCGATGACAGGGGCCGGATGAGCATCTTCGACGGATCGACGTGGACGGCCCCGGCGCAGCTGGCGCCGACCGGGACGCCCCTCTCACAGCTCGCCTGCGAGTCCGGCGGCCGCTGCGTCGCCATCGACGGCGACGACAACGCCTACGTCCTGGACGGTTCGACCTGGTCCGCCGCCGTGCCGGTGGGACTCACCGGCATCACCGACCTCGCCTGCCCGGCCGACGACGCCTGCATCGCCGTGGCCGAGAACGGCACCGTGGCCCGGTACGACGGCCTGAGCTGGAGCGCCCCGGCGGCGATCTCCGGGTTGTCCGGTGCGACGTCGATCTCGTGCCCGAGCCCGACATTCTGCGCGATCATCGGCACGAAGCTGTTCACCTCGAGCGACCGCGTCTCGTGGGCCCAGGGCCCGGACGCCCCCGCCCGGGTCACGTCCGGCCACCTGGCCTGCACCGGGCCAGACGCATGCACCCTCATCGACGGGACCCGCTCGACGATGTGGGACCTCGACGGCGGCTCGTGGAGCGCCTATGACCCCAACGACGTCATCCCGCACGCCGAGACCATCTCCCCGACCGACATCTCCTGCGCGGGCCCCGACATGTGCGCCCTCCTCGCCTCGGACGACATGGTGAGCGTCCGCCGCGCCGGCGACTGGTCCTATGCCGAGCCGATCGACGGCTTCCACATGGTCAGGGACGTCTCGTGCCCGACGGCCGAGCACTGCGTGGCGGTCGACATGGACGGCTATGTGTTCGAGCGGGTCGGGGGCCAGTGGACGGCTCCCGTCGCCGTCCCCGGTGCCGCCGCCGCCAACGCGATCGAGTGCCCGACGGACTCGTTCTGCATGATGGCGACCCTGCTGGACCCGATGGTCCACGACGGGACAGGCTGGTCGACGGTCCCCGGCCCGCATGACGTCGTGACCCTGTCCTGCCCCACCGCGGACTTCTGCGCGGCGGTCACGACCGCCGGCGATGCCTGGACCTACGACGGGACCGACTGGACCGACGCGGGGTCCTCCTACGGAACCGGCCCCAGCAACCTCGCCTCCGGTCTCGACTGCACCGGACCCGACTTCTGCGCCGTCGCCTTCCTGGACGGCCGCGTCGCGACGATGCGCGACGGGACCTGGGCCCCGGCCTCACCGGCCGCCGACGGGACCAGCCTGCGCGCCCTCGCCTGCGACAGCGACCGCTTCTGCATCGCCGGCGACGCCGCGGGCCGGATCGTCACCTATGACGGGACGACCTGGGGCCCCACCCCGGTACAGGTGGACCCCGCGGCACGCCCGCTCTACGGGCTGTCGTGCGCCAGCGACGAGATGTGCGTCGCGAGCAGCTATGCCGGCACGTGGATCTACTCGTGGAACTCGTGGGCCGACGAGCCGTCGGCCGGCACCGGCGGCGGCAAGATCGACTGCCCCGACCCGTCGTTCTGCATCTCGCTGACGACCACGGGTCGATCGACCATCGGGCGCTCAGACGCGCTCGACTGACTCGAACGACGACCGGCGACGCGACGAGCGGGTGCCCGGTGAGCATGCGGCATACCCGCCCGGGGCGGAGCCGGTCGTCGTTCGCCCCGGCATCGTGGCCGAGCCCACCTGCCACGTCCCTGGACGGCCTCCCGACCGGGTGAGGACGATGGAGGCGTGTCGGTCCTCGTCGCCCTGACCTGGGTGGTCGGTGGCCTCGGCGCGGCGATCTGGGCCAGTCGTGGCGTCGTCGGCGGGATCGTCGCCCTCGTCCACCACACCCGGATCCCCCCGTTCGTCGGGGGACTCGTCCTCCTCGCCCTCGGCACCGACCTGCCGGAGATCGCCAACTCGGTCGCCTCCGCTCTCGAGGGTCACGGCGACATCAACGTCGGCGACTCGATCGGGTCCGCCGTGACCCAGTCCACCCTCATCCTCGGCCTACTGCCCCTCGTCGGTGGCGCCTTCCTCATCGCCCGCCGCACGGTTCTCGTCGTCGGCGGTGCGACGGTCGGGGCGCTCGGGCTGGGTGCCCTCCTCATGGCCGACGGTCACCTCGGCCGTGGCGACGCGCTCGCGCTGCTCGCCTGGTGGGTGGCGGCTGCCTACCTCGCCTGGCGGACCGAGCCCGCGGCCCCGGCCGAACCGGTACCCGATGGCACCGAACGGCTGCCCCGGGCGATGGTCCGGGTCCTCCTCGGGCTGGCCATCGTCGGGGCCGGCGCCGCCGTCGCCGTCGCGGGCTTCGTCCGGCTGGCCGGGTCCATGGGACTGCCGGAGTATGTCGTCAGCTTCTTCCTCGCCTCGATCGGAACCTCGCTGCCCGAGCTGGTCGTCGATGCGACGGCCCTGCGTCACCGGCAGCGCGAGTTGGCCGTCGGCGGCCTGCTCGGAGCCTCCCTCCTCGACACGACCGCCTCCCTCGGCTCGGGCCCCCTCCTCGCACCGACGCCGATCACCGCCGACCTCGCCGTCCGCGGCAGCATCCTCGCCCTCCTGGCCGTTGCCGGGGTCACCGCCCTCCTCGCCGTCCGACGCCGTCACGACCGGCGCTCGGGACTGCTGCTCATCGCCTGCTATCTCGCCTTCTTCCCACTCGTCCTTGGCGGCTGACCGGGCGTTCCCCGGGGGGCATCGGTGCGTCGAAAGTGTGACGAACGGCTCGCGACAAGGCCATTCGCACCCCGTCTGCCGATCGCTACGGTCGAAGAGCATCCCTTGGAGGAACCGTGCCGAACGAAGCGCGGGTACTGGACCGCGATGGGTTCCAGACCCTCATCGAGGTACTCGGGCGGCGAGGGTTCGCCGTCCACGGACCGACGGTCCGCGACGGCGCCATCACGGCCGGCCCGATCCACGACGTCGCCGACCTGCCCGTCGGGATCGGGGACGAGCAGGAGCGGGCGACCTACCGGCTGCATCCGCGCGCCGACGAGGCCGTCTTCGGCTTCGCGGCGAGCGCCCAGTCGGCCAAGCCGGTCCTCTTCCCCGCCGACGAGCTGCTGTGGCGCAGCCGCTATCGCGACGGCGAGGTCCCCGACATCGACACCCGGTGGCGAGAGCCCGACGAGCCGCCGGTGGCCCTGCTCGGCGTCCGCTCCTGCGACCTCGCGGCCATCGCGACGCACGACCGGATCCTCCTGTCCCGCCTCGCGGCGGACGTCCGCTACGCCGCCCGGCGGGCGGAGACGTTCATCGTCGCCGTCGCGTGCACCGACCCCGCCGGCACGTGCTTCTGCGTCTCGACCCAGAGCGGGCCGCGACCGGGCGACGGCTTCGACCTGGCCCTGACCGAGCTGTATGCGTCGGGGCCGCACCGCTTCGTCGTCACCTCGGGCACCGACCGCGGCGCCGAAGTCCTCGCCGAGGTCGTCGAGGCGACCGGCGCACCCGTGCCGAGCCCGGCCGACGAGGCCGCCGTCGCCGAGGCGATGACGGCGGCGGAGGACCGGATGGGGCGGACCCTCGACACCACGGGGCTGCGCTACCTCCTCGAGGCGAAGGTCGAGTCGGCCCACTGGGACGACGTCGCGGAGCGCTGCCTCGCCTGCACGAACTGCACGCTCGTCTGCCCCACGTGCTTCTGCACGTCCGTCGTCGACGTCACCGACCTCACCGGCGTGCTCGGTGAGCGCCATCGCGTCTGGGACTCGTGCTTCTCGCAGGAGTACTCCTACATCCACGGCGGCAGCGTTCGGGACTCGACCCGGTCGCGCTACCGCCAGTGGATCAGCCACAAGCTCAGCTCGTGGCAGGACCAGTTCGGCTCGCTCGGCTGCGTCGGCTGCGGCCGATGCATCACCTGGTGCCCGGCCGGCATCGACATCACCGCCGAGGTCGCAGCGTTGCGTGGCGACCGACCGGAGCCGGTCGGCGCCTCGAAGGGAGGACCGTCATGAAGAGGACCATCGAGGAGTACCTCCCCGACCACCCCTTCTTCGCCGATTTCTCGCCGGAGGTGATCGGCCTGTTCGCCGGGTGCGCGACGAACGCCCACTTCGACACCGGCGAGATGCTCTTCCGGGAGGGCGACCCGGCCGACACCTTCTACCTCGTCCGCAAGGGCCGGGTGTCCATCACGGCGCACCAGCCGGGGGTCGGCGGGATCGTCATCGACACCGTCGAGCAGGGCGGCGTCGTCGGCTGGTCCTGGCTCGTCCCGCCCTACCGGTGGATGTTCGACGCCAAGGCGGTCAAGAGCACGAGCGTCGTCGGTTTCGACGCGACCTGCCTGCGCGGCAAGTGCGAGGCCGACCCGGCCGTCGGCTATGCGCTGCTGCGCCAGGTCAACTCCGTCATGCTGGGCCGCCTCGAGGCCGCCCGGATGCGGCTGCTCGACCTGTACGCGGTGGCGGCACCGTGACGACGACCTCCGACCCGGTGGGCGACGTCGGCGCCACCTCGAGCGTCCGTGACGAGATGGTCCCCCGGCCGTTCCGCGTCGTCCAGACCCGCCGGGACACCCGCGACACCTTCACCCTCGAGCTGGAGCCGGTCGACGGCATACCCCTCGGCTTCGCCGCGGGACAGTTCACCATGCTCGCGGCCTTCGGCATCGGCGAGGTCCCCATCTCGATCAGCGGCGACCCGACGGCCCCGGCGCTGCTCGAGCACACGATCCGCAACGTCGGCGGCGTCACCTCCGTCCTCGTCGCCGCCCGACCGGGAGCGGTCCTCGGGGTCCGCGGGCCGTACGGCACCGGCTGGGGCATCGCCGACGGGATGGGCGGCGACGTCGTCATCGTCGCGGGCGGCATCGGGCTGGCCCCGCTGCGTCCGGCGATCCTCGAGCTCATCGCCCGGCGCGACCACTATCACCGGGTGGCCCTCCTCTACGGCGCCCGGACACCGGAGGACGCCCTCTTCGGCAACGAGCTGCGCCGGTGGGAGAAGCTGCACGGCATCGACGTCCAGGTGACGGTCGACAACGCCCCGCACGACTACCGCGGCCGGGTCGGTCTGGTCACCCAGCTCGTCGCCCGGGCCGGCTTCGACCCGCACCGCACCCTCGCCCTCGTCTGTGGGCCCGAGGTGATGATGCGCGCCGCCGCCACGGCACTACGGACGCGAGGCGTCCCCGCCCAGCGGCTGCGGCTGTCGATGGAGCGCAACATGAAGTGCGGGGTCGGGCTGTGCGGTCACTGCCAGCTGCGCGATCTGTTCATCTGCGTCGACGGGCCGGTCCTGGACTACGAGCGGCTCGCGCCGTACCTCACCCGATGGGAGCTGTGAGATGACGACGACGCTCCCCGCGCCCCCGGCCGTCCCGGCCGGGGGGGCCGTGGACCCTCGCCCCACCCTCGCCGTCTGGAAGTTCGCTTCGTGCGACGGCTGCCAGCTCACCCTGCTCAACTGCGAGGACGAGCTGATGGCGATCGCCGGTGCCGTGCGGATCGCCTACTTCCCGGAGGCCACCCGAGCAGTCGTCGAGGGCCCCTACACCGTGTCGCTCGTCGAGGGGTCGATCACGACCCCCCACGACGCCGAGCGCATCCACGACATCCGGGCCCAGTCCGACCTCCTCGTCACGATCGGCGCGTGCGCGACGTCCGGGGGCATCCAGGCGCTGCGCAACTTCGCCGACGTCACGGCATACCGCTCGATCGTCTATGCGCACCCGGAGTACCTGAGGACCCTCGACCGGTCGACCCCGATCTCGGCCCACGTCAACGTCGACCTCGAGCTGCGCGGCTGCCCGGTCGACAAGGGCCAGCTCGTCGAGGTGCTCGCCGCGGCCGTCCACGGCCGCAAGCCCCGCATCCCGACCTACAGCGTCTGCGTCGAGTGCAAGCGGCGGGGGAACATCTGCGTCGCCGTGGCCGCAGGCATGCCCTGTCTCGGCCCGGTCACGCAGGCCGGGTGCGGCGCCCTGTGCCCCTCGGTGTCCCGCGGCTGCTACGGCTGCTTCGGCGCGCAGGACACCGCGAACCTCCCGGCAATGACCGACCGGCTGCAGGCGCAGGGGATGAGCGAGCGCGATGCGGTGCGGATCTACCGGACCTTCAACGCCGGCGCCGAGGCGTTCCGGGCCGAGAGCGAGCGGATCGCCCCCAAGGACAGGCATGTCCGGCGGTCGAAGGGAGGCACCCGATGACGCACAGCCTCAAGGACGGCGGCCAGGTCCTCCAGGTCGGCATGCTCGCCCGGGTCGAGGGCGAGGGCGGCATGCACATCGAGATCAGCAACGGGAAGGTCCAGACCGTCCAGCTCAACATCTTCGAGCCACCCCGCTTCTACGAGGCGTTCCTCCGCGGCCGCGCCTACACCGAGCCGCCCGACATCACGGCGCGGATCTGCGGGATCTGCCCGGTGGCCTACCAGACCGCCTCCTGCGAGGCGATCGAGATGGTCTGTGGCGCCGAGATCCCCGAGCACATCCGCCTCCTGCGCCGGCTCCTCTACTGCGGGGAGTGGATCGAGAGCCACGCGCTGCACATCTACCTCCTGCACGCCCCGGACTTCCTCGGCTACGACGGAGCCATCGAGATGGCCGCCGACCACGCCGATGTCGTCGAGCGGGGCCTGCGGCTGAAGAAGGCCGGCAACGACCTGATGACCCTCGTCGGCGGCCGGGCCATCCACCCGGTCAACGTCCGGACCGGCGGCTTCTACCGGCTGCCGACCGCCGGTGAGCTCGGCGCGATCCGACCGGCCCTCGTCCAGGGGCTCGAGGACGCCCTCGCGACCGTCTCGCTCGTCGCGACCTTCGACTTCCCCGAGATGGAGCAGGAGTACGTCTACCTCTCGCTCCGCTCGCCGCACGGATACGCGATCGAGTCCGGGGGTGTCGTCACCTCCTCGGGCCTGTCCTTCCCGGTGCCCGAGTTCACCCAGCACATCAAGGAGCACCACGTCCGGCACAGCAACGCCCTCCACGCGACGCTCGACGGCGAGCCGTACGTCGTCGGCCCGCTCGCCCGCTACAGCAACAACTTCGACCAGCTGAGCCCGACCTGCCAGGAAGCCGCCCGAGCGGCCGGCCTCGGCGAGACGTGCCGCAACCCGTTCCGGTCGATCATCGTCCGGGCCGTGGAGCTCGCCTACGCCTTCGAGGAGGCGATCCGGATCATCGACGAGTGGGGCGGTATGCCGGCGGCGACGTTGGCAGCGTCGGTCCCCCTCACGCCGCGGGCGGGCGAGGGGTTCGGGGCCAGCGAGGCCCCGCGCGGGACGATCTTCCACCGCTACGTCCTCGACAGGGAGGGGACGATCCAGGACGCCCAGATCGTGCCGCCGACGTCGCAGAACCAGATGAGCATCGAGGCCGATCTGCGCACGGCCGCGCAGGCCTGGGTCGACCTCGACGACCACGCCCTCACCCACCGCTGCGAGCAGGCGATCCGCAACTACGATCCCTGCATCTCCTGCGCGACCCACTTCCTCGACCTGCGGGTGAGCCGGACGTGACCCGCGCACCGGCGGCTCCGGAGCAGATCACCGTCGTCGGGATCGGGAGTCCCGACCGCGGTGACGACGCCTGGGGTCCGCTGGCCGCGGCGCGGGTCGCCCTGGTGACGACGGGCGACCCCCGAATCCGGGTCGTGGTTCACGAGGACCCGACCCATCTGGTCCAGGAGTGGGACGGCACCGGCACGGCCGTCGTCCTCGACGCGGTCCTCACCGACGGGCCGCCCGGCGAGCTCGTCCTCGCCGAGCTGGGGGCCGGGGGTGGCGCCCTTGCGCCGAGCGCGCTGGACGCGGTCGGTCTCGGCGGCACCCATGCCTTCGGGCTCGCCGGGGCCATCGAGCTGGCCCGGGCCCTGCACCGGCTGCCTCGCCGGGTCCTCGTCGTCGGCGTCCGGGCCGCAACGGTGGCGCACGGGGCGGCGATGACCCCCGCCGTTGCCGACGCGCTCCCCCGCGCGGTCGATGCCGTGCGTCGGCTCCTCGACGAGCCGGGGGGCGAGCGCTGATGTGCCTCGGCGAGATCTGCCGCGTCGTCTCGGTTTCTGCCGACACCGCGAGCGCCGTCACCCCGACCGGTGCGGAGCGACACGTCTCGCTCATGGCCCTGTCCGCCACCGTCGCGGCCGGCGACTGGCTCGTCGTCCACTCCGGGTTCGCCCTCGAGCGGCTCACCGCCGACGAGGCCGACGCCGCACTCGCCATCCGCTCCGGCGGCATACCCACCCCCCAACCCCAGGAGTAACCATGACCCACGGCCGTCGCACCGGCCTCCTGCTCGCCCTCTCCACGGCGGTGGTGAGCGGGTTCGCCGTGTTCCTCAACTCCTTCGGCGTCAAGGCCTTCGGCAACGCCACGGCCTACACGACGGCCAAGAACGTCGTCGCCGCCGTCGTCCTCCTGCTGCTCGCATCGGCGCTCGTCCGGCGCGATGCCGGGCGGGCGCGGCCCACCGGTCGCCGGGAGTGGCTGGGCGTGGCCGTCGTCGGCGTCGTCGGGGGCAGCGTGCCCTTCGTCCTCTTCTTCGAGGGCCTCTCGCGGGCGAGCTCGGTCCAGGCCGCATTCGTCCACAAGACCCTCGTCGTCTGGGTCGCCGTGGGGGCGGCGCTCGTCCTTCGGGAACGGATCGGCTGGCCGCACGTGCTCGCCGTCGGCCTCCTCGTCGTCGGTCAGATCGGCCTTGCCGGTGGTGTCACCGCGGCGTGGGACAACGGCATGTGGATGATCCTCGCGGCGACGCTCATGTGGTCCGTGGAGGTCGTCCTCGTCAAGGCGCTCCTCGGTGGGCTGTCGAGCTGGACCGTCGGCATCGCGCGGATGGGCATCGGGTCGGTCGTCCTCGTCGCGTGGTGCCTCGTCCGGGGCCTCGGCGGCAGCCTGGTCGGGCTCACCGCGGCCCAGTGGGGGTGGGTCCTGCTGACCGGCGTCATCCTCGCGGCCTACGTCGCCACCTGGTTCGCCGCGCTCGCCCGGGCCCGCGCCATCGACGTCACGGCGGTCCTCGTCCTCGGCGCGCTCGTCACCGCCGCTCTGCAGTCGGCGGTCAACGGGGTGGCCCTCGCTCCCCAGGCACCGTGGCTGGTCACCCTCCTCGTCGGCGGGGGCCTCGCCGGCTGGCTCAGCCTGCACCCGCCCGTCCGCGCCCTCGAGGTCGACGCGCCATGACCGGCGGCCCGGTCCTCTTCGCGCGTTACGCCTACCCGCCGAACGTGTTGGGCTACTGCGGTCCGGACCGGGCCGACGACCTGCTGGACCGGGTCGCCCACCAGGCGGACGACCCCGACCTGCGCCGCCTGGCGCAGGGCTTCGAGGGGGCCTGGCCCTATCTCGAGCTCATCGCGCACGCCGCGGGCATCGCCGACCCCCTCGACCCCCTCGTCGTCGAGGCCTACTGGCTCGGCAACCACCTGCTCGACGAGGTCGACCCGCGGCTGCTCCATGCGTCGATGGAGGATCGCTTCCGGCCCCGGGTCAGCGACCGACAGTGGTCGCACATGAGCGAGGGCATCCCCTTCGACTCGGTCCCCAACCACGCGTTCCACGTGTTCGCCGTCTATCCATGGGTGGGCCTGCTGCGCACCGGGTGGGTCGATGATCCACTGCGGATCCTCGACCGGTGCCGGATCCGCTGGGGGCACGTCCTCTTCGTCCGGGACGGCCGAGCGGTCGTCCGCTACCGTCCGCTCGCCTGGGACGGCCACGAGCTGACGCTCGGCCCCGGGGAGGACGAGGAGGTCGTGTACGCCGCCGACGGCCTCAGCCTCGCCTCGCGGGTCGCCGTCGGCGACTGGGTCGCGCTGCACTGGGAATGGGTCTGCGACCGGATCAGCCCGACCCAGCTCAAGGCCCTGCGCGACGGCACCCGCCGCCAGCTCGCGGCCGTCAACGCGACCGCGCGCCCCGCGCCCGCCGCCGTCCTGTCCTAGCCGCTGCCGAGGGCTTCCGCCGCCGGGTGGCCGAGGCTCGCTCGCCGTTCCGCCGCGCCCCGCTGGGCTCATCGGACCGGGCGCGATCGGGCGTTCGGACGGTCTGGGCGTTCTCCCAGCGGTTCCCCAGCCGGGCCGGTCGGAGCCGACCTAGCATCGTGGCACGCGACCATCCGAGGCCGTGAGAACCGGAAGGGTTGTTGACATGGCCGAGTACCAGCTCCGCTACTCGATGGCCGGCTGCCCGATGTGCGGGCACTACGGGCCGCACCTCCAGTCGGCCGCCGACCCGACGCTGTTCGAGTGTCGACTCTGCGACGCCGGGTTCGGCGTGGGGCGTGGGGCCATCCGCACGATGTCGGTGTCGGAGCGGACGCCGCACATCGTCGTCGCCGGCTGACCGACGCCCGGCTGCCCGGGCCCGCCATGCCGTCGTTCCCGGGCAGCCGGGGGTCACCCGTCCGCGGCCGCGTGCACGTCCTCGGTGACCGCGATGAGCCCGGTCAGCAGCTCGATCGCGCGGTCCGCCGCGCGATGCGGCGTCCCGTGGTCGCGCTGGAGGGCGGCGACATGGCGGACCGGCTGCGGGTTGACGATGGGGAGCCGGGCCACCTCGGGTCGCAGGGAGACCGTCGCGAGCCGGGGAAGGACGGTGATCCCGATTCCGGCCGCGACGAAGGCGATCGCCGTGTAGTGGTCCTGGGCCTGGACGCTGAACCGGGGAGTGAAGCCGGCGGCGGCGCACGCGGCGAGGACGATCCGGTGGCACGGCGCCTTCGGCAGCTCGTTGCGCACCCACGTCTCACCCCGTAGCTCCTCCATCGTCACCTCGTCGCGGGTCGCGAGGGGGTGGTCGTGCGGCACGACGACGACGAACGGGTCGTCGAAGAGCTCGGTGCGCCGGTAGCCGGCCCGCACCGGAGCGTCCGGAGCGTCGATGACGAGGTCGATGTCGAGCGACACCGGCGGGGTCGGCCCCTCGGTGAGGACGAGCTCGAGGACGAGGTCCGGGAACTCGGCGGCGAGCGCCTTGACGAGTGAGGGCATCCACTCGGCGCCGGCCGAGGTGAAGTAGCCGATGCTGAGCCGCCCGGAGCGCCCGTCCCTCAGGTCCGAGACGAGATCGTCGAGCCGGCCCAGCTCCTTGATGACGTCGCTGCTCTGGGCGGCCAGCTCGCGGGCCGCCGCCGTCGGCGTGATGCCGCGCCCCTCGCGCTCGAAGAGGACGAGCCCGGTCTCCTTGGCCAAGGCGGACAGGTGCTGGCTCACCCCCGACGCCGTCATGCCGAGGTTGTCCGCGGCGGCCTGCACCGAACCGCTCGCGATGACGGAGCGGAAGACGCGGAGACGATGCGGGTCGAGCATGGCCAAACCATACAGTAGATCTGAATCCAACGTAAGTATTCTGTATTTGTGCTGAATGATAAACCTCGCCATCATGGAGCCATGGCAACCGCACGCATCCTCTCCTTCACCAAGGCTCGGGCGCTGGCCTCCACGCTGAGGCTGCACCCCCACTACGGCCGCGGGTGGACCTACACGGTCGACCGTGACCTCGTCCGCGAGGCGGACGAGCTCATGGCGATGTCGCAGTCCCACCTGCGGACCCGCTGAGCACCGGACCAGCACCGGCGACTCGTCGGCCGGCCCTCCTCCGGCTCGACACCCTGGCCCCCGACCCGCCGTGGTCCGGGGGCCGTTGTCATCTCCGGGCGCCGGCCGGCACGCCGGTCCCCCGTCAGGCGAGCAGCCGACGGAGCGGGACCGGCCCCTCCTCGCCGAGCTCGCTCACCTGGGCGAGGAACAGCTCCGCACAGGCGATGGCGTCCAGGAGTGCGTCGTGCGCCCGGGACGGGGGCAGCCGGTAGCGCTCGCGCGCCGCCCACAGGCGCAGGGATCCCGGCCGTGGGCGCTCGGACCACGTCGTCGTCAACCGTCGCTCGATCTCGAGGGTGTCGACCGCGAGGCACGGCATCGCCGCGCCCCAGAGCCGTTCACAGGCCGCCGAGAGAAATCCGACCTCGATGGCCGCGAAGTGGGCGAGCAGGGCCCTGCCGCGCAGCGCCTCGAGAACCTCGGCGACGGCCTCCTCGAGGGGCGCCCCGGCGGCGACGGCGTCGTCGGTCAGCCCGTGCACCGCCGCGCTCTGTCCGACACCGCCCTGCGGACGAACGATGATCCGCCGGGCGCCGCCCAGGACGATCCGGCCGGCCTCGACGGGGACGAAGCCCACGGCGAGAAGCTCGCCCTCGCGCGGGTCGACGGCGCTCGTCTCGAGGTCGATGGCGAGCAGCCGGGCGCTGTGGGCGTCGAGCGAGACGTCGGGGAAGGGCACCGAGAGGTAGTCGCGGAGCGGACCGGGTGCGGCATACCGCAGCGCGCGCCTGCGCCGCACCTGCGGACCGGGGCCGAGGCGGCTCGGCCGACCCCGGCCCGCCCTCACCCGGTAGCGCACCAGGTCAGGATCTCAGGCCGGCGGCACGGGGTACAGGTGGGACAGGGCCGTCTGGGCGGAGCGGATGATGCCGAAGGCGGCCCGCAGGTGGCGCTTGTCCGACGCGGAGAGCTCGGCCGGGTCGAGGAAGCTGTCGGGAGGGTCGCCGGCTCTCACCCGTGCCGCCTGGTGGCGAAGTCGCAGATAGGAGATGAACTCGAACGCATCGCGCAGGTCGGCGCCGCGCTCCGGACCGATGACGCGCGCCGTGACGGCGGCGTCGATCCGGGGCAGGGTCCCGACCGAGCCGGTGCCGATCGAGAGGGCGAGGACCCGGGACAGCTCGACGATCGCGCCGATGCCGCCCCGCTTCACGTCGAGGGTGTCCCGGTGCTCACCCTCCTTCTCGAGGACGAACCCGCGGAAGAAGCCGAGCGGCGGCTCGTTCTCGACGGCCTGCTCCGCGAGCCGGGCGAGGAGCAGCCGCGAGGCCGGCGCGAGTCGCGCGATCTCGGCGGCGAGCGGGCCGACCAGGTGCGCATCCCCGTGCACCGGCCGCAGGTCGACGAAGACGCTGACCTGGCGGACGGCGTCGGGCGTCGGGTCGGCCACCCAGTCGGCGACGGCCGCTCGCCACTGGTCCAGCGTCTGGCGCAGGTCCGGGTTGGTCGCCATGTAGTTGCCCGCGCAGCGGGGGTAGCCGCACGCGACGAGGGCGTCGACGACGAAGGTCGCGAGGGCCTCGAAGTATGCCGCGTGCTCGTCGGTCGCGTCGTCGCTGAGGACGAGGGCGTTGTCCTGGTCGGCTGCCAGCGCCTGCTCGTGCCGGGCCCGTGAGCCCAGGGTGACCCAGCAGTAGGGCACCGGGGGCGGCCCGAGCCGCTCCTCGGCCAGCTCGAGGAGCCGTCGCTCGACCGCGTCACCCACGCCGGTGACGACGCGGGCGATGTCCTGGGCCGAGACGTCCTGCACGACGAGGCCCTCGACCACGCCGGCGAGCCGCGCACCGGCGGACGCGACCCCTGCGACGTCCGGTTGCTTGCCGATGTCACCGACGAGGTAGACCGGGTCGGAATGCTCGAGCCGGACGAGGTCGGTCGTCGTCACGACGCCGATCGGGCGAAGCGCCTGGACGATCGGCAGGTGGTGGATGTTGCGTGCGACCATCTCGAGCAGGACCTCGACGGCGAGGGCGTCGGCGGACCCGGTCACCGGCTCGCGGGTCATGATCGCGGTCACGGGCTCACTCGGGTCGAGGCCGGCGGCCAGGACCCGGTGGCGCAGGTCGCGGTCGGTGACGATGCCGACCAGACGCTCCCCGTCCATGACGAGGAGCGACGACACCCCCGCCGCCGCCATCGTCGCTGCGGCCTCCCGGACACTCGCGGCGGTGCCCGTCGCGACCGGAGGACGGGTCAGCATCTCGCGGACCCTCGTCTGGAGGATCGCCCCGCCGGTGGCCGACGCCCGCTGGAGCTCGAGGGCCCCGCGGAGCAGGTTGGACCGCTGGGAGTCGAAGAACGCCGCGAAGCCCTCGTGTTCCGCCGCGAGCCGGGTCGCGACCTCGGCCGGGACGACGAGGAGGAGACAGTCCTCGATGGCCGTGACCCGGACGCTGGACGGGTGGCCGCCGAGGACCGACGATGCCCCGACGCAGGCTCCCGCCTCCCCCCGGTCGACGAGCCGTCCGCGGGCGTCCCTGATGTCGACGGCACCGGACCGCACGACGAGGAGGCCGGCGGCGTCCCGCCCGGGCGAGACGATGTCGCGTCCGCGCCGGACGTACTCGATGCTCAGCCGGGCCGGCAGCCGCTCGAGGATGGTGACCGGCAGCGCGTCGAACGGGGGGTGCGCGGCCAGGAAGTCGCGGATCTCCGCCAGCTCGACGTCGACGGCCATGTCTCATCTTGGCAGGGTCCGACCGCCCGACGGGGAGGGCAGGCGCGTCCGCCCGGCCCCCGGGGGGGATCAGCCCCCGGTGACCACGTCGCCGCCCGCCGACTCCCAGGCGCCGATGCCGCCCGCGAGGTCGTAGGTCTCGGCGAAGCCGAGCTGGGCCATCTCCTGGAGCGCCGCCCCGGAGCGGTTCCCGCTGTGGCAGTACACGGCATACGCCTTCGTCTTGTCGACCCGGCCCAGTTGCGTCGTGAAGTCCGCCCCCTCGATGTCGAGGTTGACCGCATTCTTCAGGTGCCCCTGGGCGAACTCGGCCGGGGTCCGGACGTCGAGGATGACGGTGTTGGGGCGCTTGAGCGCGGCGGCGAAGTCCGCGGCCGCGAGGTGACCGCCGTTCGCGGGGGCCGACGCGGCGGCGGAGCCCTCGGTGACACTGACCGAGCCGGAGCTCGAGCACGCGGCGAGCGGCACCGTGACGAGCGCGCCGGCGAGGGCGAGCGCCGCGAGGCGGCGGCGGGGGCGGGAGGACATGTGAGCTCCTTGGTCGAGCGGTCTGTTGCCGATCCGGAATATACCCCCTAGGGTATACGTTCTCAGCCTCGAACGACCAACCGAGGCCGTCACGAGACCACCGATCCGGGCGAGGGACACCGGGATCCACCGGATCCGTCCGTCGCGCGAGCGGCATACCGCCACCTGCACCGCCCCCACACCGCCCCCACCGGCCCACGGAGGACCGATGATCTTCACCCAGTACTACATCGACTGCCTGTCGCAGGCCTCCTACCTCATCGGCGACGAAGGCACCGGCCAGGCCGTCGTGGTCGACCCCCGGCGCGACATCGCCGAGTACCTCGAGGACGCGAAGTCCCACGGGCTGACGATCGTCGGTGTCATCAACACCCACTTCCACGCCGACTTCGTGTCCGGCCACCTCGAGCTGGCCCGCGAGACGGGCGCGTGGATCGGCTACGGCTCGGCGGCGCGGGCCGACTTCGCCGTCAAGCACCTCGCCGACGGCGAACGCCTCTCGCTCGGCGAGGTGACGCTCGAGGTCCTCGAGACTCCCGGACACACGCCGGAGTCGATCACCGTGCTCGTCCACGAGCACCCCGACGACGAGGTCGCCTACGGCGCCCTCACCGGCGACGCCCTCTTCATCGGCGACGTCGGCCGGCCCGACCTGCTCGCGTCGATCGGCGTGACGGCCGACGAGCTCGGCCGGATGCTCTACCACTCGATCCAGCACAAGCTCATGGGTCTGGCCGACGAGGTGCGGGTCTTCCCCGCCCACGGCGCCGGGTCGGCCTGCGGCAAGAACCTCTCGACCGAGCGCCAGTCGACGATCGGTGAGCAGCGCCGCTTCAACTACGCGTGTCAGCCGATGTCCGAGGAGGAGTTCCTCGCCGTCGTCACCGAGGGCCAGCCCGCCGCACCGGCGTACTTCGTCTTCAACGCGACGGTCAACCGCCAGGACCGCGGCGTCCGGGACACCGACCACGAGGTTCCGGCGCTCAGCACGGCGGCGGCCGAGGCCGCGATCGCCGACGGGGCGATGGTCCACGACGCCCGCGAGGTCCACGAGTACGCCGTCGCCCACCTGCGCGGGTCGCTCAACGTCCCCGCCGACGGCCGGATGGCCGAGACGGTCGGCATGGTCTTCGAGCCGACCCAGCGGGTCGTCGTCATCGCGCCGGCGGGGCAGGAGCAGGAGGTCGCCACCCGGTTCGCCCGGATCGGCTTCGACCACGTCGTCGGCTACATCGCCGAGCCGGAGGCCTACTTCCTCGCCCACGAGGCCGAGGTCGAGCGGGCCAGCCGGCTCGAGGTGCACGAGCTCGACGAGGCGGTGACCCGCCCGGACGTCCAGCTCGTCGACATCCGCAACGCCGGCGAGGTGGCCGGGGGGATGGTTCCGGGCGCGAGGCACATCCCGCTCGCCGAGCTCGGCCGGCGCGCCGAGGAGCTCGACCCGGCCAGGCCGGTCCTGGTGTACTGCGCCGGCGGCTGGCGCAGCTCGGTCGGGGCCAGCCTGCTCCGTTCGCGGGGCTTCACCGACGTCTCGGACCTCCTCGGCGGCTACGGCGCCTGGGAGCGGGTGCACGCCCTGGCCTCCTGACCCCCCGCCCCAACTTTCCCGCCTGAGGCGGGAATCTGGCACTTCACCCCGGAAGCTTTCCCCTGCGAAGTGGAAGGTTCCGGGGTGAAGTGCCGTCGGGAGGCGATCGGCGCGGGCTTCAGCCCAGGCGGCGGAGGTACTCCCGGTCGCCCAGCAGCTCCAGGCGCCGCCAGAGGACACTGCCCGGCACCGCCTGGCTCGCGTGGGCCTGGATCGCGACCCGCTGCCGGGCCCGGTCGACGGTGAGCTCGATGTCGAGGTCGGCCGCGGCATACCCGACGAACGCCGCACCGTACTGCGCGTTGAGGGACTCGGCGACGGCGCGCGGGAGCGCCCACCCGAGAGCCGGTATGCCGCGGGCCCGCGCCACCTCGAGCGCGGCGAGGCTCGCGGCGGCGTGGTCCGGGTGTCCGGTGACCCCGGCCTCGGGGTCGAAGACGACGATCCCGTCCGGACGGGTCGCCGCCACGGCCGCTTCGATGTCGTGCATGAGCGACAGGGGGTCGACCTCGGCCAACCCGCCGTCCGGGTGGCGCAGCAGCGTGGTCGAGGCGATCCCCAGGGCGTCGGCGGCCGCCGCGAGCTCGACCTCGCGGACCTCGGCCAGGCCGTCGGCCTCCCCCAACGTCGATGCCTCACCGGCCGTGAGGCACAGGACGGACACCTCGGCGCCGCCGGTGGCGAGGCGCTCGAGGACGGCCCCCATCCCGAAGGACTCGTCATCGGGGTGGGCCACGACGACGAGGACTCGGCGCCAGGCGGGCAGGCCCTCGCCCCCCGCTCGGCCCACCAGCTGCGCGTCAGCCACGGCGTCGATCACTCCGGCACACAGATCTGGCCACGCGCGGCGGCCCGGAGGGTGAGCGCGAGAACGAGCAGGACGACGACGGTCGTGAGGCCGAGGAGCACGCCACCGACGATGTCATACCCCACCCCCGGGCGGGCGCCGGCCATGGCGACGGCGGCGGCCGACGCGGCGGCGAGCGGGAAGGAGTAGGCCCAGTACGGCAGGGCGAAGGGGATGCTCCGCAGCCTGACGGCCTGGGTGAAGAACAGGGTCGTGAACATCATCGCCGCGGCGAAGAGGATCCGCCCGACGGGGTCCTCGAGGGTGCCGGTCAGCGACTGCCAGGACAGCATCGCCACCGACGGCGGGGCGATGAAGATCGCGATCGTCGGCAGCAGCTTCTGGGGCAGTGGCTGGTCGTGGAGGAGGACCCGCTGGAGCAGCAGGGGCAGCAACGCGAGCCAGAACACGATCCCGACCCCGAAGGAGAGCCAGGCGACCTCGACGGACCCGATGCGCGGGGCCGCGAGCGGCGTGACGACGTTGCCGACGATGGGGATGAACCAGGCGGGGGTGACATGGCTGTGGAGGATGTCGGCGCGGCTGAACCAGGCGGTGAGCACGGCGACCGTGAGCACGAGGTGCCCGACCGGGCCGACCCACCAGCCAACCCGCGCCAGCGCCGGCAGGTCTTCCTGACCCGCCGTCGCGAGGACGAGGATCGCGATGGTGATCGTCGGGACGAAGGTCATCCGGATCGGGTGCTGGATCTCGGCCCACGCCGCGGCGGGGTGGCGCAGCCACTTGGCGGCATACAGCACGGCCACGACGGCGAAGACGGCGACGGCGAGCCAGAAGAGGACATCCGACGGCCACTCCGGGGCGCCCCACACCCTCGCGCCCCGGCGCCAGGCGAGCGCGAGCCCGCCGATGCCCATGACGGAGGAGAAGAGGGTGACCGGGAAGTGCTCGAGCCGGCCCCCGGGGGAGCCGCCGGATCCGGCCGGTATGCCGGACACCGGGGTCGTGGTCTGGGTCATGGTTCGCCTCCGGGTGCGATGAGAGGGCATACCCCCGGGGGTATGCCCTCTCATCGTAGCGTCACCCGATGCCGGCCTCAACAGCCGGCGGGGTGGCTCAGGACACGCGGATCCGGCTCTCGACCTCGTCGGCCGTGAGCTCCTTGGTGCAGAAGAACCAGTCGACGCACTCGATGCCCTCGACCTCGCCGTCCATCCGCTCCTTGGCGGTGCCACACGAGCCGGCGGTCGGGACGATGACGCGGTCGCCCGGACGCCAATCGGCGGGCGTCGCGACCTCGAACGCGTCCGCGGTCTGCAGGCCCTTGACGACCCGGAGGATCTCGTCGAAGTTCCGGCCGAGGCTCAGCGGGTAGTAGATGATCGTCCGGATGACGCCCTTGGGGTCGATGACGAAGACCGCGCGGACCGCCTTGGTCGAGTCCTCCCCGGGCATGATCATCCCGTACTTCTGGGCCACCGACATCGTCACGTCGTCGATGAGCGGGAAGGTGACCTCGACGTCCTTCATGTCGCGGAAGACCATCTTGTCCTTGATCGTCCGCAGCCAGGCGATGTGGCTGTAGAGGCCGTCGACGGAGAGCCCGACGAGCTCGGTGTTGTAGGCCTTGAACTCCTCCTGCATCGAGGCGAAGGTCATGAACTCCGTCGTGCAGACGGGGTGAAGTCGGCCGGGTGCGAGAAGAGGATGACCCACCTGCCGGCATAGTCGGCGGGGAAGGTGATCTCCCCCTGGGTCGTGCCGGCGGTGAAGCTCGGGGCGGGGTCGCCGATGCGGGGCATCGTCGCGACGGGGGCCTGGACGGGGTCGGCGGTGACGGTCATGGAGGTCCTTCCGGGTGGAATAACTGGAATAGTTCCAGTTCGGAATATATACCCCCATGGGTATGCCGTCCAGTGGCCGATCTCACGCGACGAACGTGCCGACTTGGGCTCGCCTCACTAGGTACCCCCAGGGGTATGCTCCGTGCACCACCTATGGCCCTTTCGAAGGAGAAAGCATGGCTGACGTCGTTGTCCTGGGAGCAGGAGTCTCCGGGCACACCGCGGCGCTCCACCTCAGCCGACTGCTCGGCAGGAACCACTCGATCACCGTCGTCACCCCGAACTCGAACTGGAACTGGATCCCGTCGAACATCTGGGTGGGCGTCGGCAAGATGTCGAAGAAGGACGTCGTCTTCCCGCTTGCCCCGATCTACGCGAAGAAGGGCATCACCTACCGCCAGGCCAAGGCCGTCGCGATCCGTCCCCAGGGCGACGAGAGCGGCGATCGCGGCGCGGTCGACATCGTCTACACCGGGCAGGGCAAGGCAGGGCAGGAGGAGCGGATCCGCTACGACTTCCTCATCAACGCCACCGGCCCGCAGTTGAAGTTCGGGATGACCGAGGGCCTCGGGCCCGACCACGGCAACACCGTCTCCGTCTGCACGGCCGACCACGCGGTCGAGGCGGCCGAGACCCTCGCGGCGACGATCGCCAAGCTCACGTCGGGCGAGCCGCAGACCCTCGTCGTCGGCATGGGCCACGGCACGTGCACGTGCGAGGGCGCGGCATTCGAGTACGTGTTCAACGTCGACCACCAGCTGCGCGAGGCCGGGGTCCGCGACAAGGCGACCCTGGTCTACCTGACCAACGAGGCCGAGCTCGGCGACTTCGGCGTCGGTGGCATGACGTTCGCCGAGATGGGCTTCCAGACGACGAGCGAGCTGTGGACCGGGTCGCTCTTCCGGGAGCGTGGCGTCGTGCCGATCCTCGGTGCGCACGTCGAGCGGATCGAGCCGGGCCTGATCCACTACGAGACCCTCGACGGGCAGCACCACACACTCAGTTTCGACTTCGGGATGCTCCTGCCGCCGTTCGGCGGGGTGCCGCTCAAGGCCTACGACAAGGCCGGCGAGGACATCACCGGCCAGCTGTTCGCCCCGAGCGGGTTCATGAAGGTCGACGCCGACTACACCCCGAAGCCCTTCGAGGAGTGGCGGGCCGAGGACTGGCCGAAGACCTACCTGGCCCAGGGCTACGAGAACGTCTTCGCCGTCGGGATCGCCTTCGCCCCACCGCACCAGATCAGCCGGCCGCGCAAGAGCCCGGCCGGCACCGTCATCACGCCCTCGCCGCCGCGCACCGGCATGCCGTCCGGCGTCATGGGCAAGACCGCCGCCCTGACGATCCGCGACCGGCTCAAGAACGGCGCGGGCGCGGCGGCGCGCACCGCATCGATGGCCGGGATGGGCGCCGCGTGCGTCGCCTCGGCCGGCGCCGGGCTGCGCAACGGCTCGGCCGCCGCGATGACGATGAGCCCCATCGTGCCGGACTACAGCAGGTGGGAGACCGGCCGCGAGGTCAAGGACACCCGCGGCGAGCTCGGTCTCGGTGGCCACTGGCTCAAGCTCCTCCTGCATTACCTATTCATCTACAAGGCCAAGGGCCGCCTCGGCTGGCAGTTCATCCCGGAGTGATCGACATGAGTGACATTGAGAGCCAGCCGTTCGCCGACCTGTCCGGCGCGCCGATGCCGACCGACAAGACCCTCAGGCGGCGCAGGAGCCTGCCGTTCCAGTCACTGCGCTTCGCGGTGTTCAACTACCGGATCCTCCGGATGATCACGAAGGGTCACCACTGACCGCGGCGCCCCGCCTCGCCCTGCCCGGTGGAGCGGGGCGCCGTCCAGGTCCGGCCCAGCCGGTCCGGATAGGTTGAGCCGATGGGCCTTCAGCAGTGGTGGGACGCCCGGGCCCTGCCCCGGCTCGTCGACGTCGTCCTGACCGACCGCACCGCGGGTGGCTGGCGGGAGCGGGCCGCCGCAGGCGTCACCGGTGAGGTCCTCGAGGTGGGCTTCGGCTCCGGGCGCAACCTGGCGCATCTCTCCCACGAGGTGACCCGGGTGTATGCCGTGGAGCCGGTCGACCTTGCCTGGGAGCGGGCGGCCGGCCGGGTCCGGGACTTCGGGCGGCCGGTCGAGCGCGTCGCCCTCGACGCGGCGGCGATCCCCCTGCCGGACGACAGCGTCGACGCGGTGCTGTCGACGTGGACGCTGTGCACGATCGGGGAACTGCGAACGGCCCTGGCCGAGATGCGCCGCGTGCTGCGACCGGGCGGCGAGATCCACTTCGTCGAGCACTCGCTCGCCCCCGAGGGCGGCGTGGCGCGCTTCCAGCGGCTCGCGCAGCCGTTCTGGGGCCCGGTCGCCGGGGGGTGTCACCTCGACCGGGACCTGCCGGCCGAGCTGGAGGGCGCGGGGTTCGCGGTGGAGGGGCTGCGGGCGGCATACGTCATGCGGTCCTGGCCGGCGCGGCCCTGGAGCTGGTTCATCACCGGGCGCGCGTCGGGCCGGGAAGCAGGCGGATGACCCGACCCGACGCGCGTCGGCGCTCGGGGTGGGCCGTTGCGACGGCCCGGCGAGGCGGCTCGGTCAGCGACCGAAGACGCGGGAGAAGAACCCGCCGCCCGGCTCCTTGGCATGCCCCTGGCAGCGCTGGCCGCTCGGGACACCGCGGAGCACCTGGTCGACGTGCTGGCCGCAACCGGCCCACGTCGTCTTGCCACACTGGCGGCACCGAACTGCTCTGCACATGCTGGATCTCCTGTCCATCGGGGGGTACGCGACGACGCTCACCTCGGGGGCGCGTCCTGAGAACTATACCCCAGGGGGTATCCTGCTTCCCATGAGGATCGTCATCATCGGAGGGGTCGCCGGTGGCATGTCCGCTGCGACCAGGCTACGACGGCTCGACGAGAGCGCCGAGATCACCGTCATCGAGCGCAGCGGACACGTCTCGTTCGCCAACTGCGGACTGCCGTACCACGTCGGCGGCGTCATCGAGAAGCGCTCCTCCCTCCTCCTCCAGACGCCGGCGTCGCTCGGCGCCCGGTTCAACCTCGACGTCCGGGTCCACCACGAGGCGATCCGGATCGAGCGAGAGCGCCGGATCCTCGTCGTCCGCGAGCTGACCACCGGCGACGAGCACGAGCTGCCCTACGACGCCCTCGTCCTCTCGCCCGGTGCCCGGCCGGTGCGCCCGCCGATCCCCGGGATCGAGCGGGCCCTGTCGCTGCGGGACATCGAGGACACCGACGCGATCGTCGAGGGCCTGCGCCGGGCCAAGACCGCGACCGTCATCGGGGGCGGGTTCATCGGCGTCGAGATGGCCGAGAACCTCGTCCACCGCGGGGTCGAGACCTCCCTCGTCGAGGCGACGAGCCAGGTCATGGCCCCCCTCGACCCCGAAATGGCCGAGACCGTCCATGAGCAGATCCGCCGGATCGGCGTCCGCCTGCACCTCGAGGCGTCCGTCACCGCCATCGGCGAGGAGGACGTCACGCTCAGCACCGGTGAGCGGCTCGCCGCCGATGTCGTCGTCGCCGCCATCGGAGTGCGCCCCGAGAGCACCCTGGCCGCCGAGGCCGGCCTCGCCGTCGGACCGCGCGGCGGCATCGCCATCGACGAGCGGTTCCGGACGAGCGACCCGCACATCTACGCCGTCGGGGACGCCGTCGAGAAGAGGGACGGCCTCGACGGCACCGAGACCCTCGTCCCGCTGGCCAACACGGCGAACCGCCAGGGCCGCTTCGTGGCCGACGTCATCGTCGGCCACCCCGGCGCCGACCAGCCGGTCCTCGGAACGGCGATCGTCGGCGTGTTCGGTCTGCAGGTCGCCGCAACCGGATGGAACGAGAAGCGGCTGCGCGCCGCGGGACGCGCCTACCGGGCGATCCACACCCATCCGTCTTCACACGCGACGTACTACCCCGGCGCCGACCGGATGGAGCTGAAGCTGCTCGTCGACCCTGAGACCGAGGCCATCCTCGGCGCCCAGGGCGTCGGCAAGTCCGGCGTCGACAAGCGGATCGACGTCATCGCGACGGCGATGGCCGGGGGACTCACGGCCGGCCGGCTCGCCGACCTCGAGCTGGCGTACGCCCCGCAGTTCGGCTCCGCGAAGGACCCGATCAACATGCTCGGCTACGTCGCCGCGAACGCCACGAGCGGGGTCAGCCCGATGATCCAGTGGCACGAGCTCGCCGACGCGATGGCTGCCGGTGCGACGCTGCTCGACGTCCGCTCCGAGGGCGAGCACAAGCGCGGCGCGATCCCCGGGTCGATCCTCATCCCCGTCGACGAGCTGCGCCATCGGCTCGACGAGGTGCCCGCCGGCCCGGTGCTCGTCCATTGCGCGGTCGGGGTGCGCGGACACACCGCCGTGCGCATCCTCAAGCAGAGCGGCTGGGACGACGTGCGCAACCTCGACGGCGGCTACCGCACGTGGGCCTCGGGGGCGAGCCACTCCGCCGCCCTGGCGATGACCGCCGCCGCCCCGTCCCCGCCCCGACTCCACGGCCAGCGCGTCACCCAATAGGGAAGTTTTCGACCTCCGCCGCAGTGGCGGCACACCTTATCCGGGCCAGGAACCCACCCAATAGGGGAGTTTTCGACCTCGGCCAGGGCTGCGGCATACGGTGGTCGGGGGAGGAACTCACCCAATAGGCGACTTCTTGGCGGTGCCGCCGCACACCGTGTCGTGATCGGACGCCCTGGATCACGTCGTTGTCGGCGCCGCAGTCCGGGACGCACCGGTCCGGCCGTGGAGCGACTGGGAGCGCGACGGATCGGCAGGCTTTTCGCCGCCGCCGAGATGCCCGGCTCACCCCCCCCAGGACGAGGACGGGCAGACTGTGAGCCCTTGTCCCCCGTCCGTAACTTCCCTATTGGGTGAGTTCCTGACAGAACTGCGTATGCCGCAGCCCCCGGTCGAGGTCGAAAACTTCCCTATTGGGTGGGTTCCTGGCCCGGGGGAGGTGGGCCGGCGGGTGGGGGCGGCGGAACTGGCGCGGGGTGTCAGGGGGTCAGCGGCGGCGCAGGACGAGGACGGTGTCGAGGGCCTCGCGCGGCCCGTCGTCGGTCTCGACGACCCGGGTGCGCAGACCGGCCGACTCGACCCGCACCGGGAGCGAGCGCGCGAGCGCGACGACGGCCTCGGGGTCGTGGAGCACGGCCGGGTCCTGCGGGCCGCCCCAGCCGCCCTCGAGGTTGGCCTCGGCGTGTGCGATGACGACGACCCGGCCTCCCGGCGCGGCCGCCTCGACGCCGCGGGTCAGGGCGGCGGACCACCGCGGCTCGGGCAGCTGCAGATAGGAGAAGAGGACGAGGTCGTATGCCGCCTGCTCCCCCGGGACCGGCTCCGTCGCGTCCGCGACGACGGCGCGCAGCCGGCCCGCGTCGGCGCCCAGCCGGGACGCGGCGATCTCGCGCAGCCGCTCCACGGCGACAGCGGAGAAGTCCGTCGCGAGGACGCTCCAGCCCTGCTCGGCGAGCCAGATCGCGTTGCGACCCTCGCCGGCGGCGATGTCGACGGCCCGACCGGGGGTCAGGCCGGAGACGAGCTCGACGACCCACTGGTTGGGCGTCGCGGACCAGACGAGGTCGGTCGCGGCATACCTCTCGTCCCAGGCGGCGCTGTCCATCGGCGTCGCTCAGGCGAGCGAGAGGAAGAGCTTCTCCATCGACTCCACGCTCATGGCGTCGGTGTTCGGGTCGACGATGCACTGCCGCAGCCCGAGGGAGATGATGGCGAACCCGGCCCGGTCGAGGGCCTTGGAGACGGCGGCGACCTGGGTGACGATGTCCTGGCAGTCGCGGCCCTCTTCGATCATCTTGACGATGCCGCCGATCTGGCCCTGGGCACGCTTGAGCCGCTTGGTGACGGCCTGCATCTCATCCGCGTTGAGCTCCATCGAGCGGCCTCCGACGTTCAGGGTGACGAGTCGCTCCATCATACCCCGGGCCGTATCGTGATCCGGCGTCGTTGCCTGGGTTCGCGGCATGTGTTTCTCCTTATGCAGCAGCGTGGCCGGTGACGACCGGGTGGCCGGCCCGGACCCAGGCGGAGGTCCCGCCGTCGACGGAGTGGGCCCGGACGCCGAACCGGGCGAGGAGGGCCGCCATCGACAGGCTCCGGTTCCCGCTCGCGCAGATGACGTAGACGTCCTCGCCCTTGGGGATGCTCTCGAGGTGGTGCGCGATCTGGCTCATCGGAGCGGGCCGGGCGCCGGGGACGTGGCCGGAGAGGTACTCGTGGGGCTCGCGGACGTCGATGACGTGGGCGCCGTCGGCGTGCCGCGCGGCGAAGGTCGCGAGGTCAACGGTGTTGGTCATGCCACCACTATACCCCCCGGGGTATCGGATGTCACGTCCACGAGTGGCCTCGACGACGACGTTCGGGGGCCGGCGCCTGATCGGCGGCGGCCCCCGAGCGGGGTATGCCGGTGCGGCGGGTGCGGTGCCCCCGCGGCGGTCAGGCCTGGGCCTGCTCGCCCTGGTGCTCGGCGACCTGGCGACGGACGTCGTCCATGTCGAGCGCCATGACGCCCTCGATGACCTGATCGAGCGCCTGCGCGGGGAGCGCGCCGGGCTGTGAGAAGACGAGGATGCCCTCGCGGAAGGCCATGAGCGTCGGGATGGAGGTGATCCGGGCGGCGCCGGACAGCTCCGTCTGCGCCTCGGTGTCGACCTTGCCGAAGACGATGTCGGCATGGGCCTCGGACGCCTCCTGGTAGACGGGGGCGAACATCTTGCACGGGCGGCACCAGTCCGCCCACCAGTCGACGAGAACGATGTCGTTGCCCGTCACGGTCTGCTCGAACGTCTCTGCCGTGAGGTCTACGGTGGCCATGGAGTGTGATCCTTCGGTGTCGCGGTCTGGGCGGGTGGTCTACCGGCCCCCGGGAGGGGGTCCAGCGATTCGGTTCCTATACCCCCGAGGGTATACCGTCGTGTCAACCAGGAGACGGCCTTCTACATTCCAGGAGAACACGACCCGTGACCCATGTCACGCCCGGGCGGCGCTGATGCTCGTCGCCATCCTCGCCGGAGTCGTCACCGGCCTCGCCCTCGGCGCCCTCGGCGGAGGGGGCGCGATCCTCACGGTGCCGGTGCTCGTCTATGCCCTCGGCCAGAGCGCCCACGAGGCGACGACCGGCTCCCTCGTCATCGTCGGGGTCTCCGCGATCGCCGGCGCCGTCGCGCACGCCCGAGCCCGCCGGGTCCGGTGGGGCCAGGGCATCGCCTTCGGGCTGCTCGGCACCGCCGGGACGATGATCGGCTCCCGGCTCGCGGCCCGCCTGGACTCCACGCTGCTCCTCGCCGCGTTCGCGGTCCTCCTCGTCGTCGTCGCGGCGCTGATGTGGCTGCGCTCGGCGCGCCAGTCCCGCACGGTCGACGAGCCGGCCGGCGAGTTCCGGGTGGAGCTGATCCGGGTGCGCCCGGACCTGTTCTGCAACTGCCCGGCCGTCGTCAAGGTCGTCGTCACGGCGACCGGGGTCGGCCTGCTCACCGGCTTCTTCGGAGTCGGCGGGGGGTTCGCCGTCGTTCCCGCGCTCGTCGTCGCCCTCGGCTTCCCCATGCCGATCGCCGTCGGCACCTCGCTCATCGTCGTGACGATCAACAGCGCGACGGCCCTCGCGACGCGGCTCGCCTCGGGCATCTCGCTCGACTGGCGGGTCATCGCCGCGTTCACCGCCACGGCGGTCCTCGGCAGCCTCCTCGGGTCGCGCGTCGCGGCCCGCGTCTCGCCTCGGGTCCTCACCCAGGTCTTCGCCGGGTCGCTCGCCGTCATCGCGGTCTACATCGGGATCCGCAGCGGGATGGCCCTCAGCTCCTGAGCCGGCGCGCCGACCCGGTCGCCACCCAGCCGCGAGCCCCGAACGGGGTCAGGGCAGCCGGCGGGCGCGCGTCGGAGCAGGGGGATCACGACGCGCGCCCGGGTCTTCAGCGTACCGGGCCGCGGTTCCGTTGGGGAGGCTCCGCAGGGATGTTTCGGACGCGAATCGGGCCGCAAGCGTCCGTCGGACCGATCGGCGTCCGCCTACGGTTCAGTCCAAACCGCTCGAAATGGTCGGAAAAAAGCGGTTCCATGCGGCGCCTCGTGGTCCCTCGCGGCCCTTCATCCAGGCTTCACCGTCGGGGCCGGTGACCCTTCACGGTCGGGGCGTTGGCTCGGATGCAGGACATCAGCCAGGGAGCACATCCCCCGATCTCAGGAGCACCTCATGACCACTCGTCAGGGAACCCGCAGCGGCCGCATCGCCCTCGTCACCGCAGGCGTCGCCGCCGGCAGCGCCCTCCTCATCGGCGTCGGCATCGCCTCCAGCGCCCAGGCCCGTCAGGCCGGAGCATGGGGGTCGGCGGTGAGCGTCGCGACGAGCACGACGCCCGGCCCGACGCAAGCCGCCGATCCCGACCTCGTCCGAGCCCTCACGGACAACCGTGACGAGGAGCGGCTGGCCCGGGACGTGTATGCCGCCCTCGCCGACCGCTACGACGGGGCGGCGCCGTTCAGCATGATCACCCGCAGCGAGCAGGCCCACCTCGACGCGATCGGCGTGCTCCTCGAGCGCTACGGCATCGCAGACCCGGCCGAGGGCCGCTCCGCCGGCGACTACGCCGACCCGACCTTGCAGAGCCTCTACGACGACCTCATGACGCAGGGTGGCCAGTCGCTCGACGCGGCCTACGACGTCGGCGTCGCCATCGAGAAGCGGGACATCGCCGACCTGGACCGCGAGCTGGCCGGCAACCTGCCCGCCGATGTCGCGGGGGTGCTGAGAAACCTCCGCGCCGGCTCGGAGAACCACCTGGCCGCCTATGAGCGGGCCGCCGCGGGCGGCGGCGTCGGCGGCTACGGCATGAACGGTCGCTGGAGCGAGGGCTCGAGCGACCCCACGAACCCCACCGGGAACCGGGGATGGATGGGTGGCATGGGCAGCGGCGCGCGGGGCGCCGGCCCGATGGGCGACGGTGACTGCCTCGTCACCGACGATTCGCTCTAGCCGCCCGCCACGAGGGGCAGGCGCGCCGTGAAGACGGCGCCCTGCCCCTTTCCGGCGGACTGGGCGACGAGGTCGCCGCCGTGGGCGCGGACGATGCCCCGGGCGATCGTCAGCCCGATGCCGGAACCGGAGTCCTGGCCGGCCGAGCGCCGGTCCGGGACCCGGTAGAACCGCTCGAAGACGCGCTCGAGATCCTCGCTCGCCAGCCCCTCCCCCGTGTCGGAGACGGCGACGAGCGCGGCGCCGTGTTCGGCCCGGCACGACACGATGACCGTTCCGCCGGGCGGCGTGGCCCGCAGCGCGTTGCCGACGAGGTTGGTGACGACCTGGGCGATCCGGTCGGTGTCGACGACGACGGGCAGCGGCCCGGACGCGGGCTCGACGCGCAGCGTCTGGCCGCCGTCCTCCGCCTGGGCACGCAGCCGCTCGGCCGCGGCGGCCACGACCGGGCCGAGGTCGGCCCGCTCGGGCTCGAGGGCCAGCCGGCCCTCCTCGGCACGCGACAGCGCGGAGAGGTCGTCGCTGAGCCGCCGGAGCCGCTGGACCTCCGCGCCGATCTGACCGAGCCCGTCGGACGACGTCGGCAGCACTCCGTCGATCATCCCCTCGACGTAGCCCTCGATGACGGTGAGCGGCGTGCGCATCTCGTGGGCGACCTCGCCGAGCAGCCGGACCCGGCGGGTCTCGGTCTCGGCGAGCGCCCGGCCGAGGGTGTTGACGTCGGTGGCGAGCTCGGCGAGCTCGCGCTCGTGCGGGACCGGCACGGGAACGGCATACCGCCCCGCAGCGAGCTGACGGGTCGCCGCCCGCACCGTGCCGAGCGGCCGGATGAGCCGGTATGCCGCGAACGCACCGAAGACCGCCGCCGCGAGGCCGCCGACGAGGGCGCCGACGACGAGGGCCTGGTCGACGGCGTCGGCGAACTGCTGGCGAAGCAGCAGTCCCTGGCCCTGGCCGGGCCCCATGCCCATGCCCATTCCCTCTCCCATCTGCATCCGGTCGAAGAGGGTCGGCGCGAGCTGGCGGACGATGAGGAACGTCGCGGCGAGCCCGAGCACGGCGACGAGGAGATGGGACAGGACGAGGCGGACGGTGAGCCGGTTCACGGTCGGGCCCCGCGGTCCGGGTCGGCCTGGTCGAGGAGGAACTTGTAGCCGACTCCCCGGACGGTGCCGATGATCCGTGGGGCGGCCGCGTCGTCGCCGAGGGCCCTGCGCATGCTGCGGATGTGGACATCGACGACGCGCTCGTCGCCGTAGAAGTCGTAGCCCCAGACCTTCTCGAGCAGCTGCTGTCGGGAGAAGACCCGGCCCGGGGCCTCGGCGAGCGCGACGAGCAGGTCGAACTCGAGCGCGGAGAGGACGATCGGCCCGGCGTCCGTGGCGATCTCGCGGCGACGCTCGTCGATCGTCAGACCGGTGAACCGGAGGACACCGTCGTCCGCCGGGGCGGGCTCACCCTCGGCCGCCGCGACCGGCGGCTGGGCCCGGCGCAGCACGGTCTTGACCCGGGCGACGACCTCGCGCGGGCTGAACGGCTTGGTGATGTAGTCGTCGGCTCCGACGCTCAGACCGACGAGGGTGTCGACCTCCTCGGCTCGGGCGGTGACGAGGATGACCGACAGCCCGGGCGCCGGGCCGGAGCGGATGCTGCGGAGCACCTCGATCCCGTCCAGGTCGGGCAGACCGACATCGAGGAGGACGATGTCGGGCCGGACCTCGGCCGAGGAGACCTGGCGCAGCGCCTCGGCGCCGAGGGCGGCCTCGGCGACGGTGAACCCGTCCGCCTCGAGATAGGCCCGCAGGACGGTCCTGATCTGGGGTTCGTCGTCGACGACGAGCACGCGCCGCGCCACGTCATCCTCCTCCGCTCCGGGGTGGTGCCGCCCCAGCCTATTGACCCGCTCCCACCCGTGCGGCCGCGCCCGCCGCGAACCGCTGAGACGCGGCATACCCGAGGCGGCCCGGCGGGCCTAGGCTGCGGCGTACGGCACCGTCGCCGCCCCCGTCACCGGAAGGACCCGTCGTGAGCACGTCCCCCACCCCCGACCCCGAGACCGGCGCCCGCGTCGCCGCCGCCGATCGCGCCCACGTCTTCCACTCCTGGTCGGCGCAGGCGCTCATCGACCCGCTGCCGATCGCCGGCGCGGAGGGGTCCTTCTTCTGGGACTACGACGGCAACCGCTACCTCGACTTCTCGAGCCAGCTCGTCAACGTCAACATCGGCTACCAGCACCCCAAGCTCGTCGCCGCGATCCAGGAGGCGGCGGGGCGGATGACGACCCTCGCGCCGACGTTCGCCGACGAGTCCCGCTCGGAGGCGGCCCGGCTCATCGCCGAGCTCGCACCGCCACGGCTCAACAAGGTCTTCTTCACCAACGGCGGCGCCGAGGCCACCGAGAACGCCATGCGGATGGCCCGGCTGCACACCGGACGGCACAAGGTGCTCACGGCCTACCGGAGCTACCACGGGGCGACGAACGGCTCGATCACCGCGACGGGCGACCCGCGCCGGTGGGCCTCCGAGCCGGGGATGCCGGGCATCGTCCACATCTGGGGCCCCTACCCGTACCGCTCGGCCTTCCACTCGACCTCGGTCGAGGAGGAGCGGGACCGGGCGCTGCAGCATCTGCGCGAGACGATCATGGTCGAGGGCCCGGGCACGGTCGCGGCGATCATGCTCGAGACGGTCGTCGGCACGAACGGCGTGCTCGTCCCGCCGGACGGCTACCTCGCCGGGGTGCGCGAGCTGTGCGACGAGTACGGCATCGTGTTCATCGCCGACGAGGTCATGGCGGGCTTCGGCCGGTGCGGCGAGTGGTTCGCCGTCGACCGCTGGGGCGTCGAGCCGGACCTCATCACCTTCGCCAAGGGCGTCAACTCCGGCTACATCCCGCTCGGCGGGGTCCTCATCAGCGACGAGATCGCCGCGAGCTTCGAGAAGCGGGCGTTCCCGGGGGGGCTGACCTACTCCGGCCACCCGCTCGCCTGTGCGTCAGCGGTCGCGTCGATCGGGATCTTCCGCGAAGAGGGCATCCTCGAGAACGTCCGGTCGGTGTCGGAGTCGGTCATCGCGCCCCGGCTGGCCGAGATCGAGGCGAAGCATCCCAGCGTCGGGGAGGTCCGGGGGCTCGGGTACTTCTGGGCCGTCGAGCTCGTCCGGGACAAGGAGACCCGCGAGCCGCTCGTGCCGTTCAACGCCTCGGGTGAGGCGGCGGCGCCGATGGGCCGGTTCGCGGGGGCGTGCAAGGCCGAGGGTCTCTGGCCGTTCACCCACTTCAACCGGACGCACGTCGTGCCGCCGTGCACGACGAGCGCCGAGGAGGTGGCCCAGGGCCTCGACATCCTCGACAAGGCGCTCGACGTCGCCGACGAGTTCACGACCGGCTGATGACCCCTCGTCGCGCCCCTGATCACTGGGAGGAGCGGGGGTCAGAGGGTGCGGAGGGCGTCGACGACGCGGGCCTGCCACTCCAGTGCGGGGCCGAACCGGGCGGTCGGCATCGGTGACCTGTACGTATGCCGCTGCCCTCGCACCAGCGTGACCGGCACCCCGGCGTCGGCGAGCCGTGCAGCGAAGGCCTCGCCGCCATCGCGCAGGGCGTCGTACTCCGCGGTGAGCACGAGCGTCGGGGGCAGGCCGGCCAGGTCGGGCACCTCGAGGGGTGAGGCGTAGCCGTCGCTCCCACCCGGGTCGGCAGATAGGCCCGCATGGCAAGCAGGAACCCGTCGGCGTCGTCGCCGAGGGTGAGCGCCAGGTATCGCTCGAAGGAGTCCCCCACCGGCCACAGCGACACGGCGGGCACCTCGAGCAGCAGCACGCGCACCGTGGCCACCCCGGAGTCCCGCAACCGGCGAGGAGGTCCTCGACGCCGGCCGGGTACGGGTGCTCGGGCGCGAGCCGGTACTCGACCGAGAGGATCTGGACGCCGGCCAGGGCGGCTCGGGCCCCGAGCAGCCGGTCGTTGACCAGCTCGCGGACCGTGCCCTGGACGAACCCACCGCCGTGGGCGAAGAGGAGGGTCGGCCACGGACGCTCCTGCGCCGCGGCGGGGTCGATAGCGCGCCACCACCGGGCATCCCGGCGGGGTGAGCTCGTCGATCGTCACCCCGGCCGGCACCGGGACGGTGAAGTCCCCCGCCAGGGCGTCCGACACCCGCACCCTCCCCGCCCGGAAGCCCTCCAGTCCCGACGTGAGGTCCGGCGCGCCGCCGGAGAGCTCGGCGTCCCGCGCCCGCCAGCCGACGATCTCGGGATCCAGCGACGGTTCGGCCGCCGGCGACGGTTCGGCCGCCGGCGACGGTTCGGCCGCCGGCGACGGTTCGGCGGCGGGCGGCATCCGTGCCGGCCCGCACCGGCCCTCGCTCATCGCCGACTCACCACCGGAGACCCTCAGAGGAGGTAGACAAACCCCGGACCCTCGTCCCGATAGGGGATGCCGAGCCCGTCGAGCGTCGCCCGCCAGGACCCGGTCACCGCGGGGTCCGAACCCTCGAACCCGTGGTCGGCGGTGAGGAGGATCGCGACGTCGTCGAGGACGCCCATGAACTCGAGGTGGTCGAGGAAGACGCCGAGCCGGGCGTCGCTCTGCCGCATCGCGTCTCGGCTCATCGGCGTGCGGGGACCCGCGCCGTGCAGGCCCGCGTCGGTGACGACGTTGGCCCACCAGGTCAGGCGCGGGGCGGCCCCCGGGTCGGCCCACAGCTGGAGGACCTGCTCGAGCCCGGCGTCGTCGACCTGGACGCTCCAGGCGTACGAGGGGTCCTCGAGGAAGGCGAGGTTGCCGACGTAGGGCGAGGCGTGCGGGTCGGGCAGTCGGCTGTTCATCGTCGACGCGGTGTCACCCCCGGCTGCGCGCAGGATCCCCATCGTCGAGTAGTCGGCACCCCGGTCGACGGCCTCGTCGATGCTGGCCGTCCGGGCGGACCCGGTCGGCGCGACGTGGTCGCCCACCATCTCGAAGACGGTGCGCACCCCGGGCCGGAGCCACTCGGCACTGCGGTGCCAGGTCTCGGCGTCGTTCGGGACGACCCGCGCGCCCGTCGCCCGGTCGTAGTAGACGTTGCCGAGGACGCCGTGCCGCCCGGGCCCGACCCCGGTGAGGATGGAGGTGTGGTTCGTCAGGGTGACGCTGGGGAACTCCGCCACCGCTCCGCCACGCAGGGCCAGCCCGCGCTCGAGCAGCCGGGAGAGATGGGGGAGCTTGCCGTTCTGGGCCAGACACAGCACCTCGCCGCAGTGCGCGCCGTCCCAGAGGATGCCGATGACGTGCGTCGGTGGGCGCCGGGGGTCGAGGTATGCCGTGAGCGCCCGCCCGTCCAGCGGCTCGCCGCGTCCGTCGACGAGGTCCGCGGCGGGCACCCCGGCCAGGGTGGCCAGGGTCGGACCGACGTCGACGAGCCGGGCATGGTCGTCGACGAGCCCGCGCCGCCAGACGCCCGCGCCGGCCAGGATGAGCGGCGCCCGGGACTGGATCACGTCGAGCGAGCCGTGCTCCCCGACGTGCCCGCCCTCGTCGGGGTAGAAGTGCCGCGGGGTGTGGACGATCGCGACATCCGGGCTGCGGTCGGCATCGGCGAAGAAGGACAGGATCCGGCGGGCGGCGTACGGGTAGGCGTTCTCGGTCGAGACCGGCGGCGAGGGGGCGGTGCGCTCGAGTTCGTAGGGGAGGAACGCCATCGGGTCCTCGCTGCCGATCGGGTCGGCGCCGGCGAGGACGGTGCGCGTCCCGTCGAGGGACAGCGCGACCCGGCCGAGGTGGTTCGCCGCGTGCGGGACGCCGTCCTGCACCCACAGGACGAGGTCGACGACGGGCGCCAGCGCCGGGGCACACAGGGCGTCGATCACGACATCGCGGCTCATGGCGGTCACTGTAGGCGGCCCGGCAGCCGCCGGACCCCGACACGACTTGAACTTATACCCCTAGGGGTATACATTCGCGGTGGTGCCGCAGCCGTGGCGCCACCCGTCAAGAAGTCCTGCGTCACCTCCGACGATTTCCCACCCCCAGGAGTCGCCATGTGCAGCCCCGCTCTGTGTCCCTCGTGCAACAAGATCACCTGGCGTGGCTGCGGCATGCACGTCGACTCCGTCATGGCGAACGTCCCGCCGGAGAACCGCTGCGAGTGCTCGGCAGCGCCGGTCCAGCCGGCCGCCTGGTTCCCTCGCCGTCCCGGCGACTTCCGGTAAGGAGCCCGCGCACCGCGCACCGCACCCCTGCCGCCTGAGCCGAGTCCGCGGCATACCCCGAGGTGGTCTGGGTATGCCGCGGACTCCTCGCTTCCGGGCTCCGGACGCGGCTCTCACGATCGCGTGCATCGAGCCTCGGTCCCTGGGTATGACCCGATCGGACCCGGTGGCGACGCAACGGCGGTGACGGCATGGCAACGACCCTTACTCCATCCCCTCAACTGCGGACGGGGGAGGCCCAGCCGATCCGTGGCGCCTCACGCCGGAGCATCGTCAGGCTGGTCACCGACCTGCTGACGACGACGGACCACAAGAAGATCGGCAACCTCTACCTCGTCACGACCTTCGGTTTCTTCCTCCTCGGCGGCCTGCTCGCCATGCTCATCCGGGCCGAGCTGTGGCTGCCGGGCCTGCAGATCGTCGACACCCCGGAGAGCTACAACCAGCTGTTCACCATGCACGGCACGATCATGCTGCTGCTCTTCGCGACCCCGCTCTTCGCCGGGTTCGCCAACGCCGTCGTCCCGCTGCAGATCGGTGCCCCGGACGTCTCCTTCCCCCGACTCAACGCCCTCGCGTACTGGCTCTACCTCTTCGGCGGGCTCATCGTCGTCAGCGGCTTCCTCCTCCCCGACGGCCCGGCCTCCTTCGGCTGGACCGCCTACGCGCCCCTGTCGACGATCGACACTCCCGGGCTGGGCGGGAACCTCTGGTGCGTGGGCCTGATCGTCAGCGGGTTCGGGACGATCCTCGGGGCAGTCAACCTGCTGACGACGGTGCTGACCATGCGGGCGCCGGGGATGACGATGTGGCGGATGCCGCTGTTCACCTGGACGGTGGTCATCACCACGATCCTCGTGTTCGTGGCGTTCCCGCCGCTGGCGGCCCTGCTGTTCGGGATGCTCGCCGAGCGCCGCTACGGCGCGCACCTGTTCACGCCCGAGGCCGGGGGCGACGCGGTCCTCTACCAGCACATCTTCTGGTTCTTCGGGCATCCCGAGGTCTACATCATCGCGCTGCCCTTCTTCGGGATCATCAGCGAGATCATTCCCGTCTTCGCCCGCAAGCCGCTCTTCGGCTACCGGACGATGGTCTACTCGACGATCGCCATCGCCGCCCTGTCCGTCGCGGTGTGGGCCCACCACATGTACGTCACCGGGCAGGTCCTGCTGCCCTTCTTCTCGATCACCACGATGGCCATCGCCATTCCGACGGGCATCAAGTTCTTCAACTGGATCGGGACGATGTGGCGCGGCAGCATCGTCATGGCCACGCCGATGCTGTGGTCGATCGGCTTCCTCGTGACCTTCCTCTTCGGCGGCCTGACCGGCGTCATCCTCGCCAGCCCGGCGCTGGACTTCCACGTCAGCGACACCTACTTCGTCGTCGCCCACTTCCACTACACCGTGTTCGGGACGGTCGTCTTCTCGATGTTCGCCGGCTTCTACTTCTGGTGGCCCAAGCTGACCGGCCGGATGCTCGACGAGACGCTCGGCAAGATCCACTTCTGGATGCTGTTCATCGGCTTCCAGGTCACCTTCTTCGTCCAGCACCTCCTCGGCATCTGGGGCATGCCGCGGCGCTACGCCGACTACCTGCCCTCGGACGGGCTCACCGGCCTGAACCAGCTCTCCAGTGCCGGTGCGTTCCTCCTCGGGGCCTCGACCCTGCCCTTCCTCTACAACGTCTGGAAGACGTGGCGCTTCGCCCCGCGCGTCGAGACCGACGACCCGTGGGGCTACGGCGGGTCCCTCGAGTGGGCGACGTCCTGTCCCCCGCCCCGGCACAACTTCGACTCGATCCCGCGGATCCGCTCCGAGCGACCGGCCTTCGACGTCCATCACCCCGAGGGCGCGCCCCCGAACACCGATCCGCGTGGCCGCGTGGTCGAGAACATCGGGGCCGGCGACCCCGAACCGGGCCGCCACCGGTCCGACTGAGACCCCGCCCGGCCCGCTCAGACCGGGTGGTACGACGACGGCGAGGCCGAGCGGCCGCCGGATCCCGGGTCGGGCATCGTCACGCCGCACGCCGTGGCCGCGGCGGACAGCCGGGTGATCAGGTCCCGACGCTCGGCCGCGCCGAGCCGGCCGAGCGGACGGCTCAGACCGGTGCCCTGGAGGCAGCCGATCTGCTCGGGCGTGAGGCCGTTCCAGAACGCAGCGACCGGCCCGAGCGACGGCGGCTCGATGGAGCACTTCTCGGCCGCGGCGGTGACCTCGGCCCGGACGGCGCGCCGCTGCTCGATGCCCAGCGGACCCACCGGCCGGGTCAGCCCCGCCTCCTCGAGGCAGCCGCGCTGCTCGTCGGTGAGGTTCTTCCGCCAGAAGCGCATCCCCCTCGCGCCCCCGGCCGGCGTGACGTCGGCGCTCGTCGTCGGGGCGACGGCGCTGGCGATCGGGGCGGCGCCGGCCGACGCGGCGGTCGAGACGGCCGCGGCCCCGCCGGCGACGACGGCGCCGGCCACGGTGGTGGCGATGACGGAACGCGGGATGCGCATGGTGGGTCCTTCCCTCGGTGACTGCCCGGCCGTCCCGGACGAGCACCAGCCAACCGGGACCGGCTCGCGGGGGGTCGAAGGCTTCCTCGTGATCACCTCGAGAGCCGGCATCGGGCCGCCTCCAGGAAGTCGCGAGGAATCCTCCAGACAGGACCGACCTCGCTCTGGCAGGTTGGCGGCCATGAACGGTATGCCGTCCCCCGGCCCGGCCTCCCCCGGCCCCCCGGGCGAGCACACCCCCCAGGTGCTCGTCGTCGACGACGAGGAGAACATCTCCTACCTCGTCTCCTCCGCCCTGCGAATGTCCGGCTGCGAGGTCGAGACGGCCGGCACGGGCACCGAGGCGCTCGAGCGCGCGGACGCGAGACGACCCGATGCCGTCGTCCTCGACGTCATGCTGCCCGACATCGACGGCTTCGAGGTGCTCCGCCGGCTGCGGGGGCGCGGCATACCGGCCCCGGTGCTCTTCCTCACCGCCCGGAGCGCCACCGCGGACCGGGTGCGTGGCCTCACGAGCGGCGGCGATGACTACATCGTCAAGCCGTTCGCCCTCGAGGAGCTCGTCGCGCGGGTCCAGCTCGCGCTGCGCAGACGGGGTGGCCCCGCGGCGGCGCCGGGCCGCTGGCAGGTCCACGACCTCGTCCTCGACGAGGACGCCCACCGGGTGTGGCGCGGCGACGCGGAGGTGGCCCTGACCGCGACCGAGTTCACCCTGCTGCGCTGCCTGATGACCAACGCCGGACGGGTCGTCAGCCGCGCCCAGATCCTCGACCACGTCTGGCAGTACGACTTCGCCGGGGAGTCCGCGATCATCGAGTCCTTCGTCTCGACCCTGCGCAAGAAGGTCGACGCGGTGCCGCCCAAGCTCATCCACACCGTGCGCGGCGTCGGCTACTCGATCCGGGAGCCGTGAGATGAGCCTGCGTCGGCGGCTCGTCCTCGCGCTCGTCGTCCTCGGGCTCACCCTCGCGCTCGCCGGGACGAGCGTCCTGGTCGCCCAGCGCCGCTACCTCGTCGAGCAGCTCGACACCCAGATCGCCTCTCTCGCGAAGAACCCCCGTGCCCTGCTCGTCGTCTCGAACCGGCCGAACGCCGAGCGGATCCTCCCCGACGCCCTCGGCGAGGTCTACGTCGGACGGATGGGTCCGGGCGGACGGCTGAGCACGGTGCTCGCGCCGGCCGAGGACCCCGGACTCGTGCCGCGCGTCTCTGCGGGCGAACGGCTGCCGACCCCGGTCGGCCGGGGCACCACCTCCGGCGAGGCCCCGAGGGTCCGGGTCGTCACGGCCGCCCTGGCCGGCGGTGGTGAGGCCGTCATCGCCATCCCGACGACCCGGGCCGATGCGGCCACCCGGCGGCTGGGAATCGCCCTCGGGCTCGCCGCGCTCGCCGTCGCCGTCGCCGTCGGTCTCGTCGTGTGGTGGGTGGTCCGGCTCGGGCTGCGCCCCATCGCCGCGATGACCGAGACGGCCGACGCCATCGCGGCCGGCGACCTCAGCCGCCGCGTCGAGCCGGCCGAGGAGGGGACCGAGGCGGCCCGCCTGGGCCACGCCCTCAACGCGATGGTCGACACCACCCAGGCGACGCAGGCCCGGATGCGGCGCTTCGTCGCGGACGCCTCGCACGAGCTACGCACCCCGCTGACGACGCTGCGGGGCTACTCCTCGCTCCACACCCCGGACGGCGGCGCCGCGCCGGAGGTCGTCGACGACGCGATGCGCCGGATCAACGCCGAGGCCACCCGGATGACCCGGATCGTCGAGGGCCTGCTGCAGCTGAGCGACCTCGACGAGCACGGCGTCGCGTCCCGGGAGCCGGTCGACCTCGTCCCGCTCGCCCGTGACGTCGTCGCCGACCTCGGCGTCGTCCAGCCCGAGCGCCCCGTGTCGCTCGAGGCCACCGGCTCGCTCGTCGTCCCGGGCGACCGGGACCGACTCTTCCAGGCACTCGTCGCGCTGACGTCGAACGCGTTGCGGCATACGCCCGACACCGCCGCCGTCGTCGTGCGCGCCCACGCGAGCGGGCGCTCGGCCCGGGTCGAGGTCGCCGACGGCGGGCCCGGCATACCGCCCGAGCACCTGCCGCACCTGTTCGACCGGTTCTACCGTGTCGATGCCGGCCGGGCCCGCAGCCACGGCGGCACCGGGCTCGGCCTGGCGGTCGTCGCGTCGATCGTCACGGCACACGGAGGGCGATACGGGGTCGCGTCGCTCCCGGGGACGGGCAGCACGTTCTGGTTCGAGCTCCCCCTGGCCTAGCCGAGCGCCACCGCCGTCGAGGTATTCGGGTGCGGCGGGTGGGCCGCGGATTACCTCGAGCCGGCCGCCTCGATCAGGCGAGCACGTCGTGGCCGGGGTGCGGCTCCTGCGGGACCTCCCGCGGCGCGCTCGGGATCGTGCCGAGCCGCCCGGCCTGGAAGTCCTCGAACGCCTGCACCAGCTCGGCACGGGTGTTCATGACGAACGGCCCGTATGCCGCGACCGGCTCGCGGATCGGCCGGCCGCCGAGGACGAGGACCTCCAGGCTCGGGCTGTGGCCCTCCTGCGACTCGCTCGCCGCGACGGTGATCGCCTCGCCGGCCCCGAAGACGGCCAGCTGGCCGGTGCGGACCGGCCGGCGCTCGGTGCCGACCGACCCGGACCCGGCCAGGACGTAGACGAGCGCGTTGAAGTCCCGGCGCCACGGCAGCCGCAGCTGGGCCCCGGGGGCGAGCGTCGCGTGGGTGAGCGAGATCGGCGTGTGGGTGACCCCGGGTCCGCGGTGGCCGTCCAGCTCACCCGCGATGACGCGCAGCAGGACCCCGCCGTCGTGGCTGGTGAGGAGCCGGACCTGCCCGCCGCTGATGTCCTGGTAGCGGGGGGCGGTCATCTTCAGCCGACGGGGCAGGTTGACCCAGAGCTGGACGCCGTGGAACAGCCCGCCCGAGACGACGAGCTCCTCCGGGGGCCGCTCGATGTGGAGCAGCCCCGACCCGGCCGTCATCCACTGGGTGTCGCCGTCGGTGATGACGCCACCGCCGCCCTGGGAGTCCTGGTGCACGAACGTGCCGTCCATGATGTACGTCACGGTCTCGAACCCCCGGTGCGGATGCCACGGCGTGCCCTTGGGCTCCCCGGGCGCGTAGTCGACCTCTCCCATCTGGTCCATGTGGATGAACGGGTCGAGGGCGGCCAGGTCGACCCCGGCGAAGGCCCGGCGCACCGGGAAGCCCTCACCCTCGAAGCCGGACGGCGCCGTCGTCACGGAGACGACCGGCCGCTGGGTCGCCTCGGGGTGGGGCAGTTCGACGCGGGGCAGGGCGAGCAGATCGGAGACGGTCACCGCGGGCATCGTGGCCTCCTTCACGGCAGACGACTAGATGGTTGATCCGTCAACAATCCCCTCCGGCGTGCCATTCCCGGCGGCGCCCGGGCCGGTTCGGTCGCCGCCGCGTCGGTCCCCGCATGGCGTGCGTCCTAGGGTTGGCTCGTGTCCTCGCCCCCCGCCCCGCGCCTGCTCGTCGTCGGCGGCGGGGTCACCGGGCTCGCCGCGGCCTGGGAGGCGGTCCGCCGCGGCGCCGAGGTGACCCTCGCCGAGGCGGGTGACCGGTTCGGGGGAAAGGTCCGGACCGAGCGGGTCGGCGGCTACGTCGTCGACCACGGGCCCGATGCCTTCATCACGTACAAGCCGGCCGCCCTCGACCTGGTCGCCGAGCTCGGGCTGAGCGACCGGCTGATCGAGATGCTCGGCGCCCGGGACGTCCAGCTCCGCGCGGGCGGGCGGCTGCGCCCGATCCCCTCCGGCATGGGGATGGTCCTGCCGACCCGGGTCGGCCCGTTCATCACGACTCGCACCCTCACCTGGCGACACAAGCTGCGGGCCGCGCTCGACCTCGCGCTGCCCCGCCGCCTCGGCAGCGACGACGTCGCGGTCGGGACCTTCCTGCGCGCCCGGTTGGGCGACGGGGTCGTCGACCGGTTCGCCGACCCGATGGTCGGCGGGGTCTACGGCTCACTCGTCGACGAGCTGAGCCTCGACGCCGCCCTGCCCATGCTCCGGGAGAGCGAGGCCCGATACCGCAGCATGATCCTCGCCAGCCTCGCCCAGGGCCGGGCGGCCCGGCGCCGGGGCACGGTGACCCGGGGGGTCGGCTCGCCGTTCCGCAGCCTCGACGACGGGCTCGGCGTCCTCGTCGACGCCCTCGTCCGCGCGCTCCGGGAGGCCGGCGCCGAGCTGCTGGAGGCCACGCCGGTCGCGGCGCTGGAGTCGGCCGGCCCCGCCACCCTGGCCGCGCTCGGGGACGGGAGCGAGCGGCGGTTCGACGGCGTCGTCATCGCCACCGGGCCCGCCGCGGCGGGGGACCTCGTCGCGCGCGAGGTGCCCGAGGGCGCCCGGGCCCTGCGCGAGATACCCCTGGCGTCGACGACGGTGGTCAACCTCGGGTATGCCGCGTCCGCGTTCCCGGCCCCGCCCACCTTCCAGGGGTGGCTGGAGTCCGGCGAGGCGCCCGCGAGTGCCGTGACGATCACGTCGGCGAAGTGGCCGGGCCGGGCCCCGGAGGGCTCGGTCCTGATCCGCGCCCTCGTGCCGGACAAGGTCGGCGCCACAGCGAGGCTCGACGACGACGCGCTCGTCGCGGCCGTACGGGTCTACCTCGGTGAGGTCATCGGCGCGCGGGGCGAGCCCGACCTGGTCCGGGTCGCCCGGTGGCGCGCGGTGATGCCCCAGTACACCGTCGGCCACCTCGACCGGGTCACCGCCCTCGAGTCGGAGATGAGCGAGCGGCCGACCTGGCGGGTCGCGGGGGCGGCGCTGCGCGGCGTCGGACTGCCGGACTGCATCGGCGGTGGCCGGGCCGCGGCCGCCGCGGTGCTCGAGTCGCTCGCGCCGCGGCGCTCGAGCTGAGGCGGGGCCGCCGGGACCGGGCGGTCAGCGGGGACTCAGGGACGGCGGGGAGCATGGGGCCCATGAGCGTCATCAAGATCAATGCCATCACCGTGCCCGCCGACAGCGGCGACGAGCTGGCCCGCCGGTTCGCGGGCCGCAGAGGCGCCGTTGAGGGCCAGGACGGGTTCGAGGGCTTCGAGCTCCTCCGGCCGAGCGACGGGCGAACCGTCTGGCTCGTGGTCACCCGGTGGCGGGACGAGGCGGCCTTCGAGGCCTGGACCGCCGGCCAGGACTTCGCGAAGGCCCACGCGCACGGTGGCGATGCCCATGGCGGGAACGGCGGTCAGCGCCCGGTCGGCATGTCGGCCGAGCTGTGGTCCTACGTCCCGGCCGAGCAGGTCGCGCCCTCCGCCGAGGCCTGAGGCGCGCTCGGCCTCTCAGCCGGGAAGGTGAGCGGTCAGCCAGCCGATGATGTCGGCGGTCACCTCCTCGCGGTTGGTCTCGTTGAGGATCTCGTGCCGCGCCCCCGGGTAGATCCGGACCGTCACGTCGGCCACGCCCGCCTCGCGGTAACGCTGGCCGAGCAGCTCGACGAGCTGGCCGCCGCCGGCGAGCGGGTCGTCGCTGCCGGATGCGATGAGCAGCGGCAGGTCGCTGCGCACGAGGGCGAGGGTCTCGGGGTCGGCGAGCCGCGCCGCGTGGCCGAAGAGCATCGGGATCGTCTCGGGCGGGGTGTCGAAGCCACACCACGGGTCGGCGACGTAGGCGTCGACCTCGGCCTCGTCCCGCGAGAGCCACTCGTAGCCGGTCCGGTGCTCGAACCCGACGTTGAACGCCTCGAGGCCCTGCGGACCGTCCGGGTCCGCCTCGGCCATCCCGGCGGCGAGGACGTCCAGGGCCGTCGAGCCGGACAGGACGACCCCGGCATAGTGCTCCGAGCTGTCGACGATGACGCTCTGTGCCGCGAAGGACCCCATCGAGTGGCCGAGGAGGAAGACGGGCAGGCCGGGGTGGTCCGATGCGATGGACGCGCCGTAGTGGACGACATCGGCGATGAGGCCCTGCCAGCCCGCCGCGCCGAAGTCCCCGAGGGCGTCCTTGCCGGTGTCGCCGTGGCCGCGGTGGTCGCTCGCGTAGGCGACGAACCCGGCGGCGTTGAGTGCGCCGGCCAGCCGGGCATAGCGTGCGGCGTGCTCGGCGAGGCCGTGGGCGATCTGTACCGCACCGACCGGTTCGGCCGGCGTCTCGGTCCATGCGTAGGTCGTGATCGAGGTGGCGTCGGCGGGGGAGAGGAACGAGGACTGGGTGGCTGCCATGGCACCGATCCTGGCACCACCCAGGGGCGGCCGGACAGGGTCGTGTCCGCTGCCGACCCTCAGCCGGCCGTCTCGCGCCCCTGGCGCGAGGGGCCCTCGCCGCCGCCCATCGCGTCGATGACGAATGCCATGATCTCGGCCTCGTAGTCGAGGTGCGCCAGCCGACCGGCCGGGCCGCCGTGCGCCCCGGGGCCGGTCTCGGCCCGGAAGAGGACGACGGCACCGGGCTCGGCGTGGGCCCGGAGCTTGGCCACCCACTTGGCCGGCTCATGGATGAGGACCCGCGGGTCGTGCAGGGCGCCGGTGACGAGCAGGGTCGGCCAGGGCGGCGGCGGGAGGTTCTCGTACGGCGTGTAGTCCCGCATCCACCGGTATGCCGCGGGCTCGCGCGGGTCGCCCCACTCCTCCCACTCGTTGACGGTGAGCGGGACCGCGTCGTCGAGCATCGAGTTGATGCAGTCGACGAAGGGGACCTCGGCGACGACGACCCGCCACCGATCCGGGCGCAGGGTCAGGACGGCACCCTGGAGCAGGCCGCCCGCCGACAGCCCGCGGGTGGCGATCCGGTCGGGGTCGACGAGGCCGCGCGCGACGAGCCCGTCGGCGACGTCGATGAGGTCGGTGAAGGTCGTCTGCTTCGCGTCCAGATGCCCCTGCGCCCACCAGGTCCGGCCGCCCTCGCCGCCCCCACGCACGTGTGCCTGGACGTAGACGAACCCCCGGTCCAGCCACTCCGGGACGACCGGGTCGAACTCGGGCCAGTCGCAGGACTCGTAGGCACCGTAGGCCCAGATGAGCGCCGGGGCGGTCCCGTCGAGGGGCACGCCCGCGGCATACGCGAGGGTGACCGGCACCGCAGTTCCGTCGCGGGCGGGCACGGTGATCCGCTCGGTGACATAGCGGGACCGGTCGTGCCCGGGGGCCTCGGCACGGTGGACGACTCGCCACCGACGGCCCTCGAAGGGGACGAGCGACCAGACCGGCGGGTCGATGAGGGAGGTCGCCTCGAGGAGCACCCCCTCGGCGGCGTACTCGTGGTTCGGGCCGAGGCGCAGCGTCGTCCCCGGCGCCGTCCGCATCGTCGACGGGCCCTCGAGGCCGCCCTCCCCGGACCGCCACGTCTCGAAGACCGGCTGGGCGCCGACCCGCCAGCCGAGGACGAGGTGGCCCGCGAAGGCGTCGCAGGAGTCCAGACGCTCACCCTCGCGGCCGGGGACGAGCTCGGTCCAGGTCGCCCGGCCCGTCCGCCAGTCCGGCAGGCCGGCCGCGATGAGGGAGAACTCGGGCGCCCGCTCGTTCGTCACGACGAGCCACCGCCCGCCGGAGTCGCCGGACTCGTGCTCCACGGCGTCCTCGACCCCGGCGAGCCGCGGCCGGACCTCGATGGGAGCCGCGGCGGGGTCGTGGGCGTCGATCGCCCACTCCTGACGGGTGGTCCGGCTCGCCGCGCTGACGAGGACGAACGCCCCGCTGCGGGTGCGGCGCACGTCGAGCTCGAAGCGGCGGTCGGACTCCTCGAGGACGAGCTCGTCGCCGCCGGCCGGGGTCCCGAGCCGGTGTCGCCACACCTGGTGCGGCCGGTATGCCTCGTCATGGACGGTGTAGTAGAACGCCGTCCCGTCCGCGGTGAACGCCCCGCCGTAGTACGAGCGCGGGATGCAGTCCTCGAGGTCCTTTCCGGTGTCCACATACCGGAATCTCAGCTCGTAGACCTCGTCGCCCGCGAGGTCGACCGAGTAGGCCAGGACCCGCCCGTCGTCGCTCGGGACGAGGACGCCGATCTCGGCATACGCCGCCCCTCCGGCGACCTCCTCGAGGTCGAGAATCGTCGTCGTCCCGGCCGGCCGGCCGGTGGGCCAGCGCACCGTCCGGGGGTACTGCGCTCCCGCCTCGTAGACCTCCTGGTAGGTGTAGGCACCCGCGTCCCAGGGGCATGAGCGCAGGTCAGCGGCCTCGCGGCGGCGAAGCGAGGCCGCGATGTCGGCACGCAGCCCGCGCTGCGGAGCGGTGACCGCCTCGTAGAACGCGCGCTCGGCCTCGAGGTAGCCGAGCAGCTCGGGGTCGTCGTGGTCGCGCATCCAGAACCAGGGGTCGGCGACGACGTCGCCGTGCAGCTCCCGGACGTGGTCGCGACGCGGTGCACTCGGTTCTTGAAACGAAAATGTCACACGAGAAACCTAGTCACGGCGTCAATCCTCCGTCATCATCCTCACATCGCTCGCAGGACATCCCGGTCCGAGAGCCTGCACCAAGGGACCGATAGACCATGCGGATACGCCTCCTGGGACTCTTGTCCGCGCTGTTGCTCATCCTCCTGCCCGCGACGGCGAATGCCGCCTCCACGCCCACCCCGACCGGCGGCGAGAAGAAGGTCCTCACCGTCGGCATCGTCAACGACGTCGACTCGCTCAACCCGTTCGTCGGCTTCCTCGTCGAGTCCTACGAGGTGTGGGGCCTGATGTACGACACGCTGACCGGCTACAGCGCGAAGGACTTCGCGGCGGTCCCCGGTCTGGCGAAGTCGTGGACGACCTCGCCCGACGGCAAGACGTGGACCTACACCCTCCAGTCCGGCGTGAAGTGGTCCGACGGCGAGCCGCTGACGGCCAAGGACGCGGCATACACCTTCAACCGGATCATCAACGGCTCGGCCGAGCAGACGAACTACGGCAACTACGTCGCCAACATCGTCAAGGCCGAGGCGCCGGACGACACGACGCTCGTGCTCACGACGAAGGTCCCGACGCCGACGATGCTCCACCTCGCCGTGCCGATCCTCCCCGAGCACATCTGGAAGCAGATCAGCGAGAAGCAGGTCTCGACGTTCAAGAACGACCCGAGCGGCACGCCCGCGCCGGTCGGCTCGGGACCCTACGTCCTCACCGACCGCAAGGTCGGCCAGTACGTCACCCTCGAGGCGAACAAGAGCTACTGGGGCGGCGCGCCGCACATGGACCAGATCGTCTTCCGCGTCTACTCCAGCGCCGAGGCCCTTGCCCAGGCCCTGCGCAAGGGCGAGATCGACATCGCCGACAGCCTCGAGGCCAACGTCTTCAACTCCCTCAAGGGCCAGGAGGGCATCACGACCCTCCCGGCGAAGTACTCCGGCTTCAACGAGATCGCCTTCAACGTCGGCGCGGCGCTGACCAACGGCACTCCCATCGGCGACGGGCACCCGGCGCTGAAGGACAAGCGGGTCCGCCTCGCGCTGGCCCACGCCGTCGACCTGCAGACGATCCTCCAGCGGGCCATCGGCGGCTACGGCGAGGTCGCGACGGGCGTCATCCCGTCGATGTACGCGAATCTGCACTACCAGCCGGACACGCCGTACGACTTCAACATCGCCGAGGCGAACCAGATGCTCGACGACGCCGGCTACAAGCGGGGCGCGGACGGGATCCGGCGGATGCCGGACGGGACGCACCCGCTGAAGTTCCGCTTCTTCGCGCGCTCGGAGTCCAAGCCGTCCCAGACGACGATGCAGTTCGTCAAGGAGTGGTTCGCCGAGCTCGGGATCGACGTCATCCCCAAGACGATCTCCGAGGACCAGCTGACCGAGGCCGTGACGACGGGCAACTTCGACATGTTCGAGTGGGGCTGGGTCGTCGAGCCGGATCCCGACTTCCAGCTCAGCGTCTTCACCTGTGACCAGCGCTCCTACAAGGAGGGCGGCCAGATCCAGGCCGGCCTGTCCGACGGCTTCTACTGCAACCCGGCCTACGACAAGCTCTACAACGAGCAGAAGACCCAGATCGACCCGACCCAGCGGGCCGACACCGTCAAGGCGATGCAGAAGATCCTCTACGACGACGTGCCGTACCTGCTGGAGTACTACTACGACGACCTGCAGGCCTACCGGAGCGACCGGATCGCCGGCGTGGTCAACCAGCCGGAGCCGGACGGCGTCATCGCCTTCCAGTACGGCACGTACACCTACCGCGAGGTGATGACGAAGGCGGACTACGACGCCCTGCACTCCGCGAACGCGTCGGCGACCGGGAGCGCCGCCTCCTCCGGTGGCTCCTCGACGGGACTGCTCATCGGCGGTCTCGCAGCCCTCGTCGTCCTCGCGGGCGGCGGCGTGCTCCTCATGCGTCGCAACCGACAGACGGCGGCCGACCGCGAGTGAACGCCACCGTCCGATGGGTGATCGGGAAGGTCGGCACGTCGGCGCTGACCCTCCTGTTCGTCCTCGTGTTCAACTTCTTCCTCTTCCGGATGCTGCCCGGCGACGCGGTCCGCAGCTACACCCGGGGGCGGCAGATCGACCCCGCGCAGCTGGCCGCACTCCGGCGCAGCCTCCACCTCGACGACTCGTTGTGGGTCCAGTTCTGGTCCTACCTGCGCAACCCGTTCAACCCGGACGTGCTGTCGCTGCAGTTCCGTCAGCCCGTCTTCTCCGTCATCGGGGACCGGGTCTGGCCGACCGTCCTGCTCGTCGGCACCTCGACGATCCTCGCAACCCTCATCGGGACGTGGATGGGCGTCCGCAGCGCCTGGCGGGCCGGGAGCCGGTTCGACCGGTCGGCGACGACGTTCTCCGTCGTCCTCTACGCGATGCCTGAGTTCTGGCTCGGAATGCTCCTGCTCATCGCCTTCTCGGCCGGGGTGGGCTTCCTGCCCGGCATCTTCCCCAGCGGCGGCATGACCTCCGTCGGGGGCGACACGAGCGTCGTGGCCCAGGTGCAGGACGTGCTGCTCCACCTGACCCTGCCGGTGGCGACCCTCACCCTGGCCTACCTCGCCGAGTACGCCCTCGTCATGCGCTCCTCACTGCTGGACGAGATGGGCTCGGACTACCTCGTCACGGCCAAGGCCAAGGGTCTGCGCGACACCCTCGTGCGGCGGCGCCACGCAGTCCCCAACGCCATGCTGCCGACGATGACCCTCATCTTCCTCAACATCGGCTTCATCATCGGCGGCGCGATCACGGTCGAGTCCGTCTTCTCGTGGCCGGGCCTCGGGCAGCTGACCTACCAGGCGCTGCGCGGCCCCGACGTGCCGCTGCTCCAGGCGATCTTCCTCGTCATCTCGGTCGGCGTCGTCTTCGCCAACCTTCTCGCCGACCTGCTCTACGGCGTCTTGGACCCGCGGGTGAGGACGCAATGACGACGGCCTCCGCGGCGGGGGCGCCGCTCAGCCCCCGGGCCATCGCGTGGCGGCGGCGACGCCGGTCGCTGGCGCGCTTCTGGCAGGAGTTCCGTCACGACCGGGCCGGCCTGGCCGGGCTCGCCATGCTCGCGGCATTCGTCCTCGTCGCCCTCCTCGCGCCGGTGCTCGCCAACAGCGACGGGCTCCTCGTCACCAAGGCCACCGGCGCATCGCTGGCCCCCCCGAGCTCGGGCTTCCCGCTCGGCACCGACGAGAACGGGCGCTCGGTGCTCACCCTGCTCATCTGGGGCTCGCGGGTGTCGCTCATCGTCGGCCTCGCCTCGACGGCGATCTCGATGGTGCTCGGCACCTTCGTCGGGATCGCGGCGGGCCACTTCCGGGGCAGCGGCGGCGAGATCTTCAACCGGATCACCGACTGGTTCCTCGTCATCCCGTTCCTGCCGCTGGCCATCGTCCTGGCCAGCGTCCGCGGCGCCTCCCTCGTCAACGTCATCGTCATCATCGGCATCACGTCCTGGCCCGGGACGGCCCGGCTCGTGCGCGCGCAGACCCTCGCGATCGAGGGACGGCCCTATCTCGAGCGCGCCACCGTCCTCGGCGCCGGCCACTGGCACCGGATGAGCCGGCACGTCCTGCCGAATGTCATGCCGCTCGTCCTGGCGAACACGACGCTGACGGTCGCCATCGCCATCCTGTCCGAGACGACGCTGTCCTTCCTCGGCCTCGGTGACCCGACCCATGTCTCCTGGGGGACGATGCTCGACGGGGCCCAGTCGACCGGTGCCATCACCGCCGGGGACTGGTGGTACGTCCTCCCGCCGGGCATCGCCGTCGTCCTCGTCGTCCTCGCCTTCATGCTCGTCGGGCGTGCCCTCGAGGCCGTCCTCACCCCTCGGGCGATGGAGGGCCGATGACGACGACCGCCCCGGTGTCGGCCGAGGACGTCCCCGTTCCCGGCAGCCCGCTGCTGCAGATCGAGGACCTGCACGTCACGTATGCCGTGCGCTCCGGCCCGGTCCCGGCCGTCCGTGGCGTCGACCTCACCGTCGCGGCCGGCGAGATCGTCGGCCTCGCCGGCGAGTCCGGCTGCGGCAAGTCGACCGTCGCCTCCTCCGTGCTCCGGCTGCTGCCCGCCTCGGCGAGCGTGACCGGTCGCATCCTGCTCGGCGGCGAGGACGTGCTGGCGATGAACTGGGGCGCCGTCCGCCGGGTGCGCTGGGCCGAGGCGTCGATGGTGTTCCAGGGCGCCCTGCACTCGCTCAACCCGGTGCAGAAGGTGCTTCGCCAGGTCGCCGAGCCGATCCTGCTCCACGAGCAGGTCAACCCCGACGAGGCGCACGGGCGCGCCCTCGAGCTCCTCGGCCAGGTGGGCATCCCCGCCGGGCGGGCCACGGCATACCCGCATCAGCTCTCCGGCGGCCAGCGGCAGCGGGTCATGATCGCGATGTCGCTCGCCTGCAACCCGCGGCTGCTCATCGCCGACGAGCCGACGACCGCCCTCGACGTCATGGTGCAGGCCCAGATCCTCGACCTGCTGCGCGACCTCGTGCGCGAGCGCGGCCTCGGCCTGGTCATCATCAGCCACGACCTGTCGGTGCTCGCCGACCAGTGCGACCGGGTCAACGTCATGTATGCCGGCCGGGTCGTCGAGAGCGGCGAGGCCCGCGGCGTCTTCGCCGCCGCGCGACACCCCTACTCCGCCGGGCTTTCCGCGGCGTTCCCGACCATCGGCGACGCCGGGTCGCGTTACCGTCCGGCGGGCCTGGCCGGCGACCCGCCGGACCTCGCAGACCTGCCGGACGGGTGCGCCTTCCATCCGCGGTGCGCGGTCGCGCAGGACGACTGCCGGAGCGGCGACGTCGGCCTCTCGGTCCTCGACGGCCGACGGATCGCCTGCCTGCACCCGCGTGCCCCGTCGGCGAGGGAGGACCGATGACGACCGTCGACGACGGCCGCACCGCCGGAGTGCCTCCGAGTCAGGACCCGGCCCGAGCGGGAGGTGGCAGCCCGGCGCTGCTTGCCGTCACGGATCTGCATGTGGCGTTCCGTCGCGGGCGGGAGGTCGTCCGGGCCGTCGACGGGCTCGACCTGTCGGTCGGCCGCGGCGAGATCCTCGCCCTCGTGGGCGAGTCCGGGTGCGGCAAGTCGACGCTGGCCCGCACGATGCTCGGGCTGGTGCCACCGACGCGTGGTGGGGTCAGCCATGACGGGAACCCGTTGCCCAGCAGGGGTTCGCGGCTCAAGGCCTACCGTCGGCACGTCCAGCTCGTCCCCCAGGACCCGGCCGGGGCGCTCAACCCGCGGCATTCGGTGTTCGAGGCGGTGGCCGAGGGCCTGCGGATCCACGGGGTCCCCGGCGACGAGGTGGAGCTCGTCTCCGCCGCCCTGTCCAAGGCCGGACTCCGCCCGCCGGAGAAGTTCTTCCTCCGGTATCCGCACGAGCTGTCCGGAGGCCAGCGCCAGCGCGTCGTCATCGCCGGTGCGCTCGTCCTCGAACCCGATGTCATCGTCGCCGACGAGCCCGTCTCGGCGCTCGACGCCTCGGTCCGCGGCGAGATCCTCGCCCTGCTGCTCACGCTGCGCGACGAGCTGGGGCTGACGGTCGTCGTCGTCACCCACGACCTCGGCCTCGCGTGGAACATCGCCGACCGGATCGCCGTGATGTACCTCGGCCGGATCGTCGAGGTGGGCACCGTCGAGGAGGTTCTCGACAACCCCCTGCACCCCTACACCCAGGCCCTGCTGTCGGTCGTCCCCGAGATCAACCACGTCGAGCAGGTCGTCCTCTCGGGCGAGCCGCCGGACGCGACGAGGGTACCTTCGGGCTGCCGGTTCCGACCGCGGTGTCCCCTGTATGCCGGATCCACCGACGCCGTGCTCCGCACCCGCTGTGAGGGCGAGTCGCCCGTCGTGCTCCCCGGCGGCGGTCCGCACACCGCCGCGTGCCACGCCAGGCCCTGACCGCCGGCGCCCCTCGGTGCCCCCTCGGCGCGACCTCACCCGGGAACCTGGCACTTCGCACGGGATATGTTCCCGGGTGAAGTGCCATGTTCCCGCCTGAGGCGGGGAACTTGTGGCCGGGCGGGGGCGGGTGAGCGGTCACGGGTGGGGGGTGAGCAGGGGGCGCAGGGTGTCCGCGTCGAGGCCCGGGACCACGTGGCCGCCGCGCCCGACGACGGTCGGCGCCGCGAGCAGGCTGGCCAGGACCGCCTCCTCCGTCGCGTCGACGACGGCCTCGAAGAGCGGGACGAGCTGAGCACCGGGCAGCGGCGTTGTCGCACAGCGTGTTCCGCGCGGCGCCGCCATCGCCGTCGATGCCGCGAGGAAGATCTCGCCACTGCCGTGCGAGGCGATGCTTCCGGTACGGGCGAGACCGAGCCCCACCCGCCGGGCCAGCCGCTGACAGCCGGCCGAGTCGACGGGAGCGTCGGTGAGGACGATGCCGATGCAGCTCCCCGCGTCGGGCGGCGTCGGGTCGGCCACCGGTTCGGGCAGGAGCCGGCCCACCGGGACACCGCCGATCGTCAACCGCTCGCGCACACCGAAGTTCGTCAGGAGCAACACGCCCACGACGTGCCCCGACGGCAGGACTCTCGACGCCGTCCCGATGCCACCCTTGAACCCGAGACAGCTCATTCCCGTTCCCGCCCCGACCGCCCCCTGCGCAGGTGCCGATCGGGACCCGACGGACTCGCGGGCGGCGGCATACGCGGCGGCCACGTCGTCCCGGGTCACCTGCATCCGGCGCGCGTCGCTGAGGTGCGAGTCGTCGCACTCGGCGACGACGGGGATGACGACGTCGTCGCCGATGTCCTCGTTCTCCTCGATCATCAGCTCGCACGCCGCGTCGTACACCCGACCGAGCTGCATCGTCGAGGTGAGGAAGATCGGCGACTCGATGAGTCCCCACTCACCGGCCGACAGGAAGCCGGTGCACTCGCCCGAGCCATTGAGGACCGCGCCCCCGGCCGCGACGGGAGTCCGGTAGGGGTCGGCGGCGGGCAGCACCACGGTGACTCCGGTGCGGGCGACGCCGCGACCGGCCGGCGGATCGGGCTCGTCCCGCCACACCGTCGCGTGGCCGACGCCGACCCCGGGCACGTCGAGGATCGAGGCCGTCGGGCCGCTGGGATGAGGGCCGATGACGAGGGGCAGATCGACGACGCGTGCCATGATGCACAGCATGCCCGACCGCCCGCTCGCCGGACTGTCTGTCGTCACCGACCCGGCCACGGAGCGTCACGAGCCCGGAGCCGAGATCTTCGTCGGCGTCCGCACACCGGGAACCGAGGTCCCGGCCCGCGTCCGCGTCATCCGCGACCACCTCGAGCGCATCGGCGCCGCGACGGTCCCGCCCGATCGGCACGACGACACCGTCCTCGGGCTCGTCCACTCACCGGAGCTGCTCGGCTGGCTCCTCTCCGCGTCGACGCGGTGGTCGCGGGGCTCGTATGCCGCCGATCCGGGCCAGGACCGGGTCGTCCCCTACGTCTTTCCCACCGAGGGCCTCCTCCAGGGGCTCCCGGTGCGCGAGCCGGTGGCGACCCACGCCGCCGCCGGTCGCTACTGCTACGACACGATGACCCTCGTCGGGCCGGGCACCTGGGCCGCGGCGCGGGCGAGCGTCGACATCGCCCAGACCGCCGCCGAGCGCGCCCTCGCCGACGGCGCGGCATACGGGCTGTGCCGCCCCCCGGGGCACCATGCGACCCGGGAGGCCTTCGGCGGCTCCTGCTACCTCAACAACGCCGCCATCGCCGCAGAGACGATGCGACGCGCGGGCGTGGACCGGGTCGCCGTCATCGACATCGACGCCCACCACGGCAACGGCACCCAGTCCCTGCTCTACGAGCGGGACGACGTCTTCTACGGCTCGGTCCACGTCGACCCGGGCGCCGGCTGGTTCCCGCACTACCTCGGGTTCGCGGACGAGACCGGCCGCGGCGCCGGCACGGGCTGGAACCGGAACCTCCCACTCACGGAGGGCAGCGCCGATGACGCCTTCGTCACCGCCGTCGAGGACCTGGCCGCGACGGCCGCGGGCCTCGGCGTCGGGGCGCTCGTCGTCTCGCTCGGGGTCGATGCCGCCGGCGAGGACCCGGAGAGCCCGCTGCGGGTGACGCCTGCGGGCTTCCGGGCCGCGGGCGCGACGCTCGCCGCCCTCGGCCTGCCCACCGCCCTGGTCCAGGAGGGCGGGTACGACCTGCTCCACCTCGGTCCCCTCGTCGGTGAGGTCCTCGCGCCCTTCGCGTCCCGTCACTGACGAGCCGTTTCCCTCCAGGGCCCGACGGGGAATAGTGGGTCGGACATGGCTCCGGGCGCGAACCCGCCCGTGAGCGGCCACCCGAGCGGAAGGACCCCCATGCAGACCTACGACATCGCGGTCATCGGGATGGGACCGGGGGGCGAGGCCGTCGCCGGGTCGCTCGCCGGGGCCGGCCTGTCGGTCCTCGGCGTCGACAACCGGCTCGTCGGCGGTGAGTGCCCCTACTGGGGCTGCATCCCGAGCAAGATGATGGTCCGTGGCGCCGACGCCCTCGCCGAGGCGCGACGCGTGGGCGAGCTGTCCGGCTCGGTGGGTCAGGTGCGCCCGGACTTCGGTGCCGTCGCCGCCCGGATCCGCTCGGAGGCCACCGACGACTGGGACGACGAGGCCGCCGTCAAGCGATTCACCGACGCCGGCGGGGTGTTCGTCCGCGGGACGGGGCGGCTGGCGAGCAAGGAGCGGATCGAGGTGGACGGGACGATGTATGCCGTTCGCCGGGGGATCGTCGTCAACACCGGGAGTTCGCCGGTCATCCCGCCGATCGAGGGCCTCGACGGGGTCGACTACTGGACCAACCACGAGGTCATGGAGGCCCGCGAGCTACCCGGGTCGGTCGTCGTCCTCGGCGGCGGAGCCATCGGCTGCGAGATGGCGCAGGTGATGTCGCGGTTCGGCTCGACCGTCACGGTCGTCGAGGCGGCCGACCGTCTCCTCCCCCCGGAGGAGCCCGAGGCCGGCGAGACGCTCCGGGGCGTCTTCGAGGGCGAGGGGATCACCGTGCACACCGGGGTCGGCGCCGAGCGGGTGGCCGCGGTGGACGCCGGGGTCCGGGTCACCCTCGCGGACGGGACGGAGGTCAGCGCCGAGCGGATCGTCGTCGCGACCGGCCGGCGCGCCGACCCCGAGGCGGTCGGGCTGCACGTCGTCGGCGTCGACCCCGCCGCCCGCATCGTCCCGGTCGACGAGCGCTGCCGGGTCGCCGACGGCGTCTGGGCGCTGGGCGACATCACCGGCAAGGGCGGCTTCACCCACGTGTCGATGTACCAGTCCGGCATCGTCACCCGGGACATCCTCGGCACGGAGGGCCCGCCGGCCGACTACCACGCCGTCCCGCGCGTCACCTTCACCGACCCGGAGGTCGGCTCGGTCGGCCTGACCGAGCGGGCGGCCCGCGAGCAGCTCGACCACGTCCTCGTCGGCTCGACCCCGGTGCCCGAGACCAGCAGAGGGTGGATCCACAAGGCCGGCAACGAGGGCCTCATCAAGGTCGTCGCCGACGCCGACCGCGGCATCCTCGTCGGCGCGACGTCGATGGGTCCGGCCGGCGGTGAGGTGCTCGGCGCCCTTGCCGTCGCGGTCAAGGCACGCGTCCCCGTCGCGACGCTCAAGGACACGATCTGGGCCTACCCGACCTTCCACCGCGGCATCGAGGACGCGGTCAACCGCCTCTCCTGAAACACCCCCGCTTGTGTCCGGGTTTCTGGTCGTCGTGACGACCAGAAACCCGGACACAAGCGGGGGTGTGGGTGTGGTGCTGGGCGCCGGTGGTTGGGGGCCGAGGAGTGGGGTCAGTCGGTCGCGGCGAGGTCCTCGAGCGGTATGCCGGGGTCGGCCAGCCGCTTCACCGGCACCTGGGCACGCGAACGGATCAGGGCCTTGACCGGGCCGGTCGTGTCCCAGACGTTGACGGCGAGCCCGGCGAGCACCCGGCCGCTCTCGGTCCACAAGGCGACGAACTCCCGCCCATCGAGGTCCCCGCGGATGACGACGTCGGCGGCGGACTCGGCCCGCACGTGCCCGACGTACTCGAGGCCGAGGTCGTACTGGTCGGAGAAGAAGAAGGGCAGGACGTCGTTGTCGACCGGGTCGCCCACCATCGACCGCGCGGCGATCGGACCCGTGTCGTTGGCCGTCGCCCAGTGCTCGACCCGGACCGGGTATCCCAGCGTCGGGTTGTCCCAGCGGGCGACGTCGCCGGCGGCCCAGATGTGCGGGTCGGCGGTCCGCATCGCCGGGTCGACCAGGATGCCGTCGTCGATCTCGAGGTCCGTGCCGTCGGCGACCTCCGTGTTCGCTACGACCCCGATCCCCACGACGACGACCTGGGCGGGGATGCCCTCACCCGCCGAGGTGACGACCTCGGCCACGGCCCCCTCGCCGACGAGCCGCTCGACGCTCTCGCCGAACCGGAAGGTGACGCCGTGCTCCTCGTGGAGCCGGGTGAACACCCCGCCGAGGCCCGGGCCGAGCAGCCGGTGCAGTGGGCTGGGGTCGGGTTCGACGACGGTGACCGGACAGCCGTGCTCCCGCGCGGCCGCGGCGACCTCGAGGCCGATCCATCCCGCACCGACGACGACGACCTCGGGCTGGGCCCGCAGCCGCTCGAGGAGGGCGCGGGAGTCGGCCATCGTCCGAAGGGTGTGGACGCCGGCGAGGTCCGCGCCCGGGACCTCGAGCTGCCGGGGCCGGGCGCCGGTCGCGATGAGCAGCCGGCCGTACGAGACCTCGCCACCGTCGGCGAGGCTGAGCCGGCGGGCGGCCTGGTCGATCCCGGTGACGACGGCGCCCCGGCGCAGGGTGACCCGGTTCGCGGCATACCAGTCCTCGTCGTGCAGGACCGCACTCTCGGCCTCGTCCGAGCCGAGGAGGACCGACTTCGACAGCGGCGGCCGCTCGTACGGCAGCTCGTCCTCCCCGGCGAGGATGGTCACCGAGCCCGACGAGTGCTCACGGATGGTCTCGGCGGCCCGGGCACCGGCGAGCCCGCCGCCGACGATGACGAAGTTCTCCGGCATGGACGGCCCATGCCCCCCGGCGGCGCACCGAAACGCCCGCGCGCGGGCGAGGCGGGTATGCCGCGTCCGCGAGAGGGACGCTCTCGGCATCCCGGCGACCGGCTCGGCCACAATGGTGCGGTGACCGACACCCGGCCGATCGAGACCTGGCTCACCGACATGGACGGTGTCCTCGTCCACGAGGAGGAGGCGATACCGGGCGCGGCGGACTTCGTCGAGGCGCTCAAGGCGTCGGGACGGCGCTTCCTCGTCCTGACGAACAACTCGATCTTCACCCGCCGCGACCTGCGCGCCCGGCTCCTGACGAGCGGGATCGACGTCCCCGAGGACGCGATCTGGACCTCGGCCCTCGCGGCGGCCAAGTTCCTCGCCGAACAGCGGCCCGGCGGGTCGGCCTTCGTCCTCGGCGAGGCGGGGCTGACGACGGCCCTGCACGGGGTCGGCTATGTGCTCACCTCCCGCAGCCCGGACTACGTCGTGCTCGGCGAGACCCGGACCTACTCCTTCGAGGCCATCACCCAGGCCATCCGGCTCATCGAGAAGGGCGCCCGGTTCATCGCGACGAACCCGGACGCCAGCGGCCCGAGCCCGCAGGGGACCCTGCCCGCCACCGGCTCGGTCGCCGCGCTCATCTCCACCGCAACCGGCCGCTCGCCGTACTACGTGGGCAAGCCCAACCCGCTCATGATGCGCAGCGCCCTCAACCACGTCGAGGGGCACTCCGAGACGACGGCGATGGTGGGCGACCGGATGGACACCGACATCGTCTCCGGGCTCGAGGCCGGGCTGGAGACCTTCCTCGTCCTCACCGGTTCGACGAGCCTCGAGCAGGTCGAGCAGTACCCCTTCAAACCGGGTCGGGTGCTCGACTCCGTGGCCGACCTCGTGTCATTGGTCACCCCCCTGGAGTGAGGGAAGCACAAACGCTTACACCGGGGGGTATTTCGCGGCTCGCCGCGATTTCTTACCGGGCCCGCGAGGGTGACAGGCTGGTGCCATGCAACGCACGGTTGGGATCACGGAGCTGGCTCTGCGCGACGCGCACCAGAGCCTCATGGCGACCCGGATGGCGCTGGAGGACATGGTCGAGGCCTGTGCCGACATCGACGCCGCCGGCTACTGGAGCGTCGAGTGCTGGGGTGGCGCGACCTTCGACTCGTGCATCCGTTTCCTCAACGAGGACCCCTGGGAGCGGCTGCGGACCTTCCGGCAGCTCATGCCGAACAGCCGACTGCAGATGCTGCTGCGCGGGCAGAACCTCCTCGGCTACCGGCACTACGGCGACGACGTCGTCGACCGGTTCGTCGAGAAGGCCGCCGAGAACGGCATGGACGTCTTCCGGGTCTTCGACGCGCTCAACGACGTTCGTAACGTCGAGCGGTCCATCGCCGCCGTGAAGCGGTCCGGGGCCCACGCCCAGGGCACGATCTGCTACACGACCTCGCCGCTGCACACCGTCGAGGGCTTCGTCACGATGGCCAAGCAGCTCGCCGACCTCGGCTGCGACAGCCTCGCCCTGAAGGACATGGCCGCCCTGCTCAAGCCGCAGCCCGCCTACGACATCGTCAAGGCGATCAAGGCCGAGCTGCCCGACATGCAGGTCAACGTCCACTGCCACGCCACGACCGGCGTCACGCAGGTCTCGCTCATGAAGGCCATCGAGGCCGGCGCAGACGTCGTCGACACCGCGATCTCGTCGATGAGTCTCGGTCCGGGTCACAACCCCACCGAGTCGGTGGTCGAGATGCTCGAGGGCACCGGGTTCGTCGCCGAGCTCGACCACGTCCGACTGCACGCCATCAAGGACCACTTCGCCGCCATCCGGCCGCGGTACGCGCAGTTCATGTCCGCCTTCACCGTCGAGACCGACATCTTCGAGAGCCAGATCCCCGGCGGGATGATCTCGAACATGGAGTCGCAGCTGAAGCAGCAGGGCGCGGGCGACCGGCTCGAGGAGGTCCTCCACGAGGTCCCGCGGGTCCGCAAGGCCGCCGGCTACCCGCCGCTGGTCACCCCGTCGAGCCAGATCGTCGGGACCCAGGCCGTCTTCAACGTCCTCATGGGCCCCTACCAGGTGCTGACGGCCGAGTTCGCCGACCTCATGCTCGGCTACTACGGGCACACCAAGGGCGAGCGCGACCCGGAGGTCGTCGCCAAGGCCCGGCAGCAGAGCGGCAAGGAGCCGATCACGGCCCGCCCGGCGGACGTCATCGACAACGAGTGGGCCGCCCTGGCCGCCCAGGCCGCCGAGCTCGAAGGCTTCGACGGGACCGACGAGGACGTCCTCACCTACGCGATGTTCCCCAAGGTGGCCCCGGGCTTCTTCGCGACCCGCCCCGAGGGCCCGAAGAACGTCGGCAAGGACCCCGCCGAGCTCGAGGCCGAGCGCGCCGCCGCCGCCGGTGATCCCGGGACCGGGCCGGTCCGGATGCCGATCAAGTACGAGATCACCATCGACGGCCGGCAGCACAAGGTCGCCGTCAAGCCGGCCTGAGCATCGGCGCAGCAGAGCGGACCGCCACCCATCCCTCCGCCGCCTCCGGCGACGGACAGGTCAAGGACAGAGGGCATGAAGGACACCAAGGACAAGAAGAAGAAGGCGAAGAAGCCCCCCACCATGACCGAGCGGATCGCCGAGCTGCGTGAGCGCCGCGCCACGGTCCAGGCCGGTGGGGGCGAGAAGCGGATCGAGAAGCAGCACGACCAGGGCAAGCGCACCGCGCGCGAGCGGATCGACGACCTGCTCGACGAGGGCAGCTTCGAGGAGGTCGGGCTCTTCGCCGAGCACCGCACGACCCTGTTCGGCATGGACAAGGCCGAGATGCCGGCCGACGGCGTCGTCACCGGCACCGGCACGATCTTCGGCCGCCTCGTCCACCTCGCGAGCCAGGACTTCACCGTTGCCGGCGGGTCGGCCGGCGAGATGCACTCGGCCAAGGTCGCCGAGGCGATGCACGGGGCGCTGGAGAACGGCACGCCGTTCGTCTTCATCAACGACTCCGGCGGCGCCCGGGTGCAGGAGGGCATCGACAGCCTGTCCGGCTACGGCAAGGTCTTCTTCCAGAACGTCGCGCTCTCCGGCCTGGTGCCGCAGGTCTCGGTCATCGCCGGCCCGTGCGCCGGTGGCGCGGCATACTCGCCGGCGCTCACCGACTTCATCATCCAGACCCGCGCCTCGCGGATGTTCATCACCGGCCCGGACGTCATCAAGCAGGTCACCGGCGAGGACGTCACCCCGGAAGAGCTCGGCGGCCCCGGCACCCACATGGCGCTCTCCGGCGTGACCCACTTCGTCGCCGAGGACGACGAGCACGCGATGTTCCTCTGCAAGAAGCTGCTCAGCTATCTGCCGAGCAACAACACCGAGGACCCGCCCTACGTCGAGGGGTTCGAGGAGGTCGGCCGCAACGAGGAGCTCTGCGAGATCATCCCCGACGACCCGAAGAAGGCCTACGACATCCGCCGGGTCATCGCCGGGATCGTCGACGCGGGTGACTTCCTCGAGGTCCAGGCCGGCCGCGCGGACAACCTCGTCATCGCCTTCGCCCGGGTCGCCGGGAACACCGTCGGCATCATCGCCAACCAGCCTGCCGTCCTCTCCGGTGTTCTCGACATCGACGCCTCGAACAAGGGCGCCCGCTTCGTCCGGTTCTGCAACGCCTTCAACATCCCGCTCGTCACCCTCGTCGACGTCCCCGGCTTCCTCCCAGGCGTGGCGCAGGAGTACGGCGGCATCATCCGGCACGGGGCGAAGATGCTCTTCGCCTACTCGGCGGCGACCGTCCCGAAGATCACCGTCGTGCTGCGCAAGGCCTACGGTGGCGCCTACCTCGCCATGTGTGGCAAGGACCTCGGCGCGGACCGCGTCTACGCCTGGCCGACCGCCGAGATCGCCGTCATGGGCGCCGAGGGCGCGGCGGGCGTCGTGTTCCGGCGGGAGATCGCCGAGGCGGAGGACCCGGCCGCCAAGCGCGAGGAGCTCGTCCGGCTGTACCGCGAGGCGTTCTCGACGCCGTACGTCGCCGCCTCGCGTGGCCTCGTCGACGACATCATCGAGCCGGCCGAGACCCGTGCGGTCATCGCCCGGGCCCTGGAGACCCTCCGCGGGAAGCGAGATATGCGTCCGCCCAAGAAGCACGGGCTGATCCCGCTGTGACCGCCGAACCCACCCCGGTGCCCACCGGCGCGAGTGCCGCGGATCTGGCCGACCAGGTCGGCCGGTTGACCGACGCCGTCACGGTCCTCACCGAGCGTCTCGCCGCGCTCGAGGCTCGGCTGGAGACCCTCCACCCGAGCTCCGAGGTACCCGACGAGGTCCTGCTCGCGATCGCCGCCGCCTGCGCGGCGTTCCTCGGCAAGCGGGCCACGGTCAAGCAGGTCCACCTGCGCCGCCACACGACCTGGGCCAAGCAGGGCCGGGCCGAGGTCCAGTACTCCCACGCCATCCGCGGCTGACGAAGGACGGAAGACGATGAAGCTCAAGGTGTCGGTCAACGGGGTCGACTACGACGTCGAGGTCGAGGTCGCCGAGGAGTCGCCGCCGGTGCTCCTCGGTCCGGCGACGACCGCCAGCCACTCCGCGTATGCCGTGACCCCCACCGTGGCCAAGGCGCCCGGCGCCACCACCAACGCCCTGGTCGCTCCCATCGCTGGCACCGTCGTCACGGTCGTCACCGAGGAGGGTGCGACCGTCAAGGCGGGCGACACGATGCTCGTCCTCGAGGCGATGAAGATGGAGACCGAGGTGACCGCACCTCGGGGCGGCACCGTCGCCCGGATCACCGTCGCGGTCGGCGACGCGGTCCAGGGTGGAGACGTCCTGCTTGAGTGGGCCGACGAGGGCTGAACCGCCCGGTCCCCGGGCCCGACCGCCTCACTCGACGGTGACCGACTTGGCGAGGTTGCGGGGCCGGTCGATGTCGTGACCGAGGGTGAGTGCCGTGTGGTAGGCGAGCAGCTGCAACGGGATGGTCAGCAGGATCGGGTCCAGCTCGGGCTCGTTCTTCGGCACGACGAGAGGGACGACGTCC
>CAVSJJ010000007.1:0-154426 GCA_963728395.1 uncultured Actinomycetota bacterium
ACCGGCGGGCTCACCGGTGAGCCGCGGGCCGGGGGCCGGCGGCGCCGGGAGCGGCGCGGCACCGAGGGCCGGCGCGGGCGGCGGCTGCGCGGCATATGACAGCGCCGGCGAGGCGAGGACGGTGGCGCCGGCGAGGCAGGCGAGAGCGACCCGAGGCAGCCGGCGACTCATGGCGGTGAGCCTAGGGCGGGCCGCCGCGGCTCACCACCGAGGTGTGCCAACCCTGTCCGTTAGGGGGACCCGGGGGCTAGGGCGTTCACGGCGAGTTCGCGCAGGGCCGCGTGCGCCGCCCGATGACCGGACCGGTCGACCCGGACCTCGAGGACCCGGATCCCGTCCGGCCGCGCCGCGACGGCCGCCGCGAGCGCCGCACGGGTCGCGAGAAGCTCGTGCGCGACACCGTGCGCGGCACAGAGGGCGGCGAGATCGGTGCCGGTCGGGGTCCCGACGACCCGGTCGGCGGCGGCTCGGCCGGGCTCACCGTGCTCGAGGGTCGCGAAGATGCCCCCGCCGTCGTCGTTGACGACGACGAGGGTGAGGTCGGGGCGGACCTCACCGGGGCCGATCGTCAGGCCGTTCGCGTCATGGAGGAGGGTGAGGTCGCCGAGCAGCGCGTATGCCGGCCGCCGGGGCTGGGCGAGCGCGGCGCCGACGGCCGTCGAGACGACGCCGTCGATGCCCGCCAACCCGCGGTTCGCGACGATGTCGACGCCCCGCGCGGTGGGCCGCCCCAGAGCGAGATCCAGGTCGCGGATCGGGTTGGACGAGCCGAGGACGAGCAGGGCGTCGTCGGGCAGCGCCCCGGCGAGCGTCCCCGCGACGGCGAGCCCGGACGGCCACGGCAGCCCCGCCCCGGTCGTCGCGTCCACGAGCCGGGCCCCGGCCCGCTCCCATCCCGCCACCCAGTCGGGGCGCTGCGCCGATGTCCGCGCCGGTTCGGCCGGATCGGGATCGGCCAGATCGGGATCGGCAGGACCGGCGGCGTCGGTGGCCAGCGCTGACCAGGGATGGAGCCGAGCGACGACGTGCGAGGGGTCCGGCCAGGGAGCGCCGGCGAGGACGGCCTCGACACGCTGGCCCGGGCGGCGCAGCAGCGCGGCCACCGGCCGGGCCAGGGTGACCCGGCCGACGACGAGGACCCGGTCCGGCGCGTGGGCGTCGAGCCAGTCGCCGGCCGTCAGAGCGAGCGGGCCGTGCGGCAGCGCCAGGGCCCGCGCATCGAGCGAGCCCAGGGGCTCGGCCACGAGCGGGTAGCCGCGGCGGGCCGCCCAGCGAGCGGCGGTGCGGGCTCGGGCGGGCCCGCCGACGTCACCGAGCACGACGAGGGTGCGCTCGACGTGCTCGATCCGGGCGATCCGGGCGTCGGAGTCGCCGGGCCACGGGCCGGCGGCCGGAGGCCACGCGACCCAGGGGGCGCCGCCCGGGCGCCCGTCGAGCGGCTCCGGCCAGTCGGACCCACCGGGGTCGGTCGCGTCGGCGGGCTCCGGGAGGAGGGGGTCACGGAAGCCGACGTTGAGCTGGACCGGGCCGGCCGGCCCGGCCCCCGCGGCCGGCGCGCCGGTCGCCGCGGCGACGGCACGGCATACGGTGCTGCGCCACGGGGCGTTCTGCCCGGCCCGGTGCTCGCCGGCCGCCAGGTCGGCGGACCAGCGCACCGAGCCACCGAAGATCCCCGGCTGGACGGTCGTCTGGTTCGCGCCCGTACCGCGCAGCTCCGCCGGCCGGTCGGCGGTGACGACGACGAGCGGGACGCCCGCGTGGTGCGCCTCCAGGACCGCCGGGTGGAGGTTGGCGACGGCCGTGCCGGACGTCGTCGCGACGGCAACGGGCGCCCCCGACGCCACCGCCAGGCCGAGCGCGAGGAACCCGGCGCTTCGCTCGTCGACCCGCACGTGCAGGCGCAGGCGTCCCACGCTCTCGGCGTCGAGGGCGGCATACGCGAGCGGGGCGGAGCGAGACCCGGGGCTGAGGACGAGGTCGCGCACACCACAGCGGACCAGCTCGTCGACGAGCACCGTCGCGCAGGCGGTGGACGGGTTCACGGTGGCGCATTCTGCCACCCCCCGGTGGGTCCGGGGTCCGGGCCACGGGCCAGCCGGAAGTCGCGGACGACGACGGCGCCGGACCCGTCGCCGAGCAGGAAGGGTGCGGCGCCGCGCCTCCAGGCGTCGAGCGAGACGCTCGCACCGGCGGGGAGCCGGTCGAGCAGGGCCGCGGTCTCGGCGTACTCGTCGGCGCCGTGCCCGACGACGGGGTGACCGGCCGCCTCGGGGTCGCCCGCGAGGTCACGGGTCACCGTCGTCCAGTGCCGCACGTCAGGGTTGGCGCGCCCGTCGAGCCGCGGCACGAGATCCTGGTCGTGCTCGAGGGAGAGCACGTCGACCGAGGCCGGTACCGGGAACGCCGCCACCGGAGCGCCGGCCGTGACGACATGGGTGACCCGGTGGCCGGCGAGGAAGCGAGGATCGCTCGCGAGGGCGGCGGCGAGGATGCCCCCCTGGCTGTGCCCGCTGAGCAGGACCGGCTCGGTCCGGGCGCGGCGCCCGCTCGCGGCCATCGCGGCGTCGAGGGCGGCCGTCACGCCGCGGGCGGCCACCGTCGCCTCACCGGCCATGGCCGCGACGTCGGTCGTCGCGTCGAACGGGTTGGTCCCGGCCGCCGGCCACCACCGCTGCGTGCCGGGGATCTCGACGACCCAGGCCGAGCCGCCGCCGGGCTGGGGGACCTCGATGACGCGCACGGTGGCTCCGCGTCCGCCGAGGTCGACCTGCCCGGCGAGCAGCGACGCGAGGGAGGTGGGCGCCGGGGCGTCCACCGGCGAGGGGACGGGCTCGACCCGCGGGGAACGCCCCGCCTCGTCGAGGGCGCCGGCGAGGTGGGCGAGCGACTCCAGAGCCCCGACCGCCTCGACCTGGCTGCGCGGCGGGAACGGGCGTCCCTCGACGAGGCAGGCCCAGGCCAGCAGCGGGCCGATCACCGGGTGGGCGGCCGCTCCGCCGAGCAGGCCGTCCGCCCCACCGGCGACAACATCGACGAGCCACGGGTGGGTGAACACGAGCGCCTCGAGGTCGGCGCGCACGTCGGGGTCGAGCGCCGCCGTCGCGGCGACCAACGCCGTCGCGACGGCGAGCGGGGGCAGGACGAGGCCGGTCGCCGCCATCGTCGCGTCCTGGGCGCCGGCGACGAGCCCTGCGACGACCCGCTCCCCGGCCCGGTATGCCGCGAGCGCGCCGCGGACACTGCTCGCAAGGGCGACGAGCCGGCCCGCCTCGAGGGCAGCGACGCCGGCCGCCTGGGCGCAGTCGGCCTCGACCCGACCGACGGCGGCCACGACGCGGGCGAGGACCTCGGGCCCGGGGAGCGGGAGCAGGCCGGTGCCGCCCGCGTGACGCACGAGGGCGACGAGCGCGGCATACCACGGGCCCGGACCGAGCCCCACGGCTAGCCGGGTCTCCTGGCCGAGGACCTCGTCGGCCACCGCGAGGAGCCGGGCGCAGGCGGCGGCGAGCTCGTCGGTCGCGACGGCGGTTCCACCGGCACCCCCGCTGACCGACAGCCGGCCGGCCGCATCGGTCCCGCCGCTCACCCCCGCTCACTCCCCTTCGCCCTCGGGCCCAGCGCCCAGGTCGTCGGCCAGAGCGAGCACGGCCGCGGCCGCATCGAGCGCGGCGGCCACGTCCTCCTCGGCGGTGGCGAGCCGGCACAGCCCGGCCGCCCGCTCGCGCAGCCCCGCCCGGAACGCGTCGGCCGCGGGAGCCTGCCAGGCGAGGGCACCGAGCGCGAGGACCCGGCGGGACCGCTCGCGGCTCTCGCTCGCGGCCGCGCGCCAGGCCCACGCCTGCGCCCGGATCTCCTCGCTCACTCCCATGCCGCCAGCGGATCATGCGGCGCCGACGGCACGGCAGCGGCCGCGCGGTGGCTGTGGACGGCCGCCCCGCCGGGGCGCGGCTGTGGATCCCCCTGGTCGGCCGCGCGGGACCGATCGGCCCGGAGCCCCCTCCCTCCCCCGCACCAACCTCTGCTAGCAGAGGTTCCTGCCGGACGGGGGTGTTGCAACACCCCCGCCGTGCAGGAACCTGTCCGTCGGCGCGCTCCCGAGGTCGCAGCGCCGCCCCGGTCAGCCGGTCGCGGCCAGCTCGGCGTGGCACGCGACGACGCGCTCTCGCCACCACGCGACCCGGGCCGGGGGGGCGGCGTGCCGGGCCAGGAGCGCGGGCTCTGCCTCGACCCGGCCGACCCGGACGACGCCACCCACCGGGATCAGCGGCTCGGCCGCCACGTCGCCCCCGAGCAGGCTCACGGTGCCGAGGCCGCAGGCGTAGGGAAGGTCCGGCAGGGCCGCGGCGAGGGCCACCCCCGCCGCGACACCGACGCTGAGGTCGATCGCCGAGGAGACGACCGCAGGCAGTCCGCAGCCGGCGACGATCTCGAGGGCCCGGCGCACCCCACCGAGCGGGGCAACCTTGACGACGACGAGGTCGGCGGCGCCCGCCCGGGCCACGAGCAGCGGGTCCTGCCCCTTGCGGATCGACTCGTCGGCCGCGACCGGCACGTCGATGCGCGCCCGGGCCAGCGTCGCACGCAGGGCGGCGAGCTCGGGGACGGTGGCGCAGGGCTGCTCGACGTACTCCAGCCCGTATGCCGCGAGCCGCCCGATCGCATCCGCGGCGTCCGACACGCTCCAGGCCCCGTTGGCGTCGATGCGGATCCGGGCGGCGGGACCCATGACGTCGCGGACCGCAGCGACCCGGTTGACGTCGTCGGCGAGCGACTGGCCCGGCTCGGCGACCTTCACCTTGGCCGTCGTGCAGCCATCGAACCGGGCGAGCACGCCGGCGACCTCCTCCACGCCGACCGCGGGGACGGTCGCGTTGACCGGCACCTCGCCTCGCACCGGATCCGGCCAGCCGGACCAGGCGGCCTCGAGCGCGCAGGCGAGCCAGCGGGCGGACTCGGGCACGGCATACTCGACGAACGGCGCGAACTCACCCCACCCTGCGGGCCCGCGGACGAACGCGGCCTCGCGCCGGACGAGGCCGCGGAACCGGACCCGCATCGGCACGGCGACGACGGCGAGTCCGTCCACGACGTCCTCGACGTCGGGCAGGGGCGCGGTCACGTCGCCAACCTACGGCGTCGAGGTCCGCACGGACCATGCGGGCGCCGGGGTGGTCGGTTCCGGGTGCGCAAGGCGCACCGGCGGGCCGACGTGCCCGCCACAGCCGATCGGCGGGTCCTCCCCGCCGACCCGATCAGCGGTCGCGGGAGGACAGGACGCACAGCTCGTTGCCCTCGGGGTCGGCGAGGACGGTCCACGTGACGTCGGGGTCCTGGCCGACGTCTGCCGGGGTCGCCCCGAGGTCGAGCAGCCGCTGGATCTCGCCGTCGCGGTCCTGCGCGGTGTGCGGGGCGAGGTCGATGTGGATCCGGTTCTTCACCGACTTGCCCTCGGGCACGGGGACGAAGACGATGCCGGGCGCCGTCCCCAGCCAGCGCTCGGGCGCCACGACGTCCACGGAGATGTCCGGTCGGCGGATCTCCACCTCGTGCTCGTCCTCGTAGACGATGTTGTAGCTGAGGACCTCGGCCCACCACCGCGCCTGCGCGGCGATGTCATGACAGTCGATGACGAGGGTGTACCAGCGCAGGGCCATGGCCAGACCGTATGCCGCCGCGGCGCCCCCCGCACGTGCTCCGCGGCACGTGCTGCTCGCGTCGCCGTCGGCGGCGTCGTCGCGACGGCCCTCGTGGTCGCTGTTTCGGCGGCCGTTGTGGTCGTTGTCGCTGCGGCCCTGGGACGACTGCTAGGAGCCCGCGCGGTCCCCCCAGCTCCGCAGCACCCGGAGCAGGGTCTCGTTGACCGGCGTCGGGAGGCCGTGCCTCTCCCCCATGGCGACCACCCGCCCGGCGAAGATGTCCACCTCGGTGCACCGCCCGGCCTCGACGTCCTGGTGCATCGACGTCCGGCCGTCGGCGGGCTGCCCGGCCAGGACGGCGTCCCACCGGGCGAGGTCGTCGGGCCCGAGCGCGACGCCCTCGGCGCGCGAGAGCGCGACGACCTCGTCCATGAGGGCCAGCATGAGCGAGCGGGGGTCGCCCTCCTCGCGGAACGCACCGTAGGGCGCGCGCAGCACGGCCGAAGCCTGGTTGATGCCGACGTTGACCATGAACTTCCACCACATCTCGCGGCGCATGTCGCTCGGGGTCTGCCACGCCAGGCCCGCGCGGTCGAGAACCCGCTGGACGGCGCGGACCCGGTCGCCGGGTTCGCCCCCGTCTGCCGCGCCGAGGACCAGGCGTCCCGCCTGGGTGAAGGTCACCTCGGCGCCGACCCGGGCCGCGTCCATCCCCAGCGCGATGCAGAGCAGGACGTGTTCGGCGCCGAACCGCTGCGCGATGACCTCCTCGCTGTCGAGGCCGTTGAGGACCGAGAGGAACTGGGTGCCCGGGCGGACGAGCGGAGCGACGTCCTCGAGCGCGGCCCCCAGCTCGCCGTGCTTGACGGCGACGATGACGAGGTCCGCACCCGGCGTCACCCGCCCGGCGTGCTCGGCGTCGGCGTCGAGGACCTCGGCGACGAGCTGCTCCCCGTTGACCCGGATGCCGGGATCGGCGAGCCGGGCCGCCCGGCCCCCGCGCGCGACGAGCGTCACGGGCACGCCGGCCCGGGCGAAGTGCGAGGCGTAGAGCGCCCCCATCGCCCCGGCCCCGACAATGGCCACCCGCTCGATCTCGCGCGCCGTCACGCGGCCATCGTAGGTTCGCCGCGCCCCGCTCGGGCGGGCCGTCCGCGCGAGGCACGCCCGCGGCATACCCTGCGGTGCGGCGCACTATCCTCGCGAGGGTGAGCGCCCTCCCCGACGTCAGCGAGACCTTCCACCCGGACGCGTGGGAGGAGGTCGAGGGGTTCGCCGACCTCACCGACGTGACCTACCACCGGGCGCGCGGGCTCGGGTGCGTCCGGGTCGCGTTTGACCGGCCCGAGGTGCTCAACGCCTTCCGGCCGCACACCGTCGACGAGCTGTATGCCGTCCTCGACCACGCGCGGCGCACCCCCGACGTCGGCGTGGTGCTGCTGACCGGGAACGGCCCGGGCCCGGAGGGCACCGGAAGCGCCGGGAAGTGGGCGTTCTGCACCGGCGGCGACCAGCGGATCCGGGGGCGCTCGGGCTACCAGTACGCGAGCGGTGAGACCGCCGAGACCGTCGACGAGCTCCGGGCGAAGGCCGAGGGCGGCCGGCTGCACATCCTCGAGGTGCAGCGGCTCATCCGGACGATGCCGAAGGTCGTCATCGCCGTCGTCGGTGGGTGGGCGGCCGGTGGTGGGCACAGCCTCCACGTCGTGTGCGACCTGACGGTCGCCTCGGCGGAGCATGGCCGGTTCAAGCAGACCGACGCCGACGTGGGCTCCTTCGACGCGGGGTACGGGTCGGCATACCTCGCCCGGATGGTCGGGCAGAAGTTCGCCCGAGAGATCTTCTTCCTCGGCCGGACCTACTCCGCCGACGACATGCACCGGATGGGCGCGGTCAACCTCGTCGCGCCGCACGCGTCGCTGGAGTCGACCGCCCTCGAGGTGGCGCGCGAGATCATGGCCAAGTCGCCCCAGGCGCAGCGGATGCTCAAGTTCGCGTTCAACCTCGTCGATGACGGGCTCATGGGACAGCAGGTGTTCGCCGGCGAGGCCACCCGGCTCGCATACATGACCGACGAGGCCGTCGAGGGACGGGACCAGTTCCTCGAGAAGCGCGAGCCGGACTGGTCGCCGTTCCCCTGGTATTTCTAGGCCCGCACCGCTCGGCCCGCACCGCTCGGCCCGCACCGCTCGGCCCGCACCGCTCGGCCCGCACCGCACTCCACCCCGGAACCTGGCACTTCGCCGGGGGAAGGTCCTCGGGTGAAGTGCCACATTCCCGCCTCCGGCGGGGAAGTTGGGGCGGAGCGGGCGGAGTCGGGGTGGTGGGGCGGCATAGGGTGGCGGGCGTGCGATCGCCGGGATGGGTTCCGAACCAGCACGGCGCCTGGTCCATGCTGGCCACCCCCCTGGTCGTCGGCGTCCTCGCCAGCCACCCGCGCTGGGTTCAGCTGCCCCTCGCGGCGTTCTGGTTCGTCGGCTACTTCGCGTTCTTCGCCACCGGCCTGTGGCTGAAGTCCCGCCGCAAGGCGCGCTACCTCCCCCCGGTCCGTGTGTACGCCGCGGCCGCCGCCCTCCTCGGCGCCCTCACCCTCGCACTGCGCCCGGACCTGCTCGCCTGGGCCCCACTGTTCGCCGTCCCGCTCGGGGTCGGGCTCGTCGCGAGCGCCAAGCGGGACGAACGATCGCTCCTCAGCGGGATCTCGACGAGCGCGGGCTCGTGCCTGATGACCCTCGTCGCGTTCGACGCCGGCGGCGGGACCGACTGGGCCCGGGCGTGGCTGCTCACCGCGGTGCTCGCCGCCTACTTCGTCGGCACCGTCCTCTACGTCAAGACGATGATCCGCGAGCGCGGGGTCGCGGCATACCACTGGCTCTCGGCCCTCGGGCACGGCGCCTTCACCTGCGCGATGATCCCGCTCTCGCCGTGGCTCGTCCTCGTCTTCGCCGTCCTGACCATCCGGGCGTCGGTCGTCCCGGCGTTCCGGCTCGGTGCCAAGGCGGTCGGGATCGGCGAGGTCGCCGGGACCCTCGCCGTCGCGGGGACAGCCCTCATCGCCCTCTGACGCGGGAGCGCCCGAGGAGGGGGGCCCCTCGGTCAGCCGAGACCGCCGAGGTCGACGACGTAGGCCTCGTAGACGAGGTCGGAGCCGCGCTGCCGGTGCTTGGCGATGCGCCTGGTCAGCTCGGTGGCCTCGTCGCGCAGCGCCTCGACGTCGGAGTCCGGGGCGGCCTGCTGGACCCGGTCGAGCAGGGCGGCCGCCGCGTCGGCGAGGTGGTCGTGCTCGTCGAGGAGCGTCTGGACCTTGGCGGACAGCCGTGGAGCGCGCTCCTTGATGTCGGCGTAGAGGCCCCCCTCGGCCTCGGTGAGCTCGACGTGGTCGGCGAAGTCGTGGCTCAGCTCGGCGAGGGCGGCCTCGACCCGCTCGCGCCACCGCTCGCCGCCCAGGCCGACGGGCGCGAGGAGCGCCGCGTCGAGGGCCGCCATCGACTCGCCCAGCTCGGCCCGGTGCGCGCGCACCCGGTCGAGGTATGCCGTGAACTCCGCATCCATGAAGGACCTCTTTCGTTGCCGGGACCCCAATCGTGGCGCACCCGGGCCCCGAAGGCGACCCTAGAGTGGGCGGTGTGATGATCGAGGCACTGCCCGTCCCGGCGGGTGAGGCGGTCCTCGGCCTCCTCCCGCGCCTGAAGGCGGCGCTCGCCGGGGGCTCACCCGTCCTGCCCTATGCCGCCGCCGCGCCACCGCCGCCGATCCCCGAGCACGATCCGGTGAGCCTCCCGGAGGGCCTCGGCGTCGTCGTCGGGACCTCCGGCTCGACCGGGGCCCCGAAGCGCGCGCTCCTCACCGCCGCGGCGCTGCGGGCGAGTGGCGAGGCGACCCACGCCCGGCTCGGGGGCCCCGGCCAGTGGCTCCTGGCCCTGCCGGCCCAGCACGTCGCCGGCCTGCAGATCCTCCTCCGGTCGGTGCTCGCGGGCACGACGCCGGTCGTCCTCGACCCCGCCGGCGGGTTCGACGCCCGGACCTTCTCGGCGGCGGTGGGCCGGATGGACCCGGGCGCGCGGCGCTACGTCAGCCTCGTCCCCACCCAGCTCGTCCGGCTCTGTGACGACCCCTGGTGCGCCGAGACCATCCGCGACCTCGACGCCGTCCTCGTCGGGGGGGCGACCCTGCCGCCGCTGCTGCGCCGGCACGCCGAGGACTGCGGTGTGCCGGTCATCCCGACGTACGGGATGAGCGAGACAGCGGGTGGCTGCGTCTACGACGGGCGCCCCCTGGACGGTTCGCGCGTCGACCTCGACGCCGAGGGCCGGGTCCACCTCGGCGGCGCCACCCTCGCCGAGGGGTACCTCGGCCAGCCGGAGCTGACGGCGGCTGCCTTCCACGACGGCTGGTTCCGCACCGACGACGTCGGCCACGTCGGTCCCGACGGTCGCCTCCACGTCGACGGCCGCATCGACGACGTCATCAACACCGGCGGGATCAAGGTCGCGCCGCGTCTCGTCGAGGACGCCGTCGCCGAACACGTGCCGGGGGTGCGCGAGGTCGTCGTCGTCGGCGTGCCCGACCCCGCCTGGGGCGAGGCGGTCGGGGCGCTCCTCGTCCTGGACCGGTCCGCCGACCGGGAGCCGACGGTCGCCGACGTGCGGGCCGCGCTGCGGGGCATCCTGCCCGACCACGCACTGCCCCGCCGGGTCCTCGCCGCGCTGGAGGTCCCCACCCGGGGCCCGGGCAAGCCCGATCGGGCGACGGTCGTCGCGATGTTCGGACGGCAGCCCGGACAGGTGGGACAATGAGGGCGTGATCCGGTCGCTGCCGTACCTCCTCGCGCTGGTGCTGACGCTCTACGCGCTCATCGACTGCGTCCAGACCGACGACAGCCGGGTCCGGGGGCTGCCCAAGCTCGCCTGGGTCGTGCTCATCGTCCTCGTCCCCTTCGCCGGCCCCATCGCCTGGCTCGTCGCGGGGCGGCCCGAGCACGGGAGCGGACCGGGCACCTCGCCGTGGGGCCCGCGCCAACAGAGCCAGCGCCGCGACCGGCGGCCCAAGGGTCCGGACGACGACCCCGACTTCCTCAAGAACCTCTGATCCCACCCCGTCATGGCCACCACCGCGCAGTGGGTCGCCGGCACGCGACCCCGGACCCTGCCCGCCGCCGTCGCACCCGTCCTGCTCGGCACCGCCGCCGCCCATGACGTCGGTCGGGCCGACCTCGGCTACGCGCTGCTCGCACTCCTCGTCGCACTCGCCCTCCAGATCGGCGTCAACTACGCCAACGACTACTCCGACGGCGTCCGCGGCACCGACGCGACCCGGGTCGGGCCGGTGCGCCTCGTCGGCCAGGAGCTCGCGCCTCCCCCCGCGGTCCGGGCGGCCGCCTTCGCCTCGTTCGGCCTCGCCGCCCTCGCCGGTCTCGCGCTGGTCGCCCTGTCCCAGGCCTGGTGGCTGCTCCTGCTCGGGGCGCTCGCCATCGTCGCGGCCTGGCGCTACACCGGCGGCGACAACCCGTACGGCTACCGCGGGCTCGGCGAGGCCTACGTCTTCGTCTTCTTCGGGCTGCTCGCGACGCTCGGCACCCTCGACACCCAGGCCGGCCGGCTGACCTGGTTCGGGCTGGCCGGGGCGGTCGGGGTCGGGGTGCTCGCCTCGGCGATCCTCGTCGCCAACAACCTCCGTGACATCCCGACCGACGAGGCGACCGGCAAGCGCACCCTCGCCGTCCGGCTCGGCGACCGGCGGACCCGGCTGCTCTACGCCGCGCTGCTCGGCGCGGCCTACCTCGCCGTCCTCGCCATGGCGGCGATCGAGCCCTGGACGCTGCTCGGGCTGTTCAGCCTCCCCGTCGCCTGGCGGCTGCTCTCGCGGGTCCGCTCCGGCGCGACGGGAGCCGCGCTCATCCCGGTTCTGGCCGGGACGGGGATGCTCGAGGTGGCGTATGCCGCGCTCGTCAGCGTCGGGCTGCTCGTCGGCGTCGCGACGCGCTGATCGGTCCTGGTCGGCACCGGGCCCGGACGACGCGGCTCAGCGGAAGTCGTCCGGCGAGCCCTCGTCACGCCGGTGGGCGCGCTCGGTCCGCTCGATCTCGGCGTCCTCGGCCTCCTCGTCGGCGCCGGGTCCATCCCGCTTGGCTCGGCGCGCCTGGACCCGGTCGGCGATCTGGGCGGAGTAGTCCTCACGGAACGGGCGCAGGGCGACGTAGGAGACGCCCATCGACAGGATCGCCGCCCCGACGACGAGGAAGAGCCGCATCTCCGCCGACCGGAGCCCGATGAGCCAGAGCAGGGCGAGGCAGCCGAAGAAGATGAGGACGCGTAGCAGGGTGTAGCGGATCATCGCGACGGCTCAGAGCCCCGAGTAGCTGTGCTGGCCGACGAAGTACATGTTGACGATCGCGTAGTTCATGACGATGCAGGCAAAACCGGCGACGGCGATCCAGGCCGCGGCCCGGCGCTTCCAGCCGGCGGTCGCGCGCGCGTGGAGGTAGGCGGCGTAGACGACCCAGATGACGAACGACCAGACCTCCTTGGGGTCCCAGTTCCAGTAGGCGCCCCAGGCCTGCCGGGCCCAGATCGCCCCGGCGATGACGGTGAAGGTCCACAGCGGGAACGCGACGACGTGGATGCCGTAGGACAGCCGCTCCAGGGCCCGCGGCTGCGGCAGCCGGTCGAGGTAGCGGCCGGGCCGGCCCTCGCCGAAGCGCTCCTTGAGCAGGTACAGGCCGGTGAGGGCGAACCCGACGGAGAACAGGGCGACGGAGATCGTCGCGACGGTGACGTGGATGACGAGCCAGTAGGACCGCAGCGACGGCATGAGCTGCGCGGCCTCGGTGTACCAGACGGTCGTCCCGAGCCCGAGGGTGAGCAGTACGGGGGTGACGACGAAGACGCCGAGCCAGCGCAGGTCTCGCCGGGTCGCCCAGCCGAGGTACACGGCCATCGTGAACAGCGAGCCCATGACGGAGAACTCGTACATGTTGCCGAGGGGCCAGCGGTGGACCGACGCCCCACGCAGGACCGACCCGGCGAGGAGCAGGACCGTGCCGAGGAACGCGAGCGAGCGCGCGATCGCGGCCGCCTTGCGGGCCCGGATCGGCTCGCCCGGGGGCGCCGCGGACCTGCCGGCCGGGGCGTCCGCCACGCCCGGAGGTGGTGCGGCGGCCCGGCCGGGGCCGTCGGCCGCGGTCGGGCCACCGGCGGCGACGAGCTCCGGCGCCGGGGCGGGCATCGTGGCGCGCGCGTCGGCGCGGGCGGGGGCCACCCACGCGAGGTAGGCGGCATACCCGATCATCGCGAGGGTGAGCACCGCCATCGCCGAGTAGACGGCGAGATCGGCGTACTGCGCGAGTGTCTCGTTCATGAGCGACAAGCTTCCTTCACCTCGGTGAGGAGGTCCGACACCACGTCGGCCATCCCCTCGTCGTCATCCTTGGCCAGTCCGCCGACCGTCACTACGGTACGGCGTGCGTCGGTGGGGGTCTGCGTGTCGGCCGCGACCCGGACGAAGACCCGGCGTCGGCGCACGACGAGCGAGGCGATGAGCCCCGCGAGGGCGAGCAGCGCCGAGACGAGGGTCAGCCCCTTGCCCGGGTCGTAGCGGATCGAGAGCCCGGCGAACCGCTCCACCCCGTCGAAGGTGATGGAGCCGCGGCCGCCGGGCAGCTGGGCGGTCTGCCCCGGCTTGAGCCACAGCCGCAGCGCGTCGGTGCCCTTGGCGTTCGTCAGCTGGGTCATCTCGGAGGTGTCGAGGGTGTAGACCGACTGGGGCCGGGAGCCGGGGAAGAGCGTTCCCTCGTAGACGGTGAGTGCCAGGGCCGGGTCGAGCGCGTCCGGGAAGACCGACGTGGGACCGTTGTCGGTGATGACCCCGGTCGGGAGGAACAGTCCCGCGAACCCGAGCTGCTTCGGCTCGGCCCCGGGCACCTTGACGGCGCCGACGGAGCGGTAGTTGTTGTCCTGGGCCAGGAACGGCGTCGCGTCGGAGTAGATGACGGTGCCGTCGGCGCTTCGGACCGTGATCTTCGGTGCGTAGCCGTTGCCGAGGAGGAAGACGGTCGGGCCGCCCGTCTCCAGCGGGTGGTTGACCTTGATCGTCTCGGCCCTCGACGCCGCACCGGGCTCGGGGGTGAAGGTCGTGTAGGCCGTGAAGTCGCGCGGCATCCCGAACTGGCCCTTGCCGGTGACGTCCTTCTCGAAGGTCGCCACGACCCGGTCGACCGTGACGGTGAACGGCGGCAGGTTCGCCGTGTCGACCCACGGCCCCGGGCTGAAGGTGTCGTAGCGGGAGAGGGTGTCGGCGAAGGTCTGCCCGGCGGGCATGATGACGTCTCCCTTCCATCCCCACAGGTGCCCGATGCCGACGCCGACGATGACGCCGATGAGCGCGAGGTGGAAGACGAGATTGCCGGTCTCCTTGAGGTGGCCCTTCTCGGCGCTGAGGGTTCCCTCCTCGTGCGAGTGGACCCGGTAGCGACGGGCGCGCAGGGCCGCGCGAGCGGCCTCGAGCGCCTGCGCCGGGGAGCGCTCGACGACGGCCTCGTCGTGGGCGTCGAGCCGGGCGAGGCGCCGCGGGGCACGCGGCGGTGCGGCGCGCATCGCCCGCCAGTGCTGGCCGGAGCGGGGCAGGACGCACCCGACGAGCGAGATGAACAGGAGGAGGTAGACGGCCGCGAACCACGGCGAGGCGTAGACCTCGAAGAAGCCGAGCCGGTCCAGGATCGGTCCGGCGGTCGGATGGGCGTCGATCCAGGCCGCCGTCCGGACGGAGTTGATCGAGCGCTGGGGGAACGTCGAGCCGGGCAGGGCCGCGACGGCGAGCAGGAGGAGGAGGAACAGGGCGGTCCGCATGCTCGTCAGCTGGCGCCAGGTCCAGCGCAGCCAGCCGAGCGGACCGAGCCGAGGCTGGGTGATGGTCGGCCCCGGGTCCGTGGCGGGCCCGGCCGGGTCGTTGGTCCGCTCGTCGATGTCGCTCATAGGACCACCTGGAACCCGCCCACGAGCTCGGTCTGGACCCACCGGTTGAGGTCCTCCCACCATCCGGTGACGAGAAGGAGGCCGACGACGAGGAGCAGGGCCCCGCCGAAGAGCTGGACGCCACGGGTATGCCGCCGCAGCCAGCCCGAGACCCGTCCGGCCCGCTCGAGCCCCGCGGCGACGAGGAGGAAGGGCAGCCCGAGGCCGAGGCAGTAGGCGGTGGCGAGGACGACGGCCCGTCCGACGCTGGGGTCCACCGAGCTCGCCGCGATGGTGAGCACGGCCGCGAGGGTCGGCCCGGTGCACGGCGCCCAGCCCAGGCCGAAGACCGCCCCGAGGAGGGGCGCGCCGAGGAGCCCGGCCCGGGGCCGCCAGCCGATGGCCACCTCCCGCTGGGTCCAGGCCCCACCCACCCCGAGGAAGACGAGCGCCAGCGCGATGACGGCGACCCCACCGACCCGCATGAGCGCGACCCGGTGCTCGACGAGGGCGGCGCCGACCGAGGTGATGAAGATCGAGCCGAGGATGAAGACGGCGCTGAAACCCGCGACGAACAGCAGCGCCCCGAGCAGGGTGCGCGAGCGCACCCGCTGCCTGTTCTCGGTCAGACCCGTGACGTAGCCGAGGAAGCCCGGCACGAGGGGCAGGACGCACGGGCTGGCGAAGGAGACCAGCCCGGCCAGGAGGGCGACGAGCATGGCAAGCGGGAGGGCGCCCGTCGTGATGGTGTCGCTCACGAGGCGAGGGTGTCGTCGATGAGGCCGGAGAGCGTCGACTGGGTCGTCGAGCCGCTCACCCGGGCGGCGATCCGGCCCTGCGCGTCGAGGACGAGGGTCGTCGGGATGGTCGGGGCCTTTCCCTGGAGGGCGAGGATGAGGACGCCGGAGGTGTCGGTGAGGCTGGGGTAGGTCACCTTCCGCGCCGCGAGGAAGGCCCGGCCCCGGGCGGCGTCCTCCCGGTAGTCGATGCCGATGAACCGGACGTTCTTCTTCTCCTTCTGCACCGCCTCCCAGGTCGCCTGGAGGTCGCCGATCTCGGCCACGCAGGGCGGGCACCACGAGCCCCACACGTTGACGACGACGACGGAGCCACGCTGGTCGGTCGAGGACCAGGAGCCGCCGTCGAGGAGGGTGCCGGACAGCCGCACCGGTGCGCCGCGCTTGTCGACCGGGATCTGTTCGATCGCCCCGTCACCGGAGACGTAGCCCTTGTTGTCTCCCGCCTTGGCCTGGGCGGCGACCGAGTTGGGGTCCTGGGAGCAGCCGGCGAGCGCGATCGAGGCGAGGAGCACGGCAGCCAGGCCCGCGGCATACCGGCGACGCGGTGCCCTCACGCGCCCGCCCCCGGCTGCGCGAGTGCGACGAGCGGGGCCGCCGGCTCGCTGTAGGAGATGGTGAGCAGCTCGGCCCCGATGTAGGTGAACGAGGTCAGCGACGCGAGCGAGCACTCCCGCCGGCCCGGGTTGTGGAGGAGTCGTCGGCCCTCGATGGAGAGCCGGTAGATCCAGATCGGCGCCTGGTGGGACACGATGACGGCCTCGTGGCCCTCGGCGGCCCGGCGGGCGTCCTCGACGGCCGCGCCCATCCGGGCGGCCAGGTCGACGTAGGGCTCGCCCCAGGACGGCCGGGAGGGGTTGAGCATCTTCGCGTACAGCCGGGGGTGCCGCATCAGCCCCCGGCCGCCGGCGACGGCCAGCCCCTCGAACTCGCTCCACGCCTCGATGACCCGTTCGTCGGTCTCGACCTCGAGGCGGTGACGCTCGGCGACCGGCTCCGCGGTCTCCCGGGCGCGCTGCAGCGGGCTGGCCAGCACGCGGGTGACATCGTGGTCGGCGAGGTGGTCGGCCGCCATGACCGCCATCTTGCGGCCGAGGTCGGAGAGCCGGTAGTTCGGCAGCCGGCCGTAGAGGATGCGCTCGGGGTTGTGGACCTCGCCGTGCCGGAGCAGGTGCACCACCGTCCGAGGCGCCTCCGCGGGCCGGTCCGGGATCGTCATGGCTCGCATTGTGGCAAACGAACCCGTGGGCAGGCTCCTCAGGTCGAGGCCGCAGCGTCCGCGGCGGCCGGAAGGGCCTCGAGGACCCGCCCGACGGCCTCCTCGTCGTGGGCGCCGCTGACGAACCACGCCTCGAACGAGCTGGGCGGCAGGTAGACGCCCCGGCTCAGCATCGAGTGGAAGAACCGCCCGTATGCCGCCGTGTCCTGGTCCCTCGCGTCGTCGTAGTCGCGGACCTCACCGTCGCGGAAGAACACCGAGAACATCGACCCCGCCCACTGGACCCGGTGCGGGACCCCGGCGCGGGCGAGCTCCGCGCTCGTGGCGTCGGCGATCGTCCGGGCCGCCGTCCCGAGCCGGGCATAGAGCCCGTCGTCGCAGCCGCGCAGCGTGGCCAGGCCCGCTGCGGTGGCGACGGGGTTACCGGACAGGGTCCCCGCCTGGTAGACGGGGCCGTCGGGGGCGAGCAGGCCCATGACGTCGGCGCGGCCACCGAACGCCGCGGCCGGGAAGCCACCGCCCATCACCTTGCCGAAGGTGAACAGGTCGGGGGCCCCGGAGTCGGGTCGGCCCTCGAGCCCGAACCAGCCGGCCCGACTGCACCGGAAGCCGGTCATCACCTCGTCGGAGACGAGGAGCGCACCGTGCTCGCGGGTGATCCGGCGCAGCCCCTCGGTGAAACCATCGGCCGGCGGGACGACCCCCATGTTGCCGGCGGCCGCCTCGGTGATGACGGCCGCGATCTCCCCGCCCCGCTCGAGGAACGCCGCCTCGACGGCGGCGAGGTCGTTGTAGGGCAGGACGACGGTCTCGGCCGCCATCTCGCGCGGCACGCCGGCCGAGTCGGGCAGCGCGAGCGTGGCGACGCCCGAGCCGGCCGAGGCGAGCAGGGAGTCGACGTGCCCGTGGTAGCACCCGGCGAACTTGACGATGAGGCTGCGTCCGGTGAAGCCCCGCGCCAGCCGGATCGCGCTCATCGTCGCCTCGGTGCCGCTGTTGACGAGCCGGACCTGCTCGACCGGCTCGACGCGGGAGACGATCTCCTCGGCGAGGGCGACCTCGTTCTCGCTCGGGGTACCGAAGGAGAACCCCTTCCCGGCCGCCTCGGTGACGGCGGCGAGGACCCGCCCGTCGGCATGCCCGAGGATCATCGGCCCCCAGCTGCAGATGAGGTCGACGTAGCGCCGGCCGTCCGCGTCGATCAGCCATGGCCCGCTCGCCGAGGTCATGAAGCGAGGAGTGCCGCCGACGGCGCGGAAGGCGCGCACCGGCGAGTTCACCCCGCCCGGCGTGACGGCCCGGGCGCGGGCGAGCAGGGCGTCGGAGGCGGGGGCGTCAGCGGGGTATGCCGTCATGGCGGCATTGTGTCGCACTGCTGGGCCCGAGGACCGGGCGGCCCGGGACGAGCGGGACGGCGGCGCCGGTCAGCCGACCGCGTCCGCGTGGGTCGTGATCGTCTCGCGGACGTGCTGCATGGCGTCACCGAGGCAACGGAACTGCTCGGTGCTGAGGACGTCGAGCAGGTGACGTCGCACGCTCTCGACGTGGACCTGCGCCATCGCCTCGATCTGGGCCCAGCCCTGGTCGGTGAGGAGGAGGACGACGCCGCGGCCGTCCTCCGGGGCCGGCTCGCGGCATACCCAGCCGCGGTCGGCGAGCCGGTTGGCGGTGTGGGTCACCCGGGAGCGGGACTGCACGATGAGCTCGGCGAGCGCCGACATCCGCATCCGGCCACCCGGGTGCTCGGACAGCATCGAGAGGAGCTCGTACTCGGAGAGGCTGATGTCGTGTGCCTGGAGGTCGCGGTCGAGCGCCACGTCGAGCTCACGGACGCCTCGCAGGTAGGACCGCCACAACCGCTGCTCGTCGGGCGTCAGCCAGCGCGGCTTGAGGTCGGTTGCACCCATGGGCGTCATCCTTCCACGGCGGGGACCCCCACCCGCGTTGACCGGTCAAGGATCACACGCGGCGCGCGTCACACCCGACCCGAGGTCATCCGCCGGGCCGGGAATATCCCGGGTCGGCTCGGCGCTTTAGTTGAAGTATCAACCATGAGCCCGGCACGGTCGCGATCGGAGCGGCAACCGGCAGCGCGGCCCGGGCCGCAGCATTCCCCCACCGAAGGAGCTAGTCATGAGCGCCACCGAGACCACGACCACCAGGACCGACCTCACTCCCGGCAGCTGGACCGTCGACCCCGCCCACAGCGAGCTCGGCTTCGTCGCGCGCCACCTCATGGTGAGCAAGGTGCGCGGCCAGTTCACCGACTTCTCGGGCATCGTCACCGTCGGGGAGGACCTCGCGTCCTCGAGCGCCGAGGTCACCGTCGCGATGGGCTCCATCGACACCCGCAGCGCCGACCGCGACGGGCACCTGCGCAGCGCCGACTTCTTCGACGTCGAGAACCACCCCGAGATGACCTTCCGCTCGACGTCCTTCGACGGCACCACCCTCGAGGGCGAGCTGACCATCAAGGACGTGACGAAGCCGGTCACCCTCGACGTGGAGTTCAACGGCCTGGCCACCGACCCGTGGGGCAACACCAAGGCCGGCTTCGAGCTGACTGGCACGATCAACCGCAAGGACTGGGGCCTGGAGTGGAACGTCGCGCTCGAGGGCGGCGGCGTCCTCGTCGGCGACAAGATCACCCTCGTCATCGACGTCCAGCTGCTCAAGCAGGACTCAGCGCTCGCGCCACCTGCGCCCTAGAGACGCCCGGCGGCCTCGAGGGCGTAGTAGGTGAGGATCAGCCGGGCGCCGGCGCGGCGGATGTGGAGCAGCGACTCCATCATCACCCGGTCCCGGTCGATCCAGCCGTTGGCGGCGGCGGCCTCGATCTGGGAGTACTCACCGGAGATCTGGTAGGCCGCGACCGGCACCGGCGACAGCTGCGCCGCGGCGGCGATGATGTCGAGGTGCGGCTGGGCCGGCTTGACCATGACGATGTCGGCGCCCTCGGCGATGTCCTGCTCGAGCTCGCGCAGCGACTCGACGGCGTTGGCCGGGTCCTGCTGGTAGGTCGCCCGGTCGCCGACGAGGGAGGACTGCACCGCCTCGCGGAACGGACCGTAGAGGCCGGAGGTGTACTTCGCGGCATACGCGAGGACGATCGTGTCGGTGAACCCGGACACGTCCAGGGCGGCCCGCACGTGCCCGACCTGGCCGTCCATCATCCCGGACAGGCCGAGGACATGGGCGCCGGCACCGGCCTGGGCCAGGGCCATCGCGGCGTACCGCTCGAGGGTGGCGTCGTTGTCGACCCGGCCCGCGGCGTCGAGCACGCCGCAGTGGCCGTGGTCGGTGAACTCGTCGAGGCAGAGGTCCGCCATGACGACGAGGTCGTCCCCGACTGCCTCGCGCACGGCGGCGATCGCGACGTTGAGGATGCCGTCCGGGTCCTCGGCCCCGCACCCGGTCGCGTCCTTGGTGCTCGGCACGCCGAAGAGCATGAGCCCACCGACACCGGCGCCCACGCAGCGTCGCGCCTCGTCGACGAGCGACCCGACGGTGTGCTGGGCGACACCGGGCATGGCCGAGATGGGCACCGGCTCGGCGATGTCCTCGCGGACGAACGCGGGCAGGACCAGCTCGGCCGGGTGCAGCCGGGTCTCGGCCACGAGCCGGCGCACGGCCGGGTTCTGCCGGAGCCGGCGCGGCCGGGAGACGGGGAAGCCCGGCGAGGCGGCCCGCGCCCCGCCGCTCGGTGACGATGCCATCAGCGGGCCCGCCGCCGGGATGACGCCTTGCGCTGGCTCGGCCGGACGACCGCGTCGCCGGCCTCCGCCGCCGTCAGTGCGAGCGAACGGCCATGATCGGCGAGGGCGTCGACGACGGCGTCCGCCGACGGCTCGGGAGCGAGGACGTCGACCCGCAGCCCGTGCTCCTCGGCGGTCTTGGCGGTCGCCGGACCGATGCACGCGACGACGGTCGACGGCGCGGGCTTGCCGGCGATGCCGACGAGGTTGCGCACGGTCGAGCTCGAGGTGAAGACGACCGCGTCGAAGGCGCCGGACTTGATCGCCTCGCGGATCTCGGCCGCGGGCGGGGTGGCGCGGACCGTCCGGTATGCCGTGACGTCGTCCACCTCCCAGCCCATCTCCTGCAGCCCGGCGACGAGGGTGTCGGTCGCGATGTCCGCACGCGGGAGGAAGACCCGGTTGATCGGGTCGAGAACGTCGTCGAAGGGCGGCCAGCCCTCGAGCAGCCCGCGCGCGGACTGTTCACCCTCGGGCACGAGGTCGGGGGTGATCCCCCAGTCGCGCAGGGCCTGGGCGGTGACGCCACCGACGGCCGCGACCTTGAGGCCGGCGAAGGAGCGGGCGTCGAGGCCGAACTCCTCGAACTTCTCGCGCACCGCCTTGACGGCGTTGACGGAGGTGAAGCCCACCCATTCGTAGCGGCCCGTCACCATGCCCTTGACCGCGCGCTCCATCTGCTGCGGGGTCCGCGGTGGCTCGACGGAGATCGTCGGCACGACGGTGGACTCGGCGCCGTAGCGGGACAGCCGGCGGGTCATCGAGCCGGACTGCTCCTTGGTCCGCGGGACCAGCACGTTCCAGCCGAACAACGGCTTGGTCTCGTACCAGGACAGCGCTTCACGGAGCAGCACGGTGTCACCGACGATCGCCAGCGACGGGGTCGCGGTGCTCGACGTCTCGATCGTCGCGGAGGCCTCGGCGAGGGTGCTCTGCCAGCTCGACTGGCTCACCGTCGTGCCTCGGGTCGCGATGACGACCGGGGACTTCGGGTCGCGCCCGCTCTCGAGCATCCCCGCGAAGGTGTCGCGCAACGCCTCGGCGCCACCGAGGACGACGACGGTGATGCCCGGCTCGGTCGGGGCGGCCAGGCCCGCGTCCCGCGTCCCGGCGCCGATGACGTGGACGGCGCTGGAGGCCCCGGCCGTGAGCGGCACACCGGCATACGTCGGCACGGCGGACACGGCGCTGACGCCCGGCACGACCTCGAAGGGGATCCCCGCCTTCGCGCACGCGGCGGCCTCCTCGGCGAGGCCGTTGAACGTCGCCGGGTCGCCGTCCATGAGTCGGACGACGAGGCCGCCCGGATGGGCCTTGGCGGCCTTGACGACGAGCTTGGCCCGGGAGGCCTGGGTCAGCGGCTGGCCGGTCTCGCCGTACCCGGCGTCGATGACGTCGATCTCGTCGCGGCAGCACCGTCCGACGACGTCCTCGCGGGCCAGCTGGTCCATCACGACGGCATCGGCGTCGGCGAGGTACTCGACGGCGCGCATCGTCAGCAGCCCGGCATCCCCCGGTCCGGCGCCGACGAAGGCCACCCGGGCCGGGGTCGTGGCGCGCGTGGACGCCGCATGGGTCCTCGCAGCGTGGGTCGTCGAGGATGCGGCGGTCGAGCGCGTCGTCGGGCTCACAGGTCACGCTCCGTGGCGGGTCGATCGGTCGGGTCTGCGGGGACGGTGACCGGATGTGGCCCGGTCGCCGCCGCTGGGTCTGGGTGGGGGGGGGCCGTCAGCTCGCCGGCGCCGTCCTCGAGAAGGATCCCGGCCAGCCGCGCGCCGAGACCGGCGGGGTCGGCGGGGTCCCCGACGAGGGAGCGGCGCAGCTCGACGGAGCCGTCGACGGCCCCGACGAAGGCTCGCAACGACAGCTCCGGCCCGTTCATGCCCTCGACGACCTCGGCGAGGGCCCCCACCGGCGCCGTGCAGCCGGCCTCGAGGGTCGCGAGGAGGGCGCGCTCCGCGGTGACGCAGGCGCGGGTGTCGACGTGGTCCAGCGCCGCGACCGCGGCGACCGCCGCGGCGTCGTCGGCGCGGACCTCGACGGCGAGGGCGCCCTGACCGGGCGCGGGCAGCATCTGGATCGGGTCGAGCAGCTCGGTCGCCTCGTCCCGGCGACCGATCCGGCCCAGGCCGGCGGAGGCGAGGAGCACCGCGTCGCACTCGCCGGAGGTCACCTTCCCGATCCGCGTGTCGACGTTGCCGCGGATGTCGCTGACGACGAGACCGAGGCCGAGCGCCTCGAGCTGAGCGACCCGGCGCGGCGAGCCGGTGCCGACGACCGAGCCGGCCGGCAACTCGCCGAGGGTGAGGCCGTCCCGCGCGACGAGGGCGTCACGCGGGTCCTCCCGCACCGGGATCGCGGCGAGCACCAGCCCCTCCTCGGGCGCCGTCGGCAGGTCCTTGAGCGAGTGCACGGCCAGGTCGACCTCGCCGCGGTGGAGGGCCTGGCGCAGCGCGGACACGAAGACGCCGGTCCCGCCCAGCGCACTGAGCGGCGTCGCGGCGTCCGTGTCGCCGGTGGTGACGACCTCGATGAGCTCGACGTCGTGTCCGAGGGCGCGCAGCCGATCGGCCACCCAGCCGGACTGGGTGGTCGCGAGCAGCGAACGGCGGGTGCCGAGCCGGAGGGTCACTCGGCCTCCCCCGGGTGGGGCGGCGGGACGACGGCGACCCGGGTGTCGGCGGGGACGAGGTCGAACAGCTCCGACAGCGCCCGGGCGTAGCTGCCGCCGAGGCCGCTCGCGGCGAGCTCCTTGACCCGGACGGTCGGGGTGTGCAGGAGCTTCTCGACGATCCGGTGGGCGGCGCGACGCACCTCGGCCCGCTCGGCCTCACCCAGGGCGGGGGTGCGGTGGTCGAGCCGGGCCATCTCGGCCTCGAGGACCTCCGCGGCTCGGGCGCGCAGCGCGGTGACGGTCGGGATGACGGTCTCCGCCGCCCGGGCGAGGAGGAACTCGGCGACCTCTGAGGTGACCAGATCCCGGGCCTGCCGGATCTGCGGGGCATCGGCCGTGCCGCTGAGGATGAGCCCGAGCTCGGCGAGCCCGAGCCGGGTGACCCCGTCCAGCTCGCCCACGGCGGACTCGACGTCGTGCGGCAACGCGAGGTCGATGTAGACCTGCGGCCGGCCGCCGCGTGCCGCGAGGGCCTGGGCGGCGTCCGCGACGGAGATGACGGCCCCGGACGCGCCCGTCGCGGTGAGGACGACATCGCTCTCCGCGAGGACGTCGACGAGGTCGGCCATCCGGCGGGCCACGCCCCCGACCCGCTCGGCCAGGTGGGCTCCCCGCTCGGCGCTCCGGTTGAGGACCCAGAGCCGGTCCGGCCCCTCGGCCGAGACCGCCTTGGCGGCGAGGGCACCCATGCCGCCGGCCCCGATGACGGCGGCCCGCCGGCCGGTCAGGGAGCCGAGCGCGCCCGCGGCATGCTCGAGGCCCGCGCCGACGAGGGAGTGGCTGACGGCATCGATCTCGGTCTCGGTGTGTACCCGCTTGCCGACCCGCAGCGCCCACTGGAACAGCATGTTGAGGCCGGGTCCGACGTGTCCGTGCCGCTGGGCGCGGCCGAGGGCGCCGCGGAGCTGGCCGAGGATCTGGGCCTCTCCGACGGCCATCGAGTCCAGGCCGGCCGCCACGGAGAAGGCGTGCGCGATGGCCCGGTCCTCGTAGTGGAGGTACAGGTGGGGCTGCAGCTCGGCCCGGGGCATGCCGGAGCTGAGCATGAGGGCCTCGGTGACGTCCGCGACGGCTCCGTGGAAGGTCGCCGCCTCGACATAGACCTCGGTGCGGTTGCACGTCGAGACGACGAGGGCCTCGGTGACGTTCTCGGTGTGCAGCAGGTGCGTCTCCAGCGTGCCCTGGCCCGTCGCATCGAGCGAGACCGCCTCGAGGAGCGGGATGGAGGCATCGTGGTGGGAGACGCCCAGGACGAGCAGACTCATGAGCTCACCGCCTTCGCCGCCGCGGGGGCGGTCTTTCGCTGTTCGTGGAACGCGAGGATCTGCAGCTCGGTGGACAGGTCGACCTTGCGGACGACGACCCCCTCCGGCACGGCAAGGGGGCACGGCGCGAAGTTGAGCACCGACCGGACCCCTGCCCCGACGAGTAGGTCGCACACCTGCTGGGCGGAGTCGGCCGGGGTCGCGATGACGCCGATCGCCAGGCCCTCCTCGGCGACGAGGGCGTCGAGATCGGTCATCGGCCGGACGACCCGGCCGGCGACGCGCTCGCCGACGACCGCGGAATCGTGGTCGAGGAGTGCGACGACGCGGAAGCCGCGGGTCGCGAAGCCGCTGTATGCCGCGAGGGCACGGCCGAGGTTGCCCATGCCGACGATGGCGACCGGCCAGTCCTGGGTCAGCCCGAGGGCGAGCGAGATCTCGTAGGCGAGCCGGTCGACGTCGTAGCCGACGCCCCGGACCCCGTAGGAGCCGAGGTGGGACAGGTCCTTGCGCAGCTTCGCCGGGCTGACGCCTGCGGTGCCGGCCAGCTCGTCTGAACTGACCGAGGTGATGCCCTGCTCGGCGTAGGCCGTCAGGCAGCGCAGGTAACCGGGTAGCCGGGCGACGGATGCTTCGGGGATCCCCCGAGGTGTCACGACGGCGGCGGACACGGTTGTCACCTGCTCCTTTCGGCAGACAGGCGCCTGGCATGGCGTCAAGCGCGGTGCGCGGTGCGGGGCGCCGGGAACGCTCGTAGAACGCGCAACGACCACAGGCTACGCAGTTGTGAAGCCTTGCACAAAGTCACAAGCGTCACGTTGAGACGACGGGTCCGCTCGGCGCGCCCGCTGGTAGCGGGATGGGCGCCCCAGCCGGTCCCGGACGTGACCGAGGTCACGTCCCGAGGCGCCGTCCCGAGCGGTCGTTCAGCGGCGGGAACGGGCCAGCGCGGCGCGCAGCCGGGCCTCGTCGATCCGCCAGTAGTCGTGCCGCCGCCCGTCGACGAGGGTCACCGGGATCTCCTCGGCGTAGCGCTCCGCGAGGTCGGGGTCGTCGAGGATCGACACCTCGGTCCAGCCGACACCGAGGTCGGCCGCCACCCGTTCGATGACGACCCGAACGTCGTCGCAGAGGTGGCAGCCCGGCTTGCCGACGAGGGTGATCCGCGGCGGAACGGCCGGGAGCGGGGACACGGGGGGGCCGGACGGCATACGGTCGGGTCCTTCCTAGAAGAAGACCGAGCGGCGCTGCATGAGCAGCGAGTAGAGCGTCTGCTGGATCGTCTCGCGGACCTGGTCGGTGAGGTCGAAGACGAGCATCGGGTCCTCGGCGGCCGCCGAGCCGTACTGCGCGGTGGGGATGGGCGCCCCGAACTCGATGATCCACTTGCTCGGCAGCGGCAGCAGTCCGAGCGGCCCCAGCCACGGGAAGGTCGGCGTCACCGGCACGTACGGCAAGCCGAGCGCTCGGGCCAGGACCTTGATGTTGCCGAGGATCGGGGCGATCTCCTCGGCCCCGACGACGGAGACGGGGACGATCGGGACGCCGGCCTTGAGCGCCGCCGAGACGAAGCCGCCCCGGCCGAAGCGCTGGAGCTTGTATCGCTCGGAGAAGGGCTTGCCGACCCCCTTGAACCCCTCGGGGAAGACTCCGACGAGCTGGTCCCTGGCGAAGAGGGCGTCCGCGTCGGCGTTCGTCGCCAGCGTCGCTCCGCCGCGGCGGGAGATGCCCCCGAGGAAGGGGGTCTGGAAGACGAGATCGGCGCCGAGGGCCCGCATGACCCGGTGCTGGGGGTGCTCGTCGTGGATGGCGAGCTGGACCATGAGCGAGTCGATGGCGATCGTCCCGGAGTGGTTCGCGACGACGAGGGCGCCGCCGTGCGCCGGGATGTTCTCCACGCCGCGGGTCTCGACCCGGAACCAGTGCTGGTAGATCGGGCGCAGCAGGGGGAAGAGGATCGACTCGGCGAAGTCGACGTCGTAGCCGAAGTCGTCGACGACGTAGGTGCCCTCGATCCGGCGCCGCAGGTAGGCGAGCAGCTCGGCGATCCGGTGCTCGACGTCCTCCGCGGAGATCCCGGTGCCCTGGGCAGCCAGCCGGATCGCCGCGACGGCCCCGGTGAGCAGCTCCTCGAGCCCGGGTGTCGTGAGCGCGCCCTCGCTCCCGACGACGGTGGGATCCGGCGGCGTGGCGGCACGGGGGGCGTCGACGGCCGTGGCGATCCGCAGGTGCGGACGGGCCTGCTCGTCGGCCGCGCGCTTCTCCTTGGCGCTCCGGCGCGGACGGAGGGCGGCGGTGGGCCCCACCGGCTCGTCGGGACCGCGGGCCGGCGTCGGCGTCGCGCGCTCGCTCCCGGACCGCGAGGCCCGCGAGCGGCTCGAGGAACGGCTGGTCCGCACGGACGCCCGCTCCCCGGCCTGCTTGGCGGCCTTCTTCTGCACGCCGGAGGTGATGACCGGACGGGGGCGGTGCGCGGCGCGACGACCCGGCTCCCGAGGCGTCGTGGCCTCACCCTTGGCGGGCGCCGCGCCGTCCCCGCGGGCCGGGTCCCCCGGGGGGGCGTCCTCGGCCGGCGTGATCGGTGGCGCGCCGATGAGCGGCGTGGCCCGGCGCCGAGCCCGCTCACCCGTGGCCCGCGCCGCGCCGGCGGCGACCGAGCCGCGACCGGCCGCACCGCGAACGCCCGCGCCGGAGCGGCGTGCGGCGGCGGCGCGAGTGGCCTTCGTCGGGTTCTGGTCGGTCACGAGGTCCTCCCGGACAGGCTGCGGACGAGTGCACCGGCGCCGCGCGCGGCCGAGCCGGCAACGGTGAGCACCCCCTCGGGGCTGGGCAGCATGGGACGCACCGTCCGCGCGAAGTCCTCGAAGGCCTCCACGGTCGTGAAGCGGGGCTCGAAGCCGAGGTCGCGGCGCATCACGGTGGTATCGAGACCCCGGCCGAAGGCGAGGAACGAGATCTGGTCGGGCGAGAAGTCGGCGAGCCCGAGGCGCTTGGTCACCGCGCCGACCGAGCCCGAGGCGCCCAGCGGCACCGGCAGCAACGGCCGGCGCAGCCGGGCGGCGGCCTGGAGGACGGTGATGACGCCGTCGCCGGCGATGTTGACGACGCCGGTGTCCCTGCCGGTCGCGGCGAGGAGCATCGCCTCGGTCGCATCCATTTCGTGGACGAACTGCATCCGGGCGTCGAAGCCGAGTGGCACCGGGACGACCGGCAGGCTGAAGTAGTCGGTCATCGACGTGCGGATGTGCGGGCCGAGGATGTTGGCGAACCGCAGCATGAGGATGTCGACGTCCGGGCGGCGCCGAGCGAACCCGCGCACGTAGCCCTCGACTTCGATCGAGTCCTTGCCGAAGCCGGTGCGCGGCATCCGCCGGGCGGTCATCTCCTCGCTGAACATCGCGGGGTCGCGCGGGCTGGAGCCGTAGACGGCAGCGGTGGACTTGACGACGAGCCGGCGGACGCTGTGCGACTTCTGGCACGCCGCGAGGAGCTGCATCGTGCCGATGACGTTGATCTCCTTCTGCGGGGTGCGCCCCCCGACGAAGGTCGGCGTCGCGATGACGTTCATGTGGACGACGGTGTCGACCCCGGCCTGCTCGATGACCCGGCCGATCATCGGGTTGCGGATGTCCGCCCGGATGAAGTCGGCCCCCCCGACGTCGTGCGAGGGCGGGATGACGTCGACGCCGAGGACCCGATCAATGTCCGGTCGCGCGGACAGCCGGCGCGCGACGAGGCCGCCGAGGTAGCGGGAGACCCCCGTCACGAGCACGACGCCTGCCACGTCAGCCCCTTTCCCTCGACCCTGTCAGACCCTACCGAGACATGCCACCGGTCGCTGACCGTTGTTACTCATCAGTCTCTCCCCTCGGCGGCCGCGCCGCGACTCCACGTCCGCGCCCGGCCGGCGGCTGGCCCCGGGGCACCCGGCGCCCGGCATCCGGTGCCGGGACGGGATGAGTGTGCCGCCCGGTCCGGGCACGACGAAGGCCCCCTCCGCGGTGGTGGGGGCCCGACGTCCGCAACCGGGCGTCGTCGTCGGCGTCACACCGACGACGAGCGGGTCACTTCTTGTTGCGACGCTGGTGACGCGTCTTGCGCAGCAGCTTGCGGTGCTTCTTCTTCGCCATCCGCTTGCGCCGCTTCTTGATCACAGAGCCCATGTGGTGTCCTTCTCCGTCGGTGCCGACTGCCCACCTTACCGGTCGGTCAGCGGGCCTCCCAAACCCGGCCACGAACGCCGCGAGGGGCCGCCCCATCGGGGCCGCCCCTCGAGACGTTGCGCTTGCGAACGATCATGCCGTGTCGACGAACGAGGTGCGCAGGTACTTGTGCACCTCGTCCTCCGGGACCCGGAAAGACCGGCCGACCCGGATGGCGGGCAGCTCACCGGCGTGCACCATGCGGTACACGGTCATCTTGGACACGCGCATGATCGAGGCGACCTCGGCGACGGTGAGGAACCGCACCTCGGCGAGCTGGCGCTCCTGGGACATCGTGACCTCGATCTTCTGCCGGTCCGCATCGCCGGCTTCCCCTCCGGCGGTCTACTACGGACGTGCAAGCGCAACCATAGGGGCAGATGTGACGGCTGGGGAAGGCTATGGAGAAAACTCATCCGAATTGTCCAGTCGACACGCAGAGATTCGCCGGAATCGATGGTGCACAGCGCGATCCGGGCGCCGTGGCCGACCCGGCTCAGTCGAACCAGGGGTCGAGGCCATGGTGGAGGAACGTCGCCTCCCGGGTTGCCATGATCGCCCGGTCGACCGGGTTGTCCGGGTTGTAGCCCATGCTCCACGGCTGGACCCAGATCGGCAGTTGGCTCGGGTCGAGCTCACCCATCCGGGCCGGGCCGGGCCGGCCGAAGTTCGCCTCGACGTGATCGCGCCACCGCTGCGGGATCGGGGTCGCCGGGTCGATCGGCTCGTGTGCGGCGATGCCGACGAGGTGGGCCCACGAGCGCGGGACGACGTCGATGATCTCGTAGCCGCCGCCACCGAGGGCGACCCACTTGCCGCCGGCGACCTCGTGCGCGAGCGAGTGGAGGGTCTCGTGGGCGCGCCGCTGCGCGTCGACCGAGATGGCGAGGTGGGCGAGCGGGTCGGAGTAGTGGCTGTCCGCGCCGTGCTGGCTGATGAGGATCTGCGGCCTGAAGGCGTGCAGCAGCGGTGGGACGACCGACTCGATGGCTCGCAGCCATGCCGCGTCGCTCGTGCCCGGTGGCAGGGCGACGTTCGCGACGCTGCCCTCGGCGTCGGGGCCGCCGATGTCGTGCGGCCACCCCGTCCCGGGGAAGAGCGCCCGGCCCGTCTCGTGGACCGAGATCGTCATGACCCGCGGGTCGTCCCAGAACATCTCCTCGACGCCGTCACCGTGGTGGACGTCGACGTCGACGTAGGCGACCCGCTCGGCGCCGTTGTCGAGGAGCCACCGGATGCCGACGGCGATGTCGTTGTAGATGCAGAAGCCGGCCGCATGGCCGCGGGCCGCGTGGTGCAGCCCCCCGCAGTAGTTCACCCCGTGCTCGATCTCGCCGGACCACACCTCGCGGCACATCGCGACGGTGCCCGCGACGACCCGGGCGCTCGCCTCGTGCATCCCGGCGAAGGCCGGGTCGTCCTCGGTCCCCAGTCCGTGCCCGATGTCGGCGACCGACGGGTCGAGGGAGGCGGCCCGGACGGCGGCGACGTAGTCCGGGTCGTGCACGGTCGTCAGCATCTCCTCGGGGCACACCCGCGGGCTGACGATCTCGAGTCGGTCGTACAGGCCGAGGTCGCGCAGCAGCCGGGTCGTCAGCTCGAGGCGGGCCGGCGACATCGGGTGCTGCGGACCGAAGTTGTACGCCGTGAACGCATCGTCCCAGACCACGCGCGCCAGGGGAGCCATGCCAGAACGCTACCCCCGGGCGCTAGCCTGACAACCCGGGGGCGTGCCCACCGCCCCTCCGCACCCTCGAGGAGCACTGCGCTGATGGCCAAGAACGACGCACGCCTGCGGGACGTTCTCGTCGTCGGGCTCGGCCGCTTCGGCGCCGCCGCGACGCTCGAGCTGAAGCAGCTCGGCCACCGGGTCGTCGCGGTCGAGCGGGACCCCGTCCTGGCCGAGCGCTGGTCGGGCAGGGTCGCCCAGATCATCCAGGGCGACGCCGCGGACCCGGAGGTCGTGCGGGCCGCGAAGCCGGAGCGCTTCTCCGTCGCCGTCGTCTCGATCGGCAGCTCCGTCGAGTCCTCGGTCCTTGCCTGCGCCAACCTCGTCGACGCCGGCGTCGGCGCGATCTGGGCCAAGGCCCTGACGACCGAGCACCAGCGGATCCTCGAACGGATCGGCGTGCACCACGTCGTGCGCCCCGAGGCCGACACCGGCCGCCGGGTCGCCCACCTCGTCGGCGGCCGGATGCAGGACTACATCGAGTTCGACGACGGATTCGCCATCGTCAAGATGCGCCCGCCGGCGGAGATGATCGGCTTCACCCTCGAGCAGAGCCAGATCCGCAGCCGCTACGGCGTGACCGTCGTCGGCGTCAAGGCGCCCGGGCACGACTTCACCTATGCCGTGCCCTCGACGAAGGTGACCGCGCACGACGTCCTCATCGTCAGCGGACCGAGCGACCTCATCGAGCGGCTCGCCGGCCGCCCCTGAGCCCCGCCCCGACCGGCGCCCGGAACTGTTGAGCCGGGTGGGCCCGCATATCCGGGTGGGACGCTCAGATCAATGGCATCGCGCCGCGGTCACCGGCGAGCGGCAAGGTCATCGCGACCTCCTCCTCGCCGTCCTCCTCGCTGACGACGCGCATCGCCCGGCGCAGCCCGGTCGGGCGGAAGCCGAAGCCGCTCGCGAACGCGACCGCGCGGCCGTTGTCGCTGCCGACCCAGTACATCAGCTGGGAGTTGCCCCGCTCGCGAGCCACCTTGGCGCCGGCCGTGACGAGGGCCGTGGCGACCCCGCTGCCGCGGGCCTCCGGCCGGACCCACAGCCCGAACAGCTCGGCCTTGTCCTCGCTGCCGTCGCTCGCCTGGCCGACGCTGGCCACCCCGATCGGGTCGCCGTCGCGCTCGGCGAGGAGCCGCTGGGAGCGCCGCATCCGGTCCCGCCAACGATCCTCGGCGTAGTCGCTCTCCTCCGCGTAGGAGGCGACGAACGCGTCGGGAGAGTCCTGCAGCGCGGTCAGCCGCACCGACTTGTACTCCTCCCAGTCGCTCTCCTCGAGCTCCCGCACGGTGATGTCAGTCATGGGATTACTCTGTCATGCCCGGCGACCGGGACCGCATTCGCTGGGGCGTGTGAGGCCGCGCCGGGCACCCGGCAGCCGGCGCCCGGCGGTCGGCTCAGCCTCCCGAGAGCTCGCGGGAGCGGATGGCCGCGGCCTCCATCGCGCTGACGAACGCCGCCCGGACCTTGTGGTCGTCGAGCTCGCGCAGCGCGGCCGCGGTCGTCCCGCCCGGCGAGGTGACCTGCTCGCGCAGGACGGTCGGGTGCTGGCCGGTCTCGCGGATCATCGTCGCGGCGCCGTAGAGGGTCTGGACGACGAGCTCGGTCGCCATGGTGCGCGGCATACCGAGGACGACGCCCGCCTCGATCATCGCCTCGACGACGTAGAAGATGTAGGCCGGACCCGAGCCGGAGATGGCGGTGACCGCGTCCTGGAGGTTCTCGGGCACCTCGATGACCTTGCCGGTGGCCGCCAGGAGCGCCGCAGCCTCGGCGAGGTGGCCCTCGTCGCAGTGCTTCCCGCCGCTGACCGCGGCCATCCCCTGGTCGACGAGCGCCGGCGTGTTGGGCATGACCCGCACGACGGAGCTGCCGGCCGGAAGGCGCGACTCGATGAACTCCGTCGTGATGCCGGCGGCCAGGCTGACGACGAGGTTGCCGGGGGCGACGTGCTCGCCGATCTCGTCGAGCAGACCGCCCATGTCCTGCGGCTTGACGACGAGGACGAGGGTGTCCGCGGCCCGGGCGGCCTCGAGGTTGCTCAGCGCGCGGACGGCGTACTTCGCCTCGAGCTCGGCCACCCGCTCGGAGCGTCGCTCGGTGATGACGAGCTCGCTGGTCGGCCGGCCGGCTCGCAGCAGGCCCGAGAGGAGGGTCTCGCCCATGACGCCGGCACCGAAGATCGCAACCGTTCCCATGGTCGGTCAGTATGCCGCGCCAGCCCGGCGGCGCTCCCCCGGTCTCGCGCGGCGCGACGACCTGGTTCGAGGTATTCGGGTGCGCCTGCCGGGTCTCGGAATACCTCGACCCGGAGCGGCGGTCGAGGCAATGTCGACTATCCTTGACATAGAATGTCAAGGATAGTTAACATCGCGGACATGCCGACCGACCGCGAGGACAACGCCGTGCGCGCCGCCCGGCGCGCCCGCCGGATGACCCAGGCCGAGCTCGCCGCGGCCACCGGGGTGAGCCGACAGACCGTCATCTCGGTCGAGGGCGGCGACTACGCCCCGTCGGTCTACCTCGCCATCCGGATCGCGGCGGCCCTCGACGCCACCGTCGACGACCTCTTCTTCGTCACCACCGAGGCCCCCGTCTCTGCGAACAAGGAGCCGTCATGACCGACCACCCCGTTCCCACCTTGCGCGCCATCGGCGACCTCGACAGCCCGCTGTGGGGGGACGAGCGCAGCCGGACCGTGTGGCTCGAGGCGTGCGCCGTCGCCTACCAGGTGCACTCGTTCGGCGCCGCGTTGCTGGCCACGGCCCTCGTCTGGGCCGCGGGACCGGCCTACGCGAACTGGTCCATCGCGGTGATGATCCTGCCGGGGCTCGCCAACGTCGCCGCCCTGCGCTACGTCCGGGCCCACGGCATCGAGACGCCCTCCTTGCGCCGCGGCTTCCGGTCGCCGCGCGGTTGGGTGCTCCTCACCATCGTCGCGGCCTGGGTGGTCGGCCTGCTCCGGGCCCGGCTCGGGGCCGAGGCGAGCGCCTCCTACGCCTGGGGACTGCTCGTGGGGCTCGGCGTGGGCGTGCTCGTCGCGCTCGCCCTGGACCGGCGCCGCCGCCGCGCCGTCACCCTGCCCGACGACGACGTCTTCGACGACGGCCCCGCCGACTGAGCCGCCGGCTCGGGCGGTCAGCTGCGGGTGAGGAGGGAGCGGACGAAGAACATCGTGTTCGCCGGGCGCTCGGCCATCCGGCGCATGAGGTAGCCGTACCACTGGTCCCCGAACGGGACGTAGACCCGCATCTGGTGTCCCCGGTCGGCGATCCGGGTCTGTTCGAGCGGCCGGATCCCATAGAGCATCTGGAACTCGTAGGTGTCCGGGGTCCGGTGGTTGTGTGAGGCGAGCGCGCGGGCGATCTCGACCAGCCTCGGGTCGTGGGTGGCGACCATGGGGTAGCCATCGCCGGCCATGAGGATCTTCAGGCAGCGGACATAGGCGAGGTCGACGTCCTCGGTATCGGTGTAGGCGACCGACTCCGGCTCCTTGTAGGCCCCCTTGCAGAGCCGGACCCGGCTGCCCTCCCCTGCGAGGTCCCGGCAGTCCTGGTCGCTGCGCCGGAGGTAGGCCTGGATGACGGCACCGACCCAGGGGAAGTCCTCCCGCAGCTCGCGCAGCACCGACAGCGTCGAGTCGGTCGTCGTGTGGTCCTCCATGTCGAGGGTGAGCGTGGTCCCGGCGATCTGGGCCGCGACGCAGATGGCCCGGGCGTTCTCGAGGGCGATCCGCTCGCCGTCCCGAGGCAGGGACTGGCCGATGGCGCTCAGCTTGACGCTCACCTCCGCGGCGCCGAACTGGGACAGCTCGTTCGCGGCGAGCGCCCGGAGCAGCTCGACGTAGGTGTCGCGGTTGCGCTCGGCCTGGATCGGCTCCATGACGTCCTCGCCGAGGTGGTCGATCGTCACGAGCCGGTTCGTCGCACGCAGCTCGGTCACCGCGCGGACGGCGTCCTCGATCGCCGACCCCGGAACGTACCGCGAGACGACGGACCGGCTGACCGGGGCGCGTTCGATCGCGCGGCGGACGAGGTCGGACTCGGAGAGTTGGAGCATCCCGCCCCGAAGAAGGTCGCTGGCATCCACCCTCGCAGCGTAGACGCGTCATCGGGCGCCGGCACGGGGGGTGCGAGGGGGCTCACCCACCGCCGCTCGCCCGGGGGTCCGGCAGCCCGGCCGGTATGCCGTCAGGCCGTGCGGCGGCGCAGGGTGAGGCTACCGAGGACGAGGGCGAGGACGATCCAGGCAAGGATGATCCCGAGATCCGGGACGACGTCGCCGAGAGGCTGCGCACTCGTCGTCACCGACTTCATCGCGTCGACGGCATACGAGAGCGGGAGCACGTCCGAGACCGCCTCGAGGACGCTCGGGAGCTCGTCGCGCGCCACGAGGAGCCCGCACAGGAGGAACTGGGGCAGGACGAAGGCCGGCATGAACTGGACCGCCTGGAACTCGGTCCTGGCGAACCCGCTCGCGAGGAGCCCGAGGGCCGTCCCCAGCAGGGCGTCGAACACCGCGATGACGACGAGGATCCAGACCGGACCGGACACGTCGAGGCCGCAGACCCAGACGGCGAACGCCGTGGCGACGAGGGCCTGGACGACGGCCATCAGCCCGAAGGCGATGGCGTAGCCGAACATGAAGTCGCCCTTGCCGAGCGGCGTCGTCAACAGTCGCTCGAGGGTGCCACTGGCTCGCTCGCGCAGCGTCGCGACACTCGTGACGATGAACATGACGACGAACGGGAACACCCCGAGCAGGGCGGCGCCGATCCGGTCGAAGACCGGCAGCGGGCTGTCGGCGAAGATCCACGCGAGCAGCCCGATGAGCACGATGGGGACGAGCAGCATGAGGGCGATCGTCCGGCGGTCGGCACGCAGCTGGGCGAGGATCCGCCGTGCCGTCGCCAGCGTGATGCGCGGCGTCATTCGGCGCCGTCCTTCCCTCGGCGGTGGCGATGGATGCCCCCGGACCCGTGGTGGGCCGGGACCGGTTCGGGGTCCTCGGCGTCGGCGCCGTCGACGATCGACAGGAATGCCGACTCGACGTCTGGGGCTCCGGTCCGCGCCAGCAGGTCGGCCACCGTCGAGTCCGAGATGATCCGGCCGCCTCGCAGCAGGAGCAGCCGGTCGCAGCGGGTGGCCTCGTCCATGACGTGGCTCGAGACGAGGACGGTCCGGCCCTGCTCCTCGGCGAGCCGGCGGAACATCGCCCACAGGTCGCGGCGCAGGACGGGGTCGAGCTCGACGGTCGGCTCGTCAAGGACGAGGACCTCGGGTGCGCCGACGAGGGTCGCCGCGAGGGAGGCGCGGGAGAACTGTCCGCCGGACAGGTTCTCGACGCGGACGTCCGCGTGCGAGGCGAGGCCGACCTCGACGATGGTCCGCTCGACGGCGTCCCCGTCGACGCCGACGACGCCGGCGAAGTAGCGCAGGTTGTCGCGGACGGTGAGGTCGGCGTAGACGCTGGGCGCCTGGGTGAGGTACCCGACCCGGTGCCGCAGCTCGGCGGCCCCGGCCGGGTGGCCGAGGACGGTGACGGTCCCGGACTCCACGATCTGGACGCCGACGATCGAGCGGATGAGCGTCGACTTGCCGCCACCGCTGGGGCCGAGGAGCCCGACGACCTGGCCGCGCGGGATCGAGACGGAGACGTCCGGCAGGACGGGCCGTCCCCCCCGCACGACGCGCAGGTTCTCGATGACGATCGCGTCGTCGGCATCCGCCCCGACGCGGGGGGTCTCGGCCATGGGACCGAACGTACTCCCGCCACGGCGCGAGCGGCGTGACCCGGGCCGCGATGTGACGCGGTCGGTCCGGGCACTCAGGCGGCGGTGGCGAGGTGGAGCCGGGCGAATGCGAGCGACTCCGCGAGGTCGACCTCCCGGTCGTCGTCATCGTGGCGGCGGGTGCTCACCTCGACGACGACCGAGCCGGCGAAGCCCCACGTCGCGAGCGTCTCGAGCACCTCGGCGCACGGCTGCCCGCCCCGGCCCGGGACGAGGTGCTCGTCCTTGTTCGAGCCCGACCCGTCGGCGAGGTGGAGGTGCGACAGCCGCGGCCCCAGGTCGGCGACCATCGCCATCGCGTCCGACCCCGCCGTCGCCGTGTGCGACAGGTCGACGGTGACGTGCGCGTAGTCCTGGGGGACCGGGTCCCAGTGCGGGAGGTAGGCCTCCATCTCGCGCGAGCGCGCCCGCCAGGGGTACATGTTCTCGACGGCGAGCCGGATGCCGCTGTCGGCCTCCCGGCGCGCGACCCCCTCGACGAACTCCTCGGCATACCCCTTCTGCCAGCGGAACGGCGGGTGGAGGACGACCGTGTCGGCCCCGACGTCCCGGGCCAGGTCGATGGAGCGATCGATCTTGTCCCAGGGCTCGGGCCCCCAGACCCGCTGGGTGATCAGCAGCGTGGGCGCGTGGATCGACACGATGGGTATGCCGTGCAGCTCGGCGAGGGCGGCGAGCGCGCCGGCCTCCTGGGTGACCGGGTCGGTCCACACCATGACCTCGACCCCGTCGTAGCCGAGCCGTCCGGCGAGCGAGAAGGCGCCGGCGGCGCCGACCGGGTAGGCCGAGGCGGTCGAGAGGGCGACCCGAGCCGACGGCACGCGCACCGGCCCGGGCATCAGTTCATCCCGTCCAGCCGCCGCAGGATGATGCCCTCGCGCAGCGCCCACGGGCAGATCTCGAGCCGGTCGAGGCCGAGCAGGTCCATCGTCGCCTCGGCGACGAGGGCCCCGGCGAGGAGCTGGCGGGAGCGGGACGCGGAGACACCGGGCAGGTCCGCCCGCTCGCCCGAGGACATGGCGGCGATCTCGGGCAGCCGTGCGGCGAGGGCGTCGCGCTCGAGGATGCGCACGGCATACATCCCCTCCGAGCTCGGGGCCGCGCCGGTGACCCGGGCCAGCGAGCGCATCGTCTTCGACGTGCCGACCGCGGCGTCCGGGGTGCCGGCCTTGGCCAGGGGGTGCATCTGCTCGGCGATGGCGGCGCGCACCAGGCGGCGGGCCTCCCTGACGACCTCCGTCGTCGGCGGGTCACCGGGGAGGAGGTCGCGGGTCACCCGCCCGGCGCCGAGCGGCAGCGAGACGGCCACGTCCGGGTCCTCGTCGCTGCCGATGGCCAGCTCGAGCGAGCCGCCGCCGATGTCGGCGACGAGCAGGGTGCCGGCCGACCAGCCGAACCACCGGCGGACGGCGAGGAAGGTCAGCCGCGCCTCGTCCTCGCCCGAGAGGACGTCGAGGGCGACACCGCTGCGGGCGGCCACGTGCGAGAGGACGACATCGCCGTTGGGCGCCTCGCGGATCGCGCTCGTGACGAAGCCGACGAGCTCCTGGGCGCCCTGGTCCTCGGCGATCTCGACACAGCGCTGGACGAAGTCGGTCAGCCGGTCGCGACCGGAGTCGGAGATGAGGCCGTCGTCGGTCACGTGCTCGGACAGGCGCAGGGCGATCTTGTGTGAGCTCGCCGGGAGCGGTTGGGCGCCGAGGTGCGCGTCGACGATGAGCAGATGGACCGTGTTGGAGCCGACGTCGATCACCCCGAGGCGCATGGCTGCGAGCGTAGCCGGGTGGGTGCCACGTAGGGTGGACGGGTGCCCGAGTCTCCCCTCGACATCGCCCGGATGTGGGTCGAGTTCCCCGATCCCGCGAACGACGACCAGCGGTTCCGCTGCGATCTGACCTGGCTGACGTCCAACTGGACCTGCATCTTCGGGGCCGGCTGCCAGGGGATCTACGCGGACCGGCCGGACGACGGGTGCTGCACGCTCGGCGCGCACTTCTCCGATGCCGACGACCTGGACCGGGTGGCCGCTGTCGTCGCCGAGCTCGGCGAGGACGAGTGGCAGTACCGCCCGACCGGTGTGAGCAACCCGGCCAAGACCTCGCGCTGGACCGAGAAGGAGGACGGGGAGCGCAAGACGAGGGTCGTCGACGGCGCGTGCATCTTCCTCAACCGACCGGGCTTCCCGGCCGGAGCCGGGTGCGCCCTGCACCAGCACGCGGTGCTGACCGGACGGCTTCCCCACACGACCAAGCCCGACGTCTGTTGGCAGCTGCCGATGCGTCGCTCGTACCGCCGCGTGTCCCTCGCCGACGACACGAGCTACCTCGAGGTGACGATCGGCGAGTACGACCGGCGCGGCTGGGGGGCCGGCGGCCACGACCTGGACTGGTACTGCTCCGGCAACTCCGAGGCCCATGTCGGCCGGGAGCCGGTCTACCGCTCCAACCGCGCCGAGCTCATCGAGCTGATGGGCGAGGAGGCGTATGCCGAGCTCGTCGTCCGCTGCGAGGCCCACCTCAAGGCGGTGAAGGCCTCGCGGTCGGTCGGGTCGCGGCAGCTGCTGCCGCTGCTCGTCCACCCGGCCACCCTCGATGCCGGCGTCATCCCCGGCAAGCGTCCGGCCCCGCGGCCCGCCTCGGCCAAGAAGGGCGGCCCCGGCGTCAAGGACTCCGGCCCGACCGGCGCCCGGCCGACCTCGAAGCGCAAGAACGCCTCCTGACCCGGCCCAGCGGCATACCGAGCGAACCGGCCGGTCCGACGATGGCGATCCGCAGCCCCAACATCTGGGACACGCCGGGGGTCTACGAGCTGGAGAACCGGGCGAGCGACCGGGAGGGCGTCATCGCCGGGGCGATCGGGACGCTGCATCCGATCCTCGGCGCCGACCTCGTCGACATCGGCTGCGGGACGGGCTTCCACCTGCCGGTCTTCGCCGGGCTGGGGGCTCGGGTCGTCGGTGTCGAGCCGCACGAGCCCCTCGCCGCAATGGCCCGGGCCAGGGTGCGAGATGCCGTGCAGGACAGAGGCTTCGGCGCCGGTCGAGCGGCGGTGGTTCGTGGTGGCGCCGAGGCGCTGCCGCTGCGCGAGCGCAGCATTGACATCGCCCACGCCCGGTGGGCGTACTTCTTCGGGGCCGGCTGCGAGCCCGGGCTCGCCGAGCTCGACCGGGTCGTCCGGCCCGGCGGGGTCGCCTGCCTCGTCGACAACGATGCCTCGCGCTCGACGTTCGGGGCGTGGTTCCGCCGGGCGTACCCGGCCTACGACCCCGCGGCGGTCGAGCGGTTCTGGCGGCGCCAGGGGTTCACGACGATGCCGCTGACGATCCACTGGACCTTCGATCGGCGGGCCGACCTCGAGGCCGTCGTCGGGATCGAGCTGCCACCGGCCGCCGCGCAGTCCGCCCTTGCCGAGCACGAGGGGCTGCGGGTCGACTATGCCGTCGCCCTGCGCTGGAGGCGCTACTGACCTCACGCCCGATCCGGGGGCGGGCGGCGGGAGGGTCAGGCGTCGAGGTCGAGGGCGATGTCGAGGATCGGCGAGGAGTGGGTGAGCCCCCCGACGCTGAGGTAGTCGACCCCGGTCCGGGCGTAGGCCGCGGCCACCTCGAGCGTCAGGCCGCCGGTCGCCTCGATCTCGACCCGCTGCCCACCGGTGTCGGCGGCCCGCACGGCGGCGACCGTCTCGGCGAGCAGCCTCGTCGACATGTTGTCGCACAGCAGGAACCGCGCTCCGGCGGCGACCGCTTCGAGCGCCTCCGGCGTCGTGGTCACCTCGACCTGGACGGGGACCTCGGGGAAGTCCCGCCGGATCGCGTCGTATGCCGCGGTGAGCCCGCCGGCCGCACGCTTGTGGTTGTCCTTGACCATCGCGACGTCGAAGAGGCCCATCCGCTTGTTCGTGCCTCCACCACAGCGGACGGCGTACTTCTCCAGGGCCCGCAGGCCGGGCGTCGTCTTGCGGGTGTCGAGGACGAGCGCGTCGCTCCCCGCCAGCTCGTCGGCCCAGCGACGGGTGTGCGTCGCGACGCCGGACGTGCGGGAGAGGACGTTGAGCAGGGTCCGCTCGGCGATGAGGGTGACCCGTGTCGAGCCGGACACGACGGCGAGCACGTCGCCGCGACGCACCCGGTCCCCGTCCTGCGCCGCCTCCTCGACCGAGACGGCCGGCTCGCCGAGCCGCACCGCGACCGCATCGAGGACGAGCCGGATGACCGGGATGCCCGCCACGACCCCGTCCGCGCGGGCGAGGACGAGGGAGCGGCTCCGCTGGGACGCCGGGATCGTCGCCATCGTCGTGACATCGACCCCCGACGGCCCACCGAGGTCCTCCTCGAGGGCGCCGGCGACGACCCGCGTCGCCTCCGCCACGGGGAATCCGAACCGGTCGGTACTCATCGCTCTCCCTCGGGTTGCTCGGCGGCCTCGGGGTCGGCGGGGCGCTCCGCGACGAGCACCGTCCCGTCCGGGCCGCGGGTCAGGGTCTGGTGGACGAGCCACCGCTCGTCGTCCCGGTCCGGGAAGTCGCTGCGCAGGTGGCCTCCGCGGGTCTCCTCGCGGCGGTGGGCGGCATACGACAGGGCCTGACCGAGATGGAGGAGGTTCGTCGTCTCCCACGTCCGCGGGCCGGGTTCGGCCTCGTTCGGGTGCAGGTCCGAGAGGGCGGAGAGCGCGACCAACGTCGCCGCCGTCGACGACGCGCTGCGGACCGGGCCGGAGCCGGACGTCATGGTGCGCTGGACGTCGATCCGGTGGGTGCTGTCGAGTTGGTCGGACCTGCCCGTCGCCGCGCACGGCATGCGCAGCGGGAGCTCCCCGGCCTCGACCCGGGTCGTGATGTCATCGGCAATCCGGTGCGCGAACACGAGCCCCTCGAGGAGGGAGTTCGAGGCGAGCCGGTTGGCCCCGTGGACGCCCGTGCACGAGCACTCACCGCATGCGTACAGGCCGGGCAGGGAGGAGCGGCCGAACAGGTCGGTCTCGATCCCTCCGGAGGCGTAGTGCTGAGCGGGGGCGACGGGGAGCAGGTCGGTCGCCGGGTCGAAGCCCAGCTCACGGCAGCGCCGGACGATCGAGGGGAAGCGGCGCTCGAGGAACTCCGCCCCGAGGTGGCGGGCGTCGAGGAAGACATGGTCGGTGCCCGTCGCCGCCATCCGGTCGAGGATGGCCCGGGCGACGATGTCGCGGGGGGCGAGGTCGGCGAGTGGGTGGACGCCCTGCATCAACCGGATCCCGTCGCGGTCGACGAGGACCGCGCCCTCGCCGCGCACGGCCTCGGAGATGAGGGGCTGCTGTCCCGTCGAGACCTCACCGAGGAAGAGGACCGTCGGGTGGAACTGAACGAACTCGAGGTCGGCCACCCGCACCCCGGCCCGCAGGGCGGCGGCGATCCCGTCGCCGGTCGAGACCGACGGGTTGGTCGTCGAGGCGTAGATCTGGCCGAAGCCACCGGTGGCGAGCACGACGGCCCGGGCCGATGCCGCACCGACGCCGTCGATCTGCCCCTCGCCGATGACGTGGAGGGTCACGCCGCACACCCCTGCGTCATCGGCCGTCAGCAGGTCGACGACGAGGGCGTGCTCGATGACCTCGATGCCGGGGTCGTCCCACACCCGGCGCAGGGCGGTGATGAGGGCGCGGGAGATCTCCCGCCCGGTCGCGTCACCACCGGCGTGGGCGATCCGGTCGCGATGGTGCCCCCCCTCGCGGGTCAGATCGATCTCGCCCTCGGCGTCACGGTCGAACTGCGCCCCCAGGGCGACCAGCTCCCGAACCCGGTCCGGGCCCTCGGTGACCAGCGCCCGCACGGCGGTGGCGTCACAGAGCCCGACGCCGGCGACGAGCGTGTCGTGGAGGTGCTCGGCCGCGGAGTCCTCCGGGTCGAGGGCGGCCGCGATGCCGCCCTGGGCCCACGCGGTCGACCCCTCGTCGAGGACCGTCTTGGTCACGAGGAGGACCTTCTCGACCCGCTCGCGCAGCCGCAGCGCGCAGGTCAGCCCGGCGATGCCCGAACCGACGACGATGACGTCGGCCGTGACCTGCCAGCCCGGCTCGGGGGCCGTGAGCCACCGGGGCAGCCGGGGCACGGGTGGCCCGGCTCCGCGTGGCTCGGCTCCGGGTGGCCCGGCCGGGTCGGGGATCGGTGGCACGGCGGCATACCGTCCGTTCAGGCGCGGGCGGGGAAGGAGACGTCCGAGAAGACCTCGAGCGCACCCCCCTCCGGTCCGACGAGCAGGGGCTGGTTGTCGATGAGCCGGGTCGTCCCGACCCGCGCGGCGACGGCGAGCAGGGCCTCACCGCGGTACCACTCGGGCACGTCCTGGAGCGTGCTCGGGTGGACGAGGACGAGGTAGTCCACGAGGGCCAGCGGCTCGTTGACGAGGATCTCCCGGGCGGCTCGCCGGATCGCCGACGGCCCGAACGGCGCGGCCTCGGCGCCGGCCCGCAGCGCTCGGGACAGCGAGAGGGCGACCTCGCGGTCGCTGTCGGTGAGGTAGGTGTTGCGGCTGCTCATCGCGAGCCCGTCCGGCTCGCGCACCGTGGGGACGGACACGATGTCGACGGGGAAGTCGAGGTCGCTGACCATCCGGCGGATGAGGAGGAGCTGCTGGGCGTCCTTCTGGCCGAAGTAGGCGCTCCGGGCACTGGTGAGATGGAGGAGCTTGCCGACGACGGTGAGGACGCCGTCGAAGTGGCCGGGCCGGGACGTGCCCTCGAGGATCGCGCCGAGCGGACCGGCCGAGACCCGCACGCCGGGGTCACCCTCGGGGTAGACGACGTCCGGCGTCGGCGCGAAGACGATGTCGACGCCGGCGGCGGCGCAGATCTCCATGTCGTCGTCGAAGGTCCGGGGGTAGCGGGAAAGGTCCTCCTTGGGCCCGAACTGCAGCGGGTTGAGGAAGATGGTCACGATGACGTGGGTATGCCGCTCGCGCGCCGCGTGGATGAGCCTCGCGTGCCCGTCGTGGAGCGCACCCATCGTCATGACGACGGTGACGTCGCGGCTCGTCAGCCGGGCGCAGGCCACCCGCAGCTCACTGCGGGTGCGCGCGACCGCGGGGGCGGACGTTGCGTCGGTCACGACGGGGGGCTCCTGTCTGGTGGCCCGGGCGGATGCGGCGGTTCGGGCGGGTCCGGCGCTCCGGGCGGTTCTGGTGGGCCGGCTGGCCCCTGGTCGGCGAGCGCGGCGAGGAGCGGCTCGGCCGCCGCGGCACCGAGACGCCCGCTGTCGAGGGCCCGGGTCGCGGTGGCCCGGGCGAGCGCGAGGTAGGTCGCCCGGATCTCGGGCGAGAGGCGCTGCAGGCGGTGCAGGTGCTCGCTCACCGTACCGACGTCGCCGCGGGCGACCGGCCCGGTGAGCGCGGCATCGCCGAGCCGGAGCGCGTTGTCGAGCGCGGCCTGGACGAGCGGCCCGAGCACCGCCCTGGGCTCGCTCACCCCGGCCGCCCGCAGCACGTCCATCGCCTGGGCGACGAGGGTGACGAGATGGTTGGCCCCGTGGGCCAGGCCGGCGTGGTAAGTCCCTCGCTCCTCCTCGGCCACCCAGACCGGCGTCGCGCCGACCTCGATGACGAGCGCCTCGGCGATGGGACGCAGCTCCTCGGGCGCGGTAATCCCGAAGGCGCAGTCGGCGAGCCGGTCCAGGTCCATCTCCGTCCCGGTGAACGTCATGGCCGGGTGGAGCGCGACGGGAAGGACGTGGTGCGGCAGGGCCGGGGCGAGGACGCCGATGCCGTGCCGGCCGGAGGTGTGCACGAGGATCTGGCCGGCCTGCCACCCGCCGGTCGTCGCGAGCCCGGTGACGAGATCGGCGAGGGCGTCGTCCGGCACGGCGAGGAGCACCAGCTCGGCACCGGCGACGACGTCCGGGACAGCGCGGACCGGCACGCCCGGCAGGAGCGCCTCGGCCCGGGCCCGGCTCGCCTCGCTGACGGCCGAGACCCCGGTGACCTCGTGCCCCGCACGGCGAAGCGCCGCCCCGAGCACCGCACCGACCTTGCCGGCGCCGACGACACCGACCTTGAGCCGGGCCGGATGCGCCGTCGGTGAGGTCACGCAGGGCACGCTACCGCCCGGCCCGGCCCGGGGTCGCCACCGTCCCGACGTCCCAGGCATGACAAGCGTGCTTGACATGTGACAAGCACGCTTGTCATGGTGGCTCCATGACCACCGCACGCAGCATCACCTGGTTCAACCGGATCTACCTCGCGGTCTTCGTCGCCGGGGCGGCATGGAGCCTTCTCGAGGGGCAGGTCCTCTTCGGGGCCGCGCTCGCCGCCGGCGCCGGCGCCGTCGCCGTCAGCATCGTCCGCGCGACCCGCGGCCGCGGCTCCGACTTCGAGCGGGTCAGCGCGGTCCAGCCGTTCGACGAGCGGGACCGCGCGGCCTCGACGTGGTCCTTCGCCGTCGTCGGGATGGCGGCGATCATCCTCCAGACGGTCGTCCTGCTGACCCAGATCCTCCGCGACGGGCGGGCCGACCTCCTCGTCGCCGGCGAGTCCCTCTCCCTCTTCGCCGTCTGGGCGGCGGCCGTGTGGGTCGCGGTCCGTCGGGGCTGAACATGGACAACGACGTCCGGCGCCTGCGCTCGGACCGTGGCCTGTCCCAGGCAGGGCTCGCCGCCGCCCTCGGCGTCTCCCGGCAGACGGTCAACTCGATCGAGTCGGGACGCTACGACCCGTCCCTTCCCCTGGCCATCGCGCTCGCCCGCTACTTCGGTACGGCGGTCGAGAACCTCTTCCACCTCGACCGCGTGCCGGACTGAGCGCGGCATAGCCTGGACCCCATGCGTCCCCTCGGCCCGCCGACCTGGCACGAGGCCTGGCTGGAGGCGCTCTACGGCCCCGCGGGCTTCTACCGTCGCCCGGAGGGGCCGGCCGGTCACTTCCTCACCTCGACCCACGGCGACCTCGGGCGGGTGTTCGCGCTCGCCGTGGCGGCGCTGGCCGACCGCCAGGGCGTGGGCCGCGTCGTCGACGTCGGCTGCGGCCGCGGCGAGTTGTTGACCCACCTGCACGCCACCCGGCCGGACCTCGAGCTGACCGGCATCGACATCGTGCGACGGCCGGAGGACCTGCCCGATCCGGTCGCGTGGCTGGACTCCCCCGGGGGACCGGGCCTGCCGGACGAGCTGGCCGACCTGGTCGACACGCTCGTCATCGCCCACGAGTGGCTCGACGTCGTGCCCTGCCCTGTCGCCGAGGTCGCCGGCGACGGGGCACTCCGTGAGGTGCACGTCGACCCGGCCACCGGCGCGGAGTCGCTCGGCGACGGCCTCGGCCCGGCCGACCTGGCCTGGGTCGAGCGGTGGTGGCCGCTCGACGAGGCCGAGCCGGGCGACCGGGTCGAGGTGGGCCGGACCCGGGACGAGGCGTGGGCCGCCCTCGTCGGCCGGGTCCGCTCCGGCCTCGTCCTCGCCGTCGACTACGGACACGTCCGCGGCGCGCGGCCCTCGGGCGGGACGCTCGCGGCATACCGGGGTGGACGGCTCGACACCGCGGTCCCGGACGGCCGCTGCGACCTCACCGCCCACGTCGCTGTCGACTCCCTCGTCCACGACGAGCTTGGCACCCAGCGCGACGCCTTGCACGCCCTCGGCTGGAGTGGCGCACGACCCGACCCGCAGCTGGCACGCACCGACCCGTCTGCCTATCTGGCGGCCCTCGCGGGTGCCTCGACGGTCGCGACGCTGACCGACCGCGCCGGGCTAGGGGGCTTCTGGTGGGTGCTGCGGGAGGTCACCGGCTGAGCCGCCGGCGGACCCGTCGGTCGGCGAACCGGGTTTGTCAGCGGTCGGGCACTGCGGTGAGACTGAGGTCCAGCCAGGAAGGGACGCACGATGCCGGGACGCACACGACGGATGGCCGCCGTGCTCGCGACCGTGCCGGCGCTCACCCTCGCCGCCGGGCTCGCCGGCTGCGGCAGCGGATCGACGCCCGGCGCCTCCACGGACTCGCCGGCGACCTCGCTGCCGCCGGAGCCACCGCCGCCGCCGCAGACCGACGACAAGGGCCGCGGGTACGATCTCGGGACGATCCGCACGATCAAGACCGAGTCCGGGGTGCAGGTCCTCATCCTCGACCGGTGGACCGTCAAGAAGGTCTCCGACGCCAAGCTCGCCAAGGACGGCGTCCCCATCCGCAAGTACCGGGTGAAGAAGAGCCCGTACACGAACCAGAACACGACGGTGACCTTCCGCATCCCCGTCGCCGACCACCCGGTCGTCGTGCTGCGCCACTGCCTGGCCTGGGACGAGCCGCTCCAGGCGAAGTCGACGACGCTCAAGGGGCTGGCCGCCGCCGGGGGGAAGGACAAGATCCTCCTCGTCACGCTCGACGAGCGCGGCTGGCTGACCTCGGCCCAGAACCTCCCGGGCTGCTGAGCGGCGCGGTCGACCGGCCCGGACCCGCGGCAACCCTCCGGCGAGTCAGGCGAGCCTTCGTGCTGCCCCAGGCAGACGGGTGCGGCACACTGGGCCCGTGCCTCTGTTCTCCGCGCCCCCCGCGCCTTCGACCGAGCCGACCGCGCGTCGCGAGCTGACCGTCGGCGTCGGCGCCGGCGAGCTCGCCACGGCCGACATGACCCTCAACATCGGCCCGCAGCACCCGGCCACCCATGGTGTCCTCCGGCTGCGGATCGTCCTCGACGGCGAGCGCATCGTCATGGCCGACCCGGTCATCGGCTACATGCACCGCGGCGCCGAGAAGCTCTTCGAGGTCCGCGACTACCGGCAGATCGCCATGCTGGCCAACCGGCACGACTGGCTGTCGGCGTTCTCCAACGAGCTCGGCGTCGTCTCCGTCGTCGAGGAGATGCTCGGCATGGAGGTCCCGCCACGGGCCGTGTGGACGCGCACCCTGCTCGCCGAGCTGCAGCGGGTCCTGAGCGCGCTCGTCTTCCTCGGGTCCTACCCCCTCGAGCTCGGTGCGATCACGCCGGTCTTCTTCGCGTTCCGCGAGCGGGAGGAGATCCAGGCCGTCCTCGAGGAGGCCTCGGGCGGGCGGCTGCACTACATGTTCAACCGGGTCGGTGGTCTCAAGGAGGACGTCCCGGCCGGCTGGCTCCAGCGGGTCGAGGCGGCCGTGGCGACGGTTCGCCGCCGCCTGCCCGAGCTCGAGGCGCTCCTCGTCGGCAACGAGATCCTGCTCGCCCGGACCCGGGACGTCGGCGTCCTCGACCGCGACACCGCGATGGCCTACGGCGTGACCGGGCCCATCGGGCGCGCGTCCGGCGTCGATGTCGATCTGCGTCGCGACGCGCCGTATGCGGCATACGCGGAGGTCTTCGCCCCCGGCGGCGCCGGTCGCGTCGTCACCCGCACCGAGGGCGACAGCCTGGCCCGGCTCGAGGTCCTCATCGAGCAGGTCCACGTCAGCCTCGACATCGCCGACCAGTGCCTCTCGGTCCTCGCCTCGCTCCCGCAGGGGCCGGTCAACCAGCGGCTGCCGAAGGTCCTCAAGGTGCCGGAGGGCGACCACTACTTCGCGACCGAGAACCCGCTCGGCTTCAACGGCTACTACCTCGTCTCGCGCGGCGAGAAGACCCCGTGGCGGATGAAGCTGCGCTCGGCCTCGTTCAGCAACGTCCAGTCGCTGACCCGGGTCCTGCCGGGCAACCTCGTCGCCGACATGGTCTCGATCCTCGGCTCGATGTTCTTCGTCGTCGGCGACGTCGACAAGTAGCCCCGGCCCCGCCCTGGCGCCTCACCCCGCCGGTCAGCAACTCACCCAATTGGGGACTTTTCGACCTCGGGCCTCACCCCGCCGGGGTGCCCTCACGTCAACAACTGCACTATTGGGGAGTTGTCGGACCCGGGGGCGAGGGCGGGGAGGTGTCGACGGCGGGCGCGTGCCGTCGGCAGGTCGGGTCAGTCGTCGTCGGCATGCCGGTCGTCGCGCTCCTCGTCCGAGGGCGGCTCGACCCGGCACCAGTGCTGTCCGACGAGACCCGCCACCGACAGCGCGAGCGCGGCGAGAGCGGCGAGCCCGGTGATGAGCACCCGGTCCTGGTTCGCCACGAGGTCCAGGCCCCGGCCGATGACGGCGAGCTGCCCGCCATACCAGCCGGCGGCGGCCGCCCCGGTCAGCGCGGCCGCCTGGGACAGGACGACGACCCGGGCCGCGCGCAGCGGGTCCAGCGGCCGGGTGGCGCCGCCGGCGAGGTAGCGGCGGATCGGCCAGGCGAGGATGAGGACGGCGCCGGCCATCGCGAGCAGCAGAACGATGGCGAGCCAGGGTGGTCGCGGCACGAGCGACCCGCTCGACGTGGTGTAGCGCTGCCAGCCCAGGCCGGACAGGACGGCCACGACGAGACCGACGAGGACGGCGACCCGGACCCGGACCCCCTGGCGCATCAGCCCCTCCCCCCTCGGCCGGGGGTGAGCGGTCCGGCCTCGCGGACCCCGCCGAGATCGAGCGACCCGACCTCGCGGACCCCGCCGAGGTCGAGCCCGGCTACCAGGTCGGCGACGGCGGCAACGGCGCCGGCATGGGCGGCGTCACCGATCCGTAGCCGCGCGTCAGGGTCGGCGGCCAGCCACGGGACGAGGACGAACGCCCGCTCGCCCGCCCGTGGGTGCGGAAGGGTCAGCTCCGGGTCGTCGCTGCGGACCTCGCCCGGCTCGCCGGGCGAGCCGTACTGGACGAGGTCGAGGTCGAGGGTGCGCGCACCCCACCGCACCTCGCGGGTGCGACCGTGCCGCTCCTCGATCCGGTGCAGCCGGCCGAGCAGGCGAGCCGGGGCGAGGCGAGTGCGTCCGAGGACGACGGCATTGAGGTATGCCGGTTGCTCCGGCCCGCCCACCGGGTCGGTCTCGTACGCCGGAGACACGGCGAGGTCACGAACTCCCGCCCGGCGTAGGCCTCGGACGGCCGAGGCGAGCGCCGCGGCCCGGTCCCCGAGGTTGGCGCCGAGGGCGATGACGACGGGGACGGCGGGGCGACGTCGCCGAACCGTGACCGAGACGTCGCCGAACGCCACTCCGACCGGGGCGTCGGGCTTGTGCACGGTCACCTCGACGGACTCGACCCGCGGGTCACCGAGGGCGTCGGCCGCGATGTCGGCCGCAAGACGCTCGATGAGGTCACGCGGCTCGCCCTCGATCCGGGCGACCACCGCGGCTGCGACATCGGCATAGCTGACGGTGTCGGCCAGGTCGTCGCTCCGCCCCGCACGGCGCAGGTCCACCTCGAGGACGACGTCGACGACGAAGTCCTGCCCGTCGCGCCGCTCGTGCCCGAACACCCCGTGGAAGCCGCGTGCCCTGATGCCGGAGATCGTGATCCGGTCGGTGAGGTGGCCGGTGCTCATCGCGCCCCCTGGATCGCCTGGGCCACGTCGAGCGCGTCGACGGTGCCGGCCACGTCGTGAACCCGCACGCACCACACGCCGTGCAGCGCGGCATACAGGCTCGTCGTGGCGGTCGCGACGTCGCGCTCCCGCGGCGGACGCACGGCGCCGGGGTCGCGACCGACCCGGCCGAGGAAAGCCTTGCGGGACGTGCCGACGAGCACCCGGGGGCCGAGCCCGACGACGTCGTCGATGCACCGGAGCAGCGACCAGTTGTGCTCCGCGGTCTTGGCGAAGCCGAAGCCCGGGTCCAGGACGAGGTTCTCCTCGCGAACGCCCTCCTCCAGCAACGCATCCATCCGCTGCCGAAGCTCGGCGCACACCTCGGCGACGACGTCGTCGTAGACGGCACGGGACTGCATGTCGGCGCTGTGCCCCCGCCAGTGCATGGCGACGTAGGGCACGGCGGACTCGGCCGCCAGCGGCACCATCGCCGGGTCGGCGAGCCCCCCGCTGACGTCGTTGAGCATCCGGGCGCCGACGTCGAGGGCCCGGACCGCGACCCGCGCCCGCATCGTGTCGATCGACACCGTCGCACCCGCCGCGGCGAGCGCCGCGACGACGGGGATGACCCGGCGCAGCTCCTCCTCCTCGCTCGGTCGCTCCGCGCCGGGGCGGGTCGACTCGCCGCCGACGTCGATGAGGTCCGCACCCTGCGCCAGCAGCGCGTGGCCGTGCTCGATGGCGACGTCGGTGTCGAACCACTCCCCGCCGTCGCTGAAGGAGTCGGGGGTGACGTTGACGACCCCCATGACGAGCGGTCTGCTCATCGAGCCCCCCTCTCGGTTGGGTGGGGTGTGCCGCGCGCCCGGGTCATGCGCCATGTCCGAACCACCGTAGCCGGGGCCAGACGATGAAGGCCTCGGCCTCGCCCATGGCGATGCCGACCCGGACGAGCGAGCGGGTGCTGGGATAGACGATGTAGCGCGGGAACCACTCGGGCTGGAACTTCGCGTTGAACTTGTACAGGCTCTCGATCTGGAACCAGCGGGAGAGGAAGACGAGCACCGAGCGCCAGGTCCGCAGGACCGGCCCCGCACCGAGCCGCTCGCCCCGCTCGAGGGTCGATCGGAACATCGCGAAGTTCAGCGACACCCGGCTGACCCCGAGCTCGGGCGCACGGGACAGCGCGTCGACGATGAGCAGCTCGTTGATCCCGGGGTCGGCGTCCCGGTCCCGGCGCATGACGTCGAGGGACATCCCGTCGCTGCCCCACGGCACGAACTGGAGGAAGCCCCGGACGACGCCGCCCTTCGTCGCGGTGACGATGACCGCCTCCGGGTCCTCCTCGTCGAGGACCCGGCCCGAGGCCATCGAGAAGCCGCGCTCGGTCCCGCTGCCTCGCCACGCGGCGGCATCCTCGATCGCCCGGCGTCGCTGCTCCGGCGGCGCCTCGCTGACCCGGAAGACGTCCGTCTCGTAGCCCTGACGACGGATCCGGTTGACCATCTGGCGCACGTTGCGCATCGGGCGGCCGGCGAGGCTGAAGGCGGCGGTGTCGACGATGGCCTCGTCGCCCAGCTCGAGTGCCGCGAAGCCGGTCTCCCGGGTCCACGTCGTCCCGGCCCGTTCCGAGCAGCCGAGGACCGCCGGGGTCCAGCCGTGCCGGTCGGCCTCGGTGAGGAACGCCTTGATGGCTCCGGGCCACGCCTCGGGGTCGCCGACCGGGTCACCGGCGGCGAGCATGACGCCCGCGACGACGCGGTAGCCGATCCCGGCCTTGCCGGACTCGGACCAGATGACCGCCTTGTCGCGCCGGGTCGTGAAGTAGCCGAGCGAGTCCGGGTGTGCGCGCAGCAGCTCCCGGACCCGGGCGTCGTCCTCGTCGCTGAGCAGCGCCGGCCGTCGGGGCGAGCGCAGGGCGAGGTATGCCGTCGTCAGCGCCGTCATCAGCCCGAGCGCGAGGTTGAGGGCCCCGATGACGTCCTCGAGCCGGTTGTGCCGCAAGGTGAACGCGAGGGCGCCCTCGATGCCGACCATGCCCTCGAGGACGTACCAGGCCGCCGGCCCCAGGCCGGGCCAGCCGCCGATGATGGCGTGGCTGTTCGCCCACAGGGTGAGGCTGCCGACGGCGAGCGAGGAGAGGAGGAGGACGACGAACACCCAGGCGGCGCGCAGCCGGGTGCTCGGGTCGCCGAGGGCGTAGAACTCGCGGCGGTAGACGAGCAGGAGCACGAGCCCGACGACGGCGAGGGTGAAGGCGAACGGCTCGTTGCGCAGGCCGTGCCCGTGAAGGAGGTGGAGGGCGACGGAGGCGAGCATGAGGACGACCGCGGCCGCCCACGCCCGGCGCTTGCGGCGCCGCAGCGAGTGCGCGAGGAGCACGAGGAGCACGCCCGAGACGACCGTGGCCGCCGCGGCCGCGTCGGTCAGCACCCCCGGCAGGACCTCGGTCACCTGGTGCAGCCGCACCCGCCACGTGTGCAGCGAGCCGGTGAGGATGTCGAGGAACCCGATGAGGTAGGCCAGCGTCCCCAGCCAGCGTGGGATCCGCGCCCCGGCGCCGGCGAAGCGGTCGAGGAGCGCCCGCGGCGCGCCCTCCGGGGACGGTCCGGTCGGGACCGGGGTGGGAGGGGTCGCCGGCGCGTCGGGGCCGGACGACCCGTGCGTCACGAGGTGCCGCCGCGCAGCAGGGACATCGCCTCGGCACGGGTGGCCGGATGGCGCAGCTGGCCGCGCACGGCCGAGGTGATGGTGCGCGAGCCCGGCTTGTGGACCCCGCGCATCGACATGCACAGGTGCTCGGCCTCGACGACGACGATGACGCCCTGGGCGCCGAGGTACTCGACGAGCGCATCGGCGACCTGGGTCGTGATCCGCTCCTGGACCTGGGGCCGCTTCGCGAAGACGTCGACGAGCCGGGCGATCTTCGACAGGCCGGTCACCCGCCCGTCGGCCGCCGGGATGTACCCGACATGGGCCACGCCGTGGAAGGGCAGCAGGTGGTGCTCGCACGTGCTGTAGAGCTCGATGTCGCGGACGATGATCATCTCGTCGTGGTCGATCGAGAAGGTCGTCGCCAGGATCTCGGCCGGGTCCTGCCACAGACCGGCATACATCTCGGCGTAGGCGCGGGCCACCCGGGCCGGGGTGTCGAGCAGGCCCTCCCGGTCGGGGTCCTCACCGACGGCGGTGAGGAGCTCGCGGACGGCCGCCTCGGCGCGGGCCTGGTCGATGCGGGGCGGGAAGGCGGGCGGCTCGGCCGGGGCCGGTGGGGCAATGGGCGGCATCGGGGGGCGCGCCTCGTCGGCGTCCCCCCGGCCGCTACCGCTGCTCGGGGTCCTCGCCACGGTCGCTCTCGGGGCGCTCGATGACCTGGGTGGGGTGGCTCTGGTCGGTCGGGCTTCCGGCGCCGCCCTCGGCGAGCTTGTCGATCGCGGCCGCGGTCTCCGGGTCGCCCTGGTGGATCGTCGCTCCGGGGGGCGCGCCGGAGCCGCCGTTGAGGGCGGCCCGCTCGGCAGGGGTGAGGACGGGCGGGATGTCGGAGAGCAGCCGGTTCTCGCTGGAGAGCCAGGTCGGCCGCTCGGGCCGCTTGACCACCTCGGTGAAGATGTCGGCGAGCTCCTGCTGGTTCAGCGTCTCCTTCTCGAGCAGGTCGAGGACGAGCTTGTCGAGGACCTCGCGGTTGTCGTTGACGACATGCCAGGCCTCGTCGTGGGCCGCCTCGATGAGCTTGCGGACCTCCTCGTCGACGACGGCGGCGACATTCTCGGAGTAGTCGCGCTGGTGACCCATGTCGCGGCCGAGGAAGACCTCGCCCTGGCTCTGGCCCAGCTTGATCGCGCCGACCCGCTCGCTCATCCCGAACTCGGTGACCATCTTGCGGGCGAGGCTCGTCGCCTTCTCGATGTCGTTGGCGGCCCCGGTCGTCGGGTCGTGGAAGATGATCTCCTCCGCGACACGTCCGCCGAGGGCGTAGGCGAGCTGGTCGAGGATCTCGTTGCGCGTCGTCGAGTACTTGTCGTCGAGCGGCATGACCATCGTGTATCCGAGCGCGCGACCGCGGGAGAGGATCGTCACCTTCGTCACGGGGTCGGTGTGGTTGAGCGCCGCGGCGACGAGTGCGTGGCCACCTTCGTGGTATGCCGTGATCTTGCGTTCCTTGGCCGACATGATCCGGCTGCGCTTCTGCGGACCGGCGATGACCCGGTCGATGGCCTCGTCCAGGCCCGAGTTGTCGATGAGCCGCTTGTCGCTGCGCGCGGTGAGCAGGGCGGCCTCGTTGAGGACGTTGGCGAGGTCGGCACCGGTGAAGCCGGGGGTGCGCCGGGCCACGGCGAGCAGGTCGACGCCGGAGGCCATCGGCTTGCCCATCGCGTGGACCTCGAGGATGCGGTGGCGGCCGATCATGTCCGGCGCCTCGACCGCGACCTGGCGGTCGAAGCGGCCGGGCCGCAGGAGGGCGGGGTCGAGGATGTCGGGCCGGTTCGTGGCGGCGATGAGGATGACGTTGGTCTTGACGTCGAAGCCGTCCATCTCGACGAGCAGCTGGTTGAGGGTCTGCTCGCGCTCGTCGTGGCCACCGCCGAGGCCGGCGCCGCGGTGTCGGCCGACGGCGTCGATCTCGTCGACGAAGACGATGGCCGGGGCGTTGGCCTTGGCCTGCTCGAACAGGTCCCGAACGCGGGAGGCGCCGACGCCGACGAACATCTCGACGAAGTCCGAGCCGGAGATGGAGTAGAACGGGACGCCCGCCTCGCCGGCGACCGCCCGGGCCAGGAGGGTCTTGCCGGTGCCGGGCGGGCCGTAGAGGAGAACGCCCTTGGGGATCTTGGCCCCGACGGCGAGGAACTTGGCCGGCTCGGAGAGGAACTCCTTGATCTCCTGGAGCTCCTCGACGGCTTCGTCGACGCCGGCGACGTCGGCGAACGTGACCTTCGGCGACTCCTTCGAGGCGAGCTTCGCCCGCGACTTGCCGAACTGCATGACCCGGGAGCCACCGCCCTGGGCCTGGCTCATCATGAACCAGAAGAGGCCGACGAGGAGGATGACCGGGAAGATGCTGATGAGGAAGGTCCACCAGATGCTCTGGCCCTTCACCTGGTCGTTGTAGCCACCCGGCGGCGGGTTCTGCTTGACGAGGTTGACCAGGTCGAGCGCCCGCGCATCGATGAACTCGGCCTGGACCTTGGAGGCATCCTTGATCCCCGTGCCGGAGTCGGAGAACGTCGTTCCCTTCTTCAGGTCGAGGTTGAGGATGTTGTCGGTCGTGAAGGTGGCCTTGTCGACCTTGCCCTGACTGATGAGCGTCTCGGCCTGCGAGGTCGTGATCTTGGCGTAGCCCCCGCCGCCTCCGAGGGAGAACACGAGGATGGCCAGCACGACGGCGACGGCGACGAGGAACCAGGGGGTCCGGAACAATCGCTTGAGATCCATGACGTCCGGGGCGGACGGCCCCGATCCTCCTGAGGTCACTCGACGGCGGTGCATGGACCCTGGCGGGCCCGGGGAGTACACGCTACCCGGGCGGCTGGCCCCGGCAGGCCGGTACGTGGAGAGAACGCACGAGCCGGGGAACGTGTTCCGGGCCCCTCTGGACCGGGTCGCTCAGCTGTAGACGTGCGGGGCGAGGGTGCCGACGACGCGCAGCCCCCGGTACCTCTCGGCGAAGTCGAGTCCGTAGCCCACGACGAACTCGTTGGGGATGTCGAAGCCGACCCACCTGACGTCGACGTGCACCTTCGCGGCATCCGGCTTGCGCAGCAGGGTGCAGATCTCGACCGAGGCGGGGCTGCGCGACTCGAGGTTGGCCCTGATCCAGCTGAGGGTGAGCCCGGAGTCGACGATGTCCTCGACGATGAGGACGTGCCGGCCGGTGATGTCGGTGTCCAGGTCCTTGAGGATCCGCACGACCCCGGAGGACTTGGTCCCGGAGCCGTAGGACGAGACGGCCATCCAGTCGACGGGCGCGCTGAACGGCAGGGCTCGCATGAGGTCGGCCATGACCATGACCGCGCCCTTGAGCACGCCGACGAGCAGCAGGTCCTTGCCCTCGTACTCGGTGGCGATCTGCGCGGCGAGCTCATCGAGCTTGGCGAGGATCTCCTCCTCGGAGATGAGGACGGCGGCGAGGTCGTCCCCCATCGTCTCGGCATCCACGGGCGTCACTCCTGGCTCTCGGGGGCGGTGCTGAGCGGGGCGGCCGGCGCCCGGTCCATGGCGCCGGGCCGGTCCTGCGGACCCCATTCAACCGGAGTCGACGGGCCGATGGAGATCCGTCCCCCCGATCGTGCGACGCGCAGGCCGCCGGGAACGTGGAGGGGGCCCTGCCCGTGCCAGCTCGTCAGGAGGGCGTCGCAGGCGTGGGTATGCCGGGTGGCCACCTGCCCGGCCGGGGCTCCGGCGGCGATGAGGAGCCGTCGCCACACCCGGCCGCGCACCGGCCGGGGGAGCTCGGCGAGCAGCGCCAGGTCGACGACCACCCCCGCCTCCTCCCCCACCGATCCCCCGCCGTTCGAGGTATTCCGAGACCCGCCCTCGGCCTCCGAATACCTCGACCCCACCGATCCCCCGCCGTTCGAGGTATTCCGAGACCCGCCCTCGGCCTCCGAATACCTCGACCCGGGACGGAGGTCGGCGAGGGCGGCGTCGGCGAGGGCGTCGAGGAGGTCGGCGTCCTCGCGGAGCTGGTCGGCGGAGCGGGCCAGGGCCGCGACGATGCCGGGGCCGAGGTCGGCCTCGAGGTCGGCGAGCGCCCGTCGGGCCCGCACCCGCAGGAAGGCCGGGTCCTCGTTCATCGGGTCCTCCCACCACCGCAGGCCCTGCGCCTCGAGCGAACGCCGGGTGTCGCGCCGCCCGATCCCGAGCAGCGGACGGAGCAGCCGGCCGCGGGCGGGCGGCATACCGGCCAGTGAGCGCGCGCCCGCCCCGCGGGTGAGCCCGAGGAGCACCTGCTCGGCCTGGTCGTCGACGGTGTGTCCGAGCAGGACGGCCCGAGCGGTATGCCGCGCGGCCGCCTCCTCGAGGGCGGCGTGCCGCGCGTCCCGGGCGGCCGCCTCGACGCCCTCACCGGCCGGTTCGACGGCGACGCGGACGAGCTCGACCGGGTCGAGCCCGAGCGAGGCGAGCCGCTCCCGGACCGTCGTCGCGACGGCCGCCGAGCCCTCCTGCAGGCCGTGGTCGACGACGACGGCGCCGGCCCTGATGCCCAGGCGCGGGGCCTCGAACGCCACGGCCGCGGCGAGGGCGAGGGAGTCGGAACCGCCACTGCAGGCGACGAGGACGGTGTCGCCGGGGGTCATCGGGACGAGCGCGCCCCGGACCGCGCGGCGGATCGCCGCGGTGGCGGGGTCGGGTCCGGGCACGGCCCCAGTCTCGCAGCCGGCCGACGTTCGGCGCGGTCAGCCGTGGACGCGGCGCACCCAGGACTGCGGGTCGGGGATCTCGGCCGCCTTGGGCAGCGTCTCCGGTGAGGACCAGATCGCGTTGAACCCGTCGACGCCGACGGTGTCCACGACACCGCGCACGAAGGTCGCGCCGTCGCGGTACTGGCGCATCTTCGCCTCGAGACCGAGCAGCCGGCGCAACAGCCGGTCCATCGCGCCGGCGCCCCGGCGACGCTCGGTGAACTTCGCCCGGATCTGGGCCACGCTCGGGATGACCGCCGGGCCCACCTCGTCCATGACGACGTCGGCGTGGCCCTCCAGGAGGGACATGACGGCGGTGACCGCGGCCAGCCGGTCCCGCTGCTCGGGGGTGGTGACGAGGTCGGTGATGCCGGCACTGCCGCTCGAGAGCGCCTCGGGCAGCTGGTCGCGCAGCCGGCCGAGGAGGTCCCCGAGGTGCTCGCCGTCCGGGGCCAGGGAGCCGGCGAGGCCACGGGCCTCGTCGATCATGTGCTGGCGCAGCCACGGGACGGCGGTGAACTGGACCCGATGGGTCTCCTCGTGCATGCAGACCCAGGCGCGGAAGTCCGCCGGGTCGACGCGCAGCTCGCGGGTCACGTGGACGAGGTTCGGGGCGACGAGCATGAGGGACGGCGCCCCGTCCGGGGCCAGGTCGTACTGCCCGAGGACCTTCGTCGCCATGAAGGCGAGCAGCGCCCCGGCCTCGGCCCCGGTGACCTTCCCGCCGACCGCAGCGATCGCGCCGGAGGCGGCGGGCCGCTTGGCCATGATCGCGGCGAACGCGGGGTCGAGCATCGCGCTCATCGAGTCCGCGTTGACCGAGATCCACGTCGCCCGGTCGACGACGGCGGCCGGAGGCGCATCGTCCGGGGTGTCGAGGTGGGCCGTCTCGGCGACCGGCGTCCGGGCGGCGGCCGCGGCGGCGCGGATGGCGGCCACCTCGGCGGCCGCCTCCGCGGGCGAGACCGTGGGGCCCGGCGTGACGAGGGTGCGACCCGTCGTCTTGGCGAACTCCCAGTCGACGTACTGACTCACTGCGGCTCCTCGGCTCGTGGCGTGGGGCGCCCAGCCCCCTGACCGGTCCCAGCCTCCCTCATCGGCAGCCGCAGCCGGTCAGCCCGGTCACGAGTCGGTCCAACGCGCCCCGGGCGGGATCGGTTCCCGTCCGGGGCACGTCGTCGGCGATGACGGCGAAGAGCAGGAGCCGGCCGTCGGCGTCGACGGTCGTGCCGGCGAGCGACGAGACGCCGGTCAGCGTGCCCGTCTTGGCCCGGGGTATGCCGGCCACCGCCCGGGTTCGGGTGCCCCCGAACCGCTCGGTGAGGGTGCCCGTCAGCCCGGCGACGGGGAGGGCCGCGACGCTCGCTGCCAGGGCCGGCCGCTCGCCCGATGCGGCGAGCGCGAGGACCTGGGCGAGCGCCCGCACCGTCACGGTGCTCCCGACACCGAGCCCGGAGGCGTCGGCGAGGCGGATGCCGGTGAGATCGATCCCGAGGTCGGTCAGCGCGGAGGTGACGAAGCCGGTGACACCCGCCTCCGTCGCGGGTCGTCCCGAGGCGACCGCGGCCTGTCGAGCGAGGTTCTCCATGAGGGCGTTGTCGCTGTCGTCCAGAGCCAGGGCGAGGACGTCGGCGTAGGGCGCCGACCGCACGGCCCCGAGCTCCACGGCATCGGCCCGGGCATGGGCGGCATACGGCTTCGTCGCGGCGATCGTCGCGCTGATCCCCTCCTCGGCCAGGGCCGTGACGAGGGCCGCGGCGACCGAGCGCTCCGGGTGGGTGGGCGAGGGGTGGCCGGGCTCTGGCCGGTCGACGTCGAGACCGATCATCGAGACACCCCGGGCGTATCCGGCGGCGACATCGGACATCCGCCACGAGGGCGGGTACGAGGGGCCGGCGGCATACGTGAGGTCGACCCGGAGGGTGACGTCGGTCGTCCCGGCGGTGCGGAGCCGGGCGGCGACCTGGGCGGCGAGGTCACGCAGCCCGGCCCGCCCGGCGACGGCGCTCGCACCCCCCCGCCCCGGGGCGAGGAGGGTGTCGCCGCCGGCGACCAGGACGATCGTCCCCGGGCTCGCGCCCTCGACGACCCGCGTCGTCATCGTCGTGGTGGGATCGAGCGCGGTCCACACGGCGGCGGTCGAGAGCAGCTTGAGCGTCGACGCCGGTGTGCGCGGGACGGCGGCACCGGTGGCGAAGAGGACCCGCCCGGTCGGCCCGTCCCGGACGACGAGCCCGACGGACCCGCCGAGGGCCGGGTCGGCGAGGAGGGGCCGCAGGGTCGAGCGCACGCCCGCGGCGGTCGGCCGGGGCGCGCCCGCGTCGAGGGCGGCGAGCGGCGGCGTTGCGCTCGCGGTGGTCGCGGCCGGGCGGGAGACCGTGACGCTCGGCGAGGCGGATTCGCTCGGAGGGGGCTGCGGTGCCCGGGTGAGGATCCCCGGTACGACATCGAAGGCGTCGGCGGTGGCGTAGCCGAGCAGGAGGAGGAGAACCGCGGCGAGGCCGAGGAGCGCGCGTCGCACGGGGTTGCTCCTTCGTCCACGGTCCGGATGCGCAAGACTGTGCTCGAGCCTAGGTCACCATCCGCATGTCAGGAGCGCACCGTGGAGTTCGACGTCACGATCGAGATCCCCAAGGGACACCGGAACAAGTACGAGGTCGATCACGAGACGGGGCGGATCCGCTTGGACCGCATGCTCTTCACGTCGATGGCCTACCCCGCCGACTACGGCTATATCGAGGACACCCTCGGCGAGGACGGCGACCCGCTCGACGCCCTCGTCCTCCTCGACGAGCCGACGTTCTCCGGATGCCTTGTCCGAGCGCGCCCGATCGGGATGTTCCACATGCGGGACGAGGCGGGTGGCGACGACAAGATCCTCTGTATGCCGGCCGGGGACCCCCGCAAGGACCACGTCCTCGAGCTGGAGCACATGAGCGAGTTCGACCGGCTCGAGGTCCAGCACTTCTTCGAGACCTACAAGGACCTCGAGCCCGGCAAGTCCGTCGAGGGCGCGCACTGGGCCGGCCGGGAGGAGGCCGAGCGGTGCATCGAGGAGGCCATCCAGCGCGCGACGGACGCCGGGATGTCGACGGCTCGCTGGCGGATGCCGGTCCACGCCGACGACGCGCCGGAGGTTCCGCCGATCACCCGCACCGAGGCCGAGCGTCTCGAGGCGACCGCGCGGGCCCTCGCCGAGCTCGCAACGAAGGAGAACCCGCTCAGCGACTGAGCGTGCCACCGCGCCCCCGCCGGTCATCGGCGGGGGCGCGGCGTACCAGGGTGGTACCGAGGGGGAACTAGGGGCGGCCGCCGTAGGGCAGCAGGTCGGAGCGGTAGATCGACGCGTAGCGAACCTGCGCTCCGGTATGCGGTGCCTCGATCATCTGGCCGCCGCCGACGTAGATGCCGACGTGGTGGTTCGTCGCACCGGAGGAGCCGTAGAAGACGAGGTCGCCCGGCATGAGGCCGTCGATCGGCACCCGGCGGGTCATCGCGTACTGCGCCTGCGAGCCGTGCGGCATGTACACCCCGGCCTGGCGCCAGGCCATCATCGTCAGTCCGGAGCAGTCGAAGGTGCTCGGGCCGGCCCCGCCCCACTGGTACCACTTGCCGAGCTGAGCGCGGGCGTAGGCGAGGACGGCCGCGGAGCCGCCGCGCGGCGCCGGTGGCGGCGGCGTCGAGCTGGACCCGCTGCTGGACCCGCTGCTGGACCCGCTGCTCGACCCCGAGCCGCTCGATGAGCTGCTCGAGCCCTGGCTCTGCTCCCGCTTCTTGCGGGCCTCGGCGGCCCGGCGCGCCTCTTCGGCCTTGCGGGCCGCCTCGGCGGCCGCGGCCCGGCGGGCGGCGGCGGCGCGGGCGCGAGCCTCGGCGGCCCGCTTCAGGCCGACCTGGCGCGCGTTCTCGACGGCGACGGAGGTCTTGCGCAGCTGGGCGAGCTTGGCGACCATCTGGCGCTGCTCGGCCGCGATGGACCGGGCGGCGGCAGCGGCCGCGTCGGCCTTGGCCTGGGCGGCGGCCCGAGCCGCCTCGGCCGCCTTGGCGGCCTCGGCCTGCTGGGCGCGGGCCCGGTCGGACTGGGCGCGAGCGGCGGCGGCGAGGTTGGCGCTCTGGGCGGCTCGGTCGAGTGCGGCGGTTCGGGCGTCGCCGATGGCGGCCATGCCGATCGCCCGGTCGGCGAGGTCCTGGGGACCGGTGCTGCTGAGGTAGGCCTCGAGACCGCTCAGCGACCCGTCGGTCTGGTACATGAGCGAGGCATACCGCCGGACGGTGAGCGAGGCGGCGTCGGCGTCCTTCTGCGCCGCGGTCGCCTCGGCGGCCGCGTCCTTGGCCGCCCTCGTCGCGTCGGCGAGCTTGATCCGGGCCTCGTTGTAGGCCTCGGCGGCGACGGAGACCTCGTCCTGGATCGCGGCGAGGCGCGCGGACGCCGCGTCGTACTGGGCCTGGAGGGCGGCGACCGAGCTGCCCGCCCGGGTCACTGCGCGCTTGGCCGCATCGACCTGCTGCTGGCTCGGGTACACCGGCCGGGGCTTGGCGAGGGAGGCGGTCGCTCCGCCCGCGAGCGTCGCGATCGTGAGCGCGCCCGCGAGGAGCAGGCGCCCCCACCGGACGCCGCGGGGTCGCCGGGTTCTTGCCGGGTCCACGTCGGACAGTGGCAGGGGCACGAGCGGCACCTCTCGCAGGGGTCGGGTGGTGACGTCGAAAAGACTAGGACTCACATTTCCCGCCAATTCACATTCGTCCCGGTAATCACAGGACTACCAGCGATTCCGCGAAATACCATCCGTGTTATTCACGAAATGACACGGGTGTTTTTCCGCAGGTCGCCACGGCGATTCTCGACGGCATCCCGATCAGGTCACGGTTTGGTAACGAAATCCACGTTTCGCGCCCTGACCTGCGCGGATGCCGGGTTCGGGGCTCTTCGACTTTCCGCGGGGCAGGGCCGTGGTCATGCTGCGTCTCGTCGTGCTCGGGTGAGCGCGATGGTTGAGAGTATCCGGCGCTGGTAGTTCTCGAGGTTGCGGAAGCCGCAGGCGATTAACCGGCCCTCGTCTTGGGGTCAAGGGCGGCGGTCGGGGTGCGGTGTTCGGTCGAGGTGCCCGTTGAGGGCTTGGATGACCTGCTCGTGTCGCTTGGCTTCGCTGGTCCAACCGCGCAGCGTCGCGTCGTCGTGGAGGGCCTGCTCGTCGCGGAGCTGTTTGCTGATGACGGGGAGCAGGTCGGCGCTGGTGGTGAAGTTGTCGCACTGTTCGCAGATGTTGGCGTACTGGCATGCTCCCGCGACGGTGGCCCGGGTGCAGTAGCCGCCGGCCAGGCGGGTCTTGATGGCTTCGGCGTGGAGCCACTGGGCCGGGTCGGGAAGGGGAGGTCGGGAGTCGACGACGAGGGGCAGCCGGGTCGTGGCATGGATTCGGTCCAGGGCTGCGTCGTAGGCCTGGCGCAGGGTCGGGTTCGCGAGGCGGGCGTAGCGCAGCGTCATCTCGGGGGTGACGTGCCCGAGCAGCATCATCAACGACTGCAGGCTCATCCCGGCGTTGATGAGCTCGGTGGCGTAGGTGTGCCGCAGCTGGTGCGGGGTGACGGTCAGGGGGTTACCGTCGGTGCCTGTCAGGCCGCAGGTCGTGGCCGCGGCGAGCAGGCCCCGCCGAATCCGAGTGTCGGCCATCCGGTGGCCGCCGGTGACGAACAGGAAGTCGACGTCTCGTGGTTGTCGGGGGTGCGGCAGGCTGCGGTGCGTTCCGCGGACGGCGCGCCATTCGTTCAGCGCGGCGAGGGTGGGCTCGTCGAGGGGGACGACGCGTTCGGTGTCGAGCTTGCCGAGCGGGACCTTGAGCCAGGTGCCGTGGCGGGGTAGGTCCCACAGGCAGTCGAGCTCGAGGTCGAGCAGTTCACCGACGCGTATCCCGCTGCCGCGCAGCAGGATGATCCCGACCCGGGCAGGGATGTCGTCCAGCTCACGCACGGCGGCCATCAGGGCCCGGTCCTGGTCCGGGGTGAGCGCTCGGGGCAGGGCGGCGGGAAGCCGGGGCAGGTCCGAGCGCAGCAGCACCGGGGTGGGTGGCCGCTCCGACCAGCCCCACAGGGTGATGTCGTCGAAGAAGACGCGCAAGGTGACCACTGCGGCCAGATGCCTGGCCTTGGAGATGTGCTGGTCCCGGGCGACTCGCCCGAGCCATCCCCTGTTGGCGTGCCACGCTAGGAAGTCCTCCAGGTGGGCGCGGGTCAGCGCTTGGAGGCTGCTCACCTGTGGGTCGTGCTCGGACAGCCACTGGGCGAACACCACGAAGCACGCGGCCCGCTCGATGACGGTCTTGGGTCGGCGGGTCGTGGATAGCACGTTCAGGTAGCGCAGCATCGCGGCACGGATGAGCGGCTGAGACACCGGCGCGAGCCGGTCGGCCAGGGTGGTGGCGCGCCGGTTCGGGTGCTTCGGCGGGTGCGGCAGGAGCCCGAGGTGGTAGCCGAGCACGGACAGCCCGTACAGCCTGCCGCGCAGGGGCTTGCGGGTCACCTCGGCCAGGATCGGTGAGGACTCGATCCTCTCGCGCACGGCCCGCAGGTCTTCCTCGGTGATCTGCTCCAGGACGATCCCGCGGGTCAGGCACACCAGCGCCAACCCCGCTCCGGCGACCTGCTGGCACCACTGGTGGCACCAGCCCAGCGACAGGGCTGCGGCCATCGCCCGGTCGACGTCGCCTTGGTGCATCGCCGCCCACGTCGTGAAGTGGGCGCCCTTCTGCTTCATGATGAGCAGCTCGGCGTCCGGGCGTAGCCGCCCGGTCGCGAAGCACCAGGACAGGAACGGCCAGGACCCGAACCGGCGCGCCTCGGCCACCCGGGTCGCGGTTGGCCGTTCCATCCACACCGTCAGGTCCGCGAAGGCTGCCAGGTGCTGCTCGGCCGCGCGTTGACGCGACCGCTTGGACTGCTGGTTACAGCCCAGCGTCGCGACGTACTCGCCGTGATCGGTGAGCAGCCGGGCAGGCTGCAGCCACAACCCCGAAGCCGGTGGCGGGTCATGACGTGAGGGTCGTGGCGGTGCCGGTTCGGTGTCCTGCGGTGCGGCCGCGGCCAGGGACAGCAGTGGGGTGGCGCCCGTCATGGCGAACCAGCGCTCAGAGCCTGGCGGGCCTTGGCGTACTCGGCCGCGAGGGTCTTAACGGACAGGTGCACGTAGCCGGCGGTGGTCTCCGGGCTGGCATGTCCCATCAGATCACGCAGCACGACCAGATCGACTCCGGCTGAGGCGAGTTCGGTGCCGTAGGTGTGCCGCAGCCGGTGTGGTCGCACCCTGGGGACCCCTGCGCGGTCGCGATGGATCCGGAACACGTGCCGCAGCCCGGCCTCGGTCACCGGTGCCCCACGGGTGGGGCCACGCAACACCACGAAACACTCCTCGGTCGCGCACCCCGGTGGGCGTTCGGTGCGCAGGTAGCAGGCCAGCTCGGTGAAGAACGCCCGGTCCACCGGGACGACACGCTCCTTGCCGCCCTTCCCGAGGACCAGGACCCGGCGAAGGCCCATATCGACATCGCGCAGCAGCAGCCCTCGCACCTCACATGAGCGCAGCCCACCCAGCAGCATCAGCAGCGCCATCGCCCGGTCCCTGGCGGTACCCAGGTCGGCGATGAAGGCGGCCACCTCGTGCGCCGGCAACGACTCCGGCAACCGACGAGGCTGGCGCACCAGCCGCCCCTGACCGGTCGAGCGGCCCGGGGAGCGGAGGTGTCCGAGCAGGCCACGACGAGCCCGCGCGCTGCTGCTCGTGCGGGCCGTCGGGACCGGGCTCGAGGCCCGGGCCCCGGTGATCACGGCGAACTCGAACAACCCGCGCAGCGCAGCGATCCGGCGGTTCATTGTCGCCGGAGCCGCCCCACGCGTCGCCCGCAGCGGAACCACGACGCGATCCCGGCTGGCCGCCGAAGAACGCTGCAGCCAATCCAGGAAGTCGAAGACGTCCATCGGCTGCACCGCTGCAAGTGCCAAACCTCGCTCGGCGCAGAATCTCAGGAAGCTGAGCAGGTCAAACGCGTAGGCACGGCGCGTGGCCCGCGCGAAGCACCGCGTCGACAGATGCGCCAGAAACCGGTTCGCCAGCTCGACATCCTCGCCGGGCCCAACGAGCACATGCCCGCCCGGTCCGTCGTGCACCTGAAGACCCATCCTCGCCACCTCCACGCACGAGGCCCACTGCGAGCATTCACCCGACACGGGTCACGAGTTGGGACCTCCACGTGCCTCGCGTGCCGCCCCAGCCAGGGCCGGTTAACCGATACGCGCTTGGTGTTCTTGATGATCCGGTTGAAGCCTTCGGTGCGGGCATTCGTGACGTCCATGGTCAACGCGACGTGGATCGCCGGCCACCAGGTCTCGATGGTGGTCGCGAGCCGGGTGGTCTCGGGCATGTCCGCTCGCCCGGCGTCCCGATAGAACTGGTACAGCCGGTGCCGGATCCGGTGCTCGTCGCTCTCGCCGAGCAGCATCCGTAGGCGTTCCTTGGCGCCCCAGGCGGCGCCGATCTCCCCGGTCGGGTCCTCGAGAGCGAACGTGGTCTTCAGGCGGGCGCGCTGCTTGGTGGAGAGGTGCTCGTACCCGGTGAGCAGCAGCTGCCGGTTGACCCACACCTTCTCCTTCGTGGTGCCGCGCCGGCCGTACCGCTCCCGGGTGACCCGCTGCCTGACCTCGGTGACGACCTGGTTGGCCAGGGCCACCAGGTGCCACTTGTCGACCGCGATCCGGGCGTCGGGAAGCGCGGCCCGGACCCCGGAGGCGTACGGCGCGGAGGTGTCCATGACCACGACTTCGATCGCGTCCCGGAACTGGGCGCTCTGCTCGGCGAGCCAGTCCTTCACGCACGCCCCGGAGCGGCCGGGCGCGAGGCCGAGCATCCGGCCGGGGCCGGTGGTGTCGGCGTCGACGAACGAAGTGAGCCACGGGTCGGTCCGTCGCCAGCCTGCGTCGGCCAGGACCCACCGCACCGACCTCGCGCGGGTCTCGTCGATCCCGAGCACGCGCACCGGACTCGGGGCCGGCAGCCACCGCGCGGCGGCGGCGACCAGCGCACGGTGCGCAGTGGGCCAGGACACCCGGTGGGTGCGGGCGACCTCGTCGACCGCCCGGTTCCCGGTGGCGATCTCGGTCGCGATCGCCACGCGCAGCCGGCTGGTGAGCCGCGCCCGTACCGGGATCGCCTCGGACTGCTGCGTGAACGACCCTGTGTCACAGAGCGGCTCGGGGCAGGCCAGGCGCCGCTTGCGCCACCACAGTTCGCCCACCTGCCCACACGCGTCCAGGTCCTTGATCCGCACCAGCGGCCGCTCCTTCACCCGCGAGGTGACCACCCCACAGCTCGGGCAGGGCCCTTCCCGCTCCTGGTGCTCGATGACGACCCGCAGGTCGCCGCTGCTCAGCCGCTCCAAGCTGGTGACGACGAACTCGTCTTCCAGCCCGAACAGCACTGACGTACTGTCGATCATGCTCGTGGCCTCGTGCCGCCGTAGGAGTAGAGACCAACAGCATGACCGGGGCCACGAGCCCACTCAGCTCAGGGCACCCCGCCCAAAGTCGAAGAGCCGGGTTCGGACCGACGCCATCCGCCGGGGTGCCAGGCTGGAGCCATGCCCCCCGTCCACGACGCCGTCGTCATCGGCGGCGGCATCCTCGGCCTTGCGACGGCGCTGACCCTCCTGCAGCGGCGACCGGGCGCGGACGTCGTCCTGCTCGAGAAGGAGCGGGGGCTCGCCGTGCACCAGACCGGGCACAACAGCGGCGTCATCCACGCGGGGGTCTACTACGCACCGGGGAGCCTCAAGGCCCGGCTGTGCGCCGAGGGCTCCCGGTGGACCCGGGAGTTCTGCGATGCCCACCGGGTCCCGTATCTCGACACGGGCAAGCTCATCGTCGCGACGAGCCCGGTCGAGGTCGAGCGGCTCGGCGGGCTCCACGAGCGGGCCCTGCGCAACGGCCTGGACGTCGAGCGCGTCGACGGGGCCGAGCTGCGCCGGCGCGAGCCGCACATCGTCGGCCTGGCCGCCCTCCACGTCACGGCGACCGGCATCGTGGACTACCGGGCGGTCAGTCGGGCGATGGCCGACGAGGTCATCCGGCTCGGTGGAACGATCCGGACCGGCACCGCGGCGACCGGCATCGCCGAGTCACCCGGGTCGGTCGCCGTCGACGTCGAGGTGGCGCTCGATGGTGCCACGCAGAGCGGGTCGGCCGCGGCGGAAGGGCCGGTGGCCCAACCCCACCGGCTGACCGCCCGACGGCTCGTCGCGTGCGCCGGCCTGCAGTCCGACCGGGTCGCCGCACTGGCGGGGGCGCCGCGCCCACGGGAGGCGCGGCAGGTGGCGATCGTGCCGTTCCGTGGCGAGTACTACCGGCTGCCGCCTCGTCGCGGCGGGCTCATCTCCTCGCTCATCTACCCCGTGCCCGACCCCGAGCTGCCCTTCCTCGGCGTCCACCTGACCCGGACGATGGACGGTGGGATCACGGTCGGCCCCAACGCCGTGCTCGGCCTGGCCCGAGAGGGATATCCGAAGGGGTCGGTGGCCGTGCGCGACGTCGCGGACCTGGCCCGGTTCCCCGGCTTCTGGCGCGTGGCGCGAAGCCAGCTACGGACCGGGCTCGTCGAGCAGTGGAACTCCCTCTCCCGGCGCGGCTACCTCGGCCTGGTCCGTCGCTACTGCCCGGAACTGACGACCGAGGACCTGCTGCCCGAGCCGGCCGGCATCCGCGCGCAGGCCGTGCGCCGCGACGGCACCCTCGTCGAGGACTTCCTCCTGGTCGAGAGCGACCGTAGCGTCCACGTCCTCAACGCGCCCTCGCCGGCGGCCACCTCGGCCATGCCGATCGCCGCGCACATCGCCGACCGACTGCTCGCCTCCGGATGACGGTCCGCGGCGGCATGGGCCGCGGTATGCCGCTCAGGCCACCGGTGCCGGCTCCGCCGCCTGCGCGTCCACCGGCGGGGCCTGTCGGGGCAGCGCGAACGTCGCGAGCAGGCCGAGGAAGAGCGCCACTGCCGCGAAGCCGGCCGTCACCCGGGTCGCGTGGATCATCGCCTCGGACGCCGCCTGGGCCACGGCCTGGCCGCCGGGGCGGGCCTGGAGACCGGCGATCGCGATGCCGGCGCTCTCCTTGACCGCCGAGGCCACCTGGTCGACGGCCGAGCCGGGCAGCCCGAGCGCCGTGAGGTTGTCGCGGGTGGCTGCGCCGAGCCGGGCGACGAGCAGGCCACCGAGCAGCGCGACGCCGAGCGCGGAGCCGAGCTGGCGGATCGAGCTCTGGAGCCCCGACGCCTGGCCGCTCTCGTCGCTCGGCACGTCCGACAGCAGCAGCGAGGTGAGCTGCGCCGTGGCCATCCCGACGCCGACGCCGTAGCCGAAGAGCAGGGCGGACAGCGCCCACCGCGACACCGAGATCGAGACGACGAGCGCGACGCCACCGACCGCGAGCGCCTCCAGGGCCAGGCCGGCCTGGACGATGCTGCGCTGGCTGACCCGCTGGCTGATCCGCGGGAGCATCCCGGAGATGAGGAAGGTCCCGAGCGCGAGGACGAGGATGACGCCGCCGGTGCCGAGGGCGGAGTAGCCGAGGGTGCCTTGGAGCAGGAGCGGCAGGGTGAACAGGAGGCCGAACTCGCCGAAGGCGACGATGAGGGCGGCGACGACCCCGGCCCGGAAGGTCGTCAGCCGGAAGAGGCCGAGGTCGATGAGGACGTACCGTCCGGCCGCGGACCGGCGCGTCTCGAGGACGACGAAGGCCAGGACGAGCAGCGCCCCGCCGACGAGTGCGAACGGCACCGGGGACAGGGCCCCCGAGCCCTGGCGCCACCAGCCGAACCACTCGGACTCGATGAGGGCGAAGACGATACCGCCCATCCCGAGGGCCGACAGCAGGACCCCGAGCGGGTCACGCCCGGGCGTCGCCGAGGCGTCGCGCGTCTCGGGAACGGCCCGGGCGATCCCGACGAGGACGAGCAGGCCGACGGGGATGTTGAGCCAGAACGCCCAGCGCCACGAGGCGTCGGTGGCGAGCCAGCCGCCGACGAGCGGCCCGATCGCGGCCATGCCGCCGATCGCCGAACCCCAGACCGCGAAGGCGATCCCCCGGGCACGACCGATGAACATCGCGTTGAGGGTCGACAGCGTCGAGGGGACGACCATCGCCGCGCCGAGCCCCTGGACGAAGCGGGCACCGATCAGCATGGCGGCGTTCTGGCTGAGCCCGGCGGCCACCGACGCGAGCATGAACACGACGATGCCGATGCCGAAGACCTTGCGTCGCCCGCGCAGGTCGCCGATCCGGCCGACGGTGAGCAGCAGTGCCGCGAAGACGAGCGAGTACGAGGCGTTGACCCACTGGGCGTCAGCGGCGGTGAGGCTCAGCTTCTCGAGGACGACCGGGAGGGCGACGTTGACGATCGTCGCATCCATGATGACGACCGAGACGCCGAAACCGATGGCGAGGAGCGCGATCCATCCGCGGCCGTCGATCGTGTCCGTGGGGCCGGTCCGACCCGGAGCCGGAGGGGCGGCATTCTTCTCGACACTCATGTCGGCATCTTATCGACAGTGGCGTCGATAAGTCACGATGGGTCAGACTGGGACCATGCCGAAGATCGATGCGCCCACCGTCGCGGAGCATCACGCGCGGCGGCGCTCGGCCATCGTCTCGGCCGCTGCCGACATCCTCGGTGCCGACGGGCCGGAGGCCGTCACGCCGGCGGCCGTCGCCGCGGGTGCCGGCATGGCGCGCAGCAGCGTCTACCAGTACTACGACTCGACCCTGGCCCTGCTCGGCGCCGCCGTCGAGGAGGTCTTCCACCGGACGACGCAGGACCTGCGGGCCGCGACCGAGCGGGCCCGCACCCCCGAGGCCCGGATCACGGCATACGTGGATGCCAGCCTCGACGCCGCGGTGAGCGGCCACTTCCCGCAGGGGAGCTACCACGGCACCGGGCTCCCGGCCGAGACCGCCGCACGGCTGCACGGGCTCCACGAGCAGCTCGCCGAGCCGCTCGTGTCGGCGCTGCGGGCGGCCGGCGTCCGCGACGCCGTCGGGGTCGCCGGGCTCGTCGGCGGCGTCGTCAGCGCGGCGGCGGTGCAGATCGGTCACGGCGAGCCCGAGCCCGCGGTGCGTCGCCGGCTGCGCGCCTTCGTCCGCCGAGCCACCGGCCTGACCTGACCGCCGGGCGTCCCCGGCCCCGGCCGAGCGGCCCTCGTGCCGAGCCGTTTGCCCCGACCACCCACCGAACTGGAGACCCGATGGCCACCTACTCCACTGACTACCAGCAGCCCTGGCTGCACGACCTGGCGATCTGCGTCGACGGCAACGCGACAGCCCTGAGCGCCACCTCCGGGGACATCGCCGGAGCGGGGACCGAGGGGTTCATCGTCGACGACGCCCGGGTCCTGTCGGTCCTCACCGTCGAGCTCGACGGCGTGTGCGCCGTCCCTCTCGCCCACGCGAGCCTCGGCGCCGTGAGCGAGTTCCTCGGCTCGGCGCGCCACCTCGACGCCGCCGGAAAGGACCCGTCGGTCGAGGTCCACCGGCGGCGCGAGCTCGCGGGCGGGGCCCTCACCGAGACCGTGACGGTGACCTCGCGGTCCGACCGCGCCGTCGAGGCGACCCTGCGGTTGTCCGTCGGCGGCGACGGCGCCGAGCTGCCCGACGTCAAGGCCGGCTCGGCGGACGGCACCTCCGTCGCGACCGCCGACGCCTCCGGGGCCCGGCTCACCTGGCGCACGCCCCGACACGGGGTGACCGTCACCATCGAGCCGCCGGCCCCCTGGTCGACCGCGCCCGGCCGGCCGGCGTTCGCCGAGGTCCCGATCCGCGTCGGGCCCGGCGAGAGCGCGCGCGTCGCCGTCGGGGTCGAGACTGCCCGGCTCGGCGAGACGCTCTTCGACGCCGGCCCCGGCGCCGGCACGGTCTCCTGGCCGGAGTCGCTCGGGGTCACCGCCGACGACCCGCGGCTGGGCCGGGCGGTGACGAAGGCTCTGCTCGACCTGCGCCACCTCCTCATCACCGACCCGCTCGCACCGCAGGACGTCAGCGCCGCGGCGGGGACGCCGTGGTACCTCACGCTGTTCGGCCGGGACTCGCTGTGGACCGCGCGGATGACGCTGCCGCTCGGCACGACCCTCGCCGCCGGCACCCTCCGCTCCCTCGCCCGACGCCAGGGGACCCGTCACGACCCGGCCAGCGCCGAGGCCCCGGGGAAGATCCCCCACGAGATCCGGCGCGTCGACTACGTCTCGAGCAGCCGAGGACTCCACCTCCCTCCGGTCTACTACGGCACCGTCGACGCGACGACGCTGTGGGTGTCCCTCCTCCACGATGCCTGGCGCTGGGGGATGCCCGAGGCCGAGGTCCGCGACCTCCTGCCGGCGCTCCGGGCGGCGCTGGGCTGGATGCGGGAGACCTCGGCGGCAGCGGAGGACGGGCTGCTGCGCTACCGCGACGAGACCGGAACCGGTCTGGCGAACCAGGGCTGGAAGGACTCCCTCGACTCGATGCGCTTCCGCGACGGGCGGATCGCCGAGGCCCCCATCGCGTTGCTCGAGGCCCAGGCGTATGCCGTGGAGGCGGCCCGGGTGGGCGCCGTTCTCCTTCGGGCCCTCGGCACCGAGGAGGACGAGGCGCTGGCGGCCGAGATTGCGGCATACGCAGTCCGGGTCGCCGAGCGGATCCGGGCCGACTTCTGGGTCGAGGACGACGCCGGTCGGTGGCTCGCGGTCGCCCTCGATGCCGATGGCCGCGCGGTCGACGGCATCACGTCGAACCTCGGACACTGCCTCGGCACCGGCGCGCTGACCCCGGACGAGGCCGCCGCCCTCGTGCGGGTCCTCGTCGAGCCCCGGATGCTGGGGCGCCACGGCATCGCGACCCTGGCCAAGGACAACGTCGGCTACAACCCGATCGGCTACCACACCGGATCGATCTGGGTTCACGACAGCGCGATCTGCGCGCTGGGGATGCTCCGCGAGGGGTTCGCGACGGAGGCGGGTCGGGTCGCGAGCGCGCTCCTCGACGCCGGCGAGGCCTTCGGGTACCGCTACCCCGAGCTGCACGCCGATGTCGGCGTCCTCGACCAGCCCGCGCCGTACCCCCCGTCGTGTCGACCGCAGGCGTGGTCCTCGGCCGCCGCCGTGGCCCTGCTGACGATCGCCCTCGGCATCGAGGCGGACGTGCCGGGGCGCTCGCTGCGGGTGGCCCCGGCCGTCCCCGGCCCGTTCGGGGCGGTGCGGGTCCGCGGGCTACGGTTCGGGGAGGCCACCCTCACCGTGTCGGTCGACCGGGACGGGTCGGTCACCGTCGATGGCCTCCCCGACGACGTCGCCCTCCACACCCCCTGACCCTCTCCCCCACCCTTCCCCGCCCCGCCCCGCCTCCCCCGTGCGGCACGAAACTCTGCTAGCAGAGCTTCCTGCCGGACGGGGGTGTTGCAACACCCCCGTGCTGCAGGAACCTGGCCGTCGAGACCGCCCGGCATGCGGCCACTCGGCCGCGGCCTCGGCGCGGCCGCGGCCTCGGGAATGGCGGTGCGGCATACCGGGTTGGCGGAGGGTATGAGCGCCACATCTACGAGCCGCCCCGTCCGCATCGGCGTCCAGCTGCAGCCGCAGCACGCGGAGTATGCCGCACTGCGCGCCGCCCTGACCGAGGCCGAGGAGGCCGGAGCCGACGTCGTGACGACGTGGGACCACTTCTACCCGCTGGACGGCGAGCCCGAGGGCAAGCACTTCGAAGCCTGGACGACCCTCGGCGCGTGGGCCGAGCAGACCGAGCGCGTCGAGATCGGCGCCCTCGTGACCTGCAACTCCTACCGCAATCCCGACCTCCTGGCCGACATGGCCCGCACCGTCGATCACATCAGCGACGGGCGGCTCGTCCTCGGCATCGGGTCCGGCTGGTTCGAGAAGGACTACCGCGAGTACGGCTACGACTTCGGCACCGCCGGGAGCCGACTGAGCGACCTCGCCGAGGCGATGCCCCGGATCAGGCGTCGACTGGGCCGACTCAACCCCGCCCCGACCCGCGAGATCCCCATCATGATCGGTGGCGGAGGCGAGAAGAAGACGCTGCGGATCGTCGCCGAGCACGCCCACATCTGGCACAGCTTCAGCGGCCCGGACACCCTCCGACACAAGCTCGAGGTCCTGCGGGGCCACTGCGCCGATGTCGGGCGCGACCCGGCCGAGATCGAGGTCTCCGTCGGCGCCCGCGGCAACCCCGACGAGGTCGGGGACGCGCTGCTGGCCGCCGGCGCGACGATGTTCACCATCGGCGAGAGCGGTCCCGACTACGACCTGACGGGTGCCAGGCGCTGGATCGCATGGCGGGACCGGGTCAACGCCGGCTAGCAACCCGCAGGCACGTCGTCCGCGTGAACGGCCGCCCTGACGACCGTTCAGGCGGACACGGCACTCAGGCTCCGGCCGCCTCCGCCGCGAGAGCGCTCGCCATCGTCGGGGCGAGTGGCAGCAGCGGCACGAGGCAGGCGGTGACGGCGTGGTAGACGTCGGGCTTGCCGTCCCACACGGCGCTCGACGGCTCGCCGGACGGGGTGGTCTCGTGCCACCACGACCCGCCGTCGAGGTCGACATAGCGCGCCCGGGCGTGCGCCCACCACGTCTCGTACCACTCCTCGTATGCCGCCTCGCCCGTCATCGTCCGGGCGGCGGCTGCCGCCGAGATCGCCTCGCAGAGCACCCAGTGCAGGCGGTCCCGCACGACCGGCGCGCCGTCCCAGTCGACGGTGTAGACGAACCCCTCGTCACCGTCGACCGACCATCCGGCCCGGACGGCGGTCTCGAAGAGCTGGTCGGCGTCCTCGGCCAGCCACCCGGGGGCGGCATCCCCGAGCGCCGCAGCGACGTGGCGGCACAGTCGGCTCCACTCGAGCAGGTGGCCGATCGTCGCGCCGTAGGGCCGGAACTGGTCGGCCTTGTTGTCCTCGTTGTAGTCGCGCAGGGCGACCCAGTGCGGGTCGTAGTGCTCGGGCAGGAGCCACCCGCTGTCGCGGGCGTACCCGTGGATGAGCTTCTCGGTGGCCCGCAGGGCTCGCTCACGCCAGACGGTCTCGCCGGTGACGTCGGCGGCCGCCAGCATCGCCTCGACCCCGTGCATGTTCGCGTTGGCGCCCCGGTAGTCCTCGAGGTCGCTCCAGGCCCGGTCCCAGACGTCGACGACGGCGCCGGCCTCCTCGTCCCAGAAGCGCTCCTCGTAGACGACGAGCGCCTCGTCCAGCAGCGACCGGGCCTGCCCGTGGCCGGCCGCGGCCGCCGAGGACAGCGCCAGGACGACGAAGGCGTGGGCGTAGGCCTCCTTGGCGAGGCTCCCCCGCGAGGGCTCACCGCCGAACCACCCGTCGTGCTCGGGGTCGCGCAGCAGGGACGCGAGGCCCTCGACGCCGTGGTCGACGAGCGGCCCGCACCCGTCGAGACCGAGCATCTCGCCCAGGGCCATGACATGGGTCATCCGGGCATGGATCCAGGTCTGCACGCCCTGCCGGGCGTCGACGCCGCCGTGGGCGTCGAGCCAGCCGAAGCCCCCACCATCGACGGCAGCGCCGCGAGCGAAGTCGACGAGCCGGGCCACCTCACCACGGAGCCACTGTGCGTGATCGTCGCTGACCCAGGAGGCGCCGGAGGCGGCATACGTCGTCATGGCACTGGCCTACCACGTCGGCGCCTCCCGCACCCACCTCGGCCGGTATGCCGGGTCGCTCAGGCCCGCAGCCGGCGCAGCGTGGCGACGCGACGCTCGTACTCCTGCTCGTCGGTCTCGCCCGCGGCGAGGCGTCGGGCCAGGTCGGCCTCGGCCGAGTGAGCCGCCCCGTCGTAGCGGGCATGCCACATCCGGCGCCTCCCGAATGCGGCGAGACGACGACGAGGAAGAAGAAGAAGAAGCCGACGAACGGGACGAAGGGGAACCATGCGTGGTGGTTGCTCCTCGGAGCGGCCTGGCGGCCGCCGGTCGTCCGCGGCCTTCGGCCGACGGGGTGTCGCGGCCCTGCCGCCGCGTGCTGACCGCACCCAGGCTTCGCGCCGGCGGCTGCGCGCGAATCCGCCGGCGGGAGTGATCTCGGCTGCGCCTCGCGGGGGATGCCGCGGCCTCAGTCGGCCGACCATCCGGGCCGGACGAGGCCGGACTCGTAGGCGAGGACGACGAGCTGGGCCCGGTCGCGCACGTGGAGCTTGACCATCGCCCGCGAGACGTGGGTCATCGCGGTGGCGGGCGACATGACGAGCCGGGCGCCGATCTCGTCGTTGGACAGTCCCTCGCCGACGAGTGCGAGCACCTCTCGCTCGCGCTCGGTCAGGTCCGCGAGCCGGCCGGCGGCAGGCGCGGCCGTCGCCCGGCTGCGGGTGGCGAACTCGCCGATGAGCCGCCGGGTCACGCCTGGGGGCAGCAGCGCGTCCCCAGCGGCGACGGCCCGCACACCGCGCAACAGCTCCGGTGGCTCGGTGTCCTTGACGAGGAACCCGCTCGCGCCGGTCCGCACCGCCTCGAAGACATACTCGTCGAGGTCGAACGTCGTGCGGACGACGACCCGGGTGCCGCCGAGGTCCGGGTCCTCGACGATGCGCCTGGTCGCCTCGAGGACGTCGACGCCCGGCATCCGGATGTCCATGAGGACGAGGTCGGGGTGCACCGCGCGGACGACCTCGACGGCCTCGGCCCCGTCGGCCGTAGGGGTAGCCCGCGGCGAGGTAGGCCGCGGTCACCGTGCCCACGGCGGCCGCCACGAGGAGCGCCCGGCGGGTACCGGAGAGCAGGAGCAGGCCCGCCGGGCCCGCGACGAGCAGCGCGAGGGCGAGGGCATCCGGCGCCCGGCGCTCGGGCTGGCTGTGGGCGGCACCCGCCGTCCCGAACACCTGAGGAGGGCGAGGGCGACGGCGGCCGGGATCCGGGGCCAGCGGCCCGCAGCCACGGCGGCGGGCCCCAGCCGCCGGCGGGGGCGGCCCCGGGCCACCCGGACGGTCCATGGGGACCGTGCCAGCCGTGGGCCCCGGGCGGGCGCGGGTCGGCGAGCGCGGGGTCGGGCATGGTGCTCAGCCTAGGCACGGCATGCCGCCGGGGCGTCCTCCCCCGGCGGAGGGGCTGGTGTACTCCCGGCGGGGTGGCTGATCTACAACCTTATGGTTGTAGATCAGCCGCTGGACGCCGCCGCCGACCGGGTGTTCCACGCCCTCGCGGACGGCACCCGGCGCCGGATCGTCGCGCTCGTCCTCACCGACGAGCGCTCCGTGACGGACCTGGCGCGGCAGTTCCCGATGAGCTTCGCAGCCGTGCAGAAGCACGTCGTCGTCCTCGAGCGCGCCGGGCTCGTCGTCAAGATCCGGGTCGGGCGCGAGGCGCGGGTCCGAGGGCGGGTCGACGGCCTCCAGGGGGCCCGGCTCGTCCTCGACGAGCTCGAGGACATCTGGCGCGGCCGGCTCGACCGGATCGAGGACCTGCTCGCCGAGTCTGCCGACAGATCCCCCACCACCGAAGGAGAGCACCGATGAGCATCACCGACGTCACCAAGGACCCCGAGGCCCTCACCCTCACGGTGACGGCCGACTATCCCGCACCAGTCGAGCGGGTCTGGCAGGTCCTCGCCGACCCGCGCCGGCTCGAGCGCTGGTGGGGGCCGACCCACCCTGCGACGTTCGTCGAGCACGACCTCACCCCCGGCGGCCGGGTGACGTACTACCTGACGAGCCCGGAGGGCGAGCGCTATCACGGCATCTGGCGGATCGTCGCGGTCGACCCGCCGACGGTGGTCGAGTTCGAGGACTCCTTCGCGGACTCCGCGTTCGTCGCGAACGCCGACCTGCCGACGACCAGGGCCCGGATCACCCTCACCGCGACCGAGGCGGGGACCCGGTTCGTCGTGGAGTCCCGCTTCCCCAGCCGGGAGGCCATGGAGCAGCTGACGGCCATGGGGATGGAGGAGGGCCGGCAGCAGGCACTCGGGCAGATCGACGCCCTCCTCGGCACGCCCCCGCCGCCTGAGCCGCGCCCGTCTCGACATCCGCTGCCGCACGGGAGCCGCGAGGAACGCAGCGCGCCCTCCCCGGCGGACCTTGCGGCGGCCAGTTATGTCCTGACCGCGGTCAGGCCGTTGCGGTCTCGGGTGCGGCACCTGCCCGGGCAGGACCGTGGGCCCGTCGGGTGGTGCGGGCGACCAGGACGAGACCGGCCCCGACAAGGATGAACGCGGCTGCGAACCCGGTGAGTACCAGGGTGTTTCCGCTCGGGCCGGTGGCGGCGAGCTGCGGCCCGACGGGGTCGGCCGTCGCGGCGCCGGTCGGGCCGGCGGTGATGGTGAAGTCGGCCTGACCGAGGCCAGTGGGGGCGCCGGTGGTGTTCTCGCAGACCGCGACGGCGAACGCGGGACCGGGCTTCGGCTGGGGCGGGTCGGCGCCGGCCGGCGGTTTGCGGGTGATCTTCAGCTTGACCGAGAAGGTGCCGTCGGCGTGGAGCTTGACGCTCTCGGCTCCGGCGAAGGGGTCGTTGGTCCCGATGGCGAGGTAGACGCTGACCGCAGTGCTGCCCTCGGGGCAGGCGCCCGAGACGGTGGCGGTGTGGCCGAGGACGACCCGTGCGGGGGTGACCGCGACCGATGCCTCGCCGAACGGGGGGATGTCGAAGACGAGGGCGGAGTCGACGGCCGTGCCGACCGGGGCGTCGCTGCCGTAGGCCAGGCAGGCCAGAGAGATCGCGGCGGTGCCGTCGGTGCCGGTGACGGTGACGTCTCCGGACCACGTCGTGCCGGTGACCGGGAAGGAGTCCTGACCGATGGTGGACGGGCCCTGGGTGATGGTGACGACCGCGGTCAGCGCGGCCTCGGGGCAGGTCCCGCTGATCGGGTTGTCGGTGTTGGCGAGCAGCACCCCGGGCGAGTCGATCGAGGCAGCGCCGGCCGCGAGAGCCGGGGCGCTCGTCGCGACCGCCAGGGCGAGGCCGAGGGTGGCGGCACCGGCGATGGTGGCAGCACGATGGAGCAGGGACATGGGCGTTCCTTGGCACGAAGAGGTCGTGGGGCCCAGCAGCCCCGGGCGAAGCGTAGGGGCCGTCGACGGGCTGCCGCGGTCCTCCACACCGGATGTGAGCACCGTCACCCCGGGCCGCGGCCCGCTGGACAAGGAGGCGCATCCCGCCTCGCCTGCGCGCCCGACGGCCCGGGCCCGCTGCTGCTACCGGCGGCAGGTGGGACTGGTGAAGCCGGCCAGGCCGGCGGTGGTGTCGGCGGTGACGAACGCGACCGGGACGGGGCCGTCGACGATGCGCGCCGGGATCTGGACGATCCGGGTGGCGGCATCGGGCAGCGCCCGCCCCAGGCGCCACCAGTCCAGGGGGGTCATCGCGGGGTCGGCCCGGGTGTGGGCTCCCACGGCATACAGGACGCGGTTGGCGGTCAGCGGGTTGGCGGTGGCGGCCGCAGCGACCTGGGCCAACACCTCGTGCAGGTGGTCCTGGCGGGACGAGGCGGCCCACGGTGCGGCGCGCCAAGCGCCGTCGACCTCGACCTGGGGGTGGCGAGAGCGAACCCACGCCAGCGCGGTGCTCCCATCGAGCCGGTGGGTACCGGCCGAGCCGATCCACAGATCGGCTCGGCGGTCGCGCACCGGCGCAGGTGTGGTCACGCTGACTCCCCCGACGGCGTCGACGAGGTCGATGACGGCGGTGAAGTCGACGATGACGATGTGGTCCACCCCGACGCCGAGGTCCCGGCACAGGCTGTCGGTCAGCTCCGCCGGACCACCCATCAGCGCCGTCGTCAACCGGCGCGGCGTCCCCCGCTCGGCACCGACGAACAGGTCGCGCGGCACGCCCACCAGTCGGGCGCGCCCCTGCCCCACCCGCAGCAGCAGGATCACGTCCGCGCGCTCTCCGTTCTGCTGGGCCGGGTCCCGGTAGCGGCGGCCCGCGTGGGCCGTGTCGAAGGCCGTCCGGGAGTCCGAGCCCACCAGCAAGAACGTCTCGCCGCCGGCCGCCGACCCCGGCAGGGTCACCGGGACCCGCTGGATGCGGTGCAGCCCCCACGCCACGTCCGCCGCCGCCACCGTGACCACGGCCACCACGACGGCGAGCGCCACGGCGGCGGCACGGCCCAGCCGGCGCCAGCCGCGACCCGAGAACCTCACTCTCGGCAGCGTAGTGTCGGACCAGGACGATGCTGCTGGTCGCCACCGTCGGCGGAGGACGGGTTTGAAGAGGGGCCTGCTGGCGATGTGGCCGCGCGGCTAGCCGGGTGGGGCTGGAACGGGGGGCGCCCAGGGGGGCCGTCGGATCAGACAGAAGGGGTGGCCGGCGGGGTCGGCGAACACATGGTCGCCCTCCGGAATCGCGCGGGCCCCCAGGGCCAGGACGTGGATGGCCGCCTCCTCGGGGTCCTCCACCATGACGTCGAGATGGATCTGTTGAGGGCGGGCCGGGTCGGGCCAGGTCGGCGGGAGGTTGTCGGGCGCCAGCTGGAAGGCAAGGCCCGAGGTGGTGTCACTCTGGGCGACCACGACCCAGTCGGCGGAGCGAAAGGTCACCGGCCAGCCGAGCAGTTGGGAGTAGAACTCCGCAAGCACGCCCGGGTCCGGGCAGTCCACGACGACATGGTGGAGTCGGCCGATCATCGGTCGATCATCGGAGGCGTGCGCCCCCTTGGCAACGGTCACGTTTGGATTGCACCACACCCGTGCGGTAGGTCGGAACGACACCGGCGACGCAACTCGCCCCCACGGCCCCGGCGCCCAGTCAGGCGCGTCCCGACGGCATGGCCCGCTACGTCATGGCCTAGCGCGCGGTGACCAGAGCCGTCGACGCGGACAGGACGAGCATCGACAACACGCCGATGCGGAACTGCCTCGGGCTGAGCCGGTGGAACACCAGAGCACCGAGGCGCCAGCCGATCGGCAGGGCAACGGCTTCCGTGATCACCAGCATCCCAACCTCCCGATCCACCAGACCGGAGAGCGCGAACAGCGCGACCGCGACCACGCCCTGCAGGCCAAAGATCGCCTGGAGCGTGGCCCGGAAGCGTGCCGGCGGGAGAGCGCGGGCGTCCATACCGATGACGATCGGCGGTCCGTTCATGCCGGTCGAGGTGAGCAGCGCCCCGCCGAGTATCCCCGCGGCCATCTGCCAGCCTCGGCCGGCGATGCGGAACCGGAGCACTATCGCCGCCACCGCAAGCAGTACGACGACCCCCACGAGGATCTTCAGCTGTGAGGACGGGATGACGAGCAGCACGAGCAGTCCGACCGGCATGCCGAGCAGGCCGGTCCACGTGTAACCGATCACTGCTTCCCGGTCGAGCGCCGCGCGGTGGCGCCATCCCACCCAGGTCGAGAGGATGAGGCTGACGGCGGTCACCGAAACCACCACTCGCTGCGGCTCGATCACCGTCGCGAGCAACGGCACCGCGACGAGCGCGAACCCGAAGCCCGTCGCGGACTGCACGAACGCGGCGAGGCAGATGATCAGCCCCGACACCAGGAGCGTCTCGACCGCAGGCACGATCCGTAGCGTAGACGTCGATGCCCCGCGGCCCAGCGTCGACCAGGGGGCGAGCTCGCTCGCTGAGGGCAGTCGGGGACAGTTGCCCCGCGAGTGGGGTCACCACGGGGGCACCGATGTCCGCGCGGTCCTCGCCGCGGGGGGCCGCCAGCGGAGCAGGGGCGCTTGAGCGCAGCGGCCGCGTCAGGGGGGCCGGGGACCACCGCGGAGCGACGCGCCGCGCCCTCGATGAGACGCGAGTCGATCGGGGGCGTCCTCAGCAACCGCCCGCCTGGCTGGGGAGCTTCCATCGGTGCCGAGCCGCTAGCACCGCGGCGCCGGCTGCGCTTGGCTGCAGAACTGGGAACCTGGGAGGAGGTGCACATGCTGCACACCGCCCACTGCCGGCGCCTCCGCCGTCACAGCTTTCCCGCCCGATGGTGGAAACGCCACCTTCGCAAGACTTCCGTTGTCTTGCCTAGCTGGTGTTTGCCTTGCGTCGTCGGGCCAGCCGCCCCTCGACTGCACCACCGTCGTGCCAGCCGACCGCGGCGTAGCACTGCGCAGTCGGCAGATGTGGGATGAGAGCGGCGTCGGCTGGGTCGGTCGTTGTCGGCGGCATTCAGCCACCGGCCGGTCTGGAGCCGGTATCATGAGTGATACCGGCAGGTCATCGCCATGACCCGCGACTGACCGACGAAGAGACCGATGCACTCCGCCGCCGCGCCCAGCTCGAGTCTCCTTCGATGCAGGATGTGGCCCGGCAGGCGGTGCGGGAGTGGGTGGAGAGCCACAGTCGGGCCGAGCCGCTCGACCAGGTCCTCGACGAGGAGCTGCCCCGCTACGCCGAGGCCATGGAGCGGCTCGGTCAGTGATCTACCTGACCCTGCCTGAGTTCTTGCATGTCGCCGAGCGAACGCTCCGCCCCGAGGTCCCCGTGCGCGACCACGGCTTGCTGCTGTCCGCGCTCGCGCGTCCGCAAGCGACCGCGTTCGGGGCCGACGCCTACTGTCGACGACGCTTGAAAACGAGGCCATAGCGACGGTCGAAAACGAGGCCACCCAGACAGATTGGATGGGTGATCTCTGTGGAGGATTGGGCTCTGATCCGGCGGCTGGTGGCCGATGGTGTTCCGCAGCGTCAGGTTGCGCGGGACCTGGGCATCGGCCGGTCGACTGTTGAGCGGGCGCTGGCGTCTGACCGGCCGCCGAGGTACGAACGGCCGCCGGTGGCGACATCGTTCACGGCGTTCGAGCCGGCGGTGCGTCAGCTGCTGGTCAAGACGCCGGACATGCCGGCGACGGTGATCGCCGAGCGGGTTGGGTGGACCGGGTCGATCACCTGGTTCCGTGAGAACGTCCGCCGGCTGCGGCCTGACCACTACCCGGTCGACCCGTCGGACCGGTTGATCTGGCTGCCCGGGGATGCGGCGCAGTGCGACTTGTGGTTCCCGCCGAAGAAGATCGGTCTCGAGGACGGCACGAGGACGCTGTTGCCGGTGATGGTGATCACCGCGGCACACTCGAGGTTCATGCTCGGGCGGATGATCCCGACCCGCCACACCGCGGATCTGCTGTTGGGGATGTGGGTGCTGCTGCAGGTCCTGGGCCGGGTTCCGCGGCGGCTGATCTGGGACAACGAGACCGGTATCGGTCGCGGGAAGCGGCACGCCGAGGGCGTGGGCGCGTTCACCGGCACCCTCGCGACGACGCTGCAGCGCCTGAAGCCGAACGACCCGGAGTCCAAGGGGCTGGTGGAACGCCGGAACGGGTTCTTCGAGACCTCGTTCATGCCCGGTCGCGAGTTCGAGTCCCCGGCGGACTTCGACGACCAGTTCACCGACTGGCTGACCAAGGCCAACTCCAGGGTGGTGCGCACGCTTCGGGCCCGCCCGGTCGACCTGCTCGACGCCGACCGGGCCGCGATGCTGCCGCTGCCGCCCGTCGCCCCGGCGGTGGGGTGGGCCAACCGGGTCCGGCTGGGCCGCGACTACTACGTTCGCCTCGACAGCAACGACTACTCGGTCGACCCCGCGGTGATCGGCCGGTTCGTCGATGTCACCGCCGACCTGTCGCGGGTCGAGGTCCGCCACGACGGGCGCCTGGTCGCTGCCCATGACCGGGTCTGGGCACGCGGGATGACGATCACCGACCCCGCCCATCTCGCAGCCGCGAAGGTCCTGCGCGAGCAGTTCCAGCGACCGCGACCAGCAGCCGACCCCGACGACGGGCTGGTTCGAGACTTGGCCGACTACGACCGCGCCTTCGGACTCCTCGACGCCGGCCCAACCCATGGTCCAGCCGATGGCGAGGAGGTGGCCTGATGGCAGGCAAGGCGAAGACCGACGCCACCGAGGCACTCAAGCAGCTGACCTACCTGGCGTCGGCGTTGAAGGCGCCCCGGATCACCGAGTCAGCAGCAAGGCTGGCCGACCACGCCCGCGATGCCGGCTGGACCCACGAGGAGTACCTCGCCGCGGTCCTGGACCGTGAGGTCGCCGCCCGGAACGCCTCCGGCGCCCAGCTGCGGATCCGGGCCGCCGGGTTCGCCGCCAGGAAGACGATCGAGGAGTTCGACTGGGGCGCCCAGCCCGCCGTCCGACAGCAGGTCGCATCGCTGGCATCCGGCGGGTTCCTCACCGAAGCACGCAACGTCGTCCTGCTCGGCCCGCCCGGAACCGGGAAGACCCACCTGGCCACCGGGCTGGGCATCGCCGCCGCCAACCACGGCCACCGGGTCCTGTTCGCGACCGCGACCGACTGGGTCACCCGCCTCACCGACGCCCACCGCACCGGACGACTCCCGCACGAACTCACCAGGCTGCGGCGCTACGGGCTGATCATCATCGACGAGGTCGGCTACCTGCCCTTCGAACAAGACGCCGCGAACCTCTTCTTCCAACTCGTGTCCAGCCGCTACGAACACGCCTCCCTCATCCTGACGTCCAACCTGCCGTTCAGCGGCTGGGGCGGCGTGTTCGGCGACCAAGCCGTCGCCGCCGCGATGATCGACCGCGTCGTCCACCACGCCGACGTCCTCACCCTCAAAGGCGCCAGCTACCGGCTACGCAACCGCGGGATCGACACCCTGCCCAGCATCAAGACCCAAGACACGGCAAACTAGACAACACGAACCGGTGGCCTCGTTTTCGAGCGTCGCATCGGCCTCATTTTCGACCGTCGTCGACACCCCCATCGACTGGCGCCTCACTCTCGTTGACCCGCCCACTCTAGGCAGTCACGACATCCGGCGAGGCGTGTGGCCGAGGTCCGCGCGGCGGATCGGCGTCCTTGCCCGTGGGCGGGACACCATCTGTCGGGCACCGCAGGCTCGCTCCCGCGGGCAGTGCAGCATAGGGTGACGGCTGCGGGATCCCTGCAGGAAGCGTCTCCGCCTGAATCGCGCCGCCCGTTGGCCCTGAGACCCGCGGCGGCCCTGGCCGGTGGAGCCGCCCGAGCCAGTCAAAGTGATGTCGACTTTGGTGGAGGGTACCGTGGAGGGTTTGGTCGATTAAAGGGTCGAACCCCCGGGCCTCTAGCTCAATTGGCAGAGCTGCGGACTTTTAATCCGTAGGTTGTGGGTTCGAGCCCCACGGGGCCCACTGTTTCCGCAGTTCAGCGGCCTGAAGCAGTCCTTCGGCTCGACCCAAAACGAGGTGGCAGGACATGTGGCAGGACACATGCGCTCACCTCCCCTCAGCATCGCGCGGTCGTGGACGCTGGTCCTCGTCAAGGCGCTCCAGCGCCGCTGCAAGCTCGGGAGAGGCCGCCTGACGGCCCATGTACACGTCCTGGGTCATGGAGATCCTCGCGTGGCCCAGCTGGTCCGCAATCATCCGAGCGCTGGCGCCGCTGCTGTCAAGGACGGTAGCGACCGTCTTGCGGAAGGTGTGAGGTGTGACCCACTCGTAGTCGGTGCCAGCACGCGCTCGGCGGAACGCTGCTCCGACGTTGTTCCGATCGAGATAGCCGCCCGAGGCATCGGGGAAGACCGGTCCGTCCGTCGCGCCGATCCGGATGCGCCGCGCCTCGAGCATCGTCAGGCACCAGCCAGGGAGCACCAAGACGCGACGTGACGAGCGGGACTTCGGTCGCGACGCGACAAGACCCTTGCCTCGGACTCGGATGACGGTGCGCTCGACACGCAATGACCCCCGGTCGGGGTCGATGTCGCTCCACCGAACTCCGAGGGCTTCCCCGAGCCGAAGTCCTGTCCCGAGGATGAAGCGTGCCAGGTCGGGCAGGTCGTGGCGGCGCGCGAACTCGTCGGCATCGAGAATGTCGAGCCATTCTCGGATCTGTGCCTGCGTCATCGCCTTGGCCGTCCGGTCTCGGTCGAGTTCGAGAGGCGTGGTGTCCCGCACCGGGTTGAATGGAAGTCCTCCCTGACGGACGAGCCATCCGCAGATGCCTGAGAGGACGGTTCGACACAGCTTGGCTGTTGCGTACCCCTTCGTGTGCAGAACGTTCCGGAGGAATCGGTCCACACGAGGGACTGTGAGCTCCCCGAGGCGTAGTCCCCCGAGTCCGGGATCGACGTGCTTGTCGACGGCGTGCCGGTAAAGGTCGAGTGTGGAGGCGCTCCGCGTACCGGCAGATACGCGTTCCTCGACAACCCCGAGCCATTCAGCCGCCGCCTCACCCAGCGAGGAGGAGACGCTGTAGCCCGGCTCGTCTCCTACGGCTAGCGCTAGCTCGACCGCCTTCATGACGGCACGTCGTGCGGCGGCGCGCGTTGGTGCATTGCGCCGAATTCGACGGCGTCGCCCCGAGTAGTCCCGGTAGTAGAGCATGGCCACGACGCTCCTACCCTCCGTGAAGTAGGTGATCTCGCCGTACTCCCCCAGCCCCAATCGCCTCACGAGACAACCTCCGTCGACAGCCCGGCGACCCAGGCCTTGACGTCCTCCGGCCGATACCTCAGTCGGCGACCCACCCGACGTCCGGGAGGGCCCAGCCCCTGCCCGCGCCACGAATAGAGCGTCTGGACCGGCACCCCGAGGTAGTAGCTGGCGTCCTCCACCCCCCAGAGCCGGTCCTCGGCCAAAGACCTTTGCGTCATGGGAGCCTCCCTCGTTGATGCACCACGTCGGTTGCCGAACTGGTTTCCACAGGGGGCCCTGAGCCGGCGATGGCTGTCTTGGCGAGCTCGTACTGCTCCCGCCACCGACGCCGCTCGAGGATCGTCGCCATGAGTGCGGCGGCAGTGGTGGCTTGGCGACAGATGGTGACGGACCAGTCGTATCGCCGCCTGCCGTCGGCGGAGGTGACTTGGGCGGCCATTCGTTGGGCGGACTCGACTTCGATGCCGGCGGCCTCGAGAGCCTCCCGCACGACGGCGGATCGGTCGGCGCGGTGGTCGCTTAGCGTCTTGCCGGACCAGCCACGGGAGACCAGGACACGACGGCCACCCACGCCAAGGTGTTCCCGATCGTGCGCTTTGCTCGGGCAGCGGCCGGGAGCCAGTCCGGGGCCCGGGGTGCGGGGCTGGATGCCGAACCGCAGCCAGTTGGCGCACTCCGGCGAGCAGGGCAGGTAGCGCAGCTCGGCGTGGAGTCGGTCGATGTGCGCCTCGTACGCCGCGTCGAACTGGTCACCCTCGGTGTAGGTCTCGCCAACGGCCTTCGTGAGGTACTTGGTCAGGTAACGCACGGATCGGTCCGCCTCCGGGCTGCCACCGAGCAGACCCTTGACGTCGAGCTGGGGACCGAACCGCATGACGTGCATCGCCTCGGCGTCCTCCTCCTCCAGCTGGGTGAGGGCTTCGTCCCAAGCGCGCAACGGCTGCTCGGTGGTGGGATCGAGGTAGTCGCGGCCGTCCCAGACCGGGTCGACGTCGGGGTAGACCGGTTCGTCGATCGGCGGCCACCACAGCTGGAGGTAGGTGGCGCGGGTGACCTGCTTGATCGTGGCTCTGGGGATGGCTCCGCGGAGGGCGACGTGGAAGTGCGGGGCGAGGCGGCGCTGTCCCTCGACGGCGCCGAAGTACTGGACCTTGTATCCGGCGCAGCGGCGCAGGTTCTGAAACCAGCGGTCCAGCAGCTTGGAGAAGTGCAGCGCGTCGAGGGCGGCGCGGCGGTAGTCGTACCGGGCGGGGTCTTTCGGCACGCCCGCACCCGAGACGATGGGGCCGTAGCCGGGCAGGGTAAGGGTGACGAACATCGAGGGCCGGTAGGTCTTGCCGTTCGGGCCTTCGAAGACCTGGCCGATGGTGCGGGCTTCTTGTGGGCGCTTGGGCAGGTCGGGCGCGTCGGAGCGGCGCCGGGTGGACCGGGTGGCCCGGTCGAGTTCCTCGTCTTCGACGGCCGGTCCTTCATCCGGCTGGTCCTCGGCGTCGGAGGGGTCTTCGGGCTCGGGCTCCTGTTCGAGGTGCCACCCTTCGAGGCACTGGGTCATCCGCAGTGCGCGGGCTTTGCCGGCACAGGATGGACACCGGGACTCCCGGGTGGACTGGCAGGGCAGGGCGACGAGGGCGGTCTCGCCGGTCTCGGTGTCGGTGACCCGGCGGATCAGGGGGCGCACGCACACCCGCTCCTTGATGGCGAGCTCGCGCACTCCGGCGACGGGGGGCTCAGACGGCCTCATCGAGCTTCTCCCTACCGGGGCGCAGGGCGGAGGTGATGACTGACTCCAGGGCCATGCCGGCTTGAAGTTCGGCGTCGAGCTCGTGGCGCTGGTCGGGGTCGAAACCGCCCCAGATGCCGTACTCCTCGCCGTACAGCAGCGCGGCGCCGAGGCAGATCGCCCGCAGGGGGCAGCGCCGGCAGATGTTCCGTGCGCGCCGGGCACCCAGAGAGCGGGGGTCGTCGAACCAGCCGCCGGTGGCGTCCGTGGCACAGCGGCCCCGCAGCTTCCAGTCCGGCGCGGACAAGCGGTGCAGGGTGCTGGGCTTCGCCACCCGGACGTGGGCGAGGGGGACACCGTAGTCGCGCTGCCACACGCCGGCGGGGTCCACGAGTAGGCGGGTCATGCCACCCCTCCTTGGTCTGGCCCGGTCGCGGGCTGCGGATGCGCCGCCGCGAGGTCGCGGGAGAGGCCCACGATGTCGTCGTCGGTGAGGTAGGCCGAGCGGACCCGGCGGATGTCGCGGGTTCCCTCGGTGCGCACGTAGGCCACGCCGGGGGTCAGCTCGGAGATGTGGTCGGCCAGGGCGCCCCGCTCTCGGGCTCCATCACCGAGGACCATGTCGACCTGGACGGGGTTGTCCAGGCGCATGGCGATCCTGGTGGGGAACAGGTCTCGCCAGGAGACGACGTCCTTGCCGGGATCCTGGACGGCGGCGATGACGGTGATGCCGACCGCTCGGCCCTGGGTGAGCAGCAGCCCGAGGGCCTGCTCGATCCGGCGGACGACGGTTCGTTCGGCGAACGCGGTCAGGGTGGCGAGCTCGTCGATGACGACGATGATGTGCGGGCTGTCCGGGCTGGGGGTGTGCTTGCGCACGCCGTCGGTCGCCAGGGCGAGGCTGCGGCGGGTCTTGAGGTCGACGGCCTCCTCGAGCAGGTCGCACATGGCCTCGGGGACGCCTCCCTCGAACCGTTCGAAGACGCCGCGGCCGAGGCCGAGTTCCATGCCGCCCTTGGGGTCGAGTGCCCACACCTGGACCCATCGGTCGCGGATCGCTGGCGCCAGACCGTTCAGGAGCGACCACAGCACCGAGCCCTTGCCCGCGCCAGTGGCGCCGGCGATGAGCGCGTGGGTTCCCTCGATCCGGAACCGCCAGGGGCGGTCGTCGTCGCCGAGACCGATGGGTATGCCAGCGAGGTTCACCTCCCCGACGCGTAGTGGGGCGATCACGGGTGTGAGAGGGTCGTGCCGGCGCAGCTCGAGCCAGACCCGGCCGGGCCGGTCGAGGACGACCCGGGCGCCCTCGGCCCGGAAGGCGTGGGCGACAGCGTCTGCTCGGGAGGCGACGTCGTCCGGGGTGAGCCCGACCGGGAGCCTGAGCAGCAGCCGGTCGATGCCGGAGCCGGTGAAGCGTGTCCGACGCAGCCGCGGCACCTTGCGGTCCCGGCCCCTGGCGACGAAGGTTCCCCGCGGCCAGGCCACCAGCCCACACCGGGAAGCCACGTAGGTCCAGCGCAGCCGGTACCACGGCCCCCGCCACATCGCCGCCAGCCTCGGCGCGGCCAGGCGCTGGAACGAGGCGGGTGCCCTGAGCCGCCAGCCGACCAGGCTGGCCCCGACAAGGGCGACCATCACCAGCGCCACCCCGGGGCCGGAGCGCCACAGGACCGCCCCGATCGCCGCCGACGCCACAGCGAGCCAGAGGTTGCGCGCCAGGTGGACGGCGGCGGCATACCCGGCCTGGAGGGTGAGCCACACCAGACGCATGGCACCTTCGACGAGCATCGCCAGCGGGTCGTCGGCGCCGAACCACTGATCGGCTCGGGGATTCTCTCTCATGTCGGCTCCTTCTCGGCCTCGCCAAGCAGTCGTCGAAGGTGCCCGACGACCACCGCGCTGGCCCGCTGCAGCTGCAGCACGGCGTCGGCCAGCTCCTTGTCTGGGGTGACGTTCACGACGTACTGCAGGTAGACGGCGGCGCCGTCGATGGCGTCGGCTGCGCGCAGCAGCCGGCGGATCTCGTCGGGGAGGTCGTCGGGCCCAACACCGAGGGCCCGCGACCACTCCACTGGGCTCCCCGTCCGCATCTACGCCGTCCGGCGCAGATCGGAGAGAGTCTCCGCGAGCCGGTCGCCGGCGACGGCCAGGGAGCGGCAGGCGGAGGTGAGGGTGATGACGAGCTCCTCATCGGGAGCATCGGAGAGCGAGGCGCGGAGCCGGTTGAGCTCGCCGTGCATCTCCTCGACCTGACGGATCCGGGCCTGCAGCGCCCAGCCCAGCTCCTTCGCCCCCACGCCGAGGGTCTCCCCCCACGCGGCGATGTCCACGCCGTGCATGTCACGCCGCCTGCCCATCGCTGGTGGACTTCGACGCCGGCGCGGCCTTGCCGGGGGCCTTCATCCCCTCGGCGCGGAAGGACCAAGCCATCCGGGGGCGCCGGCCCTCCTCGGAGACCACGTACGGCAGGGCGGTCAGGCCCTCGAGCTCGACCGGGTTGAACGGCATACCGCTCCCGTTGTGCGGCGGGACCGGCTGCACCTTCGCGGCGAACTTCACGCTGACCGTCTTCTCCCGCTTGGGCGCCTCCGGGTCGGCATCGAGAACCTCGACCGACCACAGCAGCAGGCCCGAGTCCTTGTCGATCTGCTGGATCCTCTGGTCCCTGGTGGACTTCTCGAAGTCCCACACCGGGGTGACCTCGGAGACAAGGAACGCCCCGAAGGGGAAGACCTCGTCCTGGGCGACCTTGATACGACGCGGCATTGCCATGGCTGTTCTCCCTCATCTATGACGGTGTAGCCGATGCGGCCACACCCATCGCATCGCTATCCACAGGGACGGCGTCACCGCATTGCCCGGACTCTTCGGGACGTCCTGCGGGGTCGCTGGCGTCCCACGAACGTCCCCAGGGTCGTTGCGGGTCGACCCGCGATCCCGCCCCGCTACCGTGGGTCGAATGGTGTGGGAAAAGGCGGAGTGGGCCCGATCGGTCGCCCAGCGCTACATGCCTGCCCTGGGGCGCCGGTGGCCGCACGTCAAGGCAGTAGCTGCACGGTCAGCGGACCTACCCCTTGCCGACAGCGACCGAGAACTTCTGGTCGCGGCCGCCTATCTCCACGACATCGGGTATGCCACCGAACTCGCGACAACCGGTTTCCATCCACTCGACGGCGCCAGGTTCCTCAGAAGGCAAGGCGAGGAGCGGCTGGCCTGCCTCGTGGCGCATCACTCCAACGCACGACACGAGGCCATCCTGCGCGGGCTCGTTGGCTACGAAGATGAGTTCCCCTACGGCGCAACGATTCTCGACACGGCGCTGACGCACTTCGACCTCACGACTAGTCCTGATGGAGATCCCGTCTCCCTCGAGGAGCGCGTGGCAGAAGTAGTTGAGCGCTATGGCGCCGGCCACGTCACCGCTCGGGCCATCGTGGCCGGGGTTCCAGACTTCGGCTGGGGACGCGAAGAGATCCTGCGTGTTCACCGCAGTGGGGGGTCTACCGGATCGCCGGCCCCTCGGCCGCGAGATAGTCCTCGATGCGGAGCCGGATGGACGGAACCATCGGCAGAGCCTTGATGTCCTCCCGGGGGAAGGATCGGACCTCGTAGGACTCGTCGCTGACCTGGACGGTGCCGCCACGCACTCGCGCGAGCAGGCAGATGGAGAACTCCTGGCGGACCTCGCCGTCGTCATAGGCGAACACGTGCTTGGGGTCGCTGTAGATGCCGACGATGCCGACGACTTCGACGTCCAGGCCCGTCTCTTCCTTGGTCTCGCGGATGGCGCAGTCGGCAAGCGATTCGCCGAGCTCCATCGCCCCCCCGGGCAGAGCCCACATCTCGTTGTCCCGACGACGCTGCAACACGATCCGACCCTCGGCATCGGTCACGACCGCGGAAGCAGCTGGGACAAGCGAGTTGGCCTTCGGAGCCGCCGGATCGTTGTAGAAGTCGCGGCGCCCCATAAGACTCCTCCTGCTTCAGGTGCCAGCCTGGACTGCCTTCGCGACGCGATCGCTCTCGATCGGCCTGCTGTCCGACCATATCGCCTCGAAGTGGGCCGAGAACCGCGAGAAGATCCCGCTCGGTCCGAGACGCACCAGGTGCAGCACCGGGGCCGCGCGGCCCGGCGTCCCGTATAGGTGCGGTGTGACAAGCATCTGGTCATCGAAGCGGAAGATGGAGTTATAGAGGGGGGCGTCCTGGAATCTTAGGTCGGCGTTCTCGTTGCCGAGCAGCGGGCTGAACGCAGCGAGGCTTGACTGGATCCGAGCCACAAGCGTGATGGCCTCGCCCTCTTCCTCATCCCTGCGGGCAACGTACTCGGAGTTGGGGTCCGCCACTGCGATCCGAACGCGGACGCCCTGCTGGCACTTGTCCACGAGCAGGTCGACCAACTCAGGGTGTTGGTGCGGCAAGAAGTAGAGGGTGTAGCCCAGGAGGTCGATCTGCGCCTCGGCTTCCTTGAAGAGCCACCACCAGCGCTCGGGTCTGCTGCACGAATAGGTGACACATCAGCTGCGGTGCCGAGAGGTGCTGCGGGAGAGGATGTGCACTGTGCCCAAGCCCTACCCCAAAGAGTTCCGCGAGGACGTCATCCGGGTTGCCCGGAACCGTGAACCTGGCGTGCATCTCAAGCAGATCGCAGCCGACTTCGGGATCAGCGAGTCGTGTCTGAACACCTGGCTCGGCAAGGCCGACCGGGACGACGGCGTCCGGGTCTCCGACCCGGCCCAGCCGGCGACCGAGCGTGAGCTGAGGAAGCGGATCAGGCTGTTGGAGCAGGAGAACGAGGTCCTGCGACGAGCAGCGGCGTATCTGTCGCAGGCCAACCTGCCGGGAAAATGATGTACCCGCTCGTCCGTGACCTTGCCGCGGCCGGTGCCCCCATTCGGGTGCCGGTCGCGGTGACGTGTCGGGTCCTCAACCTCGCCCGCGCTCCGTTCTACCGCTGGTTGGCGTCACCGCTGACCGACGCCGAGGTTGAGGAGGCCTACCGAGCCAACGCGTTGTTCGATGCTCACCGCGATGACCCCGAGTTCGGCTACCGGTTCCTCGCCGATGAGGCCCGCGACGCCGGCCAGCCGATGGCGGACCGGACCGCGTGGCGGATCTGCTCCGAGGCCGGCTGGTGGTCCTCGTTCGGGAAGAAGAAGTGTGGGAAGGGCAAGAAGCCGGGACCACCAGTCCATGACGACCGCTGCGCCGTGGTCGACGACAAGGGCCGCACCCGGCACGAGTTCAGCGCCGAGGCACCCAATGAGCTCTGGCTGACCGACATCACCGAGCACTGGACCAACGAGGGCAAGCTCTACCTGTGCGCGGTCAAGGACGTGTGCGGCAACCGGATCGTGGGCTACTCCATCGACTCCCGGATGAAGTCGAGGATCGCGGTCGCGGCGATCAACAACGCCGTCGCGATGCGCGAGGCCGCCGGCCAGGATGTGGCCGGCTGCGTGGTCCACAGCGATCGAGGATCGCAATTTCGATCCAGGAAGGCCCAGCGTGCACTGACCCGCCACCAGCTGGTCGGATCGATGGGCCGCGTCGGCTCGTGCGGGGACAACGCCGCCATGGAGTCCTTCTTCAGCCTGTTGCAGAAGAACGTCTTGAACAAGAAGACCTGGACCACCCGCGAGGAGCTCAGGATCGCGATCGTGACCTGGATCGAGAAGACCTACCACCGACGCCGGAGACAGGACTCGCTGGGCCGATTGACGCCCGTCGAGTTCGAGACCATCATGACCACGCCAGCCACTCAGGCTGCGTGACCGAACGTGTCACCAGTCCGTGCAGCAGACCCGTAGGAGGTTGGTGTCCTTGGGGACCAGATCGGCCTTGGCGATCTTCACGCTCGACTCCGACCCACCCTTGGACGCCGGGTCCGCTGGGACACAGGTGTGGATCGTGACTCCGTAATGGCGTGAGAACTCAACGATTCGGGGGTTGCGGACGGCGATGCCGGCGACGTGCTCGGTGGTGACGGTCCTCTCGTTGTCAGTGAGCAGGTACGTCGGTGCGCCACCGATCCGGCGCAGCGTCACATCAAGGGCGGCCATCACCGAAGGGGCGGTCTTGTCCCGGATCGCCAGCACCACCCGAAACCGCGACCAGGCCAGCCAAGCCACGAACAACGTCGTCTTCACCCCGTCGATCAGCGGGCCGTCGCCGAAGTCGTACTGCAACCACATCCCAGGCTCGCTCACCCACGGGCGGTGCACCCGCACCCGACCCAGGCGGTAGTCCCGCTTCACCGCCGCGACCGCCCGGCGGGTCGTGCGCTGCGAACCGGTGTACCCCAGCGCGACCAGCTTGTCGTGCGCGATGTCCGCACGCAGCCGACCCTTGGAGCGCTCGATCCACTCCTCAAGCTTCGGCAGGTGCTCATCGATGAGCTGGGCTCGTGACGCCGGCCGGTCGCTCAACGCGCCCGCCTCACGAGCTGCGACGTACCGGCCGACGGTGTGGTGCGAGACCCCAGCCAGCTCGCCGGCATCACGCAACGACCCGGTCAAATCGAACGCTTCCAACATGTTCATGATCTCCTCGGCAGACTTCACGGTGTCCCTCCTGGGGGCGGTCGGCGCATCAGCACCGCCACCGCACTCCAGGAGGGGCCTCAACCGCGGGACGCGGCGAGGCCAACGAACTTCGTGTCGGGCAGATCCCATGACCGCCAGTGGGCACTCTTCGTGGCCACTACCGGGCAGCTATATGGCCGCCTCCGGGCAGTTTCTCGTGTCCGCTGTCATCCCCGAGCCGTTCGACGCGCCGGCTGACCCCGTCGCCTTCTCGACGCCGCCGACCACGTCGTATGCCGCGGGGTCGCTCAGGTCCGGGCCCGGCGACCGCGTCGTCCTCACCTTCGCCGTCGGACCCGTAGACGACAAGTCCGGGCACCCCATTTCGCGACCCTGTATGCCGCGTCGAGCTCCACGAGGGCGATCATGGAGGTCCGATCGATCGTTTCGCTCCCCCGGGGCGACTCGTCCAGAGAACCGCCTCCTGAGGCCGCAGGCGGCGCCCACGACGGTCGCCGGGGGCGTACCTCTGCCACGTCGTCCGCGAACACCGCCGGCCCGCCCGACGTGATCGGCGGCTTCGCCTGCCATCTGCCGGCCCGGGTGGGCAGATGGCTTCACCCGCTGCGATGATCGGCCGATGAGCCCGGAGAGCGAGCCCACAGACCCGGCCGCCGTCCGTCGCCGCCAGGCGCGGGAGAACGCCGAGTACCACCATGCGGCGGCATCACGGGCCGCGCAGGCCGAGGCGCGACAGACGGCCCCGATGGTGGCGCGCTTCGCCGAGGCGATGCGGTCGGCGGGCATCGAACCCGCCCGGCTGCGGGCACGCCCCTACAGCGGCGGCGGAAGCCTGCGCACCGACGTCGTCGGCTGGTACGTGCGGCGGGACCGTCGGGCCGGCGTCGGCACGGACGGCCGCTGGTATGTCCTCATCGTGGCGCCCAGCCTGCGCGGACGGTTGGCCGGCGTCCACGTCGAGCCCACCGATGCCCCGCTCCAGGTCGGAGCGGGTGGCCGGGACGGCGACTCGGTGGCCCTGGACGTCCTGCTCCGGCTGCGGCTGGAGGCCGGACCGGACTTCCCGTCCTGACGACCAGCACCCGCCGTCGAGCGGGGCTCGGGGTCCCCGAGGCCCCCAGACCCACCGCGGCCGAAGAACTCCCGGACGACGTTGGGGGAGGACGACGCACGCCGGACCGAAGCGCCGCGTTTCGCCGCCTGTCGGCCAGCCAGATCTCGCTCACTCGCCGGCGAGGGTCCGGTCCCGATCATCGACCAGATCGCGGCGACGCCGGGAGACCAGGAGCCCCGGGTCACCCACTCGGAGCGACCCATAGGTCAGCCGGAGGTCGATCCCGGCTGCACGGATGAGCGACTGGGCTCGGTCCGAGACCGACCCGGTGATGCCGAAGTGGGCGAGCAGGTCCTTGCCGGTCATCGGCGACCGGTAGGAACCGATGGTGCGGTTGGCCGTGGCGATCACCCATGCCACGGCCGCGGCGCCACGCACCGGCGAGGCCCGTCGCCGGAAGAGGCCGGGGTCGTTCCTCGCGGCCTTGGCGAGGAAGCGACGCATCGCGGTCCGGTGCTCGACGTCCAGGATCGCGTCGGCGCAGCCATCGCACTCCTCCAGGATCGCCCGCACGCTGGGCCTGACCTCCTCGTCGATGCCGCTCCAGTCGAACTCCTCGTCCGCGAGCGGCTCGGCATCGAGGCCCATCAGCGTCTCGACGCCGCCGACGTCGTCAGCGATGTACTGCAGGTGGATCTCGTCGTCGCTGAGCTGACCGACCCGCTCGGAGTCCAGGATCGCCTCGGCCAGACCCGCCATCGCCTGCTGCCGGTCGCCGCGGATCAGCTGCAGGTACTCCGGCTCGTACCGGTCGACCGCCGCGAGAGTCTCCTGGGTCAGGCCGGCGCGGATGTCGTTGCGGTCGTGGCAGTAGCGGATGTAGGCGCGCACCAGGCCGGGCAGCCTCGCCAGGTATGCCGGTTCGGCGATGACCTTGCGGGGGAACCAGTCGGCCAGGAGCATCTCCACCGTCACCGGGCTCCACCGCCACGGGTCCCCGGTCGCGTAGCCGGTGCTGAACCACAGGACGCTCTCCAGCAGGCTTCGATGCTCGTCATCGTCCAGAGCAGCGCCGAAGGGGGAGGCGAAGAACTCGGCCGCCACTGCGGCCGTCTCCTCCTGCGACCACTCCTTCCAGTCCGGGGCCCCGCCCCCGCCCGGCAGCATCCGCAGCATCCACTCCACCAGCGGCCGGCACATCGGCCAGGTCTCCGACGACGGGGGCGGGTACAGCCGGGAGCCGGAGTTGATGGCGGCCTCGATCACCGCACGCGCCGTGGCTGGGTCGGTGCGCGTCAACAACTGGTCCGGATCCTCGATGAGCGTCCCCATCTTGATCGCCAGATCCTCCAGCGGCTCGGGGACCACGAACGCGTCCTTGACCACCGAGCCCAGGTTGAGGTCGACGTACACCAACGCGGACAGCGACTCCCCTGAGGGGAGCGTCACGCCGAGCAGGTAGTCGTCGCCGTCCCCGAGAACGTGGGTCATGAACCACACGTCCGGGTCGATCCTGGCCCGGCGCAGGCCGGTCAACCAGCCCGGCATCGGGTGCCGACGCCCCTGCAGCTCGCGCCCGATCCGGGCCGCAAGCACGTCGTCTGTGACGAGCGCCTGGATCGCGATCAGCGCTGCCGTGGTCTCCGCATACGGCGTGCCGGCGAACGACTCGACGAGCTCGGCGAGACCCGTTCGCGGCTCGTCGGGTGCGAACGGATCCCGGCTCCGCGGATCGGTGACCTCGAGGAACCCGCTGATGATCGCGAGCAGGTCCAGGGGCTCACCCGACCTCAACGCCGCACGCAGACTCAGCAACAGCTCCTGCTCCTGCGCGCTCACCGGCCGGTTGACCGACCGCGAGGTGGGGTGTCGTCGCTGCGGCTGACGTCCCCGACCGCGGCCGTCCTTCTTCTTGGGCATAGCCAGACCCTACGGGCGTCGACCAGGTCCGCCGCTATCGTCCGTGCCGGCCCGTCATTCCCCCTCGGTGGCGTGGTGGCATGAGCCGCATACGGTCGCACGACGGTGGACGCGGACCACAGAAGCCACCTGGGGCCCGGACGTATCAGTTCGCGCAGATGCGTCTCCTACAGGCCATGGTCGGTTCAAGACGGAACCACCGTGTGTAGGCGGTAAGGGGCATGAACATGGGTGCTTGCGATGCAATTCGAGCGAAGATCAGCGAACTCGAGTCGCGACTACAACTGCTCGATCAGCTCATCGACGACGAGGACGATCCGTTCGTGAGGAAGGCGCTCATTGGGGAGCGCGGCAAGACGCAGTTGCGCCTCCACCAGGAGCAGTCTGATCTCAGGGACTGCCAAGCAGGCGAGAGCCTGACCCAGATCCGCATCTTCGGCTCCGAGGTCAGCCAAGGGTTGCCCACGTACGAGTTGGTCGCTGGAAAGGACACGCTCGCCCGTCTCTTCATCGGACCAAAACCGCAAGTCGCGCTGCCAGTCGAAGCAGTTTTCCACGCCCAGGGTCTCGGAACCACCGGGCCGGATGCGCACTTCGACCTGCCCATGTTCAACACAGTGCGTCTGGACTTTGCCGAGCTGGAGATTCTCGGCCCGGGGGGACTGCGCTTCGTCGTGCCGGGCAGCATCGGTGATGGCGCCTTCGACAACACGACGCAAAGCTTCTCCGAAGAAGACAACGTCAACTTCTACATTGACGGCGAGAACCTGTCGCGTCCCGGTCGGTACTCATTCACGTGCCGGCTCTACCGCGGAGGTGAGGTCCTGGGGTCCATTTCCCTGGGCGCCCGTGAGTTCCATCCGACAAAGGACCTGCGGCTGCTTGTCGTCGTCGACACCTGGCCCATGCCGGCGAAGGCCTGGGCAAGCCTCAGCGAAGCGCTCGCGTACGTGCACCGGAACTTCCCGATCAGGGCTGGTGTCGGTCCCCTCGACGGCGCGCCGCGCAACGGGTTTCGCTATGCGATCGATCCCAGGCCGTTCGACCCGGACTTCCCAGCATGGGGGCCCCTACGCCAACGGCTCGACGACTTCAACGCCGACCAGCAGACGAAGGGACGCCCCGATCGAGCGGAGCACGTCATGACGGTGCGCGTGCAACAGGACTTTGAAGCCCCGCTGGGAGGAGTGGGAGAGGCCGGGCCCGGTGGCCGCGTCTGCGGCGTGACGCTCAACGTTCAGCCACCCGCCGATCATGTCTTCGCGACGCTGATGGCTCAGGAGATCGGCCACAACTTCCTGGGGTCGGCGCACTCCCCCGACGCGGCGATCAGCGAGCCGTCAGCCTTCAACTTGCTGGACCGGACCGCGATCGCTGCTCCACGCTCGATCATGTTCGGCATCTACACGGGGACGCCGAACCAGGACGGGCTGTTTCTTCCGCCTGACTGGAAGAAGATCCGCGAAGGCCTACTGCAGAGCGGCTCCACGGGGCCGTCGTAGAGCGGCTTCGGAACTGAGCCTGGTTCGCGGTTCCGGCCCGGCGGTGCGGGGAACGTGCGGTCACCCCTACGGGCTGCGCTGACGCGCGCTGCAGCGGCGCCAGCGCTTCGTGGTCATCCATCTCGCTCACTCGCCAGCGAGGGTCCGGTCCCGCTCGTCGACCAGGGCGCCATCGGGGCCCACCATCGCGGCACTTCCTGGGGCGGGACGACGGCCGCTCGACCCGGACGGGCGTCATGCCCTTCGCCGATCGGCGGGGGTCGGCCGGAACGGGCTACTGGCGCGATGCGGGCGCCGGTTCACTGATGTGGGTGCCCTTTGTACCCACTATGCGCCCTCGAGGCCTGTGCCAGGGCAGCAATCGATCCGCAGACCACCAGAACGGCTGAGCTAGCCCCGGCCGCCGCGCCCAGAACCTGACGACAGCGGCACCTTGTCGGGATCGTCGCGCCACACCCGGTAGGAGTAGACAGTCGTCACGGACAGCACCCCGAGCACCACGGCGATCATCACGATCACGGCCACGGTCCCACCGACGACGGCAGCCAGCACCGTCACCACCCCCGCCACCATGAACAGCCGCCCGCCCAACCGGTGGGTCGCTTCCCACGATCGGGTGCTGCTCAGCGTCCACGGCGTGCGGATGCCCGCGAACCAGTTCGGCTTCAGTCGGCCCATCGCGCCGCCGAGCACGATGAAGAGCGCCCCGACCGCGCCGAAGATCAACTGCCCCACCGGCACCGACTCCTCCCGGCCGATCGCCAGCTGCAGCACCAGATCGAGGAACGCCAGATATCCGAGCACCGACACCCGGATGACGAGGTAGGTCCCGGCGAAGGCAGAGTAGTTCCGCCGCGCCGGGTCGATCCGCGGCACGGCCAACAGCAGCAGATACACCGCCAGGGCGACCAGCGGCATCAGCAACAGCCCCATGACCTTCCCGCCGTAGCCGTCCACCTGGCCCGCGGCGTTCCAGTGCGTCGGGATCCGGTCCGGCGCCGACGGCCACCGGATCGCCGCCGCCACGAACATCGCGACGAGCAGCCCGATCTGGACGCCCTCCCACAGCCTGCGACTCCGCACGATCGTCTCCTTCCGCTCGGCCGGGCCGACTCGACACGAGGCCGGCGGCACCCGAGACCTCGACGGTATGCCGGTTACCCGCGAGCGCGGCATACCCCCCGACAGGTCAGCACTGCACCCGGACTCCCTGCCACGGCGACCAGGCGCTCGCCGCTCCCGTCAGATCGTCCCGCAGCCGGGCCTCGAACACATACGTGCCGTTGCCGGCCCGGGGCGTATACGTCGCGCCCACGGTGCTCGCGCCGGTGACCCACCGGATGAAGCCCGTCGCCCCCGGCACCCGCAACCGCACGTCATACACCAGCCCGGGCGGCGCCGCCTGGGAGGCCCAGACCACGGAGACCTTCGGCTTCGCAGCGCACCACGCCGAGAGCAGCACGGGGACCTTGATCCGCGCCCGGCTGCCCGACGTCGGGTCCATCATCGGGTAGGTCCCGGCCGCGAAGACCCGCGCGCTGTAAAGGGTGGTGGGTCTGGCTCGACCGGAGTCGAACAGCCCCAGCCCCGAGGTGTCCTTGACCCGGTGCACGGACACGTTCGTCGCCGGGAAGACCCAGCTGACGGTGAGCGGCTCGTTCGGGGTCAGGCCGGCGACAACCAGGCTTGGGTCGAGACCCGTGTCGGTCACCTGGATCACCAGCGGGATCCGGGTCAGCACGGCCGCGGGCCGGGACGTCGGGGCCGTCGTCCCGGTTCCGAGCTGGCCGGACTCGCCGGTCCCCCAGCAGCGCGCCTCGCCCGTGTCGAGCACCGCGCAGGTGTGGAAGTAGCCGGTCGTGACCCCGAGGACCCCGCTCGGCAGGCCGAGCACCGCCACCGGCGCCAGCCGCTGCCGCGTCGTGCCGTCACCGAGCTGGCCGGACTGGTTGTAGCCCCAGCAGAGGACGCTGCCGCCGACGAGGGCACAGCTGTGTCCGACGCCGGCGGCGACCGCGTCGACCCCACTGCCCAGACCGGACACATCGACCGGCACGGCGCTGGCCTCCGTCGTGCCGTTCCCCAGCTCGCCGAGACCGTTGGCCCCCCAGCACAGCGCCCGTCCGGTCCGGGTCACCGCGCAGGTATGCCGGTCGCCCGCCGAGAGCGACGCCACCGGGCCCGGCAGGCCGACGACCCACACCGGCACGGTCGTGTATGCCGTCCGCGAGCCATTGCCGAGCTCGCCGGCCGGGCCCTCGCCCCAGCACGCCACCGCGCCATCGTCCCGCAGGGCGCAGGCGTGATAGCGGCCGGCGGACACCGCCACCATCCGTACGCCCAGGCCCACGACGTCCGTCGGCACCGAGCGGTCGGTGGTGGTGCCGTCACCCAGCTGGCCGTGGACGTTCCAGCCCCAGCACCGCACCGCCCCAGCCGTGGTCACCGCGCAGGCGAACCCGTAGCCCACCGACACCCCCGCGACCCCGTCCGCCATGCCGGACACCTGGACCGGCGTCGTGCCGCCGACCGTCGTGCCGTCACCGAGCTCACCGCTCGAGTTCAGCCCCCAGCACTCGACGCCACCGGCGTCGGTGAGCGCACACGAGCTCTCGCCGCCGGCGGAGATCGACGCCATGCCGCTCGCCAAACCGGAGACCGGCGTCGGGACATAGCTATCCGCACTTGTCGACCCGTTACCGAGCAGACCCCACTGCGCGTCGCCCCAGCACCGGACCGCTCCATCGCGCGCCCGAGCACAGGAGTGGTACGACCCGGCCGAGACCTGGGTGACCCCGGTGAGCACCGTGGCCGGCGGGAGCGCAGCGGCCCGGGCCGGCACCACCGATGCGGACAGCGCACCGGTCGCCGTGGCGGCGGCGACGGCGACCACGACCACCCCCCGCGCCGCACGCCGGCCTCCCACCCGAAGCCGCGCCGCCACGTGCCGGCATCCCCACGACAGCCCCGCCAGAGCTCCCCGTCGAGTTCTCATGACCTCCAGCGTCCCACCGAAACCGCTCGCCGGATCCTGACTGCTACGTCACCCTCGGAGGGCCACCGGACCGTCGCTCTCGACCGGCGGCGACGTACCGTCGCGGCTCCGGCGCGGCGCGCGCTTTCTGCGGCATACCGCCGACACCGCCATTGATTCCGTGGCAACCAAACGACAACGCAACTGATTCGTGACCAGGTTTCCGTTGTCGCCGTCGAGCTCGCGCAGTAGTCTCCCTCGCATCCGCCAGCCACCGGCGGCCGGCCACTACCCCGCTGACCGAGGCCAGGTGAGACACGGCGATGACTGCACACGACTCGGCACCCCGGACCGCCGACGGCTCCGTGGCCCCCGCTGCCGGCGAGGGCCCCCGCGTCGCCGTCAGCCTGCGCGGGCTGCGCAAGGTCTTCGGCACGAGCGAGCACCAGGTGACCGCCGTCGACGGGGTCGACCTCGACGTTCTCGACGGCGAGTTCCTCACCCTGCTCGGCCCCTCGGGATCCGGCAAGACGACGGTGCTGCGGATGATCGCCGGCTTCGAGCTGCCGAGCGCGGGCACCATCCTCCTCGGCAGCAAGGACGTCACCAGGACCGCCCCCTTCCTCAGAGACGTCAACACCGTCTTCCAGGACTACGCGCTCTTCCCGCACATGACCGTGCAGCAGAACGTCGAGTACGGCCTGCGGGTGAAGAAGACCCCGAAGCAGGAGCGGCGCGAGCGGGCCACGGAGGCGCTGGCCACCGTCCGCCTCGACGGCTACGGCGACCGCCGCCCCTCCCAGCTCTCCGGCGGCCAGCGCCAGCGGGTCGCCCTGGCGCGGGCCCTGGTCAACCGCCCCAAGGTGCTCCTCCTCGACGAGCCCCTCGGCGCCCTCGACCTCAAGCTCCGGGAGGAGATGCAGGTCGAGCTCAAGGCGATCCAGCGTCAGGTCGGCATCACCTTCGTCTTCGTCACCCACGACCAGGAGGAGGCGCTGACCATGTCCGACCGGATCGTCGTCTTCAGCGGCGGGCGGATCGAGCAGGTCGGCGAGCCCGCCGAGGTCTACGAGCGGCCGGCCACCCCGTTCGTCGCCGGCTTCGTCGGCACGTCGAACCTGCTCCAGCATGAGGCGGCCCGCGCCGTCCTCGGCAAGGACGGCGTCTACAGCGTGCGACCCGAGAAGATCCGCGTCGCCGCGGAGGCCGAGCGCCCACAGACCGGGGAGGACGGCGCGACCGGCACGGTCCGCGACGTCGTCTACGTCGGACCGGCCACCCGCTTCGTCGTCGACCTCGATGCGGGCGGCACCCTCGTCGCCCTGCAGCAGAACCTCGAGGCGTCCTCGCGCGACGTCCTCGGCCTGCGCGGCACCAGGGTCCGGCTGATCTGGAACAAGGAGCACGAGTTCTCGGTGGCGACTGCCCCCGAGGCGACCCAGCACCACGGATGAGGAGAACCACGATGGCGCACAAGCAGCTGTTGAAGGTCGCTGCGGTCGGCGCGCTCGCCGCCCTGCTGGCGACGGCATGCGGGAGCAGCTCCAGCGGCGGGGGCGGCACGGGCGGGCGGGCCCAGCCGCCGAAGCTGGCGGCCCTGCAGACCCTCGGCGACGGTGAGGGCCAGATCAACATCCTGGCCTGGGCCGGGTACGCCGAGAACGGCAGCACCGACCCCACCGTCGACTGGGTCACCCCGTTCGAGAAGGCCACGGGCTGCAAGGCCAACGTCCAGGTCGCCAACACCTCGGACGAGATGTTCGAGAAGATGGGCACCGGCCAGTTCGACGTCGTCTCGGCCTCCGGCGACAGCTCGCTGCGGATGATCTATGCCGGCAAGGTCGCGCCGGTCAACACCGACCTGCTGACCAACTACGCCGACATCCCCGACTGGCAGAAGGGCCAGCAGTGGAACTCCGTCGGCGGGACGGCATACGGCATCCCGCACGGCTGGGGCGCCCAGCTGCTCGCCTACCGCACCGACGTCGCCAAGCCCGCCCCCGACTCCTGGAGCGTCGCCTACGACGCCGGCACCCCCTACAAGGGCAAGGTCACCGTCTACGACTCCCCCACCGACGGCATCGGCATGGCCGCGGTCTACCTCATGGCCACCCAGCCCGACCTCGGCATCACCAACCCCTATGCCCTGGACCAGACGCAGTTCGACGCGGCGGTCAAGCTCGCCAGCGACCAGAAGGCACTCGCCGGGTCCTACTGGGCGGCCTACACCGACGCCCAGAAGGCCCTCGAGAGCGGCAGCACGGTCGTCGGCTCGACGTGGCAGATCATCGTCAACCTCGCCCAGGCCGACAAGGCCCCGGTCGACTCGGTCCTGCCGAAGGAGGGCTCGACCGGCTGGGCCGACACGTGGATGGTCGACGCGAAGTCGCCGCACCCCAACTGCGCCTACCTGTGGATGAACCACGTGACCTCGCCCGAGGTGCAGGCCCAGATCGCCGAGTGGTTCGGCGAGGCACCGGCCAACACCAAGGCGTGCGACCTGACGAGCGACACCACGCACTGCGACACCTTCCACGCCGCGGACGAGGCCTACTTCGCAAAGATCTGGTTCTGGTCCACCCCGCAGTCCGACTGCCTCGACGGGCGCACCGACACCCAGTGCATTCCGTACTCCGAGTGGACGAAGGCGTGGAGCAGCCTCCGCAACGGCTGACCCCGCCCCTCATGAGCTCCAGCACCCCGCCGTCGGAGGTCCTGCCGGTCACCCTGGCCGGCAGGATCTCCGACGGCCTGTCCCGCAGGCCCCGGCTGCGCCTCGCCGGCGTCCTCGGCATGCCGCTGCTGTGGCTCGTGCTCGTCTACTTCGCCGCGCTCTTCTCGCTTCTCCTCACGGCGTTCTACGGAGTCGACGAGTTCACCAACGCCGTCGTGCGCACCTTAACGACGCAGAACATCGTCGACGTCGCCACCGACCCCGTCTATCTCAAGGCGACCCTGCGCACGGTCGGCATCGCCGCCGCGGTCACCGCGATCTGCGTCGCCCTCGCCGTGCCCATGGCCTTCTTCATGGCGAAGGTCGCATCGCGCCGCTGGCGCAACCTCCTCGTCGCGCTCGTCATCACCCCGCTGTGGGCGGCATACCTCGTCAAGGTCTACGCGTGGCAGGCCATGGTGCAGCCGGGCAGCGGGGTCATCGCGTGGCTGCTCGGTCCGCTCGGGCTCGACGGACCCGGCTACGGCACGACCGCGGTGATCCTCACCCTGTCCTACCTCTGGCTGCCCTACATGATCCTGCCGGTGTATGCCGGGCTCGAGCGGCTGCCCGACTCCCTCCTCGACGCGGCCGGAGACCTCGGCGCCCGGCCGGGCCGGGTCGTCCGGACCGTCGTCCTGCCGCTGATCTATCCCTCGGTCGTGGCCGGGTCGATCTTCACGTTCTCGCTGAGCCTCGGCGACTACATCACGGTGCAGATCGTCGGGGGCAAGACGCAGATGCTCGGCAACATCGTCTACCAGAACTACACGGCCAACCTGCCGTTCGCGGCGACGATCGCCCTCATCCCCGTCCTCATCATGGTCATCTACCTCGCCGCGGTGCGGCGGACCGGCGCCCTGGAGAACCTGTGAGCGCCCGGCCATGAACCTCTCCCGCTCGACCCGCTGGGGCCTCGGCGTGGCGGCAGCCGTCGTGCTGGCCTTCGTCTACGTGCCCCTGCTCGTCGTCCTCGTCAACTCGTTCAACGCGAGCAAGGTCTTCGCCTGGCCGCCCAAGCACTTCACGACCCACTGGTGGACCCAGGTCTTCGGCAACACCGGGGTGCGCGAGGCGGTGCTGACCTCCGTCGAGGTGGGCGTCGTGGCCACCGTCATCGCCCTCGTGCTCGGCACCCTGCTCGCCTTCGCCCTGTCGCGATACACCTTCTTCGGCCGGCAGACCTTGTCGCTGCTCGTCGTCCTGCCCATTGCGCTACCCGGCATCGTCACCGCGCTCGCGTTCCGGACCGCCTTCCGCTCCGTCCTCGGCATCGAGCTGTCGATCTGGACCGTCGCCGTCTCGCACGCGACCTTCTGCATCGTCGTCGTCTACAACAACGTCATCGCCCGGCTGCGCCGCACCGGCACCAGCCCGCAGGAGGCGTCGATGGATCTCGGCGCCGACAGCCTGACCACCTTCCGGCTCGTCACCCTCCCGCTGCTGCGCGGGGCGCTGCTCGGCGGCGCGCTGCTGGCCTTCGGGCTCTCCTTCGACGAGATCGTCGTGACCCTCTTCACCGCGCCGCCGGGCGTGACGACCGTGCCGATCTGGATCTTCCAGAACCTGTTCCGTCCCAACCAGGCGCCCGTCGTCAACGTCGTCGCGGCCATCCTCGTCCTGCTCTCGGTCATCCCCATCTACTTCAGTCAGCGGCTCTCCGGCGACGCCGCGCACGCCGGCGGCCGGCTCTAGGGCGACCGGCTCGAGGACGACCGGCTCAGGCCGGCAGCCCGCTGTCCACGACGGCGACGGCCGGTGCCGGTGGGGCCTCGGGCCCCTCCGGCAGCTCCTGCGGCGTCGCCCCGGGCGACTCATCCGGCGCAGCCGCAGCCGACGCCGCCCGGGTCCGCAGCCCGATCTGCCGTCCGAGCTCGGTGTAGGCGTTGAACTGGCCGTCCTCGAACCACTGGTCACTCGTGGAGTCGTGCGGGAACTCCGGGTGCTGCGCGGCATACGACATCAGCTCGTAGGGCATGTCCGGGCTCAGCAGGGCCCGGGCGACGAACAGCCTCCCCCGCCGTGCTCCCGCGGGCAGACCGGAGGCCTCCGGGTAGGTGAAGGTGCCGGTGATGACCGGTGTCTGGCTCAGCCTCGCGTTGAGCGCCGTCAGGGCCGCCTGCGGCTGCAGCGGCGCACCCGAGCCCGGCTCGCTCGCCCAGGCGTTGTCGAGGGTGACCGTTACGCCGAGCTCGGCCCTCGCCAGAGCGATCGCCTCGCTCAGCCCCTGCGCCGTCGGCGGCACGTCCCCACCGCCGTCGACGCAGTAGATCGTCGTGCACCGCCGGCGCAGCAGCTCGACGATGCCGAGGTTCTCGTAGTGCCCGCCGTCGGTCACCTCGAGCAGCCGGTCGCCCGCCGGATGGAGGTTGAACACCTCACGCAGCAGGTAGCTGAGCCGCCGCACCCGAGGCAGCCCGGGCAGGGTCCAGTCCGTCACCCCACCCCCGAGCCGGCGCGCGTCGCGCATCTGCGCGACGAAGACCGGGTTGGGCAGCCACGCCCCCAGCCGGGCCCCGGTGACGGCCAACAGCAACTGGTACCACCGGGCGAAGCGGCCCATCGCCGACGCGAACGCCGCACCGCTGATCGCGACCGCCGCCTGGACGGTGAGGTCCCGGCGCAACCGTTTCGTGCTGACCTGCTCCAGCACCGGCGTGTGCACCCACCCGACGTCCGGCCCGCCGCACCACGACGCGCTCATGACGAACGAGACGGCCGTGAGTCCGGACGGCGTCCGGTGCTCCCCGGTGAGGTTGGCCGCCGCGGCGAAGATGACCTCCGGGTAGGGCTTCCCGTCGTCGGGCGCCGTCACGGCATACCTCGACAGCGACGTGCCCTCGTGCGGGTCGTACGGCACCGCCACCGGCGGCGCGCCCTCGGCGAGCTGGACCCGCCGTGTCGCGAACGCCGATGCGAGCCGGCCCCGGTAGAAGGGATGCAGGCTGAGCGAGGACTCGTCGAAGACTGCCCCGAGGACGACGACGAGCAGCACGAGCGCCACCGCGAGGGTCACCGACGCCGAGGACGCGCCGTCGGCGATGGCCGAGACCTCCGCGAGCGCGGCCGCCCCGAAGAGGAGGAGCCACAGTGCACACAGCACGCCGAGCGCGGCGATGACGAGCAGCAGCTGCAACAGCCCGCGCGGGACCGCCGCGGCCTTCGACGGCTTCCCGCCGCCCCCGCTGCCGAGCACCGCGGTGATCTGGGTCCGCTTGCGCCACAGCAACGCCGCGAGGGAGGCGACATAGGACAGGACGACGCCACCGACCGACGTCCCGACCCCCACCGGGACGCTGATCCGCTCGCCCAGCCACCGGGTGGCCCACAGCAGGATCGGGATGCCGACCGCGACGACCCCGACGACGACCGCCGCGAACGCCGCGAACGTCGCGCCCATCTCGGCGTGCGCGTTGACCCAGACGAGCAGCCTCGGTCGCGCGTCCTGGGTCGAGATCCGCAACAGCCACAGGGCGAGGGCGAGCACACCGACGGCGAGCACGGCATACACGTCCCGCCCCGGCAGCGACAGCCCGGCCGCCCGCGCGGTCGTCGCGAGGACCCCGGCGTCGGTCTGGGTGGCCTGCGCGCTCCACGCGGGCAGGACCGACAGCGGCAGGAGGTGATAGATCCACGCGACGAAGATGCCCAGCGCCACGGCCGGCGCGAAGAGCACGGTGAGCGAGGCGACCACCCCGCGGGCGAGGACGGCGAGCGCGACGAGCATCTCGCGCACCGTCGCGCTGATGTAGGACGAGTGCCGGCGCAGGTGGTCGTACTCGACCGTCCCCGGCTGGTATGCCGTCTCCGCATCCCGCACGACCCGGGCGCCCTCGGGCAGCCGACCGACGGACTCGTCGGTCGCGAAACCGGGTGTCAGCGCCTGGAGCAGCGCTCCCGAGGTGTAGCCGCCACCGGAGATCGACACGAGGTAGCGCGCGTCCCGCAGCTCCTGGCGCATCGTCTGGAGGAAGCCCATCGCCAGGCTCGCCGAGCGGACGCCCCCTCCGGACAGGCAGACGCCGACCCGGTCGGACGCGTCGTCGGCCAGGGTCTCGGCGGTGAGCCCGGGGACGTTGTAGGCGGCCTTCCACCGCTGCTCGCCTCCCCCCGGCGGCGGCAGCACGTCGCGCTCGCCGGCCGCGACGAACGCCGCGCGCTCGTCCCGGGCGGTGGCCGAGAGGTCGAGCCGCTTGTCGACCGGACGCTCGAGGCCGTCCAGCGCGAGCGGCGCGGGTTTGACCAGCGTCGAGTCGTCGACCGACCAGTCCCACCGCTTGTCCTCGAAGGCCTTGAGCCACCTCCAGCCGAATCTCGACGCCAACCGGCCGATGATGCCGACGCTCGACACCAGCCGGCCGATGATGACGAGCAGCGCGACGATCGAGATGAGCGCGGCCGGCAGCAGCACCGAGAACTTCACCGTCGCGAAGACGGCCGCGACGTCGAGCAGCCACGGCCGCGGCCCCGGGCGGGTCCACGCGAGACCGAGGCAGAGGTTCTCCGCCATGTCGCACAGCACCGTGAGCACCGTCAGCCACCGGGCCAGCCGGGCCAGGCGCGCCGCCCGGGGGGTCCAGAACACCCAGGTGGCCGCCGTCGTCGCCATCCACAGGGCGGTCCCGTAGCCGACGATGAGGGCGAAGTCCCACGACAGCGAGGCGCTGAGGTCGACGTCGGGCAGCGTCTGTCCCGAGCCGCCGAGCTCGACCGCGATGACCTCCAGCGCCGGGGCCTTCCGGCCGTAGACGACGAGCCCCGCGAGGAGGCTGACCAGCGTGCCGGCCACCCAGGCCCAGGCCCAGACCGGGGTGGGCGCGCCCGGCCGCCGGTTGCCCTCGTCGACCGTGCGGCTCGGCAGGACCACCGGGATCAGCGCCACGACGACGAACGCGACGGCGAGCCAGCTCCAGTCCCAGCCGACCTGGCGCGAGCCGAGCGCGCCGAAGCGGACGTTGGCCAGCACGACGCCGACCAGCATGAGGACGATCCACCAGGGGTTCGCCCAGACGACTCCCTTGTCTCGCAACCAGCTCACGACGCGCACCATGGCACGACCTCTCTTGACGAATGGATGGTTCGGACGGCGAGGCCGTCACGGGGCGAAGAACTGGAGACGTCCATCTCGACCCTCCTCGAGGAGCACGGTGGGACTGCCCGGCCGCCAGACGCACCGGTCGGCGGTGGGCCGGCACGGGGCGAGGAACATCCGGTCGCCCTTCTGGATGAGCAGCCGCCACCCGCGGTACCGAAAGGCGTAGTCCTGGCCCTCCGCCTCGGGAAGCGCCGTCTCGGTCAGGTCGGGCGAGTGGAGATAGAGCCGCTCGGTCGTGTCGACGACGACCTGCGGTAGCTCGCCCATCGTGTCGGCCTGCTCGCGGGCCAGGCCGGCGCCGGACCACTGGGCGACGGTCGCCGTGGCCCAGAAGATCCCGGCCGCCACGACGAGCCAGAGGGCGACGCGGGCCGCGGTCGGCGCCTGCCGCACCGCGACCGTGTATGCCGCGACGGCCCCTCCCAGCGCCATTCCGAGCGGCGTGACGAGCGGGTAGTACGTCCACTCCCCCAGCACCGGGTAGGCCCCGATGAGCAGCACGCCGACCGCGAGGATGGCGCCCCCGGTCGTCTCGGCTGCCCGGGGGTGCGCGAGCACCCGGGACCGCAGCCGCCGGGCGGCGAGCACGGCCGCGGCCGCGAGCAGCGGCAGGACGAGCAGCGGCACGAGCAGCGGCTGCCCGCTGCGCATGACGAAGTCCTGGGTGCTCAGCCCGATCGTGTCGACGTCGAGCCCGAAGTAGAGGTACTCCTCGCGGACCGAGACGTAGCCGAAGTAGAACAGCAGCGTCGTCAGCGCCGTCACCGGGGCGACGATGCTGCCGCCGATGCTCAGCCACCGCTCCCACGGGATCCCCTGCGACTCGGCCATCAGTCGCTCGGGCTCGGGTCGGTCCCGGTCAGGCCCGGGTCGACCTGCGCGGTGGTGTCCGGCGGCCGGTCGAGCGGGATCGACGTCTGCTGCTCCGACGCCACGAGATCCCGGAACCGGCGACACCCGTCCAGCCCGACGCGCCGCGGGCAGTGCACGATCCCGCCGAGCCGGATCGCGACGTCGGCGTTGGGGTCGGCCTCCGGGCCCGATCGCACGGCGATGCTGCAGCTGATCTTCCCGATCCGCATGACGTAGCCGACGCACGGGGGCGTGCCGCCGCACGAGGACCGCAGGGCGGTGAAGCCGGGGCCGGAGAAGGACGCGCGGGTCACCTCCACGGCATACCCGGCCGGGAACTGGCCCGTGCTCACGCTCCAGCTGACGGCGACGCACTGGAGGGTCGCGTCATCGGCGTCGGCCTGGGCGATGCCCCCGATCGGGAGGCGCGCGATGGAGACCGCCGGCGTCGTGTCGGCATCCTCGGAGGCGGTGAAGGTCGTCGACGACGGCTCCTGCGACGGCGTCGCGAACGTCTCCTGCAGGGTCGGCGTCCCGACCGTGCCGGTCGAGGGCGTCCCGGTCGAGGACGACTCGGTGAGGCTCGGCCCACCGCACCCGACCAGAAGGAGGGCGAGGAGGATCGCCGCTGACCCCTTCGACACCTCGCCACGTCCCGTCATGGCGGCCTCCTTCCTCGCCGGAGGTCAGCGAGGGCGGACCGGTATGCCGCGTGCACCCCGGACCGGTCAACCGACCCACGGTGCGCGCCTGGATGCCCGCGCGCAGCACTCCTGACCGAGGAGAGGCGCGAGCAGGCGCCCCTGATACCGCGACGGTAGGCCGTTCCGGCCCTGGTGACCAGAGGTGCGTGCCGCGGAGGCCTCAACCGCCGGCGGGCCTGTGGGGTGCATCGCATCCATCCCGTCCACGAGCGAGGAGCGCGCCAGGACCGCCGGCGCGACGGGGAGGCGATAGCTGAAGACCGATCCGACGTCGATGGACAGCACCGGGTCGCCGGCGGCGTCGGTCTCGGTCAGCAGGCCGGTCCCGCCCCAGGCGACGGCGAACCTCTCGCTCCCGTTGTCGACGACGGTGACGTTGCCGTTGGCGAGCCGGCGGGCGTCGTTTACAGCGGGAGGCCGCGGACGGATACTGGCTGTCCATGACGGATCCCGAGGACGGCCCGGTCGGTCCGATCGTCGAGCTCGGGGGCCTCCCCCCGCCGATCGAGGGTGTGGACCCGTCGGCCACCGCCTTCGTCGGCCGAGCGGAACGCGGCCCGGTGGACGAGCCGACCCTCGTCACGAGCCTGGTCGAGTTCACCCGAGCGTTCGGCGAGCCGGGAGGCGACAGCCTGCTCGGCCACCTCGTCCGGGGCTTCTTCGCCAACGGTGGTCGGCGGGCCGTCGTGGTCCGGCTCCGGACCCAGCGGCGCTTCGGTCGGCGCCTGCCGCCCTCGAGCGACCCGCTCGGCTCCGGTCCAGGCTCGGCGACCGGGCTCTTCGCCCTCGAGAAGGCGGATCACGTGGGCATCGTCGTCATCGCGCCGGATGCCGCCGGGCCGGCGAGCCGAGGGCTGGCGCCCACCGTGGTCCCCGCGGCCGCCGCGTTCTGCGAGGAGCGCCGGGCGATGCTGGTGCTCGACGCCCCGGCCTCGTGGACCGACCCGGGTGTCCTCAGCCGGGTCCACCCCGCGAGCGCCCTCGGCACCGACAGCCCGAACGCCGCGGTCTACCTCCCGTGGCTGCTCGAGCCGGCCCCCTCGCCCGGCGAGCCACCCCGTGCCGTCCCGCCCTCGGGAGCGGTCGCCGGGGTCTTCGCCCGCGTCGACACGACGCGCGGGGTGTGGCGCTCCCCTGCCGGCGGCGACGGGATGCTGCTGGGCGTGACCGGGCCGGTCACCGAGGTGGGCGAGAGGGACACCGCCGCGCTGACCAACGCCGGGGCCAACGTCATCCGGACCCTGCGGGGCGGTCCCCGGATCTGGGGCGCCCGGACGCTCGCCGGGACGGGCCCGGGGACCGGCGAGTTCCGCTACGTCGCCGTACGCCGGCTGACGTTGTTCATCGAGGAGAGCCTGGACCGGGGCCTTCGGTGGGTCGTCTTCGAGCCGAACGACGAACCGCTGTGGACCAGGGTCCGCGCGGCTGCCGAGAGCTTCCTCCAGTCCCTCTTCCTCGCCGGCGCCTTCCAGGGCCGCACCGCCGACGAGGCCTTCTTCGTCCGGTGCGGGCGCGACACGACGACCCAGTCCGACATCGACAACGGCCTCGTCGTCCTCGAGGTCGGCTTCGCGCCGCTCAAACCGGCCGAGTTCGTCATCGTCCGGATCGCTCAGCGGACCGGACCCGGTTGACCCAGAACGGTGTCAGCGCCGCGATAGCCAGCACCGAGCCGGCGAAGAGGTCGATGACGAGGTAGTGGCCGACGTCGTCGAGCATGACGTGGTGGGCAGCGAACAGCCCCAACCCCAGGACGGCCCAGCCGATGAGTGCCGCGCCGGCGAGGCCGGCCGGGCGCAGTGACAGGGCGCCGGTCGGGACGACGACGGCGAGCAGGGCGGCCCACACCGCGGTCATCCCCTGGCCCACGGCGCTGTCGGACAGGGTGAGCGCCGTCGCGGTCAGCAGCACCGCGCCGACGGCTCCGGCGCCCACGATCGACCAGGCCGTCCACCCGGTCGGCAGGCGCCCCGCGGCCGAGGCGCGCGGCGACTCCCGGACCACCCGGCGGCCGGCGGAGATGCCGGTCCCGAGCAGGACGAGGAGAGCGAGGACCTCGAGGGCGAACCCGCTGCCGAGTCCCTCGACGCCCAGCTCGCCGAGGTAGGCCAGGACGAAGACCAGGCCCCAGGTCGTGCCCGCGGTCGCCGACAGGAGCAGGCCACGGCCGACACCCGCCGTGCGGCCACCGACACTCAACGCGGCCCCGACGACGGCGAGCGAGCCGACGGCCAGGAGGTACCAGGCGGCATACGACACCCGATCGGTGAGCGGACCACCCCACTGGAAGGGGAGGCCGATCCCGGCGATGATCGCGGCCCCGGCGACGAGGACCGATGCCGCCTCGGCGAGCGAGCGCCGCTCGAGCTGGACCGAGATGACCGCCCCCGCCGGGGACCGCCTTGGCGAGGTGGCCGCCGCAGGGCCCGGCTCGACATCCTGCGGTCCGGCCGGAGTCGGGTCGCCGCCGCCGGCGTGTGCCGGGACGGGAGCCGCCTCGACCGGGCGGCGACCGCTGCGGGCGAGGTAGACGTCCCCGTGCATCTCGACGTCGCGGCTGGGCGTCTGGTGCGGGTTCTCGGCGCGGACGGCGTCGTAGACGTAGTCGTACAGCTCGTCGAGCGAGACCCAGCCGTCGGCGTCGCGGTCCGCCTCGCCCGTCTCGAGCCCACGCACGACCGCAGAGGTGAACAGGGACGGCTGCCCCTGGCTGGCCGCGGCCAGCGCCGTTCCCTCGAACGCGTACTCCATCGCGCTGGATGCCGTGATGACGGCGCGCGAGCGCCCGCCGCCGGTCACGGCGGGGAAGCTGTCGAGGGGATGCGCCGACCCGGAGCCGCGCACGCTGACGCCCTTGCTGAACGCGCCTCCGTAGCAGCAGTCCAGGAGAAGCACGATGCTGCGTGAGCGGCTGGCCGTGAGGCAGCGCTGGATGAAGGCGGCGGAGACCGCGGTCGACCCGAGCCGGTCGGGCCGGGTGTCGGTCGCGGCGAAGAAGAGCTCGCCGGCGTCGCTCTTGAGCCCGTGGCAGGAGAAGTGCACGAGCAGCAGGTCGTCCGGGCGGGCGTCCGCGAAGAGGTCCTCCAGCCGGACCTCCACGGCGTGGGCGGACTCGTTCTCGACGACGTCCACGTCGAAGGCGCCGATGGCGGGGTCGCCGAGCACCCGGGCCAGCGCCTGTGCGTCGGCCGAGGGGGCCCGCAGGCCCCGGAGGGTCTGGTGCTCGTACGTCTCGGTCGCGACGATCAGGGCTCGGCGCTGGCCTGCCATGACTCCTGCTCCGCGGGCGTATGCCGCTCGACGAACAGCGCGACGAGCCGCTCCTGGTCCTCGGTGGTGGCGGCCGAGAGCTCGATCGAGTCGCCGTCGATCTCGATGTGGACCGAGCGCGGCGCCCCGGCGCCGCGGGCGAGCCAGGCCCGGATCGCGCCGAACGCCGATCGTAGCCCGCTCGAGTCGAGCAGTCTGATCGCCAGCGCTCCGACCGCGAGCACGTCCAGGGCGCGCGCGCCGTCCGGGGCCTCACCCGCCCGCACGAGCCCGACGTCGAGGCCGTCGACGTCGAGCAGCTCGTTCCGCAGCCCGGCCGTCAGGCTCTGCAGCCGCTCGTCGTCGGCGCCGTCCTCGGCCAGCCGGATGCGCACCGTCTCGTCCATGACCCCACCTCTTTCGACAGGTAAGCCATGCCTGACCTCGCCACTGTAGGTCACCCGCCCCGGCATCCGGGGCGAGCACGTGGCCGGACCGGCGGTGTCGTCATCGGCCGCTTCGAGCCGCAGCGGTGGTCGACGCGGCGGAGCCGAGGGCGGCGGCGCCGGTCGGGCTCACCGCGCGGCGGACGACGAACGCGAGGATCGCCGCGACCGCCGTGTTGATCGAGGCGATCTGCTCACCGGTCAGCGTGACGACGTTGAAGACGACGAGCAGGTTGATGGTCGCCATGACGGCGCCCGCGGCATACGCCGGCTCCGACTGCACTCGTGCGCCGATCGACTGGACGAGGGTCATCCCTACCACCTCCGGTGTCGGGGACGATCTCGACGCCGCGGGTCCCGAGCTCGCGACGACCGCCCCATGTGAAGGAGAGACGCCGGGACCTGCGGTGATACGTGCCCGGACCCGCTGGATGCTCGCGCAACCGACCGGAAACCCGGTCGAACCCGCGAGCACCCGCGGAACGGAGCGGTCGGACCCGCGAGCACCCGGCGACACCCACCCCGGCCGCCTCAGTGGTTGGCCGTATCGGTCACCCGGCTGCCGTCCGGCGCGACGATGCCCACGGTGATGCGGAGCGCCCCGGTGAGCGGGATGAATGCCTGGTATGCCGGTGCCGTCGCGTCCGGTCGCCGGTTGCGGACCACCTGGATCCCCGCCGTCCGGACGAACCCGCCGTCGTTCCACGGGATCTCGTCCAGCGGGAACGACCCCGAGAGGCTGCGGGGCAGGATCGGTCGGAAACCCGGCCCGTGAAGCCCCGCGGGGAGCGGGTCCGGCTCGAACGGCGCCAACCGGGCCCCCCGGCGGCGGGTCCCGCCCTCGGGCACCACCGGCAGCGGCAGGTCGAAGGGTCGCAGTGGCAGCCGCAGCCGCTGGGCCGCCGCAACCGCCATGACGAGCGGCGGGTTCAGGCTCGCGTCGGCGTTGGTGTCGATGCCGACGACGACGCCGCGTCCGATGATCGCGAAGACGTCGCGGATCGTGACGTGGACCCCGGCCAGCGGCGGCACCCAGCCGGGCACCGTGACCGTCCGCACCACCTCGCGGCCCAGCGGGTCGACGAGCCGGAGCGAGACCTCGACGTCGTCGGCCGCGACCGGACGGGTGAACCACAGGGCGAGCGGCGAGACCCCCGACACCCGCTCACCCTGCTCGAGAACCGGCTCCGTGGCCGCCGCACCCGGCGGCGTCGTCAGCGGCGTCACCGGCATGTCGGGCAGCGCGACGGGCTCCACCACCGACGCAACCGCCGCCCCGTCGAGCCGGTGCACACCGGACGGCAGCACCCGCGGCGGGGCCGTCGTCGCCGTCCGCACGACGACGCCACGGTGGTCCCCACCCCAGGTGTCGGCCACGAGCGGCTCGAGCTCGGGCGGCCCGGGCGGCACGAAGAGCGGCACGGCATCCGAGGCCGGCGACGGCACGCCCCGCTCCGCCTTCACCGGGACCGTGTCGACCGGCACGGCGACGGCCCGGATGAGCCATGGATCCCACCGACCCGGCAGGGTCCCGGTCCAGGTCGCCGTCCACACCGGCTGTCCCAGCACCGGGTCGACGTCGGCCGGCCCGGGAACGGTCGTCACGACGACGTCGGCGAACGCCGGACCCATCGTCGACACATCGCGCGCCGCCTCGTCCGAGGTCGTGCGATACAGCCCGAAGCGCTGCACGTCGATGGTGCTCGCGGCATACAGCTCGATGGTGACCGTCCCGTCCATCGCGATCGACGGACGCACGACCGGCGGCCCCGGCGACCGCAGCCGCGGCGCCATGACCGGCCGCAGGTGCGCGTGCGGCGTCCCGCCCTCGGGCCACGCGCTCTCGACCCCGCTCGTCGTCATCGTCGTGACCGCGAACAGGTGGATGTCCGACGAACCCTTCGGTAGCGTCACATCGTGGGACCGCACCGCGCCATCGAGCTCGACGAGACGGCGGAACGCCGCCCGCCGCTGCGTCGAGGTCATTGCGTCGTATGCCGTCCACAGCGCCGCGAGCCGGGCTCCCGGCACGTCGGTGTCCGGGGCACGGGCGGGCAGGCCCGCGCGCTGGCGCAGCGCCGTCTCCGAGCACTCCCAGACGATGCCGGTCCGCACGTCGGCTCCGGCCGGCAACGACCACTCGACGCGCACGTGTGAGCTCCCCTGGGCGTCGGGGGTGCTGCCGAGCGGCACGCCCGGCAGCGGCGCCGGGGGCAGCGGGGCCACCGGGACCGGCGACGCCGCGGCCGCGAGCGCCGGTGCGGCCGCCGGGCCGGGCGACCAGGTCGTCGGGCTCGCCCCGACGGCGAGCCGGGACCGCGCCCACACCTGCACCCCCCACCGGCGGGTCGAGGAGAAGTCGAGGAGCGGGACGTCGGCCGACACGGCATAGCGGCGGCCGCCGTCGCCCTGCCCTGGACCGGCCGGGACGATGTCGGTGCCGTCCGGGCCGAGCGGGTCGACGTCGCAGCCGAAGGGCATCGGGACGTCACCGGCGAAGTCGAAGCCGAGGTCCCTCCGGAAGCAGCCCGCCGGCGTCGCCGCCCACGGCCCCATCCCGGCCGGCGGCGGCGTCGTCGCGGCGGCCATGGGGTAGTGGATCGCGACGATCTCGACCCTCGTCGGGGTCCGCTCGACCCAGTCGACCGCGACCTGCACGTCGAGCGTCGACGGGCAGCTCGGCGACCCGGCGTATGCCGTGTCGAGCGCGAGCGAGACGATCCGCGGCGGCTGCGGTGCCGGTTCGTCGCCGAGCCATGCGACGTCCTGCCACGTGGACCAGACGCCGTGGACGTCGCTGACCGCCACGGCGTACCCGACCCGGCGCCCACCGCTGCCGATCGGGACCTCCTGACCGCCGTCGACCAGGGCGATCCGGTCGTGGTCGGTCTCGCCCTCGGCCGCCGCCGGGCCGACGAGGAACGGCCGGTCGCCCCCGGAGAGCCGTGGCGGCAGGAGCGACTGCGCCGCCCCGCCACCGACGAGGGGGTAGCGAGCGAGCGCCGACTCCGTCACCGGCGACATCGCCGCGCTTCTGGGCACCCGGTCCCAGCTGAGCCGGACCGACTCGCGCCACGGCGCGTCGATGCTCGTCGGTCCGAGGCGACCGCCGAGCTCGCGGATCAGGGCCGTGGGCGTCGGCACGAGGAGGTGCGGACCGGCCGCCGGGGCGTATGCCGCGAACTCCCCTCCCCCACGCTCCGGCGGCAGGAGGTCGGCGTACCGGGCCGTGACGAGGAAGTCGCTCCAGCCGACGGCGATCTGCCGGTCGTGCATCCGCTCGACGGAGTAGCTCGCACCGAAGCCGGTGGCCAGGTTGAGGAACGGGTCGCTCTGCGCCGGCAGGTTGAGCATCGGCCAAGGGCCGGCGTCGGCGCTGGCCGTGGCCGACGACATCGCGCCGTCCTGCTGCGGCGGGTCGACGGGACGGCTGCTCGTCACGGCGGCCTGCTGGAACTCGCGGACCGCGGCGGCATACATCGGCGGCAGCTGGGGGAAGAGGTCGGCGCGGACCTCCTTGAGGAGCCGGCTCGGCTCGGGGGCCGTCCACGGCGGCGCAGCACGCCCGGCCTCGGTGAGCGGCCACCAGCCGAGGGGCGGCCCGCCGCGCAGCAGCCGGTGGACCGCGGCGTCGACCGGCGACATCGGGTGGTCGACCGGCCCCTGGTCCATCGTGTCGTAGTCGAACCCCGCGTCGGGCTGGTCGACGGGAAGGCCGACGAGCTCCAGCGGCTTCCAGGCGTCGTCGTTGACGATCCGCTCCAGCGGGTCGACGGCGACCTCGATGTCCTTGCCGTTGTAGACCCGGGCATACGTCGCCCCGGACGTGCGGACCGTCACGGTGACCGGGTCCGGACTCGTCGGCTGCACCGACCCGGCCGCGACGACGTGCACCGCGTCGTCGCCGTTGCGGAAGAGGAAGACCGCGACGGGCTTCGTCGGGTCGCTGGGCCGGCAGCGCACGGCAACCGCGCCCGCCTCGATCCCGCCCCACCAGACATAGGGCAGCCGCACCCCCCACACGGTGGCGTCCACCCTCTTCAGCTGGTCCTTGGGCGAGCGGGTCCACACCATGAACGGGCCACGCGGGACCCCGAGCGCCGGGCCGCAGACCCAGGTGAGGTGGATGTCCATCGAGCGGAGCTTGATGGCCTCGAGGTCGCGCAGCGGCGAGTCCGGGCCGGGCTCCATGTGGTGGGAGATCAGCGCGCGGCGCATCTGCTCCGCGACGGTCGCCCACGGCACCTGGACGGCCTTGGCACGGAACCGTGTGGAGTCGGACAGCCTGGCCATCACAGCTCCTCCTCCCAGGGCGCCCGCTGCAGCGGGATGTCGACGGCGACCGCGCGCTTCTCGGGCGCCGCGGCGAGGGCGTCGGCCGCGACGACGAGGTCGAGGGCCACCCGGGTGCCACGCGCCCCGGCCGCGAGCAGGACGACGGCGCGGCCGAGCCCCGGGCCCCGGATGATCCGGGTGATCCCCGCGGTCGGCAGCGCACCGGCGCCACCGGAGGCGGTGCTCGCCTCGATCGACAGCCAGTCGGCCGGCCGGGCGGCCCACCAGTGATGGGTGGGGTCGACCGAGTCGATCGGCCCGGTGACGATCTGCGGCATGAGCCGCGCGCGCCACAGCGGCTCCGTGCCCTCGACGACGACCGCGAGCGGCTGCGGGGTGGTGTCCGTCGACCAGAGGACCTGGACCGACGCCACGGTCGGTGTCTGCGGCACCGGCAGCCCGGCCGCCTGGAAGGCGGCGTCGAGCTGGTCGCCGGTCGGCGCGTCGGGAAGGGCGGTGAGCGCCGCGATGGCGGGGACGACGGTATGCCGCCAGCGTGTCTGGCGCACGAGGCCCGCCAGCTCCTCGAGCGTGCCGAAGGCGCTCGTGGTGAAGCCGATCCGATGGACCAGGCCCCGGGCGCCGGGCGCCGATCCCTTCGGCACGGCGTGGATGTCGATGAGGTAGTCGGTGAGGGGTTCGAGGTCGTAGGGCAGCTCGAGGATGACCTGTCGGGTCCGCTCCCCGCTCGTGTCGATGCACGGCTTGGGGTCGGCATCGGCGGTGAGCATCTCCAGGACGGCCTCCTCCCATGGGGTCGACACGACGAGGTCGGTCGCAGCCTTGGTGTGCACGCCGTCGATGCCGATCGGGATGGTGAACGGCGAGCCCGGGTCGCCGCCACCGGGCGGCTCGGGGTGCTTGCCCGAGGCCGCCAGGACGATGACCCGCAGCTCCTTGTCGTAGGCGTCGAAGAGGGCGGCGACGTTCTGGGTGGCCAGGGCGATCCGGATCGGCTCGGCGCAGAGCACCCCGACGTCGTCCATGCCGGGCGCCGAGGCCAGCAGCCACGGCCCGAGGTCGGTCGGCGCCTCGTCGATGCCGTCGGCGACGAACCGGAAGGCGCTCGTGTGCCCGCCGTCCCAGGAGGGCGCCGACGTCGGCGGGTCCTCGGACACGACGTTCGCCGCCCTCCACCCGACGGTGACGGTGTAGGCCATCCCGGGGACGAGCAGGGCGTGGTCGTCGGGATCCTGGGTGATCGCCGTCGAGAGCGCCTCCTGGTCGCTCGTCATCGTCTCGGTGTCCCAGTCGAAGCGCCGGGCCTCGCTCGTCGTCACCCCGGTCATCGCCACGACGTGGAACGGCGGCCGCTCGAGGTCCCGCGGGAAGCGGTCTGCGTTCCAGCCGATCTCGACCGTCGCGACGTCGCGCAGGTCGCGGCCGTCGACGAGCAGGAGGGTCTGCTGCCAGGTCGAGGTGGCGGCCACCCGGGCCGCGACCATCCCGGCCCGGAGCACCGGGTCGAGCCACGGCCCGGCCGGGTCCAGCCACGCGCTCGGGATCGGGTTGGCCGCGCCGACGTGGTCGCCGTTGCCGAGGGCCCGCTCGTCGATGACCCCTCCATCCTCGTCGAGCCAGCGCACGACGAGCCGCTCGACGAAGAGCTCCTCCGGCGCCATGAGCAGGAGGACGAGGTCACCCGCGCCGCCGCGTGGCCGCACCCGGACCGCGTCGCGCAGGACGCCCGGCTCGAAGCCCAGCCGGTCCCAGGCCCGCTTGACCCGCTCCTTGTCGACATCGGTGCCGAGCCGCGCCGGCTCCTGGCTGTCGAGCGTCGGCGAGCGGAGGATCCGCCCCTCGCAGCCGAGGTCGGCCACGGCGGCGGCGCGTGCCGCGGCGTTCCCCGCCTCCGCGGCATTCCCGACCTGCTCGTCCTCGGCGGCGCGCAGGGCCACGGCGATGCCCGGATCCCATCCGGTAGCGAGCCGGTGGGCGAGCACGTCACCGATGCCGGTTCCCCCGACGATCGCGTCGGCGACCTCCGCCCAGGCCGGTCCGTCGGTCGGCGCGGTGCGGTTGGAGTGTCCGACGCCGGCGACGGCGACCCACGCCTTGAGCGGGTTCGTCTTCGCATCGGGGATGTCACGGGTGAGGCACGGCACGGCGTCGCCGACGACGACCGCCGGCGAGGTCCCCTGGAGGACGTCGATCATCGGCTCGCCGGTCCGCCACGGCTCGGTGACGTCCTCGATGGCGACGACGGGCCGGGTCCGCACGGTGTCGGGCGGGTCGGGCCATGGCACGCCGGTCAGTGACCAGCCCACCGAGCTCGGGCCGAGCGGCCTGTGGTCGAAGGTCCACAGCACGGGGGCGGGCGGCGCGGCACGATGGCACACCGTCCCCCAGCGGTCGGTGATGCTCGTCGTCAGCGCCTCGCCGTAGGGCACCGCCCGGCTGAACGGCGTCGGCAGCCAGTCCAGCAGCGCCAGCGCGGGTCCCGAGGACGGGTCCGCCGGCGAGAACTGCTTCCACCAGGAGCTGGGCGTCCTTCCGGTCGGCGGCATCGGTTGCAGGTCCGGCGCCCCGTCGCCGACGAGTGTCACCGAGGTGACGTCGTAGGCCCACCAGCGGTCACCGAGCCGGTACCACGGTTGCGCCCCGCTCGATCCGTGCGGACCCTCACCGAGAACCGTTCCGCTCAGACCCGGCGCGACGGCGAACAGGACGACGGGGATGGCGTCGAGCGGCACCGATGGCAGGTCGCCGGAGGCGCCGGACGGGACGGCATCCGCGATCGTGCCGTCGACGGCGCGGTCCGTCGCCGTCCCCTCCACGAGGGCGGGCGAGCGGGAGACGAGGCTGACCCCGGCGACGAGCGGCGGCGGGTCGAGGGTCGGGGTGGGTTCGCTGCCGATCGTCAGCGAGACACAGCCCTTGACGCTGAAGAAGAAGAAGTCGACCTCGCCGCAGACCTCGCCGTGGACGTAGGTGATGTCGGGGCTGTCCTGGGTGACCCGTCCGACGATGACGTCGAGCTTGGCGCTGGCTCCGATGCTGACGATGAACAGCCGCAGCTCACCGCTGACGACGATCTTCCCCGCGAGGAAGAACGGGTCGAAGCCGAGGATCGCGTCGAAGCCGCCCGCCACCTCGAGATAGAGCCCGGCGGCCTTGCTGCCCATCAGGACGCAGCTGATGTGGAAGCCGGCGCCGACGGCCATGCCGCCGGTGACCGGGGGCAGCCCGGGCAGGGTGAGGCCGTTGCCGTGGACCATGAGATAGCCGGTGCCGCTGATGACGTCGAGGACCGTCACGGTGACCGGGTCGTCGAACCGGCCGAGCTCGACGAACCAGTCCTGCGGGTGGTGGGTGTCGAACTGCGCGCCGACAGGCACCCGGATCTGCAGCAGGTGCGTGATCTCGTATGCCGCGACGATGCCGATCGTGATCGTGCCCCGGCCGAAGTCGATGTCGAGGACGGCGAGGAAGGTCGCGCTGGCGCTCGGGTCCTTCAGCTCGGGCGGGATCTGCAGGACGTCGGCCTTCATGACGAGGAGCAGCCGCGGCCCGGGGACCTCGATGAGGATGATGCCCTTGAGGTGGACGACGAAGCCGCCGTCGACGGTCCCGACGAGCATCCCGGCGGCGAAGGCGTAGGAGCCGGGGGTGAGGCTCCACCCGTCCGGATGCATCACCGACCCGCGCTGGAGCTGCGCGGTCAGCCAGTCGAGCGAGGGGACCGGGCGCGCGGCATACGGCGTCTCGTCGCGGCCGTAGTTGACCCCGACCCCACCGAGGAAACCGTAGATGCCCAGACCGGAGTTGCCGAGCAGCAGCGGCACGGGGAACTCGACCTCGGCGCCGATGAGGACGCCGGTCACCCCGCCGGAGGACTCGACCGCGAGCACGGCGCTGGCCCGCAGGTTGATCGGGGTGACGGTGAGGTCGAATGCACCCTTGAAGCCGAGGTCGGTGAACTCGAGCGAGCCCGTGCCGTGGAGCGTGCCGGGGACGTCGATCGTCGCGGCGAGCTTGGTGAGGGTCAGCTCGAACGGCCCGTCGAGCCGGGCCCGGATCCGGACGGTGTCGACGGTGACGATGCCGAGGTCGAGGCCCATCCCCACCTCGACCTCGAGGTAGGTCGGGTTGTCCCGGCTGACCCGGAAGCCGAGCACCCGGAGGATCTCGTCCAGCGGGGGGCTGGCGGTGAGCGCGCCGGCCGGGACGTCGAGGGTGTACCCCCGTGTGGGGTCGAAGACCGGGACGGGCAGATAGTCCACCCCACCGCCGGTCGCGGGCGCGGTGTCCCACGAGGACTTCACGCCGACCGCCTTGTAGCGGGTCGTCACGGGGTGGTCGGGGCTGACCTTGACGATGGTGAGGTCGAACGTGAAGGTCACCTCGACGTCGAGGAGGACCGCGACGGTCGTCCCGCGCGGGTCGGTCGTCGCCGAGCCCTCTGGCGCGATGGTGCCCTGGCTGACGACGAGCTCACCGCCGCGCAGGATGATCTTCTGGGTCTCGATGAGGCTGCTCGCCCCGAGCGCGACCGTCCCGAGCGAGACGAGGGCCCCCGCCGCGGGCGAGAGCTCGGCGGCGGCGGAGCTGAGCGGGGCGAGGACGCTCACCGCGCCGAGGACGTTGAGCGCGGTGACGTTCGAGTGCGCCCGGTCCATCTGGGCCAGCCCGTCGAGGTCGGCCTCCGCGGCCCGGAACTCGGCGCTGACGAGCCAGGAGTCGCGGTCCTCGGCGATCCGGAGCCGGACGAGGAACGTGCAGATGCCGTCCGAGGGATTGCGCGGCCCGTTGCGCAGCGGCGGCTGCCCGTGGTGGGCGAGCGCGGTCTCGGTCGCCGTCTCGATGTCGAACTCCCCGTAGACCTCCGCGCGGATGAACGTGCCGCGCAGCAGCTCGACCCGCACCCCGATCTTGCGGAAGCAGTCGGGCCGGCCACCGTCCGGCGGGCGCTGGTCGACCTCGTGCTGCCCCGGCGGGGTGACCCGGCGCACCCGAGCGGTGACGGTCTCCGGCCCGTTACCGGCCGTCGTCGCCCGCGCCCGCCACCAGACGCCATCGCCGGCGGGTGGCGGCGGGGCCGTCCCCTCGACCGAGGTCGTCTGCGACTTGGCGAGGTCGAAGCCGTCGGCGCTGTGCGTCGGTGCGGCCGTGACGTTGGTGAAGCCCTGGCTGGTGAGGAGGTCGATGAGGACGTCGCGGCGGCGTTCGCTGAGCGAGACGTTGTATGCCGCGTCCGCGGCCGAGTCGTGCTGCGGCCCCTCCCACGAGGCGTAGCCGCTGACGGTGAGGGGGGTGTTCGCGCCGATCTCGGTGACGACGTCGGGGGTGAGGGCGTCGATGAGCGACTGCGACGTGCCGGGCACCGAGCGGGTGGACGCCCGGCCGACGTGGACGTTGTCCCGGTTCGTCGCCCAGGTGTGCAGGGCGCCGGGGGCGTTGGCGTTGAACGGGTCGGGCTTGGCGAAGAGGTAGTAGGCGTCGATGGCCTGGGGCTGGGTGCCGGTCGTCACGGCGGTGACGTCGACGGTGGCGGCGGCGACCGGGACGTCGGCGGTGACGGACGGCCCGGCGCCACCGCCGACCCAGCTCCACGTCGCGGGGACGGGAGGGTCCGTCGTCAGGGTGACCGTCGTGGCCGTCGCCGAGACCCGCTCGATCGAGTGGGTCCGGTGGCTGGTCTGGGTCACCGTGACGGTCGCGTCCCCCGTCCCCGGGCTGGTGGGTGCGGTCCGCCGCATCGCGCTGAAGGCCCGGCTCGTCGAGTGCGAGCCGGCGTCGGTGGCAGCGACAGTGATGCTGAGCGCGCCGGTGGCGGGCACGGTGAGATCGACCCGGTCGGCCGTCGTGACCGTCCCGTCCACGGTGATCCGCACGGTGAGGGGCGCGAGGCCGCCGGCCGCGTCGACGACGAGGGTCGCGTGCTCGGGCAGCTGGGCGGCGCCCGTGCCGGGGTCGGCGATCCACTCGCCGGTCGGGGTACGGAAGCTGACGGCGAGGGTCGGCGCCTCGCCGCGGTTGACGACCTCGGCTTCGAAGACCCCGGTGACGCCGGCATGGACGCCGAGGCCGATCCACAGATCGCGCACCCCGGCGCTGACGGCGATCCCCTCGAGCCCGGTCGGTGCGACGAAGAGCCGCGCGTCCGGAAGCCAGAGGCCCTGCCAGTCGGCCGGCATCGCGCGGGCACCTGCCGGGACGCCCGGGCCGGCGGTGCCCGAGAGGTCGAGGACGGCGGTGCGGAACGCGAACCCCACGACATCGGACGGACCGACGAGCGCGTAGGGCGGGTTCATGCTGATGAACTCGTCGATGTGGTCGGTCGGTGTCCCGCCCGTCTCGGCCGACAGCAGCTCGAGGCCGATCGACTGCCCGGCGAGCTGCTTGGCGCGGATCCGCAGCGCGGGCAGGGTGAAGGTGACCGGCATACCGTTGCCGCGCAGCTGGCCCTGGGCGTCGAGCTCCGCCCCGCGCAGGAAGGGCAGCCGGACCAGGCAGACGGGCACCGACAGGGTCACCCGCCACCCACCGTCGTCCGACCCCCCGCTCTGGTGGAGGGCGAGCTCGACGCCGACACTCGGGTCGGGGAACTCGATCGGCGTCGTCGACGTGGTGCCGCCGGCGCCGAGGCCGCCGGAGCCCGGGTCGAGGGTGATCTGGGTGGGCCACGTGCCGGTGCCGGTGTAGACGTGCCAGGTGCCGTCCTCGTCGGTCTGCAGCCCGTCGTCACTCCCGCCGAGCCCCTGCAGCAGCGGCCGAGCCTGGTCGAGGGCGCCCGAACTCTGGGCACCGGATGGGACGAGGTCCCACAGCGTCGGCACGGCGCACCTCCCCGATGAGGTGGAGCACGAAGAAACCACGAGTGTGGCACGCCTCACACTCCGGTGGCGCCCAAGCCTCCGTCGATTTTCGACACCGGGCCCGGGGCGCGCCCCGCCGGCCCGCGGGCCGATCTCCGGCCACCGTCCGGCCCGGCGTGCCCACCGGCGGGCGGCTGGGCCGTCTGGCCGTCTGGCCGTCGAGAGGTGCGCAGACCTGGCCACCGGCCGCCCCGGGATGGGTCACCCCGTGACCCATGCCTCCTGCGAGGAGGCAAGAGCGGCTGATTCCGCACCAGTTGGACCGCCGCGGGAGGCATGCCTCAGGTCGCGACCCATCCCGGAGCCGCCACGGCGACACCGTCCGCGGGGTCGGTCGCGGGGTCGGGCCGCCGGCTCGATCAGGGGGTGGAGCGGGGGGCGCCTCGACCCGCGGGCTGCGTGTCCGCCCCCGGCCCGCGGCCGCGCGGGCAGCGCATTCGCCAGCCCGCCGGCCCGAGGCCTCAGGCGTATGTCGTGTAGCCGAAGGCGGGCTTCTCCGTGAGGGCGTCCAGGCCCGCGAGGTCGTCCTCGCTCGGCTCCCAGAGGCCGGCCTCGACGTTGGCGGCCACCTGCTCGGGCTTGCTCACCCCGGAGATGACGCTCGTCACCGCCGGCTGCGCCCGCAGGCCGCCGATCGCGAGGGTGAGCATCGACAGGCCGCGCTCGGCGGCATACGCCTCGAGTGCCTCGATCCGGTCCCAGTCGGCGGTCTCGAGCCGGGACGACTGGTTGGCGAAGGTGAGCCGGCTGCCCTCGGGTGCCGACTCGCCGCGGCGGTACTTGCCGGTCAGCAGCCCGTAGGCGAGCGGGAAGTACGGCAGGATGCCGACGCCGACCGTCTCGCACGCCGGCACCAGCTCGGTCTCGGCGGAGCGGTTGTAGAGGGAGTACTCGTTCTGCGCCGACACGAAGCGCTGCAGCCCGCTCGTCCGGGCGACCCAGTCGGCCTCGACCACCTGCCAGGCCGTCATGTTCGAGCCGCCGAGGTAGCGGACCTTGCCCTCGGTGACGAGCTCGCTCATCGCCTCCAGGGTCTCCTCGATCGGGGTGATCGGGTCGGGCCGGTGCAGCTGATAGAGATCGATGTAGTCCGTGCCGAGCCGGCGCAGGCTCGCCTCGACCGCCCGGCGAACGTAGCGCCGACTGCCGTGGGCCCCGAAGTGCTCGCTCTCCTCGCCGCCCATCCCGAACTTCGTTGCGACGATGACGTCCTCGCGGCGCGACCCGAGCGCCCTGCCGAGCGCCTCCTCGCTGGCGCCGGCGGCATACGCGTCGGCGGTGTCGAAGAGCGTGACGCCGTGCTCGATCGCGGCGTCGACGACCTGCTGGACGGTCTCGTCGCCGATCCGCGCGCCGAACGCGTTGCAGCCGACGCCGACCACCGAGACCATGAGGCCGCTGTGTCCGAGGGGTTCGTAGCGCATGTCAGCCATGTACCCCAACCTATGCCCGGAGTATGCCGCGGACGGCCCGGGAGGACGCCGTCAGCGCAGCCCGGCGGCCCTGGCGTCGGCGGCGCCGATGGCGGCGAGGAGCTCCGGGTCGGTTTCGAGCGGGGGGAAGTGCGACATCGCCCGGGTTGCGACCCGGCCGATGTCGGCGGACGTCAGCACGGGCGGCCGCCGGTCGAGCCAGTCCACGAGCCGGCCGGCGGGCACGACCCACACGCCGCGAATCTGGCGGGGCATGTCGAGCCGGTCCTCGAAGACGCCGGAGAGCGAGAGGACGGGCCAGATGTCGCGGCCGGAGCGCACCGACATCGCAACGGCGATCCCGGCGGCCCGGATCATCTCGCGGGCGAGGTCCTCGCTCTCCCGGCGCCCGACGGGCGAGAGCCGCTGCACCGGGCCAGCGAGCCAACCCGTCCCGCGGCCGGCCGTGTTGCGCGAGTCGACGAGAAAAGCCCCGCCGGGCCCGATGACGACGTGGTCGGCGACGGCGTCGGAGCGTCCCGGACGAACGAGCCGGTCGTGAAGCACGGTCCACCGGGCGGTCAGCCCGTCGAGCACCTCGGTCGTTCTGCTCCGGCCGGCGGCCCGGCAGCCGGCGTCCGGCGGGCACCCGCCCTCGGCGCGGCATGCGTCCGCGGCGGCGCAGACGCCGTGGAGCCGGCACCACACGGCCGCGGCGGCGACGTCACGCACTCCGAGCGCGCGACGCGCGACATCACGCTCCGCTGCCGGGCGGGACTGCTCGACCATGAGACGTCCGATGGGTGAGGGGGAGACCGATGGCGCGAATCGTAGATGACAGCGCGACGACGTGTGGAGGTTTCGTCAACTCGTACCGGACGGTAATGGCCGAACGGCCGAGGAGTCCTCCGGGACCTCGCCTCGTGGTGCGTTGACGGCCCGCGCGATCGCCAGCGCCATGACGCGGGCCTCGGCGTCGGGGATCCCGAGAATCGTGTCCGAGAGGACGACCTCAATGTCACCGCGCGCGGTCGCCGGGGCCGCGCCGACCCTCGTCGGCTCGCCGCCCGGGACGCTCATCGGCTCGCCGCCCGCGACCCGGAGGGCGGTGGCCGCCGAGGACGTCGGGCCGGGCGCCGTCCCGTAGGCGACCCCGTGCCGTTCCCGCGAGGTCCGGAAGCCGGCGTCGTCACCCTCACCCACGGCATACGTCCGGACCCGGACGAGGACGGTTGGCGGGTTCTCGAGCCGGCTGCCCCAGGCACATCCGGTCTCCGTCGCGACCGGCTCGACCGGGCGCCCGAGGACGGACGCGATCTGGGCTCCGGTGACCGCCCTGCAGTCGAGCGCGGCGGCCTGCTGGGCGAGGGGTACGGCGCCGACGGGGATGACGATGCTGCCGAGCAGCGACGGCACATAGGCAAGGCCGAGCGCCAGGGCGAAGACCGCCGAGACGATCCCGCCCAGGGCCCGGCCGAGGCTCGGGTCGCGGTTCGGGACGCTCTCGCGGTCGGCCCGGCCCGCGGCAACCGGGGGGACCGGGGCCGGCGCCGACACCATCGCCGTCGCGACGCCACCGTGCTCCGGCGGCACGACGACGGTCGTGGCGCCCCCGGCGGGCAGCAGCTCGGGGTCGGTGCCCGAGGACGGGAAGTCGGTCATGACCCTGGTGAGGACGCGGCTGCGCCCCGGGTCCGAGAGCACGGTGGGCTGCGACGACAGCCACTGCGCCAGCTGCGAGACGGGGACGACCCAGACATCGCGGAGCATCCGCGGCTCACCGAAGCTCGCCTCCTGTGCGCCGGCCAGGCAGAGGACCGCGGTGACGTTCCGGTCCGACTCGACCGTCATGTATGCCGCCATGCCGCGCGCCTTCGCGAGCTCGCCGGCGAGCGAGATGGTCTGGCGGTAGCCGCCCCGGCGGACATGCTGGAAGAGGTCACCCTCCCAGGCGCGGATCGTGCCGGCGCGGACCTGGGAGTCGACGAGGAACACGCCCCCGGGGCCGACGACGACGTGGTCGAGATGGGCGCCGGCCTGCCCGGGCCGCAGCAGCCGGTCGTGCAGGACGGTCCACGCGTCGTCGAGCCGGGCCAGCTCCGCGGCGACACGGCGCCCCCCTGTTGCGCCGGTCGCCGCGGCTGGGGCCAGAGGGCCGCCGAGGCTCGGATGGTGGATGTGGTTCGCGCGGAGCTCCCGAGAGGCGGCATCCGTGCCGGTGGAGTCCTGGCGAGCGGGCTGAGGGGAGTCCGGCTCGTTCATGGCTACGTCCTGTATGTGAAGTTGAGAACTGGAGGCTATGTCCGTCCACCGGCCGAGGAGGCACGACGAGCCCGTCTGCAACCGAAGATCGGCCGAACGTCGGACACCCGCATCCGACGCGCATCCACATCTGGGTGCGGGCCGTAACGCGGAGGACGGGCCGTCACGCAAGGACGGGGCGCCCGGTGGAGTGGCGGACGTCATGCGCGATGCGGCGGCGACGCTGCGCCGCCGTGGGAGTACGTTCGGGGGACCGGTGCACCGCCGTGCTGACAGGAGCCGCCATGGAGTTCATCCGCCCACTGACCTGGGCCGATGCCCTCGCCGCGAAGGCCGACCGGCCCGAGGCCACCCCGATCACCGGCGGGACCGACGTCATGGTCGAACTGAACTTCGACCGCCGTCGACCCGCCGCCCTCATCGACCTCACCGCCGTCCCGGAGCTCGGCGAGTGGGACGCGCACGAGGGACGGGTCCGGCTCGGGGCCGCGGTCACCTATGCCCGGGTCATCGGTGACCTGGCCGACCGGCTGCCCGGCCTGGCGATGGCCTCCCGGACCGTGGGCTCCCCCCAGATCCGTAACCGCGGAACCGTCGGCGGCAACCTCGGGACCGCCTCCCCGGCCGGCGACGCCCATCCCCCGCTGCTCGCCGTCGGCGCCGAGGTCGAGGTCGCCTCGGTGCGAGGTGAGCGCCGCATCCCGATCACCGAGTTCTTCACCGGCGTCAAGCGCACCGCCCTCGCCGAGGACGAGCTGATCCGGGCGATCTGGGTGCCGATGGCCGCGGGGCCCCAACAGTTCGCCAAGGTCGGCACCCGCAACGCCATGGTCATCGCCGTGTGTGCGTTCGGTCTCGCCCTCGACCCGGCGGGCCGGCGGGTCGGCACCGGCCTCGGCTCGGTCGCCCCCACCCCCCGCATCGCCGCGGCTGCGGGGGAGTTCGCCGGCCAGGCCCTCGACGAGGCACGGCTGTGGGACACCCGAGGCAGCCTGCCCGACACGATCGCCGCCGAGTTCGGTCGCCGGGTGGCCGGCGCCGCGGACCCGGTCGACGACGTGCGTGGCACCGCGGCATACCGTCGACACGCCCTCGAGGTCATCGCCCGGCGCTGCCTCACCTGGGCGTGGAACGACTACCGGAAGGCGGCCTGAGCGATGCGACTCTCGACGACGGTCAACGGGGTACGCCGCGACGTCGACGACGTCTGGGAGGGCGAGAGCCTCCTCTACGTCCTGCGCGAGCGGCTCGCCCTTCCCGGCTCGAAGAACGCCTGCGAACAGGGCGAGTGCGGCTCGTGCACCGTCTACCTGGACGGGCTGCCGGTCTGTTCCTGCCTCGTCGCCGCGGGCCAGGCGCAGGATCGTGAGGTCGTCACGGTCGAGGGCCTGCGCGCCACCGGGAGCGGGGTCGAGGATGCCCTCGACCCGGTCCAACAGGCCTTCCTCGACGCCGGCGCGGTCCAGTGCGGCTTCTGCACCCCGGGCCTCGTCGTCGCGACCCACGACCTCCTGGCCCGGGTGCCGAACCCGACCGACCCGCAGATCCGCGAGGCGCTTGCCGGGAACCTCTGCCGCTGCACCGGGTACGAGTCGATCCTCGAGGCCGTGCGCCTCGCCGCCGTCCGCCGTGTCGGGGAGAGCTGAGATGCCCTCCCCGCCGGCCCGCACCGTCATCGACGGCTGCGCCATCGCCACCGTCGACGCCGCCGGGACGGAGCACCCCAGCGGCCACGTCGTCGTGTCCGGCGGCCGGATCGACAGCGTCGGCGCCGGGCCGGCCCCGGACGAGGCCCGCGACGGCGCACGCGTCGTCGACGGCTCCGGCTGCCTGCTCACCCCGGGACTGGTCAACACCCACCATCACCTCTACCAGTGGGTGACCCGCGGCCTCGCCGCCGACGCGACCCTCTTCGAGTGGCTGACCACGCTCTACCCCGTCTGGGCCGGGATCGACGAGTATGCCGTCGGCGTCGGCGCCCGTGCCGCGCTGGCCTGGCTGGCGCGCACCGGCTGCACGACGACGAGCGACCACCACTACGTCTTCCCGCGCCAGGGCGGGGATGTCTTCGCCGCCGAGATCGAGGCGGCCCGGGAGGTGGGGCTGCGCTTCCACCCCGCCCGGGGCTCGATGGACCTCGGCGCGAGTCAGGGCGGGCTGCCGCCCGACCACGTCGTCGAGGACCGCGACGCCGCGCTGGCCGCGACCGAGGCCGCCGTCGCCCGCTGGCACGACCCCTCCCCCGCCTCGATGCTCCGGATCGCCGTGGCCCCCTGCTCGCCGTTCTCCGTGTCCCGGGAGCTGATGGCCGAGGCCGCCGACCTGGCCCGCCGGCTCGGCGTCCGGCTGCACACCCACCTCGCCGAGACGCTCGACGAGGAGCAGTACTGCCGCGAGCGCTTCGGCTGCTCCTCGCTCGAGTACGCCGAGGACCTCGGATGGCTCGGCGAGGACGTGTGGTTCGCCCACGCCATCCACCTCGAGGACCGGGCGGTCCGCCGGATCGGTGAGACGGCGACCGGCATCGCCCACTGTCCGACGTCCAACGCGCGGCTCGGGGCGGGAATCGCCCGGACCCGTGACCTCCTCGACGCCGGTGCCCGGGTCGGCCTCGGAGTCGACGGCGCCGCGAGCAACGAGTCGGCGGCGATGCTCGAGGAGGCCCACCACGCCGTGCTCTTCGCCCGCGCCCGCGGCGGACCGCGAGCCCTCGGCGTCCGCGAGGCCCTGGCCCTGGCGACGATCGGCGGGGCCCGGGTTCTCGGCCGTGAGGACGAGCTCGGCTCGGTCGAGCCCGGCAAGGTGGCCGACCTCGCCCTCTGGCGACTCGACACCCTGCCCCACGCCGACATCGTCGACCCCGTCGCGGCGCTCGTCCTCGGCAGCCCGCCGCCCCTCGAGCTGCTGCTCGTCGACGGCCGGGTCGTCCTCGAGCGCGACCGCGTCGTCACCGTCGACGAGCAGGCGCTGGCCACCAGCGCCGCAGACGTCCATCGCTCCCTCGTCCGGAAGGCCGGGTGACCCTCGATGCCCAGCACCCAGACCGACACGACGACGGCCCCGGCCGGCACCTCGACGGCGCCAGGCGCCGATGCCGCCGCCCCCGGCGGGGTGGGCGACAGCCCGCGGCGCCCGGACGGCATCCTCAAGGTCACCGGGGAGTTCGCCTACGGCAGCGACCTGTGGATGGACGGGATGGTCTGGGGCTACACCCTGCGCAGCCCGCATGCGGCCGCCCTCATCCGCTCGATCGACACGACGGCGGCCCTCGCCGTCCCCGGCGTCCATGCGGTGCTGACCCACGAGGACGTCCCCGGCCGCAAGACCTACGGGCTCGAGATCCCCGACCAGCCGGTCCTGGCCATGGACGAGGTCCGCTACCACGGCGAGCCGGTCGCCCTCGTCGCGGCCGACCACCCGGAGACCGCCCGGCGCGCGGCCGGCCGGATCGTCGTCGACTACGAGCCCCTCGAGCCGGTCACCGACCCGGTCCGGGCACTGGGCCACCACGCCGGGGACGCCCTCGATGTCTCGGACGACGCGCCGGCCCGCTCCCTGCACCCCGGGGGCAACCTCGTGCGTCACCTCGCCATCCGCAAGGGCGAACCCCGACCGCACGCCGACGTCGTCGTCGTCGGGGACTACGACGTCGGCACCCAGGACCAGGCGTTCCTCGGGCCGGAGTCCGGCCTCGCCGTCCCGGCCGAGGACGGCGGCGTCGACCTCTATGTCGCCACCCAGTGGCTGCACGTGGACCAGCGGCAGATATGTGCGGCCCTGGACCTGCCGCCCGAGCGGGTCCGGCTCACCCTGGCCGGGGTCGGCGGCGCCTTCGGGGGCCGCGAGGACCTGTCGATGCACATCCACGCCTGCCTGCTCGCCCTGCGGACCGGACGGCCGACGAAGATGGTCTACGGCCGCGAAGAGTCCTTCGTCGGGCACGTGCACCGCCACCCGGCCCGGATGCGCTACGAGCACGGCGCGACCCGGGACGGCGACCTCGTCTACGTCCGGGCGACGATCCACCTCGACGGCGGCGCCTACGCCTCGAGCACCCCCGCCGTCGTCGCCAACGCCGGCACGCTCGGCGTCGGCCCGTACGTCGTCCCCTCGGTCCACCTCGACTGCTACGGCGCCTACACGAACAACCCGCCCGCCGGCGCGATGCGCGGCTTCGGCGCCGTCCAGGTCGCCTTCGCCTACGAGGCCCAGATGGACCGGCTCGCCGCCGAGCTGGGCATGGACCCCGTCGAGCTCCGGGCCCGCAACGCGATGAGCGAGGGGACCAGGGCGCCGACCGGTCAGCTGCTCGACTCGCCCGCCCCGGTCGCCGAGCTGCTGCGCCGGGTCGCGGCGATGCCGCTGCCACCACCGCCGGCGCCGGACGGGGCCGGCGACGCGAGGACGCTGCCGGGCGGGGTCGCGAACGTCACCCACGGCGAGGGCGTCGTCCGCGGCGTCGGCTATGCCGTGGCCTACAAGAACATCTGCTTCTCCGAGGGCTTCGACGACTACTCGACGGCCCGGGTCCGCCTCGAGGTCCTGGGTGGCGAGCCCACCGCGACGGTGCACACCGCGGCCGTCGAGGTCGGCCAGGGCCTGGTCACCGTCGAACAACAGATCTGCCGGACCGAGCTCGGCGTCGACCACGTCGTCGTCCACAGCCGGGACACCAGCGTCGGCTCCGCCGGGTCCACCTCGGCGTCCCGGCAGACCTACGTCACCGGCGGCGCCGTCCGGGCCGCCTGCGAGACGGTCCGCTCCCGGCTCCTCGAGCTGGCCCGCCAGCGGCTCGGCCCCCGCGACGACCTGCGCCTGGCGGGCGGCAAGGTCGTCAGCGCCACCGAGGGCGGGCTCGCCTCCATCGCCGACGTCCTCGGCGACGCCGTGCTCGACGAGACCGTCCAGTGGCGACACCGACCCACGACGCCGCTCGACCCCGAGACCGGGCAGGGGGACGCCCACGTCCAGTACGCCTACTCCGCCCACCGGGCCGTCGTCGACGTCGACGTCGAGCTCGGCCTGGTCAAGGTCGTCGCCCTCGACACCGCACAGGAGGTCGGACGGGCGATCAACCCCCAGGCCGTGCGGGGCCAGATCCACGGCGGCAGCGCGCAGGGCCTCGGCCTGGCCGTCATGGAGGAGCTCGTCGTCGACGGCGGGGTGATCCGCAACCCCTCGTTCACCGACTACCTCCTGCCCACGATGCTCGACATGCCACCGATGCGGGTCGAGGTCCTCGAGAACCCCGACCCGCATTCCCCCTACGGCCTGCGGGGCGTCGGGGAGCCGCCCACCATCTCCTCCGGGCCGGCCGTGGCCAGCGCCATCCGGCAGGCGGTCGGCCGCTCGCTCACCCGGCTGCCGATCCGCCCGGAGCACATCACCGGCAGCTGACCGGCCTTCCGGCGGCGGATGGCAGGATCGAGGAATGCCCGACGACGCCCGCTCCTACTTCGTCCGCACCGGACCCGACCGCGTGGTGGCGACGCGGCATACGAGCGGTGCGTGGTCGACGACCGAACAGCACATCGCGCCGTTGACCGGGCTCCTGGCGCATGAGATCGACCGGGATGCCGAGGCCCGCAACGCCGCCGACGACAAGGTCATCGCCCGGCTGTCCTACGACATCCTCGGCGTCGTGCGGATCGAGGAGTGCGAACTCGCCGTCGAGGTCGTCCGGCCCGGCCGGACCATCGAGCTGGTCGAGGCGAGCGCCCGCCAGGACGGCCGAGAGGTATGCCGGGTGCGGGCCTGGCGGCTCTCGACGAGCGACACGGCCGCGGTGGCCGGCGGGATGGGCGAGGCGCTGCCCCACCCCGACACCCTCCCGCCCGGCGGCCTCTGCGACGTCTGGCCCGGCGGGTACATCGGCGGCCTCGACGTTCGGCACGTCGGGACGCCGGAGCCGGGCCGGACCCGGACGTGGGTCGCAACCGGCATACCGCTGCTGCCCGACGAGGCGATCGGCGACCTCGCCCGGTTCGTCGGGCTGGTCGACACGGCCAACGGCATCGCCGTCCGGCAGCCGCCGAGCGAGTGGCTCTTCCCCAACGTCGACCTGACGATCCACCTGCATCGCCGGCCGGAGGGCCGCTGGGTCGGCCTCGACACGAGGGTCGTCTTCGGCGCCGACGGGATCGGGCTGACCAGCACGACCCTGCACGACACCCGCGGCCCCGTCGGCCGCGCCGAGCAGTCCCTGACGCTCAGGCCGACGCCGGGAACCGGTCCCACACGCGGTGGTTCGACATGACCTCGACGAGCTCGTCGACCACGGAGTCGGCGTCACCGAGGACGACACCGGGCGAGGACTCGCCGACCCCGGCGGCGGCCAGCGCCGCCGCGCCCGCGTCGAGGCAGGCGATCGGCTTGGCGTGGCGGTAGGCCTCCGTGAGGAGGAGGACGACGCGCGGGTCGACCTCGCCCTCGCCGACGGCCTTGGCGTCGAGGGGCTGGTGCGCGTCCGGCGCGGGCGCGGGCGAGGCGGCGAGGACGATCGCGTCGAACTCCACCGACCGGGCGGTGAGGAAGGACCGCTGCGTCGTGAGGTCCGAGCTGCCGAGCATCCCGCCGTGCGGGGCGACGAGGAGCGGCGACACCTTGGCGGCATGCAGAGCCCGCTGCAGGCCGAGCGCCACCTGGGGATCCGTGTCGTCGTCGACGACGATGCCGACGACCCGGCCGTCGACGGGCCAGGTCCGACCGAGCTGCGACAGGGCCGGGCTGGGCTCGCTGTCGTGCACGCGGTCCAGGTCGGCCTCGTCGACGTGGGGGGCGGCGAGACCGAGCCCGTTGGCGACCCGGGAGGCCAGCTCGGCGTCGATGAGGGCGAGTGAGATCAGCTGGCGCTCCCGCACCGCCTGCTCGTAGCACTTGCCGAGCTCGAACGTGTAGGCCCGGACGATGTGGTCCTGCTCGGTCGGCGTCATGCTCCGCCAGAACAGCCTGGCCTGGCTGTGGTGGTCCGCGAACGACTCGGGCGCCTCCCGCGTCTTGGGCGCCGCGGGCAGCTCGTGCGGGACGTCGATGAAGGCGGCCTCCTCGCCTCCCGCCGTGAAGGGGCATCCGCCGTCGAGCGAGTTCGGCCGGTAGGGCGCGGCACCCGCATGGTCGGCGTGCTGGTGGAAGCCGTCGCGGAGCATGTCGTTGACGGGGACGTGCGGCCGGTTCACCGGGATCTGGCTGAAGTTGGGGCCACCGAGCCGGGTGATCTGGGTGTCGATGTAGGAGAACAGCCGGGCGTGCAGCAGCGGGTCGTCGGTGACGTCGATGCCGGGGACGAGGTTGCCGACGTGGAACGCGACCTGTTCCACCTCGGCGAAGAAGTTCGTCGGGGCGGCATCGAGCGTCATCAGCCCGATCGGCTGGACGGGGACGAGCTCCTCGGGGACGATCTTCGTCGGGTCGAGCAGGTCGATGCCCTCGAAGGTCTGCTCCGGGTTGTCCGGCATCACCTGGACGCCCAGCTCCCACTGCGGGTAGGCCCCCGCCTCGATGGCGTCGTAGAGGTCGCGGCGATGGAAGTCGGGGTCCGCCCCGTTGACGAGCTGTGCCTCCTCCCAGACGAGGGAGTGGGTGCCGAGCCGCGGCTTCCAGTGGAACTTCACGAGCAAGGTCTCGCCCGCCTCGTTGACGAGCCGGAAGGTGTGGACCCCGAAGCCCTCCATCATCCGGTAGGACCGCGGGATGGCCCGGTCCGACATCTGCCACATCGTGTGGTGCTGCGCCTCGGTGTGGAGGGACACGAAGTCCCAGAACGTGTCGTGGGCGCTTTGCGCCTGGGGGATCTCCCGGTCCGGATGGGGCTTGGCGGCGTGGATGATGTCGGGGAACTTGATCCCGTCCTGGATGAAGAACACCGGCATGTTGTTGCCGACGAGGTCGAAGTTGCCCTCGCTCGTGTAGAACTTCGTCGCGAAGCCGCGGGTGTCACGCACGGCGTCCGCCGAGCCCCGGAAGCCCACCACCGTCGAGAAGCGCACGAAGACGGGAGTCTCGACGTCCTCGGCGAGGAACGCCGCCCGGCAGATCCCGGAGGCCGTGCCGTAGCCGCGGAAGCGGCCGTGCGCCCCCGTCCCCCGGGCGTGGACGACCCGCTCCGGGATGCGTTCGTGGTCGAAATGGGTGATCTTCTCCCGCAGATGGTGGTCCTGGAGGAGGGTCGGCCCGCGGGCGCCGGCCTTGAGCGAGTGGTCGGTGTCGCGCAGCCGCACGCCCGTCGAGGTCGTCAGGTAGGCACCCTGCTGGCGCGAGGCGCCCTGTGGCTGGACCTCCTCGCCGGTCGGCGAGGACTCCCGGGGCCCCCGCTGGTCCTCCTTGGGGGGCGCGGGCGGCGCCGGCGTCACCGGCTCCTCGACTGAGGGCGTGACGGCCCCGGGCGCTCCCGGGACCGGCGGCTGGTCGGCGTTCGTCTTCGCGTGGTCCGTCATGTCTCGCCGATACCCCGCGAGGCCCCGGCGATGCGTGGCCGATCGCAAAGTTCTCCCCAAATAGCTGCCCTGTGCCGCACCACTTTTCGTCGCCCATCGCCGCTTCGCGGTCGCGCCAGAAGCTGTGGTCGCCGCACGCATGACCGCGGCGTCGGGGGGTAGCAAGCAAGGACACCGCGCCGCGAGCGCGTCGACCACACATGACTCTCCGGAGGTCGCCATGAGCACCGAAACCCAAGCCAACCCCAACGACGCCATCGACCTGCTGCTGCGGCAGCACGATCGGGTCCGGAGCCTGCTCGACGAGGTCGAGAGCAGCGACGGCGAGAAGCGCCGCGCCGCCTTCGACGAGCTGCGTCGGTTCCTCGCCGTGCACGAGACCGCCGAGGAGATGGTCATCCACCCGAGCACCCGCCGGCAGGGCCCCGAGGGCGAGAACATCGCCGACGCGCGCCTGGAGGAGGAGCACGAGGGCAAGGAGGTCCTCTCCTCCCTCGAGGACCTCGACGTGGACGACGGCGAGTTCGCCAAGAAGTTCGCCGAGTTCAAGAAGGCGGTGAGCGAGCACGCCGAGAACGAGGAGAAGCACGAGTTCCCCCTCCTGCGCAAGAACCTCGACGCGGACGACCTGTCCTCGATGGCCAAGGCCCTGCGCGCCGCGGAGAGCATCGCGCCGACGCATCCGCACGCCGGGGTGGAGTCCGCGACGGCCAACACGGCCCTGGGTCCGATCGCGTCGGTCATCGACCGCACCCGCGACGCCGTGCGCAACGCCATGGGCGGCTGAGCCGGTGCTCGGACGAGGGCGGCGCGGCCGGGTCCACCCGGCCGCGCCAGCGTGCCGACCATGATCGTCGCCTTCAGCATCGCCCCGTCCACCGCCGACGACACCGGCGGTGTCAGCGAGGCCGTCGCCGCCGCCGTCCGGGTCGTGCGCGAGTCGGGGCTGCCGCACGAGACGAACGCGATGTTCACCAACATCGAGGGCGACTGGGATGAGGTGATGGCGGTCGTCAAGCGGTGCGTCGACACCCTGGCCGTCGCGGCGCCGCGGGTGTCGCTCGTCCTCAAGGCCGACATCCGCCCCGGGTTCGACGGCCAGCTCGGCGCGAAGGTCGAGCGGATCGAGCAGCACCTCGCCGACGGCTGACCCCCGCTCCCACGCCCCACGCCCCACGCCCCACGCCCCTAGCGTCCGGGTTTCTGGCCGCCGGAGCGACCGGTCACCCGGACACTGCGGCGAGGGGCTCCTGACGCAGGCGGTAACCGAGGGTGTGCGCGGCGCCCGGCGCCACGGTGACGTAGTCCCCGAGCGCGTTGGCCGCCTCGACACAGACGAAGGAGGTCCACGCGGCCTCCCCGATGTCGCCGGCCCGCCCCGCCTTGGCCCACCACGGCGTCCACACGACGAGGTTGTGCGCGTCGCGGGTCCCGACGACGAGGGTGCGGCCGAGCCCGGGGTCGACGAGCCGGACCGGCCCGCCGCAGTGGTAGACCCGGTCGGTCTCGCCGGTGAACCGGACCTCACCCTGCTGGACGGCCTCGCCGTCGCCGACCTTGTCGAGGTAGCGGGCCTGGTCCAGCCCCTCGAGCCACACCTCCCGCACGTCACTGACGGCGAGGTAGGCGTGCAGCGCCTCCTCCACCTCGAACGGCTCATCGCCGGTGTTCGTCACCGTCAGGTCGAGGGCGAGCTCGGGCCCGAGCCCGATCCGGTATGCCGCGTGGTAGCGGTGCGGGAACTCCGCGGCGCTCGCGTCGTCCTGGGTCAGCTCGTAGGTGAGGCTGACCGCGGCGTCGCCGACGACCTCGCTGGTGAGCCGCCACGGCGTGATCCGGGCGAACCCGTGGGCCGGCGCGAGGTCACCGGAGCGGCCCGGCCCGAACCACGGGAAGCAGATCGGCACGCCGCCACGGATCGCCGCGCCGGACTCGAACCGGGCCCGGGGGCTGAGCCAGAGCACGGGGTCGGCGCCGGCCGGCGCCCACCGGGTCACCTGGGCGCCGTGGTCGTGGACCTCGGCGGTCATCTCGCTCGTCGCGTACCGCCGGGCCGGGGAGAGGTCCTCGCTCATGCCCACAACCTACGGGGCAGAATGCAGAGCATGGATCTTCCGGCCTTCGGCACCCTCGAGGACGGCACACCCGTCCACACCATCCACCTCGCCGACGAGGGCATCGCGCTCGACGTCCTGGACTACGGCGCGGCGGTCCACCGGCTCGAGGTGCCCGACCGGCACGGCACGGTGCGCAACGTCGTCCTCGGACACGCCGACCTCGCGGCATACCGCTCCTCCTGGGCCTTCTTCGGCTGCGCGATCGGCCGCTACGCCAACCGGATCGCCGGGGGCCGCTTCACCCTCGACGGGGTCGAGCACGTCCTGGCCACGAACGAGGGTGACAACCTCCTCCACGGCGGCCCCGAGGGCTTCGACAAGCGGGTCTGGACGGTCACCGAGGCCGACGGCAGCCACGTCGTCCTCGACCTCGTCAGCCCGGACGGTGACCAGGGCTTCCCGGGCGAGCTGGCGGTGACGATCACCTACACCGTCGCGCCGGGCGAGCTGCGGATCGGGTATGCCGCGCGGACGAGCGCGCCGACCGTGCTCAACCTGACGAACCACAGCTACCTCAACCTCGAGGGGGAGGACGCGTGGAGCGTCGAGCGCCATCTGCTGCGGATCAACGCCGACCACTACACGCCGACGACGACCGACTACATCCCCACCGGCATCGCCCCGGTCGACGGCACCGCCTTCGACTGGCGCGAGCCACGGGTCATCGGCGACCAGCTGCGGCTCGCCGGCGACGACCAGCTCGTCATCGGCGGCGGGCTCGACCACAACATGGTCATCCGCGGCGAGGGGATGCGCGAGCACGCCGTCCTCGCCAGCCCGGACAGCGGGATCACCCTCACCGTCCTCAGCGACCAGCCGGGCAACCAGGCCTACACCGGCAACTACCTCAACGGCCGGCTCGTCGGCACGTCCGGGCGGCCCTACCGCCAGGCCGCCGGGATCGCGCTGGAGACCCAGCACTTCCCGGACAGCCCGAACCGGCCCGACTTCCCCTCGACCGTGCTCCGGCCGGGTGAGACCTTCTCGTCGACGACGTTCTGGCGGTTCACGACGCCGGCATGAGCTCCTCGCGCTTCTCGGCGCGCAGGCTGGTCGTGGTGACGACGGCGAGGATGCCGAGGATGACGCCGAGCGAGAGGACCGTCGGGATCTGCGGGACCCACGCCCAGACGCCGTGGGCCCAGTGCAGGACGAGCTTGACGCCGATGAACCCGAGGATGGCGGCGAGGCCGAAGCCGAGGTGACGCAGCTTCGACAGGGCGCCCTCGAGGACGAAGTAGAGCGCCCGAAGGCCGAGGAGGGCGAAGGCGTTCGTCGCGAAGACGAGGTAGGGGTCGCCGGTGATGCCGTAGACGGCCGGGACGGAGTCGACGGCGAAGACGACGTCGGTGCCGAGGATCGCGACGATGACGAGCGCCATGGGGGTCAGGGCCCGCCGCCCGTCGCGCACGACGCTGAGCCGGGGGCCGGCATACGTCTCGGTCACCGGCCAGAAGCGGCGCAGCAGGCGCACGCTGCGCAGTGATCCGGGGTCGATGACGTGCTCCTCGTGGCGGAGGGCGTCGCGGAGCACCTTGACCCCGGTCGCCAGGAGGATCGCGCCGAAGAGGAGGAAGGCCCAGGCGAAGCTCGAGATGAGCTGGGCGCCGAGGGCGATGAAGACGCCACGCATGACGAGGGCCCCGGCGACGCCGATGAGCAGCGCCCGCTGCTGCAGCTCACGCGGCACGGCGAAGGCGGCGAGCAGGAGCATGAAGACGAAGAGGTTGTCGATCGACAGCGACTTCTCGACGAGGTAGCCGGTGTAGTACTCGACCCCGCGCTCGGCGCCGTGCGAGAGCCAGACCCAGCCGCCGAAGCCGACCGGGATGGCGATGTAGAAGAGCGACCAGCCGACCGCCTCGCGCATGGCGACTGCGTGCGGGCGGCGGGTCAGCGCGAAGTCGACGAGCAGGAGGGCGGCGATCGACGCGATGGTGACGCCCCATAGCAGGGGCGTCCCGACCGGAGCGTCGACGACGATGGGGTCGACGGCGGCGGGGCTGGCCTCAACGATCCTCGCGGCGGCCTCGGGGACCGCCGCGAGAGGTTGGAGGTAGGGGGACATGGGGCTCCTCGAGGTTCACGGACCCGAGGTCTCCTTCATCGGCGCGGGCGCCGACCCTGCCCGGGAGCATCGCGGGATGCTCGTGATGACCGGGACGAGGTCTGGGAAGTACTCCCCTCGACGGCCATGCTACGCAGCGCGGGGGAATATCGCAACACCCATGTGGGGAAATAGATGCGCCCGACGTGACCTGCGTCCTTGCCCCGGGGCGAACCCGCTGTCAGCGTGGTGACGAAAGGGGTGGTGACCATGGCTGAACAGCAGCGACGTCCACTCATCGTCGTCGGGATCGACGGGTCCGACATCAGCATCGACGCCCTCCGCTGGGCCGTCGGCCAGGCCCGTCTGGTCGGAGGCGAGATCCTCGCCGTCCTCGGCTGGGAGCTGCCGACGGCGGTCTGGCCGGCGATGGTCTTCGACGACGTCGAGTTCGAGCGTGACGGTGCGGCCCTCGTCGACCGCGCGGCGGCGGCCGTCGGTGCGGACGCGCCCGACGTGACGATCACGACGAGGGTGATCCGGCTCCAGCCCCGGGCGGCCCTCGTCGAGGCATCGCAGGGCGCCGACCTGCTCGTCGTCGGCAGCCACGGCATGGGAACCCTGCCCGGGCTGCACCTCGGGTCGGTCGCGTCGTACGTCGCCCACCACGCGGCGTGCCCGGTCCTGGTCTACCGGACCGCGCAGACCGGCCGTTAGGCCCAGCGGCGCCCCGCGGCCACGCCGTGCAGGGCACAAGCCCAGCCCGGCCCGGCGCCCACCCGGCCTGGCCGGTCAGCCGTCCAGGCCGGTCGCCGCGGCGACCCAGCGCCACATCCGCTCGCGCTCGGCCGCGCTCGGGCTCGTCCGCGGCAGCATCGCCGTCGGCCGCTGCCGGCGGTCGTGCCACAGGCCACCCCCGTCCGGGCGCGGGTCGGCGCCGAGGAGCCAGACAGTCGTGTCGGCACCGGCGTCGGCGTCCCGCAGGATCGGCCGGGTCAGCCGCTCGAACGCCGGCAGCGACTCGGTCACCCCCGGCGTGGCCGCCCACCCGGGGTGCATGGCGTAGGCCGCGATGCCGTCCGCGCCCCAGCGCCGGCCGAGGACGGGCAGCAGCTCGACCTGGGTCCGCTTGCTCCGGGCGTATGCCGTGGCACCGGAATACCGGCCCCGGCGGTATTCCGGGTCCTCCACCGGGAGGGCCTGGGTGTACATCCCGCCCGAGGTGACGAAGACGACCCGCGCGTCCTGGCCGGCGAGCGCCGGGCGCAGGAGGTCGGTCATCAGGACCGGGCCGAGGACGTGCAGCGCCATCGTCAGTTCGTGTCCCTGCGGTGACTCGGCCCGCTCGGGCGGCAGGGCGCCGGCGTTGTGGACGACACCCCCAAGGCGCACCTCGGCGCCGAGCAGGTCGCCGGCGAGCGCACGGACGCTGTCGAGGTCGGCGACGTCGCAGCGCCACACGGTCGACGGCGCGCGTAGCCCGGCCGCCGTGCGATGGCCCTTCTCCTCGTCCCGGACGACGAGGTGCACGTGGGCCCCGAGACGGCCGAGCCGGACGGCGGTCGCCGTGCCGAGTCCCGAGGAGGCCCCGGTGACCAGGACGTCCCGACCGGCGAGCGCGCCCGGCGCGGGGTCGGCCGGCCAAGCCGGGAGGCGGCGGCGCACGGCATACCCGATGGAGGAGAAGCCGGGGACGACGAGCCGGTCCAGGGCCCGGTCGGCGATCCCGCCGGCCGGGCCGAGCACCGCCTCGGGGCGCACGGAGAGTCGGGTCATGGCCTCACGCTAGACCGGCCGCCTGCGCGGCGGCCGCGACCCTCGACAGATCGATGTGCCCCGGGGTGCATCCGAACGGCCCCGGTCGAGCGAAGAAGGGGACGAGAACGCACCCCGCGGACTCATCGCCAGCACCCGAGAACCAGGACAAGAGAAGGGGACACCGATGCACCCACGACGACTGGCCTCGGCCGTCATCGGCCTCAGCCTCACCGCCGCGCTCGTCGCGCCCGCCGCCTCGGCGAGCGCCTCGAGCCACTCGAAGCACTCCGGCACCGGAACGCGCAGCCTTGCGGCCGTCCTCACCGCCGACGGCAACCGGTTCGACCGCAACTGGTCCGACTACGACATCGTCACCGAGGCGGTGCTGGCCGTGCTCGATGCGAAGCCGAGCAGCCCGGTCGGTGTCCTCGCCGACGGGTCGGTGCCACTGACCGCCTTCATCCCGAGCGACCAGGCCTTCCGCCGGCTCGTCCACGACCTCACCGGCACCTGGATGTATCGGGAGTCCGCCGTCTTCGACGCGGTGGCCGGCCTCGGCCTCGACACGGTGGAGCAGGTGCTGCTCTACCACGTCGTGCCCGGCGCGACGATCACGAGCCGGATGGCGGCGGCGTCCAACGGCGCGAAGCTGACGACCGCCCTCGGCCCGACGATCACCGTCCGGGTGTACGGCCGCTGGGTCCCGTTCATCAAGCTCGTCGACCAGGACCGCAATGACGCCAACCCGTGGGTCAACCCCTTCGCGACGGACATCAACAAGGGCAATGTCCAGATCGCCCACGGCATCACCCGCGTCCTGCGGCCGGTGGACCTCTGAGCAGCGGCGCCGACGTCCGTCGGGGAGGGGGGCCGCCGGAGCGGCGGCAACCCTCCCCGTCGGGGTGCCCCACGGTCGTGGGCTGGCTATCGTGACCGACGTGCAGGTCGAGCGGGACCAGACGTCGGAGGAGGAGCTCCTCCTCCGGCTGCGGTCGGGTGACCGGGAGGCGCTGGCGGAGGTCTTCCTCCGGTGGAGCACCCTCGTGCACACGATCGCCCTGCGCTCCCTCGGGGACCACCACGACGCCGAGGACGTCACCCAGCAGGTCTTCGTGTCCGCCTGGCGCAGCCGTGAGCGGCTCGAGGCCGGCGCCGGGTCGCTGCCTGGCTGGCTGGCGACGATCACCCGGCGACGCTGCGCCGACCTGCACGCGGCCCGGGCGCGGGACCGACGCAACGAGCGGGCCGTCGCGGGCATCCACGCTCGCGGCTCCGGCCCCCCGGAGAGCGACCAGGTGACCGACCGGGTCCTCATCGCCCAGGAGCTGAGCGAGCTGGGCGACCCGCGGGCCACGGTGATCCGGATGGCGGTCATCGAGGGCCGCACCCACGAGGACGTGGCCGCCCAGCTCGACATGCCGCTGGGCACGGTCAAGAGCCACGTCCGCCGCGGCCTGCTGCACCTACGACGTCGCCTCGAGGAGGTGAACCCGTGAGCCACATCGACGACGACCTGCTCGTCGACCTCGCCCTCGGCGAGCCCGCCGACGGCGCGCCCACCACGCACCTGCGGGACTGCCCCGTATGCCGCGAGCGGCTCGACTCGCTTCGCCGCACCGTCGCGGCCACGAGGTCCTCGGCCGACGTCGAGCTCACCGCGCCGCCCGCCTCGGTGTGGGCGGGGATCGAGGCCGAGCTCGATCGGTCGGTGTCCGAGCCGCCCGTCGCCGGGGACATCCCGGACCGCGCCATCGAGACGACCGGGGCCGCGGTACCCGCCCCGACCCCGATCGGGATCGCGCGGCCGGCGCGCCGCGCCCGGCCGGCCACCGGGTGGCTGGCGGCCGCGGCCGTCGCCGGCATCCTCGTCGGATCGGGCGTGACCGCGCTCGTCACCGGCGGCGCCGAGCGCCCGGGGCCCACCCCGACCGTCGCGACCGTGGCCGCGGCCCAGCTCGACACCCTCGACACCGGACGCGACCTCGGCACGGCCCAGGTCGTGCGCTCCTCCTCGGCGGTCTCCCTCTCGGTGAGCACCCACGGCCTCGCCCCTGCCGGCGGCTACCTCGAGGTGTGGCTGATCAACGAGGACGGCAAGCGGATGGTCTCGGTCGGCGTCCTGCCCGGCAGCGGGACCCGGGTCTTCCCCATCTCCCAGGCCCTCATCGACCGCGGCTACACGATCGTCGACATCTCCCGGGAGGCCTACGACGACAACCCGACCCACTCGGGCGACAGCCTCGTCCGGGGCACCCTCCACGCGTGAGGGACGCTCAACCGCGGGCGGCCCGGTAGCGGCCCAGCGCGTCGTCCCGCTCCGCGGCGTGGTCGACGATCCGCTCCGGGTAGCCCGCGGCATACCCGTCCTGCTCGTCCCACGGCTCGTGGGCGGCGGCGCCGGGCAGGTGGGCGAGCTCGGGGACCCACTGCCGGACGTACGCGCCGTCGGGGTCGAACCTCCGGCCCTGGAGCACCGGGTTGAAGACGCGGAAGTACGGTGCGGCGTCGGTCCCGGTTCCGGCGACCCACTGCCAGCCGTGGTTGTTCGACGCGAGGTCGCCGTCGACGAGGTGCTCGAGGAAGTGCCGGGCACCGACCGGCCACCACACGTGGAGGTCCTTGGTGAGGAAGCTGGCGGTGATCATCCGCAGCCGGTTGTGCATCCAGCCGGTCGCGAGCAGCTGGCGCATCCCCGCGTCGACGATGGGGTACCCCGTCCGGCCGCCCTTCCACGCCTCGATGGCGTCCTCCGGGGCGTCGTAGCGCAGGCCGGAGAGCTCCTCACGCAGGTCGGACCACGCGCTGGCCGGGTTGTGCCACAGCACGTCCGCGTAGAACTCGCGCCAGGCGAGCTCGGTCTCGAACGTGTGGGCGCCCTTGCTGCGCAACGGCGCGAGGTCGGCGAGCATCGTGCGCGGATGGATGACCCCGAGCTTGAGATAGGGGGACATCTGCGAGGTCCCGTCCCGGTCGGGCCGGTCCCGGTCGTCGGCGTATGCCGCGACCGCGTCGTCGACGAAGCCTCGCCACCGGCGCAGCGCGGCGTCCTCGCCGGGGGGCGGCAGGTCCGGCAGCCCGTCCCGGCCCAGGGCCGTCTCGAGCATCGACCACGCCTCGGGGTGGCTCTCGGCCTCGACGAGGCGCAGGCCGCGCGGGGCGAGAGCCGGGCCCGGCCACCCGTGGCCCCGCCAGGCCGTGGCGAAGGGCGTGAACACCCGGTAGGGGCCGCCGGACCCGTTGCGGACGACGCCCGGGCCCACGGCATACGGTGTCCCCGTCTCGACCCAGTCGATGTCCCGCTCCCGCAGGGTGAGGGCAACGGCCTCGTCCCGGCGGCGACCCGTCGGTGTCGTCTCGCGGGAGACATGGACCGAGGTCGCCCCGACCTCGTCCGCGAGCCGGGGGATCACCTCCCGCGGGTCCCCGCGCCGCAGGACGAGCCGACCGTCGTACGCGGCATCGAGCGCCCGCAGGTTCGCGGCGAGCCAGGCGCGCCGGACCGCTCCCCCGCCGTGCCACAGCGCCGGGTCGAGGACGAAGGCGACGACGACGCCCGCGTCACCCCCGGCCGCGGCGGCGGCGCCGAGGGCCGGCAGGTCCCGGCGGCGCAGGTCGCGCCGCAGCCAGAGGAGGGCGCTCACCCCCTCAGTCCCGCAGGCCGGCCAGGGCGGTACTCAGCGACTCGGCGGTCTTGTCTCCCAGGCGGTTGAGCAGGGGAGTCATGAGCGGCCCGAGGAAGCGGGCGGCCCCGGTGAAGGTGAACTCCGCCGTGTAGTCGACCTCGCTGCCGGCGTCGGTCTTGGTCACCGTGATCGTGTCGCGGCTCGTCGTCGTGTCGTTGCGCCCGACGATGACGAAGCGCGGCTGGTCGACCTCCTCGACCGTGTAGTCGAGCTCGACCTTGCGACCGGCGAACTCGGAGACGTTCCGGTAGACCGTCCCCGGACCGCCGTCGCCGGAGACGAGCTCGCACGAGACGGTGCCGGAGTCCCACTCGGTCGCGTTGCGGAAGTCGGCGAGGTACGGGAAGACCTTGTCGGGGGCTGTGGTGGTCCGGACGGTGCGTCGAAGAGTGGTCACGACTTCTCCTGGGGTGTGTCGTCGGGGTCGGTGCGGCGGGTCAGGCCGGCGAGGGCGAGGCCGGACGCGGCATACCGTGCTTGGTCATGGTGAGCTGGGCGACGTCGAGGTAGCCGGTGGCGAACCCGGCCTCGCAGTAGGCGAGGTAGAACTCCCACATGCGGCGGAAGGTCTCGTCGAACCCGTGGCGGGAGATGGTGGGCCAGTTGGACGTGAAGCGCTCCCGCCACCGGCGCAGCGTCTCGGCGTAGTCGGTGCCGAAGGAGTGGACGGTGTCCACCCGCAGGCCGGTGTGCCGCTCGGTCACCTCGTCGATCGCGGTGAGCGAGGGGATGATCCCGCCGGGGAAGATGTACTTCTGGATCCACCCGTAGGACCGGCGCGTCGCGAGGAAGCGGCGGTGGTCCATGAGGATCGCCTGGATCGCCACCGTCCCGCCTTCGGCGACGAGGCGGTCGAGGGTCGAGAAGTAGGTCGGCCAGAACTCCTCGCCGACCGCCTCGATCATCTCGACGGACACGATCGCGTCGAACCTCCCTTGCGTCTCGCGGTAGTCCTGGAGCCGGACCTCGACCCGGTCGCCGAGGCCGGCCCCGTCGATCCGGCGACGGGCCAGCGCGGCCTGCTCGCCGGAGAGGGTGATCGAGGTGACCCGCGCCCCCCGCCCGGCGGCTCGCAGCGCGAGCTCACCCCAGCCGGTGCCGATCTCGAGCAGCCGGGTGCCCTCGCCGACCCGGGCGGCGTCGAGGATGGCGTCGATCTTGCGGTGCTGGGCCTCGGCGAGCCCCTGCTCCGCGAGGGGCCGCGCCCGGTCGAACAGCGCCGAGCTGTAGGTCATCGTCTCGTCGAGGAACCCCGCGAAGAGGTCGTTGCTGAGGTCGTAGTGCGCCTCGATGTTGGCCCTGGAGCCGGTGAGGGTGTTGCGCTGCTGGGCGGGCAGCCGCTGGTCGACGAAGGCCCGCATCGTCTGGAGCGGCTTGGGCACGAGCCGGCCGACCCGGGCGGCGAACGGCATGAGGAGCTCGGCGAGGTCGGTCCCGGGCGCGGCGCGCCAGTCACCGGCCATGTAGCCCTCGCCGAGGCCGATCTTCGGGTGGCTCTCGAGCCGGCGGAAGAGGGCGCGAGGGCGCACGACGTCGAGGACGGGAGCGTCCGTGCCGCCGCCGCCGACGACCGTGCCGTCGGGGTAGCGAAGGTGCACGGGCAGACCGGAGACGGCCTGGTGGACGATGGCCCGCGCGACGGCACCCTGGGTCAGGTGGGCGCGCAGGCGGGGCATCTCGAAGCGGTTGCTCAGCGTGGTGGCGGTCATCGAACGGGCTCCACATGATCTCGGGGTCGGGGGTGGACCGGGAGGCGACGCAGCCAGAGCCAGATGCCGTGGACCCGGATGAGTGCGGTGACCCGCTGCGTCATGAGCGGATGGGTTGCTGCGGTCCGGACCACGGCTCCGGTCGTGGCCGGGACGCACCGGCCGGCGACGCTCGCCGTGATGAGGGGTTCGCCGCCGCGGGTCAGCCGGATTGCCACCGAGGCCCGGTCCGGGCGCAGGTGGATCCGGATGTCGTAGTCGCCGGAGATGTCGTTGAACGGCGAGACGTAGAAGGCCTTCGCGACCTCGTCGCGCCCCTTGGCGTCGGGACGAAGGACGTAGGAGTGCCGGCCGCCGTACGTGTTGTGCACCTCGACGACGACGGCGAGCAGCCCGCCGTCGGCGGCGAAGCACCAGAAGGCACTCATCGGGTTGAAGACGTGGCCGAGGACCCGGGCCTGGGCGAGCACGACGATCCGGCCGAGGTCGACGGTGTCGATCCCGTCCTCCTCGAGCAGGGCGGCGATCTCGCCCCTCAACCCGGTCCAGTCCGAGCGCCCGGACAGGTGGTCCACCCCGCGGAACCCGGCGAGCCAGCGCAGCCCCCGCGGGAGGCGCGGCGGCTCGTCGAGATCGACGAGCCATGCGTAGTGCCGGTGGGTGAACGCGTGCCGGATCGGGGTATGCCGCGCGTGGTGCACCGACCCGACCGCGAGGGCGGGCAGGACGGGCAGGTCTGCGGTCGTCGTCATCGTCGGCTCCCCCGCGACCTCACCACGTGACCCCGAGGGCGCGGGCCGCCTCCACCCCGGCGCGGCAGCCGTCCTCGTGGAAGCCCCAGCCGTGGTAGGCCCCGGCGAAGGCGACCCGCCCGGAGTTGAGCTCGGGCAGGCGTCGCTGGGCGTTGACGGCGGGTAGGTCGTGGATCGGGTGGGCGTAGTCCATGACGGCGAGAACGGTGCTCTCGTCGAGCAGATGCCTGCCGTTGAGGGTGACCAGCAGCGGATGCTCCTCGGGCAGCCCCTGCAGCCGGTTCATCCAGTACGTCACGATGGGGCCGGGCCCGCCGCCGCGCCCGGCGAACCCCTCCGGCAGGAGGTAGTTCCACGAGGCGCGGGCGTGCCGAGCCCGAGGCAGCAGGCGCGTGTCCTGGTGCAGGACGGTCTCGTTGCGGGAGTAGCGGAAGGCCCCGAGGACCTCCTTCTCGAGCGGCGTCGCGTCCTCGAGGAGGTGCAGCGCCTCGTCCGCGTGCGTCGCGACGACGGCCCGGTCGTAGCGCGCGGTGGCGCCGGTCGCGTCGGTGACGGCGACGCCGTCGTCGGTGCGGGACAGGCTCGTCACCCCCGCGCTGAGCCGGACCGCCTGGAGCCGGCGGGAGATCGCATCGACATACGTCGCCGAGCCGCCGACGACCGTCATCCACTGGGGCGAGTCACCGACGGTGAGCATCCCGTGGTTGGCGAGGAACCGGAAGAGGTAGCGCGCCGGGTAGTCGAGGGCGTCACCCGGCCCGCTGGACCACACGCAGGAGACGAGGGGCACGGCATACAGCTCGGCGAAGGAGGCGGGGTAGTCACCGGCGGCGATGACCTCGCCGTACGTCGTCTGGTCGGTGTCGTCGGTCTCGTCGAGGAAGGCCCGCGCGGCCGCGTGGAAGCGACGCACGGCGAGGAGCATCGACACGTAGTCGCGCCGGGCGAGCTGGGTCGGCCGGGCGAGGAAGCCCAGGAGGCCGCGGCCGCCGGCATACTCCAGGCCGGTGCGCTCGGCTCGGATGCTCATGCTCATCTCGGTGGGACGGGTCGCGATGCCGAGCTCGCCGAATAGCCGCCGCAGGAGGGGGTAGGTGCGGTCGTTGTGGACGATGAAGCCGGTGTCCACCCGGATCTCGTCACCGCGACCGAGGGGGATCGTGTGGGTGTGGGCATGGCCCCCGAGCCGGTCCTGCGCCTCGTACAGCGTGACGTGATGCCGGCGGGCGAGCAGGTAGGCCGCGGTGAGACCGGCGACGCCCGATCCGACGACCGCGACGCGCGAGGGCTCCCGGAGGGGCGGCGGAGGAGTCGCGGGTACGGCCATGGGAACGACGGTAGGCGGCCGTTCATTCTTTGTCAAAGGTTTGTCTAAACTTTCGGGAGCGTCTAACGTGGCGGACATGAGTGGTTCGGCGCCACGCGGCATCCGGATCGGTGAGCTGAGCAAGCGCACCGGTGAGAGCCCCCACGTCCTGCGGGCCTGGGAGGAGCGCTACGGCCTGCTCCATCCGGCCCGCACCGCCTCCGGGTACCGCCTGTACGGGCCCGAGGACGAACGCCGGGTCCACGCCGTCATCGAGCTGCGCGAGCAGGGCATGTCGACCGGTCAGGCCGCGGCCACCGTCCTGGAGTCGGAGCGGATGCAGCCGCCCGGGGCCCCGCCCGACGAGCCGCTCCAGCAGGTCGTCGCCGGCGAGCTCGTCCAGCGGCTGCGCGACGCGATGGACAGCTACGACGACGAGGCGGCCCACATCGCCCTCGACGAGGTGCTCACCTCCGTCTCGCTCGAGGCCGCGATCCGCGACGTCATCCTCCCCTACCTGCACGACCTCGGGGACCGGTGGGCGCAGGGCAAGGCCGACATCGCCGCCGAGCACTTCGCCAGCTCGATCATCCGCCGCCGGCTCAGCGTCCAGGCCCTCACCTGGGGGGTCGGCAACGGGCCGATCGCCGTCCTCGCCTGCCCGCCCGGTGAGCTGCACGACATCGCGCTGCTCTCCTTCGGCCTCGTCCTCGGCCGCGCCGGGTGGCGGGTCCGCTACCTCGGCCAGGACACCCCGCTGGCCTCGCTCGCCTCCGCCTGCCGGGTCATCCAGGCCGATCTCGTCGTCCTCGCCGGCACCCGGCCCACCGTCTTCCTCGCCCATGCCGCGAGCCTGCGCCAGCTGGCGAAGGCCTACACCGTCGCCATCGCCGGCGCGGGGGCGAGCATCGAGCTGGCCACCTACGTCGGCGCCCACTTCCTCGAGGGCGACCCGGTCAGCGCGTCGTCGCAGGCGGCCCAGCTGCTCTCCATCCGGTTCTCCGGCCGCTCCCCGGAGAACCACCCCCGCTCCCGGCCGACCGCCCGGAAGGCGACCCCGTGACGACGACCCCGGCGGGTCGCCCGGCTCCGGCGTCTCGGGGATGACGTGACCGGCTGGACCGGTTTCTGGGTCGTCACCGGCGCCTCGCTCCTCACGGCGCTCGTGGCGATGGCCGTCACCGCCCTGATCGCCCGCCGGCGCGGCACGGTCAGCGTGGTCGACATCACCTGGGGCCTGCTCTTCGTCGGCATCGCCTGGGTGAGCGCGGCGGTCGGCGGTGGCGACCTGTGGCGTCGCCTCCTTCTCGCGGCGCTCGTGACCGGGTGGGGCGGGCGGCTCGCCTGGCACATCCGGCGGCGGGCACTGAACTCCGGGGAGGGCCCCCGCTACGAGAGAATGCTCGCCGATGCGCCGGAGGGCCGGCGGTTCGGGTATGCCGTGCGCCGCGTCTTCCTCGTCCAGGGCCTGGCCGCGTGGTTCGTCTCGCTGCCGATCCAGGTCGCCGCGGTGACCAGCGCCCCCGCCTGGTGGGTCGTCGCCGTCGGGGCGCTCATCTGGCTCGTCGGCGTCGTCTTCGAGGCGGTCGGCGACGCCCAGCTCGCGGCATTCAAGAAGGACCCGGACAACCGCGGAAGGATCATGGATCGGGGCCTGTGGGCCTGGACCCGGCATCCGAACTACTTCGGCGACGCGGCCGTGTGGTGGGGCATCTGGGTCATCGCGGCGGCCGCGTGGCCGGGGGTGCTCACCGTGCTGTCGCCGGGCCTGATGACCTACTTCCTCGCGGTCGCGACCGGGGCCAAGCTGCTCGAGCACGAGATGGCCAGGCGCCCCGGCTATCCCGAGTACATGGAGCGCACGAGCGGCTTCTTCCCCCTCCCCCCGAAGCGCCCCTCCCCCGCCTGACCCACCCCACCCCGTCCCGACTTTCCCGCCTGAGGCGGGAATCTGGCACCTCACCCCGGAACCTTCCCGGGGTGAGGTGCCAGGTTCCGGGGTGAAGTCCTCGGGCCGGGCGGTCTGGTCCTCGCCACGCCATCAGCCGCCGGGCCTTCGATCGCGGCCGGGCGCTGAGCCGGCGAGCTGCGAGAGCGCGTGGATGAGCAGACCGGCGAGGGCGCCGACGATCGTCCCGTTGATCCGGATGAACTGGAGGTCTCGGCCGACGTGCAACTCGATCCGCTCCGCCGCCTCCCTGCCGTCCCAGCGGTCGACGGTGACCGAGATGACGGCCGCGAGCTCGTCACCATAGGTGTTGACGACGAACGAGACGACCTGGCCGAGGGTGTCCTCGAGGCGGCGGCGCCACGGACCGTCCTCGACGAGGTGCCGGCCGAGGTGGCTCAGCAGCTCGTCGCCGCGGGTGTAGAAGTACGAGCTCGGGTCCTCCATCGCCGTGGTGAGGGCCGAGCGCACCGACTGCCACAGGCCGACGGCCGTCTCGGGGACCTGCGGATGCGACAGGAGCATCGCCTTGAGTGCCTCGGCCCGCTCCATCACCTCGGCTTCGTGCTGCAGGTCGTGGGCCAGCCGGCGCAGCAGGTCGTCGAACGCCAGCCGCGCCGGTGGCGGACGTCGCCGCGGATGTCGTCGAGCCAGGAGAGCACCTGCTGGTAGGTCCAGCCGATGACCCGGTCGTCGACCAGGGGGGGTCCACCAGGGGGCACGCTCGCCGAGCACCGCGGCATACGTCCCCGGGTTCTCGGCAAGCCAGTCACGCAGCTGCTCGAGGCCGAGGTCGGACGAGGCCCCGGTGGCTCTGGTCGGCGACGATGCCGTCGAGCAGCGTCCCGGCGATCGGGCTGATCGGCTCGGCGGTCAGCCTCGGGAGGAGGACGTCGCCGACGAGCGAGCGCACCTCGTCGTCGCTGAGCCGCCCGAGCCCCGCGCCGGCCACCCGGACGACCTCGTCGGCCATCACCCGGTCCCGGTGCGCCCGCTCGCCCAGCCACCGGCCCGCCCGCGCACCGACCTGCGCCGCGGCCAACCGCTCGCGGGCGATCGCCTCGGTGAGGAAGTTCTCGGTGACGAAGTCCTGCAGGTTGCGTCCGATCTCGGCCTTGCGGCGCGGGATGATCGCCGTGTGCGGGACCGGCAGCCCGAAGTGGATGCCGGCAACAGCGCCGTCACGGCGAACCAGTCGGCGAGCGCGCCGACCATCGCGGCCTCGGCGGCGGTGTTGACGTATCCCCATGCCCCACTCCGGTCGTGCATGTCGCGCCATAGACGAGCGCGGCGAGGCAGCAGCAGCGACAGCGCGAGGGTCCGCATGCGATCACAGCCCCCGGCGACGCTGGACGTCGGCGGGCGAGGGCGCCATGAGACTCACCCCCCGATTCTGCCCGACCGGTCCACGGTGTATGCCGCCCACCCGCCCCAACCTCACCCGTTGCGTCCGCGTGATTGGTCGCCATGGCAGCCGATCACGGACACAACGGGAGAGGGAGGTATGCCGGGCGCCTAGGCTGTCGGGGTGAACTACCTCGGTGGCCTGCTCCCCCAGTTCGACCTGACCTACGAGGACGTGCTCCCCCACCCCAACCGGTCCCGACGCGTCGAGCCGGCTCGATGTCGACCTCTCGACCGTCGACGGCAGCGGCACGACGATCCCGATCGTCGTCGCCAACATGACGGCCATCGCCGGCCGCCGGATGGCCGAGATGCACCGCGCGCCGCGGCGGGATCACCGTCATCCCGCAGGACACCCCGCTCGACGTCGTCAGCGAGGTCGTCGGCTGGGTCAAGACCCGCCACCTCGTCGATGACACCCCGATCACCCTCACCCCGACGACGACGGCCGGCGAGGCGCTCGTCCTGCTGACGAAGCGGGCGCACGGCGCCGCCGTCGTCGTCGAGGGCGAGCGGCCGGTCGGGATGATCACCGAGCACGACCTGCTCGGCGTCGACCGGTTCGCCCAGGTGCGCGACGTCATCGGCGTGCAGGAGATGGTTAACCTGCAGGACGGGGTCGACGTCG
>CAVSJJ010000008.1:0-740369 GCA_963728395.1 uncultured Actinomycetota bacterium
CCAACCCGGCATCCCCCGACCGCCGTGCCACCAACCGATGCTGGTGCCGCACCGACCGGTGCACGAGCCCGACGGCGTCACGACCGCGTCATAACCGCCGAACGCGCCCACGAACGCCCGCACCGCCGGCACCGCCTCGTCGAGATACCCACCGTTGACCATCGGCTGTCCGCAGCACGTCTGATCCACGGGAACTCCACCGAGACGCCCGACCGCTCCAACAACCGCACCGTCGCGATGCCCACCCCCGGGAACAGCGGATCGTTCACACATGACCTGCAGCGCGACTCGCATGGCGCCTCACTTTTCGGTGGCTGGGCGGAGGGCTTGCGTCTCCTGGGGCACGCTAGTCCCAGGCCGGCCGGCCCGCGCGCCGGGGCCACGAGGCCTCCCGGCGGCCCGTCCCCTCGGCCGTGCCGCTCAGAGATCGAGAGGTCGGCGAATGCGGCGACGAGGCCCTCGTGCTCGGGCCCGGCAGCCGTCCGGTCGGCGACGGCAGGACCCGCGGGTCGGAACCCTCGATGGCGACTCCGACGCCGGCATACTCGATCATCTCGACGTCGTTCGGCCGTCCCCGATGCCGACGACGTCCTCGCGGGCGAGACCGAGCCGCTCGACGACGGCCCGGATGCCGACGGCCTTGTGGACCGCGCATGAACAGCTCGCCCGAGGAGTCCCCCATCCCCGGGATCAAGCCTGGGCAGGGCGATGACCTCGTGACTCATCCGCGGGCGAGGGTGTCGACGGGGACGGGCGAGTCGAAGCAGTGACCTTGCCGAAGGCCGCGTGCAAAGGTGGTCGGCGGTCCGGAGCACGTCGAGGATGTCGCTCGGGCCCTCATGGTGGCCGGCGGCGTGGCCGAGCCGCCCGGCGAGGAGCGTGGTTAGGCGTTCGTCGACGCCGACGGGCCGTAGAGCGCCTCGGGGGCCTCGAGGACGTAGGCCGCGTCGTGGGCGTCGAGGACGCTGACGACCGGGTGGCGAGCTCGGCCGGGAAGCGCCGGTCGGAGACGACCTGGCCGCCGAGCTCGACGTAGGCGCCGGCGGCCGCGACGAGCCCGTCGAAGCCCGCGCCACGGATCCGCTCCGGGACCATCGACGCTGGGCGCCCGGTGCAGAGGAAGACGAGGTGTCCGGCGGCGCGGGCCCGGCGGACGGCCTCGACGTGTGCGGGCGGGACATCGCCGCGCAGCGCATAGGTGCCGTCGACATCGATGAAGACCGCGCGCCGTCGCCCGACGGCCATCGACCCGGTTGCTGGCTGCGCGACACTCACGTGGATCGAGCCTAGTCGAGATCGGCGCCCGGCCGGGCCGACGGTCGGCGAGCGGGCGGGGCGGTTGGTCGCGGTGATGAGCAGGCGGCGTACTCGCGAGTAGGAAACGCGACGAGGAGGAGGTCCGGTGACCAGCCCTGCCAGCCCCAACGACGCGGCCGAGGCCACATCCGATGCCGCAGCGGACGTAGCGGCGGACGCAGCAGCCGACGGGACGACCGGCGACGCAGCGGACGCGACGGCCGATGCCGATGCCGGGGCGCCCCCGGACGGCGCGACCTCGAGCTGGGTCGACCTGGACGGGCCGGTGCACTACGCGGACTACGGCGGTCCGGCGGACGGCCCGCTCATGCTCCTGGTCCACGGCCTCGGGGGGTCGGCGGTCAACTGGGCGGCGATCGCGCCCGAGCTCGCCGCCGACCACCGGGTGCTCGCGATCGACCTCGTCGGCTTCGGGCGCACCCAGCAGCAGGGGCGTTCGATCACGGTCCAGGACAACGCCGCGCTGCTCGGCCGGTTCATCGACGAGGTGTGCCGGCAGCCGGTGATCCTCGTCGGCAACTCGATGGGCGGGCTCATCGCGATCCTGCTGACCGCGCGGCGCCCCGAGCTCGTCGCGGGGCTCGTCCTCGTCGACCCGGCGCTGCCGGTGGGGCTGCGGGCACGGCCGAGCCCGCTCGTCACGGCGATGTTCGGGATCTATGCGCTGCCTGCGGTGGGGCGGATCTTCGTCCGCGGTCGACGGAGCCGGTTGTCGGCCGAGCAGGAGGCGTATGCCGTCCTCCGGCTGTGCACCGTCGACCCCGAGCGGGTGCCGAGGCCGGTGCTTGCGGCCCACGCCGCCCTGGCGCGCGAGCGGGCGGGCTACCCCGACGTCGACGCGGAGCTCGTCGTCGCGGCGCGCTCGCTGCTGCTCGTCATCGGCCGGCGGCGGTGGCTCTTCCGGCGGATGGCATCGATCGCGGCGCCGGTGCTGCTGTTGCACGGCGACAAGGACCGGCTCGTCCCGATCGCGGCGGCCCGTGCGGCTGCCGCGGCCAACCCGGCCTGGCGGTTCGAGGTCGCCCACGACATCGGCCACGTCCCGCAGCTCGAGGACCCCGAGTGGACCGTGGCGCACATCCGGTCCTGGCTCTCGCACGAGGGTGCCATCGCCGCCACGACCTCCCGCCCCTGACTCCCCCAGCCAGTTACTCACCCAATAGGGAAGTTATTGACCCCTCCCCCATCCACCCGGGGGCAGAAACCCACCCAATAGGGAAGTTGTTGGCGGCATACCCGGCAACAACTTCCCTATTGGGTGAGATGTTGTCCTTCCGGTGGGTCGGGCTCCACTGCCGGATCGGCGGGGGTCAGGGGAGGGTGGCGAGGAGATCGGCGACGGCCTGCTCGGTCCCGGTCGCCAGTTCCGCCACATCCGGCACCGACGCGGCGTCGCCGGTGAAGCCCCAGCCGAGGCGACCGGCATACGACATGACGCCGACGGTGATCCGCAGCTCGATCGCGAGCGGGATGTACGGGTACATCGACCGCAGCCGGCTCCCGAGCAGGTAGAGCGGCTGCTGCGGCCCGGGCACGTTCGTCACGACGGTGCTGATCGAGCGTTGCGGCAGCCGCCCCCACGTGCGCACCCCGAGCGCGAACAGTCCCGCCGGCAGCAGGTCGGCCGCGCCGAGCAGCGCGTCCATCCCGAGCGCGGTACCGCTCGTCTTGAGCGAGCCGAGCTGCGCCGACACGGCGTGCAGCCGCTCGACCGGGTCCTCGATGCCGACCGGCAGGTCCGCGAAGATCGCCGAGACCCGGTTGCCCAGCGTCCCCCTCTCGTCGGTATGCCGCGTCGAGACCGGGACCATCGTTCGCACCGTCCGGTTCGCGACCGGCTCGCCCCGGGAGAGCAGCAGCCGGCGGAAGCCACCGGCCGTCGCGGCGAGGACGACGTCGTTGACGGTCCCGCCGTGGGCGGCCTTGATCGCCTTGACGTCCGACAGGGCGGCATCGGCCCAGGCCCAGCGCCGCGCGGCGCCGAGCGACCCTGTCAGCCCGAACTGCGGGCGCGCGAGCTGCTCCCCGGCCCGGGCCACCCCGTAGACCCCGGCCATCGCGGCGGCGACCCGCTTCGGCTGGACCAGGCCGACCGCCCTGCGGGCCACCCGCCACGGCATCGTCGCGAGGCCGACGGCGCCGGAGGCGGCGAGCGACGCCGCCGACGGCGCGGGCGTCGGCGACCACGGGACGAGTTCGGCCGGCGCGGGCGGCTCCGGGGTCGGGCGGAGCATCGCGCCGAGGATGTCGGTCCCGGAGATGCCGTCGATCATCGCGTGGTGGGTCGAGCTGACCATGGCCCAGCGGTCGTCGGTGAGACCGGTGACGAGCCAGGTGCGCCAGAGCGGCCGGTCGAGGTCGAGCGGCGCCGAGATGAGGTCGACGGCGAGCTCGCGCACCTCGCCGTCGCTCGCCGAGCCGCCGAGCCGGTGCTCGCCGACATGGTCCTCGAGCCGGAAGTCGCCGGCGTCCGCCCAGAATGGCGGCCCGAGGTCGAGCGGCGGACGGCTGACCCGCTGCCGGTAGCGCCGGAACAGCGGCAGGAGCGCCCGCACCTCCCGGCGCAGGTCGGCGAGGGTCGGCGCCGGCCCGTCGAAGAGCAGCACCGACCCGACGTTGAGCTGGGCGACGTCCCGCTCGAGATGGAGGAAGGACGCGTCGAGCGGGGTCAGCCATTGCATGGTCGCCATTATCGGGGGCGACCCCGCGCCGTATGCCGCGGCCGTGACCGAGCCCGCACGCGGCGGCATACGTCGGCCGCGTCAGCCGCACCTCTCACCCGGGCCCGGTGAGGACGACGAGCTGCTCGGTCGCCCGGGTCATTGCGACGTAGCGGTCCACCGCCCCCTCGACACCGAGGCCGAACCGCTCGGGCTCGAGGAGGACGACGATGTCGAACTCCATGCCCTTGGCCAGCTCCGGCGTCAGCGCCCGGACCCGCGGGCGCTCGGTGAAGCCGTCGTATGCCGCCGAGCCGGCCGCCCCGATGACGCCCCCCAGTCCCTCGGGATGGGTGGCCTCCCATTCCTCGACGACGGGGACGAGCTCGGCCACGGAGCCGTATCGGACCGGAATACCGTTCTCGCGCACCGATATCGGCACGCTGGCGTCGGGGATCGCGGCCCGGATGACCGGCTCGGCGGCCTCCATGACCGACGACGGCGTGCGGTAGTTGACGCCGAGGCTCTGCACGCGGACCGAGGTGAGCCCGACCCGAGCGAGCCGCTCCGGCCAGGTCTCGGTGAAGCCGTGCCGCGCCTGGGCGCGGTCGCCGACGACGGTGACGCTGCGCGACGGGCAGCGGCGCAGGACCATCTGCCACTCGGCGTCGGTCAGCTCCTGCGCCTCGTCGACGACGACGTGGGCGAAGGGCCCGGCGAGGGCGTCGGGCTCCAAGGACGGGGTGGCGGACTCGTCGACGAGCGCGCCGCGCAGGTCCGAGCCGCGCAGCATCGACATGAGGTGCATCTCGGAGTCGTCGGACTCGATGAGGTGAGTGACGACACGGTCCATCTCCTCGCGCTGGGCCGCGAGCGCGGCCTCGCGCCGGCGACGCCGGGCGGGGCCCTCGGGGTCGCCGACCCGCTGGCGGGCGGCGTCGAGGAGTGGCAGGTCGGCGATGGTCCAGGCCTGCGGGTCCTCGCGCTGGAGGGCTCGGACCTGTTCGGGTGTGAGCCAGGGCGCGCAGCGGCGCAGGTAGGCCGGGACCGACCACAGGTCGCCGACGAGGTCGGCCGGGTCGATCACCGGCCAGGCCCGGTCGACGGCGGCGCGGAAGCCCTCCTCGCGCCGCAGCGCGTGGCCGAGGCGATCGAGCGGCGGCGCGTCCGGGTCGTCCTCGTCGAGGCTCAGCCGGTCGTGGACGATCTCGACGAGGGCGTCCCAGACCGTGTCGCGGGCGTCGTTGTGGGGCGACCCCGGCTCCGGCGCCGCGAACGCCTCGGCCCAGTCCGCGGCGGACAGGGCGACCTCGCCCCAGTCGGTCTCGACGACGAGGGTCTCGGTGGGCGGCTCCTCGTAGAGGCCGATCGCGGGCTCGATGGCCTCCGCCATCCGCCGGTCGGCCTTGAGCCGGGCGGCCTCGGGGTCGGGCTCGGCGGCGGCGGCCGCGCCCTCGGCGACGAGGTCGCGCAGCGTGCACGTCGCGACGCCGTCCTCGCCGAGGTTGGGCAGGATGTCGGAGATGTAGGTCAGGTAGGGCTGGTGCGGCCCGACGAAGAGCACGCCGCCGCGTCCGCCGCTGAGCCTCGGGTCGGCATACAGCAGGTATGCCGCGCGGTGCAGCGCGACGACCGTCTTCCCGGTGCCGGGTCCGCCGTCGACGACGAGCGGCTGGCGGGAGCCGGCCCGGATGATGGCGTCCTGGTCGGCCTGGATCGTCGCGAGGACGTCGCGCATCCGCTCGGTCCGGCCGCCGCCGAGGCCGGCGATGAAGGCGGACTCGGTGTCGAGGGTGGCGGTGGTCTCGATGGCGTCGAGGCCGGCGGCGGTGAAGGCCTCGTCCCAGTAGTCGGTGACCTGTCCGTTGGTCCAGCGATACCGGCGCCGGCTGACCAGGCCCATCGGGTCGGCGAGAGTGGCGCCGAAGAACGGCTCGGCCGCGGGGGCCCGCCAGTCGATGAGGAGCGGGTCGCCGGCCTCGTCGGCGAGGCCCAGCCGGCCGATGTAGACGGCCTCGTCCTCACCCTCGCGGACCATGCGCCCGAGGCACAGGTCCAGGCCGAAGCGGCGCAGGGTGCGCAGCTGCCCGGTGAGCCGATGGGTCTCGAGGTCGCGCTCGAGGATCTCCTGGCCGTCGCGGGCCGGGGACTTGCGATGGTGGTCGAGCCGGCGGGCGAGACGGGCGATCTGGGCCCGCAGGGTCGTGGCGACCCGGGCCAGGTGGCGCTCGTCGGCGGCGATGAGGGCGGGAGCGGACTTGGCGGGGTGGGCGCCGAGGTCGAAGGCGGGGATCGCAGCGCTCTCGGGCTGGACGAGCGTCGGGGGCTGGTCGGTCACGGGCGGCTCCGTCTCGGGGGGAGGGCGTCGATTCTCCGCCGGGACCAGGGTCTTGCGGCAAGCCCCCGGTGCGGCTATACGTTGAAAGTGGAGGGAGGAGGCCTTCGTGGGTATGCCGTGTGCTCGGCCCCGCAGGCGCCGCTCCCCTCCGCCTCACGCACCGCCGCCGGGCTCGGTCTCGCGCCCTCCGGCCCTCGCCGGCCCGTCATGGAGCGGCGCGAAGATGGGCTATGATCGGTCCGTCGCGACGGGCCTCCCGAGCGGGAAACCGCAGGTCAGACCGGTCGCGAATGCATGTCCCCGGCCAGGTAGCTCAGTTGGTACGAGCGTCCGACTGAAAATCGGAAGGTCGGCGGTTCGACCCCGCCCCTGGCCACTCCCCGAAACCGCAGATCACAGGCCTGTGACCTGCGGTTTTGTCTGTTCTCGGGCGTCGCTGGCCGCCGAGGGCCGAGTGACCGTCAGAGACCCCGAATCGCCCCGAATCGCCGGGAGATATCGCACGAGATATTGCACGACGTCTTGACGTCGAGATAGTTCGCCGTCGGCCCCACTATGAGGCCGCCGACCGGCTCGCGCCCAGCGCTACTCTCCGTGCCATCGAGGACGGCAACCGCAGGCGACTCCCGTCGGGTGTCGCGCAGCGACATCGGCCCTAGGGTGATGGAGACTTGCTCGAGGATCCCCATCAAGCCAGGAGGAATCGTGGCACAGAAGGTCCAGACCGTCCTGATCAGCGACCTGAGCGGGAGCGAGATCGCGACCGGAGGCGAGACCATCTCCTTCTCGGTCCGCGGCGTCAGCTACGAGATCGACCTGACCGACAAGGAGGCAGCCGCCTTCGACAAGGCCATGGCCACGTACGTCGACCACGCCCGCCGCCTGGGAGGCCGCCGGACTTCGGGTCGGCCGGGTCGCGGTCGCGCCGACAAGGCCCAGGTCGCCGCGATGCGCCAGTGGGCCAAGGACAACGGCTACCAGGTCTCCGACCGGGGACGCATCTCCGCCGAGGTCCAGGAGGCCTTTCACCAGGCCACTGGCTGGCCAGCAACTCCCTGATACAGGTCTCACTCAGCGGAGGTTCCCGAGGCCCTAGTTGAACGCCCCCGCGCGACTACGCGGCCGATGACGCAAGCCGCAGCATCCCCCAGCACTGCAGCCCTCTGTCGCACGACCCCAAGCTACGGAGCCCAGACTGACCGAGTCATGAACGGCGATGGCAGGCGCCCACCTGCGCGAAGACCCCGGTGCTCAGTATCGACGCCATGGCGCTCGTCGCAGACGACGTGTCCCCACCAGTGTCACCACAGCTGGGGTCGGGCACGACGGGGTCGGTCGAGGGGGTGACGTCGTGAGGCGCCAGTCCGTTGCGCGCTCACAGGTCAGCGCGAGATGGCAATCAGCACCGGTTCGGTGTGACGGCACGAGGCTCCTCATGCGCCTGAACCACTGCCCGGCTGATGCCCACGGACCACCGGAGAGCCTTGTCCACAGCTAGGGTCGGGTTGTGACGAGCCGATGGGAACCCGAGCGCAGGCTTGCTCTGGTTGCGGCGCTGGCACAAAGAAACGGCGCGGACAGCGAATCCCTGATGGACGCCTACGGGCTCGGAGTGGCCTACCGCCGCCCGCCGGGATCGAGCAGCAAGAAGGCCCGCATCAATGCGGCCCTCCACGAAGCTGAGCGGCGGGGCACCATCGACACGGTTCTCGACGCTGTGGCTGCGTACCTGGGACAAGACGAGCACGGAACGGCAGCCGCGTCACCGACGCCGAGCGCTATGCCCGCTCCCGCGACCGCCGAGCAGAAGCAGCTCCTACAAGTCGTCTGGGACCTGTTCTACCGGCACAACAGTTGGCCGACGTTTGCGGCGGTGGACGCACTCGCTGACCAAAGGCACGGACTGGACGCCATCGATGTGGCGCAGGCGATGCCAGAAGGGCTGCTCCAACCGCCCGACATACGGTCCGTGCAGCAGGAGCAGGAGATCCGGCTGACGTTGGCCGGTGCCGCAGCTTGCGAGGGGAGTTCCGAAGAGCTGGCCGCGTTCCTTGCCGCGGTACAGCAGGCTACCGACCTCGAACGAGAGCCGCGCGTCGGCTCCTCGGCACCGGTGCTCAGCAGCGCGGCATTGCGCCGTAATGACAAGCTTCCCGCCGCAGGGCGCGATGACATTGTCAGACGCGCCGGTGCCCTGCTCGGGGTCGAACCGTGGGGGTGGTCCAGCGCCACGAATGCCGACGGTGACGAGTGGACGTTCACCATCTCCCGCGACGTTCGACGCCTACGCGAGGTGTCCACCCTTGGGGACTACTGGCACCGCATGCACCATCACCAGCCGAACTCAGAGCGGGACCGGCCCACCCCGGAGGAACCCATCATGGCTACGCCCAAGACGATCTTTCTCGTCCACGGTCACGATGACGCGCGGCACGAGGTCCGACGCTTCCTCGAACGCGTCGTCACCGACGCCGACATTGTGATGCTCGACGAGCAGGTCAACCGCGGCCGGACCATCATTGAGAAGTTTGAGAGCTTCAGCCAGGGCGCCTCGGTCGCCGTTGTCCTCCTGACCCCCGATGACTTTGGCAGGGCAGTCAACGGCGATGGCGTCGACCAGCTCCGCGCGCGACAGAATGTTGTGTTCGAGCTTGGGTATTTCGTCGGCAGGCTGGGCCGTGACCGCGTGATCGTCCTGAAGAAGGGCGACATCGAAGAGCCATCAGACGTCGGGTCCGTCGTATACATCCCCTACCCCGGCGGCGACTGGAAGCTCAAGGTCCTCCGCGAGCTGAAGGAACACTTCCCTGTTGATGCGAACGCGGCGGTGACCTCGTGACCCCCTCACAGTCTTTGCACGCGGCGGCACAGCTCACAGGGCGGATGGCCCACGGCGGCCAGGATGGAGAAGGCGATGTCTGAGCGGCTCCCGGAACGGTTCACCACCAAGAACCTTCCCCTGCTGGTGGCGATCGCCCACGAACTTGAGAAGGGCGAGAGCAGCGTCCACCCAGGACCGCTCGCACCCGGCTTGAGCCTTGAGACGCAGGAGGCAATCAACCTCACCTCGGAACTGCGCCGCACCGGATACGTAGAGGCTCGAGAGGTGCCAGGTGACGGCCGAATCATGTCGATCCACGTACTGGCCCTGACTGAGCGCGGCCTGCGGACGGTGGGGTTGTGGCCGTCGGCCGATGCCAACCAGCTGCTCCTGGACGCAATCAGCCAAGTCATCGGGGCAACCTCCGATGAGGAGGAGAAGAGCAAACTGCGCAAGGTAGCCGAAGTCGTCGGCCACATGGGTCAGTCCGTGGTCACCGACTTGGCCGTTGCGTACGGACGCCAACTCGCCGGCCTGTGAGGCTGCAGCTTGTCAAACTGCTAGCGGACGCACGCCGTCGATCTCGACCCAGCACTCGCGCACGGCCGCCGGCGCGACGCGCGACAGCCGAGTTCGAGCTTGTTCTTGTGTCAGCTCGAACTCACGACCGTCGAGTCGAATACGAACGCCCATGATGTGTCAGGCCCCGTCCTTCCAGTCCTCTTCGACGCGGAGCCCAGCGCCACTCGTCGTGAAGTAGTAGTCGACCCTCCCGGCCGGCGCGACGGCGAAGTGTCGGCGCGCGAAGCGGATGCGCATGGCTTCGTCCCAGTCGAGATCGTCGAGGTTGAGCGTGCCCTTGGTCTCGCGCACCAGGTAGAGCTGCTCGACGCCATCCTTGTCGTAGAGGATCGCCCAGTCGGGCGAGTACTCCCCTACGGGCGTGCGGACGCGGAAACGGCGCGGCAGCTTGGTGAAGAGCTTGACGTGGTCGGTGTTGTTCTCCAGGTACCGCGCGAAGTCACGCTCGACTTTGCTGTCGTGAATGACGTAGTCGAAGAGGTTCAGCCCGCCAGCCGGAGCCGGATCGACGCCGTTCTCGGGCTCGCGGCCTCCACGCAGCGCCGGCTTGGTCTTGTCCTCGGCTTCGAGGAAGACGACCTCGGCGTTCCACCAGTCCTCCTCCGGGTCCGCCTCGTACCCGATGTGATTGACCATCTCTTCGATCGTCACCGTGCGAATCGCGAAGGCGACGATGCGTGCCCAACGTTCCGGGTCGTCGATCGCGCGCGCCTGCAGGTCGCCCGGGATAGCAGCGATGATCGCCGCGACGGTCGGCCGGGTGAGCTGCAGCGGGAACTTGGTTGCGAGCAGCTGGTCCTCGACCAGACGGACGATGTCCGGCAGACGCTGACCGACGATGGTGACCGACGTGCCCGCGCTCTCGGCAACTTCGACGTCCTCGGTGACAACCTTGCCCTCGTCGTCGTAGCGGAGCTCGGCGGACTGGATGACGTTGGTGCGCGCTGGCGATGAACCTGATGTCGTCGAGGTGCTCCGACCCGGCGACCGCGGCAGGCAGCACGCTCGGGTCAAGCGAGACGCGGTATCGCGCCTTGTAGCGAATCCGGCTCCACAGCTCTTTGAACTCAGGGCTCTCGTACTTGTCCTTGCGTCGCTTGACGGTGACCCGGTCGTCCTCGTTCTCCGGCTCCGGCCCGCCGCCACCTCTCGCCAGCGGCCACGTACTCGCGGTTCAGGCCGTCGCGGAACTCTTGGAAGGTCTCGTCGACCACGAGCGTCAGGCGGCAGACCGTCGGATCAGTGACGCGCGTGCCCGACTCGTCGACCGGCAGGCGCAGACCGCGGCCGATCTGCTGGCGACGCTCGACCTCCGAGCCCGTCTGGCGCAGGAAGCCGACCTGGAAGACGTTTGGGTTGTCCCAGCCCTCTTTGAGGGCCGAGTGGGAGAAGATGAAGGCCCGCGGGTTGTCCTTGGTGAGGATCTTCTCCTTGTTCTCGATGATCTCCTCGTATGCGCGCGCCTGCTCTTCCTGAGCCTTGGCGGACGCTGCCGACGGAGTCCTTGTAGATGCCCGTCTTGGTCGACGGGAAGTAGTGAACGCGAAGCGTGGCCGGGTCCGGGCAGTCAGCTCGGATCATGGCCAGCCCGCGCCCACTCCTCCCGGAAGAGCTGGTCGAACAGTCCGGGCAGCACGGGCGCCGGCTGACCGTCGACCGGCCAGTAGTCCGCCACGTGCTCGACGAAGAAGAGCGAGAGCACCTTCACGTCGCGACCCGTCGCATCGATCTGCTTCTGGCGGTCGAGATGGGCACGAATCGTGTGGCGAAGCTGGTCCTGCCAGATCGCCAGTCCGATCGACGCCCGTCTCTTCGCCGACCCGCACTACCAGGCCGTTCTCGAAGACGACGCGGTCGGGCTTGCGCTCAAACCGATCGACCACCATGCCGCGGTACTGGTCGAGCCCCTTGGAGACTCGTCGTACAGATCCGAGCCGTTCTGCAGCACCGCCGTCATGCGCTTGCGTGCCCGCTGCTGCCGTCGACGTCGATCATGACCTCGGCGAAGAGTCGCTTGTGACTTGGCTGCGGATCTTGTTGACCCGCAGATACGGCTTGCCGGAGTCGCCGGCGACGATGCCCTTGACGGACACGCGCTTGACCAGGCCCAGCTCGGTGGCCGCCTTCGGGCCGAGGCGATGCACGAGGTTGAACTTCTCGCGTGCGTGGCGCTGTAGCGCAGCGCGACCAGGGGGTTGAGCGTGGCGATGGCCTTGCTTGCGCAGGTCGGTCTTGCAATGTTCTGCGGCTCGTCGATGATCACGACCGGGCTGACGTTGCGCGATCGACGGCCATGCCGCTGCCCGAGTCGCCCCAGAGCTGCGGCTGCTCGGCCTCCTGGTAGACGACGATGCGTGTCCGGCTTGTCGATGGCCTGGACGCTGGCCACCAGGAACTGCACCGTGCTGAGGGCTCGAGGAAGTCGTCGAGCGCCGGCCCCTCACCGAGCACACCCCAGCGGTACGGGCAGCGATGGGAACTTGGCCCGGAAGTGCTCCTCGGTCTGCTCGAAGGTCTTGACGACGCCGGCGCGGATCGCGACCGAGTGAACGAGGATGACGAACTTGCGCAGGCCATGGGCCTCGGCGAGCTGCAGCGCGGTCGCGATGTAGACGTAGGTCTTGCCGGTTCCGGTCTCCATCTCGACCGAGAAGTTCGGGAAAGTCGCGCGTCTCGGCCTCGCTGAGTTCGTCCGCCTCGAGCAGCTACAAGGTCGCTCTGCTTGCTCCACGCCGTCTTCGCGCTCGGTCACCTCGCCAGGCTGTCGGTCAGCGTCTGACGGTCGAGCCGGAAGCCGGCATGGCCAGTCGCACCGGGCGCCTGACCGACGAGGCCGCCGAGCGGTGGCGTCAGCGCGCCCTCGAAGAGGTCAGTGACCGCTGCGATAGCGGCCGCCTGGTGCGGCTGATCCTCAAAGCGAAACTTCACGAGCCACCCGCTCCAGGAGCACCAGGTTCGTCTGCAGCCGCGGCGCCAGCGTCAGCGTGGTTGCGTCATCGACCTTGTCGCCGCGCAGGATCAGCGTGTCGTCGTCCTTGAGACCGAGCTCGTCGGCCGTGTCCAGCGTGAAGGCGTCCAGCGAGACGAACAGGCGGCCCGAGTCGCTCGCCGATCGGCCTGGAGCGAACTCGTGGACGGTGACGCCGTCGACGTCGTGCGTGGTCACGCGGGCATCGAGCTGGGTGCCGGTCGACTTGAGCACGACCTCCCAGGCGACGGCCAGCGTCGATCGGCACCGTCGACCACCGGCGACTCCTGGACATTGGTCGAGCGCATGCTGCACGTACGTCTCGCCGGTCATGCCCTCCGTCGCCACGATCGGCTGCTCGATGATCAGGTTGGTCGTCGCGGTGCGGAAGATGCGGAAGCCGAGCGCTAGTCGTCGCCGATGCTGTCTTCGCCGCGCGCGCGCAGACGCTCGGCCGTGATCTCGAAGATCGTCTTGTAGCCCGTCGGCACGGGCGTTCTTGCCGAACTCTCGGAGTCGTCCGGCTTCTCGGGCACCTGGACAAGCACCCAGCGGCGGTGACTGCCGTCCGCCCGGTTCTGCTCCCAGACAGCCTGGCCAGTGGAGCCAGAGCCGGCGAAGAAGTCGATGATGAGGTCGCCGTCGTCCGGTCATGCGAGTGAAAGAGGCGTGCCGAGAACGTCGGTGTCCTTCGGGTAGTCGAAGACTTCTGCGCCCATGAGATCCGCGAGGGCCTTGGACGCTGCACGCCGGTCACGGTAGAAGACCGAGGCCGGCGCCCAGGTCCTCGTGCTCATGGAGATAGGACTTGAGCTGGAGTCGCTTGGCCCTCCTTCTCCGGGTAGACGAGTCGCTCGCTCGGCGTCGAGCTGCTCCATCTTCTCTCGGCTCGTAGCGCCCAACCGTTCGGCATGGGGTTCGTAGCCCTTGAAGTTGAACACGAGGTTCGGTCGAGGGTTCGGGCTGCGCAGAGTCGTCTGGGAAGTACAGGCCCCGCTCGTCGACATGGTTGTAGTGCTCGTGCGCCTTCGACGGGTGCTCATCCGGGAGCTCCTGATACCAGTCCATGCAGCGCCTTGGTGCATGCCGCGTAGTCCGTGCCATGCTGTTGCCCGCAGCTCTTCGTACCTTCGCGTAGATCGGCTCAAGGCCATCTTGCGCTCACGCCACCGGATGTCGTTGCTCCTTGAGGAAGTGCGACGATCTCGGGCGTAGACGAGGATGTAGTCGTGGCCCACTGAGTCCGCCTGGCGTCATCCTTTCGGCCGCCGTTCCAGGTCAAGCGTGTCGACGAAGTTGGCTGCGCCGAACACAGCGTCGAGCAGAAGCCGCAGGTGGTGCACCTCGTTGTCGTCGATCGAGACGAGGATGACACCGTCGCGTCGGAGCAGGTGGCGAGCCACTGCGAGGCGCGGAAAGAGCATCGAGAGCCACGGGGCGTGCTTCTTGCCGGCCTTCTCGAGCTTGCTGGTCAGTACGTTGCCCTGCTCGTCGACCTGGCCCTCGCCTGGAGGTAGTCGCTCTCCGGCACGGAGTAGTCGTCGTTGTAGGTGAAGGTCTCGCCAGTGTTGTACGGCGGGTCGATGTAGATGAGCTTGGCAGCGCCGCTGTAGCCGGCCTTGAGCAGCTTGAGCACCTGAAGGTTGTCGCCCTCGATCAGGACGTCGCGGGCGGTCTCCCAGTTCAAGGACGCGTCCGGATCGGGCACCAGGGTCGCAGTCGTCGCCGCGCGCGCGTCCAGCCGAGCCTGCTCGATCCCGGGCCAGGTGAAGGAGAAGGACGCGCCACTCTGATCCGTCTGGCCGAGCGCGTCGAGCAACAAGCCCGCGTCGAGAACACCATCGGGGAAGGCTGCAGGCACCAGGTCAGCGAGCCGAGCCAACAGCTCGGCCTGCTCGTCGCCGGTCGATCCCGGCACCTGGGACAGCTCAGTCATGACACAACCTCTCGAATGATCTCCGGGGTCCGAGGAAGCTGATGAGCGCCCTCAAGGACTGGCTCAGAACCCTACCGACGGGAGCGGACAGTTCGTGTCAGACCGTCCTGATGGCCGGCTCGCGGAAGCCCAACATGCAGCGATACACCAGGGCCTGTTCTGCTTGGAGGACCACACGGAGAATCGTCTTGGCTCAGCGGCTTTCAGGAGCCACGCGGAGCCCGCGTCACAGTGGGCGGGAGTGCATCACCTCTGCGACCTCCCTCCGCCACTGAGCCGGGAGTGCCGCGCCGTGGTTCGTCACAGCTCAAGGTCGTGGCGTGCTGAGGATGGCCCTAGGGACGGTAGCTCGGGTCGCTGCGTTGGGCCACGGGAGGGGCCGAAGGGCTGTGGGGCCGGACGCCCGAGTGGCTCTCGAGCCGCTTGCCCTGGCCCGCCGAGAACCTGTCTACCCCATTCCTGGGCGAGCACGGTGGATGCGGACCGGTCGACCCCGTCGCGGGCCAGGACCTCGAGGAGGACGTCGCGGGGTTCGGTCTCGGGCTGGTCGTCGTGGCCGGAGTCGGGGTCGGGGTCGGGGCTGGTGTCGACATAGAGGTGTTGCCCTGCACTCCGCGGGAGGCCATGACGTAGAGCGTCTCCCGGGTCGTCGGTGGGCGAGACGTAGGCGTGGGCGCGGTCGACGGTGCGGCCCTGGGCGCGTTGTGCGGTGGTGGCGTAGCCGAGCTCGACGTGCTGCGGCGACGTATGCCGCGGGCAGCCGGACCGGCGCTCCGCCGCTGGGGCGTTGGACGGTCATGGCTGCCGTCATCGCTGGTGGTCGAGGACGTCCAGCGGTCGCCGTTCTTGACAACCCGCCGGGCGCGGCGAGGCGTCGGTCGTTGCGGCGGGTGACGATGACGTCGCCGACGCCGGCGGTGGTGCCGTCGGCGAGCCGGACGCCCTCGGCGGTCGGACGTCGCCGGCGCGGATGCGGTCGGCTTGGGCGCGGCGGTTGAGGTCGAGGACGGTCTCGGTGTCGGCGGCGATCATCAGCGAGGTCAAGCCCGGCTCGGTGTCGCGTGCGCCATGCCTCGTAGAGCAGGTCGAGCATCGACTCCCGGTCGCCGCCTTCGACCCGGCCGTGGGCGATGTACTCGTCGACCACCGCGGGGTCGCCGTCGCGGAGCCGGACCGATGCGTCGCGTTCCCAGGGGTGGGCGAACCGGCGGATCTCGTGCAGGGTGGCGACGTCGTCGCGGTCGTGGGCGAGGAGGTGGAAGGCGCCGCCGGCGCTGACCGGGGAGAGCTGGGCCCAGTCCCCCACGAGGAGCACCTTCGCCCCGGCCTGCTGGGCGTGGGTGGTGATGGTGTCGAGGTCGAGGGTGCCGGCCATGGAGGCCTCGTCGACGATGACGAGCTGCCCGGGCCGGAGCTGCCAGCGGTCGATCTCGGCCGCCACGGACCGGGCCTGCTGGAGCAGGCGGCGGGTGGTCAGGGTCGGGCTGGCCCGCAGCAGCCGGGCGCTCAGAGCGTCGAGGGTGGCCTGGCGTTCGGCCTGGCGGTGTTGTTCGGTGAGCCACTTGGCGGTGTTCTCGGTCGGGATCCCGACCGCGTCGGCGAGGACCTCCGCGGCGGCGGCGGACGGGGCGAGCCCGACCACCGAGCCCGGCCCGTGGTGGGCCTCCCAGGCGGCGCGGACCCCGGCCATCGCGGTGGACTTCCCGCTGCCGGCGGGCCCGACCAGGACGTCGAGCGGCCGCCCCGAGGTCACCACCTGGACGACGGCGGCGGCCTGGTCGGCCGACAGCACCCGCCCGGTCTCATCCAGCGGCGCGGCGCACGCGGCCTGGGCGACGGCGCGGGTCGACGCCCGGGGCCGTCGGTGGCGGCGGCCGGCGTCGACGAGCCGGGTTTCGGCGTCGAGGATCTCGAGTCGTGGAGTAGACCTCGCTGTCCCGGGGCCGCAGCCGGGACGTCCCGTCCGGGCGCCGCAACCGCTCCGGGCAGCACCTCGACGTCGGGTGGGGTGAGCCGCAGCGCCTGCCCCATCGCCAGGTCGGTCACCCGCTCCGCGACCGCGATCCGCTCGGCCGGTCCGGCGAACCGGACCCCGTGCAGCTGGCGCAGCGCCTCGGCATACACGTTGGGTCGGGTGAACGTGGCCCGGTGCCCGGCGACGACCGCCGAGAGCGAGGCTCGGGCGACCTCGGCGAGCATCTCGTCGGCCGATCACGTCGGACCGCAGCGGCGGCACGGGCGTTGCGGCTCGGCCAGCCCGGCCACCCACGTCGGTCTGCTCGGTCCCGATGAACGGCTCGGCCCGCGCGCGCCACCCCGCGACCAGCTCGGCCAGCGGCTTGATGTTCTTCTCGGGGCGGGTCTCGAGGGTGGCCTGCTGCCGCATCCGGATGACCTCCCGCGCGGTCGGCTGTCGGCCGTGGGAGGCGACGAACTCGGCGACCATGACGTCCTTGGCCTGCTCGATCACCGACGAGCGTTGGGAGAACTCGTCCATCAGCGCCTGCGGCACCCCGGCCACCTCCCACTTCGGCACCGGCGAGTGGGCCCGCTCCCGCGGCTCCCACCCCCACCCCAGGGCCTCGGTCAGGCAGTCCGACAGCACCCCCTGGTACAGCTCCGACAGCCCGACCGTCCACCGGAACAGGGCCTTGGAGTCGATGGTGCGCCACACCCCGTCGAGGGTCTGGACCCGGTTCATCACCACGACGTGGGTGTGCAGCTGCGGGTCCCCGGCGCGGGAGTCCCAGTGGTCGAACGCGGCCGCGACCACCCCGCGCACGTCCTCCTGCACCGCGCCGCCCTTCCCGGACCGGGAGGCGAACACCCGCTCCTCGGCGTACTCGATCACCAGCTCGCAGGGCCCGCCGGTGCGCGGCATGGATGACCTCCCGGGTGGCGGGGTCGGCCAGCGCCCACGCCACCGACACCGACTTCGGCGCGCTGAAGGTCAGGTCGAACCCGGCCACCGGCCGCCGCGGCCTCCCCTGCCCGTCCCGGTCGGCGTATGCGGTGTGCCCGCCGACCGGGGAGCGGCCGAGCTGGGCGCCGGTGACCGGGTCCTGGAGCATCCCGAGCATCCGCCACAGATGCTCCTCGCGTGACCTGGGTGCCTTCGGGGATGCCGCGGCCGCCGTCCAGGCCGGCCAGGCCGGAGCCGAGGAACCAGCCCGGCGGCGTCCCCGTCGCCGCGTAGTAGGCGGTCAGGCCGGAGGCGCCGCGGGCGGCGTCGCCGCGGGCGACCGAGGACATCAGGTACCGGTAGCCGGCGCCCAGGGTCATCCGCCGGATCGACATCGTCACCGCCACCACACCCGTCCACTCGAGCCTGCTCGCGGCCGGTCAAGGGCTGCCGCGGGGGCACCATCGCGGGCCACCACGGAACCGAGGTGCCAGACGTGTGAAGCGAGGGAGAGGGGTGGGAGCTGGGGGCTGGCGGGGATCGGGGCCGGGGCGGTGGCGGCGGAGGTCGAGGGCGGCCGGGGGTGAGGTGGCGAGGGCCAGGGGTCGGGAGGAGCCTGGGAGGGGTCTAGGACGGGTGGGCGGGTCGGAGGAACCTGGCGGGCAGCCTGGTCTGGACGGTCGTGGAGCTGGAGCCTTCGGTGACGACGTAGACGACGAGGGCGGACCAGCCGTCGTCGGCGTGGCGCCACTCGACGATGACGCCGGGCCACGGCCCGGGATGGTCGGGCGGGCCGTCGACCCAGCAGTGGCGGGTCTGGGTGCGGCGCGGCGGCGGGTCGTCGGGCGCTGGGTCGACCGGGCGGTCCCGCAGGGGGATGCCGCGTCGGTGCCCCATCCCGCCGGCCATGCCGCCAGTATGACCCCGATATCGAACGTGTGTTCGAGGAGTGCAGTCGCATGGTGACCCGCCCGGCGCGTGAGTCCCGGCGACCACCCCCGATGACCAAGGAGACGAACCGTGGCCCGATACCCCGTCGATGAGACGTCCCGCCAGCGACTGCTGGAGGCGCAGCGCGCCGAGGCCGAGGCGCTGCGTGCCGTGGATGACGCCAGGAAGGCCCGGGCGCGGGTGCAGGTCAAGGTCGACCAGGCCGACGAGGTCCTGACCCGCGCGAAGGCCGAGCTCGTCCGCGTCTCCGGACTGGCCCGGGCCGCGGTGCTGACCAACGAGCCGCCCACCGAGCTGCGCCGCCTGCTCCGCGACGACAAGGCCGCACCGCGCAGCCCGCGCTGACCAGCCTCGCGCCCCTGTCCAGCCCGCGCCGACCGGACCTAGGGTTGAGGCCACACGCCGGACCGAGTGGCCGGCACACGGCATACGAGAGGTGCACCCTGATGGCCGCAACGCCCGCCGAGGACGCCTGGCGGGTGCTCGGCAGCCGGCCGCTGTACGAGAGCCGCTGGGTCACCCTCAGCCTCACCGAGGTCGAGCTGCCGTCCGGTCAGCACTTCGAGCACCACACGGTCCGTATGCCGGCCGCCGCGGTCGCGGTCGTCCTCGACGAGGCCGGGGAGCACGTCCTGCTGAGCTGGCGGCACCGGTTCGTGCCGGGGATCTGGAACTACGAGCTTCCCGGCGGGCTCGTCGAGGACGGCGAGGACCCGGCCGCCACGATCGAGCGGGAGGTCCTCGAGGAGACCGGGTACCGGGTGCGGGACCTGGCCGAGGTCGTGTCGTTCGAGCCGATGATCGGCATGGTCACCAGCCCGCACCACGTCTTCATCGCCCACGCCGAGGGCCAGGTGGCGCAGCCGGTGGAGCGGGACGAGGGCCGGTTCGAGTGGATCCGGGTCGCCGACGTGCCGGCGCTGATCGCCGAGGGGAAGATCCGCAACTCAGGCACCCTTGTCGGTCTCCTTCACCTCCTGGCCTCCGATCGCCTCGAGGGCGGCGCGTAGCCGCTTGGCCTGCCGCGTCGAGCCGGAGCGGCTTGCCAGCTCCGCTGCCCGACCTGCTTCGTGCAGCCCGCGTCCCGGTCCCCGTGCCGGAGGAGGGCGATCGCCAGGTCGGTGTGCAGGCTCGCCGAGGCGCGCACCGAGTCACCATCCGCGGCGAGCGCGGCGGTGAGCACCTCGACGGCGGCGGGGTCCTTCGCCGTCACGAGGGCGTGCCCGAGCCACCGCTGGAGATGGCCCTCGGAGAGCATGACGAACGGCACCTCCTGGCCGGTGTCGCGGGCCAGGTGCCGGGCGGCCTCGCGGAACCGGCGGGCGGCCCCCACGCCGTCGCCGTTGGCGGAGAGGACCTCGGCCTCGGTCGCGGCCATCCACGCCCGCAGGATCGGTGGGCTCCCGGCCGCGACCCGGCACGCCTCCTGGGCGGCGTCGAGGGCGGCGAGGGTCTGGCCCGCGTCGAGCAGGACGATCGCCTGCTGCCCGTAGGCGTGGGCGATGTGGTCGGCGGACCCGCTCTCGATGGCTGCGCTGCGGGCGAGGGAGTGCCAGTGCCACGCCGCCTTGATGTCGGACCGGTCGAGCGCCATCCAGCCGGCGAGGAGGCATGCCTCTGCCGTCGCGGCCGCGAGCGCGTCGCGATGCGCGCCGATGGATCGGTGCAGCAGGTCGGTGAGCTGCTCGGCGTGGGCCTCCACCGCGGCGGCCTGCGTGGTTGAGCCGAGGCGGCGGTCCAGCAGCCGCAGGTCGTGGGTGGTCGTCTCGAGCGAGCTCGACGAGCGTCGGGTCCACGTCGACGAGCTGGAGCCGCTCGGCCAGCTCGGTGATGATCCCGGGTTCGAGGGCCGGGGTGAAACCCAGGGCGGCCGGGGTCGCGGCATAGATCGCGCAGAACGCTTCCTGGTATGCCGGCACGGTGACGGCGCGGCTGCCGGACTCCCAGTAGCCGAACATCCGCTCCACGGAGTCGGGCCCGGGTGGCATGACCCCGCGCGCCTTGACGGCATCGATGAACCTGCGATCGGCCGCGGCCTTGGACCAGCCGGCCTTCCGGCGTGCCTGGCGCAGCGGCGAGACGGGCGCCGGGACTGCCTGGTAGTCACCCCTAGTCATCTGCCGTCACCTTCCCGGCGGGCGGTGCGGCGACCGAGGGTGGTCGCAACGCCAACGCGAAGGAGGCAGGGCCATGGGACACGAATCGGGTTGTGCGACAACCGTGGCCCAGCCACGGCCGAGCCGCGGCCGGCTCGCGGCAGATGCGGGCTGGTTGGTCGCACCCAACCATGGTGGGCCGGTGCGCGCGGGTCTGGCCGGCGGATCTGCCGACCTGTGGATAACTCTGACGGTCGTCGGCTGGGCTCGGCTCGACTGTGGATATCGCACGGTCGGTTTCCACAGGCCCGCGCTCGACGGGCACCGGTTGTCCACAGCTTCGGCGTCATGGTCTTCCGCCCTCTCGTCAGGTGCTCTCTCATACCTCCATAAGGCACGCGAGAAGGGCTGGGTGGCCACATGAACCGGCAAGAGGCGAAGGGTTCGGCGATCAAGCGGGCTCTCGAGGCCTGCCCGTCCCTGTCCCCGAGCGGCCGTCGCCCGAGCGGGACGAGGTGTGGATGGCGGTAAAGGAGGCCGTCTGCACCCAAGGCCTGGCGATGGTCACCCCCCTGGGTTCGTCCTCCTCGATCCCCGTCACCGAGGAGCAGGCCACCGACGAGCTCATCGCCGCGATGGCAGTGGCTGATGGGCCACGAGGACCGAGGCACGCGCGATGCCTCCGCTGCGGCTCTTCGTCAGATTGCGCGGCGTGGCCACCCGGGGGTCGCAGGGCTCCGGCCGAGCCGCCCAGGCCGACGCCCTGCACGGGCTGACCAACGTCGCTCCCGGCAACCCCGTCCGCTGGTCCGACGCCGACCCCAACGAGGTCGCGTCATGAACCGGCAGCCGTTCGACCAGTGGGCCGCCGAGCAACTCGACGTCTCTCGTGACGCCTTGGTGGCCACGAAGGTCATCGCCGCGTTCGACCTGCTCGTCTCGCGGCTCGAAGCCGCCTCAGACCGCGGAGCCGCGAACCCGCTCGTCACCATCACCGGCAAGCGGGCCGGCGGCAACTCCCGCGCCTGCACCCGCCGCATGCTCGAGCAGCTCGGCTTCACCCCGCCGCAGCGACGCGCCGTCCACCGCCTCCTCGCCGGATCCACCTCCGGCTGGCCGGGCCTCCTGCGGCTCTATACGCATGGCAACGACTTGGACCCGCGGCAACGCCAGTACGCCCGTCGACAGTTGTCGACTCTGGTTGTCGCCAGCGCCGGCGCTGCACGCGCCAACCGGCCGCGCTAGAGGACGCCCGGCGTCGAGCCGTACGGCTGCGCGCGTCGGGAAGGCAACGGCATCGGCGCGACCGTCACCATGGTCACCCGGCCGCCAGCTAGCCCCACACCCACTGAAATGGCTTCAGAAGTCGCGCCGCCTGAGTCAGGGCGCGCGAGAGGCCCGCCAGCGAGAGGACCCCCCACGCCGGCGCTAACGCGCCGCGCGTTGGCCGAGCCCACGCGGATGTGCGAGGCCCCCGCGACAGCCGCGTCCCAAAGTCGTGGCCGCTCAGCGCCCGCTCCCTATCGGCTCCCGTTACTTTCTTCGTGCCCTCGAACTGGGGGTGCAGGCCAGCGGTTCTCGGCATGACTCTCGGCTCCTGTCGTTGATGATCACAGAGGTGTTGTCACCGGGGATCAACCATGGGCCCCGGGCTGTCACCATCGATGAACCCCGTCCTGGCCTTCCACTGCGCGAGCGCCTCCGGGAAGCCTGCCGGGTCACCCTTCCAGAACACCGTCGGCTCGACATCGACGGCCAGCGCCGCCACTGCACCCCGCCGGTCCGGGGACACCAAGTATGTGGGCGCCCGCCATCCGACGTGCCAAGCGCTCGGATAGACCCCAACCACGATGGCCGATGCCGGCCCCCGACCGGGCAACCGCGCCGGCCGAACCGTGTTGGGGCGGCCAAAGGGAAACCGTCCGAAGTCCACCATGGAGCCACCGTCCCAGAAGCCACCCCCGCCAGCACCAAGATCACCGAAACCCGGTTATCCGCTCAGGAGGCAGGTACCCCACTCCGCCGCTCAAGCCGATCCGGGGCATGGGGTCGCGGGTCCCAACCGTGCTGGTCCCTGGCCGCTCCGATCGGCGGTGGTGAACCGCGCACCGCGGGGCGCGGGACAGGCTCACCAACTTTGGACAGCGTCCACCGCTGGACCTCGTTGATCGCCGAGGATATGTTCAGCCAACTCCCGGACGAAGGACACCCTCCCCGGAGGGTCTTGAGCAACGGCACTTGGTCGAGCAGCAAGAAGTCGGGGATGCGAGGAGCGGCGAAACGTCGACTTCAGAAGGCGCTTTCGCAACAGGCCCTAGTCCTTAATGCGGCTCATCCCAATCGAGGGTGTAGGTGGGGCCTGAATCCGCCTGTCTCGAGCAGGGATCGGGCGATGTAGTTGGTCAGGTTGCGGAAGCCGAGGGCGGAGCCGCGAAGGTGTTCGAGCCGGCCGTTGATCGCCTCGGTCGGGCCGTTGGAGGTGCCGGGCCGGTCGAAGTAGGCCAGCACGTCGACAGCCCGCTTGGTCAGGGTCCGGCCGAGAGTGACGATCTCGGTCAACGCCTCGGGGACGCCGTGGCTGATCGAGTCGATCACGGCGTGCATCATCTGACGGCCGCGGCCCCGGTCGGGGTGGCGGTAGGCGGCGATCATCCGCTGATAGATCCCCCACGTGGCTTCGACCTCGACGTGCGCCTCGACCGCGAACAGTGCCTCGAGCCGGGCGGCTTGCTTGTCGGTGAGCAGGTCGGCGCCGGTGTGCAGGGTCCGCCGCGCCCGGTACAGCGGGTCATTCCGGTAGCCGCGGTGGCCGTGCAGGTCCTGCTGGACCCGGCGGCGGCACCGGTCCAGGGCGTCACCGGCCAGGCGCACGACGTGGAAGGGGTCCATCACCGCGACCGCGTCGGGCAGCTCTTCGGTGGTGGCGGTCTTGAACCCGGTGAACCCGTCCATCGCGACGACCTCCACGGTGTCGCGCCACGCCTGGGGGCGCTGCGCGAGCCAGCTGGTGAACGCGTGCTTGGAGCGGCCCTGGACCATGTCCAACAATCGTGCTGGGCCGGTGCCGTCGCGGATCGGGGTCAGGTCGATGACCACGGTGACGTACTTGTCGCCCTTGCGGGTGTGCCGCCAGTTGGGTCGGCCCGGGGCGCGGTGCCCGGATTGCTCGGGGTCCGTTTCCCCGGGCCGCCCGCCGAACCCGGCGTGCGATTCTCACCGCACCGGGCTCTCCACGAGTGGTTGCTGTTCAGCTGGTGGTGGCTGTCGGTGTCCACGGGGTCGGGATCCGGTAGCCGCGGTAGCGGTACCGGATGACGGAGACGCTGGCGGCGCCTTTGAACCTGATCCCGTCGACGGCGAGCCGCCAGGTCCCGGGCAAACAGAACCTGCGCCGAAGCTCTGGCCATCCGATCCGGTGCTTGACCCGCAGCCACCTCGTGATCCGCTCCCAGGTGTAGGAGTCGATCGAGGAGAACGTCGCTTTGGACACCCCGTGTCGGAAGTAGTTGGCCCACCCTCGCAGCACCCGGCCCAGGTAGTCCATCAGGTACCCGGGGTCGTGGTGCAGGGTCGCTCTGTACGTCATGGCCTTCACCCGGCCCTTGATCGAGGCGATCGCCTTCTTCGAGGGTCTGGTGTACACGAACCACTTGTTGCTTCCTCGTTTGCGCATCCTGCGGATGTTGAAGCCGAGGAAGTCGAACCCGTCGTCGATGTGGACCACCCGGGTCTTCTCCGGCGACAACCGCAGCCCCATCGGGGCCAGCACGGTCGCCACCTCCGTTCGCAACCGGTCGGCGTCCTCTCGCTGTCCGGTGACCAGGACGACGAAGTCGTCGGCGTACCGGACCAGACGGTAGTTGGCCTTCCCTTGCCGCTTGCGGCGCTGCCGCTGGACCTCGGTCGCCATCTGTTGGTCCCACGTCTGGATGAAATGGTCATCCAGCGCGGACAGGGCGATGTTGGCCAGCAGCGGGGACAAGATCCCGCCCTGCGGGGTGCCGGTGTGCGTCTCCTCTCGTGAACCGGTGGTGGTCATCACCCCGGCCTTGAGGAACGCCTTGACCAGCCTCAGCACACGCTTGTCGCCCACTCTTCGCCGGACCCGCTCCATCAACGGGGCGTGGTCGATGCTGTCGAAACACGCCTCGATGTCGGCCTCCAGCACCCAGTGGTACGACTTGGTGGTGAAGTGATGGATCTCGGCGATGGCGTCTTGCGCACGCCGGTTCGGCCGGAACCCGTACGAGCACGGACGGAAGTCCGCCTCGAAGATCGGCTCCAGCACCAGCTTGAGGGCTGCCTGCACCACCCGGTCGGTCACGGTCGGGATCCCCAGCGTGCGTAGTTTCCCGCTTGCCTTGGGGATCTGGACCTGACGTACCTCGACCGGGCAGAACGTGCGCGCCCGTAACCGCTCGCGCACGTCCTGCAGGAACTCCTCGACCCCGAACCGGGACGCGATCCAGGCCACCGTGGCCCGGTCCACTCCCGGCGTCCGCGCCCCCACGTTCCCTGCGACGCGTTGCCACGCCACCACCAGAAACGCCGGGTCACAGACCAGGTTGTACAGATCGTCAAACCGGCGACCGGGATCCCCGGTCGCCCAACAATGCAGTTTGGCCTGCATCCTTCGTACCGTCACCTGCGCCCAGTCGTGCTCGGGCCAGATCACGGCGCCGGTATTCACCGACGCGTCTTCGAACATCACAGTGCCTCCTTGCTTCCTCTCGCTGCCGCCCTTCCCCATGTGACCGGCTCTCCCGGCCTCGGAGTACTACGACGGCTCCGCCCCACCCGCACCCTTCGGCCGGCAACGGACCTATCCCCGCACCAGGCGGGGAACGGACTGCGGATGGTTCCCACGTTCACTGCGCTTCGGTCAACGGGCGAGGTGCCCGGCTTTGCCCCTGCGGTCTCGTCGTGGCTACGCCGTAGACCTTCACCACGACCTGCCAGGCCCGGCACATGCAACCGTCCCGACAGTTCCCCACCCCCGAGGCCACCTGGCTGATGACCACCACGGGGGGCGGGTACGCACCGCATACCAGCCCAGATCCACCGGGTTCGAGCTGGTCGACGATGAAGAGGCTTCACGACACCGGTTCCTTGCGTGCACCTTCCCGTCTTGCTCACCAGGCACGGCTCGTCCGGTAGTGCCGAACCGCCCTGACTTTGTCGCGGCTGCTCCCACCCTCCCCGGCGTTCCCCGAGTCAGGCTGCCGCCAGCTTCACCTCGTCGCTACGACGACCAGGCGATACAGGTCTCTCACCTCCATCCGAAACAACAGCGCCTCGTGGCGCACCACGTGCTCGTCCACCCCGATCACCTGGACGCCGTCGAACCGGGCCGGGTCGCCGATCAGGACCCGCCTGCCCTCGGCCAGGACCGCGTCGTTCGCGGTGTCCCACGCCACCTCGAGAGCCTCGGCGACCCGAGCCACCGTCAGGTGCTGGACCACCAGGGCCTCCAACGCCCACCGCAGCGCCCGCCGGGACAGCCTCGCCCGCGGCTCGGCCGCCGCGCTGGTGTCCTGCCGCCACACCCGCCCGCAGCCGGTGCACCGGTACCGGCGCACCCTGACCTCCAAGACCGTCGGGCGCCACCCCAGCGGCTCATGCGCCAGCCGCCGGGTCACCGTGTCCCGAGCAGTGCCCTGGCAGCCGCAGCGGCGGCACCACTCATCCGGTTCGACAACCCGGCACGCCAAGACAGCCCGACCGGACTCGAGACGCTGCCCCACCGCCTCCAGCCCGAGCTCATCCAGGCGAGTGAACGTGGTCAGGTCGGGGCAGGCGAAGGTAGCGTCGGGCATGTCGAGGTCTTCCGGACGGGTGGCGTAGGAACCCCCATCATCGGAAGACCTCGACCCCTACCCAGCCACCGGCACGCCGGTCAGCCCTACACCCTCGATTCGGAAGAGATTCCCTAACGGGATGTCAAGCCCTTCGTGGCTGAGCGTGTTGGGCAGGCGGGAGCGGCGAGAGGCCGAACGGTGACGCCTCTCGCCGCGTTTGGAGGTGGGGTCAGCGGGTGAGCTTGGAGCGGTGCGTGGCCGCGCTGCGTGCTCGGGCTCGAGCCCGGACCTCGGGCGGGACGGCGTGGGTTCGGGCGATCTCCTTGGCCCGGGCTCGGGTCAGCGGGGTGCCGTCGGTGTCGCGGAGCTGGTAGGGCTGCTCGCGGTTCAGCACGGTCCAGGTGCGTTCGATGAGCTTGCGCGCGACGGCGACGGTGGCCTTGGTGTGTCCGTGGCCGCGGTCGACCATCAGGTGCCGGTAGTAGGCGGCCAGCTGGGGGTCGACCCGACGGGCGCCGCCGGCAGCCTGATAGAACGCCAGGCGGAGCACCGCCGGGCCTTCCTTGGTGATCGCCCGCGAGGGTTGGATCACGGTCCCGGAGGACCAGGTGGAGGGGTTCATCCCGACGTAGGAGGCGGTCGCCTTGGCGGTGGCGAACGCGGAGGCGTCGCCGAGGAAGGCCCGCACGGTGGGCGCGGTCATCGGACCCATCCCGGGCACCGAGGCCAGCAGCGGATCGTCGCCGTACAGGTCGGCCCAGTAGCGTGTTGCTTGGGCGGTGGCGCGGGCGATCCGCTCGTCGGCTTCGCGCATGTCGTGTAGGTGCTCGGCCACTTCCCAGGCCAGGGCGTCCAGGTCCAGGTGCCCGTCCCAGAAGTCCGTCCAGGCCTTGGCGGCGGCCCGGATCGCCTCGACCCGGGCGGGCACATCCGGCACGCCCCGGGTGTGCGCCGCGACGACGCCGGTCAGGGTGGAGCGGCGTGCGCTGCCCAGGGCGCGCAGGTCGGGCCAGCGGGTCAGGACCGCGACCGCAGTCGGCTGCGAGCCGGCGAATGCTGACCACACATCGGGAAACGCCCACCGCGCCAACGAGATCAACCGGCGGCGGGCGCGGTTGCCGTCGACAACGAGCTTCCCGCGGCGGGTGACCGCCCGACGCAGCGACAGCTGCGGCGCAGACAGCGGCCGCAGTGGGGTGAGGGTGAACACCTCCCCGGCGGTGGCCAGCACGTCGGCGTCGATGACGTCGGACTTGTCCTTGCCGATGATCGCGCCCCGAAGACGAGCCGCGTGCCGGGCCCCGAGCAGGGACAGGTCTCCGCCCGCCTGACGCATCGCGATCGAGAGTGCGAGCCACGTCATCGACGTGGGCTCGGCGACAGCGACAACGCCGGGGTAGGCGCTCAACCGTCCGCTGAGCATGCCGAGTCCGGCCAGGGTCGGTGGGGTGATGAACCGGGTCAGGTGCACCTGCCCGTCCGGCAGGATCTCACGCACGCACACGTGATGGTTGGCCACCACCGCGGCGTCGATGCCGACCTGGACCCGCACCGGGGACAGGTCGCTCGTGTGATCGGTACTGTGAATGGACACGAGGGTTCCTCCGTTCGCAAGAATCGTGAACCCGTTCCTCATCGACCACCGGCCAGTGACCACGAGGATCGGGCTCGCCAACAGCGGCGGGAGAACCCTCGCGTCTTGCCGGCGCAACCACCTCGCCGGCTCGTCCGCGATGAGGCGAGCTCCCGAACCGCTGCCACCCAGCCGCCACATATGAGCACCACGGCAGGTGTTCCCATGCTTGTGCGTGATCCGGTGCCATCCCGAACCAGGAGCCCCCGCGGGGCGGGGACCTGGCACGGCCACCAATTCCCTGAACCGGGCCAACCTCAGCCGGGAGAGCCGACCTCGGGCCTGTCGATCTCTTTCACGAGCCCGAACGCTCAGCCGAAAAGCGGCACGACCCGAAGCCTTCTCCCACGGCCACCGTAGCGACCACCACCTGCAACCAGGAGGCCCTCCAAGTCATACAAGCCTCTTTGGCGAGGAGCGGCTTTATCGCCCGGATGCGGTCGCGCATCATCGTGAGCCAGACGGAGTGCTCCAACTGGTCTGCGTAGTGTTCGAAGGTCTGTTCGGTGTTGAACGGCGGGTCGATGTAGACCAACTTGACCTTGCCGACGTACCGCTCGGCATATTCGGGGATCGTGGCGAGAGATCGGAGGGCATCACCAGACTCCCCGACGATGAGGAGGTTCTCGTTCGCGCCTATCGGGCCGTCGATCTCACCGACCATCTCGGTCACGTCGATGCTCTTGACCTCGCGGACCCGCACGTCGTCGGGGCTGACCCACTGGTAGTCGTACTTGCCGTGCCCCGAGGGAATCAGGGCGAGGTCTTTGCCCATCCACGTGAGTTCGAGTCGTCCCCTGGGCGACGGCATACGGTCCCTCCTGGCTGTCGAGCGGTTCTGACGAATCTAGCCTTAGGCGCGGACGGAACCTGGGAGGTCCCGTCCGACCGGGTATCGGCACAGTCTGGGGTCAAGTGGGCGGGCAGGCGGGGTGCGGCTCAGCCTCGACTGCCCAGCCGGGAGGTGAAGGCTCCGGTTTCCGAACAAGGGGACGAGGAACCCTATGCGGAGGTCGCCGTTACATAAGGTTCGTATCTGATCCTTATGTGGCCGGGGGTCAGGCTGCCCCGGCCACCTGGCGCTTGGACTGCTTGACTGCCTTCAGTGCGGCCCGGGTCTCGGCGACAAAGGCCTCGATTTCTTCGGCGGTCTTGTCGGTGCGCCAGAGCCTGGTGTCGTCCCAGACGGTGCCGGTGGTGATGCAGACGTGGAGGGCGCGCAGGAGGCGGTTCATGACCTTGCGTAGGGCGTGGGGGTGGGCCGAGCCCTTGGCTCGGATCGACCAGTAGTAGTTCCGGGCGGCGGGGTTGTGCAGGATGACCGACCCGGACCAGTGCCACATGGCGTCGTGGAGGCGGTTGCCCTTGACGTCGCGGCGGCGGACCTGGGCGCGTCCGCCAGACTGGTTGATGGCGGGCGCGGATCCGGCGAAGGCCATGAGGTTGTCGGCGGTGTCGAACCGGTGGGGGTCGTCGCTGACTTCGGCGATGATCGCGGCGATGACGGCCGGTCCGGCGCCGGTCGCGGGGGCGAGGAGGTCCCAGTAGGGGTGTGCCTGGACGGCGGCGGTGAGGCGCTTCTCGACGTTGATCCGGTGCTCAACGGCCGCGCGCAGTGCCTGCAGGTCGGTGCGGACGGTCTCAGCGAACGCGGCCTCCAGGCCGGGCGGGTAGGACAGCGACGGCCGGTGTAGGGCGTCACGGATCCTCTCGGCCGCGATGTCGAGGCTCTTGGTGGAGCCGCGCCCGCCGGGCTTCATCAGCCGGGTGGCGATCCCGTCAGCGCGGAGCCGCTGCCCCTGGGCGGGGGTGAGCGCGTCGATGAGGACCCAGTAGGGAGCGAGGTTGTCGGCCATCTGCTCGGTCGTGAACGCGGCGACGGCGTTGGGGTGGTACTCGGCCAACGCGGAACGGACCCGCAGCGCCTGGCGGAGCGCGCCTCGCACGGCTTCCGTGCGGGCCCGCTGGAGCAGCGTGATGGCGCGGGCGGCGTCAGTGGCCTGGTGCATGCCCCGGTAGTAGCCGGGGTGGGTGCGGAGCGTGTCGGCGATGAGGGCGGCGTCCTTGGGGTCGGTCTTGGACGCGTTCCGGGCATGCTTGATGCCTCGGGCGTTCTTGACGATCCTCGGGTTCAGCGGCACGACCGTCACGCCCTGCTCGGTCAGGGCGGAGACGAGGAGACGGCGCGGGGTCTCGATGGACACCGGCGGCAGAGCCCCGGTCTCGGGGTGGGCGTACCGGCGGAGGACGTCCATCAGGGTGGCGACTCCGGCCGGGTTCTCCTGGACGAAGCCCTGTTCGAGGACACGGCCCTGGTACCCCATGAGCGCCCACGCGTTGCTGGCCTCACCCCAGTCGATCCCGAGGACGGTCTCGCCCCACAGGATCGGGTTGGCGACGACGGTGTCCTCCCACCACGTCGCGGCGTTCTTGCTGGTCACTTACGTGCTCCTTCCTGGTCACATAGGCGGGGGCCGCTGTGACGACCTAGTGTTGGACCGCTTTCGCGCGAGGCATCCCACGGACTCTTCAGCAGCCCCCAGCGACCGTCAGGACTCGCGTGCTGGATCGGACGGCATGGCGGATCGCCTGCCGGTGATCTCCTCTGATGCGTAGACCTGACGGCGGCTCGACACTGCTGACGCGGGCGCCGCGCTGGGTCGCGGTGCCTCGTTGGTGCGGTCATGGTGACCGTTCCTCCCTTCCTCGTTCGAGCCGCCCGGGACGCGCAGCGCAGGTGCTAGGCGAGACCACTCGTGGTGGAGCATCCACACGGATTGCTTCGCATGCCCCAGTGGCCAACACAGACCGACGTGCTGAAGGAGACCGCTCGAAGCGGGAGGGCGGGGTGATGCGTGCCTGTGTTGGTGACTCGAACATGCGTGAGCCTGGCAGAGGACACCGACAACGCTTCGAACATGTGTTCGATATCTCTCTGCCCTCCACGAGGATGAGCCGCCTCGGGGCGACCCGCCAAGAGGGAAACCACACCTAGGAAGCCGCTTCCTAGGTACTCGATTCCTAGGCAGAGAGCGCCGACCGGGGCCTCGCGGCCGAGGCCGGGTCAGCGGTCGACACCATCCCAGTCCGGGGACAGGGGTTGGTGGTTGTGCGCCGCATACAACACCTCGAAGACGACGCTCTCCAGAGGCAGCAGCGCGCCCTCGAACACCGTGTAGAGGAACGCCATGTCCCTGAACGTGAGGCTGCGGCGCCCGTTCAGGCGCGCATTCCACTGGTTCGCCGCGTCCGGGCGCCCGTCGGCGTCCGCCAACTGCTCCTGGGTGATCTTCGGGTCCTGTCGGGCCAACTGGCGGCGGATCTCAGACGCGATCACGTGCTGAACCACGGCTGCCCGAAAGTCAGGCAGGTCCGATGGCTTCGTCGGGGTCAGCCACACCCGTCGGGGAGCATCCGGCCTGCCGAACGCCTCAGGGGGGTCGCACCACTCCCGGGGCTGCTTCACGCACCTGAACCTAGGACCGCCTAGACCACGGCCGTGGAGACACGCCGTTGACTGACCGTATCCGTCAGAGGCTGGCCCGCTCGTCCCGGGACAGAGACGACCACGACGATCCCGACCGCCCCGCCGCGCCGCCCCCTCGACACTCCCTGGGGGTGCCTGCGTCCGTCATCCTGCGAGAAACCCTCCGCCTAGATCTCCTCCACGAGCGGGTCGTCGAAGTATCGCTGCAACGGCCCGAACCCGGCGACGGTGTCCCACACCGCCTTGGCGACCTGGGCGCGGTCACCCAGCGGCGGCATACCGCCGTGGAGGGAACGCTCGTCGTAGTCGGCCACGGCGTCATGGACCAACGCCCGCACCGCCGCCGGCTCCCGCGAGGGGTCCAGCCCGGAGCGGCGGATCAGCTCGCGCACCTCGCCCTGGACCACCTGGACGGCATCCATGCGAGTCCTCCTTCCCGCCCTGGTTGACGCATAGCGAACCGCAGTCCCGCCCGTCGCGCATCCCGAGCCGGCCCCACCTGTGGACAAACCCGGCGCCCCCGGGCACCGGTTCCACCGGCCGCGGGCGCACAGGGTCCGCCCGACCGGCGCCCGTGGGGCCGGATCCGGCCGAGATTCGGACATTCGCCCCCACTCTCGGGTAGGACGTTCGTCGCAATCTGGTCACCCCTGTGAACAGACCCTCGGCATGGAGGGATTTCCGGCGTAGCGTCTTGTCCTGTTCGCCCCTGCCAGCCGCCTGCCACCATGAGAGGGAGAGATGGTCCACGCCATGCAGCACCGGCGTGTCGCGCTCCACGCCGACCCGCTCGCCTACCCCGGAACCCCCGCCCACTCCCCCGTGCTGCTCCTCCAGCAGTGCGAGCACCCACTCGACGGCCCCGTCTGTCGCGGCGAGGCCCAGGCCATGCCGTGTGGCCCGTGCGCCGAGTCCGCCCCCGCCGACCGGACCTCGCTCGACGATGAACTGCGCCGCCGCGGCGTCGCCACGATGGGCCAGCGGGTCGCCGTGGCCGCCGTGGGGTCCAACGGGTCCAGCGAGGTGCTGCGCGCCAAGCTCGCCGCCGTCGCAGCCCTCGGCCCGGTCGTGCCCATCGCCCCGGCGACGATGACCAACCTCGCGGTCGGCCACTCGGCGCACGTCAGCGCCCCCGGCTACCTCGCCGCCGCGCCGTTCCACTCACCGGGCGCCCGCACCCCCGTCGTCATCGCCTGGCTCGACGAGGCGCAGGCCGCCCGGCTCGACGCCACCGAGCCGAACTACGCGCGGCGCACCCTGTCCCGCTCGGCCTACCCGGTCCGGCTCACCGAGTCCGGCGAGAGCCTCGACGGGGTCGCCGTCTACGAGTCGGTCCACGGTCTGCTCACCGACGGCCGGGTCCCGGTGCCGATCCGCAGTCAGACGCAGGTGGCGACCTGGCTGCGCGAGTTCGCCGTCGCGCCGTGGGTGACGATGGACGCGCAGGCCGCCGCCCGCTCCCTCGCCGGCGACTGCCTCGCCCGCACCGCAGTCCGGGACGAGCTCATGCTGCGCGGGCTGGTCGCACCGAGCAGACTCGAGAGCGCCGCCTGACCGGCGTGCCCTGACCTCTACTCGTCCCGGCCGGGCTCGGTGTAGGCGCCCCGGCTGTGCCGCAGGGACCTGGCCCGGGCCCGCATGTCCTCGGTCTTCTCCTGCTTCTTGACGAGGTTGCGAGTGCCCCGCGGGTCGAGCCTGATCTCGTCCTCGGCCGGTATGCCGGCCTGCAGCTCCCGGGCCCGCTCCACCTCGGCGTCGATCTCGGCGCCGAAGAGGAGGGCCACGTTGGTGATCCACAGCCACAGGAGGAAAACGACGGCACCGGCGAGCGAGCCGTACGTCTTGTTGTACGACCCGAAGTTCGAGACGTAGAAGCCGAAGCCGACCGAGGCGAGGACCCAGATGAGGATGGACACGAAGGCGCCGAGGCTCATCCACCGGAAGGCGGGCGGCTTGACGTTCGGCGTCGCGTAGTAGAGGACGGCGACGATGACGATGACGATGAGGAGCAGGACGGGCCACTTGGCGATCTCCCACACCCGCACCGTCGTGTCGCCGAGGCCGACCTGCTGGCCCACTGCCCGGGCCACCCCGCCGGACAGGACGAGGATGAGCGCGGCGATGCCGGCGAGGATGACGGTGACGACGGTGACGAGGAGCATCATCGGGCGCAGCGTCCACATGGGCCGGCCCTCCTCGACCTCGTAGACCCGGTTCATCGCCCGGCCGAACGCCGCGACGTACCCCGAGGCGGACCATAGGGCGAGGACGACGCCGAAGGCGAAGGTCGCCCCGGCACCCGGGCTCTCGCTCACCGAGGTGAGCACCGGCCGGATCGTGTCGGCGATCGACCCGCCACCGACGTCGGAGACGACCCGCATGACGGCGTCGACCGTCGCCTTGCCCTGGCCGATGAGGCCCAGGAGGGACAGCAGGGCGATGGCGGCGGGGAAGACGGCGAGGACGGCGTAGTACGTCAGGGCCGCCGCGAGGTCGGTGCAGTGGTCGTCCGAGAACTCCTGGATGGTCCGCTTCGCGGCATACCGCCAGGTGGCCCGGCTCATCGACTGCGCGCGCGCGTCGCTCCCCTCCTCCGCTGCCGCCCCCGGTGCGTCGTCCGTGGGCGCGGGACGGGTCGGGTCGGCCCCGCCGACCGCGGGGTCGCTGTCGAGGCCCTTCTTCTGCCGCTCGGTCTCGGTGCTCACTTCGGGCCTCCTGGTCCGATCGGGGCTGCCGACGTTCTTGGGTGCTCTCCTACCCCGGCTTGCGTGCTCTCCTACCCCGGCCGGGGCTTCACGCAACCTTCACCCTACGCATAGCGCCGCCATACCCGGTCGCAGCAGCGTTAGGGGCGAACGAGACGACGGGCGCACGACGCGCCAGAACGAAGGAGACGACAGACATGGGTTGGAACCACGAGAGCACGCTCGGCGTCGGCGGATGGATCGGCATGGGCCTGGGCACCCTCCTCTTCTGGGGGCTTCTCGTCCTCCTCGTCGTGGCGCTCGTCCGCTGGGTCGGCGGGGCCGGTCGGGACGCCGTGCCGGGCTCGCCCGTCGGTGCGGCGCCGGGCGCCGTCGCCGCCCAGCACGAGCGGGCCCTGCACATCCTCGAGGACCGGTTCGCGCGGGGTGAGATCGCCGAGGAGGAGTACCTTCACCGACGGGAGGTCCTGCTCGGCCGCTAGGCCGACGCCAGGCCCCGGCAGCGGGGCGGCCCGGTCGGGTCGCCCCGCTGCGGCGTGCGCGACGGGCGCCTCGGGCCCGGCACCGCCGCCGGGTCCATGGGGGCTCTATCGGCCGGACGGGCCCGAACCTGATCGTCCGAACGCCTCTTTTTGCACGCCGTTCGTTGCCGCGAATGTGGGCGACGCCACACTTTGCATTCCGCTTGACATAGATTTTACCTTTCCGTGGAAGAGCCGGGTCTCGGCCGCCGGGAACTACTGTCAGCAATCCTGTCGAAGGATCCCTCCTCGACGGCGGCCGACACCATCGAACACGAGCCGCCACCAGCCGGTTCGGCGCGCTTCCAGTGGGAACCGGCCGCCGACCGACCCTGTGTCGTTGCCGGCGAGGGCACCGTGCCAGGGCCATCCGCGCCTTACGATGACGTGACCTCGGCCTTACCGATTCTTGACCCTGGGCGGCGACATCATGACCGAGGCTTGGCGCTTCTGCTCCCAAAAGGGGCGTATAAGGCCGTAACGCTCCGGGTCCGAGAAACACTTTTTCGAAACGTCATTTCGGTCATTGTGGACACGACTAGCGTCCGAGCCGGAATCACCGCACAGGTGTTTCGGCCACATCGCCGGCCCCCTCAGGTCGGCAGGACAGCTGGAGGTAGCCATGTCACGCCACGGGCGTCATGCGAGCCCCGGACGCATCGTCCGGCCCCGGTGGGTCTACCCCACCGCGGTTCTCCTCGGCGGTGCCCTCATCGGCTCCGCCAGCGTCCTCTCCCAGTCGCACGCGCTGCTGTCGCCGGCCACCGCGATGTCCACGGCGTCCCTCCCCTCGGCGGACGCCGAGACCTGTGCCCGGCCGGTCCACGTCGACGTCGTCTCCTCCCCTCGGATGCACGACGTCGTCGCTGCGGCCGCCACGAAGGCCGGTGAGGGCTCGTGCACGAGCTTCTCCGTGACGAGCGAGGAGGCGGCCGTCACCGCCAACTCGATCGCCGCCGGCCACGGCCCTGACCTGTGGATCCCGGACTCGACGATCTGGGCCACCGAAGTGAACGGTCAGGAAGGAGGGAAGGTGCGCCAGGGTCCCTCACTTGCCACCTCCCCTCTCGTCGTCGCGGTGCCCGCCGCGCTCTCCGTCACCCGGGCGACGTGGACGCAGCTGGTGGACGGCGATGTGCCGACGCGCATCGCCGATCCGGTCAGCAACGCCTCCGGCCGGCTCGCGATCATCGCGGCCCGCGCCTCCCTCGGTGGTGACCAGGCCCTCGGGAGCCCCCTCGGGGCCGGCCTCGTGACGCTGAGCCGCACCGCGGCGACCTCCGACTCCGAGCTCCTCGACGAGCTCATCACCTCGCCGCGGTCGGCGAGCGCGTTCCCCGTCGAGGAGGCGACGCTCACGGCATACCGCGCGGCGCACCCCTCGGTGAAGGTGCGCGCCCTCGTGCCGGCCGGGGAGACCGCCCGGTTCGACTACCCGCTGCTCACCCGGGCCGACGCGGACGCGACGGTCACCAAGGCGGCGACGGCGCTGACGACCGAGATCCTCAGCCCGCAGATGGGGCGGAAGATCCGCGACGCCGGCCTGCGCATGAGCATCACCGAGCCACTGCCCGACGCGCAGGGCCAGCCCACGGTCGTCCCGGTCTACGCGACGCTCCCGACCGCGACCGAGACGCGCAAGATCTTCGACGAGTGGGTCTCCGCGCAGACCGACGCCCGGATGCTCGTGGTCATGGACACCTCCGGCTCGATGTCGCGCAAGGTGGGCGAGACGACTCGGATGACGCTCGCCAAGGAGGCGGCCGACACGGCGCTCGCCAGCGTCCCGGACGGCTCGCAGATGGGGCTGTGGACCTTCTCCTCCCGCCAGGACCACGACCGTGACTACCGCGAGGTCGTCCCGGTCCGCGACCTCGGCGCCGAGACGGACGCGGCGACCCAGCGCGAGGCGCTCGCCGAGGGCTTCGCCGCCGCGGCGGCCTCGACGCGGGGCGACACCGGCCTCTACGACACGATCGGCGCGGCCTACGCCGAGCTGCAGCGCACCTACGACCCGACCCTGGTCAACACCCTCGTCGTCATCACCGACGGCACGAACGACGACCCCGACGGTGGCCTCTCCCTCCGGGCGCTGCTCTCCTTCCTCGAGAAGGCCGACCAGAGCCGGCCGATCTCGGTGGCCCTCGTCGGCATCACCGCGGATGCCGACATCAAGGCGCTGCGCACCATCGCCGACGCCACCCACGGCCGCGTCTACGTGGCCGACCGTCCCTCCTCCATCAAGGCGGTGCTCGTCGATGCGCTGCTCACTCGGCACGCCTGAGCCCACCACCCCCCTCCGCCGACACGGCGAGTGGTGCCCCGCCACGGACCCCTCCCGGTATGCCGACCTGGCGCACCGGCCGTGGCGGGGCCGCCGGGTCTGTCCCGACGCCCACCACCGGGCGGCTCCCCGCCCGACCAGGCGAGCCCACTGACCAGGCGCCCGCGGCGCCGTCGCCGTCCCGACGGCGCCGCGGGCGCCTCCCGCACTCCGCGGAGGGCGCGAGCGCGCGGCGGCTGTGGACAACCGGACGGCCACAGGATGGCACCGGCCTAGCGTGCCGCCATGCCGTTCACCGTCACCGTGCACCTCCGGCGGCGCCGGGCCCGGGCGGTCGACGTCGCGATCGAGGTGCCGACCGGAGGGACGGCGACCGTCGCTCAGCTGCGCTCCGCGCTCGCAGACCTGCTGGGCGAGCCCGTCGACGGGCTCATCGCAGACTGTGGTCGGCTGAGCGACGAGAGCGTCGTCGGGGATCCGCCGCTCGTCCATGGGGCCGAGCTGGCCCTCGGCCCCGCCGCTGAGGGACCGCTGCCGTCCGACCGACCCGCCGACCCGACGCCGCTCGAGGTCGTCGTGGTGTCCGGCCCGGACGTGGGTCACCGGCTCCCGCTCCCCTCGACCGGCCTCGTCGTGGGCCGCGGCGGCGGCGCCGACCTCGTCCTCGATGACCCCGACGTGAGCCGGCGGCACCTGAGACTCGTCGTAACGAGCCAGGGCGTGCTCGCCGAGGACCTCTGCTCGGTCAACGGGACCGTCCTCGGCGGCCACCCGGTGACGCAGCGCGTCGTCGTGCCGCTCGACGGCCGACTGCGAATCGGGTCGAGCACGATCGTCCTGCGCCGGTCGGTTCGGGCACGGCTGCCCGTCTCGGCGGACGGCGCGGGTCGGCTGGTCGTGCACCGCGCCCCTCGCGTCCGCCCGCCGGCCGTGTCGCGGGAGGTGGCCGAGCCGGTCGCCCCCGGGGCGGCCGGCCGGGTCCGCATGCCGTGGGTGGCCGCCCTCGCACCGTTGCCGGTGGCGCTCATCCTGGCGCTCGTCCTCGGCCCGCACTACCTGCTCTTCGCCGCAGGCGGCCCGGTGCTCGTCCTCGCGACGTCCCTGGCCGACCGGACGGGGCGGCGCCGCGGCGCCCGCGGCGAGCAGGCGGCATACGCGAGCGAGGCCGCCCGCGCCCGCCGCGACCTCGATGCGGCCCTTGCCGAGGAGGCCCGCGAGCGGCGGGCAGCGCATCCCGACCCGGCGCAGATCCTCGCCCTGGCCACCGGGCCCGCTCCGCGCCTCTGGGAACGCTCAGGTGAGGACCCGGACCTGCTCGAGGTCCGGGTCGGGACCGCCCCGCTGCCCGCGCAGGTGAGGTGGACGCGCCCCGACCGACCGGCCGAGCACCCGGTCATCGACGACCTGCCGGTCGTGGTCGACCTCGCCCTCGTGAACCGGCTGGGGGTCGTCGGCCCCCGTGCGGCCGCCCTCGACGTGGCTCGCGGCATCGTCGGCCGCCTCGCCGCCCTCGTCTCGCCCGCCGACCTGCGGATCACGCGCCTCACCTCGGACGAGGAGTGGTCCTGGGTCGACCGCCTCCCGCATGTCTGGCCGCAGGAGCTCGAAACCCCCTTTGCCGCGGCCGAACCGGGCACAACTGACCGTCCAGCACATCTGCTCATCGTCGATGCGGGCGACGCCTCGCCGGCGGACACCGACACTCTTGGCGCGCTGCGGCAGCACACCGCATCGGTCGTCATCGCCCCCGACATCGCGAGCCTGCCGCCGGGCTGCGGGGCGGTCCTCGAGGTCGCACCCGGCGACGAGAGCCGGCTGCGGGTCGACGGCGTGGCGGACGTGCGCGGCATCGTGCCAGACCGGCCGCGCTGGTGGTGGTCCGTCCGGCTCTCCCGGAGTCTCGCGCCGCTGCGCGACCCGCGCACCGACGTCGACGCCCGGGCCGCACCCCCGGACGAGGTCCGGCTGCTCGAGATCCTCCCCGTCGATGCCACCGACCCGGTGGCGGTCCGGGACCGGTGGGTGGCCCCCGAGGGTCCGGTCGCCGTCCTCGGCGCGACCCGGGACGGCCCCTGGTGCGTCGACCTGCGCCGCGACGGCCCACACGCCCTCATCGGCGGGACGACGGGCGCAGGCAAGTCCGAGCTCCTCCAGGCCCTCGTCGGTTCCCTCGCGGTCCTCTCCCCGCCCGAGGAGCTCTCCATCGTCCTCGTCGACTACAAGGGCGGGTCGGCCTTCGCCGGGTGCGCCGACCTCCCGCACGTCGTCGGCCTCGTGACCGACCTCGACGACCACCTCGCCGACCGGGCCCTGGTCTCCCTCCGGGCCGAGCTGACCCGGCGCGAACGCGTCCTGGCGACGGTCGGTGCCCGCGACATCGACGACTACCTCATCCGCCGGCCCCCCGGCGGCCCGGGTCTCGGTCGCCTCGTCATCGTCGTCGACGAGCTGCGGGCGTTGGCCGAGGAGCTGCCGGCCTTCGTCGACGGTCTCGTCCGCATCGCCGCCGTCGGCCGGTCGCTCGGGGTCCACCTCGTCCTCGCCACGCAACGGCCGAGCGGCGTCGTCTCGCCCGAGATCCGCGCCAACGTCAACCTCCGGGTGGCCCTGCGGGTGCGGGACCGGGCCGACTCGCACGATGTCATCGACCTCCCCGACGCCGCCCTCGTCCCGGCCGGGCGTCCCGGTCGAGGCCTGGCGCGGACCGGCGCCGAGGCACCGACGACCTTCCAGGGCGCGCGGGTCTCGGCCGCCGCTCCGGGCGAGCGCCCCGACCGCCTCGTCGTGCAGCTGGCCGGCGGCGGCGCCAACGGCGCCGGGGCCGCATCCGGAGCGGTCCCGCCGGGCCGCGGCATGCCCGCTGCCGGGCCGACCGACCTGGACCGGCTCGTCGCCGCGGCCCGTGCGGCGCAGCGGGACCGGCCGGCGCCACCGCCCCACCGCCCCTGGCTCCCGGCGCTGCCGGCCCGGCTGGCTCCGCTGGACCCGGAGCCCGACACGGACGCGGTCCTCGTCGGCCTGGCCGACCACCCGGGTGAGCAGCGCCGGGAGCCGCTACGCTGGCGCCCGGACGGCGGCCACTGGCTGCTCGTCGGCGGCCCCCGGTCCGGACGAACGACGGCGGCGGTCACCCTCGCGACGACCGCGGCAGCCCGGTGGGCCACGCACGAGCTGCACATCCACGCCATCGCCGCCGGTGGACGCCTCCGACCCGTTGCGGCCCTCCCGAACACCGGGACCGTGGTCGGGCCCGATGACCCCGAGCGGCTCGACCTCCTGCTGACCCGGCTGGCCGACGAGGTGCGCCGTCGCGCGGGGGCGCCCGAGCCGGCCACAAGCCCCGCGGTGCTGCTGCTCGTCGACGGCTGGGACCGGGCCGCGGACCCGGACCTGCTCGGCGGCACGGTCGGCGAGCGCCTGACGGCCCTGCTGCGCGACGGTGCCTCCGTCGGCCTCAGCGCCGTCGTCACCGGCGATCGGTCGCTCGTGCTCGGGCGCACGGCGGCGCTCATGTCCGAGACCTTCGTCCTGCGGCTCGCCGACCCGGTCGACGCCGCCCTCGTCGGTCTCGACCGCTCCGCCGTCCCGCACGACCCACCTCCCGGCCGGGCGGTGCGGGTCCGGGACGGCGTCGAGATCCAGTTCGCCCTGCCCCACCCGGGCCCGCCACCGCCCGTCGCGGCCTCGTCGGGGCGGGCCTGCCGGCCGGTCCGGGTCGAGCCACTGCCCACGCTCGCGCTCCCCCCGGCCCCCGGCGCCGCGCCGCCGTGGACGCTGGGCATCGGCGGCGACGACGCGTCCTGGGTGTCCCTCGACCCGGCGGTGGCCGGACGGCTGCTCCTCGTCGTGGGCCCGCCTGGCTCGGGACGCAGCACCGCCCTCGGATCCCTCGCCCTGGCCGCCCAGCGGGCGGGTCGCCGGGTCGCGGTCGTGGCATCCCGGCGCGGCCCACCCGCGGACCTCGCGACGATGCGGGGGATCGTCCTCGCCTCACCACACGATGTCGCGGACCTCGTCGCCGCGCGCCGGGCGCATCCGGACCTCGTCGTCCTCGTCGACGACGCCGACGGCCTGGCCGGCTCGCCCGCCGAGGCCGTCCTCGACGAGATCGCCGCCCTCGTCGACCGCGACGACGGGGTCGTCGTGGCCGCGGCCACCCCGGCCGGTGTCCTCGGCCAGGTGCGGGGCGTCGTCGTCGAGGCGGCCCGGCGCCAGCGAGGGCTGCTCCTCGCTCCGTCCGGCCCGGGCGACGGCGCGGTCCTCGGCGTCGCGGTCCCGCGGGGGCTTCCCGTCAGGCCAGGACGGGGGCTCCTCGTCGCCGGCGGCCCGCCGGTGCGGGTGCAGGTGGCCGGGCCGACGGGAGCCGGGTAGCCGGCGGAGCCGGCACAGCCGGTAGGAGAGGCCCGCTCGGGCGCCTCAGTCGGGCTCGTCCGGGGCCGGGCGGGCCGGCGTCGCGAGCGCTCCCCCCACCCCGCCCAGCCCGATGAGGCCGACGGCGGCACCGACCAGGAGCAGGCCCCCCTGGAACAGCCCCCAGGCCACGGGGAGCAGCAGGACGCTCCAGACAAGGGTGGGCGTGCGCGGCCAGTGCTCGAGCCGGACCCAGCCACGAGCCACCGCCGCGAGCCCCGCAGCGGTGACGAGGATGAGGACGACCGACATGACGACCCGCGCCGGATCGGCGCTCTCGCCGAGGATGAGCTCGTAGAGGTAGAAGCCGGCGAACCCCACGAGGACGACCACCTGGGCCCCCAACAGGGCGGCCAGGAGGACCCGGGCTCCGCGAGCGGCCGGGTCCGCGGGTGGGGTGGGGGCGCTCACGCGGGCAGCCTAGCGTGGGGCCCGGCCCCGGCGGCATCCAGTCGGCACGGCCCCTGACCTGCGAGGGAACAGATCCAAGCCCTGACTCGTTGGGATCCTGGTGGCCGGTTCGGCGGTGAGCGAACGGGCTCACGACACCCCCGAGAAGGGTGCGGAAACGGTCCCTCACCGTTAGCATCGACCAACGGACGTCTGTGCGCTGACGTCCCTCGCACCCGAGGGCGCACACCGACCCGGAGCCACCCCGCGTCCGGCACGACGAACCGTTTGAAGGAGCATACGCCCATGGACTGGCGCGACCGCGCTGCCTGCCTCGACGAGGACCCCGAGCTGTTCTTCCCGATCGGGAATACCGGCCCGGCGATCCTGCAGATCGAGGAGGCCAAGGCCGTCTGCCGACGGTGCGAGGTCATCGACACCTGCCTGAAGTGGGCCCTGGAGTCGGGCCAGGACGCCGGCGTGTGGGGAGGCCTCTCCGAGGACGAGCGCCGAGCCCTCAAGCGGCGCAACGCCCGCGCCCGCCGCGCCGGCTGACCGCAACGCCCGCGCCCGCCTAGCGCACCATCGCCCGGAGCCGGGCGACGAACTCGACCCGCGTCCCCCCGCCGGGCGCGTTCTCCCAGCGGATCCGGCCCCCGAGGTCCTGGACGAACGACGTGACGATCCGGGTCCCGAGCCCGGCCAGACCGGGACGGAACCCCGCCGGCAGCCCAGCGCCGTCGTCGGTGATCGTCACGGTGAGGATCTCCTGGCCGGCCGAGAGCCACTCCCGGTTCGCGACCACGTCCACCCGGCCCCCGTGGTCGGCGAGCCCGTGCTCGACGGCGTTCTGCACCAGCTCGGACAGGACCAGGGCCAACGGCGTCGCGTCCTCGGCGCGAAGCCGACCGAACGTCCCGGTGATCGAGCTCTCGACCCGGTGCTCGCTCGAGGCGACCTCGACGACGGCGCGCAGCCCCTGGAGGGCGATGTCGTCGAAGTTGACGGTCTCGTCGAAGCCCTGACCCAGCGTCTCGTGGACCCGGGCGATCGTCGCGACCCGCCGCTCGGCCTCGCGGAGCGCGGCGCGCGCTCCCTCCTCCGGCTGGCGCCGGGCCTGGAGGCGCAGCAGCGCGGCGACGGTCTGGAGGTTGTTCTTCACCCGGTGGTGGATCTCGCGGATCGTCGCGTCCTTCGTCATCAGCTCCTGCTCGCGGCGCCGGATCTCCGACACGTCTCGCACGAGGAGCAGCGCACCGATCCGCTCCGAGTGCTCGGTGAGCGGGATGGCCCGCATCGACACGGTCGCCGAGCGCGTCTCGGCCTCGCTGCGCCACGGCGCGCGGCCGGTGAGGACGAGGGGCAGCGACTCGTCCACCGGCGTCGTCGTGCGGCCGAGCAGGTCGGTGACGATCTGGGCGAGCACCTCCCCGACGACGTCCCCGAGGTGGCCGAGCCGGTGGATGGCCGAGACGGCATTCGGGCTCGCGTAGCGGACGACCCCCTCGACGTCGAGCTGGATGACGCCGTCACCGACCCGGGGCGCGCCGCGGCGCAGGCCGGTCGGGTAGGCCGGGCTCGGGAACTCCCCCGCGGCGATCATCCGGGCGAGGACGTCGGCCAGCGCCCGGTAGGTCTGTTCGAGCAGGCTGGGACCGCGCACCCCCTTGATGTTCGTATGCCGGGTGATGACGGCGATGGGCACCCCCTCCCGGACGACGGGGATGGCCTCCTCGCGGATGACGATCTCGCCCGCGGGGTCCGGCGGCCGGCCCGGCACGACGACCCGCCCCTCGAACGCATCGTCGAGCATCCAGCGATGGCCGGGAGCGCTCGCCAGGCCGACGATGTCCTCGGCGAAGACCATCGGCCCGGTGTTGGGGCGCACGTGCGCGACGGCCCGCCACTCCCCGTGGGCCGACGGCACCCACATGACGAGGTCGGAGAAGGACAGGTCGGCCACGAGCTGCCAGTCGCCGATCACGAAGTGCAGCCACTCGACCTCACCCTCGCCGAGCGAGGTCAGGTCACGCAGTGCCTCGGCCAGGGTGGTCACGACGGCATGCTAGTGGCCCCGGTCAGGCCCCCGGTGTCCCGGCCCGCACGACCGCCCGGAGCCGGCGCAGCGCGACGGACAGCGCGGCGATGTTGGGGCTCTCCAGCCGGAGGATCCCGGCCATCGACGTGCGCGAGCGCTGGATGACGTCCGCGTTCGCCTGGGCCCACCTCTCGAAGGCGGCCGTCGGGTCCTCGCCGACCGACCCGTCGTTGGCATCGATGACCGACCGGGTCATCGACTCGAGCACGGCATACAGGTCGTCGCGCAGCGCACCCCGGGCCAGGGCGTCCCAGCGGTCCTCGCGTGGCAGCCGGGTGATCTTCGTCAGCATCGTGTCGATCCCGAAGCTCTCGGAGACCACGTAGTACAGCGGCGCGACGTCGGTGGGCTCGTTGCCCGTGTCGGCGGCGATGTCGACGATGTCGAGAAGCGAGTACTGGTCGAGCAGGCCGGCGGTCCGGACGGCGAGCTCGTAGGGCACACCGCACTCGACGTACTCACCGGTGCGCCGCTCGAGGCGCTCGCGCTCGGCACCGCGCAGGAGGGTCGGCACCGTCGGCCCGAGGCTGCCCACGACCTCGGCGAACCGATCGCTCTCGGCACGCACGTCGAGCGACGTCGCCCGGGCGGCGAGGAACCACCGCACCGCACGGTCGAGCAACCGACGGAACTCGAGGTAGAGGCGGGTCTGCACCTCGGTGTCGACGACGGTGTCGAGCGCCTCGACGTCGGAGACGAAGGAGCCGAGGCCGAACACCTCGCGGCAGACGACGAACGCCCGGGCCACCTGCTCGCTCGTCGCACCCGTCTCCTCCGTCGCCCGGTAGGCGAAGGTGATGCCACCCCGGTTGATCATCGCGTTGGCGACGGAGTTGACGATGATCTCGCGGCGCAGCGGGTGCTCGGCCAGCTCCTCGGCGAACCCCGCGCGCAGTGGGTGCGGGAAGTAGTCCTCGAGCGCCTCCGCGAGATAGGGGTCGTCCGGGAGCTCGCTCGCAAGGAGGTCCTTCTTCAGCGCGAGCTTGGCGTAGGCGAGGAGCACGGACAGCTCGGGCGAGGTGAGGCCCTTGCCCTCGGAGTGACGGTCCTCCAGCTCGGAGTCGCCAGGGAGGAACTCGAGCCCCCGGTCGAGCTCGCCACGCTCCTCGAGGGAACGCATGAGCCGGATGTGAACCGGTGCCATCGACGCACCCTGCATCCGGGCGTTGCCGAGGATGACGTTCTGCTCGTAGTTGTCGCGCAGCACCTGCTCGGCGACCTCGTCGGTCATCGACGACAGGAGGGTGTTGCGCTCCTCGATCGTCATGTCCCCGCGCCGGATGACGTCGCCGAGGAGGATCTTGATGTTGACCTCGTGGTCGGAGGTGTCGACGCCGGCGGAGTTGTCGACGGCGTCGGTGTTGACCCGCACGCCGTGCATGGCCGCCTCGATGCGGCCGAGCTGGGACAGCCCGAGGTTGCCGCCCTCGCCGACGACCTTGACCCGCAGCTGGTCGCCGTCGACCCGGATCGCATCGTTCGCGCGGTCGCCGACGGCGAGGTTGTCCTCGCTCGAGGCCTTGACATAGGTGCCGATCCCGCCGTTCCACAGCAGGTCGACCGGCGCGAGGAGGATGGCATGGATGAGCTCGGACGGCGTCATCGACGTCGTGCCCTCGGGCAGACCCAACGCCTCACGCATCTGGGGGGTCGTCTTGATCGCCTTGAGGCTCCGCTTGAAGACGCCACCGCCCTCGCTGATGAGGCTCGCGTCGTAGTCGGCCCAGGACGAGCGGGGCAGCCCGAACATCCGCTCGCGCTCGGCGAAGGAGACCTCGGGGTCGGGGTCCGGGTCGACGAAGACGTGGCGGTGGTCGAAGGCCGCGACGAGCCGGATGTGCCGGGACAGGAGCATCCCGTTGCCGAAGACGTCGCCGCTCATGTCGCCGATGCCGACGACGGTGAAGGCCTCGCTCTGAGTGTCCACGCCCATCTCACGGAAGTGCCGCTTGACCGACTCCCACGCGCCCTTGGCGGTGATGCCCATCGCCTTGTGGTCGTAGCCGGCCGAGCCACCGGACGCGAAGGCGTCGTCGAGCCAGAAGCCGTAGGACTGGGCGACCCCGTTGGCGATGTCGGAGAACGTCGCGGTGCCCTTGTCGGCGGCGACGACGAGGTAGGGGTCGTCGGGGTCGTGGCGCACGGTGCGCTCCGGCGGGACGATCTCGCCCTTGACCCGGTTGTCGGTGAGGTCGAGCAGCCCGGAGATGAAGATCCGGTATGCCGCCTTGCCCTCCTCGAGCCACGCGTCGCGATCGACCGTGGGGTCGGGCAGCTGCTTGGCGAAAAACCCGCCCTTGGACCCGGTGGGCACGATGACGGCGTTCTTGACCATCTGCGCCTTGACGAGGCCGAGGACCTCGGTGCGGAAGTCCTCGCGGCGGTCCGACCAGCGCAGCCCACCACGGGCGACCGGTCCGAAGCGCAGGTGCACGCCCTCGACGCGGGGGCTGTAGACCCAGATCTCGAAGGCCGGCCGCGGCGCCGGCAGGTCCGGCACCTTCGACGGCTCCAGCTTCAGCGAGACGTAGCGCTTCGCCGCGACGCCGTCGAACCCGCTCGCCTCCCCGTCCTGGAAGTAGTTGGTCCGCAGCCCGGCCCGGATGACGCCGAGGAAGGCGCGGATGATCCGGTCGTGGTCGAGGGAGGCCACGCCGTCGAGGGCGGCGAGGACCCGCGCGGCGATCTCCTCCTCGGCGGCGCCCCGCTCCTCGTCGGCCAGCCCGGCATACCGCTCGGGGTCGAAGCGCGTCTCGAACAACGCCACGAGGTCGTCCGCGATGGCGGGGTTGGAGACGAGACTCTCCTCGAGGTACTCCTGGCTGAACGCCGAGCGGGTCTGGCGCAGGTAGCGCGAGACCATCCGGAGGATGACGACCTGGCGCCAGGTCAGCTGGGCGCCGAGGACGAGCTTGTTGAAGCCGTCGGACTCCGCCATCCCGTCCCAGACGGCCGCCACGGCCCCCTCGAACAGCTCGCGCAGCCGCTCGTGGCTCATCGCCTCCCAGACCGCCGCGTCGTCGACACGCAGTCCGAAGTCGTAGACGTAGAGCGTCACCCCGTCGGATCGCTGCACGTCGTAGGGCTGCTCGTCGATGACCTCGACGCCCATGTGGGTGAAGATCGGGAGGATGTCGGTCAGCGAGAGCGGGTCGATCCGGAACAGCTTGAAGCGGCGGACGGTCGCGGGGGCGTCGGTCGGGCGGTAGAGGGCGACGCTCGTGCGCCGGTCCCCGCCGAGTCCGTCGAGGTGACGGAGGTCGGCAATGCCCTGGCTGGTCGTGAACGTGTCCTCGTAGGCGGAGTTGAAGCCGCGGCCGAGGCGGCGCATCAGCCGTTCGCTCTCGGCCTCGCCGACCCGTTCGTGGAGGGCGTTGGCGAGCCGGTCGCTCCACGTGCGGCTCACCTCGACGAGCCGCTGCTCGAGGGCCTCGCGCTCCTCCTGGCTGAGGGCGCGGACGCGCTCGCCCTTCGGCATCCGGACGACGTAGTGGATCCGGGACAGGGCGCTCTCGGAGACCCGGGCGCTGAACTCGATGCTCTCGCCCTCGAAGGCGTCCTTGAGGATCTCCGCCATCCGCAGCCGGACGACCGTGTTGTACCGGTCGCGGGGGATGTAGACGATCGCCGAGACGTAGCGCCCGTAGTCGTCCTCGCGCAGGAACAGCCGGGTGTGCCGGCGCTCCTGCAGCCGGGTGACGGCGATGGCGACGTCATAGAGCTGTTCGGGCCGGGCCTGGAACAGCTCGTCGCGCGGATAGGTCTCGAGGACCCCGAGCAGGTCCTTGGCGGTGTGCGAGCCGGGGGTGACGCCGGACCGCTTGATGATCCAGGCGATCTTCTCGGCGACGAGCGGCAGCCGGGTGACCGAGTCGGTGTAGGCGGTCGCGGCATACAGGCCGAGGAAGCGCCGTTCCCCGACCACCGTGCCCTCGGCGTCATAGCTCTTGATCCCGACGTAGTCCAGGTAGGCGCGCCGGTGCACGGTCGAGCGGGAGTTGGCCTTGGTGATGACCAGTGGGGTCGGCTCGTGAGCAAGCGCCCTGGCGCTCTCGCTCAGGGTGGGCGGGTCGGCCGCCAGCGGCGGGTCCGACCGGAGCAGGCCGAGGCCGCTGCCGGTCACCGGGACGATCGCCTCGCCGTCGTCGACCTCGTCGAGCCGGTACTCGCGAAAGCCGAGGAAGGTGAAGTGGTCCTCGGCCATCCAGCGCAAGAAGGCCGAGGTGCGGGCCACCTCGGCGGCCGACACGCCGCGCGGCGGGTTGCCCTCCAGCTCGGCGGCGATGACGAGGCACCGCGAGCGCATCTTGGGCCAGTCCTCGACGGCCTCCCGCACGTCGCTGAGGACCTCGCGGATCCGAGTGGCGATCTCGTCGCGGCGGCCCTCGTCCGTCTCACGGTCGATCGTCAGCGTCATCCACGACTCGCGCAGCTCGCCGACCGAGCCGGCCGGACCGGTCGCGGCCTGGGGGTCGACCTCGAGGACGGCCTCGAGCGACCCGACGGCGTCGCGCCGGACGACGAACTGGGGGTGGACGATGAGGTGGACGTCGATGCCGTGGGCCGCGAGCTCGCCCGTCACCGAGTCGACGAGGAAGGGCATGTCGTCGGTGACGACCTGGACGAAGGTGCGTGGGTTGGACCAGACATCGGCGTCGACGTCTGCGTTGACGACGCAGACCTTGGCCGTTCCCGGCACTCTCTCCCGAGCCAGCTCGACGTGGTGCGAGACCGACCAGGCCAGCACCTCCGGCGGGCGGTCGGCGAGCTCCTCGGTCGCCACGTGGCGGTAGTAGCGCTCGACGAGGTCGGGCCGTTCACCTGCCTCCGTCGCGTCCTCGAGGTGCTCGACGACCTCGGACAGGATGAGCTCTCTGGAGGGGACCAGGGTCTCGGACATGATGCTGTGGCATTCCTTCGTCACGACAGGCACCGGGTTGCGGCGGGCGCACGTCGCTGTGCTCCACCCCGAGACTATGCCTGTTCCCCGTGACCGCCTACGTGGATGCCCCCCGGGTGCGTTCGGCGTGGCTCGCGGACGGCTCAGCGCGCGAGGACGTCGAGAGTGCGCAGCGCCGGGTCCGCGGCATACGCGATGCGGGTTCCGCTGTCCCGGGCGCGGGAGAGTGCGGCGAGGACCTCGGCGGTGACCCGTTCGCCGGGGGCGAGCACCGGAACCCCGGGCGGGTAGGGCGCGACGAGCTCGGCGCTCGTCCGGCCCAGGGCCCGGTGCAGGGTGAGCCGCTCGCGGGGCGCGAAGAATGCCTCTCGGGGTGGCACGTCGAGCACCGGGTCGACATCCCAGGCCGCCGCCGGGACGACCGGCCGGGGGGCCGCGCGCCCGACCTCGACGAGGTGGACGACCGCGTCCCCGAGGGCGCCGACCGACTCCGCGTCGTCGGCGAGGGTCACCATCGCGACGAGCGTGTCCCGGTCGGCCATCTCGACCGGCATCCCGCGCTCGATGAGCCCGGCCTCGACCTCGCGGCCGTCGGCCCCGGTGCCGGCGAGGCCGAGCGTGACCTTGACCGGGTCGACCCCCGGTCCGTCGAGGACGGCGAGCCCCGGCACGTCGGCGAGCCGCTCCCGCAGCAGCCGGACGGCCGAGATCGTGCGGTGCAGCAACTCGGCGCCGTCCCGGGCGAGCAGCGCCCGGCTGGCGTCGATGCTCGCGAGGATGGCGCCGCTCGGGCTCGTCGTGTGGGTCGCCTCGACGGCCGCGTCGAGGCGGGCACGGTCGATGTGCGGCCCGCGGGCGAGGACGAGCGCACCCTGCGACCAGGCCGGGAGAGTCTTGTGGGCGCTGATGACCATCGCGTCGGCGCCCGCCGCGATGGCGTGGGGTGGCAGGTCCGGGTGGAAGCCGAAGTGGGCCGCCCAGGCGGCATCGACGACCAGAGGTATGCCGTGCCGGCCGTTGTGGGGCCGGCTCGGGTCGCGGTGGTGGTGCGCGACCTCGGCCAGCCCGGCCACGTCGCCCACCGTCCCGACGTAGGACGGGTCGCCGACGAGGACGGCGGCGGCATCCGGTGCCCGGTCGAGGGCCCGGGCCACGTCGGCCGGGGCGAGCCCGATCGGCAGCCCGATGGCCGGGTCGACCCGGGGGCGCACCCAGACGGGGGTCAGTCCGGCGAGGACGAGCCCGAGGAGCATCGACCGGTGCAGCGTGCGGCCGACGATGACCCGGTCCCCTGGGCGGGCGACGGCCAGGGCGAGGGCCTGGTTGCCGTGGGTCGAGCCGCCGACGGAGAACCGGCAGAGGTCGGCGCCCCAGAGGCGCGCGGCCCGTCGCTCGGCGTCGGCGAGCACGCCACCGGACAGCGCCATCGTGTCGAGGCCGGCATAGAGCGGCACGTCGCCGACGACGACGTCACCGACGAGGTCGGTGCGATGCTTGTGGCCCGGGATCGTGAAGGGGGTGCTCTGCCGCTCCCGGAAGCGGAGCCAGGCATCGAGGAGGGGCGCGTCGCCGCGCAACCCCCGCGGGTCAGTGGGCACGGTCGTCGCCGCCTCCGCACGCGTCCATGGCGGCCACTGTAGGGCCCCGACGGCGCGCCTCTGGCCCGTCCGTCCCCCCCCTCGACCCATCCGACGGCCGGGGCGGGCCCGAACCACCTCCATGTCCGACCAGCTCACCCCGTCCCGAACCGGCTCCGCCGTCGGTGGCCTGCTCGCCGCCGTGGCGGGCCTGGCCACCGGCCACCTCGTCGCCGCACTCATCGCACCGGCCGCCTCGCCCGTGCTCGCCGTGGGCTCGACCGTCGTCGACGCGACGCCGACCCCGGTGAAGGAGTGGGCCGTCCGCACCCTCGGGACGAACGACAAGCCGGTCCTGCTCGCGTCGGTCGGCCTCGGCACCGCCGGCGCCGCCACGCTCATCGGCCTCGTCGGCCGGCGGCGCCCCCGACTGGCCGCCGCCCTCATCGCGGCGTTGGCCGGCCTCGCGGGGCTCGCGGCGGTGCTGCGCCCGGTGGCCGAGCCGCTCGACGTCGTCCCGTCGCTCGTCGCCGCGGCCACCGGCGTCGCGGTCCTGCTCTGGCTGCGCTCGCTGCTCCCCCGCGAGACACCGCAGGAGGACCGGCCCGAGTCGCCCCTCGACCACTCCGCCCGGGCGCCCGGTGTGCCGGCGGCCCCGCGACGGCGCACCTTCCTCCTCGGCGTCGCCGGCACCGGCGTCGGCGCCATGGCGGTCGGCGCTCTCGGCCAGGACCTCGTGGGCCGGTCAGCCGGATCGTCCTCCGTCACCCTCCCGACGCCCTCCGCCACCGAGTCGGCCCTCCCGACGGGGCTCGAGGCGAGGGTCGACGGGATCACCCCTTTCCGCACGCCACCGTCGGACTTCTACCGCGTCGACACCGCACTCGTCGTGCCCCGGGTCGACCACGCCTCGTGGCGCCTCGAGGTCGGCGGCCGCGTCCAGCGAGCGCGACATCACCCTCAACTGCGTGAGCAACGACGTCGGCGGGCCGTACGTCTCGGCGGGCCGCTGGCAGGGCGTGCGGGTCAAGGACCTGCTGTCCCGAGCCGGCATCCACGACGACGTCGACCAGATCCTCAGCGGGTCGGTCGACGGGATGACGATCTCGACCCCGGCCGAGGCGCTGACCGACGACCGGGACGCGCTCGTCGCCGTCGGTCTCGACGGCCGGCCGCTCCCCGCGGAGCGCGGCTTCCCCGCCCGGCTGCTCACCCCAGGTCTCTACGGCTTCGTCGGCGCGACGAAGTGGCTCACCAGGCTCACCGCGACGACCTACGCCGACGACCAGGCCTACTGGACGAGACGTGGCTGGGCCACGGACGCGCCCGTCAAGACCCAGACGCGCATCGACACCCCCCAGGGGCTGCGGACCTACGACCCGGGTGAGATCGCCGTCGGCGGCGTCGCCTGGTCCCAGGCGAACGGCGGCATCTCGGGCGTGCAGGTGCGGGTCGACGATGGGCCGTGGCAGGACGCGCGGCTCGGTCCGGACGCCGGGCCCGTCTACTGGCGCCAGTGGGTGTGGCGCTGGAACGCGGCATCGGGCCGGCATACCCTCACCGCCCGCGCGACGGACGGCACGGGCCGGACCCAGACCGCCGATCGTGCCGACCCCTTCCCCGACGGCGCCTCGGGCTACCACTCCATCGTCGTGCTCGTCTCCTAAGCACACCGCAAAGTGCGGAAACCGTTGGAAACGGGACCAATCCGCTCATCCATCGGGCTCGAATACCGCACGTCATCACCCACCGAGAAGGAGACCCCCATGCGACTTGCTCGCCGTACCGGCATCGCCGCCATCTGCCTCGCCCTTCCCCTCGGCCTCGCGGCCTGTGGCAGCAGCTCGAGCTCCTCGGGGGCCGGAGCATCCTCGTCCTCGTCGACGTCCCCCAGCCCGATGAGTGACAGCCCCACGAGCCAGGCGTCGACGAGCGCCGCCGGCATGCCCTTCGGCTCCGCGTGCTCCGCCGTCCCGGCCAGCGGCGCCGGCTCGTTCGAGGGCATGGCGACCGCTCCCGTGGCGAGCGCCGCCAGCAACAACCCGGTCCTCAGCCAGCTCGTCGGCGCCGTCCAGAAGGCCGGGCTCGTCGACACGCTCAACTCGGCGCAGGACATCACCGTCTTCGCCCCGACGAACGACGCGTTCGCCGCCGTGCCGAAGAAGACACTCGACGCGGCGATGGCCGACCCGAACGGCCTGCTGACCAAGGTCCTCACCAACCACGTCGTCCAGGGCCGGCTCGCGCCCGGCCAGCTCGCCGGCGAGCACACGACGCTGGCCGGCACGACCATCACCGTCAAGGGGTCCGGTGAGGACTTCACCGTGGGCGACGCCCACGTCGTCTGTGGAGACGTCCAGACCGCCAACGCGACCGTCTACATCATCGACGGCGTGCTCCTCCCCCAGTGAGTGGTGGCCACGGGACATGATGGACCGCATGCCAGCGGACCCCCCAGAGCCTCGGCCCTGGGGGTCCGCTGCCGCCACCGACGACCTCGGCGAGCTGCTGAGGACGTCTGCCATGGGCGACGAGACCGCCTTCGCCCGGCTCTACGACGCCAGCTCCTCCCGGCTCTACGGGCTGATCCTGCGGGTCGTCCGCGACCCGGCCCAGGCCGACGAGGTCACCCAGGAGGCGTTCCTCGACGTCTGGCGTACGAGCGCCCGCTTCGACCCCACCGCGGGCAGCGCCATGGGCTGGATGCTCACCATCGCCCACCGCAAGGCGGTCGACCGGGTGCGCTCGGCCCAGGCGGCCAGCAACCGCGAGCACCACTACGGCGCGACCTCGCAGGACCGGTCCTTCGACGCGACGGCCGAGCGGGCCGAGACCAGCCTGGACGCCCAGCGGGTGCGCCGGGCCCTCGGCTCGCTCACCGAGACCCAGCGCGGCGCCGTCGAGCTGGCCTACCTCGGCGGCTACACCCACACCGAGGTCGCCGCCCTCCTGGGGGTGCCCCTCGGCACCGCCAAGACCCGAATCAGGGACGGACTGATCCGTCTCCGCGACACCCTGGGGATGCAGTCATGAGTGCCGATGTCCACGGACTCTCCGGTGCGTATGCCGTCGACGCCCTCGACGCGGACGAGCGCCGGGCGTTCGAGCAGCACCTCGCCGAGTGCGCCGAGTGCGAGGCGGAGGTCGCGAGCCTGCGCGCCGCCGCCACCGAACTAGCAGGGCTCACCAAGGCGACCCCACCGCCGGCCCTGCGCGATGCCGTCCTCGAGCAGATCCGCACCGTCCGGCCGCTGCCTCCCCCTACACCGGAGCCGAGGACCACGAGCGACGCCACCGTCCCGGCGGACCGCGCCCCGGTCGCACCGATGCGGCCGCGCCGTGCCCGCCGCCCCCTCGCCTGGGCCGGGGCCGCGGCCGCCGCCCTGCTCCTCGCCGTCGCGGGGCTCGCCTGGAGCCCCTGGAACGACACGCCGCCGCCGACGGTGGCCCAGCAGGTCCTCCAAGCCGGCGATGCCCAGCGCTACACCCAGCCGGTCGAGGGCGGGCAGGCGACGATCGTCCGCAGCGCGTCGGTCGGGAAGGCCGTGCTCGTCGCCGAGCACATGCCGTCCCCTCCTGAGGGCAAGGACTTCCAACTGTGGTTCGACGAGCCGGGTCGGGGCATGGTGAGCGCCGGGCTCATGCCACGCCCGTCCGCCGGGACCGTCACCGTCGTCCTCGACGGCGACGTCGCGACGGCGACGGCCGCGGGGATCACCCTCGAACCGTCGGGCGGCTCCAGCCGGCCGACGACGCCACCGCTCGCACTCTTCGCCTTCACCTGAGCACCGAGGCAGCGAGCACCTCGGGACGCCCGGCATCCGTGTCGTCCCTTCGGGCGCCGGGTCGGGCCGGGCGCCTTCCCGCGGGTGCGGGCCCCTTGCCGCCCATGTGGGTAACCACGTGAGCGCCCGTCCTGCTCCACCTAGAGTTGGCGGGTGCCCACCTCCCCTCCCGCCGAGTCGGTCGGCCCGGTCCTCGCCGCGCTCCACCGGCTGACCGAGCGGTGCCGGGCGGTCGAGGACGACGTCCTCGCGGGGCTCGTGGTCCTCGGTGAGCCGGTCCCCCAGCGAACCCTCGACGACTGGCTCGACCAGGCCGCCGACACGCTCCGGGCCCTCGGCGACGAGGCGTCCACCCAACACCGCCGGCTCACGGCCGCGAGCTCGCGGGCCGAGACGCCCTCCCCCGAAGTCCCCCGGCGGACCCGGTGACGCTCGTGCCCGGCGACCCCGGCTCCCTCTCCGCCCTCGGCGCCACCCTGGGGCGCTCGGCGGCGGCGGTGCACGCGGACGCGCAGCGGCTGGCGGCGGCATACCGCGACCTCGGCCGGGAGTGGGGCGGCCGGGCGTCGGCCCGGACGCGCCGCCGGGGCGAGGCACTCGGATCCGCCGCCGACGTGCTCGCCGAGCAGCTGAGCGCGGTCGGGGTCGCCCACCAGGAGCACGCGACCGACGTCGCGGAGCTCGTCGCCGCGGCGCGGGCCCTCACGGAGCGGGCGGCAGCCGACGGCCTGCGGGTCCGCGAGGGACGGGTCGAACTCGACTACGGCGTGACCGGCGAGGCGATCGCCGCCCGGGCCGAGGCCCGCGAGCGCCGCCGCGTCGAGCTCCAGGGCGCACTCGACGTCGTGCTCACCCAGCTCGAGCGGCGACGACGGCGACTGCTCGCCCTCGTCGCCGAGTCGACCCGGAGCCTCGCCCGGGCGTCCGAGTCGCTGCGCAACCTATGACCGGCCCTCGACGCCGCAGTGGCGCGGGCGCCGGATCGTTGGAAGGATCGTCCGAGCCCACCGACGACGGCAGCGCCGTCCCGACGCAGCAGGAGCCAGCCGTGCGACTGACGACCCGCGAGGAGTTCGAGACCTCGCCCGAGGCGGTCTTCGCCGTCATCCGCACCGAGGACTTCCAGCAGGCCAAGTGCCGGGCGACCTCGGCCGGGAAGTTCACCGTCGACCTGACCGAGGACGGGGATCGCACCGTCATCCGCTCCCAGCGCCACCTCCCGAGCGACGGACTGCCGGAGGCCGCGAGGTCCTTCGTCGGTGAGGAGCTGACCGTCGTCGAGACCCAGGACTGGGGCCCTGCGGACCCCGACGGGACGCGGGTATGCCGCGTCGACCTGCACGTGACCGGCGCCCCGTTGACCTTCCGTGGGGAGGCCGTCCTGGCGCCGGGTGGCCGCGGGACCCTCGAGACCCTCGAGGGCGACCTCAAGGCCAACGTGCCGTTCATCGGCGGGAGGATCGAGAAGGCGGCGGCCGACCCGATCCTCGCCGCGATCACCCTCGAGGCGGAGACGCTGCGCGAGTTCCTCGCTCGTTGATCCGGGACGCCCGGTTTCCCCGCCCCACCCAACCCTTCACCCAAGGCAACAACTCCCCAATTGGGTGACTTTCCGCCCCCACCCCACCCTGACCGACGGCAACAACTCCCCAATTGGGTGACTTTCCGCCCCCACCCCACCCTGACCGACGGCAACAACTCCCCAATTGGGTGACTTTCCGCCCCCACCCCACCCTGACCGACGGCAACAACTCCGCAATTGGGTGACTTTCCGGCGGGAGCGGCGGGTGGGGTGGGGCGGCGCGGGTCAGCCGCCTGTGCGGGTTGGCGCGCAGGAGTCAGCCCATGTGCGGGTACTCGTGGGCCGTCGGCGGGACGAGGGTCTCCTTGATCGACCGCGTCGAGGTCCACCGCAGGAGGTTCTGCGCCGAACCCGCCTTGTCGTTCGTCCCCGACGCCCGACCCCCGCCGAACGGCTGCTGGCCGACGACGGCGCCGGTGGGCTTGTCGTTGATGTAGAAGTTGCCGGCGGCGAACCTCAGCCGCTCGGTCGCCTCGGCGATCGCGGCCCGGTCCTGGGAGATGATCGAGCCGGTGAGGGCATAGGGCGCGAAGGACTCCATCTGTTCCATGACCCGGTGGTAGGACCGGTCGGGGAAGACGTGCACCGACAGGATGGGCCCGAAGTACTCCTCGCGGAACACCTCGTCGGTCGGGTCCTCCCCCACGACGATGGTGGGCCGGACGAACCAGCCCTCGGAGTCGTCGTAGGTCCCGCCGGCGATGACCTCCAGGCCCGATGTCGCGTGCGCCCGGTCGATCGCCGCCTTGTGCTTGGCGAACGCGCGCTCGTCGATGACCGCCCCCATGAAGTTGCTGAAGTCGGTGACGTCACCCATCGAGAGGCCGTCCGTCACGGAGACGAGATCCTCCTTGATCCGACGCCACACGCTGCGCGGGACGTAGGCCCGCGAGGCGGCGGAGCACTTCTGGCCCTGGTACTCGAACGCGCCGCGCACCAGGGCGGTCCGCAGCACGTCGGGGTCGGCACTCGGGTGGGCGAAGACGAAGTCCTTGCCGCCGGTCTCACCGACGATCCGCGGGTAGTGCCGGTAACCGGTGAGGTTGTCGGCGATCTGCTTCCACAGGGTCTGGAAGGTCCGCGTCGACCCGGTGAAGTGCAGCCCCGCGAAGTCGGGGTGCGCCAGCGCGACATCGGAGACATCGACGCCGTGGCCGCCGAGGAGGTTGATCACCCCCGGGGGCATGCCGGCCTCCTCGAGCACCTCGAGGACGACCTGGGCGGCGACCTGCTGGCTGTGCGAGGGCTTCCAGACGACGGTGTTGCCCATGAGGGCCGGCGCGGTCGGGAGGTTGCCGGCGATGGCCGTGAAGTTGAAGGGGGTGATCGCGTAGACGAAGCCCTCGAGGGAGCGGTGGTCGGTCCGGTTCCACACGTTCTTGGCGTTCGCCAGCGGCTGCTCGGCGAGGATCTGCCGCGCGAAGTGCACGTTGAAGCGCCAGAAGTCGATGAGCTCGCACGCGGCGTCGATCTCTGCCTGGTATGCCGTCTTGGACTGTCCCAGCATCGTCGCGGCGTTGACCCGGGCGCGGTACGGACCGGCGAGCAGGTCCGCGGCCTTGAGGAGAATGGCCGCCCGGTCGTCGAAGGCGAGATCGCGCCACGCCGGGGCGGCGGCCGTCGCGGCCTCGATGGCGGCTCGGGCATCGACCTTGGTCGCCGTCCGGAGCCGGCCGAGCACCGTGCGGTGCGCGTGCGGCTGGCTCAGCTGCATCCGCTTGCCGTTGCCCTCGACGCGCTTGCCACCGATGGTGTGCGGCAGGTCGTGGACCGTCGCAGCCATGTCCGCGAGGGACTGCTCGAGGCGCGCGCGCTCCGGGCTGCCCGGCGCGTAGTCGAGGACCGGCTCGTTGGCCGGAGCAGGGACGGAGGTGACGGCATCCATGGGTGGGACTCCTTCGGCGACGATGGCGGGGTCTTCGTATCGTGTCACGCCAGGCGGATCGGCGGCGCCCGGGTCAGCCCGCTCCGGCGGCGCCGGTGCCGAGGCGCAGCACCTCGTCGAGCTCGGTGACGTCGTACCAGAGCAGATCCCCGTCGTCGGTGCTCCCGGGAAGCTCGTCGAGATGGAACGAGACGATCCGGCGGGCCGGGATCGGCGCGTCGATCTCGACGGCCGTCGGTGCCGCTCCCTCGTCGGCGACCTCCTCGACGAGCGCCTCCTCGACATCGGCAGCGGCGATGACCCGCCGACCGCCGGCGGGCCGCACGTCGTCGGCCTGGGCCGCGGCACCGAGGAGGGCGGCATACTCGAGCAGCTCCTCGTCGGTGGCGAGGCCACGCTCCTGCCCCGCGGTCACGGCGTGGGCCGACACGGGAGCCGGCCCGATCTCACGCCTGGCCGCGAGCATGGCGAGGGCGGCGTCGTCGAGCGGGACGTAGATCCGGCGCTGGGGCATGGCTCCTCCGGGGTTGACCCGTCACCGCCGTCCGGGGTGCGGGGCGTCGAGCAGCTCCTGGAGCGCGTCGACGACGGCATGGCCCAGGACGTCGGCATCGGGGATGGCGTCACGGTCGGTGTACAGACCGTAGTAGACCCCGCCGTCGTAGGACGTGAGGCCGATGGACAGGGCCTGCCCCATGCCGAGCGGCATGACGGGGTAGGTCGAGACCATCCGGGCCCCGGCGGTGGTCAACGGCTGCTGCGGGCCCGGCACGTTCGTGATGACGACGTTGTACAGCCGGCGGGAGACGGCGCTGCCGAGTCGCGCGCCGAGGGCGTGCATCGTCGGCGGGGCGAACCCGGCCAGCCCGGTGAGGGTCTCTGCGGGCACGGCGCGACCGCCCTCCATCTGCTGACGCATCGCAAAGGCGATCTGGTGCAGCCGCATCGACGCACCAGGCTCGCCCACCGGGAGGTCGACGAAGCACGCGGTGAGCTCACGACCGGTCGCGACACCGGTCCCTCCGTGGACGCTGACCGGCACCATCGCCCGGATGGTCGTCCCGCCGTGGACGGACTCGCCGCGGGTCAGCATCCACGTGCGGAAGGCTCCGGTGATCGTCGCAAGCACGACGTCGTTGATCGTCACCTCATCGGCGAACGCGCCCTTGGTCAGCCGGCTGCGGATCGTCCGGTAGTCCTCGAGGTCGGTCCCGATCATCACGTAGCGACGGGCCCGCCCCACCGTGGCGTTCAGTGGTGAGGTGGGGGCCGCGCGTGAGGCCCGGGCCAGGGTCGTCATCACCTCGCCCGCGACGCCGGCGACCCGGGCCGCCGTGGCCTTGAGGTCGCGGATGCCGGCCTGGACCGTGTCGATGGCCTGGGTCGGGGTGCGCAGGTTGTCGGTCACCGCGCCGACGACGAGATCGAAGTCGGACGGCTCCCGGTGCGGACGCCACTCCTGGGCGGCCTCCTCGTCGACCTCACCCGCCCCGTCGAGGATGACGTGGGAGATGTCGACCGCGTTGACGCCGTCGACGAGGGCATGGTGGGTCTTCGTGATGAGCGCGAAGCGGTCGTCCTGGAGACCCTCGACGAGGTAGACCTCCCACAGCGGCCGTTCCCGATCCAGCGGGCGGGGCAGGATCCGGGCGACGAGCTCCTCCAGCTGCTCGTCGGTGCCCGGACGCGGCAGCGCCGAGCGGCGCACGTGGTAGGTGACGTCGAAGTCCTCGTCGTCGACCCAGACCGGGTTGGCGAGCCGGCCGGGGATCTCCCGGACCCGTTGCCGGTAGCGGGGGACCAAGGCGATCCGCCGAGAGATGAGGGTGACGAGCTGGTCGTAGTCGAAGCCCGAGCGAGGGGGGTCGAACACCATGACCGAGCCGACGTGCCTGGGGGTCGTCGCGTCTTCGAGGTGGAGGAAGGAGGTGTCGAGGGAGCTGAGACGGTCGGCCACGGGCCCCATGGTGGCAGACCGTGCCCGGGGCGAGCGGGCGCTCGTGATGGAGAGAACCCTCACCCCCCGGTGCCGGACGGGCGCCGGCCCACCGGGCGCCGGCCCACCCTGCGCCGGCCCACCCCGTCCCCGGCCGGACGCCGCGCCGCACGGGGGGCGGCCACCCGCTCGTCGACGACCGCGGCGAGCTCGACGAGACTCTCGGTCACCGCGGCGTGGGGGGCCTGCTCGAGCAGGCTGCGCCCGGCGAGGGTCGCCGCGTCGCACTCGGCCGGGGCCCACGGGACGAACCGCGGCGCCTCCAGGCCGGCGAAGCGGGCCAGCACCTCACGGATCTGACGCTCGGGCTGCGGGCCCGCGACGGCCGCCCGGACCCGGTTGACGACGACGACCGGTGCGGGTGCGACGCGGTCGGCGAGGTCCTGGACCGCGCGGACGAGCCGTTGCAGCCCGACCGGCTCACCCGAGCCGACGACGAGCAGGTGGTCGGCCTGCTCGAGCGCGGTGAGGGTCGTCGCGTTGCGCCGCGGGGCGGCCGTGTCGTAGCTCAGCTCCTCGTCGTCCTCCACCCCGAAGCCGCAGTCGACGACGACGTGCTCGGCGAGGGAACGGGCCAGGGTGAGGATGTCCTCGACGGTGGCGCCGCGCACCTCGGTCCACCGCCCAGGAGTCGGTATGCCGGTGAGCACCCGCAGGTGCGCGCAGACCCGGGGCACGAGCCGGGCGAGGCCGGGAACGTCGAGAACGCCGTACTCCGAGGCGCGCGCGGCGGCGGCGAGCCCGGGCGCCTCGTCGACGAGGCCGAGCGCCTGGGCGACGCTGGCGCCGTAGGTGTCGAGGTCGACGAGGAGGGTGTCGACGCCCGCCCGGGCGAGCGCCGCCGCCACCGTCACCGCGACGGTCGTCCGGCCCGGAGCGCCGGTCGGCCCCCAGACGGCCGTCACCGTCCCCCGGCCGGGGCCCGCGAGCGTCTGGCGGTGCTCCGGTGGCGCCCAGGGGTTCGGCGGGCCGACGAGGCTCTCGAGCGGCTCGGCGGGGTGGCTCGTCGTTCCCGCGACGAGGGCGCGCAGCACCTCCGCGAGCGTCTCCGGGCCGTCGCCCGCCCCGAGGAGCGCCGCCACGCCGAGCTGGCGAAGCCGCCGCTCTCCCCCCTCGTCGCCCGCGTCGACGATGCCGGCGACCCGGACCCCGTGGGAGGCCAGATGGCGCAGGGCGTCGCGGTCGAGGGCCCTCAGGTCCGGCGACACGACGGCGACCGCGGCGAGACCGGCCGCCGCCGAGGCGAGCAGGTCGGCCAGGTCGGGACAGCGCCGCACGACCGTGACATCGGCGGCATCCTCGAGGGCGGTGACGAGTCCGGTCTCGAGCCGGTGGGTCACCGCGACGAGGACACCGATCGTCATCGCGGCTCCCCGAGCGGGCTGCCGGGAACGGGGACGAGGGTGATCTTCGACCCGATGTCGACGTCGGAGACGAGATCGGCGACCGCGTCGGTCGGCACGTAGACCTGGACCGCGCGGGTGGCCGAGCCCGACCCGAGCACCCCCTCGTCGCCGGACACCCGCAGCACGCCGACCCCCTCGAGGACCCGGTCCGGGCCGGCATACGCCGTGGCTCCGACGCTCGCCACGCCCGCCGGGTCCGGCCGGTTGACGTAGACGTCGACGACCGACCCACCGGTGAGGGCCGCGGCCGAGGTGGCCTCGACCGCGAGGGTGACCGGCTGGAGGCCGACCTCCGCCCGGGTCCCGACGGCGGAGGCGGGGACGAGCTCACCGCCGCGGACCTCGCGCAGCACGTAGGCGTCGGCCGGCAGCTCGGTGGCGGCGGAGAGGTATGCCGCGTCGCCGTCCCCGAGCCGCACGTCGACGCGGTGCACGTCGCCCGACGTGAGGTGCTGTCCCGCCACGAGACCGCCGCGCGCGGCGTAGACGGGGACCGTGTCGCCGGCATGGGCGACGGCGAACGAGCCGAGCGCCGTCGAGGCGAGGACGAGCAGCACCCCGATGAGCAGCCGCGCATCGGTCCAGGACGGTCGGCGCAGCCGGGACGCCGCCGGTGCTGGTAGGTCGGTCATCGCTCCCCCAGGGGTCTGTCGCACTGATCTGCCGGTCGGGACCGTGTCCCGGGCGTCCCGTCAGCGGCGATTGTGGCCCAGCCGACGCGCTCGCGCCTCCCGGGAGCCGCCGGCCTGTGGACGACCGGTGCGGTCTCCCCGTTGGTGGCAGACTGACGCTCACGGCCATCGGCAGCCGACACGGAGTGCGAGAGGAGAAGGCGTGGCCCGGCGGTTCATCCCCCTGTCCGAGGTCTCCGAGATCCTCGACATCTCCTCGGCCCAGGCCTATGCGCTCGTCCGCTCCGGCGACCTGCCGGCCATCAAGGTGGGCGGCCGGGGCCAGTGGCGGGTGGAGACGACCGAGCTCGAGAGCTACATCGAGCGCATGTACTCCGAGACCCGTGCCTTCGTCCGGTCCCACCACGGGGACGGGACCGGGCCCGGCTGACCCGCTGCCGACCGCGGGCCGCCGGTGGCCCGCGATGGCACCGGCCGGGCCGGATCACTCGGTTGCGCGCGACTCGACGAGGGCAACGGCAGCGAGCGGGATGGTTCGGACCGCGAGGACGTTCGTCGCGCGGCGGGGCAGCTCGGCGGGGTGCTCCGCGAGGTCGAGACTGTCGGCACCGACCGCGTCGATCGTCCCGACGACCACCGACCCGTCGACGTCGATGACCCGGACGACGGCCCGGTCCCGCGACAGGGCGCGGAGGGCATAGCCGAGCCCGAAGCGCCGGGCCGTCCGCTCCTGCACCGCGCCGGCTCCGAGACCCGTCACGGAGGTCACGGACGGAAGGGGGACGAGCGCCTCGCGACGCCCCGCCCCCGTCGCGAGCAGGACCCAGTCGTCGCCGAGGTCGGTGATCTCGCCCTCGACCCGGCCACCGGCGCGGACAGTGAGCCGGAGGGTCCGGCCGCGGTGGGCGGCGAGCCGGGACTGGAGGGTGATCCCGGCGCGTTCACGCCGGGTCCGGTCGGCGACCTCGGCGTCCCGGTCCCGACGCTCCTCGGCCTCCCACTGGGCATCGAGGTCGTCGAACAACCCCTCCCACCTCATGGCCGGGCAGCCTACCCGGGCGGCCGTCCACAGCCCCCGTTGCGCACCCACGGGCCGAGTTCTAGGGTCAAACGCATGCAAACAGCCTCAAACGACACTGTTGGCCGCCGAAGGGGTGGGTCGGCCCGCACCCTGGTGCTCGCCGGCGTCCTCGGCCTCGCCGTCCCGGCGCTCGCAGCGGGCCTGGCCCGGTGCGCCCTCGCCGCGGCCCGGGCATGCCTCGTTCCGGGTCCGGCCCGGCCGGCCGATCCGCTGACCGCGACCGTCGCGGCCCTCGCCCTCCTTCTGCTCGGGTGGCTCTGGGCCGGGGCCGTGGCCACCGCGCTTGCGACCCGCCCGGGCCGACTCGGCGCCCGGGCCGCCGCGCTCAGCGCCCGCATCGCGCCGCGACTGCTCCGCGGGCTCGTCTGCGGAGCGCTCGGCGCCGGTCTCGCGCTCGCACCGCCAGCGACCGCCTCCCCGGCGCCGGCGGGCTACGCCACCGCCCTGCTCGCGGGCGAGCGCGCCCCGGACCCCACCCTCGCGCCCGACCCTGCCCCGGCGCCGGACTGGGTGCCCCGCGCGCCGGCACGCCGGCCGCAGCCGGACCCGGCGCTGCTCGTCCGCCGTCCCGGGTCCGACGACGAGCCGGCGGAGGTCGTCGTCCGTCGAGGGGACACGTTGTGGGAGATCGCCGCCCGTCACCTCGGGGCCGGGTCCAGCACGGCGGAGGTCGCCCGAGCCTGGCCGCGGTGGTATGCCGCCAACCGCGCCGTCATCGGCGCCGACCCGGACCTGATCCGGCCGGGCCAGCGGCTGCGCGTCCCCGAGCCGGTGCCGTGACCGCCCCGGCGGGGCGGCCCGCGGTTGGACCGGTGCGGGTCGCACCCGCGCCCCGGTCCCGACCACCCGCCCTGCCCCTCGCCGTCGCACTCGACCGCGCCCGCGAGGGCGCCGAGCGGAACGGCTACGTCCAGGACGCCCTCGCCGTCGACTTCTCCCGCGCGCTGGATCGCCAGGTCTTCGGCCCGCAGAGCACCGCGCGCGCCGACCTGCCGGATCCGCGCCCGTGGGCTGCCCGGCTCGCCCAGGCGCTCGTCGAGGTGATGATCGGCGCCCGGCCCGCCCCCCAAGTGCTGCGGTGGACGACCCCTGAGGTGTATGCCGTCCTCGCCCGGCGGGGCGCGTTGGCCGCGCGCCGGGCCGGGGCCGCCCGCGCGGCGGGCGCCTCCCCCCGCCGCGCGCGGGTCGCGGTGCGCAGGGTGCTCGTCTGCGAGCCGGCCGACGGCGTCGCCGAGGCGTCGGTCGTCCTCGTCGACGGCACCCGGGTGCGTGCCCTCGCGCTGCGGCTCACCGGCCAGGACGGGCGGTGGCGCGTCGAAGCACTACAGATCGGCTGAGGTGAGTCAGCGCCGCTCGCCGTGGCACATCTTGAACTTCTTGCCCGAGCCGCAGGGGCACGGCGCGTTGCGTGGCGTGGCGGCCATCTCCTCCTCGGTGAGGGTCGGCACCGACCGCCCCGCCGCGGCGTCGCGCTCCTCGACGCCCCCGGAGTCACTCGGCGCGGAGTAGTGCAGCTGTCCCGAGGGACGCGGCCGGTCCAGCCCGTGCCCGTGCAGCGCGACGTGCTTGCCGTCGGAGGCCGGCTCCGGTTCCGGCGCGGGTGCGGGTGCGGGTGCGGGCGGCATCCTGCGCTCATCCGCGGTGACCGTGCCGCCGCCGACGCCGGCGAACATCTCGGAGACGTGAACCGGCGTGACCTCGGGCTCCCTGGGCTGGTCGACCTCGACCTCGACATGGAAGAGCAGGCCGACCGACTCCTCCTTGACCGCCTCGTTCATCGCCTGCCACAGCTGGAAGCCCTCCCGCTGGTACTCCACGAGCGGGTCGCGCTGGGCCATGGCCCGCAGGCCGATGCCTTCCTGGAGGTAATCCATCTCGTAGAGGTGCTCGCGCCACTTGCGGTCGAGCACCGAGAGCATGACGCGGCGCTCCACCTCGCGCATGACCTCCTCACCGAGGGTCTCCTCCCGGGAGTCGTAGGCGTGGTGGGCGTCGGAGGTCAGCTCTTGCTTGAGCAGCTCGGGGGTGACCCCGCCGAGGCCGCCGGCGGCCTCGAGGACCTGCTCCTGGGTGACCGAGACGGGGAAGAGCGCCCGGGCCGCGGACCACAGCCGCTCGAGGTTCCAGTCCTCGGGGATGCCCTCGGCGGTCTCGGCGTCGACGTAGCCCTCGATGACGTCGTTGACGAACATCCGCATCTGCTCGTGGAGGTCCTCGCCCTCGAGGACCCGGCGGCGCTCCCGGTAGATGACGGTGCGCTGGCGGTTGAGCACGTCGTCGTACTTCAGGACGTTCTTGCGGATCTCGAAGTTGCGGGCCTCGACCTGGGTCTGGGCGCTCTGGATCGAGCGGGTGACCATCTTGGACTCGATCGGCTGGGAGTCGTCGAAGCCCGCGGTCTGCATGACCCGGTCGACGAGACCGGCGTTGAACATCCGCATGAGGTGGTCCTGGAGCGAGAGGTAGAACCGCGACTCGCCCGGGTCGCCCTGGCGGCCGGACCGGCCCCGCAGCTGGTTGTCGATGCGCCGGGACTCGTGCCGCTCGGTGCCGAGGACGTAGAGACCACCGAGCCCGGTGACCTCCTCGTGCTCCGTCGCGACGGCCGCCTCCGCCTCGGCCAGCGCCTCGTCCCAGGCCGCCTCGTACTCCTCAGGGGTCTGCTCCGGGTCCAGACCACGCGCCTTGAGGTCGGCGACGGCGTTGAACTCGGGGTTGCCGCCGAGCATGATGTCGGTCCCTCGACCCGCCATGTTGGTCGCGACGGTGACGGCCTTCTTGCGGCCCGCCTGGGCGACGATCGCCGCCTCCCGCTCGTGCTGCTTGGCGTTGAGGACCTGGTGGCCGACGCCGCGCCGGCGCAGCTGCTCGGAGAGGTACTCGCTCTTCTCGACGCTCACCGTGCCGACGAGGACCGGCTGTCCCTTCTCGTGGCGCTCGACGATGTCGTCGACGACGGCGGCATACTTCGCCTCCTCGGTCCGGTAGACGAGGTCGGAGCGGTCCGCGCGGATCATCGGCATGTTCGTCCGGATGGGCACGACCCCGAGGTTGTAGATCGAGTTCAGCTCGGCGGCCTCGGTCATCGCCGTGCCGGTCATCCCGGAGAGCGTGTCGTACATGCGGAAGTAGTTCTGGAGGGTGATCGTCGCGAGCGTCTGGTTCTCGTTCTGGATCTCCACCCCCTCCTTGGCCTCGATGGCCTGGTGCATCCCTTCGTTGTAGCGGCGCCCGGCGAGCATGCGGCCGGTGTGCTCGTCGACGATGAGGACCTCGCCGTTCATGACGACGTAGTCCTTGTCGCGGTGGAACAGCTCCTTGGCCTTGATGGCGTTGTTCAGGTAGCCGATGAGCGGGGTGTTGGCGCTCTCGTAGAGGTTGTCGATCCCGAGGTAGTCCTCGACCTTGTCGATACCCCGTTCAAGGACGCCGACCGTCTTCTTCTTCTCGTCGACCTCGTAGTCGCCCGAAGAGGGGATGCCGCGCATCGGGTCGGCCGCCTCGCCGCGCTCGAGGAGCTGGACGATCTTCGCGAACTCGGAGTACCACTTCGTCGCCTGGTCGGCCGGGCCGGAGATGATGAGCGGCGTGCGGGCCTCGTCGATGAGGATCGAGTCGACCTCGTCGACGATGGCGAAGTTGTGCCCGCGCTGGACGAGCTCGTCGGTCGACCACGCCATGTTGTCGCGCAGGTAGTCGAAGCCGAACTCGTTGTTCGTCCCGTACGTGATGTCCTTGGCGTACTCGGCCCGACGCTGCTCGGGGGTCATCGACGCGAGGATCACCCCCGTCTCGAGCCCGAGCATCCGGTGGACGCGGCCCATCAGCTCGGCCTGGTACTCGGCGAGGTAGTCGTTGACGGTGACGATGTGCACGCCCTTGCCGGTGAGCGCGTTGAGGTAGGACGGAAGGGTTGCGACGAGGGTCTTGCCCTCACCGGTCTTCATCTCCGCGACGTTGCCCATGTGCAGGGCGGCGCCACCCATGATCTGGACGTCGAAGTGTCGCTTGCCGAGGGTGCGCTTGCTGGCCTCGCGGACCGCGGCGAAGGCCTCGGGGAGGACGTCCTCCAACGTCTCGCCGTCGGCGAGACGCGCGCGGAAGGAGTCGGTCTCGGCCCGGAGCTCGGCGTCGGTGAGCTTCTCGAAGTCCTCCTCGACCGCGTTGACCTGAGCCGCGATGGACTCCAGCTTCTTGAGGATCCGGCCCTCGCCCGCACGCAGCAGGCGCTCGACGATCTTCGGCACGCACTTCTCCTGGAGTCTGGTCCGACCACCGGTCCGGCGGTCGCTGTCCCGCGGCCCTCGGGCAGGGACGGGACGTGTTCAGGGTAGTCGACGCACGCGCCGAACCCTCCCGCCTCCACCGTCCAACGCACCGCGCGGACCACCGAGTTCCCCCTCCGCGATTGAGGAGGGTCACCAGCCGGCGCCGTTGTCCTCCGGTGCGCGGAGTGCTCCACTGGTGACAGCAGGCCGGGACCGCAGGGAGGTGGACCGTGGCCGGCATCATCAAGGCGATCGCGACGGACCTGGACGGCACGCTCACCCAGGGGGACACCGTCGCCGCACGCACCCTCGACGCGCTCCACGACGTGCGTGCCTCCGGGATCGCGACGATCCTCGTCACCGGCCGGATCACCGACGACCTCGACGCGCACTTCCCCGGCCTGCGCGCGGCCTTCGACGCGGTCGTCACCGAGAACGGCGCGGTCCTGCAGACCTCGGAGAACATGGCGCTGCTCGCCCCGGAGGTCGACCGCGCGCTCGAGGGCCGGGCCCTCGCCGAGGGCATCGACTGCCGCACCGGCCACTCCGTGTTCGAGTGCGGGGCCGAGCACGCGGCACGCCTCCTGGACATCGTCACCGAGTTGGGCGTCGACGCCCAACTGCTGCGCAACCGGAACCGGATCATGGTGCTGCCGGCCGGGGTGTCCAAGCGCTCCGGGCTGCTCGCCGCACTCCACGAGCTAGGTCTGTCGGCGCACAACGTCCTCGCCATCGGGGACGCCGAGAACGACCTCGCACTCCTGGACACGGCGGAGGTCGGGGTCGCCGTGGCCAACGCAGTGCCCTCGGTCAAGGCACACGCTGACCTCGTCCTGGAGGAGCCCGACGGCCAGGGAGTCGCGACGCTCCTGCGCGGTCCACTCCTGTCCGGAGGGCACCTCGTCCGCTCGATCCGCCACGACGTCGTCATCGGGACCTACGCCGACGGCGCCCCGGTCCGCATCCCGGCGTCCGGCGCCAACGTCCTCATCTGCGGCGAGAGCGGCTCCGGGAAGTCCCACCTGGCCGGTCTCCTCGCCGAGCAGTGGGTCCGGGCCGGATACACCGTGCTCGTCATCGACGTCGAGGGCGACTACCACGGCCTCGAGCACCTCGTCGACGTCGTCGTCCTCGAGGACCGCCCGCCGCCCAGTGCCGACGAGCTGCTGCGCATCCTGCGCCAGCGCTCCCTGTCCGTCGTCCTCGACCTCTCGCTCACCCCCGAGGCCGAGGCCGAGGAATACCTGCGCGGCCTTGCCGGCGTCATCGACGCCGAGCGGTCCGCCTGGGGGCTGCCGCACTGGGTCCTCGTCGACGAGGCGCACACCCCGCTCGGGCTCGGCGGCGCGATGGAGGGGTTGCTGCGTCCCGGGGACGACGGCTACTGCCTCGTCACCTACCGGCCGGACGAGCTGCCCGAGGACGTCAGGCGCGACCTCGACGTCGTCGTGACGACCCGGGGTTCGAGCCGGGCCGGCGGCGGCACCGCCCTCGTCCGGCGCGCGGGCGGCAGCGAGCGCTCCTTCACCATCGCCCCCCGGAGCACGCCGCACGTGCGGCACTGGCACAAGTACCTCGGGGCCCCGCTCCCGCCGGAGAGCTGGTTCCGGTTCGTCGACGAGCGCGGACGGACCGTCGCGACGGCCGAGAACGTCGAGACCTTCCTGCGGACGATGGAGCAGCTGGACCCCGCCGTCCTCGACGGCCACCTCGTGCGCGGAGACATCTCCCGGTGGGTCGCCGGCTGCCTGCAGGACCACCGGCTCGCGGCGGAGGTCGCCGCGGTCGAGCGCGACCTCCTCGCCCACCGGGCGCTGGAACTGCAGCGGGCCCGCTCCCGGCTCGTCGACGCGATCGAGCGGGTCTACGGGGCGCCCGAGGCCTGACCGGCCGAAACTCGGTCGCGCGGGCATGGGTCGTCTCGGCCACAATCGCCGTATGCCGTTCCCCGACGCCGTTCCCGAGCTCGCCGACGACCGGGTCCGACTGCGCGCGCACCGCCTGGAGGACGCCGCCCGGATCGTGGAGCAGAGCATCGACCCGGCCTCGCTGGCGCACACGACCGTCCCCCGCCTCTACGGCCACCGCGACGCGCGTCACTTCCTCGACCTCATCGAGGAGGGCTGGAACGACCCCGACGGCGTGCGCTACTGGGCCATCGCCGCGGCGGACGACCCGGACGCGACCTTCCTCGGCACGATCGACCTCCGCCCGCAGGGCCGGCACGGCGTCGCCGAGACCGGCTTCGGCCTGCATCCCGAGGGCCGCGGCCGTGGGCTCATGTCGAGTGCGCTGCGCCTCGCGGCCCGGCACTGGTTCGACACCGGTGGCATCCGGCTCTACTGGCGCGCCAACCGCGGCCACGTCGCATCCTGGCGGGTCGCCTGGGCGTGCGGCTTCACCTTCCATGCCACGCTCCCGGATCTCCTCGACCACCCCGACCGGGTCTTCGACGGATGGGTGGCGAGCCTCGCGGTGGGGGAGCCGATGGCCCCCCGGACGCCGTGGTTCGACCCCCCGGTCCTCGAGGGCGCCAGGGTACGGCTGCGTCCGTGGCGCGACGAGGACGCCGGGGCGGTCGAGGCGCCGAACCATCCTGCACACCACATGCCCCCCGAGGCCGCGCCGACGGCCGAGACCTTCGGCCAGTGGCTCGGGCGGCGTCGCGAGTACCTCATGCGGGGCACCGGCATCCAGTGGTGCATCGCCGACGCAGCGACCGACCGGGCGCTCGGGGACATCGGCGTCTTCGTCCGCAGCGGGGTCATGGACGGCGACACCGCCGAACTGGGTTACCAGCTCTTCCCCAGCGCCCGCGGCCGGGGACTGGCGACCGGGGCGGCCCGTCTCGTCACGGCATACGCGCTGCGCTCGCGGGACGAGGGCGGGCTCGGGCTGCGCCGCCTCACCGCCGAGACGGCGGCCGACAACGAGGCGAGCAATGGGGTCCTGCGTGCCCTCGGCTTCACCACCTGGGGCCGAGAGCCGGCGGTCGACCCGCTCCCCGACGGCGGCTACGGTGACGGCCTGCACTGGCAGCTGCTCCTCGGCTGATCGGCCGACCCTCGACGGTTCTCCGGACGGTCCGCCGCGGCCCGTGCCAGGATCTGACGGTGTCGACTCTGGCCCAGGTCCCCGCACGGGCCGAACCCGGTGCCCGGCCGGACCCGGTCCGGCGGGTGCTCGCCTGGGCGCCGCTCGTCATCCTCGCCATGGTGCCGGTACTGGTGTTGGACAAGGTGCTGCGGCCCATCGCCGACCCGGACACCTTCTGGCACATCCGAGCCGGCGAGTACCTCTGGGGCACCTGGCAGTTCAGCGGGCCGGACCCGTGGACCTCGGCCTCGACCGAACCGTTCGTCCTCCACGAGTGGCTGGCCGAGCTGCCGATCGCGGCGGTCTACCACCTCGGCGGCTTCACCGCCCTGTCCTGGCTGCAGGCCGCCCTCGTCTGCGGGCTCCTCGCGGGGCTGTACGTCGCCGCGCGGGCCGGCGGGGTCTCCGACCTGGGAGGGGCCGTCATCGCCCTCGCCGGGTGGTGGGGCACGAGCGGAGGCTGGGGGCTGAGGCCGCAGATCGTCAGCTTCGCACTGCTCATCGTGACCGTCGCCGCCTGGCTGCGCACCGTCGACGACGGGCGACCTCGCTGGTGGCTCATCCCCCTCACCTACCTCTGGGCGTGCGCGCACGGGCTGTGGGTCACCGCTCCCCTGACCGGGCTCGTCGTCGTCGCCGGCCTGGCCCTGGACCGTCGCCTCCCGTGGCGTCGGCTGCTCCGGCTCTGCGCGGTTCCGGTCGGTGGCCTGGTGGCGGCGGCCCTCACCCCCATCGGTCCGGCCCTGCTGCTCAAGCCGCTGACCCTGCAGGGATACGGCTCCTATGTCCAGGAATGGCAGCCGACCTCCATCGTCGAGCCCGCGACCGCCTTCACCATCGCGCTCGCGGCGACGGTGGCCGCGGTCTGGGCCCGCGATCACCGGACGGCGTCCTGGGCGGAGCTGGCGCTCTGGGCCACCGGGATCGGCTGGACCCTCCTCTACGGCCGCACGGTCGCCCTCGGCGCGGTCACGCTGGCGGTCCTGGCGGGCCGGGTGACCGGGCGGGTCCTGCCGCGCCGGGGCGACGAACCCGGGCCGCGGGCCGCCGCCCGCCTCGCCGCCGCCGGCCTCGCCGCCGCCGTCGCCCTGGGTGTCGTCGCGACGTCGGGATGGACCCGAGCCCCCGGACCGCTCTCGCCGCGTCTGGCCGCCAGCGTCAGCTCCCTCCCGGCGCACACCGTCGTGTTCAACGACTACGGGCTCGGCGGCTACCTCCTGTTCGCCGACCATGATCTCGACACGGTCATCGACGGCCGGGCCGACGTCTATACCCTCGCCTACTTCCGCGCCTACTTCCGGGCGGTCGACGTCAAGGACGGGTGGGAACGGACGGTGCGCGACTCAGGGGCCAGCGCCGCAGTCCTGCGCCGCGACTCGGCGCTCGCTCTCGCGCTGCGGTCCCGGCTCGACTGGGTCGCCCGCCAGCAGGACGACGACTACGTGCTGCTGGTGGCGCCCTCGGGCTGACGTGGCCGGCGGGCCGCCCATCGTGTCTCGGGCAGGCCCAGCCAGCGGGCCAGCAGACCCAGCTCGGCATCGAGCTCCGCCGCGGCGTCCATGGGTGCGTCGCGCTCCCACGTGCAGCCACGGACGAGGAGCGCCCCGGCCCCGCGGTCGGCCTTGAGGTCGACGCGGGCGACGAGACGGTCGCCGAGCAGGAAGGGCAGGACGTAGTAGCCATGAACCCGCTTGGCGGCCGGCACGTAGATCTCCAGTCGGTAGTCGAAGCCGAACAGGGCCGCCGTCCGGTCGCGTTGCCAGATGAGGCTGTCGAAGGGGGACAGCAGGGCCCGGGCGCGCACGGTGCGCGGTCTGCGGGCGGCCCGGTGCAGGTATGCCGGGCGCCGCCACCCGTCGACGGTGACGGGGAGCAGCGTCCCGTCCTCCACGAGAGCGGCGATGGCCGGACGCGCCTGCGCCGGGCTGAGCCGGAAGTAGTCCCGCAGGCACTGCTCCGAGCCCACACCGTGCGACCGCGCGGCGATGGCGACGAGCCGGCGGAAGGCCTCCTCGGGCTCGGGCCGGTCGGCCGGGTCGAGGGCCTGCGGGTGGACGCTGCGGGGCAGGACCCGCTCGAGGGCGGCGTACCGACGCTCGAACTGTGCGGTGCGCCCGGCGCTGCCGATCCGGCCGGCCCAGAAGAGGTGCTCGAGGGCGTGCTTGACGAGGGACCAGTTCCAGCCCCACTCCTCACGTTCCCGAGGCCGGTCGTGCTCGAGGGCGTCCTCCACCTCACGGCTGGTCATCGGGCCGTGCGCGAGCACCTCGGCGTGGACGGAGGCGACGAGGTCGGGGTGGTCGCGTGCAACCCGGCGCATCCCGCCCCAGGCGTCGTCGAGCGCCCGCCGCATCCGGAAGTCGAGCAGCGGCCACGTCGACGGGGGCACGAGGCTGGCCTCGTGCGCCCAGTACTCGACGAGCCGGCGGGGGCCCACGTCGCGGGCACGGTCGAGCAGCGCGACGTCGTAGGGCCCGAGCCGGGAGAAGAAGGGCAGGTAATGGCTGCGGGTGACGACGTTGACGCTGTCGACCTGGACGACGCCCACGTCGTCGATGACCCGCTGCAGGTGACGCATGCCCGGCCGCTCCGGGCGCGGGCGCCCGAAGCCCTGCGCGGCCAGCGCGATGCGCCGGGCCTGGCCGAGGGTGAGGCGGGTCGGCGCCGGTGGGTCAGTCACCCGGCTCGAGGAGGTTCTCGCGGACGGCGAACATCGCCGCCTCCATCCGCGAGTGGAGCTGGAGCTTGTCGAGGATGTTGCGCACGTGGTTCTTCACGGTGTTCTCGGAGATGAACAGCGATGTCGCGATCTCCTTGTTGGGCATGCCCCGGGCGACGAGGCGCAGCACCTCACGCTCCCGCTCGGTGAGCCGAGGCAGGACGGCGCCGCTCGGGCGCTCGTCCTGGCGCTTGCTCATCTGGGCGAACTCGGCCAGCAGCTTCGAGGCCATCGACGGCGAGATGAGTGAGTCGCCGCCGGCGACCTTGACGATCCCGGCGGCGATCTCCTCGGCGGGGATGTCCTTGAGGAGGTAGCCGTTGGCGCCGGCCTTGACCGCCTCGTAGAGATCGTTCTCCTCATCGGACATCGTCAGCATGATGATCCGGGTCGACGGGACGAGCTCCTTGATCCGCTGGCAGGCCTCGATGCCAGACGTCCGCGGCATCCGCACGTCCATGAGGACGATGTCGGGAAGCAGCTCGACGGTCCGCTCGATCGCCTCGTCGCCGTTACCGGCCTCGCCGACGACGTCGATCCCGTCCTCGAGGAGCACGACGGCCTGCAACCCCCGGCGGTAGAGGGCATGGTCGTCCGCGATGACGACCCGAATGGGGTCCGTCGACGGATCATCTCCGTTGTGCCCGCTCCTCACCGGATCATCCTGTCACGCGTGGCGCTATGTGCCCACCGCTGCGGGGGGAGCGCCGGCGATGGCGCCGAGGGCCTCGCCGTCGGACAGCTCGAGGTGGATGACCCCGTAGGACCAGCCTCGCCGGCGGTAGACGACGCTCGGCCGGTCGGAGTGCTCGTCGTGGAAGAGGTAGAAGTCGTGCCCCACGAGCTCCATCTCCTTGATGGCCTGGTCCAAGCCCATGGGGGTGCTCGCGTGGACCTTCTCGCGCACCTCGGCGACCGTCTCCCCCTGGGTCCCGAGCTGGTCCGGCTCCTCGGCATGGCCGTCCCGGCCGGCGCCGTCGAGATCTCCGGCGAGCGCGCCGTCCAGCGGCGCGGTCGCCTGGGCGACCGACTCCGGCGTGCGGCGCCCGCGGTGGACCCGGGTCCTGTCGTGCGCGCGGCGCAACCGTTCCATCAGCTTGTCCAGGGCGAGGTCGAGGGCGGCGTACTTGTCCTCCTGGCACGCCTCCGCCCGCACCACGCTGCCGGAGACCCGGCAGGTGATCTCGACCCGCTCACAGCTCTTGGCCTGGCGCTTGTTCGCCTCGTGGCTCACCACGACGTCGATCCGCTGCAAGCGTGGAGCGAGCTGGGAGACCTTGGACAGCTTGTCAGCGATGTGGCTGCGGAAGCGGTCCGAGACCTGGACGTGACGGCCGGTGACGACGATTTCCACGGTGTCCTCCAAAGGAGTCGAGAGTGCGGGTCGTGGCTGGCGGGGCCTGATGATCGCGGTTCACCACCCCCGACGGGGCGCCCGGCGCACACAGGCGGCTCCGGCCCCGAGTCCGCGGCCCGCGGCACGGCGCCTCATGCGCCGCTCGCGGGCCTGCCGACGAGGCGGACCTGCCATATCCCGACCATAGGCCAGAAGAGCGCGCGGCGTCACCCGGTTCGACCGATGCTCAGTGACCGCCCAGCTCGGCGGGCGGTGGCGGCCACCGTGGCCGCCACGACCGCCACGGCGCCGGACTCGCGCAGCGCGGTCGCCGCCTCGACGAGGGTGGCCCCGGTCGTCACGACGTCGTCGACGAGGACGCAGCAGGCACCGCTCACGTCGGCGGCGGTCCGGCGTGGCACGACGAACGCGCCGGCGAGGTTGACGCGCCGCTCGGAGGCCGTCAGGCCCGCCTGGTCCGCCACCCGGCGACGAAGCCGGAGGGCGCGCGCGAGGACGAGCTCCGCCGGGTGGTAGTCGGCGGCGACCCGGCGCGCGAGGAGGTCCAGCGGGTGGTCCCCACGCCGCCGCAGGGCCGTCCGCGAGGTGGGGACGGGAACGAGGAGCACCGGCCGCCCGCCGAGACCGAGCGCGTCGACGGCCGCGGGGCAGCCGGTCACCGCGGCCTGGACGGCCCCGGCGAGAAGGGGGGCGAGATGGCCGAGCAGGTCGCGCCGGTCACCGTCCTTGAAGGCCACGACCCACCGGGCGAGCGTCCCGGCGTACGGCGCGGACGCCCACGTCGGCGGGAAGCCGTCCGGGCAAGGGGTCGGCGCGACGGGGCGCGGCCCGCCCGGCCCGGTCCGCACCGCGGCCCGGCAGCCGGGACAGACGGCGGGGCCGGGGCACCCGCATCCGGCACACGCGCGGGGAAGCGCGAGGTCGACGACGGCGGCGAGGACCCGAGCCGGCCGGGGAGGTTCCATGCCCGGCATCATCGCCGGTCCGGGCCGGCCTGGAGGGGCCGCGCACGACGGCGGTGGACGACCCGGCGACGGGAGTGCGACGTGTGGATGACGCGCTCCGACGGGCGTGATTCGGGTGAAAACTGGGACACGGGCTCGCCGGGCGTGGAACCATGTGCACGGGTCTGACGGAAAGGGACGCGCCGTGCGCTCATTCATGAGCCTTCCCATGACGACCCGCCTCCGGGTCGCCGTTGGCGGGACCTTTCTGCTGCTCCCGCTGCTCGAGCAGCGGTTCATCGCCGCGCTGCCCTGGGTCATCGTCCTCATCGTTCTCGACGTCCGCGCCGAGACCCTGCTCGCTCGGTTGCGCCGACAGCCGACGATCACCCCGGACGCCCCTCGGCAGGACGGTGGCGCCCTCTCGCGTCCCAACCGAGCGAAGCGGATGTCCTGGCGCCGGCAGGCCTTCGTCATCATCTGCATCGAGGCTGCCGTCGCCGGCACCGCGATGGCCCTCGGCGGCGTGTGGTCGCTCTATCTCGCCGTGCTGCCCGTCCTGCACGCCGGTCAGGCGTTCCGGCGCCGCGGCGTCGCCTGGGTGGCGACGATCACGACCACCCTCGCCTACGGGGTGATGATCGGCACCGGCCGCCTCAGTGACATCAAGGCCGAGCTGATCCTCATCGCGGTCCTCGTTTCCCTCCTCGTGGGGGTGCTCGCGGCGTGGGCGCACGAGAGCCAGCTCGCCCAGGCCCGTACCGTGAGCATCACCGGTGAGGCCGGCGCGCTGCTGCGCCGGCTCCACGAGCTCGCCGAGACGCTCGACACCGGCTTCGACGCGCCAGGCTCCGCCGAGATGGCGCTCCAGGACCTCTCGACGCGGATGCGCACCGCCCGCAGCGCCATCCTCGTCGGCTACGGCATGAGCCCCGCCGTGCCGCTCGCCATCCGCGGCGTCGACCGCACGCCCTGGCCGGATCCCACGGAGCCGGACTCGGTCCTCGGCGACGCATGGCACGACCGCATCCCCACCCTCGCGGTGTGGGACGGCGACGCGATCCGGCGCTCCGTCATCGTCGTCCCGCTCAAGGACGAGCGCGGCCAGCGGCTCGGCATCCTCGTCGCCGACCGGCCGATCGCGACGCCGTTCACCGAGGACGACCTCGAGTCGGCGATCGAGGTCGCCGAGGCCCACGCGGCGAGCATCGACCTGTCCGTGCTCTTCGCGTCGCTGCGCGAGCGCTCCAGCCTCGAGGAGCGGGAGCGGCTCGCCCGCGAGATGCACGACGGCGTCGCGCAGGAGCTCGTCGCCCTCGGCTTCGGGATCGACACGATGCGGCACATCGCGCGCGACGCCTCACCGGAGATCGCGCAGGGGCTCGACGACGTCCGGGCCGACATCTCGCGGATCCTCGGCGACCTGCGCCTGCAGATCGCCGACCTGCGGGTCGGGGTCCGCCCGGACGCCGGCCTCGGCGCCCTCATCGGCGCCCGCCTCCAGAACGTCGGCACGATGACCGGCGTGACGACCCGGATGCACCTGAGCGAGACCGGCTTCCGGCTGCCGGCCCACACCGAGGTGCTCATCTACCGGCTCTTCCTCGCGGTCATGGCCGACGCACGCCATGCCGCGAACGCGCAGGCGATCGATGTCAGTCTCAACGTGGCGGCGCCGCGCGCGGAGCTGTGGGTGTCCCACGACGGCACCTCGGTCCTGGAGGCCAAGGACTTCGAGAACCACCCCCTGCGTGCCCTGGGGGCGGATATCTCGGTGGAGCGGTACGCTCGCCGGGGAGTGTCCGTACGGATGCGTATGCGGGCACGAGGAGCGAACCCATCCGCCACGTTGTCGCATGAAAGGATCCCGCATCCCTCATGACCATCAACGTCGCCGTCATCGACGACCACACGCTCGTCCGTGAGGCCGTGTGTCGGATGATCGACAGCGAACCCGACCTCCAGGTCGTCGGCCAGGCCGGCGGGGTCACCGAGGGTCGCGCGCTGCTGGCCAAGACACCGATCCAGGTGCTCGTCATCGACGTGACGATGCCCGACGGGTCCGGCCTCACCCTGGCCCGAGCGGCCCGGGAGGCCTCGCCACGGCTCGGCATCGTCGTCCTGACGATGCACAACGACGACGAGACCCTCCTCGAGGCACTCGATCTCGGCGCGTCCGCCCTCGTCCTCAAGGCGGCCCCGTCCGACGAGGTCATCGCCGCCGTCCGCCGCGCCGCGGTCGCGCCGGACGCCTTCATGGCGACCGGGCTGGCCCAGGCGCTGCGCCGCCGCGCCTCGAGCGACCGGCCGACCCTCACCCCGCGCGAGACCGAGGTCCTCGAGCGGCTGGTCGCCGGCGACTCCATCGCCAACGTCGCCAAGCGCCTCTACATGAGCGAGTCGACCGTCAAGACCCATGTCTCGAAGGTCTACGAGAAGCTCGGCGCCCACAACCGGGCCTCCGCCGTCATGGCGGCGCTCAAGTACGGGCTCGTCAAGCCCGAGCAGGCCGGCCAACACCGCTGACCCGACCCGCTGGCCGGACCCGTCGAGCAATCGGGAGGCGCGCGAGCGTCAACGTCGCCCGCCGCCCCCGAGCTTGGGTGTGCCGCGTCGAACAGCGGCTCAGATGTGCGAGAAGGCGTCCATCATCCGCAGCGCGCCCGGGCCGATGACAACGATGAAGAGGGCGGGCAGGATGCCGAGCATGATGGGGAACAGGATCTTGACCGGGACCTTCTGTGCCTTCTCCTCGGCCAGCTGACGACGGACCAGCCGCATCTGGGAGGACTGCTCCCGCAGCACCGCGGCGATGGGCAGGCCGAGCCGGTCGGCCTGGACGAGGGCGGAGACGAAGTTCTTCGCCTCCGGGACCGTGGTGCGGTCCGCCAGGGCGCTGAACGCCTCACCCCTCGACTTCCCGATCTGGATCTCGGACAGGACGCGCGCGAACTCCCCCGCGATGGGGCCGGTGGCTCCGCGGGCCACCTGGAGCAGGGCGGAGTCGAAGCCCTGCCCCGCCTCGACGCAGACCGTCAGCATGTCGAGCGCGTCGGCAAGGCCGCGCCGGAGCTCGTCCTGGTACTTGACCCCGGTGTTGTAGAGCAGGATGTCCGGGAGGTAGAAGAGGAAGACGGCGAACCCGCCCATGAAGAACAGGCCACGCAGCGAGAAGCCGCCGAACAGGAAGCCGAGGGCCGCGCCGCCGATCAGCGCGGCGCCCTTGGCGCCCATGATCCGCTCGGCGTTCCACCGCGGAGGGTTCCCGGCCCGGTTGAGCATCCGGCTCAACCTGGCTCCGGTCCCCCCCGGTGAGAGCCGGGCGGCCAGCGACTTCGTGTGCTGGAACAGGGGCACGAGAAGGCGCTCGGTGAGCGGCAGCTCGGCGCGGCTCACCTCACGGTGGTCGACCTGCTGCTCGATGAGCTCGAGCGAGCGGGCCACGCCGACGGACGCGCCGGCTCCCCATATCGACGCGAGCACCAACAGGACGATGGACAGCCCGATGGCGCCCAGTGCGACGTAGAGGATCACGGACGACACGGCTCAGACCTCCACCTTGACGAGGACCTTGAGCCAGGCCATGCCCAGCACGAGGAAGACGATGCCGCCGGCGAGCATGGCCCAGCCCAGGGGCCGGCTCCACAGCAGTGCCACGTAGTCGTGGTTGATCTTCAGCAGGTAGAAGAAGACGCCGATCGGCATCGCCACGAGGATGTAGGCGGACAGCCGGCCCTCGGCCGACAGCGCGCTGACGTGCCGGCCGAGGCTCTCGCGCTCGCGCAGCGTCGCCGCCGTCGTCCGCAGCGTATCCGCCAGGTTGCCACCGACCTCGCGTTGGATCCGGATGGCCATCGCGGTCCACCTCATGTTGACGCTGTCCATCCGGGCGGCCATCCGCTCCAACGCGTCGCTGATGTCCGCGCCGATCCGGGCCTCGGCCAGGGCCCGGGAGAACTCCTTGGCAAGCGGCTCGGCCGCGTCCTTCGCCACGGCGTCGAGGCCCTGGTTGAGCGAGAAGCCGGTCGAGAGGCTGCTGGCGAGCAGCATGAGGATGTCGGGCAGCTGTGCCTCGAACTTCTTGGCCCGACGGCGCGCGAGGAAGCGCAGGACGAAGGCGGGGAGGGCATACCCGAGCACGGAGCCGGCCAGGACGGCCACGAGGGTTCCCCGGGCACCGCCACCGGAGAAGAACAGCAGGAGGGCGATGCCGATGACGACGCCGATCAGCCGCATCACCCACCACTCGCCGGGGCGCAACGGCAGGTCGGCACGCTCGATGAGCCGCATCGTCTTGTCCGTCGACTCGCGGTTCTGCATGACCTTGTCGCCTATGGCGACGAGGCTCTGCGAGATGGCCGAGGGCCTGTTGTCGACGGGGCCGGCCTTCTGGCCGGGACGACTCCGGCCCGCCGTGAGATAGCGGTCGATGGCCTCGATGCTCTGGCTGTGGGCGGACTTCAGGTTGGGCGCGATGAGCGCCATCGTCAGGACGAACACCCCCAGCCCGACGCCGATGACGGCGAGGATGAGGAACGAGGAGGAGGACGTCGACGCGAGCAAGGAGCCGCTCGGGTCGGCCGCGACGACGGGTGCGGTGTCCGTCGCGTCCTTGGGCCAGGCGTCGGCGGACATCGTCAGCGGCACCGTCGTCTGGAACGCCTTGCCACCGGCCTGTCCCTGGACGGTCAGGGAGTTGCCGTCGGCCGCCGCCGGGCCCGGCGTCACTGTGAAGACGATCTGGCTCGTCAATGCCTTGGCCGAGGCGAGGAAGGCCGCCTTCACCGCCGCCGGGCTCGTGGCCGCGGCGACCGTGTTGCCCGAGGCGTTCGCGAAACTCGACAGGACGCTGTTGTCGGAGTCGGCGGTGTGGAAGCCGACGACCGCGGCCCAGACCGACTCCTTCCGCAGGGCCGAGGCGGCGGCGGACCGGCTGGCCGAGCTGACCGTGTCGCCGCCGTCGCTGAGGATGACCATGGTCCGGCTGTCGAAGCCGCTCATCCCCTTGACCGCGGCGACGATGCCGTCATAAAGGCTGGTCTCCCCCGCGGGGGTCAGCCCGGCGACGGCGGCCGAGATCTTCCCGCGCTCCCGCGTCGGTGGGACGAGCACCGTGGCGGTGTCCGCGAAGGCCGTCAGCCCGACGGAGACGTCGGCGGGGACCTCGGCGAGGAACGTCGCGACCGCCGAGCGGACCGTGGCCATCCCGGCCGAACCCATCGAGCCGCTCGTGTCCACGACGATCATCGTGGCCCGCTTGACATCGGTGGCGGCGCTGATCTTGACCGGGTAGTGGCGCGCCGCGATCACCGCATTGAGGGTGGTGTCGTCGACCGTGATGCCCGTGGACTGGGACACGCTGAGCACGCCGGTGATCGTGGTGCCGTCGACGCCGAGGGAGGAGATGGTGACCGGGCCGTCGGAGGAGGCCGCCAGGGCGGGGGCCGCGCCACCGACCACTGCGAGCCCTGCCGAGAGCACGAGCCCGATGAGGACGCCGAGCCGGCGGCCGACCGTGCGGGTGGCGGTCATCAGTGCTCCCGGACGAAGAGATCGGGCGGCAGCTCCACACCCTGGTTGTGCAGGTCCTGGACGAACCTCGGCCGGATGCCGGTGCTGACGAGCGAACCGACGAAGCGGCCGTGCGCATCCTGCCCGGCGCCGTAGTCGAAGGTGAAGATGTCCTGCATCGTGATGACCTCGCCCTCCATGCCGATGACCTCGGCGATGGCGGTGATCCGGCGTGAGCCGTCCTTGAGACGGGCCTGCTGCACGATGAGGTCGACGGCGCCGGCCACCTGTTCGCGGATGGCGCGCACCGGCAGCTCGACGCCGGCCATGAGCACCATCGTCTCCAGGCGGGCGAGGCTGTCCCGCGGGGTGTTCGCGTGGACGGTCGTGATCGAGCCGTCGTGACCGGTGTTCATGGCCTGGAGCATGTCGAGGGCCGCGCCGTCGCGGACCTCGCCGACGACGATCCGGTCGGGCCGCATTCGCAGGGAGTTCTTGACGAGGTCGCGGATGGCGATCTGCCCACGCCCCTCGGTGTTGGCCGGGCGCGACTCCAGCCGCAGCACGTGGTCCTGGCGCAGCTGCAGCTCGGCGGCGTCCTCGATGGTGATGATCCGCTCATCGGACGGGATGTAGGAGGACAGGACGTTGAGCAGCGTGGTCTTACCGGAGCCGGTGCCACCGGAGATGATGATGTTGCGGCGTCCCCGGACGCAGGCCAGCAGGAAGTCGCGAACCCGTGGCGTGAAGGTGCCGAAGGCGATGAGGTCGCGGTCGGTGAAGGGGTCGGCCGAGAACTTCCGGATCGTCAACATCGCACCGTCGAGGGCGATCGGCGGGATGACGGCGTTGACCCGGGAGCCGTCGGCGAGCCGGGCATCAACCATGGGGCTCGCCTCGTCGACGCGGCGTCCCACCCGGCCGACGATCTTGTCGATGGTCCGGCGCAGGTGCGCCTCGGAGCTGAACTGGGCGTCGACGCCGAAGATCTTCCCGGCCCGCTCGACGTAGATGCTCGTCGGGCCGTTGACCATGATCTCGGTGATCTCGCTGTCCCGCAGGAGCGGCTCGAGGGGACCGTGGCCGAGGATCTCGTCGGCGACCTCCTGACTGATCCGGGTGCGGTCGGCCATGGACAGCGGCCGCTCCTCGGAGTCGATGACCTCCTGGAGGGTGTGCCGGACCTTGGACTCGAGCTCCTTCTCCTCCAGGTGGGGGTCGTAGAGGGAGGGGCCGAGGGACTCCAGCAACGCGGTGTGAACGGCCGCCTTCACGGAGGCGAAGGGGTCGACGATGCGTGCCTTGTGCTCGCCGGGGGTATGGCCGGCGGTACCGGGGGTCGGCTGCGTGGGGTCGGATGCCGGGAGCTGCCCGCGGCGGACGCTCTCGAGGCGATCGGCGAGGCTCATCGGCGGCCCCCTCGCGACAGGCTCCACCGATCCGTGCGGCGTCGCTGGTCCTTCAGGCCACGGCGGGTGGGCAGCGGCTCCCCGTCCTCGCCGAGCATCTCGGGGGCCTGGCTGCTGACGAGGTGCTGATCGGTGAGCAGCCGCAGGGCCTGGCTGACCGCGTGCCGCGGGTCGTCGAGCACGATGGGGACCCCCCGGTTGACCGAGGCCGGCACGTCTGAGCTGGACGGCACGGTCGCGGCGATCGGGGTCTTGATCGCCGAGACGACGTCGTCGGCGTCGAGCCCGACCTTGGCGTCGGACCGGTTGAGGACGACGATCCGCGACTCCTTCGGCGTGCCCAGCAGGTCGAGGGTGTCCAGGGTGATCCGCAGGTTCTTGATGGCCGGGATGTCGAGGGTGGCGATGAGCAGCAGCCGGTCGCTGTTGTCGAACGCGGCCAGGACGTGCTCGGTGAAGGCCGGCGGAGTGTCGATGATGACGTAGTCGTAGGCGCGGCGGCCGACCTTGATGAGATCGGAGATCGTCTGTCCCGGGACCCGGTCGGCATCGCTCGGCTCCGGCGGCGCGCACGCGACGTCCAGGCCGCTGGCGTGGTGGGTCACGATCGAGGCCAGGGCGCGCTCGTCGAGGCCACCCGTCATCGTCACCAGGTCCCGGATCGAGTTGTGCGGGGTCAGCTGGAGGCTGATGCCGACGTCGCCGAAGGCCAGGTCCAGGTCGGCCACGAGGACCTTGTGGCCCGCCGAGGCGAGGTAGGCACCGATGTTGGTGGCGAAGGTGGTCTTCCCGACACCGCCCTTGGCGGAGAAGATGGTGATGACCTTCCCCTCACGCAGGCCGCCGGCGGAGCCGGTCGCGACCCGTGACGACAGTTCGATGCTGCGGCGGATGGCGTCGGAGAGCCCGGTGAGATCCTCCGGGGTGACCACCTCCCGCACCCCGGCACGCAGGGCGCTGCCGAGAACGGACACGTCCAGGCGGTGCCGCATGAGGACGATCCCGACCTGCGGGTGCTCGATCCGGCACACCTCGGCCACCTCGCACGCGGCGGTGAGGTCGACGTCACCCCCGATGACGACGAGGATCTCGTTGGGGTCGGTGGCCAGGGCCCGCAGGACGGCCGACTGGCCGTCCACCCGGGTCGCTCCGGGGCCGAGGGCGACGGCATACCGATCGGCGGCCTTGGGATCGCTGTCCCACAGCAGGGCCATGACCCCCTCCTACTTCTTCGCGAAGAGCGAAGACTCGTTGGTGATGATCCGGCCGAGGTTCACCGTGACATCGGCGCCGCGGATGGCGGCGTAGAGCTCTCCGGTCTTCAGGGCGTGGACCAGACGGAGGGCGTCGTCGGGAGTGACGGCCACGGTGACGAGCGAACCGCCGGCTGACGCACCGGCGGTCGTCTGGTCCGACTGGGGTGCGGGGGTGAGGGAGGTCTGGCCGACGGCGATGACGAGGACGTCGTCAAGGAGGGCACGCGTGCGCTTCTTGTCCAGCGAGGAGGTGCCGGAGCCGTCCAGGTCCCAGGAGTCGAACAGCACGACCCGGGAGCCGGGGGTGAGGAACTCCCCGACCCGGGCGGCGTCGTCGAGGGTGATCGTCAGGGCCACCATCCCCGGGTCGACGCTGATCGCCTTCGTGCCGGTCGGCGTGCTGCCGAACTGGGCGTTGAGGATGTACTGCCCGGGGAGGATGTCGGCGACCGCGAGCAGCGACTCGTTGGAGGAGTCCACCGACTTGAGATGGTCGGAGGGGACGGACTTCTTCGGAAGCGTGTCCTTGACGATGAGCTGGGCGTTGACGGCGTCCTTCAGCACGGTCCCGGCGGGCACGGTGTCCTTCGCCACGAACACGGACACCGGCTCCAGGCCGGCGACGGCCCGCGAGTCCGCGCTCTTGACGTAGAGCAGCAGGAGCGCGACCCCGAGGAGGGCCACGACGCCTGCCGCGATGATGGCAACGAACCTGCGTCCCATGGCGTTGCGTCCCTGTCTGCGTGCGGGGTTGTGGGTGCGGAGGAGCGGTTGGGCTCAGAAGTTGACGGTGTACCAGGCCGGCATGGATGCGCCGAGCAAGGCGACAGCGGCGCCGATCACGCCGGCGATGAGGGCGACGAGCAGTCCGTACTCGACGGCGGTCGCGCCCCGCTCGCGGAGCGCGACCGCACGCAGAGTCCTCATGGCACTACCGATCACGGAATGGTGTCGTTGACCGTGCTGAAGGCCGCGTTGATCTTGCCACCGAGGGCGAAGACAACGCCGACGATGACGGCGGCGATGAGGGCGACGAGGAGGCCGTACTCGACTGCGGTGGCGCCGCGCTCGTTCTTGGCGTGGAAGAAGGCCACCTGGAACTTGGTGAGGTGCTTGAGCATGTCGTGAATCCCTTTCAAGGCTTCGGTCCGGCGCGCCCAAGGCGGTGCGACGCCAGTACTCATCTTCGTAAGTGGCGAGGCCGGACACATCGGCCCTTGGGGCCGTGCTGCTCTGTGCACGGGGGAGGTTCGGGTCGTCCGTTCGGTGGAGACCCTCGAAGTTCCGCTTGACTAGCGGCCGGGGACGAGGACGCCGGTGCCCTCGGCCTCCTCGACCCACTGCTGGCCGGCGCGCGCCAGAACCATCCCCGCCGACGTGACGACCCGGATCGCCCGCTCCCCGCCGGTGCTCGCGATGGCGACGGCGTCGGGGGTCGGCGAGAGGGCGCGGACGTCGCCGGCAAGGCCGATCACATACGGCCGCAACGCATTCGAGGTGTCACGCCCGAGCGAGGTGATCGACTCGTTGTCCAGCCAGGCCAGACCCGCGAAGCCCGTCACCGGCGAACCGAGCGGCTTGGCCTCGGCGAGACGGACCGGCAGACCGTCGCCGTCGCGGACGATGCCGCTGACGTCGATCCGCGCGCCACCGCCGGCGGCGTTGGTCGAGACGATGGCGATGCGCTGGCCGTCGGGCGCCACGACGGCGCCGGTGACCCGACGACCGGTCAGCCAGTCCGCCTCCACCGGCGCCGGCTCCTCCGACGCGCCCGAGGCCGCCGCCAGGACCCACAGCCGGGCTGCCAGGCTGCGCTTGGAGCCGACGACCCCGACCCACAGGTCGCCGAGCCGGTCGAAGCTCGGCCGGCCGAGCGTGCCGCCGAAGCCACCCACCTGGGTTCGCTTGTCGCCGCGCCAGAGCGCGAGGGAGGCCCGCCCCGGCTCGACGCCGGCGATGTCGGTGCCGGATAGCGACAGGGCGAGGTCGGTGACGCCGACGGGGATCTGGGGGTATGCCGCCGTCGGCCGCGGTGCGGACGTGCGCTGCTCCACGTCGGCCTCGAGCACGCGCAGCTCGGTGCCGACCCTCAGCAGTGGACCCGCGGCGCTGCTCGGGGTCTCGGGCTCGAAACCGAGGTCGTCGATCGTCGCGACCGGGGTCCCGACGCCGCGCAGGTCGAGCGAGGCCCCGTCGACGCGCAGCGCGACGTTGACGACGCCGGGGACCTGGGTCAGGGTCGCGACGAACTGGGCCCACAGGCCCTCCCGCACGGCCTGGTCGGTCGGCACCCGGGCCGAGAGGTCGACCGTCGCGACCCCGTCGAGCACCGGCACACCGTCGGCGAGCAGCCGGGCACCCTCGGGCACCTCGGTGCGGGCCGCCTCGCCGAGGTAGTCCGGCACGGCGCTCAGCTGGGCCCGGGCGAGCCGGGTCGTCAGGTGGTCGAGGGGGAACCACCGCACGTCGCTGACGAGGGCCTGGCGGTCGTCGGCGACGTAGTGGACGGCATAGGGGCGCAGCAGCCGTGGCACGTCCTCGGCGAGGATCCACCGCCCGAAGGTCTTGGGCAGATCGGCGATCCGCCACTCGCCGTCGATCCGGGCGAAGCCGATCGTCGCGGTGCGCCGGGTCTTCGGGGGCAGCGTCGTGTAGTGGCCGTCGGCGGAGATGACGCCCTCGGCGACCGCCCCGAGGCGGGCGCTGCCCGGACCGGTGATCGTCACGGTCTCCGACGACTCGCTGGAGACGACGACGACCGGACCATCCGGTGTCCACTGCTTGGCCATCGGGTCGGTGAGGAACTCGCGGGCCCGGTCATAAGCCCCGTCGCTCGCCGAGCCGGCGCGCACGAAGCCGCGGACGATCTGCTCGCGGTCGGCTCCCGGGAAGGGACCGGGGAAGAGCACGCGAACCTGCGGCGCGCTGCCGCTGCCGACGTCGAGCCCCTCCTGGACGCTCGTATGCCGGGACAGCCCGCCGCACCCGGCGAGGACGAGGACGGCGAGGAGGGCGGCAAGCCCGGCCTGGGGCCGGCCCGCCCTCACGAGCCGCCCTCCGTCGCCGCGCCCGACCGGTCGCGGGCCGGCGCGGTGGCGGGCTCGTCGGGCCGGCCGGGCGGCGCCGCGGCCACGGGGTCGTCCGGCCGAGCGCGGTCCGGCGTCAACGGCAGCGGCGAGGAGGTGAGGCGGGTCCCGGCCCGCCGAGGCAGGGTGAGCCGGAAGCGCGAGCCGGCCCCCGGCGAGCCCCAGGCCTGGAGCCATCCCTCGTGCAGCCGGGCGTCCTCGAGCGAGATGGCCAGCCCGAGACCGGTGCCGCCACTGGTGCGCGCCCGGGCCGGGTCCGCCCGCCAGAAGCGGTTGAACACGACCGAGGCCTCCCCCGGGCGCAGCCCGACGCCCCGATCCTCGACGAGCACGGCCACCGCCGTGTCGGAGGCGGCGACATGGATCGTCACCGGGCGGCCCTCACCGTGCTCGATGGCGTTGACGACGAGGTTGCGCAGGATCCGCTCGACCCGGCGCTCGTCGACCTCGGCCTCGGCGGGGAGGTCGTCGGCCACGAGACGGACCTCGCTGCCCCGGTGGGCGGCGAGCGTCGCGTTGGCCTGGACGACCTTGGCGGCGGTCGCGCGCAGGTCGACCGGCTCGAGGTCGAGCACCGCCGCCCCGGCATCGAAGCGGCTGATCTCGAGCAGGTCGGCGAGCAGCTCCTCGAAACGGTCGAGCTCGCCCTGGAGCAGCTCCGCCGAGCGGGCCACAGTCGGGTCGAACCGCTCCCGCGCCTCGTGGATGAGGTCGACCGCCATCCGGATCGTCGTCAGCGGCGTGCGCAGCTCGTGCGAGACGTCGGACACGAATCGCTGTTGGACGAGGGAGAGACCTTCGAGCTCGCCGATCTTGGACTGGAGGCTGTCGGCCATCGCGTTGAACGACGTCGCAAGGAGGGCGAGGTCGTCCTCCCCGCGAGCCGGCATCCGCTCGTTGAGCTGCCCCGAGGCGAGGCGACCGGCCACGCCGGCGGCTCGCCGGACCGGGCTGACGACCTGACGGGTCACGACCCAGGCGATCGCGCCGAGGAGGACGGTGAGGATGACGACGGCGGCGGTGAAGGCGCGGGCGATGAGCGCCATCGTCGCCCGCTCCTGCTCCATCGGGTAGATGAAGTAGAGGTCGTAGCGCCCGGCGCGCGGCACCTCGACCGAGCTGCCGACCATGACGGCGGGGACCGTCTGGCCGTCGACGGTGATCTCGCTGATCTGGGTCTGCTGGACGGTGGGGTTCGCCGCGACCGCCTCCCGGAGTTCGGGAGTCACCGAGGACAGCCCGACGTCACCCGTCGACTCGAGGTCGGCGAGGATCGTCGTGCTCGTGTTGTCGACGGAGCGGGACATGATGACGTAGCGGGAGGGGCTCGGTCCGGGCGGCTTGAGGTAGTGCTCCAGGATGTCCTTGGCCGCATTGTTGAGCTTGCCGACATCCGTCGCGGCGGAGGCGTCCCACTGCTGCTGCGCCTGGGCGGTGAGGGTGAGCGCCTCGTTCTGCGCCACCCGGATCCGCTCCTGCTCCAGCCCCCGCGCGATCTCGCCGTAGAGGAAGCCGCCGAGCAGCGCCGTGACGACGACGCCGAGGAGCATCGTCGTCGCCACGACCCGCAGCTTGAGGGACTCCCGCCAGCGACGCAGGAGCCACCGCGGCAGGCGGGCGATCACGGACATCCTCAGGAGGAGCCGGCCTTGTAGCCGACGCCCCGGACGGTGACGACGACCTCGGGGTGCTCGGGGTCGTGCTCGATCTTGGAGCGGAGCCGCTGGACGTGGACGTTGACCAGACGGGTGTCGCCGGCATGCCGGTAGCCCCAGACCTGCTCGAGCAGCACCTCGCGGGAGAAGACCTGCCACGGCTTGCGGGCGAGGGCGACGAGCAGGTCGAACTCGAGCGGGGTGAGCGAGATCGTCTCGTCACCACGGTGGACCGAGTGGCCGGCGACATCGATGACGACGTCGCTGACGACGAGCCGCTCGGGTTCGGGGTCGTCGGTCCGTCTCAGCCGCGCGCGGACCCGGGCGATCAGCTCCTGGCCCTTGAACGGCTTGACGACGTAGTCGTCGGCGCCGGACTCGAGGCCGACGACGACGTCGAGCGTGTCGGTGCGGGCGGTCAGCATGACGATGGGCACCCCGGACTCGGACCGGATCCGGCGGCATACCTCCATGCCGTCCATCCCGGGCAGCATGACGTCGAGGAGGACGAGGTCCGGGCGCACCTCCCGGAAGGTCTGGACGGCCGAGGACCCGTCGGCCACATGCGTGACCTCGAGCCCCTCGTTGCGCAGGACGATGCCGAGCATCTCGGCCAGGGCGAGATCGTCGTCGACGACGAGGACGCGACCCTTCACGACCATCCTTCCCGGGGCACGCACGTGCCCTGCTGAATCATCACACACCCCCCTGGACCATGGTGCAGTCTCCCGGGGCGGGACCATGGTGCCGTCTCCCGGACGCCGGCGCCAGCGTGGCCGGGTCCCCCCCGAGGCGTGCGAGGGGCCTGGCCTACTCCACCAGGCGGATGGGGTCGCCGTCGATGCTGGCGGTCCAGGAGGTCGTGTCCTGGGGGGTCGAACCGGGCCCGTAGTAGAACTGGAGCCGGACCCAGCAGCCGGTGGAGCTCGCCGCATCGCAGGTGTACCCCGTCGGGATGGGCACCGAGATGGTCTGCCACTTCCCGTTGAAGGCCCCGCTCACCGAGATTCGGCAGTTGCTGAGCGAGCCGTTGACCACCCCCCTGCCCACGCAACCCGAGAACGAGCTGGCGAACTCGGGCGGTGGGACGACGGTGATGGTGCTCCCGGACGTCGCCCCGTCGCCGATGTCGAACAGATGGATGTTGAAGATCTGGCCCGCCGCACCGTTGGGGACCCGCCCCAGGAAGAAGCGGGAGGTGCCGCTCGGAGTGTTCCCGTAGATGGCCATCTTGTTGAAGGCCGCGATGGAGATGGCGTCCTTGTCGGAGGACGCCGAGCCGAAGGCTCGCAGGGCGAAGCGGTTGTGGCCCCCCTCACCATCCGCCCCCAGGCCGTTGGTCTTGACCTGGATGGCGTAGGTACCGGCCGGCGCCGAGCCCGGGAAGGTGCACAGGTCGACCCAGCGACGGAAGTTGTCGGCGACGTCCGAGCGGTAGGAGTCCGAGGTGTGGTCCAGGGCCTTGCCGAGGTTCCCGCGGAACGGCTGGAACGTCTTCTGGCACACGGTGGGCCAGGCGAGCGGCTCCCAGGCGTTGGCCCCCGGCGAGTGGACGGTGAACTGGGTGCGGATGAGCCCAGAGGTGACCAGGGCCTGGTCACCCGTGCACCAGGGGCCGTTGCCCGCCGCATACCGGGTCGAGGGGTTGGAGACGTCCGCCTTCGACCCCAATGACGCGGCCCCGTTGAGGTTGATCGTCGAGTTGTTCGCGCAGTTGTCGCCCACATAGATCTGGGCGGGGTCGAAGGCCTGGATGGTGAGGTCCGAGACGGCGTGCTTCAGGGTGACGAGGTAGATGTACCCGTCCGGGTCGTAGTCGACGTTCGTGCCCCCGGAACAGCCGTCGTCGCCGCTCGAGCAGGCGCCGTCCTGGAAGGCGTCCCCGCTCTTCTTCGTCGCCGTGGGGCTGCCGACGTTGGCCCAGAAGGCACCGGCGGCCGCGCATTCGGTGCTGCGCTGGCCGTCGCCCTCAGGGTCGTCGCCGAACTCGTTGCACGGGCTGCCCATCGGCACCGGGCCTGCGTAGTCGGCAACGGCCGTCTTCGTCACCGTCGTGGTGTCGATGCCCAGCAGCGGTCCGAAGATGTTGTCGACATCCCGGCTCACCGTCACCCGCAGCCGGGTCGGGGCACCGTCCAGGCCCGCCGTCACGCTGGTCCGCTCGACGCCGTTCTTGAAGCCGTTGCTCCCCGAGTACCGCTGCGCGAGGGCATAGGCACCCGAGCTGTCGCCGGGCAGCAGCGCCACGCCCGCCATGGCCGCGGCATCCGCGGCCCGCTGCTCCTGGAGACCGACGAGGTACCAGTGTCCGGTGTCGACGGCGAAGGCGGACAAGCCGACCAGCGTCGCAATGAGGATGCCGACGAGGATCGCCACGTAGCCACGCTCACGCTGGGACCTGGCCGCGGCGAGCCGGACCTGGAGGAGCCTCGCGGGGTGGGGAACCCGGATCATCAGTGGCATCCGTTCGTCGCGGGAAGGGGCTCGAGGCGCATCACCACGTGCTCCTGGATCGTGAAGTGGTCGAAGACGAGACCGGTGACCGCGTCGTGGCGGAACTTGATGTAGACGCCGATGCGGTCGGGCGGCCCGCCGACTCCGACGCAGGCGACCTGGTCGCTCGCGGGCCAGCCGGAGTGGGTGGGTGTGAAGCCCGACCCGGTCCATCTGAACTTGGTGCATACCGTGCAGTTGTCGAAGTCGGAGTAGGACGAGGGATAGTCGTCGCCCTCGTTGGCCCGGTAGATCCACAGCTCCTGGATGCTCGAGTAGTCCAGCGCCGAGCCGGAGAACTGGATGCGGTCCGCGGCCGCCTGGGCATAGTCGTAGTACCGAGGGTTCGCTGACGCGAGGCGAAGCCCGGTCCGGATGGCCGACGAGGCGGCCAGGTAGTCCTTGAAGAAGAAGCCGAACTCGACGATCCCGAAGATCATCGCGAGGACGACGGGGGTGACGAGGGCGGCTTCGACGGCGGCGGCGCCGCGCTCGCGGGTGGCCCGGATCATGAGGACACGCAGGTTCTCGTCGACGGGATGGGCTCGAGCTGCATGACCGCCGCTTCGGTGATCAGCTTGTCGCGGAAGAACATGCCCATCGTCGAGCGATGCTTGTACTGGACCGTGACGCCCACGGCGTCGAGGGTCTCCCCCGCGCACGCCTTGCGACTGTGCCACGAGCCGGTGCCGCTGCTGACCACTCCCGTCGCGCTGACCGTGAACTTCACACAGTTGGTGGGGCAGCCGGATCCGGACAAGGGTCCACCTGACGTCGAGTCGGCCTTGTACACCCACAGCCGGGTGATCCGGGAGTAGTCCGTGTCCGACATGGCGGCGACGGCCTGGATGGCCGCGTCCCGGGCGAAGGTCGTGGCCATCGGCTCCGAGACGGCGGTCCGCGCGGCGGCCCGGGAGGCGGAGGAGACGGAGAAGCTGTCACGGAAGAGCATCGAGGAGTCGATGATCCCGCCCATGATCGTCACGAGCACGAGCGACATGAGGGCGGTCTCGACCGCGACCGCGCCTCGCTCCGCCCGTCGACGGGGACGGTCCAACGCACCGGGCATGCCGAAAGTCCTCTCTGTCCGAGAGGAACGCTAGCCACGGGGCGCGGCGGTGCGAACCTGATCACGGCCACCTCGGCCCGATGGAGTGAGGGGCCGCTCCCCCGTTCGGGTGATGGGCGTCGCACCGAGGGCGACGACGGGCTTGACCCGCCGGACCGGCCCCGAACGCGCGGCGCCGCCCGCCCCGGCGGCGGGACGGGCGGCGGGCGGCCGGGCCGGGGGTCACCCGGCCATCGCGGCGTCAGTAGCGGTAGTGCTCCGGCTTGTACGGACCGGCGACATCGATGCCGAGGTACTCCGCCTGCTCCTTGGTCAACTCGGTGAGGTCGACGCCGAGGGCCTCGAGGTGCAGTCGGGCGACCTTCTCGTCGAGGTGCTTCGGGAGGGTCGTCACGGTCGGCTTGCCCTCCTCGTCGACGTACTCCTCGGACTTCTGGAACAGCTCGATCTGGGCGATCGTCTGGTTCGAGAACGAGTTGCTCATGACGAAGCTCGGGTGGCCGGTGGCGTTGCCGAGGTTCATCAGCCGGCCCTCGGACAGGACGATGATGCTGGACCCCTCGCCCTCGCCCTCGGTCGGGAACGTCCACTCGTGGACCTGGGGCTTGATCTCGGTCTTGCTGATGCCCTCGACCTTCGCGAGTCCGGCCATGTCGATCTCGTTGTCGAAGTGGCCGATGTTGGCCACGATCGCCTTGTTCTTCATCCGGGCCATCTGCTCGGCCGTGATGACGTTGAGGCAGCCGGTCGCGGTGATGAAGATGTCCGCCTCGTCGACGACGTCCTCCATCCGCGCCACCTGGAAGCCCTCCATCGCGGCCTGCAGCGCGCAGATGGGGTCGACCTCGGTGACGATGACCCGGGCGCCCTGGCCCGCGAGGCTCTCGGCGCAGCCCTTGCCGACGTCGCCGTAGCCGGCGACGACGGCGACCTTGCCGCCGATGAGGACGTCCGTGGCCCGGTTGAGGCCGTCGACGAGGCTGTGCCGACAGCCGTACTTGTTGTCGAACTTGCTCTTGGTCACCGAGTCGTTGACGTTGATGGCCGGGAAGAGCAGGTCACCGGCCTCGGCCAGCTGGTACAGGCGGTGGACGCCGGTCGTCGTCTCCTCGGTGACGCCCTTGATCCCGGCGGCGACGGTCGTGAACTTCTGCGGGTCCGCGGCGAGGGTGGCCCGCACCAGCGCCTTGAAGACGCGGAACTCCTCGGAGTCTTCCTCCGTCGTGGGCGGCACCTGGCCGGCGGCCTCCCACTCCCGCCCCTTGTGCACGAGCATCGTCGCGTCGCCGCCGTCGTCGAGGATCATGTTCGGCCCGTCGCCCGGCCAGGTGAGGATCTGGTTGGTGCACCACCAGTACTCCTCGAGCGTCTCGCCCTTCCAGGCGAAGACGGGGACGCCCTGGGGGTCCTCGGGGGTGCCGGCCGGGCCGACGGCGACGGCGGCGGCCGCCTCGTCCTGGGTGGAGTAGATGTTGCAGGAGGCCCAGCGGACCTGCGCCCCGAGTGCCACGAGGGTCTCGATGAGCACGGCGGTCTGGACCGTCATGTGGAGGGAGCCGGCGATGCGGGCTCCCTTGAGGGGCTGCTCGGGGCCGTACTCGGCGCGCAGCGCCATCAGGCCGGGCATCTCGTGCTCGGCGAGTCGGATCTGGTGCCGGCCGGACTCGGCCAGCGCAAGGTCGGCGACCTTGAAGTCAACGGACATGCGTCACTCCCATGGGGGTGTGGTTGGGCTGAAGTCGGAGCCCGGCGACGCCCATCTGGGCCTTGTGCGGGGTTATCACCCACGCCGGCGAACGTCGAGTCTAGCCGACGGGACCGTCCTGGCCCGGACCGGTCGAGCCTTCCGGGCCGCCGGACCGCGCCGGCTCCCGGTCGATGTCCGGCTCGAGGTAGAGCACGAGGGTGAGGTCCTCGACGGCCGCCCGGGCCCGGCGCTCGGCCTCGTTGATCGCCGCCGCGACGTCGGCGGCGGCGTCGGCGGCACCGACGGCGATCTTCGCCGCGACGAGCAGCTCCTCCGGGCCGAGGTGGAGGGTCTTGAGGTGGATGACCCGGTCGACGGCTTCGGGCTCGACGAGGGCCGCGGCGATGGCCCGCTGGTGGGCGGGGCTCGCGGACTCCCCGACCAGCAGGGACTTCATCTCGACGGCGAGGACGACGGCGACGGCGACCAGGAGGGCGCCGATGAGGCCGGTGCCGACGGCGTCCCAGTAGGCCTGGCCGGTCAGGAGGGTCAGCCCGACGCCGACGAGGGCGAAGGTGAGGCCGATGATGGCCGCGAAGTCCTCGAGGAGGATGACCGGCAGCTCCGGAGCCTTGGCGCTGCGGATGAAGCCGACCCAGCCCCGCCGTCCCTTGGCCTGGCGCCCCTCGAGGAAGGCGGTCCGCAACGACATGCCCTCCAGGCCGATCGAGATGACGAGGACGGCGATCGGCATCCACCACCATCGCGAGGCGAACGGGTCCTCGGTGTTCCCGGCGTGGGCCTCGTGCCACTTGTGGTACGCCTCGTAGAGGGCGAAGAGACCACCGAGGCTGAACAGGACGATCGAGACGACGAACGCGTAGACGTAACGCTCCCGGCCGAAGCCGAAGGGGTGTTCCGGGGTCGCCGCGCGCTGCGCCCGCTTGCCACCGATGAGGAGGAGCAGCTGGTTGAGGGAGTCGGCCACCGAGTGGATCGCCTCGGCCAGCATCGAGGAGAACCCGGTGAGGGCGAACGCGACGAACTTCGTCACGGCGATCCCGAGGTTCGCGAGCAGCGCCGCGATGACGGCCTTGTTCCCACCTTCGGCAGACATGGCGCCGAGCCTAGTGAAGATGGCGGCGCACCCGCGCCAACCTCGCTGGGGCGCCCGGGTTAGGTTGTCCCGTATGCCGTCCGCTCGTGGAACCCTCGACTGGTGCGCGGCCCTCGCCCGCCCGGACCTGCTGGCCCCGCCGGTCGCGGCCGCCCTGGGCGCCCTCGACCTGCCCGGCGAGGTGCTCGTGGCGCCGATCGACCCGGCCGTCGCCGACACCGCCGCATTCTGCGCCGCCTACGACGTGGCCCAGGACCGGTCCGCCAACTGCGTCGTCGTCGCCGGCCGCCGGGGTGAGACCGCGACGTATGCCGCGGTCATGGTCCTCGCGACCGACCGCGCCGACGTCAACGGCGTCGTTCGCCGGCACCTCGGGGTCCGCAAGATCAGCTTCGCACCCCACGACGAGGCCGTCGGTCGCACCGGGATGGAGTTCGGCGGGATCACCCCGCTCGGCCTGCCGGAGGGGTGGCCGGTCCTCGTCGACTCCGCCGTCGTCGCGGCCGGCGAGGTCGTCATCGGCAGCGGGCGCCGAGGCAGCAAGGTCCTGCTGACCGGCACCGCGCTGGCGGCCCTCCCGGGGGCCGAGGTCGTCGATCTGGTCAAGAGGTAGGCCGCGGCGGCCCCCGGCGAACGGACCGGAACGAGCCGAGATCGGCCCGGCGTGACGAGGTCGTCTGCTCAGCGGGTGCGGTCGCGCAGGTCCGACACGTGCGGCGACACGGACGGGTCGAGGCCGAGGCCGATGGCGAGATAGGTGGCCGCGTAGTCGGTGAGGGCGATGAGCGACGCAAGCCGGACGACGGCGTCGGGCTCGTCGGGGGCGGTCACCTCCCACACGGTGACGCCGGCCTCCCGGGCCGACGCAGCGACCGCGTCGGCCAGCGTTGCCGCCTCGGCCGCCTCCCGCGTGGGCGACGCCGACAGGCTCTCGCGGAGCAGGAGCAGCCCGAGCCGGGTGGCCACCGGTCCGTCGAGGTAGGGGTCGGCGAAGATGTCGCCGGCGCCCCCGTCGGCCGCTGCGGCGAACGGCCCGTCGAAGCATGCGACGACCTGGGCCGCCGCATCCGGCAGGAAGCCGTGGGTCGTCGGGAACCGGGCCGTCCGGGCGAGCATCGCCGCGGCGCGCCCGGCCGCCACCCCGGTGAGCGGACCCTCCCCGAGGACGACGGGCACGGTGGGCGCGAGGTCGAGGGCGAGCGTCTTGGCGGGGTTGACGAACGACTCCGAGGACGGGCGGCACTCCTCGGCGCGCTCGTCGAGGACGTCGGCGAGCCGCTCGAGGACCGCCGCGGGCACCGGTGCCAGCCCGAGCCGGTCGGCGCCCAAGAGGACCGGGGTGAGCAGGGACCACAACGCCGTCCGCGACGACGGGGCCGGCCGCTCGACGGGGACATGGACCCCGCGCCCTCGGGCGCACACCTCGGCGAGCGGGCTGTCGGCCGCGCCGACGGTCAGCAGACAGGCGCCCCGGCGAGCCGCCTCCGCGGCGAGCGCGAGCGGTCCCGGGGCGTGCCCGGACTGGGAGACGGCGACGACGAGGTCGAGGGGGCCGACCCAGCCGGGCAGCGGCACGTTCCGGCGGGTCGTCACCGGGACCGGCGAGCCCGGCTCGGCGAGGACATCGAGGATGTCGGCGACGACGGCGGAGCCGCCGAGCGAGGCGACGACGACCGACCGAGGGCGCTCGCCGTCGCAGATCCGCTCGATGTGCGCCTCGTCGGCGGCGATCATCGCGCGGCGGACCTGGGCGCCGGCCCCGGCGAGGGCGCGCAGGGTGCCCCGCGCGTCGGCCGCCTCGATGCCGTCCGCGTCCTCGAGACGGGCCTCGTCGATCATCGCGGGCTCAGCCCGGGCGACGGGCCTCGTCGACGAGCAGCACCGGGACGCCGTCGTCGACGCGGTAGGCGAGCCCGCACTCGGCGCCGGTGCAGACGAGCTCGGGTCCGTCCGCGCCGTCGGCGTCGCGGAGCTCGGCGTGGCACTGCGGGCAACGGAGGATCTCGCGCAGCCAGGGCTCGATGGTGCCTGTCATGGCTCAGACCCTACGCCAGCGGCGTCGACGGTCGCTCAGCCGTGTTCCCCCGCCCCACGCAGCACCCGGAGGTGGCCGCGCCGGGCGACCTCGCCGTCGGCGCCGGGCGGCCGTCCCGGGCCGGGCATGCCGGTCGGGGCGGTTGGCGGTGCCGCGGGCCGGGCCGCCTCGCGGACGGCGTCGGCCAGGGCGAGCAGGTCGTCGTGGCTGGGCGCCGGCTCGGAGTAGTCACCGGCCAGCCGCACGACGTCCCAGCCGCGCGGGGCGGTGAGCCGCGACGCGTGCGCGGCGCAGAGGTCATAGGTGTGCGGCTCGGCATAGGTCGCCAGCGGGCCCAGAACGGCGGCCCGGTCCGAGTAGACGTAGGTGAGGGTCGCGACGGCCGGCTGCTGACAGGACGTCTTGGTGCATCTGCGCGACAGGCTCACCCTGCGGACTCTAGGCCAGTCCCGGCGCCGGCCGGCCCCGGCACGCCGTAGCATGCCGGACGTGACCGCCCGGAGCACCCGAGACCGCCGCGGCCGGGGCCTGCGCGGGCCGCTGGCGTGGCCTGCGGTGCCGGCGATGCTCACCCGGGCCGAGCGGTTCGACGACCTCGTCCTCGACGCCGCCGACCGGGTCCGTCCGGTCCTCGGCCAGCGGTATGCCGCGACCGAGTTCGCCGTCGAGGAGGTGCCGCCGAGCGACCCCGCGCCATGGGAGGAGCAGGAGCCCGCGCTCGGCCGGCTCATCGCGGCGCACGGCCGCTCGCCGTACCGGGTCGTCGTCCACCGGCGGCCGATCGAGGCCCGGGCTCACGACGAGCGCGACCTCGCCGACCTCATCCACGGGGTGATCGTCGAGCAGGTGGCCGCACTGCTCGGCGTTCCGCCCTCGGAGGTGGACCCCGGGGACGAGGCATGAGCCGCAGGCTCGGGCCAGGCCCGGTCAGGGCACGGGGAACGCCCGGCTGACCCGCGCGGTGAGGACGGCATCCAGGAGAGGGATGCTCGAGATGAGCTGCTCGGCTCCGGTGCCGATCGTCGACGTCACCGCACCACGCAGCTGTCCGTCGCCCGCGGCACCGGTCACCCACACGGCGTCCGCGCCGCCCAGGGGGACCGAGACGACGGTGTCCTCGGGGACGTCGACCTGCTTCGTCCTCGGCGTCCCGGCCCCGGTGGTGACGACGTCCGCCGTCACCGGCCCGTCCGTGGCGACGAGGGTGAGGGTGCGCGTCGTCGACGCGCCGGCCACCGGGGCGAGGGCCGCGCCGGCCGTGCCGGAGATCGCCGACGTCGACGGTGTCCAGGCGAAGTCCCCCGGGTCCGAGCCGGCACGGCGCTGGGTGAAGGCCGCGGCGACCACCGGGACATCGGCGGTCACCTCGACGGCATACGTGCCCTCGGGCACCTTGGCGAGGCTGAGCTCGGCCACCGCACCACCTCCGACGCGGGTGACCCCGTCGCCGCCGCCCGGCAGCGGCAGGCCGCCGTCGGCGCCGATGAGCCGGACGCGGACGACGGCCTCGCGCCGGCCCGGGACGACGACCCGGAGGACGCCGGAGCCGGCGAGCGCCGTCGCCGGGATGACCTGGGTCGTCGACGGAGCCGCCGCTCGAGGCGTCGTGTCGGCACCAGCGGGCACCGAGCCGTCGAGCCAGACGTCGTCGAGGAAGGCGGCGACGGTCCCACCCGATGCCTGGACATGGACGGCCGGCATCTCCTCGGTGCCGGCGAGCGCGTCGAGGAGGACGACGGCGCGACCGTGCGCGGGCACGGTGATGCCCGTGCCGGTCGGGGAGGCGATGGGCCCGGTGCGGCCGTGGAGCGAGAGGCCGACGACGACCTCGTTCGCGCCGGGGTTGACGAGGACGAGCCGCTCCTGCCGTCCCGGGCTCCCCCCGCCACCGAGCAACCAGCTGTCCGCGCGGGCGGACGTGCACGGGGTCGTGACGAGGCCGCGCAGCTCCTTGGTGTCGGCCGACCACTCCTGTTCCCCCGCCACCCCGGCCGCGAGTGGGCCGGAGGCCCGGACCTGGACCGGAGTCGCCGAACCGGGCAACGGCTCGCTCACCGTCGTGCCGCGCGTCGGCGGGGTGCCGCTCGGCCGGTCACCCGATCCGGATGGTGCCCCGACCACGAGCCTGCCGTCGCCGGTCGGCAGCACGAGCCCGGAGAGGGCCTGCGTGGGGGCGGCTGCGGCGCTCACGGTGCCGGTCACGGAAATGTCGCTGACGCCGGCGACACCACTCAGCTCCGGCCCCGGACAGGAGAGGGTGACATCACGCGCCGCCTCGTCGCTCGTCCCCGGGCCGGTCACGGCCGTCGCTGCCGGGCCGAGGTCGGCGCCGGCCGAGACGACGGTCGTCGCGTAGACGAGACCGGCCGCGCATCCGGCGGCGACGAGGGACCGGAGGGCTCCGTGGATCGGCAGGCTCATCGGCGCCTCCTGCTCTCGCGACGTCCGAACGGGATGGCGAGGAAGACGAGCGCGACGAGGAGCCCGACCTGGGCGATCCGCCACCACGTCGGACCGGAGTCGACATCGATGACGAGCCGGCCGGTGCCCTCCGGCACGGCGTACGACGGCAGCCCGTCGCCGTCCTCGACGGCGAGGACCCGGCCGGCGACGGAGACGCTCGCGTGCCGTTCCCAGCCGCGTGGCTCGGCGACGACGAGGGTCGTCCCCGGAGCCGCCGTGATCCGAGCACTCGTCGCGGCGTTCTGTCCGTGGGTGGGGACCATCACCGAACGGTCGGCGTCGTTCAGGCGCAGCCGGGGCGGAGTGGCGGGACGGCGCTCGCCTGAACCGGCGGCGCGGACCCGCCAGTAGGTCCAGCCGCCGCGCTGTCCGAGCCGGGTGAGTCCGTCCGTCGAGTCGAGTCGGCGAAGGACGTCGGCCGATGCGCCGTCATGGACCCCGATCAGCCCGATCGCGTGGTCGGCGAGCTCGGCGTCCCAGGAGCCGGGGCTGCCGTCGAGAATGCCGGAGACGGCCGGCGCCACCTGGTCCTCTGCGGCGCCGACGGCCGGGAGGACGCGCACCGGGCCGTCGGTCTCCCGGCCGACGATCCGGTATGCCGCGCCGTCGGCACCGACGGTGACGAAGACCGTGCGGCCGGCCGGGTCACTCGTGGACTGGTCGATCCCGGCCTCGAGGCGTGGGTCGCTCCAGGCGTGGAGCGAGGTGCCGAGGGTGGCCCAGCCGGCGACCGCGAGGCCGCCGACGCCGGCGAGGACGAGGCCGGCGACGACGGGCCAGCGGGCGAGCGCCGCCCAGCCGCCGGTCGAGCGGCGCAGCGGCGCCTCGGCGACCCCGTAGACGCCGGCGGCGACGAGGACGAGGGCGAGGGGAAGGAGGAAGGTGCCGGCCCACGGGGTGACATCGGCGCCGGCGCGCGGCAGGCCGGCCGGCACGGTGTCGAGGCGGACCCGCGGGGCGGCGAGCGCCGCGGCGAGCGAGAGGACACCGACGGCGGCGAGCGCCCAGGCGCCGACGTGGCTGCGAGCCCGGACCAGTCCCAGCACGCCGACGGCCGCCAGGGGAACGCCTGCCCACCAGGGAAGCGAGCCGGCGCCACCGGTGTGCAGGAGCGCGAGGTGCCACCCGTCCGGCGCTGCCCCGCCCCATTGGGACAGGCCGGGGCCGGTGAGGAGCAGGCGGGGGTCCCGGGCGGTGTCGAGGACCCACGGGCCGAGGAGGACGGGCGGGATGAGCAGGACCGGCAGGGCTCGGGCGCGGCCGCGGCCGATGAGGGAGGCGAGCGCGACCAGCAGGACCAGGACGAGCAGTGCCGGGGCGAAGGCGCCGAGCAGGGTCGCGACGAGCGCCGTGGCGAAGGCGGCCGTCGCGCCACCGTCCGGCCGGGAGAGCCGCACGAGGCCGGCGGCCGCCGGCGGGAGGAGGACGAGCGCGACCGCTGCGCCCAGTCGGCCCTGGGCGACGGTGGCCGTGGCGGCGCCGGTGGCGGCCCATGCCACGGCACCGGCGCCACGCAGCCACGGCTGGGCCGTGACGACCCGCAGCCCGAGATAGGCGGACACCGCGGCCACGGGTGGCGCGAGGACGAGCACGAGGGCGGCCGTCGCGCCACCGGGCGAGGACACCGTGGCGAGCGGGAGGTGCTGGAGCACCCAGGCCGGGACGGCGAGGACGGCGAGCGACGGGCTGACCGGTGCGGTGCCGCCGAGCCCGCCGCCGTGCCAGGCGTCGAGGTAGCCGTGCCAGAGGGCACCGGCCGTGATCCGGCCGCCGACGACCTCGCCGCCGGCGAAACCACCGCCGATCCCCCTGAGCAGGCCGACGCCGAGGCTGCGGCCCGCCGCCGCAAGGCCGGCGAGGACGAGGAGCACGGCGAGGACGACGGGTTGGCGCAGCACGTGACCGACGCTCGAGCGCGGCTGGATCTCGACGTCGGTGCGCTCGGACTCCCGCCCGGGCAGGACGACGGCGTCGTGGAGTCCGTCGACGACCTGGCGGCCGATGGTGGTACCCGGCACGAAGAGGGAGGCGAGGTCACGGCGGCGGACCGACCGGGCGCCGCGGGTGTGCAGCCGGGCGAGGAGCGGCCGCACCGGCTCGACTGCCCCCACGTCCCCCAGCTCGCGCAGTGCCGGTCCGGGGCGCTTGAGGAGCGCGAGGACGACCCCGGCCGCGAGGCCGCTCAGCCCCACCCAGAGGGCGAGGAACGGGGCGGTCCACCAGGCGCAGCGGGTCAGCGCGACCCGCCGGACGCCGCGCCGCTCGGCCGCCGACGAGGGGACGGCCCGTCCCGCGTCGCCGCTCGAGCGCACCCGCGCACCGGGGGCCACGACGACGCGCCGGCCGCGGGCGTGCGAGCGCCACGAGAAGTCGAGGTCGGCACCGGGGACCCGGAACCGGTTCTCCCATCCGCCGAGACCGGTGACGAGCTCGCGTTCGATGAGGGCGCCGGCCAGCGGGACGCCGAGGACGTCGGTGCGCCGGTCGTACTGGCCCTGGTCCGGCTCGCCGGGCTCGGGCCGGGCGACGGGCCGGCCGGTCCTGGTGGCGAAGATGCCGAGGCTGCGCAGCAGGGTGGGGTCCTCGGCGTCGAGGTGCTTCGGTCCGACGATGCCGACGGAGGGGGAGCGGCGCCAAGCCGCGGTGAGCCGCTCGAGCGCGGCCGGCTCGGGGAGGGTCCCGGTCGGGAGCACCCAGAGCAGATCGGTCGCGGCGGGCTCGGGCGGGGAGGGTGCCTGGTCCTCCTCGGCGCCGCCGGCCGTCGGGTCCTCGCTCGCTCGGACGGGCGACGCCGGGGCGTCGTCGAGGCCGTCCAGGACGGTGCGGAAGAGGTCGGCCCGTTGGCTCCAGTTGCGCCGGCCGTGGACGAGGACCGGGACCAGTGTCGCGTCCTCACCCCCGCGCCACCGTTCGAGGGCGGCGCCGAGGTCGGCCTCGCCGGTGCGGTCGAGGACGAGCACCCGATCGGGGCGCCGGCTCTGCCCCCGAACGGCATCGAGGAGGTCGGTCAGCGCGGCTCCGGCCTCCTCGGCCACGACGACGGCGTCGACGCGGACGAGCGGGCCGGCCGGCCGGGAGGGCATGGCGGCGGCGGGGCGTGAGGGGGTCAGCGTCATGAGGAGGTGCGGCGGGGCACGCGCGTCAGACCGCGCGCTTCTTCAGCTTGCGTCGCTCCCGCTCCGACAGCCCACCCCAGATGCCGAACCGCTCGTCGTTGGACAGGGCGTACTCGAGGCACTCGGCGCGCACCTCGCAGCCCACACAGACCTTCTTCGCCTCGCGGGTGGAGCCGCCCTTCTCGGGGAAGAACGCCTCCGGATCCGTCTGCGCGCAGAGAGACCGCTCCTGCCAGGAGAGCGCGCCCTCCTCGTCTGTGACCATGACGTCGACTACCGTCAGCTCGTGCACCGGTCCCTCCTGACCTCGACCCTGGCCCCGCCGCTCGACCGTGAGGCCGCGGAACACATGGGTGAAATTACACGCGTGTCATAGTCCATTCGTCAAGCCGTCATCTGATATTGGCCCGTTCGGACGATGGCGGGCGCGGCCGGAGCACCCCCGACCGAGGACGGCCAGTGCCGGGCCGGACGCCTCGGGGGCCGGCGCGTCGCCGGCGGCTGACAGACTGACCCCATGCGCATCACCGCACTCGCCGGCGGCGTCGGAGGCGCCCGCTTCCTGCGCGGCCTCCGGCACCACCTCGACACGACCCCCGCGCTCGCCGATGCCGAGCTGACCGTCATCGGCAACACCGGCGACGACATCACCCTCTTCGGCCTGCGGGTCTGCCCGGACATCGACACCCTCCTCTACACCCTCGGTGGCGGCGTCGACGACGCCCGGGGCTGGGGCCGGGCGGAGGAGACGACGCGGGTCCAGGCCGAGCTCGCGGCATACGGGGCGCAGCCGCAGTGGTTCACCCTCGGCGACCTCGACCTGGGCACCCACGTCGCCCGCTCCCAGTGGCTCGGGCTCGGCCTCACCCCGAGCGAGGTCACCGCGCGGCTGGCCGCCCGCTGGGGCCTGCCCGAGCGGGGGATCACCCTCCTGCCGATGAGCGACCAGCCGGTGGAGACGCACGTCGTCATCGAGGAGGACGGGGAGACCCGCGCCGTCCACTTCCAGGAATGGTGGGTCCGGCTGCGCGCCGCCGTCCCCGCGCGCCGGTTCGCCGCGGTGGGGATCGACCGTGCCCAGGCGGCGCCGGGCGTGCTGGAGGCGATCCGCACCGCCGACGTCATCCTCCTCCCGCCGAGCAACCCCGTCGTCTCGATCGGCGTCATCCTCGGCGTGCCCGGCGTGCGCGACGCCCTCCGCGGGACGCCCGCCCCGGTCGTCGGAGTCTCCCCCCTCATCTCCGGCCGGCCGGTTCGCGGCCACGCCGACGCCTGCCTCTCCGCCATCGGAGTCCCCTCGACGAGCGCGGCGGTCGCCCGGCTCTACGAGGACCTGCTCGACGGATGGCTCGTGGACCCCGCCGACGCCGACGTCCTCCTGCCGCGGGCCCGAGTCACCGTTCATCCCCGCGACCTGCTCATGACCGATGTCGACGCCGCGGCCGACATCGCCGGGGCGGCCCTCGGCCTCGCCCTCGACCTACGCGGCGAGCGTGCCGGCGCCCGCTGAAGTCCGGCTCCTGCCCGTCCTCGGACTGCCGGAGGTCCGCCGCGGGGACGATGTCGCCGACCTCGTCCTCACCGCACTGCGGGCGCAGGGGGACCGGCTGTGCCCCGGCGATGTCGTCGTCGTGTCGAGCAAGGTCGTCTCCAAGTCCCAGGGCCTTCTCGCCCCATCCGGGCCCGACGCTCGTCTCGACCGGGACCGGGTCGTGCGCGAGCAGACCCGACGCGTCGTGGCCGAGCGCGTCTCCGGCGGGCGGATGACCCGGGTCGTCGAGGCCGTCGCCGGACCCGTCCTGGCCGCCGCCGGCGTCGACGCCTCGAACACCGGCCCCGACGGTGGTCTGCTCGTCCTGCCCGCGGCCCCCGACGCCGTCGCGGCCGCGCTGCGCGCCGACCTCCTGCGGCGGACGGGCCTGCTCCCCGATGCCGCCCTCGGGGTCGTCGTCACCGACACGGCCGGGCGTCCCTGGCGGGTCGGCCAGGTCGACTTCGCCCTCGGCAGCGCCGGGCTCGCGCCCGCCGAGGACCTCCGGGGCGGCGTGGACGCCGACGGCCGGCCGCTCGAGGTGACCACCCGGGCGGTCGCCGACGAGGTCGCTGCCGCGGCCGATCTGGTCAAGGGCAAGACGAGCGCCGTGCCGGTCGCCGTCGTCCGGGGACTCCCCCAGGCGTGGCTCTCCCCCGCGGCACCCGGGTCGGCGTCCCTCGTGCGGGTGGGGCCCGGCGACTGGTTCGCCCTCGGTCACGTCGAGGCCGTGCGGGCGGCGCTCGGTGCGCCGCCGGGGTCACCACAAAGCGAGTCGGTCGGCGTGCGCTCCACGGAGCCGGAGCCGTTGCGGGACCGGGCGGGCCGCGCCGTGGCCCTCGCCCTGCACACCGTCCCGGACGGAGGCGCCGACCTCGAGGCCGGGGACGAGGCGACCGTGACCGTCGAGGTGTCCGCCGCCGACCCGGTCGCACTGGGCCGGCTCGTGGCCCGGCTCGAGGTGGCCGCCGCCGCCGAGGCACTGCGCGCGAGCGCGGCACCGGGCCCCGGCGACGCCTGGCGGGTCGTTCTCGAGGACGGCTGAGGGCATCGTCAGCGCCGGACGGGCAGGTGCGAGCGCGGCGCCATCCGCGGCCCGCGCCGGGGCCGCTGGATCCCGGCCAGCTCGAGCAGCCGCTGCACCCGGAACCGGTGGCCCTGGTACGGGCGGAGCAGCTCGAGCATCCCGTCGTCGTCGACCGGCTCCCCGACGAGCGCCCAGCCGATGTCCTTCGCGACGTGGTAGTCGCCCACGCTGACCGCGTCCGCGTCCCCGAGCGCCCGTTGCGCCACCTCAGCGCTCGTCCACGGGCCGATGCCCGGCAGTGCCTCCATCCGGCCCCGTGCCGCGTCCGGCTCCAGCGCGAGGCACTCCTCGAGCCGGCTGGCATACCCGGCGGCGGTCACCGCCGGACGGGACCGGCCGCCGTCGACCCCGGCCCGCAGCCACTCCCAGGACGGCACGGCCGCCCACTCGGCAGGGGTGGGCGGCACCCGCAGCCCGCGCTCTGCCCCCGGCCCGGGAGCCGGCTGCCCGAACCGACGGACGAGGAGCCGGTATGCCGCGAACGCCTCGCGGCCGGTCACCTTCTGCTCGATGACGATCGGGACGAGGGTCTGGACGACGAGGCCGGATCGCGGAACCCGCAAGCCGGGCATCCGGCGCGCGGCCTCGACCAGGACCGGGTGCCGCGGGACGAACCCGGCCGGGTCGTCGCCCTCGCCGAGCAGCTCCGGGACCCGGGACAGCGCCCACGCCGCCCCCGGACCCCACGACCGGGCGAGCACCTGGGCCGCGACCGGCGCCGCATCGATCCGCAGGGTCGCCGGACCGTCCGGGGTGCGCCAGCCGAGCCACCACCGGTGGATGGTCCCGCCGGGGTCGAGCCGGAAGGCGGGGTCGGCGCCGCCGTGCCGCTGGGCGGCGAGGATCGCACCGACCGCGCGCTCCTGCGCGAACCGCACGGTACGGGTCGCGGGCGGGGCGCTCGTCATGTCGCCACCCTAGGCGGGAGGGCCGCCGGCTCGTCCACGCGGCGAGCACCGCGGAGGGCCGAGTTGGTCGGTCCGTCCCGGGTGTGACACGTTTGTCCCGTGGAAGGCCTGGACACCGAGGCAGTACTCGAGCTCATCCAGGACGTCGCCGCGCGCGTCATCAGCCCCCGCTTCCGGTCGCTGGCCGAGGCCGAGGTCATCGAGAAGAACCCGGGCGACCTGGTCACCGTCGCCGATCGCGAGGCCGAGGTCCTGCTCATCGACGCCCTCCTCGCGGCCTACCCCGACGCCGTCGTCCTCGGCGAGGAGACCTTCGCCGAGGACCACACGCTCCTCGACCGCTATGTCGCGGCCGACCACGCGTTCACCGTCGATCCGATCGACGGGACGAAGAACTTCGTCCACGGGTCGCCGGACCACGCGGTCATGGTGTCGGAGTCGATCGACGGCGAGACCGTCCGGGGCTGGATCTGGCAGCCCGAGCACCGGGTGGCCTGGGTCGCCGAGCGCGGGGCCGGCGTCTACCGCAACGGCGAGCGGATGCACCGCTCGCCGGTCCCCGACGGTGTCGCCCCCGTGGGCGCCACGTCGATGTGGACGCTTCGCGGCCATGCCCTCGAGGGCCTGGCCCCGATGCGGCTGACCTGGGTCTGCTGCGGCGTCGACTACCCCAAGCTCATCGAGGGCGAGGCCGACTACCTCGTCTACAGCCGCTCGAAGGCGTGGGACCACGCCCCCGGGGCCCTCATGGTGGCCGAGGCCGGCGGCCGGGTGGGCCACCCGGATGGGAGCAGCTACGTCCCGCGGTCGACGAGGCCGGGGCTCGTGGTCGCCGCCGACCCCGCGACGTTCGCCGCGGTCCAGCGCCGCGCCCACTCCGCCTTCGAGCGTCCGTGACATCCCTCCCCCGCCCGCCGGAGGTCCTCGCTGCCGCGCGGGCGACCGACCCGACGGCGCCACGGATCACGACGTACGACGACACCGACGGTCCGACCCGGGGCGAACGGGTCGAGCTGTCGGCGCGGGTGCTGGCAACCTGGGTGGCCAAGGCCGCCAACGCCCTCCAGGAGGAGCACGGCATCGGGCCGGGCTCGACCGTGGCGCTCGTCCTGCCCGCCCACTGGCGAGCCCTCGTCTGGATGCTTGCGACGTGGTCGGTCGGGGGCTGCGTCGTCGTGGGTCGGCCACCCGCGGCCGCCGACCTCGTCGTGTCCGACGACCCGGCGGTCCTCGAGGAGGCCGGCGGCGAGGGCGTGCTCGTCACGCTCGCTGCGCTCGCCCGGTGCGCCCCCGGCCGGGTGCCGGCCGGCGCGATGGACGAGGCACGCGACCTCTCGACCTATGCCGACCGCTTCGACCCGTGGGCCCGGGCGGCCGACGAGAACCCGGCGCTGGTCGCCGACGAGGAGGGGACGGCATACGCCGCCCTGGCCTCCCGGCTCGCGCCGGCCGAGCCGGTCGCCCCTGGAGCCCGGCTGCACACGGTCACGGACGACCCGCTCCGGCTCGTCGGGCTGGCCCTGGCCGCCTGGGCGGCGGACGGGTCACTGGTCCACAGCCGGGGGGCGACCCCCGACGCGGCTCAGCTGGCGGCCCGGCTGGAGTCCGAGCGGGTCACGGCGTCGCGCTGACCGGTGGGGCGGCGAGGCTCGCCGTCACGCGGGGCGCCGCGCCGACCTCGACCTTGATGCTCGTCTGGGCGGCGTCGAGGGCCCGCCAGGTGAGGATGGCGACGTAGCCGGTCCGGGCCAGGTTGTGGCGGCCCTGGAACTCCTTGACCGCGGCCACGGTGCTCGGGCCGTAGACGCCGTCGGCGGTGACGCCGAGCGCCTTCTGCGCCGCGACGACGGCCGGCCCGGTCGCGCCGGGGCGCAGGACCGTCTTCCAGTAGTCGACGAGCGGGTGGGCCCGACGCTCCAGCGCGTCCCACGTCGCCCGGTTGACGATGCCGGTCACCGGCAGGTGCGCCGACTTCTGGAACGCGCGCACGGCATTCTCGGTGTCGGCGTCGAAGACGCCGTCCCGGGTCCGCACGCCCAGCCCCGCCTCGAGGACCCGGACGGCCTTGCCGCTGTTGCCGCGTTTGAGGACGACGGACTTGGCGCTCGCGAACTCCGTCGTCATCGGCGGCTGGAGCACGGCACTCGCCGGCGCCGACGACGTCACCTTCCGGTGCGGGGGGGGCGTCGGGTCGGTCGGGGTCGGGTCCGTCGGCGTCGGGTCCGTCGGGGTCGGGTCGGTCGGGGTCGGGTCGGCCGGCGCGGCGGCCCCCATGAGTGCGTTCCACACCTCGGCGGCGACGACGCCGGTGACCGGGAGCCGGTTCGCCTCCTGGTAGGCCTTGACCCGTCCCTGGGTGAGCGGCCCGAACTGGCCGTCGGCGGTCAACCCGCCGAGGGCCGACTGCAGCGCCTTGACGGCGGCACCGGAGGAGCCCAGCGTCAGCGTCGTGCCGCGGTAGGGGTAGAGGGGGCTGCTGCTCGCCCGCGACGGGACGAGGCCGAGCCGGACCATGGTGAGCCAGGTGTCGTAGTCGAGCTCGCCGGTGGCCGTGAGGGCATGCCCGGTCTGCCAGGTCCGGATCGCTGCCTGGGTCGCCGGGCCGAAGTCCCCGTCGGCCGCCGTGCCGACGACCTTCTGGGCGAGCGTGACGAAGGCGCCGGTGGCGCCCCGGACGAGGTGCGGGTAGCCGGTGTTCGTGATGGCCGGCGAATCGGTGACGACCGGCGAGGAGGGGTCGCCGATCGGGCCGGTGTACTTGATCTGGAGGAGCGCCTTGCCGGTCCACCAGCTCGTCTGCTCGTACGCGCCGTCCCAGGTGAACGAGATGTGGATGTGGTCGGTGTGCGGGCTCGACCCCGTGTAGGGCGCCCAGCCGCGACCCGGGTCGTAGGACCGCCACATGTGCCGGTTCCAGATGATGTAGTTGATGCCGAACCGCCGAGCCATCGCCCCCGGCTGGCCCTGCGCGTCCTTCGCGGTGAGCCACGAGGTGATGGCGTTGCCGAGCGCGAGGCCGCTCTTGGTGTTGGCGTTGACCATCCAGTCCAGCGCGCGTCCCTCGCCGTGCTCGGCGGCGCAGGGCCGCAGGATGCCGTAGACGTGGGTGCCGTAGTGGGCGTTGAGCAGCCTGGCGAAGTCGACCGGCCCGGGGAGCGCCTTGGTGAGGCAGCGGGTCCCGGCCTGGTAGGGCGGCGCAACGTCGAGTGCGGTCGGGAGCCGCTTCGTCGGCGGTGGGGGGACCGAGGCGGCCCGGGCCGGGGCGGCCGACAGCAGCAGGGCGGGCAACGCCGCCGGCACGGAGACGGCGCCGAGGGCGCGCAGGGAGAGTGGCACGGAGGCTCCTTCGCGGGCGGCCGGGGGGTGGCAGGGGTCCGGCTCGACCGACAACACCAATGACATCTGGTCACATCAGCCGCTCATTTATCCCGCGCCCCCCGGGGGGCTGCAACCGGTTCGGTCGAACTACACCGGCGTAACTCCTCTCCGGCCGCACGGGACGTGGCGAAGACCACCCGAACGGATGACCCGGGACGAGACGGTTACAGTGCCGACATGGACAAAGTCGTCACCAGCGCAGCCGAGGCCGTATCGGGCATCGAGCACGGCGCCTCCCTCGCCGTCGGGGGCTTCGGCCTCTGCGGGATCCCCTCCGTGCTCATCGCCGAGCTGCACGAGCGCGGCGTCACCGACCTCGAGGTCGTCTCGAACAACTGTGGTGTCGACGACTGGGGGCTCGGCATCCTCCTCCAGGCCAGGCAGATCCGCCGGATGGTCAGCTCCTACGTCGGTGAGAACAAGGAGTTCGCCCGGCAGTACCTCGAGGGCGAGCTCGAGGTCGAGCTGACCCCCCAGGGCACGCTGGCCGAGCGGCTGCGAGCCGGCGGCGCCGGCGTACCCGCCTTCTACACCCAGACGGGGGTCGGCACCCAGGTCGCCGAGGGCGGGCTCCCCTGGCGGTATGCCGCGGACGGCTCCATCGCCGTTGCCTCGCCCGCCAAGGAGACCCGGTTGTTCGACCTGACCGGAGAGCCGCGCGAGTACGTCATGGAGCAGGCCATCGTCACCGACTTCGCCCTCGTCCGGGCCTGGCGGGGCGACCGGCACGGCAACCTCGTCTTCAACAAGTCGACCCGCAACTTCAACCCGCTGTGCGCCATGGCCGGCCGGGTCACCGTGGCCGAGGTCGAGGAGCTCGTCGAGCCCGGCGAGCTCGACCCGGATGCCGTCCATCTCCCCGGCATCTACGTCCAGCGCGTCCTGCCGCTCAGCCCGGAGCAGGCCGCGACCAAGCGCATCGAGCGCCGCACCGTGCGGCCGGAGGCCTGACATGCCCCTCACCCGTGAGCAGATGGCCGCCCGGGCCGCCGCCGAGCTCGAGGACGGTGCCTACGTCAACCTCGGGATCGGCCTGCCGACCCTTGTGCCCAACTACGTCCCCGACGACGTCGAGATCGTCCTGCAGTCCGAGAACGGCATCCTCGGCGTCGGGCCCTACCCGGCCGAGGACGCCGTCGACCCGGACCTGATCAATGCGGGGAAGGAGACCGTCACGGTGCGCCGCGGCGCGGCCTACTTCGACTCGGCGCTCAGCTTCGGGATGATCCGCGGCGGCAAGGTCGACGCCGCGATCCTCGGCGCGATGCAGGTCTCGGCCACCGGAGACATCGCCAACTGGATGATCCCCGGCAAGATGGTCAAGGGCATGGGCGGCGCGATGGACCTCGTCCACGGCGCCAAGAAGGTCATCGTGCTCATGGAGCACGTGGCCCGCGACGGCTCGCACAAGATCGTCGAGCGGTGCTCGCTGCCGCTCACCGGCAAGGGCGTCGTCCAGCGGATCATCACCGACCTCGCCGTCATCGACGTCACCGAGGAGGGCCTCGTCCTGCGCGAGCTGGCACCGGGGGTGAGCATCGAGGACGTCCGCGAGAAGACCGGCCCGGCCCTGACCGTCGATCCGGCGCTGGGCTCGGCCGCCCCGTAGCCGGCTCGGGCCCGCGCGCGCCGGCGGCGGCGCCGTGGGCCACACGGAGGCAATGCGGGCCGAGGACCCCTCCGGCCTACTTGGCGGCCTCGACGTCGGCGTTGTACTGGTCGATGACCTCGCGCATCGGCCCATCCGCCACCATGGTGCCCTCGCGAAGATAGATCCCGCGCTGGCCGAACCGGAGCAGGTCGTTCTCGGAGTGGGAGACGAGGAAGAGGGTCCGGTTGTCGCTGAGCAGGGCCTCCATCCGCCGGTAGCACTTCTCCCGGAACGCCTTGTCGCCGACGGCGAGGACCTCGTCGGTGAGGATGATCGGCTCGTCGAGCGAGGTGATGACGGCGAAGCCCAGCCGCACCTTCATCCCGGAGGAGAAGTGCCGGTACGGCATGTCGAGAGCGTCACGCACCTGCGGGCCGGCGAACTCGACGATGTCGTCGAAGCGCTCGTCGATCTGGTCCGAGGTGAGCCCGTGGAGACCGGCCATGAGGGTGATGTTCTCCCGGGCGGTCAGTTCGCCTTGGAAGCCCCCGGTCAGCTCGATGAGCGGGGCGACGCCACCGGTCACCTCGACCTCGCCCTCGTCGGGTAGCAACACCCCGGCGATGATCTTGAGCAGCGTCGACTTGCCGGTTCCGTTGGGTCCGACGATGCCGACGGACTCGCCCTGGGCGATGTCGAACGAGATGTTGCGCAGCGCCCAGAAGGAGTCGCGAGGTGCGCCGCTGCTGCCCTTGGCCAGCATCTCCCGCAGGCGAACCTTGCGCCGCCGGGAGCGGAAGAACTTGATGCCGACGTCGTCGGCGGAGATGACGATGGGGGCGGTCATCGCGTCACAGCTCCTTGAGGACAGGACGCTCGAGGCGGCGGAACACCAGCGCGCCGATGACGAGCATGACGGCGATGTCGATGACGCTGATGAGCACCGACGTCCATCCGACCGGTCGCTGGAAGAGCCCGGCGCGGTAGAGCTCGAAGATCCCGACCAGGGGGTTGACCTTGAGGATGTCCCCGAAGATGCCGGGCACGACACGGGATGCCCACAGGATCGGCGTGAGGTAGAAGAAGAAGCGCAGGAAGATCCGCACGAGACGGGTCGCGTCCTTGACCAGGACGGTGACCGGCGCGAGGAAGAGTCCGATGCCGGTGAGCAACAGGAGCTGGAGCACGAAGCCGACCGGCCACAGGACGATCTGCCAGTCGATGGCGGCATCACCGTGCAGGGCGAAGCCGGCGGCGAAGGCGACGAGGATCGGCACGGTGAAGAGGAACTCGATGCCCTTGGAGAGGACCACGCGCAGGACCCAGATCTCGCGCGGCAGGTTCGTGGAGCCGACGAGCTTGGACTCCGCGAGCAGCGCGCGGGCCCCGTCGTTGACCGCCATGTTGAAGAACTGCCACGGCAGGACACCGGACAGGAGGAACAGCAGATACGGCGAGTCGCCCTTGCGGTGGACGTTGAGGATGAACGAGAAGACGACGAAGTAGACCATCGCCATGAGCAGCGGGTCGAGGACGGTCCACAGGTAGCCGAGGGTGCTCCCGAGATAGCGGACCCGCAGGTCCCGCTGGACGAGGCGCCACAGCACCCGACGGCGGTCGACGAGCGCCGCGATTCGGCCCACCACCAGGCTCATCCCCCTCTCGTCGCTGCGCTTCTCGTCGCTGCGTTTCTCGTCACTGCGTTTCGTCACTGCTCCGACATCATGGAAGTCGGGACCCTGTCCGGCGCGGCGCGTAGACGGTCCCGACCCGGGCCGAAGAATACGGCATCCGGGTGCGGCGACGCGTGCCCGGCATGGTCTCGCCTAGACTTGCCCCGCCCCGATCCCGACCCGAGGACTCATCGATGACCCACGTGCACGTGACCATCCTGGCGGCCGGCATGGGCACCCGCCTGGGCCGCCCGTGGCCGAAGCCGATGACGCCGCTCGCCGACGGGCGCAGCATCATGCACCAGCAGATGGACAACCTCGCCGAGGTCCTCGGCGAGCGGGCCCTCGTCCGGGTCGTCGTCGGCTTCAAGCACGACCTGGTCATGGAGCACGTCCCGGACGCCACGTTCGTCTACAACGAGGACTACGACCAGACGAACACGAACCGGAGCCTGCTCAAGTCGCTCCGGTCCAGCCCGGACGGCGGGATGCTGTGGCTGAACGGCGACGTCGTCTTCGACCCGGAGCTGCTCCGCAGGCTCCTGCCGTTCATCGAGGCCGACGAGAGCGTCGTGTCCGTCAACACCGCCGCCGTGGCCGACGAGGAGGTCAAGTACACCGTCGACGACGAGGGCTTCGTCAAGGAGCTCTCCAAGACCGTCGTCGGCGGACTCGGCGAGGCCGTCGGCATCAACTACGTCAGCTCGACCGACAAGCCGGCCCTCATCCGGCGGCTCGCCGAGTGCGACGAGCAGGACTACTTCGAACGCGGCATCGAGCTGGCCATCAGGAACGACGGGGTCAGGTTCCGCCCGGTCGACATCTCCGACCTGTTCGCGGTCGAGATCGACTTCGCCGAGGACCTCGACCGCGCCAACGCCCCGCACGACTGACCCCGTCGCCGCGGCATACGACCCACGACACCGATGTCCGACCCGCTCACCTCGCCGTCCGAGGGGGACCTGCCGACCGTCTCCTATGTCATGCCGGTGCTCAACGAGGTGCACCACCTGGAGGAGGCGGTCGAGGCCATCTTCGCCCAGGACTATCCCGGTACCCAGGAGGTCGTCCTCGCGCTCGGGCCGTCCCACGACGGGACTGTGGAGCTGGGCCACCGGATGGCCGCCGAGGACCCCCGGGTCACCGTCATCGACAACCCCGCGGCCGACATCCCCGTCGGCATGAACCTCGCCATCCGAGCCGCCTCGGGCGCGATCCTGGTCCGGGTCGACGCCCACACCCAGCTCCCGCCCGGCTACACCCGTCACATGGTCATGGAGCTGCGTCGGGTCGGTGCCGCCACCGTCGGTGGAGTCATGAAGGCCGAGGGCCGTACCCCCCTCCAGCGAGCCGTCGCCCGGGCCTACAACAGCCCGCTCGGCCTCGGCGGCGGTGTCTACCACGGCGGGGACGAGGCCGGGCCCGCCGAGTCGGCCTACCTCGGCGTCTTCCGCCGCGAGGTCCTCGAGGAGGTCGGGCTCTACGACGAGTCACTGCGCCGCGGCGAGGACTACGACCTGAACCAGCGGATCATCGAGGCCGGCCACCTCGTGTGGTTCGTCCCGGACGTCGAGGTGACCTACTGGCCGCGCCAGTCCTGGTCGGCCCTCGCGCGCCAGATGTTCGCCACCGGGATCTGGCGTGGCGAGATGGTCCGGCGGACCTGGTCGACGGGACCGCGCTACCTCGCGCCACCGGCCCTCGTCCTCGGCCTCGGCGCGGGCGCCGTCTCCGGGGTCGCCCTCGCCGCCGGTGCGCCCGCGCCGGTCGCCGTCGTCCTTCTCGTCCCCGCCGCGTATGCCGCCTTCCTCGGGTTCGCGGCCGTGCGCGCCCTCGGCGGCACCTCCGTCCGTGACCGCGTGCTCAACATCGGGGTGCTCGCGACGATGCACGTCTCGTGGGGGTCGGGGTTCCTCAAGGGTTTCGTCACCGGCGCCGGTGACGCGGTCGACACCAGCCGGGTCCGTCCCGGCTGAGAACCCGACGGCGACCCGTCGCGCCGCGGCGCACCTTCCCGGCGGCTCGCGGGTCGTCGACCGGCCCTAGCCGGGCAGCTGGTCGAGCAGCCAGGACGGCCCACGCACGGCACCGCCGGCCTCGAGGACACGCTCGCGCAGCCCGCGGTCGGCGGTGACGACGTCCACGTCGTCCCCGTCCCTCATCCGGGCGTGCACCTGCTCGACGATCTCTGCGTCGCCGTCCGCCCGTGCGTGGACCGTGTGCAGCCGACCCTCGACGCCGACCGGCCGCCCCCTCCTCGCCTGGCCCTCGAGGACGAGCACGACGACGTCGTACCCGAGCTCGGTGGCGGCGATCCTGTCGTGCAGCCGTCCCGCGGCCCCGGGACGGTCGCGCCACCAGCCGTCCGGCCGGGTGCCGACGACGTTCGCTCCGTCGACGACGAGCACCCGGTAGGCACTCGCCCCCCCGGCACTCTGCGTGCGGTCCGCGTCCATCCTCGCTCCGTCCTATGGCCCCCGCCCACCAGTCTCCGGCATGCCTCGGGCACCGCCGCACCCGGCGCGGTGTCGCCCTCGCCACAGGTCTCGTGCGTGCCTTGAGGGCCTCGAGCCCGTCCGCCAGAGTGTCGAGGAGCCCGGCCGCGTGGGCCGGGCGATCCCGCGTCGCGCAGCCACCCGGACCAGGCCGGCCGCTGCGGCAGCGGCGCGGACCGAGGAGAGCGTGCTTCGGGCCTGACGCCGCCGACGCTCGGCCGAGTCGCGGATGAGCCCGGCCATTGCGGCAGGGGCCGGTTCCCAGCACGCTGGCCCCAGCACACGTGAAGGGATGGACGTGATGGACCATCGTGGGATCAGCGCGGTCGCGACCGCTGTGGCTCTGGTCCTGGAGCGCTCGTGGGCTCCGGGGATCATCGAGGGGATCTCTGCGCAGTTCGCGGCATATCGGTCGCGTGACCTCGCGCAGCCCATGGCCACCGGGCTTTCGGTGGTCGTGACCCGGGTGTCGGACGTGCCGCAGGCTCGCCCACTACCGCGACGGGGCCGTCCCCCTGCGGGGGTGTCACTCGAGGTGTACTTCCTGCTCACGGCGTGGGGAGAGACCGCGGCGGTGGAGCAGTCGCTGCTCGGCTGGGGCGCATGTGTGCTCAGCGACCATCCCGTGCTCGACGCGAACCTTCTCAACGATGCCGTACCGGGGGTCTGCCCGTCGGAGGAGGTGGTGCAGCTGCGCACCGCGGACGCCGGACCGGGAGGCGGGGGTCCGGGGCCTTCCCTACCCGCTGACCTGCCACTGTCGCTGCCCTACGTCACCAGCGCCGTGCACCTTGGTCTCGGATGAGCGAGCCGTCCCGACGGGATGCGCTCGCCCGGCCGGCGAGCTGGATGGCGGTCCACGTGTCGACCTCGCACTGATGGTCGGCGTTGGCGCCGGTGGCGACCGCCGTGCCGTCGGACCGGAGCCCGACCGTACGAGACCGACCCGTGTTGGTCGCGGCGGACGCGTTGCCCGCGGCGACGGCGACGACGTCCAGCCAGTCGGCGACCTCGAGCTCGCCGGCGGCGTTGTCGCCCACGGCGACGACGCTCCCGTCGCGTCGCCGACCGACCGAGTGTCGTCTCCCTGCTGCCAGTGCCGTCCCCGCTCGCACGTCACCCCCCTCGCCCGGCGGCTCGGCCGACGTCGTCCCTCCCCCCGCAGGTTGCGGGCCGTGGCGACCATCGTGGCCCCCCATGGCTGCGGGCCCGTACGTCCACACCGCGGTCTCCCTCCTCGCGGCCACCAGGGCGCGGGAGGCGGAGGCGGGCTCGGCTGGCGGCGCTACCTGGCACAGCGCCCCCGGGCGGGGTTCGCTGCAGCTCGGTTCTTTGACAAGGTGGTGGCATGACTGCAGCAGAGCGTGACCGGGACAAAGAGGGCCGGGCTCGCCAGGGCCGGCCCCGCGACGCCCTGGGCAGGCCGTTGCCCTACGGCGCCGAAGGCGTCGAGCCCGTCCCGGACGCACCACTGCCGCCGGAGGAGGCGCTCGGGGAGGCGCGGGGGCTGGTCGCGATCGGCCGTCCCTTCGCGGCCCATGAGGTCCTCGAGGCTCGCTGGAAGGCCGGGCCGGACGAGGAGCGAGACCTGTGGCAGGGACTGGCACAGATCTGTGTTGCCCTCACCCACGCTGCTCGCGGGAACCAGGTGGGCGCGGATCGGCTCTTCGACCGGGCGGCAGGCCGGCTGGCCGGGTATGCCGCGACCGGACGCCCGGCATACGGCGTCGACGTGGCCGACGTCGCGGAGCAGGCCCTTCGACACCGCGGCAGGTTCTGAGCCTCGGGACTGACGTCTCAGGAACGTCCATCGCGAGGCCGCCCGCCTCGGGCTCGAGATCTCGGGAGTGGCCGTCGATGACGTCGCCGAGATGCCCCGAGCGGTCCGGGCCGGCGCCCGGGTCACCCGCCAGACCTGACGCACCCCCCGGCAGCACGGTCGGGCCCTGGGCAGAGGCAGCCGGGCGGACCGGCGGTCAGACGGCGCCGCGGTCCACGAGGGCGTCGACGACCCGGGCCGCCGCGAGGCCGTCGTCGAGGGGGTTGAACTCGGCCCGCCAGGCGGCGTACCGGCCGGCCCAGCGGGGCACGGCGTCGGCTGCGCCGAGGACCGCCGCGACGCACTCGGCCGTCGTCGAGACCAGCGGCCCCGGCGCCCGGGACGCGAGGTCGAAGTAGAAGCCGCGCACCTCGTCGCGGTACTGCTCGAGATCCGGCACGAAGAAGACCATCGGCCGGCCCGAGGCGCTGAAGTCGAACATCACCGAGCTGTAGTCGGTGACGAGGACGTCGACGAGGGCGAGCAGGTCCGAGGCGTCCGGATGGTCGGTCGCGTCCACGACCCGCTCCCCCCCGATCCGGCTGCGCTCACCCATCGTCCGCGAGTGGCCGCGGACGACCACCGTCCAGTCCGGCCCGAGGCCCGCCGCGAGCCGCGAGGCGTCGAGCGGGTCGGCATCGCCGAGGCGCCCGTCGCGCCAGGTGGGGGCGTAGAGGACGGTATGCCGGGTCGCGATCCCGAGCGCCGCGCGGGCCCCACCGCCCTCGCCTCGCGCGATGACATCGTTACGCGGGTAGCCGAGGGTCCACATCGGGGCCGGCACGGCATAGGACCGGCGCAGGACCCGGGCCGCCCACGGGCTCTGGGCGAGCATGGCCGACCAGCGACTCGACTGCTTGACGATGGCGGCCATCGAGCGCGGCGAGAGGTCCCGCCGGCCCAGCGCGATCCGCTTGAGCGGCGTCCCGTGCCACGTCTGGAGGACGAACTGGCCGCGGCGGGGGCGCCACCCGTCGCGGATCCAGTCGTTGAGCACGAGCAGCCGGGCGCCGTCCCTGGCCGCACGCCACTCGGCCGTCCCGACGACGACGGAGCGGGCGCCCTCGGGCACGGCCACACCGTCCCGCTCGACGGCCCAGACCCGCTCGACGTCGGGCCGGCGCCGGGCCAGCTCGGCGTCGATGGCGAGCGGGTTGCACGAGGCGTTGCGCCCGTAGAAGGACTCGAAGAAGGCCACCGGCCGCCCCAGCCCGGCGAGGTCGCGGACCCGGGAGAGGACCCGCGCGGTGTTGGCCCCATCGGTGAACCGGTGGTATGCCGCCGCGAGAGCGCGGCTGTGCGCCCTGGCCTCGTCGCGCTCCTGACCCTCGGCGAGGACCTCGTCGAGCCTGGCGAGCACCTCCGGCCATGTCTGCTCGAGCCGCCCGCCGCTCAGCTCGGCGTAGGGGCGGTACAGCCCGCGGGAGCGGGAGTAGGCCTCGACGTCGGGGGCGAAGAAGACGACGGGTCGCCCGGTCACGGCGTAGTCGACGATCGTCGAGGAGTAGTCGGTGACGAGCACGTCGCACGCCCACAGGACGGCCATCACCTCCGGTTCGAGGACCGGATCGAGCATCCGGACACGGTCCGAGACGTGGTGGTAGTCGCCCACCCCCAGCCGGTGCGGACGCAGCACCAGCACCGTGTCGGTTGCGGCGCACCAGGACTCGATGTCCTCCCAGTCCGAGGCCGTCGGGACCCCGGGGTCGCGGTCCCCGTCCCGCCAGGTCGGGGCGTAGAGGACGACCCGCCTCCCGCCGAGTGGACCGATCGTGCGCTGGAGTCGCTCGAGCGCGGCCGCGCGGCGCTCCTCCTCGGTCCCGGCGAAGAGCACGTCGGTGCGCGGCTCCCCCGTCACGGGAACCCGGTCGGCGGCCAGCCCGAACGCACTCGCGAGCGGCCCGGCGACGAGGTCCGAGCCCGCCGGCAGCAGCGCGATCCGGCTCGTCCCGCGTCGGTACATCGCGGCCATCGCCCGGCGGGCCGGCGCCCAGGACCCGAGCAGGGGGACCCGCAGCGCCGCCGGGCTGTCGAGGTGGAGGCGCTTGAGCGGGCTGCCGTGCCACAGGTTGACGACGACCGCGCCGCGAAGCCCGTACCGGCTGACGTCGCCGAAGCCGTGGGTGACGACGACGACGCCGGCGCGCAGGGTCCGCCACAGCCCGCGCGGCGACGCCTTGGGAACGACGGCGAAGCCCGCGGCCCGGGCCTGCGCCACCTCCTCGGCCGTCGCGGCGAGCCAGGTGAGCCGGATGCCCGGGTCCGCACGCGTCACCTCGGCCGCCAGTCGCAGTCCCCCGTCCGCCACCCCGAACCCGCTTCCCACGACCCAGCGGCGCGGCGAGCGGGGGACGAGGAGCCCGAGCAGGTCCCCGACGGCATACAGCGGCAGCGCCGCGATCTTGGCGGCGTTGCCGCCGACGAACGTGAAGGCCGGCCGGGAGGGCACCGCTCACCCCTCCCCGACGCCGATGGCGTCGTAGAGCTCGGCCATGACCTCGGCGTTGTAGGCCTCGACATCGAGCGTCGCCGCGGCGACCTCGCCGCGGAGCGCGGCGCGCATCCCGTCGGCCAGGGCGGGGACGGTCCGCTCGACGACGAGCCCGACGCCCTCGGGCAGGGCGCTGCGGACCGACCCGAAGGCCGTTGCGACGACGGGGAGCCCGAGGACGAGGGCCTCGAGGATGACCATGGGCTGTCCCTCGTAGTCGCTGGACAGGACGAAGACGTCGCAGGCCGCGAGGATGGCGAACGGGTTCGCCTGCTGCCCGGTGAGGACGACCGCGTCGGCGACACCCAGCTCGGCCGCGACCGCCCCCACGTGCTCTCGCAGCGGCCCGTCGCCGATGATGACGAGCCGGGTGTCCGGCCGCTCGGCGTGGGTGTCGGCGAAGGCGCGGACGAGCCGCTCGTGGTTCTTCTCGGGCGAGACCCGCCCGACCGTGACGAAGGTCGTGAGGTCTGCCCGGCGCTCGAGCACCTCCGGGTCGAGCGGCGCGGCCGCCCCCGTGAGGACCCGCGCGCCGTCGACCGTGTTGCGGGCGGCGACGAACCGTTCGGCCGGGGCGTAGGCCGCGAGCGACCGGGCGTTGATGTCGCGCAGCGCCGCGCTGACCGAGACAAGGCGGTCGTAGTGGCGGTAGGAGCCGAACACCGATCCGAGGTTGTCCTCGTGGGCGCGCTCCCCCGCGACGGTCCGCTGCTGGTCGGCGAGCAGGTCGTTGTGCAGCCAGATCGCCCGGAAGGCGTCGGGCGCCCGGGCAAGCAGGTAGGACCATGTCGGCGAGTAGCCGGAGAAGTCGACGGCGAGGTCGAAGCGGGCGTCGCCGTAGCACCGCCGCCACTCGGTCTCGAAGCGTGCCGCCATGGCGGCGCGGTCCCGCTCGCGCATCCTCCCCCCGCGGGTGAACAGCTCGCGCCGGACGTACCAGAGGAGCGACCCGAGTGCGAAGGCGCCGATCCGCGGCAGCGGCCGGACCTGAGGCGGGAGGAGCGCGACGTTCGCGAGCCGATCCGGCTCGGGCACCGAGTCGAAGACGGCCGTGACGTCGAAGCGGTCGTGGTCGAGGTGACGCAGCACCCCGAGCGCGGACGTCGTGATGCCGTTGGGCTTCATCCCGCCGACGTGGACGAGCATCGTCGTGCGCCCGTCCCCGGCGAGCGGCCCCACGGCGTATCCGTCGCGCCGGCCGCGGAAGACGATGTCGATGACCCGCTCCGCGGCGTGGCCGTCGTCCTTCGCGGCGAACCGCCCCCGGGCCCCCTCGCGGACCGGGCCGTGGGTGCGGACCGGATCGCGCTCGGTCCCGGTCCCGACCGCGGCCACCGTCTCGGCGAGCTCGGGGATGGTGTGAGTCGTCGGCCCGGGGAGCGCGGACAGGTCGAGGTAGACGCCGCGCTCGCTCGTGTAGGCCTCCTCGTCGGGGGTGAAGAAGACGATGGGCCGGCCGGTGCCGAGGTAGTCGAAGAAGATGCTGCTGTAGTCGCTGACGAGGACGTCGGTCACGCCGAGCACCTCGTTGGCCGGCAGCGCGCTGGGGGCGAGGATCCCGGCCAGGGCGGCGTGCCCGGCCGCCGCGGCATACACCTGCTGGTGGACCCGCAGGAGCACCCGGTGGCCCGCCGGCAGGAGCCGGGTCAGCTCGCGGACCCGCTCGCCGAGGACCTCGGCGTCGTCCCGGGCGGTCGAGAACGACTCGCCCTGCCAGGTCGGGGCATAGAGGACGATCCGGTCGCCGTCGGCGACGACGAGCCCGGCGCGGCGCAGCCGGGCGAGCACCCGCTCGCGGCCACCGGCCTCGAGGATCTGACGGTCGGTCCGCGGCCCACCCTCGTCGATGACCTCGCCCCGGAAGATGTTGCCGAGCCGGTAGCCCCCCTCGTACATGTGCTGGGTCATGTACTCGCCGCTCGTGAGGACGAAGTCCGCCATGAGGAGGTTGCGAACGACGTTGCGGGCAGCGGTGATCCCGTCCGGCTGGTCGTATCCCATCGACTTCAGCGGCGTTCCGTGCCAGGTGTTGAGGTAGACCTGTCCCGGTCGCTTGCCGAAGCCCGGCGGGAAGGTCGCGTTGTTGACGAGCCAGCGCGCCGTCGCGAGCTGGCGGATGTATGCCGCGGTGCCTGGCCGGACGACGGTCACCCGCGGGTGCGCGGCAAGCTCCCGGCCCACGTCGGTCGCCGCGGCCTCGGCGGTCAGCACCCACACGTGCCGCAGGTGAGCCAGGTCCGGGGCGTCGAGGAGCGCCCGGAAGATCGCCTCCGGGTGACACAGCACTCCGCGTCCGCCGTAGGCCTCGAAGAGCACGACGCCGTCGCGCACGGGCAGCCGCGCGGCCAGGTCGCGCAGCTGGAGCGGCACGGCCGAACGCACCTTGGCGGCGACAAGGTCGGAGCGGCGCAGCAGCCGGCGCAGTCGGGGCATCCGAGGCTCAGTCCATGAGGAAGCGGTCGACGAACCGGGCGGCGGCCTGGCCGTCCTCGAGGCCCGCGAAGCGGTCGCGGAAGGCGGCATACCGACCGGCGGAGTCGGCGGCGACCTGGTCGAGGCAGCGCAGCGCCTCGACGACCTGCTCGGTGTGCCCCAGCAACGGGCCGGGCGCCTCGGCCTCGAGGTCGAAGTAGAAGCCACGCAGGTCGTCGCGGTAGGACTCGAGGTCGTAGGTGTAGAACAGCATCGGCCGACCGGTGTTGACGAAGTCGAACATCACCGAGGAGTAGTCGGTGATGAGGACGTCGGCGACGAGATAGAGGTCGCTGATGTCGGGGTAGGTCGACACGTTGCGGGCGAACCCACCGAAGACCGAGGTGTCGACCCGCCGAGCGACGAGCTGGTGGCCCCGGATGAGCAGCACCGCCTCGTCGCCGATCTCGCGGTGGAGCCGCTCGAGGTCGAGCTTCATGGCGAACTTGTACCGGCCCGACCGGTCGTAGTTGTTGTCGCGCCAGGTCGGGGCGTAGAGAATGATCCGCCGGTCCTCGGGCAGCCCGAGCCGCTCCCGGACCGCGGCCGCCCGCGCCTCGCGTTCACCCTCGCGGAAGAAGACGTCGTTGCGGGGGTAGCCGATCTCGAGGGTGGGGCCGTCGTAGCGGAAGGCCCGGCCGAAGATCTCCGTCGAGAACGGGTTAGGCGAGATGAGCGCGTCCCACTTCTCGACCTCACGCGAGAACTGCTCGAGGTAGGCGCGGTTGGACATCTGGAGGTTCTCGATGTCGAAGCCGATCCGCTTGAGGGGCGTCCCGTGCCACGTCTGGCCGTACCGCACCCCGTCGCGCTTGACGAAGTGCGTCGGCATGGAGTCGTTGCTGACCACCCATCGCGAGCGTCCGAGATGACGGAAGTAGTCCCGGCCCCCGGCGATGACCGTCTCGACGCCGTCCGGGGTCTCGACGGAGTGGTCCGTGACCGCCCACACCATCCGGCGCTGCTCCCCCCGGCGGCGCAGCTCCTCGAAGATCGCCCGCGGGTTGTCCGAGTACTGCCGCCCCTTCCACGCCTCGAAGAAGATCGTGTCCTCGAGCGGGGCCCGTCGGGCCACCCGGTAGTGGACCTTGCGGGCCCGCTCCCGGTTCCGCTTGCCCCGGTCCGCCCAGTCGCCGCCGGCGTCGACGACGAGCGCGAGCTCGTGCTCGGCGTTCGAGCTGAGCGAGTAGGTGGCGGGGCCGGCCGAGTCCCGCCCGACGAGCTGCTGTTCCGCCGTCGCCCCGACCCGGACCGGCGCGTCCCTGAAGTTGATCTCGTCGGTCGAGACGAGGACGACCCACCGTCCCGCCAGCCAGCGCAGCACCGGCCGGCCGGGCGAGCCGCTCGCGGCGATCGTCGCCGCCCACCGGTCCCCCGAGATCTCCATCGACACGGTGAGTCGGTCCGTCGAGGAGGCGAGCACGAGCTCAGAGGCCGCCGAGCCGCCGAGCAGCCCGGACAGGTGGAGGCCCGCGCCGTCGCTCGTGAAGCCGGTGAGGACGGGGACGGGCCGGATATCGCTCAGCAGCGCGCCGCGCAGGCCGTTCTGGGTGACGACGAGCGAGCGGCCCCGCACCTGGCCCATGGCGTCGGGCAGCGCGGGATCGAGATGGAGCGGGGCGACCCGCGACCCGGCGGGCGGCTGGCGGTCCGACCCCTCGCCCTCGTAGGACGCCGCCTCCGACACCTCCTCGTCCGCGCTCGTCGCGTCGACCGGGGTCTGCGGCGAGGCGGGGCAGAGGAGCCAGACCCGCCAGTCACGCTCGTTGAGGGCGTTGGCGTGGACCTCGAGGTCGTCGGCCGACGCGGTGGCCCTCCACGACGCGCCGGAACCGGACAGGGGCAGCGTCACCCCGGTCATCGAGTCGACACGGCGGACGTGCACGGCGGCACCGCTGAGGTCGCCGCCCGGGACCGCACGCAGGCGGAAGGTCACGCCGTCGTCCTCGACCTCGAAGCCGGTGAGCAGCCCGCGCACCCGTCGCGACCCGATCCGCAGCTTGTGAGCGCGGTAGGCCGGGATGACGAGGACGTCGGGCGCGATGAGCGACCGGGCCGGGTGGAGGGCTCGCCCGTACCGGGGGTTGGACACCGACGCACCGCGACGCGCGCTCGGGGCGGCGACCTGGGCCAGCAGCTCGAACTCGGCCTGGTCCGACCCGACCGGCGGGTGCAGCGGACCGGCCGGCACGCTGGCCCGGAACCCCGCCCCGGTGTAGCTGACCTCCGCACCCGTCGTCTTCGCCGTGAGGTCCGGACGGCGCACCCGCTTGGAATGCACCTTGGCCCGGAGGTCCTCGGCCATCCCGACCCGCCGCAGCTGGATCCGGTGCAGCGTCGAGAGCGGACCGGCGTCGGACACCCGGTTGATGTAGGCGTGCCCCTCGACGACGAGTGTGTCGCCCTCCCAGGCGACGTCGCGGATGCCGGTGACGAGGGGCTGGGACCGGGTCACGTCGTAGATCGAGTCCGGGGCGCCGACGACGGGGTCGCCACGGAAGGGCATGTCGGCATACAGCCGCAGCCCCTCGCGCAGGACCCGACTGGCGTTGCCGGGCTGGCGCATGTACTCCTGCAGCTCGACGAGGTGACCGCGCAACCCCCTGGAGATGAGGTGGTACTGCAGGCGGCGCACCGGGCTCATCGTCGCGACCTCGCGCGGGTCGACACCGGCAAGGTAGTCGCGGAACAGCTCGACGACCTTGTCCTGGAACGCTTCGTCGCCCTCGTGGATGTCGTCGATGTACAGGGCCATGTCGATGTTGAGGACCTTGTGGTCGTGCAGCGCCTTGCCGGCCTTGTCGCCGCGCTCGGTGAGGAAGTCGTCGATGCTACGGACGGCCGCCATCCGGTCGACGAGGTTGGCGATCTCGGTGCGGCGCTGGGTGATCGACAGCTCCGCCGTCTGCCGGGTGCGCCAGAGGTAGACCGGCTCCGCGACGACGTCGACGCTCGGGGCGAGGAAGTGGGCCCGCAGGGTGAGCGGGATGTCCTCGTAGTACACGCCCTCGGGGAAGCGCAGCCCGTGCTCGTCGAGGAAGGAGCGGCGGAACACCTTGTTCCAGGCGGTCGTGTCGTAGATGAGGGAGGGCGTCGAGGAGATGTGGGTGCGGATCCGCGTCGCCGGGATGGCACGCTTGTGCAGGGCGGAGCTGCGGGTGCGCGCACCGTCGAAGCGCAGGACACCGCCGCTCACCATCGCGCTGCCGCTGTTGCGTATCGCGTGGAGCATCAGCTCGTAGGCGTCCCGAGGGACGACGTCGTCGGAGTCGACGAAGGCGATGTACTCCGCGGTGGCGTGCTGCATGCCGATGTTGCGGGCGCGGCCGAGCCCGCCGTTCTCGACGTGGACCACGCTCCAGCCCGCCCGTCCCTCGGCGAACGCCTCGGCCATCTCACCCGAGTCGTCGGGCGAGCCGTCGTCGACGAGGATCACCTCAAGCCCCGGCAGGGTCTGCCGGGCGAGGGACTCCAGGCAGGCGAGGAGGTAGTCCCGCACGTTGTAGATGGGGACGACGATGCTGAGGACCGGGTCCACGGCCTCAGGAGCTGCGGCGGAGGGTGGCTGCACCCGACGAGTTTTTCACAGCCCCGAGGGTGCTCCCGACTCGTGCGCGGGAGCGACACGGGTGTCGCGCACCGGAGCCCCAGCCTCACTTGGCACACTGGGTGCGCCGTTGCGGAGCCGCCGGTCCCTGCCGAAACGCTCCGACCCGACCGACCGCCCAGACGAGGGGCCTGCATGAGCCATGAGGACGACGCCCGGCCGATCCCGCAGGGGAACGGACCGCGGCGGGACGCCCCGGCACCCCGCCCGGAGACCGGACGGGGCCCGGGGGAGGGCCCGGCGATCGAGCCCGAGCCGCACGAGCCGTACGTCGTCGACACCCGCGGCCGCCGCCCGGCCCGCGCCTCCTCCCGTCGGAGCCGGGCGGCGTCGACCCCGCCACCGCCCCCCGGCCGCATGCGGCGCGCCGGCCGGCCCGACCCGGCATACCGCGACACGCCTCCCGCCGCTCCCCGGCCGCATCGGACGCGCCACCCGGCCCGGACCGTCAGGCGGGTCCTGCTCGGCGTCCTCGTCCTCGTCCTCGTCTATGTCGGCTTCCTCGTGTACGCCCCCTACCACGCCTGGAACACCGTCTCCCGGGTCGACTCCACGCCGGCCGACGCCCGGGGAGCCGCGGCGGCGGGCCACGTCTATCTCCTCGTCGGCTCCGACAGCCGGGAGGGGCTGAGCGCCGCGCAGAAGAAGCGCCTCGGGACCGGATCGGTGGCCGGGCGACGGACCGACTCGATCATCCTCGTCTACGTCCCCTCGGGCGGCGGCAAGAGCGCGCTCATCTCGATTCCCCGGGACAGCTACGTCCCGATCCCCGGCCACGGCAGCAACAAGATCAACGCCGCCTTCGCCTTCGGCGGCCCGAAGTTGCTCGTCGAGACCGTGGAGCAGGCGACCGACCTGCGGATCGACGGCTACATCGAGGTCGGGTTCGGGGGGTTCGTCGGCGTCGTCGACAGTCTGGGCGGGGTCCGCATCTGCGTCCCCTTCGACATGAACGACCCCAAGGCCCACATCAACCTCAGGAAGGGCTGCCAGATGTTGAGCGGCCCCAAGGCGCTCGGCTACGTCCGGGCGCGCTACTCCGACCCCCGCGGCGACATCGGCCGGGCTCAGCGTCAGCGCCAGTTCCTCGGCGCCATCATGAAGAAGGTCGCCACCCCCTCGACGGTCCTCATCCCGACCCGCTGGTGGTCGGTGACGCACAACGTCGCCCGGGGCCTCGTCGTCGGCAAGGACACCTCACTCATGGACGCCGGCCGGGTCGCACAGGCGCTGCGCGGGGTGTCGAAGGACGAGACGTTGAGCCTCGTCGTGCCCCTCGCGGACGTCAACTACCAGACGTCCGCGGGAAGCTCGGTCAAATGGGACTCCCAGCGAGCCAAGGCGCTGTTCTCCATGCTCCGCAACGGCGAGGCGCTGACCACGCCGCCGGCCGGGACCGACGGCAAGCCGAGCGGCGGTTGACCCCAGGCGTGAGCGGTCGGTCGGCGTGCCGGGTCAGTGCGACCGGCAGGTCGATCGCCGTCGCGCGCACTCAGCCCTTGAGGAGCTGACGGGCCATGACGATCCTTTGGATCTGGTTCGTGCCCTCGTAGATCTGGGTGATCTTCGCGTCCCGCATCATCCGCTCGAGCGGGAAGTCGCGGGTGTAGCCGGCCCCGCCGAGGAGCTGGACCGCGTCCGTCGTCACCTTCATCGCGACGTCGGAGGCATAGGCCTTCGCCGCCGCGCCGAAGAAGGGTAGGTCGGCGTCGCCGCGCTCGGACTTGGCGGCTGCGGCATACACGAGCTGCCGGGACGCCTCGAGCTCCATCGCCATGTCGGCGAGCATGAACTGGACGCCCTGGAAGTCCGCGATCCGCCGGCCGAACTGCTGGCGCTCCTTGACGTAGGCGACGGCGCCGTCGAGCGCGCCCTGCGCGATCCCGAGCGCCTGGGCGCCGATCGTCACCCGGGTGTGGTCCAGCGTGCGCAGCGCGATCTTCAGCCCCTCGCCGGGCTCGCCGACGATCCGGTCGCCCGGGATCCGGCAGTTGTCGAAGTAGATCTCGCGGGTCGGGCTGCCCTTGATGCCGAGCTTGCGCTCCTTCTCGCCGACCGAGAAGCCCTCGTCGGAGGCCTCGACGACGAACGCGCTGATGTTGCCGCCGCGCGGGCCGTCCGGGTCGCTCATCGCCATGACGGTGTAGAGGCCGGACACACCGGCGTTCGTGATCCACGACTTGGAGCCGTTGAGGACCCAGTCCTCGCCGTCGCGGGTGGCCCGGCACGTCATGGCGGCGGTGTCGGAGCCCGCCTCGCGCTCGGACAGGGCATAGGAGAACGTCGTCTCGCCCTTCGCGAGCGGCGGCAGGTATCGCTTCTTGACGTCGTCGCTCGCGGCGAGGAGCAGCGGCATCGTCCCCAGCTTGTTGACGGCGGGGATGAGGGAGGAGCTCGCGCAGACCCGAGCCACCTCCTCGATGATGATGCAGGTGGCCAGGGCGTCCGCACCTGCCCCGCCGTACTCCTCGGGGATGTGCGGGGCGAAGAAGTCCGTCGCCACGAGGGCGTCGTGGGCCTCCTGCGGATAGCGGGGCTCCTCGTCGACCGCTGCGGCATACGGGGCGATCTTGTCCTCGGCCAGGCTGCGCACGACCTCGCGCAGCAGCTCGTGGTCCTCGGAGGTCCGGAACAGGTCGAAGTCGGGGTTGCCGGTCACGAGGGCCACCGTACCGCCGCCGCCGCGGCTCGACGACGCCGAGTGGCGAGCCCGACAGGCCGGCGCGCGGGGGCCATCCTCCCGGCCTCTCATGACACCATGACGGAGCAGTCGCCGATCGGCGGGCCGAGGCCCGCCTCCACGGCTCGCCCAGCGACCAAGTACCCACCGGGGAGGACCGACGCGCGTGGAACGTCAACCGTCGGCGACCCCAGCGCTCGCCGTTCGAGCGGCGCTCCGGCGGGCCCGGTCCGGAGGCGTCGGCCTGGCGGTGCGCGGGGCTCGCCCGCTACGCCACGCGTATGCCGCGTTGCGCGAGCGGGCGCACGTCCGCCAACAACTGCGCTCCTGGTCGATGGCGGCCGACCGGCTGCCCACCGTGCGCCACGCCGTCGTCGTGGGGGCCGCCGACGCGGTACCGCTGGTCCGGCAGGTGCGGCGCCGGTTCGCCGAGGCGGACGTCTGCGCGCTGCTCCCGCCCTCCGTCTCGGCGACGGACGTCGGCCCCGGGGTGACGCTCGTCCCGTGCCGGACGATGCCCGAGCGCGTCGACGCCCTCCTCGACCTGCCGGACGTCGACCTCCTCGTCGAGGCCCTGCCCGCCAAGGGTGAGCAGCGGGTCCGCGCCCTGATGCGCCTCCTCCCGTTGGTAGCGCCCGGCGGGACCTACGTCGTCGTCAAGCGCGGCCATGGCTCTCACCCCGGCGCCGACGGGGGCCTCGACGCAGCCCTGGGCGAGATCTCCGGGCTCATCGATCGGGCAGAGAACACGCCGGTCGGTCAGTCACCGCGGGGGTGGCTGGGCCTGGCCGCCGCCGTGGCCTCGGTCGCACAGACCGAGGACGTCGCCCTGCTCGTCAAGCGCGGGCGACATCGGCTGAAGCTGCGGGACGGGTCGGCCACGGAGGTCCTCGACCGGCACCGTGGGACCGCCTGGGGGCGGGTCCATGCCACGACCCCAGAGGAGACCTTCGAGCCGAGGCTGCACATCCACCAGTACAACGACGGTCCCCGCGGATACCAGGACGTCCCGACGCTGACCGTCCCGGCCCGAGAGCTGCGCGAGTACCGCGCCGTGTCCATGACGGCGCGCCAGCGGGTCTACGACGACCGCTTCTTCCTCCCCGACACCTTCCGGCACCGCACGAGGCTCCTCGGCCATCGAGCCCTCTCCAGCGTCGACGCGCACACCGCGCAGCTCGTCCAGGTGCCCGACCAGGAGCCGCGACGGCTCGAGGGACGGTACTTCTACCTCGATACGGAGTTCCCCGGCCACTTCGGCCATGTGACGACCGAGGTCCTCGGCCGAGTGCCCGGCTGGCGGCTGGCCCGGGAGCTGGCCCCCGACCTGCGGCCCATCATCAGCCTCGGCCCCAAGAAGGAGGAGATGCCGTCCTTCCAACGGACCCTGTTCGAGGCGCTCGACATCCCCGTCGACGACGTGGCGTACGTCCGGCACGGCGAGGTCGTCGAGATCGAGTCGCTGTGGGCCCAGGCCTCCGCCTTCTGCAACCCGCACTTCGCATCTCCTTCCCTCGAACCGCTGTGGGACGAGGTCGCGTCCGCCCTGGCCATACCCGGCCATGACGGCCCACGACGGCTCTTCGTCACCCGCGGCGTCCAGGGCAGGCGCAACTGCCGGTCGCTGCCCGAGGTGGAGCAGTTCTTCACCGACGAGGGTTTCGTCGTCGTGCGGCCGGAGCAGTACCCCCTCGCCGAGCAGATCTCGATGTTCCGCGGCGCCGAGGTCCTCGCCGGCTTCGCCGGGAGTGCCGTGTTCACGACGATGTTCGCCGGGCCGCAGCGCCGCATCCTCATCGCGTCGGGTGGCTACACGGCCCGGAACGAGTACCTCATCTCGGCCGTGCGTGGTGGGGAGCTGCATGTCTTCTGGGGGCCCCCGGACACCCCGCAGCCCGACAAGGGTTGGGTGTGGGAGGCATTCCAGTCCGACTTCGACTTCGACGTCGACGCCAACGCCGACCGACTGCGCCGGGTCATCGGGACCGACCCCGGCTGACCCGCGGGCGGTCTGGCGAGGTCACGGCGCCCGGAGCATCGCCGCTGCATTGCTAGCCTGTGCGTGATTCCATCCGGGAGGAGCACGTCCGTGGGTTTCCGTGCAACCGTCGGTTCCACGCTCGAGTCCGCCATCGGACCCGAGCGGACCAAGGCGCTGCGTTCGGCCGAACGCAGGAGCCGGGTAGCGTTGGCCAGGCGCCTCGCCCCGTCCGTCGTCCGGCCCACGACGACGGCTGCGGCGCGGCCCGCCTCGCGGTGGGGGAAGCCCGACCCCCACGTCGAGCACCCCACGCCGACGATGACGCGGCACCAGCTGCTCTCCGGGCTCCACGAGACGCTCCAGCCGCGCACCTACCTCGAGGTCGGCGTCTTCACCGGCCTCAGTCTGGCTCTGTCGCGGTGCCCCTCGATCGGGGTGGATCCCGAGTTCCACGTCGAGAAGGAGATCTGCTGCGACGTCCAGCTCGTCCGCACGACGAGTGATGACTTCTTCGCCCGGGAGAACCCCCTCGAACACTTCCACGGTCAGCCGGTGGACCTCGCCTTCATCGACGGCATGCACCTGTCCGAGTTCGCCCTGCGCGACTTCATCAACGCCGAGCGCCTCATGGCCCCGGCCGGCGTCGTCGTCTTCGACGACGTCCTCCCTCGCAACGCCCTCGAGGCGGCGCGCCGACGCAAGACGCGCTACTGGGCCGGCGACGTCTACAAGGCGGTCGAGGTCATCCAGCGGCTGCGCGAGGACGTCGTCGTCCTCCACGTCAACACCTCGCCGACCGGGACCGCGGTCATCGTCGGACTCGACCCCACGAGCACCGTCCTCGCCGAGCACTTCGACGAGGAGCTCGCCTATCTCACGCGTGCGGACCCGCAGCGGCCGCCGCAGGAGTACCTCGACCGGTCAATCAGTGTCGAACCCCAGGCCCTTTTCGCCTCGCCGGCCTGGGCCGAGCTCGTCCGGCTGCGCGAGCACCCTGACGACCTGTCCGGGGTCGTGAAGGGCCTGCGAGACCTCCAGCGATGACCGCACCGGTGCGCTGAGGCGGTCGGCGATGATCATCTCGCACCGCCACCGGTTCGTCTTCATCCACATCCACAAGACGGCGGGCGAGTCGGTGACGGCGGCCCTCGAGCCGGTGCTCGGCCCCCACGACATCGTGCTCAAGAGCGACTTCGACGTCTGGCTGCGAACACTGACCCAGCGGCGGTACCGCGGCCTGCAGGGCCTGCACAAGCACTCGACCGCCCGGGCGGCCCGGGCCCGGCTGCCCCGGGAGGTGTGGGACGGGTACTACACCTTCACCTTCGTCCGTGACCCGATCGCCCGGGCCGTCTCGCTGTACCGCTACATCGGGACCCTCGCCGACCGCCGCGCGCAGCCCCGCCTGCGTCACGCCTGGTACCACCTGTCGGACGAGGGCCGCAAGGCGGACCCGGCCAGGTGGCAGGTCATGGCGGCCTTCGTCGAGACCGACTCCTTCTCCGACTTCATCCGGCACCCGGGGACGAGCCGCACGCCCGGCATGTGGCCGCAGACCCGCTTCGTCACGGGCCGCAAGGGCCAGATCCTCCTCGACGAGATCGGGCGGTTCGAGAGCCTCGACGCCGACTTCGCGCGGATCGCCGACCACCTCGGTCTCGAGGTCGGCCCCCTCCCCCGGGTCAACATCTCGACGCACGGAACCGGCCCGGGCTCCGGCGTCGGGGCGAACGCCGGGAAGCGGGTCGAGGTGACCGACGAGGACCGGGCCTACCTCCTCGAGCGGTATGCCGACGACGTCCGCCTCTTCGGGTATGACGGGTAGCGCCGGCCGCCCGCGGCGTGAAACGGCCGCGTCCTGGGTACCATTCCCAGCGGCGACCCAGCCGTTCCCCAGCGGCCCCAACCGACCTCGCCCCCAGGAAAGGACATGGTGAGCAGTCTTTCGAGGAACGCACGCCGACAGGCCGGACGCGTGCTGCGCGGCGTGCGTCGCCGGGTGCGGCGATGGCGCGAGGCGCATCGGACCGAGGAACCCAAGGTGACCCATACCGTGACCCGGTACCGGTCCGAGGAGGTGCAGGCCGAGCACATCGCCCTCGTCGCTGATGCGTTCGCCGCGGAGGGGGTGACCCACGTCGTCGTCGACGTCGAGCCGGGCCGACCATCCCTCGTGGCCGTGCCCGCCACCGAGCGAGGGGCGGCGCGCCAGGCTCTCGAGCGCCATCTCACCGACCGCGGGATCTATCTCACCACCGTGGCACCCGGCAGATCCTCGCGCCGGACCCTCCTCGGCCCTGGCACGATCCCGGACACCGACCAGCTCTGGCTGTTCCGTTACCTCTGTTCGTCCGAAGGGCACCGCCTGCCGAGCGAGCGGCTCGCCTGCCAGCTGCAGTTCTGGGCGGTGGGCACGGCCGAGGCGCCCCTCGTCGAGGCCGCCGACACGCTCTCGCCCGGGACGATGCTCGCGCCGGTCGCCAACCGGTGGAGCAACCGGATCGACCTCGTCGGGTCCGATGTCGTTGCCCGCGAGGTCCACGGGACCCTCCGGCCCTGCATCGCCCCGGACACGCCCCACGTTCTCGACGCCGCCATGCCGATCGACGCGGTCTTCACGTGGGTCGACGGCACCGACCCGGCCTGGATCGAGCGCAAGGAGGCCGCCCTCCGGGCCGCCGGGGACACACGGGCCCACCCGCTGTCGGCGGACCCCAGCCGTTTCGTCTCCCGCGACGAGCTGCGCTACGCGCTGCGTGCCCTCGAGATGTTCGCCGGCTGGTTCCGCCACGTCTATCTCGTGACCGACCACCAGGTCCCGCCGTGGCTCGACACGAGCCACCCGGGCCTCACCGTCGTCGACCACACCGAGATCTTCGCCGACCCCTCGGTCCTGCCGACCTTCAACTCCCACGCGATCGAGTCCCAGCTGCACCACATCGAGGGTCTCTCCGAGAACTTCATCTATCTCAACGACGACGTCTTCTTCGCCAGGCCCGTGGCGCCGAGCCAGTTCTTCCTCGCCAACGGCATGGCCCTGTTCCAGCCCTCCCAGGTCACCGCGCCGCTCGGCCCGGTGAGCGAGGCCGACACCCCGGTGACCGCTGCGGCGAAGAACACGCGGGACATCGTGATCGAGCGCTTCGGCCGCTACTGCACGCAGAAGATGCGGCATGTCCCCCACCCGCTGCGCCGCTCGACGCTGTTCGAGATCGAGGAGCGGTATGCCGCGCAGTACCACGCGACGGCGGCCTCCCGCTTCCGGGCCGGCTCGGACCTCGCCGTCGCCTCCTCCCTCGCCCACTACTACGGCTTCATGGCCGGCCACGCGGTGCCCGGCCGGTACCCCTACTTCTATGTGGACATCGGCCTCCCGCCCGCGGCGGACCGGCTGGCCGAGGCCCTCGACCGGCGCACCGTCGACGTCTTCTGCCTCAACGAGCAGGGCATCGGGACGACATCTCCGACCGAGCGGGAGCAGCTGGTCTCCCGGTTCCTCCAGGCCTACTTCCCGCTGCCGTCCGCCTACGAGCGCACCTAGCCGCTCCGGCCGAACCCGATCCGCGGCTCTCCGGCCACCGTCTCGCCGATGACCACCCCGCCGGGAACCTCGCCGACGACGAGCAGACCACCGCTCGTCTGGGCATCGGCGAGCAGGAGCAGCTCCTCCTCCGGTAGGCGCTGCGCACCGTCGAGGTGCGGCCGGACCCAGTCGAGGTTGCGCCGGGTCCCGCCGCTGACGTAGCCGTCCCGCAGGGCCTCACGCGCGCCGCCGACGTACGGGACGGCGGCCGGGTCGAGGCGGGCGGCCACGCCGGAGGCGCGCAGCATCTTCCACAGGTGCCCGAGCAGGCCGAAGCCGGTGATGTCCGTGGCGGCTCGCAGCCCCGCGTCGACGGCTGCGCGGGAAGCCTCGTCGTTCAGGCCGGTCATCACCGCCACGGCCTCGGGAAAGACCTCGCCGGTCGCCTTGTGGCGCGAGTTGAGGACGCCGATGCCGAGCGGCTTGGTGAGGCTGAGTGGGCGGCCCGGCTCGGCGGCGTCGTTGCGCAGCAGCCGGTCCGGGTCCGCGATCCCGGTCACGGCAAGGCCGTACTTCGGCTCCGGGTCGTCGATGCTGTGCCCGCCGGCGATGGGGCAGTCCGCCCTCCGGGCGATGTCGGCCCCACCTCGTAGCGTCTCGCCGAGCAGCTCGAGCGGCAGGACGGCACGGGGCCACCCGACGAGGTTGACGGCCAGCACCGGAGTGCCACCCATCGCGTAGACGTCGGAGAGGGCGTTGGCAGCCGCCACCCGCCCCCAGTCGTAGGCGTCGTCGAGGACGGGGGTGAAGAAGTCGGTCGTGCTGATGACGGCGCGGTCCCGGTCGATCCGCAGCACCGCCGCGTCGTCGCCGTCCTCCAGCCCGACGAGAAGGTCCTCCGACGCCGCCGTCTCGAGCCCGGCGAGCAGGCCCTCGAGCTCGCCGGGCGGGACCTTGCAGGCGCAGCCGCCGCCGGCGGCATACTGCGTGAGCCGGAACGTCATGGGCGGAGCCTACGCAGCCCCGCTGAGTCCAGCGCGCACGGCGGGGCCGCCCGCGGCCGTCGGCACGCTCAGCCCCGGCGGCCCAGGTGCCAGAGGTGACCGTGCTGCTCGTGGTCGACGAAGGCCGGGATGACCTCGCGCTCGAACAGCTCGACGCCGCTCATGTCGTAGGCCGCCTCGACGAAGTAGGTGATGGCATACGTCATCCCGAGGTCCTGCAGTCCTGCCAGCGCCTCGGCGACCTGCTCCGGGGTGCCGACGAGCGGGCCGGTCTCGAAGGAGCGGACCGTCGAGTCGACGACGTCCTCGGGCAGTCCGGCCCGGGTGTAGTGGTCGCGGATCCAGCCGATGCGGTCCCGGACCTCGCGTTCGTCTCGGCCGATGACGACGTTGAAGTTCGCGCTCCGGACGATCTCGGCGTAGTCCCGGCCGAGCGCGTCGCAGTGGCCCTTGAGGACCTCGCTCTTGTGGGCGAACTCGTCGGGCATCCCGGAGAAGTTCGTGTAGTCGGCGTAGCGCGCGGCGATCCGCAGCGTCTTCTTCTCGCCGCCGCCGGCCACCCACATCGGGATGCCGTTGGCGCGGCTGCCCGGGACGCTCGTGCCCTGCAGCGGCCGCGGAGCGCACAGGGCACCGTCGACCTGGTAGTGCGTGCCGTCGAGGGTGGCCTTGCCCTGCCTCCACATCTGGCGGAAGATCTCGACGCCCTCCTCGAGCCGGGCGAGCCGCTCGCCGGCGCCGGGGAAGCCGTAGCCGAAGGCGTTCCACTCGTGCTCGTACCAGCCCGCGCCGATGCCCATCTCGACCCGGCCCTCGGAGATGACGTCGACCGTGGCGGCGACCTTGGCGAGGTAGGCGGGGTTGCGGTAGCTCATGCACGTGCACATCTGGCCCAGCCGGATCCGTCCGGTCACCGCGGCGAAGGCCGCCATGAGGCTCCAGGCCTCGTGGGTGGCCTCGTCGCTCGGGCGCGGCGTCGTGTGGAAGTGGTCGTAGACCCAGATCGAGGACCAGTCGGGAACTCCGTCGGCGTAGCGGGCCATCCCGCCCATCACGCCCCAGTGCTGGTCGGGGTCGATGCCGACGAGGTCGAATCGCCAGCCCTGGGGGATGAACAGGCCGAACTTCACGTCGTGCTCCTCAGGGGTCGGGGTGTCGCCGGTGGATCCGGTCGGACCCGTCCAGCCAACCCCGAGGGGCCTGGGTGCGCAACCCTTGACCACGGCGGGCGATGATGGACGCGTGCCAACCCCTCCACTGAACGACCCGACCCTCATCGAGAGCCTCCTCACCGAGCCTGCGACCTGGGCGGTCGTCGGGCTGTCGGCGAACCGGACCCGGACGGCATACGGGGTGGCGGGCTGGCTGCACCGCAGTCGTGGCATGCGGATCATCCCCGTCCACCCGCGGGCCGAGACGGTCGACGGGGAGCAGGGGTATGCGGCCCTCGCCGACCTGCCGGAGCGCCCGGTGCGGGTCGTCGACTGCTTCGTCAACTCCGGGCACGTGGGGCCCGTGGTCGACGAGGCGATCGCGCAGCGCGAGCGGCTCGGCATCGAGGCGGTGTGGCTCCAGCTCGGGGTGATCGACGCCGAGGCCGCCGAGCGGGCCCGGGCGGCCGGGCTCGCCGTCGTCATGGACACCTGCCCGAAGATCGAGTGGCCCCGGGTCGCCGCCCGCCACCCCTGAACCCCCGCACGAACCTCTGCTAGCAGAGGTTCCTGCCGGGCGGGGGTGTTGCAACACCCCCGCCGTGCAGCAACCTGTCCGTCGATGGACCGGCTCGCCAACTCGCGGGTATGCCGCGTCAGGACCGGCGCTCGCGCAGCGCCGCGCCCTTGGCGTGCGCCTGGTCGCGCAGCGCGACCCGGAACCGCGCCAAGGCCTCCCGGAGCCGCTCGGCCCGCTCACCCTCCCCCGCGCCGAGGATCCGCGCCGCAAGGAGCCCCGCGTTGCGCGCCCCGCCGATCGACACCGTGGCGACCGGAACCCCGGCCGGCATCTGGACGATCGACAGGAGCGAGTCCATCCCGTCGAGTCGGGAGAGCGGCACCGGCACGCCGATGACCGGCAGCGACGTCACCGAGGCGAGCATGCCGGGCAGATGGGCCGCGCCGCCCGCCCCGGCGATGAGGACCCGCAGCCCGCGGGCCTCCGCCCCCTGGCCGTAGGCGATCATCTCCTCCGGCATCCGGTGCGCCGAGACGACATCCGCCTCGTAGGGCACCCCGAGCTCCTCGAGCACCAGCGCGGCGGCCTCCATGACCGGCCAGTCGCTGTCGCTGCCCATGACGAGCCCGACGAGCGGCGTCTCGCCGGTGGCCGCGCCGCGCGGCATACCCTCGCTCACTCCGTCACCACACCCCTGAGGTAGTCGGCCGCGTGCCCCGCCCGCTCCCGCAGGTCGGCCACGTCGTCGCCGCAGATGTTCACGTGCCCGATCTTGCGGCCGGGCCGGACGTCCTTGCCGTACATGTGGACCTTCGCCTCCGGATCGCGCGCCATGACGTGCCGGTATGCCGGGTACAGGTCGGCGTAGTCCCCGCCGAGGACGTTGGCCATGACGGTCATCGGCGCCAGCGGCCGGGGCGAGCCGAGCGGCAGGTCGAGGACCGCCCGCAGGTGCTGCTCGAACTGGCCGGTGACGGCGCCGTCCATGCTCCAGTGGCCGGAGTTGTGCGGGCGCATGGCGAGCTCGTTGACGAGGAATCCCGGCTCGGTCCCGCCCACCTCGAACATCTCGACGGCGAAGACACCGGTGACGTCGAGGGCTCCGGCGATCCGCAGGCCGGCCTCGGTCGCCGCCGCCGCGAGCCCGGCGTCGAGCCCGGGCGCCGGCGCGAGCACCTCGGTGCAGATCCCATCGGTCTGGACCGTCTCGACGACCGGCCAGGCGGCGGCCTGGCCCGACGGGCTGCGGGCGATGACGACGGCGAGCTCCCGGGTGAACGGCACGACCTCCTCGAGGAGGAGCGACTCGTCGCGACCGGTGGCGCGGGCGAGCCAGTCGGCCAGGCCCTCGGCGCCCTCGGCCTCCTCGACGAGGCGAACGCCCCTGCCGTCGTACCCGCCGCGCGGGGTCTTGGCGATGACCGGCCAGCCGACCTCGGCGGCGAAGGCGTCGACGGCCGCGGCGGTCCGGGCCGCCGCCCACCGGGGACACGGGATCTCGAGCTCACCCAGCCGCTCCCGCATCGCCAGCTTGTCCTGCGCGTAGATCAGGGCCGACGGTCGTGGGTGCAGCGGGATGCCGGTCGACTCGAGCTCGGTGAGCACCTCCGGTGGGACGTGCTCGTGGTCGAAGGTGACGACGTCGCAGTGCCGGGCGAAGTCGAGGACCGCGCGCACGTCGGTGTGGTGCCCGACCGGGGCCGAGGGGACGACGAGCGCCGCCGAGGCGATGTCGGACTCGGCGAGCACGCTGAGGGTGAGGCCGAGCTCGGCCGCAGGACCGGCACACATCCGGGCGAGCTGGCCGCCGCCGATGATGCCGACGACAGGGAAGCCCCCGGGGGCGCGGGTCGGCGTGGTCACCCGGCGAGGATATCCGGCCCGCGCTTGTACGATGCGCGGGTGCTCTCGCCCCTCACCGATCTGCTCGATCGGCTTCGCGGGACGATCACCGCCCTCTATCGCGAGATGATCAAGTTCGGCGTCGTCGGCGCCGCGGCGTTCGTCGTCGACCTCGGGGGCGCCAACCTGCTGTGGCACACCGCCCTGCCCGACAAGGTGACGACGGCGAAGATCATCTCCGGGGCGGTCGCGACGGCCTTCGCCTGGGCCGGCAACCGGCAGTGGACCTTCCGGCACCGGCGTAGCCGCCCGGTCCATCACGAGCTGTTCCTCTTCTTCCTCGTCAACGGCATCGCCCTCGGCATCTCCGCCGTCGTCCTCGCGTTCTCGCACTACTCACTGGACTTCACGAGCACCCTGGCCGACAACATCGCCTCCGTCATCGGGATCGGCCTCGGCACGCTGTTCCGATTCTGGGCCTACCGCCGCTTCGTCTTCGCCGGGGAGCGGATCGCGAACCAGAGCGAGTCGCTGCTGCCGGACTGAGCCGCCGGTATGCCGGCATGCCGGCGCGCGGCGGGCCGGGCCGGCGGGTCAGTCGTCGGCCTCGGAGAGGAAGAGGGCGAACACGGCCGGCTGGGTGCTGATCAGCTCGAGCCGCCCGCCGTTGGACTCGGCGAGGTCGCGGGCCAGAGTGAGGCCGAGTCCCGAGCCGGTCGATGACACCGAGCGCTCGAAGATGTGTGGTGCGATGGCGGCGGCCACGCCGTCGCCCTGGTCGCTCACCTCGACGACGACCGACGGCCCGGTCCGGCGCGCCGCGACCTCGACGGTCCCCCGGCCGTGAGCGAGCGAGTTCTCCAGGAGCGTCGAGAGGATCTGGGCGAGGGCGACCGGCGTCGAGCGGACCCGAAGGCCGCGTTCGCCGTGGACGTGGACGCTGCGCCGGGCGTGCTCGTAGGCCGGCTGCCACTCCCGCTGGAGCGAGGCCAGCACCGAGTCGAGGCTGACGCTCGGCCGCGTCTCGGTCGAGCGGCGACTGCGCTGCATGAGGTCGTCGACGACCCGGCTCAGCCGTTCGACCTGGGCGATGGCGATGGGCGCCTCCTCGGCGACGACCGACAGGTCGTCGGTCGCGGCGATCTCCTCCAGTCGCATGAGCAGCGCGGTCAGGGGGGTCCGGAGCTGGTGGGAGGCGTCGGCGGCGAAGTCGCGCTCGCTCGCGAGGTTCTTCGTGATCTGCTGCGCGCTTCGGGCCAGGACGTCATGGACCCGGTCGATCTCGCCGATCCCGCTGCTGACCGGCTGCAGCCGCGCCTCGCCGGCCCCGAGCCGCTCGGCGGCCTCGGCGAGGTGGGTGAGCGGCTCGGTGAGCTCGACGGAACGACGGTTGCCGACGTACCACCCGGCGACGAGGGCGGCGAGCGAGAGGACGACGACGACGACGAGCGCGATGACGAGGTTGTCGCCGTCGGCGAGCTGGGCGACCTCGGTCCGCCGCCGCGCCGGGGCGAGGCCGGCGAGCCACCCGAGGCCGACGAGGAGCGGGAGGGCGAGGACCCCCAGGGTGACGCCGACCGACAGCAGGGTCGAGCGGATGAGCTCGCGGCGCATGGTCCTCAGTCGTGGGCGCTGTCGAAACGGAACCCCACGCCACGGATCGTCGTGATGTAGCGGGGCTGGGTGGCCTCGTCGCCGAGCTTGCGGCGCAGGACGGAGATGTGCATGTCGAGGGTCTTCGTCGAGCCGAACCAGGCGGTGTCCCAGACCTCGCGCATCAGCTGCTCGCGCGAGACGACCTTGCCCTCGTTGCGGACGAGAACTCGCAGCAGCTCGAACTCCTTGGCGGTCAACTGCAGCTCCTCGTCCCGGAGGAAGGCGCGGTGGCCCTCGGGGTCGATCCGCACGAGCGACTCGCTCGGCTGGGCCTCGCCGGGGCCCCGGCGCAGCAGCGCCCGAGCCCGGGCCAGCAGCTCGGCGAGCCGGAACGGCTTCGTGACGTAGTCGTCGGCGCCGGCATCGAGGCCGACGACGGTGTCGACCTCGTCGGCCCGCGCGGTGAGGACGAGGACGGGAAGGGTGTGTCCCTCGGCGCGCAGCCGCCGACACACCTCGAGGCCGTCGATCTCGGGCAGCCCGAGGTCGAGGACGAGCAGGTCCGGGTCGTCGCGGGCCGCCTCGAGCGCGGCGGCACCGTCGGAACGGACCTCGACGTCGTAGCCCTCACGGCGGAGGGCGCGCGCGAGGGGCTCGGAGATCGCAGGATCGTCCTCGGCCAGGAGAACACGGGTCATGGGCGCATCATAGGCGGCGGGCAGGCACCCCGCCCGACCGCGGCGCGGTGCGTCGCTCGCCCGGGGCGCGCCAGAGCTCGGAGGGGGTCACCATGCCGATGCCGCGCAGGTGGCGACGGCGCAGCTCGGTCATCGCGAAGCCGGACACCGTGCTCAGCAGCTGGGCGAGGGCACCGTCGACGTACACCGTTCCCGGCGGGGCGAGCGCCGTCAGCCGGCTCGCGGTGTTGACCGTCGTGCCGAAGACGTCGCCGAGCCGCGAGACGACCCGGCCCTGCGCCATGCCGACCCTGACCTGGGGCAGCAGGTCGTCCTCCTCCGTCGCGGCGACGATGTCGAGGGCGATGGCGGCCGCCGCCGAGACGTCGGTGTGGGCGAAGAGGATCTCGTCGCCGAGGGTCTTGATGACCCGCCCTCCGTGCGTCGTCACGACGTCGCTCGCCAGCATCTCGAACCGCTGGACGAGCTCGCCGACCTCCCGTTCGCTCATCCGGGACACGAGGGAGGTGAAGGCGACCAGATCGGCGAACCCGACGACCCGCGGGGGCGCCGAGGCGAGCGGGCCGCTCGCCTCGCCGGCGTCGGCCAGCATGAGGGCGATGGCGCTCGTCAGGTGCCGCCGCCACGCGTAGACGAGCAGCGGCTCCAGCTCGTCGACCCGCTCGAGCAGCCAGGTGGCGGCGGCCCGCGCGACCTCGAGGTCGGGGCTGGCGCCGTCCGGCGCGGCGGCCTCGGCCGCCGCACGAGCCGACGCCTGCTGATCGGCTCCGGGCGTGAGCGCCTCGGCGACGAGCTGGGTCTGCCACACGGCGAGCCGGTCGGCGGTGCGACCGAGCGCCCGGGTCATCGCCAGGGCCAGGTGCTCGCTCACCTCGCCGTCGCGCACGAGACAGGCGACCCGGCGCAGCGCGGCGATGTCGGCCTCGGCGAACCGCGTCTCGTCGTCCTCGCTCAGCCGGAAGCCGAGGGCATGCCAGAACCGGCGTGCCCCGACGAGGCTGACCTGCGCCCCACGGGTCACCTCGTCGCGGTCGAGGACCGCCGGATGGCCGAGGAGGAGGGTCTCGATGGCGTCGGGCAGACCCTCGCTCGCGGCGGCGCGCGCCGCGTCACCGTCCGGCTCGCGCGCCGCGTCCCCGCTCGCCTGCTGGCTCACCGATGGCCCACCTCCGCTCGAGCTCTCATCCGTGACAGCGTGTCATGCCGTCCGGACGTGCACGACGTCCCCCGCCGCGGCGGCATACGTCCCGCTCGGGGACGCAAGGACCAGTCTGCCGTCATCGTCGACGCCGGACGCGCGACCGGCCCGGGTCGTCCCGTCCGGCAGATGCACCCGGACCTCGCGCCCGATCGTGTCGCAGCGGGCCCGGTAGGCGGCCCGGACCTCGCTCGGGCCGGCGCCGAGCGCCTCGACGAGCGCCGCCAGATGGGAGAGGTATGCCGTGAGCAGCCGTTCGCGGGTCCCTTCCTGCAGCTGCGCGCCGCAGAGTCGCAGCGAGGTGGCCGTCTCGACGGGCAGCTCGTCCCGCCCCTGTGCGACGTTGAGCCCCGTGCCGACGACGATGCCGGACGGGACCATCTCGCAGAGGATGCCGGCCAGCTTGCGGTCCCCGTCGGCCGGACAGAGGACGTCGTTCGGCCACTTGAGGGTGACCTCGAGGCCGCAGGCCTCCTCGACGGCCCGGGCGAGGGCGAGGCCGGTGACGAGCGGGACCCAGCCGGGGGTGGCGGGCCGGGGCACGAGCGCGGAGACCGCGAGCGACTGACCCGGCGTCGTCGTCCAGGACCGGTCGAGGCGTCCACGTCCGCTCGTCTGCTCCTCGGCGGCGATGGCGAGCCAGGGAACGGCACGTGCCGCGGCGTCGGCGTTCGTCGACCCGACGACGGGGTGGATCTCGATGTCGACCCATGGTCCGGTGGGCGTGAGGGCGGACCGGTCCAGGGGCACCGGGCGCGGGTTCTGGCCCGGCTGGCGCATCGGCGTCGGGTGATCGCTCGTCGGCATGTCGTCAAGGCTAGGCTGCCGTCCATGTCGAAGAGCACCGACCAGCAGTCGATCGGCGGCACCGACGTCCCCCAGGGCATCGACATGAGCACCACGGCGGGCAAGCTCGCCGACCTCAAGCGGCGGGTCGCCGAGGTCGCTCATGCCGGGTCCGACCGGGCCGTCGACAAGCAGCACGCCCGGGGGAAGCAGACCGCGCGGGAGCGGATCACCCAGCTCCTCGACGAGGGCACCTTCGTCGAGATGGACAAGTACGCCCGGCACCGGTCCACGGCATTCGGTCAGGACAGGAACCGCCCCTACGGCGACGGGGTCGTCACGGGCTACGGCACCATCGACGGTCGCACCGTCGCCGTGTTCGCCCAGGACTTCACCGTCTTCGGCGGCTCGCTCGGTGAGGTCTTCGGCGAGAAGATCGTCAAGATCATGGACTTCGCCATGAAGGTCGGCTGTCCGGTCGTCGGCTTCAACGACTCCGGTGGCGCCCGGATCCAGGAGGGCGTCGTCTCGCTCGGCCTCTACGGCGAGATCTTCCGCCGCAACGTCCACGCCTCCGGCGTCGTCCCCCAGGTCTCGCTCATCATGGGCCCGTGTGCCGGCGGGGCCGTCTACTCCCCCGCCGTCACCGACTTCACCGTCATGGTCGACAAGACCTCGCACATGTTCATCACCGGTCCGGACGTCATCAAGACCGTCACCGGCGAGGACGTCGGCTTCGAGGAGCTCGGCGGTGCGAAGACCCACAACTCCAAGTCCGGGGTCGCCCACTACATGGGGACCGACGAGGGTGACGCCATCGACTACGTCAAGGCCCTGCTCTCGTACCTGCCGAGCAACAACCTCGAGGAGCCACCGGCATACGACGTGGAGGCCGACCTCGAGGTCACCGACAGCGACCGCTTCCTCGACACGATCATCCCCGACAGCCCCAACGTCCCGTACGACATGCACCAGGTCATCGAGCATGTCCTCGACGACGCGGGCGACGGGGCCGACTGGCTCGAGGTCATGCCGCTGTTCGCCCCGAACATGATCACCGGCTTCGGCCGGATCGAGGGCCGCCCGGTCGGCGTCGTCGCGAACCAGCCCATGCAGTTCGCCGGGACCCTCGACATCGACGCCTCCGAGAAGGCCGCCCGCTTCGTGCGGACCTGCGACGCCTTCAACGTCCCGATCCTCACCTTCGTCGACGTCCCCGGGTTCCTTCCCGGCACCGACCAGGAGTGGGGTGGCATCATCCGGCGCGGAGCGAAGCTCATCTACGCCTACTCCGAGGCGACGGTCCCGCTCGTCACGGTCATCACCCGCAAGGCCTACGGCGGCGCGTACGACGTCATGGGCTCGAAGCATCTCGGCGCCGACATCAACCTCGCCTGGCCCACCGCGCAGATCGCCGTCATGGGGGCCCAGGGGGCGGTCAACATCCTCTACCGCAAGGAGCTGGCGGCGGCGGCCGAGTCCGGGGAGGCGGTCGACGAGGCCCGGGCCCGGTTCATCAAGGAGTACGAGGACGCGCTGGCCAACCCGTACGTCGCGGCCGAGCGCGGCTACATCGACACGGTCATCACGCCGAGCAACACCCGGATGAACGTGACGAAGGCGCTGCGGGCGCTGCGCACCAAGCGCGCCACGCTGCCGCCGAAGAAGCACGGGAACATCCCGCTCTGATGGCCGAGGACGACGCCGGCATGCCGGCCGCTTCGGAGAGTGCTCCGGGCCCGTCCGCCGCGGGACCGGTGGCGGGCGCCGAGGCCACCGCCGACGCCGAGCGGCTCGCCGACCCCGCCACCGCCGCACCGGCCGAGGGTGCCCCCTCGCCCACTGCCGGAGCGGATCCGCTACGACCCGCGATCGAGGTCCTCGGCGGGGCGACGCCGGAGCAGATCGCGGCCCTGCTCAGCGTCCTGTCGGCCGCCGGCAGCGCCGAGGTCGAGCCTGCCCCACGACGGCGGTCGGACTGGGCGGCATACGAGGCCGGGATCCGTCGTCCGCCGCACCCCGGTCCCGGGGTCTGGCGCTCCTCCCTCCGCCGAACCTGACCCGACTCCCCGGCCCCGGCCCCGGCCCCGGCCCCGGCAACACCTCACCCAATAGGGAAGTTATTGCCCTGACCCGACTTCCCGGCCCCGGCAGCACCTCAGGCGCTGATCTCCCGAGCGGGAAAGTGGCGACGCCAGTCGTCGTGCAGGCGCGAGGTCACGGGTATGCCGCAGTCCCGCATCGTGGTCTCCAGCTGCCGCAGCGTCTCCTCCGGGGTGACGTAGAGGTCGTCGGCGACCAGGACGACGAAGCGCCAGCCGTCCGACTCCAGCTCGGCCCGACGACGCGCATCGCGGGCCCGCTGTACTGGGTCCTCGTGCCATCGTCCGTCGTACTCGATCGCGAGCTTGACCTCCGGGTACGCGAGCTCGATCCGGTACCTCAGGACGCCGTCGTCGTCGAAGATCCGGTGGTCCAGGGCGGGCTCAGGCAGCCCAGCGAGAACCATGAGCAGGCGCACCTTGCTCTCCGGCGCGGAGTCGACCCCCCGTCGCACGAGGTATGCCGCCCCGCTGGCTGCCCGCCGGCACTGCCCGTCCCAGAGTGCGGCATACCCGGCCAGCTCCTCGGGAACGATGACCCGGCGTCGCACCATCGCGTCACCCACGGCAACGAGGTCCACGAGATCGAGGTGACGGGCGAGGTGGACGAATGTCTGCTGGGGGGACGTGACCGGCAGCCCGTGCCGGCGCGCCCGATCCAGCGGATGCCGGTGACGATGGATCCTGATCCCGTCGACGCGCGTGCCCGCGTCACGGGCGTAGGCGACGTGCACGCGGGTCGCATCGAGGGCGAGTCCGCTCCAGAGCTGCGCCGCGGTGTGATGGCTGAGTGTCCCACCGGCCGGTGCGGCGAGAAGTGCTGCCCGGGCGCGGACGACGAGGCTGTCCGGAATCGTCGATGCGACATAGACGCCGGGGTAGACCCGCCGATACCGCGGGCCGGCAAGCTGCTTGTCGGAGAGCCCGCCGCTGAGCGCCGTCGCCCGGCTGAACGGCCGGGTCGTGTCGAGAAGGAGCATTCGGACAGGTTCCTCCTGCGCGAGCGTCGGCCGTCGGCGTCATCCACAGGGCCGCGCCCCGACTGAAACCGCACCAATAGGGAAGTTGTTGCCGGGCGGGCGCGAGGAGCGTCGGGTCTCGGCCGACAACAACTTCCCTATTGGGTGAGTTGCCGACCGGTCAGACGCCCCCCACCCCGACCGACCAGGGCAACAACTTCCCTATTGGGTGAGTTACTGGCGGGGGTGGGTGAGGAGCCGGCGGAGGGTGGCCTCGTCGCGCGGCTCCATCGTGATGGGGGGCTCGGCCGAGAGGACCCGCTCGGCGGCCGAGGCGTCTGCCATGAACGCGCGGAAGAACGTCGGCACGTCGACGTCGTGCGCCGGACGCGAGAGGACGCGGACCTCGTCCCCGGCCCGGATCTCCCCCGGCTCGACGATCCGCAGGTAGGCCCCGGTCCGGCCCCGCTCCGCGAACCGCTTCACCCACCCACGCTCGCCCAGGTGCGCCGCGAACGTCGCGCACGGGATCCGCGGACCGGACACCTCGAGGACGACCCTCTCCCCGATCCGCCACCGCTCACCGACGAGCGCACCGTCCACGTCGAGCCCTTCGGTCGTGAGGTTCTCCCCGAAGGCGCCGGGGCCCAGCTCACGCCCCAGCGCGGCCCCCCACCACGCGAGCTCCTCGGCGGCCACGGCATACACCGCCTGGTGGGTCCCGCCGTGGTGGCGCCGGCTGACGACGTCGTCGTCCTCCACGCCACTGCCGAGCCCGCCCTGCTTCGGGCCGGGCTCGCGGACGGTGATCGCGTCGACGGGCCGCTTGTCGATGGCGCTCGGCTCGTCGCGGCCGGGCACCGGTGCGGAGCGACCGACGTTGACCGACCGGATCCGCCCGGCGGCGGGGGTGGAGAGGCTCATGGACCGAGCCTAGGTGGAGCGCTCCCGGCGCCACGAGTGGGTTACGGTCTGCTGGTGACCGAGACCGCCGCCAGCGCCACGCCCACCCGCACCCCGACCGAGCTCGACGCGGTCGCCGACCGCTACTTCGACGCCGCCGTCGCCCTTAGCCCGATCGAGGCGACCTTCCTCGGCGTGCCGGGCCGTGACGACGAGCTCGACGACCTCGGCACCGAGGCCCTCGAGGAGTATGCCGCGCTGGCCCGCCGCACCCTCAGCGAGGCCGAGGCCGCGCCGTGCGTGGATGACGTCGACGCCGTCACCCTCGAGGTGCTTCGCGAGCGGCTCGGCCTGTCCCTCGAGATCCACGACGCCGGCTACGACGCGATGGAGCTCAACGTCATCGCCTCCCCCCTCCAGGCCGTCCGCGAGGCGTTCGACCTCATGCCGACCGACACCGCCGAGCAGTGGGCGACGGTGGCCCGCCGGCTCGTCGCGGTCCCGACCGCGCTCGACCAGTGGGTCGGCAGGCTCGATGAAGCCGCGGCCGCGGGCCTGGTCGCGCCCCGCCGCCAGGTGCTCGGCTGCATCGACCAGTGCGAGCAGTTCACGGCCGACGACGGCTTCTTCCCGGCCCTCGCCGGCCGGGCCGCGCAGGCCCTCGGCGCGGACCTCACCGACGGCCTGCGGGCCGACCTGGCGGCCGGGGTCGACGCGGCGTCGGCGGCATACCGGCTCCTCGGCGAGCGGCTGCGCGAGCGGATCCTCGAGCGCGCGCCCGAGGCCGACGCGGCCGGCCGCGACCGCTACCGGCTCGCCTCCCGGGTCTTCCTCGGCGCCGCCGTCGACCTCGAGGAGACCTACGCCTGGGGCCAGGAGGAACTGGCCCGGATCACCGCCGAGATGGAGCAGGTGGCCGACCGGATCAGGCCCGGTGCGAGCGTCAAGGAGGCCATCGCCGCCCTCGACGCCGACCCCGCCTACCGACTCGAGGGCACCGATGCGCTCCGGGCGTGGATGCAGGAGCGGGCGGACGAGGTCATCGCCGACCTCCAGGGGACCCACTTCGACATCCCCGGGCCGGTCCGCAGGATCGAGTGCATGATCGCCCCGACCAGCACCGGTGGCATCTACTACACCGGCCCGAGCGACGACTTCACCCGCCCCGGCCGGATGTGGTGGTCGGTCCCCAAGGGGGTCACCGAGTTCGGGACCTGGCGAGAGCTGACGACCGTCTACCACGAGGGGGTCCCGGGTCATCACCTCCAGGTCGGCCAGACGATCATGCGCCGCGAGACCCTCAACAAGTACCGCCGGATGATGGTGTGGACCTCCGGCTACGGCGAGGGCTGGGCGCTGTACGCCGAGCGGCTCATGGCCGAGCTGGGCTACATGGACGACCCCGGCAACCGGATGGGCCTGCTCGACGCCCAGTCGCTGCGGGCGGCTCGGGTCGTCCTCGACATCGGCGTCCACTGCGGGCTGCCCGCGCCGGCCGAGGTCGGTGGCGGGGCCTGGGACTACGACAAGGCCTGGGCGTTCCTCACGGCGCACGCCAACATGGACGCCAAGACGCTGCGCTTCGAGCTCGACCGCTACCTCGGCTGGCCCGGACAGGCCCCGAGCTACAAGGTCGGCGAGCGCCTGTGGATGGGGCTGCGCGACGAGGTGGCCCGCCGCGAGGGCGACGCCTTCGACGTCGCGGCGTTCCACCGACGCGCCCTCGACATCGGCTCCGTCGGGCTGGACACGCTCCGGTCCGCCGTGCTCGGCTGACCGGCCCGGGGCGATGACTGCCGCCCTCACCGTTGTCGCCATCGGCGCGACGGTCCTCATCGTCAGCGGGCTCGCCCGCAGGCTCGGGTTGCTGTCCTCGCTGCTGCTCATGGCGGTCGGGATCGCCGCGTCCTTCCTGCCGTTCGTCCCCGCGGTCACCCTCTCGCCGGACGTCGTCCTCTTCGGGCTGCTCCCTCCCCTGCTGTATGCCGCGGCCATCTCCACCTCCCTCGTCGACCTCAAGGCGAACCGGGTCGCGATCCTCGGCCTCTCGGTCGGTCTCATCCTCTTCACGGCGACCGGCGTCGGCATCGCCGCCTGGCTCATGCTGCCGATCCCGTTCGCCGTCGCCTTCGCCCTGGGGGCGGTCGTTGCGCCACCGGACGCGGTGGCCGCGACAGCCGTCGCCCGCAGCAGCAACCTGCCACGCCGGGTGGTGACCGTCCTCGAGGGCGAGTCGCTGCTCAACGACGCGACCGCGCTCGTCGCCCTCAGCACCGCGCTCGCCGCGAGCGGCCTGTCATCCGAGCGTCGGTCGGTGTCGTTCGGCGTGGTCGCCGGCGAGTTCGTCTGGGCGGCCGCCGCGGGCGTCGGGATCGGCTGGCTCGTGTATGCCGTCCTCGGCTACTCCCGGCGCCGGACGACCGACCCGGTCGCGGAGACGGCGATCTCGTTCCTCGCACCCTTCGCGGCCTATCTCCCGGCGGAGCTCGTCCACGCCTCGGGGGTGCTCTCGGTCGTGACGGCCGGCCTCCTGCTCGGCCATCAGGCGCCGGTCCTGCAGAGCGCGACCTCGCGGCTGTCCGAGCGGAGCAACTGGACGAGCATCCAGTACCTCCTCGAGAACGCCGTCTTCCTCCTCATCGGCCTGCAGGCCAACCGGATCGTCACGGACGTCCGCGCCGACGACCTCTCCATCGTCCGCGCCGTCCTCGTCGCCCTCGGCGTCCTCGTCGTCGTCATCGTCCTTCGCCCCATGTGGGTCGTGCCGTTCCGGTGGATCCAGGACCGGGCGACCAGCCGGCATACCGACGTCCGCAACTCGCTCGTCGCGGCATGGGCCGGGATGCGCGGCGTCGTCACCCTCGCGGCCGTCCTCCTCCTCCCGCTCTCGACGCCGCAGCGCCCGGTCCTGCTCCTCACCGCCATGGTCGTCGTGACCGGGACGCTCCTCATCCAGGGCACGACCCTCGGCCGGCTCGCCCACCTGCTCGACGCCCGCGGCCCCGACCCACGCGAGGACGCCCTCCAGGAGGCCACGGCGCTCCAGGCCGCCGTCGGCGCCGGGCTGCGCGCCGTCGAGGACGGGGACGAGGCCGACCGGCCCATCGTCGACGAGCTGCGGGAGCAGTCCCGGCGCCGGGTCAACCGGGTGTGGGAGCGGCTGGGGGCCCTTGGTCCCACCGAGGGCGAGACGCCGAGCGATGCCTACCGCCGGGTCCGGCTCACCGCGCTGCGGGCCGAGCGCGAGGAGCTGCTGCGCATCCGCGACTCGGGAACCGTCGACCACCAGGTCCTCGCGACGGTTCTCGGCGCCCTCGACGTCGAGGAGTCCACCCTCAGCTGGGCCATGGCCCGCACCGAGGAGGTCCGCGAGTCGCCGCTGCGAGCACCCGAGGGCGTCTCCGGCGCGTGCGATCACCTGCGCGACGCCCCGGACTGCACCGCCCCCTCGAGCACCGACGGCTGTCCCGAATGCCGCCGGCTCGGCCTGACCTGGGTCCACCTGCGGGTCTGCCTGACGTGCGGCCAGGTGGGCTGCTGCGACTCCTCCGTCGGCAAGCACGCGAGCGCCCACTTCGAGGAGACCGGCCATCCGGTCATGCGCAGCCTCGAGCCCGGGGAGGCCTGGCGCTGGTGCTACGTCGACGAGGTGCTGGGCTGAGCCGTCGCCCGGCGCGCGCTCGGGTCGGCGACCGTGGCCTCGACGACGCCACGGGAGGGCGGGACCGCGAGCTCGGCGCCGTCGACCGCGACCGCGTTGCCCGACGCTGCGTCGCAGAGCAGCCGGTAGACGTAGGCGCCGTTCGGCACCATCTCCAGCCGGGGCCGCAGGTCCGGCCACCAGCTCGATCCCGCAGGAAGGAAGCGCATCTCCCGCTCGTTGCCCTCGTCGGGGCCGTACTCGATCGTCGCGGTGCCGTCGCGATGGACGGTCAGCTCGATCGGCTCGAGGTCATGGACCCCGACCGACCAGCAGCCCCCCTCCTGGCCCTCGCGCAGCTCGACGACCCGGCGGTCGGTGATGCCGTAGATCGTCCGGGCCCGGACGCACCGGTCGACGATGGGCCGCCCGAGCACGAGCCACAGGCCCGCCGCGAGGGCGACGAGACCGAGCAGCCGAACGGGGAAGGAGGACGCCTCGTGCCAGCTCTGCACGGTGCGGACGACGACGAGGACGCACCAGCCCAGTCCCAGCGGGACGAGGCCGAGGTCGCGGCCGCGCCACACGAAGCCCTGCCGGGGCCGGTCGGACCACAGAAGCCGCTCACCGGTCAGGAGGCGGATGCGGTCGGCGATGGAGTCATCGGGGTGCACGGGTGCAGTCTCGTGCCCCGCCCGCTCGCCGATCCGGCTTTGCGGGCGCCGCTGGCCGAAGGGGTGAGACGTTCTCGTCCGAACCGTCGATCGGTTCTCCTCGCGGACCGGGCGCACTAGCGTGACTGAGGTGAGCCTCACCGTCCTGACCCTCGCCTCCGCCTCTCCCGCCCGCCTGTCGACCCTGCGCGCCGCAGGTGTCCGCCCTGCCGTCCGGGTCAGCGCCGTCGACGAGGACGCCGTCGTCGCCTCGGCGCGCGCCCGGGCGGGCGAGCTCACCCCGTCCGACATCGCCCTCCTGCTCGCCCGGGCCAAGGCGGAGGATGTCGCGGCCACCAGCACCGCCGTGGACGGAGGGCTCGTCCTCGGCTGCGACTCGGTTCTCGAGCTCGACGGCGAGGTCCACGGCAAGCCCCGCGACGCCGCGACCGCCGCCGAGCGGTGGCGGCGGATGCGCGGACGCTCCGGCGTGCTGCATACCGGCCACTGGCTCATCGACGCCCGCGACGACGCCGCCGGTGGGACCCGGGGCGCGACGGGGGCGACGGCCTCGACGACCGTCCACTTCGCGGTCATCAGCGACGCCGAGATCGACGCCTACGTCGCCACGGGCGAACCGCTGCGGGTCGCCGGGGCGTTCACGATCGACGGCCTCGGCGGCCCGTTCGTCACCGCGGTCGAGGGCGATCCCGGCACCGTCGTCGGCCTGTCGCTGCCACTGCTGCGCGATCTGCTCCTCGAGGTGGGCATCGGCTGGTTCGACATCGTCGCGCCGGGCGGCTGAGCCGGCCGGACCGGGCGCTCAGACGGGCGGGATGTCGCGGCGCTTGGTGGCGAAGTGCCGGTCGCGGTGGGCGGCATACCGGATCCGGCGCAGCAGCTCGCCGCGCAGCTCGTCGGCCTCGATGACGTGGTCGATGACGAGGTCGGCGGCCAGCCGCTCGAGGTCGACGTCGGCCTCGTACTCCGCGCGCCGCTGGGCGACGTATGCCGCGGCAGCGTCCTCGCCCTCGGCCTCGCGGATCTGCGTGATCTTGTTGGCGTAGACCGCGTTGACGGCGGCCTCCGGGCCCATGACGGCGATCCGCGCGGTCGGCAGCGCCATCGTCGCGTCGGGGGCGAAGCCGGGACCGCCCATCGCGTAGAGGCCGGCACCGTATGCCTTGCGGACGATGACGCAGAACTGCGGCACCGTCGCGGAGGAGACGGCGGAGACCATCTTGGCGCCGTGCCGGATGATGCCACCGCGCTCGACCTCCGAGCCGATCATGAAGCCCGGCACGTCGGCGAGGTAGACGATGGGGATCGAGAAGGCGTCACACGTCCAGATGAACCGGGTCGCCTTGTCCGCGCTGTCGCTGAAGAGGACGCCACCCTTGACGGCACTGTTGTTGGCGACGATCCCGACGGTCTCACCGTCCATCCGGCCGAACCCGACGACGATCTCGGGCGCGAAGAGCGGCTTGACCTCGAAGAAGCTCTCGTCGTCGACGAGTCCGTCGATGACGTCGTGGATGTCGAACGGCATGCTCTCCCGTTCGGGCACCGTGTCGGTCGTCAGGGGCGCCGACGGGGGCTCGGGCGCGTAGGCCGGGAGCGGGCTGCGCCAGCTGCTCGGCACGTAGGAGAAGTAGAGCCGGGCCAGCTCGATCGCCTCGGCGTCGTCGTGGGCGAGCAGGTCGCCCACACCGGACACGGTGCAGTGCATCCGGGCTCCGCCCATCTCCTCGAGCGAGACGTGCTCGCCGACGACCATCTCGGCCATCCGCGGCGACCCGAGGTACATCGACGCGTTGCCCTCGACCATGATGACGAGGTCGGTGAAGCTCGGGATGTAGGCGCCGCCGGCGGCCGACGGGCCGAAGAGGCAGCAGATCTGCGGGACCTTGCCGGACAGGGCGACCTGGTTGTGGAAGATCCGTCCCGCCCCCCGGCGGCCGGGGAACATCTCGACCTGGTCGGTGATCCGGGCTCCGGCGCTGTCGACGAGCCAGAAGACGGGGAGCTCCTCGCGCAGGGCGGCCTCGGTGGCGCGGACGATCTTCTCGACCGTGCGGGCGCCCCACGAGCCGGCCTTGACCGTCGGGTCGTTCGCGATGACGACGACCGGGCGGCCGTCGACCGTGCCACGGCCGGTGACGACCCCGTCGGCGGGCAGCCCGGGAACCAGCGCGTTGGCGTAGCGGCCGTCCTCGACGAGGCTGCCGTCGTCGAGGAGCAGGGCGATGCGGTCCCGGACGTAGAGCTTGTTCTGCCTCGCGAGCTTCGCCGCACCGGCCTCGGTCGGGGCCGCGGACGCCACATGCGCCGCGGCCAGCCGGGCCCGCACGTCGCGCACCCGTGGGTCGGCGCCTTCGGCGGGGTGCGGGCTCGGGTCCGGTGCCGGCGGCATGCCCTTGTCGCTCATCGGTCGGGCCCGCGACTCAGTGGGTCGGCAGACCGAGGTGACGGGCGATGACGACGCGCTGGACCTGCGAGGTGCCCTCGCCGATCTCGAGGACCTTCGCATCGCGGTAGAAGCGGGCGACCGGGTACTCCTCCATGAACCCGTTGCCGCCGAAGACCTGGGTCGCGATCCGGGTCGCCGTCACAGCGGCCTCGGTCGAGTACAGCTTCGCGATCGCGGCGGCCCTCTTGACCTCGGCGACCGAGCGGCGCCCGGCGTCGTGCTCGTCCTTGAGCCAGGCGGCCTTGTAGGTCAGCGTCCGCGCGGCCTCGGCCGCGACGGCGAGGTCGGAGATCTGGAAGGACACGCCCTGGTTCGCCCCGATCGGGCGGCCGAACGCGGTGCGCTCCTTCGCGTATGCCGTGCACTCGGCGAGCATCCGCTCGATGAGTCCGAGCGCGAGCGCCGAGATGGCGATCCGCCCGTCGTCGAGGGTCTTGAGGAACTGGCGCAGCCCCTGTCCCTCCTCGCCGACGAGGTTGGCCTCGGGCACCCGGCAGTCGGCGAAGGTGAGTCCATGGGTGTCGGAGATGTGCCAGCCGAGCTTGCGGTAGGCCGGCTCGACCGTGAAGCCGGGGGTGCCGCTCGGGACGAGGATCGCCGAGATCTGCGGGTGGCCGTCGTCGGTCGTGCCCGTTCGGGCGGTGACGGTGACGAGCGAGGTGATGTCGGTGCCGGAGTTGGTGATGAAGGACTTCGCGCCGTTGATGACCCAGTCGCCGCCGTCGCGCACCGCCTTGGTGCGGGTGGCCCCGGCGTCCGAGCCACCGTCGGGCTCGGTCAGCCCGAAGCCGGCGAGGGCGCGGCCCGCCACGAGGTCGGGCAGCCACTCCTTCTTCTGGGCATCGGAGCCGAAGGAGAGGATCGGGTTGATGCCGAGGCCGACCCCGGCCGAGAGCGTGATGCCGACGGACTGGTCGACGTAGCCGAGCTCCTCGATGGCGACACACAGCGTCGTGAAGTCGCCCGCGCCGGTCGCCTGGCCGCCGAACTCCTCGGGCACGACGAGACCGAAGAGCCCGAGCTCCCCCATCCGGTGGACGAGGTCGACGGGGAAGTGGACGTCCCGGTCCCAGGCCGCCACGTGCGGCTCGATCTCGGCGGCGGCGAAGTCGCGGACCACCGCGCGGAAGGCCTCGTGCTCCTCGCTCAGCTCGAACACGGCATACCCCTCACTCGGTCTCGGTGAATGACTGCTTGACGTTTACGTCAACGTAAACCACGATGAGGGCCGTGACAAGCCGGCCCCTCCCCCGCCCCGCGCCACCGCGGCTCCGGTCGGCGACGCCGGAGCCGCCCGGCCCTGGTCGGGACGGGGCCGCCCGCACGTGGACGATCGCGCAGATCGCCGACGAGTTCGGGCTGACCCACCGGACGGTCCGCCACTACGAGGACATCGGGCTCATCGCGCCGGAGCGGCGCGGCACGGCCCGGATCTACCACCGGCGCGAGCGGATCCGGCTCGCGCTCATCCAGCGGGGCAAGCGGCTCGGCTTCCCGCTGGAGCAGATCCGCACGATCGTCGACCTCTACGACGCCCCGCGCGGCGAGGTCGCCCAGCTGGAGTACCTGCTGTCCCAGATCGACGCGCGCCGGGCCGACCTCGAGCAGCGCCGCCGCGACATCGAGGACGCGCAGGCCGAGCTCGAGCAGCTCGAGGCCGCCTGCCGCGCGGACCTGGCACGGTTGGCGGCCGGCGGGGGCTGACCCTGCGGTCCGGACACCCCGGCGAGCGGTCTTCGGGTCCGCTCAGCCGGGGTGATCGTGTCGAGCGCCGGCTGCGCGAACCCCGGCACGGATGCCGTGCGCCCGGCCTCGGTGACGACGCACCCGCGGGGGCCGTCCCGGACGACGACGACGACCGCTCCCCGGGAAGCCGGCCGGCGACGAGCGGCGCGGCGGTTTCGATGTCGCCCGCCCCGGTCAACGCCGCCGCCTCCTCGGCGTTGCTCGTCCAGACGGCCGTTCGCCTAGGCGCTGGGTTCCCTCCCGCCGAGGGGTGGGGATGTGTCCCTTCGCCGGGCCCGGAAGGGACACATCCCCACCCCTGGAGGCGGTCCGCCCGTCCACAGGCGGCCCGGACGGCCGGGGGTGTCCACAACCTGGACCGCGGCCGGGGCGCCTCCCGGGCCGCTCGCCGGACGGTACGGGTATGCCGCAGCCCGCCACGCCCCTGCCCGTTCCCCTCCTCGGCCCGGCGCCGTTCCGCGTCCGGGACGCCCACCGTGCCGGCGTCACCCCACAGCGGTTGCGCCGGCCGGACCTCGAGACGCCGAGGAGCGGCATCCGGTGGGCCGCGGCACTGCCGCGGGACCTCGCCGACCTGGCCCGGGCGATCTCGGTCGCCCTCCCCGAGGAGGTCGCCTTCTCGCACGTCACCGCCGCCCGGCTCCTCGGGCTGCCGCTGCCCCGGCCCTGGACGCCGGCGGAACCGCTGGACGTCATGCGCCCGACTGCGGCCCCTCGCCTCGAACGGGCGCAGTGCCGCAGCCACCGAGGCCTCGAGTCACGGGAAGTGGTCACGGTCGACGGGCTCCGAGTGGTCTCGGGGTGGGACACCTGGGCCGACCTGTCGCCGGGCCTCGCGGTCGGCGACCTCGTGGCGCTGGGCGATGCGCTCCTGGCCCCTCGCGGACCGGGGCGCCGGAGCGATGCGTGGGACGTCGTCGCCTCCCGTCCGGGACGGCGCGGCGTCCGCCGCCTCAGGTCCGCCGCCGACCTGGTGCGGCCCGGCTCGGCCTCGGCCTGGGAGAGCAAGGCGCGGGTGCTGTTCCTGGACGCCGGGCTCCCGGAGCCGGAGCTCAACGTCGACCTGTTCGCCGACGACGGCAGCTGGCTCGCCCGCCCCGACTTCGTCTGGCGACGCCGGCGCGTCGTCGGCGAGTATGACGGTGACCAGCACCGGACCGACCGCCGGGTCTGGCAGTACGAGCGGGAACGCCGGGCGCGCCTGGAGGACGACGGGTGGCGCTATGTCGAGATGACGTCCCTCAGCCTCACGAGCCCTCCTCGTCGTCGGGCCCTCCTGCGCCGGCTCGGGGCCCTCCTGCTCTGATGGCCCCCGAGGGGTGGGCATCCGTCCGTTGGGCGGGTCCTGAAGGGACAGATCCCCACCCCTCGCGTGCGGGATGGTCAGCGGCGGGACGGTCAGCGGGTGGCGACACCGACGAGGGCGGCATGGCCGCTGCCGTCGACCTTGACGGTCGCGACCGCCGTGCCGTCCCGCAGCGACGCGGCCAGCGCGCTCGCCCTGCCCTCGGGGAGGAACCAGCTCTCGATACCGCACCGCACCCGCCACCCCTGGTCCTCGCACGCGAGGTAGGGCCCCGAGCCAGGCCGCGCGTCGGTCATCGCCCCGCCGACCCACAGCACACCGGACCTGCGGAGCGGGACGTAGGCGACATCGAGACGTTCGCGCCCGCCGTCCAGGCCGCTCGTCCCGGGCCGGCCGGGCAGGTCGGGGTAGGCCAGGTCGACGTAGGCCCCCCGGAACGGATCGACCGGGTCGGCCATCGTCACCCGCAGCCGGACCTCCTCGCCGGAGATCCGGGCCGAGAGCGGCGCGGCCACCGCGGCGCCGACGATGACGAGCTGGACGAGGACGGCGAGCGCCGCCCAGGTCGTCCGCGTCGGCGGCCTCATGACCCGCCTCCCGCGCCCTCGGCCAGGTCGACCCGGACGAGCAGCCTGCGTCGTCCCCGGTCGGCGAGGATCCCACTGACGATGAGGACGACGCCCGTCGTGAGGAAGAGGGCCGAGCCGGAGAGGATCGGCGCGAAGACGGCGAAGGCCTGGAACGTCACGAACACGGCGACGGCGCCGGTCGCGATGACGGTGAGCCGGGTGCTGTCGCGGACCGCGCCGAGGGCGGCATACCCCGTGGCGAGCAGGAGGTATGCCGCGACGGCCGCCGCCGCCCGGGCGTATCCACCCGCACCCACCCGGGCGGCCTCAAGGTCCTCGGTGCGCCACACGGACAGCAGGATCGCCGCCGCGAGGCCGGCGAACGCGAGCTCCACCTCGGCCCACTCCCACCGCGCGCCGAGCAGCAGGGCGGCGATGGCAAGAGCGCCCGCGAGAACGGCGCCGGCGACGAGGGTCCACGGCACGGTCACGGCGGCGTCGGCCGAGCGGGGGATCGCCGCGACGAACAGCCCGACGAGGGCGAGCGCCGCCGCCGCCTCGCGCCAGGCGGGGGCGAACTCCGGCCGCCAGGCCGCCCGGTGCGCCGCCCCGATCGACGCCGCGGCCAGCGCCCCGACGAGCGCCGACGCCGAGAAGGCCAGCATGCCGTCGCTCGCCTCGCCCACCTCCCAGACGAACCAGACCGACAGTCCGGCGACGCCGAGGACGAGCGGCGCCACACCGCTCACGGCATACGCATAGGCGAGGACCCCCAACGCCGACCAGCCGAGGAGGGTGACGTCGTAGGCGGGCACCTGGAGGCTCTGCGCGGCCTGGAAGACGACGGCCGCGAAGCTCCCCGCCGCGAGCAGTCGCGCGGCGCCGACGACGGGGGAGCCGACGTCGTGCTCACGCTCCGCCCGGGTGGCGAGCCACTCGGCGACGGCGACGAGCGCGAGCCACACGAGCGTGACGAAGCCGAAACGCACCGTCGGGGCGAACCGGTCGAGGTTCGCCGCGACGAGCCAGATGAGGCCGACGGTGACGAACGCGGCGCCGAGACCGAGGACGACCCTCAGCAGCGTGACCCGCCGGACCGCGACGTACCGCGACCGGATCGCCCCGACCGCCTCGTCGGTCACGATCCCCTCGCGCCGCCAGCCGACCAGCTCCCGGTCGAGCCAGGCGAGCTGGGCCGGGGTGACCGTACGTCGTCCGCTCGCCGGCGGGTGCGCCGGTCCGCCGGTCTGCGCGAGCGAGTCCCTCGACTGCGGCACCGACATCTCGACCTCCCGGGCAGGTGCTCCTCTCCTGACATTGTCGAGCGTTTCGGTCGGGAATCGCGTGAGTGTGAGGACTCAGACGTTCGACGGATCCGCGGCCCCGACCGCGCCGCGTCACCGTCGCCCGCCCGACCCGACCCGAGCCGCCGGGCACGCTATAGGCTCCGGTCCATGCCGATCAGCAAAGTCCTCATCGCCAACCGCGGCGAGATCGCCGTCCGCATCGCCCGAGCCTGCAAGGACTTCGGGATCGCGTCCGTGGCGGTCTATGCGGAGCCCGACCGCGACGCCGTCCACGTCAAGGTGGCCGACGAGGCCTACGCACTCGGCGGCATGACGCCGGCCGACAGCTATCTGCTCCAGGACAAGCTGATCGAGGTCGCGAAGGAGGCCGGCGCCGACGCGGTGCACCCGGGCTACGGCTTCCTCGCCGAGAACGGGCCCTTCGCGCAGAAGGTCATCGACGCCGGCCTGACCTGGATCGGCCCGGGCCCGGCGGCGATCGACGCCCTCGGCGACAAGGTCAAGGCCCGGCACATCGCACTCGAGGCGCAGGCGCCGCTCGTGCCCGGCACCGCCGACCCGGTGGACGGGCCGGACGAGGTCGTCGCCTTCGCGACGGAGCACGGGCTCCCCGTCGCGATCAAGGCGGCATACGGCGGTGGCGGGCGTGGCCTCAAGGTGGCCCGGACGATGGAGGAGATCCCCGAGCTGTACGACTCGGCGGTCCGCGAGGCCGTCGGCGCCTTCGGACGCGGCGAGTGCTTCGTCGAGCGGTTCCTCGACCGGCCGCGCCATGTCGAGACCCAGTGCCTCGCCGACCAGCACGGCAACGTCGTCGTCGTCTCGACCCGCGACTGCTCGCTCCAGCGGCGCAACCAGAAGCTGGTCGAGGAGGCCCCCGCGCCGTTCCTCACCGAGGACCAGCATGCCGAGCTGCTCCGGGCGTCCAAGGCGATCCTCCGCGGCGCCGGCTACGTCGGCGCGGGCACCTGCGAGTTCCTCGTCGGGCCACAGGGGGACATCTCCTTCCTCGAGGTCAACACCCGGCTCCAGGTCGAGCATCCGGTCTCGGAGGAGGTCACCGGCATCGACCTGGTCTGTGAGCAGTTCCGGATCGCCAACGGGGAGTCATTGGACTACCCCGACCCGGAGCCGCACGCGCACTCGATCGAGTTCCGGATCAACGGTGAGGACGCCGGCCGCAACTTCATGCCCCAGCCGGGCACCGTGACCCGGATGGTCGTCCCGAGCGGCCCGGGGGTGCGCTGGGACGCCGGCATCGTCCAGGGCGACACGATCGCCGGCGCCTTCGACTCGATGATCGCCAAGCTCATCGTCACCGGCGCGACGCGGATCCAGGCCATCGAGCGGGCCCGACGCGCACTCGACGAGCTCGTCATCGAGGGGATGCCGACGGTGACCGCCTTCCACCGCGCCGTGGTCTCCGACCCGGCCTTCTTCGACGAGCCCTTCCGGATCCACACCCGATGGATCGAGACCGAGTTCGACAACACCATCGAGCCGTATGCCGGTGACGGCGCCGAGGCGGCCGAGGCCGAGGAGCGCCAGCGGATCACCGTCGAGGTCGGCGGCAAGCGGCTCGAGGTCGTCCTGCCGGGCGGCCTGTCGCTCGGCGGCAACGGCGGCGGAACCGCGAAGAAGAAGGCGCCGCGCCGCTCCGGCGCGTCCAAGAGCGGGGCCGCGGCATCCGGGGACTCCCTCACCGCGCCGATGCAGGGCACCATCGTCAAGATCGCCGTCGAGGAGGGTCAGCAGGTCGCCGCCGGCGAGCTCGTCGTCGTCCTCGAGGCGATGAAGATGGAGCAGCCGATCACCGCGCACAAGGCCGGCACCGTCGCCGACCTCAAGGCCGAGGTCGGGGCGACGGTGACCAACGGCGCCGTTATCTGCGACATCACGGACGCCTGAGCAGCGCCGGCCCCCCGAGGGCGGCCGGGGCGGTTGTTCGCCAGCCGGTAGCGGGGCGGAAGCCACGGCGATGAGCCGGACCGCCAGGACCATCTCCTGGATGGCCAACGGGGCGGAGGGTCGAGACCGTCGGGCACGTGCGCGGGGCTGAGACCGCCGGCCGGCTCGTCCGGTGGCTCGAGCGGCTCGGGCACCGACCTCCCCGCCGACCGGCAGGGGTCGCCGGTCGGGGTCGGCCACCGCCCTGCACGACGTCGACGAAGGCCACCCGGTCTGACCGCCGGGCGTCCGGCCCGAGAAACGTCGACTTCGCCGGGGTTCTTTTCTCGTGCCGGGCGGGTGTGTCGTGTATCGGGCGGGAAAGTCGGGACTGGGGAGGCGGGTCAGTCGGCGAACGACGCGAGGGCGACCCCGGCGGCGGCGAGCGCGGCCCGCACCGAGCGGGCGAGATCCACCGCACCGGGGGTGTCCCCGTGCAGGCACACCGAGTCGGCCTCGACCGCCACGTCGGCGCCGTCGACCGACGCGACGACGCCGTCGCACACCATCCGCACCACTCGCGCGGCCACGTCGTCGGTATCCGTGACGAGCGCGCCCGGCACCGAACGGGGCACCAGGGTCCCGTCCGCGGCATACCCCCGGTCGGCGAAGGCCTCGGGCACGGCCCGCAGCCCGGCCTCGGCCGCCAGCCGCAGCAGCGCCGAGCCGGGCAGTCCCAGCACCGGCAGCGAGCGGTCGTATGCCGCGATCGCCGCCACGACCGCGGCCGCCTGGCCCTCGTGGTGAACGGTCGCGTTGTAGAGGGCGCCGTGCGGCTTGAGGTAGCGCAGCCGCGTCCCGGCGACCCGGCACATCGCCGCCAGCGCCCCGAGCTGGTAGAGGATGTCGGCGACCAGTGCGTCGGCCGGCACGTCGATGAACCGGCGTCCGAAGCCCGCGAGGTCGGCGTAGGACACCTGGGCCCCCACCGCCACCCCCCGGGCCGCCGCCAGCTCACACGTGCGCCGCAGCGTGAGGGGGTCGCCGGCGTGGAAGCCACACGCGACGTTGGCGCTCGTGACGAGCGCCAGCATCCCCTCGTCGTCGCCGAGCCGCCACGCGCCGAAGGACTCGCCGACGTCGGCGTTGAGGTCGATGCGCTGCGCCGCCACGGCGAACCGGGACCTAGAGCAGCGAGTCGACGCTGTGCAGCCGCCGCGCTGCCTCCGCGATCGACCCGGACAGTGACGGGTAGACGGTGAAGGTGCTCGCGACCTGGTCGACGTTGAGGCCATGGGCGACGGCGAGCGTCACGGGGAAGATCAGCTCCGATGCCTTCGGCGCGACGACGACGCCGCCGACGACGGCACCGGACCCCTTGTGCGCGAACAGCTTGACGAAGCCGTCGGTGATCCCCTGCATCTTGGCCCGGGCGTTCGTCGCGAGCGGCAGCATGACCATCTCGGCGTCGACGACCTCGTCCTCGATGTCCTTCTGGGAGTAGCCGACGGTGGCGATCTCGGGGTCGGTGAAGATGTTCGAGGAGACCGTGCGCAGATTGAGCGGGGCGACGGCGTCACCCAGGGCGTGCTGCATCGCGATCCGGCCCTGCATCGCCGCGACGGAGGCGAGGGGGAAGACGCCGGTGCAGTCGCCCGCGGCGTACACCCCGCGGGCGGAGGTCCGCGACACCCGGTCAACGACGATGTGCCCCGATCGCGAGAGCTCGATGCCGTTCTCGGGCAACCCGATCCCGCTCGTCTGCGGGATCGCGCCCACGGCGAGCAGGGCGTGCGACCCCTCGACGGTCCGGCCGTCCTCGAGCCGGACCACGACCCCGTCCGCGGTCCGCTCGCATGCCGCCATCCGCGACCGGCTGAGCACCGCCATCCCCCGGCGCTGGAAGACCTCCTCGATGACCGACGCGGCGTCCGGGTCGTAGCCCGGCAGCACATGCTCGCGCGAGGACACGAGGACGACCTGGGAGCCGAGCCCGAGGTAGGCCTGGGCGAGCTCGGCCCCGGTGACCCCCGACCCGACGACGATGAGCCGCTGCGGCAGCTCCGGGAGCTGGTAGATCTGCTTCCAGGTGAGGATCCGCTCGCCGTCGGGCATCGCGGTCTCCATGACCCGTGGGGTCGCCCCGGTCGCGACGAGGATGACGTCGGCCGGGAGGTCCTCGCTCGAACCGTCCTCGGCGCTGGCCCGCACGAGGGTCGGACTGACGAGCGACCCGACTCCCGGGACGGTCCGCACCCCGACCTCGTCCATCCGGGCCGCGATGTCGCGGCTCTGGGCGGCCGCCAGGCCGAGGACCCGGTCGTTGACCTCGCCGAGGTTGATCCGGGCGTCGGTGACCATGTCCCCCTCGTCGTCGGCGAGCCGGACTCCGAGGACGCTCGCGGCGCCGAAGTCGGACACATAGTCGGCGGTGCCGATGAGGGTCTTGCTCGGCACGCAGTCGGTGAGGACCGCGGCGCCGCCGAGCCCGTCGCGGTCGACGATGCTCACCCGGGCGCCGAGGTGGGCCGCGACGAGGGCGGCCTCATAGCCGCCGGGGCCTCCCCCGAGGATGACGACGGACGTGGAGCGCGCGTTCACGGGGACCATCCAACCATCCGGGCGGTCGGTCGCGGCCCCGGCGGCGGCGCCGTCCCGCCACGACCGGCCCGAGGTCACGTTTCGGTTTCAGGTACGAGAACCTTTGGCCTGAGGGCCGACCCCCCACTGTCCCTTCGAGGCGGACGGGCATAGATTGCCCTGCGGGTGGGACCCCACCCCTGCCGAGGCAGTGCATCGACTCCCGGAGGTTCCATCGATGAACCGCTCACTCGTCCGTCGCGCCAGCAGCGCCGCTCTCATCGGGCTCGCCGCCGCGACGTTCGCCGCCTGCTCCGCGCCGAGCTCGTCCTCGGGCGGTGACTCCAGCGGCGGCCCCGACGCCGCCTCGGCGACGTCGGCCGCCGACCTCGGCGGCATGGACGCCCTCGTGGCCGCGGCCAAGAAGGAGGGCCAGCTCAACGTCATCGCCCTCCCGCCCAACTGGGCCAACTACGGCGAGATCATCAGCAGCTTCGAGAGCAAGTACGGCATCAAGATCACGAGCGATCAGCCGGACGGCAGCAGCGCCGACGAGATCTCGACCGCCCAGCGGCTCAAGGGCCAGAGCAGCGCGCCCGACGTCTTCGACCTCGGCACCGCGGTCGCCCTCGCCAACACCTCGATGTTCGCGCCCTACCAGGTCGCCACGTGGTCCGACATCCCGGCCGACCGCAAGGAGGCGTCGGGCACCTGGGTCAACGACTACGCCGGCTACATGTCGATCGGCTACGACTCGAGCAAGGTCCCGGACCCGACGTCGGTCGCCGACCTGCTCAAGCCGGCCTACAAGGGCAAGGTCGCCCTCAACGGCGACCCGACCCAGGCGGGCGCGGCCTTCGCGGGCGTCCAGATGGTCGCCATCGCCCAGGGCGGCAGCGCCGGCGACATCGCCAAGGGCGTCGACTTCTTCAAGCAGCTCAAGACGAAGGGCAACTTCCTGCCCGTCGACCCGACCGAGGCGACGATCACCTCGGGCCAGACCCCGGTCGTCTTCGACTGGGCGTACAACAACGCCCCGATCTCGCAGAAGCTCAGCTCCTGGAAGACGTGGATCCCCGACAACGCGGTCCTCGCGTCCTACTACGTCCAGGCCATCAACGCCGACGCGCCGCACCCCGCGGCCGCCCGGCTGTGGGAGGAGTACCTCTTCTCCGACGAGGGCCAGAACCTCTGGCTCAAGGGCGCCGCCTTCCCGGTCCGCTACGACGCGATGAAGGCCGCCGGCACCCTGGACAAGGCCGCCGCCGCGGCGCTGCCGGCGGTGACCGGCACCCCGGTCGTCCCGACGCAGGCCGAGAACGACAAGGCCACGGCGTACCTCAAGGCCAACTGGACCAAGGCCATTGGCTGAGGCGACCCGTAGGCGGGCGCTCGGTGGCCTCAGGCCGTCGGGCGCCCTCCTCGGCGTCGTCCCGTTCTTCGCCTACACGACGGTCTTCCTGCTCATCCCGACCCTCGTCGTCGTCGTCGGCGCGTTCGTCGGTGACGGCGGCTTCACCCTCGAGAACATCAGGGCACTCGGTGGCAGCCAGTCCGCCTTCCTCACGGCGATGGGCCACTCGATCGTCGTCTCCGCCGTGTCGGCCGTCGTCGGCGGGATCGTCGGTGGCGTCCTCGCGTATGCCGTGAGCACGGCCAACCCCGGTGGAGCCCTCCGCCGGGCGGTCACCTCGCTGTGCGGCGTGCTCGCCCAGTTCGGCGGGGTGGCACTCGCGTTCGCCTTCCTCGCCAGCTTCGGGATCGAGGGCTACCTCACCCACTGGATGACCGCCCGCGGCATCGACACGAACTCCAGCCTGTGGCTCTACCAGTGGAACAAGGGCCTCATGCTCGTCTACCTCTACTTCGAGATCCCCCTCATGCTCATCGTCTTCCTCCCGGCCGTCGAGGGGCTGCGCCCGCAGTGGCGCGAGGCGACCGAGACCCTCGGCGGGACGACGTGGACGTACTGGCGGCGCGTCGCCGGCCCGATCCTCCTGCCGAGCTTCGTCGGCTCGACGCTCCTGCTGTTCACCAACGCCTTCAGCGCCTACGCGACGGCCAAGGCGCTCATCACCCAGGGCGCGCCACTGGTCCCGCTCCAGATCGACGGAGCGCTCACCTCCGAGGTGCTGCTCGGCCAGCAGAACGTCGGCAAGGCGATGGCGATGTCGATGGTCGTCGTCGTCGCCGTGGTCATGGTGATCTATGCCTGGATCGACCGCCGCGCGAGCAGGTGGCTCGCCCGATGAGCGCCGGTCTGCGCGGGAAGGTCCGGCGCCGCCAGAGCCTGCTCCGCTGGGTCGTCATCGGCCTGACGATGGTCTTCTTCGCGTTGCCCCTCATCGGCATGCTCGAGTTCACGACCCGCAACATCAACACCGGGGCTCGCTCGCTCCAGACGTGGGAGACCCTCGCCGACTTCGGCAAGATCTCACAGCAGTACCCCGACCTGCGCACCGGCTTCCTCGCCTCGGTCGGGCTGGCGATCCTCACCCCGCTCGTCATGCTCGTGCTGCTCGTCCCGACGATGACCTGGGTGCGGCTGCGGCTGCCCGGCCTCTCCCGCACCGTGGAGTTCATCTGCCTGCTGCCGCTCACCGTGCCGGCCATCGTCCTCGTCGTCGGCCTGACCCCCGTCTACTCCTGGATCCCCTATCTCGCCCGCGAGGCGGGGCTGGGCAGCCTCGGCGAGTCGACACTGTGGCTCAGCCTCGCCTACGTCATCCTCGTCCTCCCGTACGCCTACCGGTCGCTCGACGCGGGGCTGCGGGCCATCGACGTGCGAACCCTGTCCGAGGCGGCCCGGTCGCTCGGGGCCGGGTGGCCGACTGTCCTGTGGCGGATCATCCTGCCCAACCTGCGCACGGCCGTGCTCTCCGCGTCGTTCCTCTCGGTGGCCCTCGTCCTCGGCGAGTTCACCATCGCGAACCTCTTCGCGCGCAAGAACCTCCAGGTCGCGATGTACCTCCTCGCGAAGTCCGACGCGCAGATCTCGGTTGCCGTCGGCCTCCTCTCGCTCGTCTTCGCGTTCGTCGTCCTCTTCGCCATGTCCTTCATCGGCACCGGCCCGGCCGGGGGCTCCCGCCGACGCCGGCTGCGCCGCTCGTCCCGTCCCGCCTCCCAGGAGACCGCATGACGTCCGCTGCCAGGACCGACCAGGGCGTCGCCGTCCAGCTCACCGACCTGCGTCGGGTCTACGGGGGGGTCGCGGCCCTCGACGGGCTCACCCTCCACATCGAGCCCGGCGAGTTCGTCGCGCTGCTCGGACCCTCCGGGTGCGGCAAGACGACGGCCCTGCGCTGCCTCGCCGGGCTCGAGGACCCCGACAACGGGACGATCACCGTCGCCGGCGCCGACATCACCGGCATACCGACGAACAAGCGGGACATGGGCATGGTCTTCCAGGCCTACAGCCTCTTTCCGCACATGACCGCGCGTGAGAACGTCGAGTTCGGCCTCCAGCTGCGCAGACAGAAGGTCGCGACCCGGCGGCAGCGCTCGGGCGACATGCTCGATCTCGTCGGTCTCGCCGAGCACGCCGAGAAGTACGCCCATCAGCTCTCCGGCGGGCAGCAGCAGCGGGTGGCCCTGGCCCGCGCCCTGGCCATCGAGCCGCAGGTGCTCCTCCTCGACGAGCCGCTCTCGGCGCTCGACGCCAAGGTCCGCACCCAGCTGCGCGACGAGATCCGGCGGATCCAGCTCGAGGTCGGCACGACGACCCTCTTCGTCACGCACGACCAGGAGGAGGCCCTCGCCATCGCCGACCGGGTCGGTGTCATGAGCGTCGGGCGGCTGGAGCAGCTCGCCAAGCCCGCGCAGCTCTACACGAGCCCGGCCACCCCGTTCGTCGCCGACTTCGTCGGGCTGACCAACCGGCTCTCCTGCGAGATCGACGGCTCGAGCGCCCGGGTGCTCGGCGGCACCGTCCCGCTGCTGCCCGGGTCGGCCGGGAGCGGCCGGGCCGTCATTCTCATCCGTCCGGAGGGCGTCCTCGTCGAGAAGGCCGCGGACGGCGACGCGCGTGTGGTCAGCGCGAGCTTCCTCGGGTCGCAGGGCCGGGTCATGGCGCGGATGGACTCCGGTGAGCTCGTGCACGTCCAGGTCGGCAACACCGAGGTGAGCGACTTCGCCCCCGGCGACCGGGTGCGCCTCGCCCCGCGCGGCGACGCCGCCCTCGCCGTCGCCGAGTGAGGCGCCGGTCCTCACCCCTCCCACCCCCGGTTCGCCGGAGCCGCCGACCCATGTGCGACAGGCGACTTCTTGACGGTCAAGAAGTCGCCTGTCGGGTGGACGAACGCAGCGGCGGTCAGGCGGTCGGCATGAGCACGCCGTCGATGACGTGGATGACGCCGTTGCTGGCGTCGACATCGGTCTTGACGACGTTGACGGTGTTGCCCGCGGCGTCGGTGAGGGACACCTGGTCGCCGTCGACGTTGATGGTCAGCGAGGCACCCTGGACCGTCTCGACGCTCTGAGCGTCCATGCCGACGACGTCGGCGGCCATGACCTCACCCGGGACGACGTGATAGGTGAGGATGTCGGTGAGCTGGCCGGAGGGGTCCTCCAGGAGCGTGTCGACGGTCCCGTCCGGCAGGGCCGCGAAGGCCTCGTCGGTCGGGGCGAAGACGGTGAACGGCCCGTCGCCCTTGAGGGTGTCGACGAGGCCGGCGGCCTCGAGGGCCGTCGCGAGCGTGGCGAAGTCTCCCGCCCCGACGGCTGTGTCGACGATGTCGCTGCCGGCCTCGGTCGTCATGCTCTCGGCCGCAGTGGTCTCGGCGGGGGTGGTCGTCGCGGCGTCGGTGGACTCGCTGCCGCCACCGCAAGCGGCCAGGGTCAGGGCGAGGGCCACGGCGGCGGCCATGGTGGGGATGGTGCGTCGCATCGGAGGGTCCTTTTCGATCGGGTGGCACCGGAAGGTGCTGACATGGGGTACTTCCACGGTCACCCACCGGATGGATGCAGCCCCGGCGAGAAATCTGCGGGCCCACCCGGCTCGGGGAGCTCGCCGGCATCAAGACACCCCCGCCCGCCGACCCCGGCTACAGTGCCGGGGTGAGCCACGCGGCATACCCCTTCCTGTCCGACCCCGAGACCGACCCGTTCGCCGTCGCGGAGGCCGCGGCGACGGTGCTGCGGGAGCGGACCGGCGTCGAGCGACACGACATCGCACTCGTCCTCGGGTCCGGCTGGGGCGGTGCGGCGGACCTCATCGGCGAGACCCTCGCGACGATCGACAACACCGACGTCCCCGGGTTCGCCAAGGCGGCCGTCGCGGGACACAGCGGCGTCATCCGCTCGGTCGCCGTCGGCGAGAGCGGTCGCCGGGCGCTCGTCTTCGGCACCCGCACCCACTTCTACGAGGGTCGCGGCGTGCGCTCCGTCGTCCACGGCGTGCGCACCGCCGCGGCGTCGGGCTGCTCGACGATCGTCCTGACGAACGGGTGCGGCGGCCTGCGGCCGGAGTGGGCGCCCGGCACACCGGTCCTCATCAGCGACCACATCAACCTGACCGGCGCGTCACCGCTCGAGGGGGCGACCTTCGTCGACCTCACCGACCTGTATGCCCCGCGGCTGCGCGAGCGCGCCCGGCTGATCGACCCCACCCTCGAGGAGGGTGTCTACGTCCAGTTCCGTGGGCCGCAGTACGAGACGCCGGCCGAGGTCCGGATGGCTCTGACGATCGGCGGCGACCTCGTCGGCATGTCGACGACGCTCGAGGCCGTCGCCGCCCGGCACGTCGGGCTCGAGGTCCTGGGGATCTCGCTCGTCACCAACCCCGCCGCCGGGATCTCGACGAGCCCGCTCGACCACGAGGAGGTCCTCGCCGCCGGCGCAGCAGCCGCCGCGCGCTGCGGCCGGCTCCTCGCCGACGTCGTCGCGGCGATCTGAGGAGGCACCGTGCCATCCCCGAAGACCATCTCCGCGCTGGTGGGGCAGGCGCGTGCCTGGGCCGCCGACGACCCGGACCCGGGCACCCGGGGCGAGCTCGAGGACGTTCTCGCCGCCGTCGAGGCCGGGGACAAGCAGGCTGCCGAGGACCTCGCCGACCGGTTCGCCGGGATGCTCGAGTTCGGCACGGCCGGGCTTCGCGGGGCGCTCGGCGCCGGACCGAACCGGATGAACCGCGCCGTCGTCATCCGCGCCGCCGCCGGGCTCGCGGCATACCTGCGCCGGAGCGAGCCCGAACCCGTCGTCGTCATCGGCTACGACGCGCGGTTCAACTCCGACGTCTTTGCGCACGACACGGCATCGGTCGTCGTGGGGGCAGGGGGCCGGGCCATGGTCCTCCCCCATCCGCTGCCGACGCCGGTGCTCGCGTATGCCGTCCGGTTCCTCGGCGCGGACGCCGGCGTCATGGTCACGGCCAGCCACAACCCGCCACAGGACAACGGCTACAAGGTCTATGTCGGCGACGGCCGGCAGATCGTCACGCCGATGGACAGCGAGATCGCGGCCGAGATCGCGAGGGTCGACTCGGTGGCCTCCGTGCGGATGCCCGACGACGGGTGGGAGACCCTGGGCGACGACGTCCACGAGGCCTACCTCGCGGCGATGGCGTCGGTGGTCGATCCCGGTTCGGCCCGGGAGGTCACCGTCGTGCACACCGCGCTGCACGGTGTGGGGTCGGACACGGTGGCGCGGGCGTTCGAGCTCGCCGGGTTCCCGCGGCCGATCCCGGTCCCGAGCCAGGCCGAGCCGGACCCGACGTTCCCCACCGTCACCTTCCCCAACCCCGAGGAGCCGGGCGCGATGGACGCGGCCCTCGAGCTCGCCGAACAGACCGGCCCCGACCTGGTCATCGCCAACGACCCCGACGCCGACCGCTGCGCCGTCGGGGTGCCGGGCCCCGGTGGCTGGCGGATGCTCCACGGCGACGAGCTCGGCACGCTCCTCGGCTGGCACCTGCTCCGCCGCGGGCTGGTCGGCCCCGGGGAGTGTTTCGCCACCTCGATCGTCTCCTCCCGGATGCTCGCGGCCGTCTGCCGAGCCGCCGGCGTGCGGCACGAGGACACCCTCACCGGCTTCAAGTGGATCGCTCGGGCCGAGGGGATCCGCTACGGCTACGAGGAGGCCCTGGGCTACTGCTGCGCGCCGCAGCACGTCCTGGACAAGGACGGCATCTCCGCCGCCCTGCTCGCCGCCGAGCTCGCGGGCCTGCTCAGGACCGAGGGGCGCTCGATCCCGGCGGTGCTCGACGAGCTCGCCGGCGCTCACGGCGTCCATCTCACCGGCGCGTTCTCGGTGCGGGTCGATGACCTGAGCATCATCGGCCGGATCATGGACCGGCTCCGGTCGCAGCCGCTCACGACGGCCGCGGGCGTCGACGTCGCGCGGGTCGATGACCTGCTGCGCGGCGACGTGGGGCTGCCGCCGACCGACGGACTTCGCTACTACCTCGCCGACGACTCCCGCGTCATCGTCCGCCCGAGCGGCACCGAGCCGAAGCTGAAGATCTACCTCGAGGTCATCGAACCGGTCCCCGGCGGAGACGTCGCGCAGGTACGGGCGGCCCGATCCCGGGCGGCCGACCGCCTCGCCGGGGTGACCGACGCCTTCCGGGCGGCCACCGCCCCCTGACGCCGCGCGCCGCTCGCCGAGAACTCCCGCCGAGAGGTGGGGATCCGGCCCCACCCCCGCGCCGAGAGGTGGGAATCCGGCCCATCAGGCGGCCTGAAGGGGCGGATTGCCACCCTTCGCGGGGCGCGGGGGGCGGGGGGGCGGGGTGAGGGCGGCGCGCCGGGGTGGTCAGGAGGCCGGGCCGACGAGCTCGTCGAGCCGGGAGGCAAGGGCGGCGCAGGCCCCCTCGAGGTGCTCGCGCATGAGCCACTGGGCGGCCGCGGCGTCACCGGACTGAAGCGCCTCGAGCACCGCCCGGTGCTCCGAGACGATCCGGTCCCGGCCGAGGGCGTGCCGGGACTGGATCATCGACAGGTGGATCTCGCCGCTGAGCGCGGCATACAGCCTGCTCAGGCGCGGGCTGCCCACCTCGTCGACGAGCGCCCGGTGGAAGCCGAGGTCGGCGGCGACGAAGATGCTCGGCGGCGCCTCGGCCGGCACGCCCCCGAGGTCGACGACGGCCCTGGCCGCCCCCGGCGGCACGACGCCGCGCTCGGCGACGAGCGCGACGACGCCGAGCTCGAGCGGCACCCGGACGAGGAAGAGGTCCTCGACGTCGGCCCGGGACAGGATGGGGACCCGCGCCGACTTGTGCGGCTCGCGGCGCAGCAGGCCCTCCTGGACGAGGAGGGCGATGGCCGTCTTGGCGGTCGGGCGGGAGACGTCGAACTCGGCTGCGACGTCGTTCTCGGTCAGCCCCTGGCCCGGGTCGATGAGCCCGTCGAGGACCCTCGTGCGCAGCGTGGCCGACAGGGCATCGACGAGCGAGACCGTCTGGAGCTTGTTCATCGCGTTGCGCCTCTTCCCTTCCGTTCCGTTCCACGACGCCGGTCGACCGTGGCGTCCGCCGGCCCGCCGTGCCGGCCCCGAAACCGGGCCCCGGCACCCGGGCGCCGGCCGCGAGCGGGCCACGGGTTCCCCGAGAACCCACTGTAGGCGAGAGGACGCCAGTTGTCCGACAAGCTGACTTGCAATATTGACAGACAAGTTTACCTGTCATACATTCGGCAGATCGTGATCCGGTCCCCGTCGTCGGGGATCCCGCACAAAGGAGTGCCGATGTTCCAGCCGGTCGAGAACCCCGTCGCCGGGTCGCTGGCCCTGTCCGCCCTCGTCGCGGCGTTACCGCTGCTGACCCTCTTCGTCCTGCTCGGGGCGCTGCGCTGGAAGGCGTGGCAGGCCGGCCTGAGCTCCCTGCTCGTCGCGCTCGTCGTCGCCGTCGTCGCCTTCAAGATGCCGGCCGGCCAGGCCCTGCTCTCGGCGAGCGAGGGCGCGGCGTTCGGACTCTTCCCCATCATCTGGATCGTCCTCACGGCGATCTGGATCTTCCGGCTCACCGAGCTGACGGGCTACGACCTCGTCCTCCGGCGGGCCTTCGGGTCGCTCTCACCGGACCAGCGGGTCCAGGCGGTCCTCATCGCGTTCTGCTTCGGCGCCCTCCTCGAGGCCCTCGCGGGCTTCGGCACCCCGGTCGCCGTCACCGCGGTCATGCTCATGGCCGTCGGCATCCGGCCGGTCAAGGCCGCCTCGGTGGCGCTCGTCGCCAACACCGCACCGGTCGCCTTTGGCGCCATCGCCGTGCCGATCACGACGCTGGCCAAGATCACCGGCCTCGACCCCGACACCCTCGGCTCCATGGTCGGGCGCCAGACCCCGATCCTCGCCGTGTTCGTCCCCCTCATGCTCGTCCTCATGGTCGACGGCCGGCGCGGCCTGCGCCAGGCCTGGCTGCCCGCCCTCGTCGGCGGGATCGGCTTCGGTGGCGCGCAGTACCTCAGCTCGAACTTCTTCAGCTACCAGGTCGCCGACATCGTCGCCGCCATCGTCGGGGCGCTCGCCGTCGTCGCCCTGCTCCGCGTCTGGCAGCCCTCGGAGGTCCTCGCCGGCGAGTCGCTCACCCACGAGGACGCCGAGACGCCCGTCGCGGCGACGGTCGCCTCGGGGACCGGGAGCGCCGGTGGTCCCGGCGCGGCCCGCCCGGTCCGCCCCACCGGCAGCGCCGGGTCGAGCGAGCCGGCCCTCGGCGTCCGGGTCGGCGGCGGCGAGGCGCTCATGGCCTTCGGTCCCTACCTCATCGTCGTCGCCCTCTTCACCGCCGTATCCTTCGGTCCCCTCAAGACCTTCCTCGCCGACCACTCGGGCTGGAAGTTCGCCTGGCCCGGACTCCACGTGGCCAACGCGGCCGGTGAGCCGCTCTCCGCGGCGACCTTCAACTTCAACCTCTTCTCGGCGGCCGGGACCGTCCTGCTCGTCGCGGGGGTCCTCACGATGCTGCTCTTCCGGGTCTCCGTCGGTGGGGCCGCGTCGGTGCTGGGCAAGGTGATCGTCCAGTTCCGCTTCACGGTGCTCACCGTCGTCGCCGTCCTCGCCCTGGCCTACGTCATGAACTTCTCCGGCCAGACCGTCACCCTCGGTCTCGCCCTGGCCTCGACCGGCGCCTTCTTCGCCTTCCTCTCGCCGGTCGTCGGCTGGATCGGCGTCGCGGTGACCGGGTCCGACACCTCGTCGAACAGCCTCTTCGGCCTGCTCCAGGTCACCGCCGCCGACAAGACCGGCATCAGCCCGTACCTCCTCGCCGCCGCCAACACCTCCGGCGGCGTCCTCGGCAAGATGATCTCGCCGCAGAACCTCGCGATCGCCGCCGCCGTCGTGGGGATGGAGGGCAAGGAGAGTGCGCTCTTCCGCAAGGTCATCTGGTGGAGCCTCGGCCTGCTGCTCGGGATGTGCGTCCTGGTCTACCTCCAGTCCACGCCCATCCTCGGCTGGATGGTCGTCGGGTAGGCGACCGACGATGACCCAGTCCACCGCATCCCCGTCCGTCGCGACCTTCGCCGCCGCCCTCGCCGACCCGGCGAGGCTGAGCACCCGTGCAGTCGACCGGCTGAAGATGGCCCACGACGCCTCGCACTTCGCGCTCACCCCGAAGGCTGTGGCGGTCCCGGTCGACGCCGCGGAGGTCGGCCGCCTGTTCGCGGCCTCGGCCAGCGACGCTGTGCCGCTGACCTTCCGCTCCGGCGGGACGAGCCTGTCCGGCCAGGCCGGGACGGACGGGGTGCTGGTGGACACCCGCAAGCACTTCCGGGACATCGAGGTCCTCGACGGCGGTGCCCGGGTCCGGGTCGGCCCCGGCGCCACCGTCCGGCAGGTGAACGTCCGGCTCGCGGCATACGGACGCAAGCTCGGGCCCGACCCGGCGAGCGAGATCGCCTGCACCCTCGGCGGGGTCGTCGCCAACAACTCGAGCGGGATGGCCTGCGGCACCGCGGCCAACACCTATGCGACCCTCGACAGCCTCGTCCTCGTCCTGCCGAGCGGCGCCGTCATCGACTCCGGCGCGCCCGACGCCGACGAGCGGCTGCGTGCCCTCGAGCCGGACCTGCATGCCGGCCTGATCCGGCTGCGGGACCGGGTCCGCGGCAACCGCGAGTCGGTCCGCACCGTCGAGCAGCAGTTCTCGATGAAGAACACGATGGGCTACGGCCTCAACAGCTTCCTCGACCACGACCGGCCGATCGACATCCTCGCCCACCTCGTCGTCGGCAGCGAGGGCACGCTTGCCTTCATCGCCTCGATCGTCATGCGCACCGTCCCCCTGCTGCGCCATGCGATGACCGGTCTGCTCGTCTTCGACGACCTGGCCGCCGCCACGGGCGCCCTCCCCGCGCTCGTCGACACCCGGGCGGCGACGATCGAGCTGATGGATGCCGCTGCGCTGCGGGTCGGGCAGGCCGACCCGGCCGCCGACGCGCTGCTGCGCCGGGTCCCGGTCGACCGGCACGCCGCGCTCCTCGTCGAGTACCAGGCGCAGACGCGCGAGGAGGTTCTCGACCTCAGCGGGTCCGCCGGACCCACCCTCTCGCGGCTGCCGCTCAGCACCCCGGTCGAACTGACCGAGGATCCGACGGCCCGGGCCGGCCTGTGGCACACCCGCAAGGGCCTGTACGCCACCGTCGCCGGCGCCCGTCCCCCCGGCACGACCGCCCTCCTCGAGGACGTCGTCGTCCCCGTCCCGGCCCTGCTCGGCACCTGCGAGCGACTCATCGGGCTCTTCGGTCGGCACGGCTACGACGATGCCGTCATCTTCGGCCATGCCAAGGACGGCAACATCCACTTCATGCTGAGCGAGCGGCTCGGCGGGGAGCAGCTGACCCGGCTCGAGTCCTTCACCGAAGACATGGTCGACCTCGTCCTCGGTGCCGGCGGCTCGCTCAAGGCCGAGCACGGCACCGGGCGGATGATGGCCGGCTATGTCCGGCGCCAGTACGGCGACGAGCTGTATGCCGTCATGCGCGAGCTGAAGCAGCTGTGCGACCCGCGTGGGGTCCTCAACCCGGGCGTCATCATCAGCGAGGACCCCCAGGCGCACACCCGGGACCTCAAGCCGACGACGAGCGTCGAGGACGAGGTCGACCGCTGCGTCGAGTGCGGCTACTGCGAGCCGGTCTGCCCGAGCCGCGACCTCACGACGACACCCCGGCAGCGGATCGCGCTGCGCCGTGAGATGGAGCTGGCCCGGGCGGCCGGCGACCTGACGACGGTGGCCGAGCTGGAGGCGGACTACGACTACGACGCCATCGACACCTGCGCCGTCGACGGGATGTGTCAGAGCGCCTGCCCGCTGCGGATCAACACCGGAGACCTCATGAAGCGGCTGCGCGCCGAGCGGGCCGGCCGGCTCGTCAGCCGCGGCTGGGCCCACGCCGCGCGGCACTGGGCCGGCACGACCCGGCTGGCCGCCGCCGCGATGTCGGTGACGCACGCCCTCCCGAGCCGCGCGGTGACCGGCCCGAACCGGCTGGCCCGCAGGGTCGCCGACCCCGACGTCCTCCCCCTGTGGTCGCCCGAGCTGCCCGGCGGCGGCTCGCCTCGTCCGGCCGGCACCATCGCGGGCAGCCCGCCCGGTCACGGCCGCGAGGTGGTCTACTTCTCCGCCTGCGTCGGGACGATGTTCGGACCGACGGGGCAGGGCCCGGGCGTGCGCTCGGCGTTCGTCTCGCTGTGCGAGCGCGGCGGGGTCACCCTCCGCCACCCCGACGACCTGCCTTCCCTGTGCTGCGGCACGCCGTGGCGCTCCAAGGGCCTGACCGACGGTGCCCATGCGATGGAGCGGCGGCTGCTCGACTCGCTGTGGCGCGCCACTCGAGGTGGCGAGCTCGACATCGTCTGCGACGCCTCGTCGTGCACCGAGGGGGTGCGCCAGAGCATCGAGAAGGCCGCCGCGACGCCCGGCAGCCGGTATGCCGCGCTCCGCGTCGTCGACGTCGTCCCCTTCGTCGCCGAGCACGTTCTGCCCGGCCTGCCCCCGGCCCGCAAGATCGGCTCGCTCGCACTGCATCCCACCTGCTCGTCGACCCGGCTCGGGATCAACGACGCGCTGCGCACGATCGCCGAGGCGGTCGCCGAGCGGGTCCTCGTCCCCGACGCCGCCGGCTGCTGCGGCTTCGCCGGCGACCGGGGCCTGCTCCACCCCGAGCTGACGGAGTCCGCCACCAGCGCCGAGGCGGCCGAGGTCACGGCCGAGCCGCACGACGCCTACGCCTCGACGAACCGCACCTGCGAGCTGGGGATGACCCGGGCCACCGGGAAGGAGTACCAGCACGTCCTCGAGCTGCTCGACGCCGGGACCGCCCCGGCGGGCGAGGCGGCGAGCGCCCGTGCCGGTCGGGAGGACGGCAGGAGCGTGGATACACTCGCTCGGTGAGCACCACGACCGACCGCACCACCGACCGGACGGCCGACGCCACCGCGCGAGCCCGCGAGATCCTCGGCGTCTCCCGCCTCACGAACGCCTCCCTGACGACCTGGCTGCACGGCCTGCCCGGCGTCGACCAGGTGGGTGCCGAGGCGCGGGCCGCCGGGCTGTCGACCCGCTCGATCAAGACGACGAGCAAGGCCTGGGCCATCGATCTCGCGATCTCGATGATCGACCTGACGACGCTCGAGGGCGCCGACACCCCGGGCAAGGTCCGCGGACTCTGCGCCAAGGCCCTCGTCCCGGACCCGTCCGACGCGAGCACTCCCCGACCGGCGGCCGTCTGCGTCTACGGCGACATGGTCGCCACCGCCAAGGAGTCGCTGGGCGACAGCGGGATCCGCGTCGCCGCCGTCGCGACGGCGTTCCCGAGCGGCCGGGCCAGCCTGCCGGTCAAGCTCGCCGACACCCGCGACGCGGTCGCCGCCGGGGCCGACGAGATCGACATGGTCATCGACCGCGGCGCGTTCCTCTCCGGTCGCTACCTCGAGGTCTTCGACACGATCGCCGCCGTCAGGCAGGCCTGCATCCGCCCCGACGGCACGAGCGCACACCTCAAGGTCATCATGGAGACCGGCGAGCTCGTGACGTACGACAACGTGCGCCGCGCGTCGTGGCTGTCCATGCTCGCCGGCGGCGACTTCATCAAGACGAGCACCGGCAAGATCGCCCCCGCCGCGACCCTCCCGGTCACCCTCGTCATGCTCGAGGCCGTCCGCGACTGGCGCGAGCTGACCGGCGAGCAGATCGGCGTCAAGCCGGCGGGCGGCATCCGGACGACGAAGGATGCCATCAAGTACCTCGTCACCGTCCACGAGACGGCCGGCGAGGACTGGCTGGACCCGGCCTGGTTCCGGTTCGGCGCCTCCGGGCTGCTCGGCGACCTGCTCATGCAGCGCCAGAAGCTCGCCACCGGCGCCTACTCCGGTCCCGACTACGTCACGATCGACTGACCCCCACGAGGGATGAGTGCACCCATGCCGACCTTTGATTACGCCCCGGCCCCCGAGTCCCAGGCCGTCGTCGACATCGCCAGCTCCTACGGGCTGTTCATCGGCGGCGAGCTCGTCGAGGGACACGGCGAGGCCTTCAAGACCGTCAACCCTGCCACCGAGGAGTCGCTCGCCGAGATCGCCGAGGCAACCGCCGACGACGTCGACGCCGCGGTCCGGGCCGCGCGGACGGCATACACCCGCGTCTGGTCGCGGATGTCCGGCGCCGACCGCGGCAAGTACCTCTTCCGGATCGCCCGGATCATGCAGGAGCGGGCGCGCGAGCTGGCCGTCCTGGAGAGCCTCGACAACGGCAAGCCGATCAAGGAGAGCCGCGACACCGACATCCCGCTCGCGGCGGCACACTTCTTCTACCACGCCGGCTGGGCCGACAAACTCGAGTACGCCGTCCCCTCCTCGAGCCGGTCGGCTCCGCCGAGGCCGCTCGGTGTCGTCGGCCAGATCATCCCGTGGAACTTCCCGCTGCTCATGCTCGCGTGGAAGGTGGCGCCGGCCCTCGCCGCCGGCAACACCGTCGTCCTCAAGCCGGCCGAGACCACGCCGCTCACCGCACTGCTCTTCGCCGACATCTGCCGTCAGGCCGACCTGCCGCCAGGCGTGGTCAACATCGTCACCGGGGCCGGCGCGACCGGCCAGGCGATCGTCGACCACCCCGGGATCGACAAGCTCGCCTTCACCGGGTCCACGGCCGTGGGCAAGATGATCGCCCGGTCCATCGCCGGGACCCGCAAGCGGGCGACGCTCGAGCTCGGGGGGAAGGCGGCGAACATCGTCTTCGATGACGCCCCCATCGACCAGGCCGTCGAGGGCATCGTGAACGGCATCTTCTTCAACCAGGGCCACGTCTGCTGCGCCGGGTCGCGCCTGCTCGTCCAGGAGAGCGTCGCCGACGAGGTCGAGCGACGGCTCAAGCGACGGCTGGCCACCCTCCGGGTCGGCGACCCGCTCGACAAGAACACCGACGTCGGCGCGATCAACTCCCGCGCCCAGCTCGACCGGATCACCGCACTCGCCGAGGTCGGCGAGGAGCAGGGCGCCACCCGGTGGGACACCGACTGCGAGTTGCCCGGCACCGGGTTCTGGTTCCGCCCCACCGTCTTCACCGGCGTGAGCCAGGCGCACCGGATCGCCCAGGAGGAGATCTTCGGGCCGGTCCTGTCGGTGCTGACGTTCCGCACGCCGCAGGAGGCGGTCGCCAAGGCAAACAACACGCCCTACGGCCTGTCCGCCGGGATCTGGACCGACAAGGGCTCCCGCATCCTCTGGATGGCCGACCAGCTGCGCGCCGGCGTCGTGTGGGCCAACACGTTCAACCGGTTCGACCCGACGAGCCCGTTCGGTGGGTACAAGGAGTCCGGCTACGGCCGGGAGGGCGGCCGGCACGGGCTCGAGGCCTACGTCACGACCGAGGAGGTGGGCCGGTGAGCCCCAGCGCCAGCACCCGGGTCGACGTCCGCAAGACGTACAAGCTCTACATCGGGGGCGCCTTCCCGCGCAGCGAGAGCGGCCGGTCCTATGAGGTGTATGCCGCCCCGTCCGGGCGCCGGCAGTCCCCGCGCCTCCTCGCCAACGCGGCGATGGGTTCGCGCAAGGACGCGCGCGACGCCGTCACCGCCGCACGCAAGGCCCAGCCGGGCTGGGCGGGGGCCACGGCCTACAACCGCGGTCAGGTCCTCTACCGCGTCGCCGAGGTCATGGAGTCCCGCCGCCCCCAGCTCGTGGCGGACGTCCGGGACGCCGAGGGCCTGCCCGCCGCCCGCGCCGAGACGCTCGTCTCCGCGGCCATCGACCGCTGGGTCTGGTATGCCGGATGGTCCGACAAGTACCCGCAGGTGCTCGGCGGCCTCAACCCCGTCGCCGGGCCGTACTTCGACATCTCGGTGCCGGAGCCGACCGGTGTCGTCGCCGTCCTCGCCCCGCAGTCCTCGTCGCTGCTCGGCCTCGTCTCGGTCATCGCGCCGGTCGTCGTCACCGGCAACACCGCCGTCGTGCTCACCTCGCAGGACCGGCCGCTGCCCGCGGTGACCCTCGCCGAGTGCCTGGCCACGTCCGACGTCCCGGGCGGAGTCGTCAACCTCCTCACCGGACGGACCGCAGAGATGGCGCCGTGGCTCGCGTCGCACCGCGACGTCAACGCCCTCGACCTGACCGGGGCCGCCGACGCCGAGGGCGTCGACTGGGGGGCGCTCGAGGAGGCGGCCGCCGACACGGTCAAACGGGTGCTCCGGCCGGCGGGCACCGGTGCCGAAGCGGTCGAGCCGGACTGGGAGCCGGTCCCCGGCCTCGAGCGGCTCTGCGCCTTCGTCGAGACCAAGACCGTCTGGCACCCCAAGGGCCGATGACCCGATGAGTGGCGCCACCGGCTCCGGGGAGGTCACTCCCTCGCCGGGACGGCGTCGCGTGGTGGTCCTCGCCGGGCCGAGCGGGTCGGGCAAGACCCGGCTGGCCCATCGCCTGCGGGAGGAGCACGGCTGGCCCGTCGTCCGGCTCGACGACTTCTACCGCGACGTCGACGACCCGGCCCTCCCCCGCGAGGAGCACCTCGGGATCGTCGACTGGGACCACCCCGACAGCTGGAACGCCGATGCGGCGGTGGCCGCCCTCGTCGAGCTCGTCGATGCCGGGACGATGACGGCGCCGGTCTACGACATCGGGGCCAGCCGGGCCGTGGGCCGTCACACGGTGACGGCCGGGCCGGATGATCTCGTGCTCGCCGAGGGCATCTTCGCCGCCGAGATCGTGCCCGCCCTGCGCGAGGCTGGGATCCTCCACGCCGCGTGGTGCATCCACCACCGCCGCTCGGTCACGTTCGTCAGACGGCTCGCCCGCGACCTCGCAGAGCGCCGCAAGCCGCCACCGGTGTTGCTGCGACGCGGGCTGAGCCTCATGCGCGCCGAGCCGGGCATCGTGCGGCGGCTCACCGCCCTCGGTGCCGTCAGCGCCCGACCGGCCGAGGTCGAGCATGTACTCCGGACGGGCACGGTGAGCGTCCGTTAGGGTGCAGCGTGAGCAGGAGGGACCCCGTTTCGTCATGAGCGAGCACGACTGGACCGCCCCGGGTTCGGCGCAACCCGAGCCGCAGCAGCCGTGGCCGCCGCCACCCCCTCAGGTCCCGCAACAGCAGCCCGCCCGCCTCCCGGGCACCCCGCCCCCGCCCGGTGTGCCGTACCCGCCCCCGGGGGGCGCGGCATACCCGCCTCCTGCGGGCGCGGCTTACCCGCCTCCGGGACCGGGCCAGCCCCCGCCGGGCGGCCGCCCCGCCGGACCCGGCGGATGGCAGCAGGGCTACGTCCCCGTCGCAGAGCTGCGGCCCGGGATCATCCCGCTCCGGCCGCTCACCCTCGGTGACATCTACGGCGCGGTGATGAAGACCATCCGGGGCAACGTCGGCGCGACGGTCGGCCTCGCCTTCCTCACCACCCTCATCGCGATGGTGCCCTCGACGGCCGTCGGCGCCTGGCTCGGCGCGCTGGCCGACCCCAGCAGCGATGCCGCCGACCCGTACGCGAACGACAGCGGCTTCGCCCTGGGGCTCGTCGGTGGCTACATCCCGTCGATCTTCATCGCGTTCGCGACGATCATCCTCACCGGCTTCATCGCCTACGTCGTCGGGCAGGGGGTGCTCGGCCGCAAGGTGTCGGCGGGAGAGACGTGGGACGGCACGAAGGGCCGCCTGCTCGCCGTCGTCGGCGGCTCGCTGCTGACCGGCTTCATCCAGCTGGTCGTGCTCCTGGCCCTCCTCGCGATCCCGATCGTCATGCTCGTCCTCGCGAGCAACGGCGACGCCTCGCTCGCGGTGGCGATCGTCCTCTTCGTCGTCCTGCTCCTGGCCGCGGTCGTCGCGAGCCTGTTCCTGTGGACCCGCTTCTCCTTCGTCAGCGCCTCGATCGTCCTCGAACGGATCGGCGTCATCGCGGGGATCGGCCGCTCCTGGCGGCTGACCTCGGGGACCCCGTTCTGGCGGGTCCTCGGCATTCGCTTCCTCACGACCATCCTCGTCGCGGTCCTCGGTCAGATCCTCGCCTTCCCCATCTCGCTCATCGGCAGCCTCGCGCTGCTCGGCACGGGCAACGAGACCCATGTCTTCCTCTTCCAGGCCGTCATCGCCGGGCTGACCGGACTCATCACCGGGACCATCACGACGCCGTTCAGCGCCGGCGTCGACGCGGTCCTCTACGTCGACCAGCGGATCCGTCGCGAGGGGTTGGACGTCCAGCTCATCTCGGCCGCCCAGGCCGGCGGCACCCCGTGGCCGGCGGCCGGTCAGGCGTGAGACGGATGCCGCCTCGTGGGCTCACGGGCGAGCACGCCCTCGCGCGCGCCGTCGGCGGGCTCGCCGTCATCTCAGCCTGGGTGACGGCGGCCCCCGGGCTCGGGCCGGCCGACGGGCCGCCACTGGACCCGGGCCGGGCCGAGGCCCGGCGCTGGCTCGCCGAGGAGCTCACGAAGCAGAAGTACCACGTGGACGAGGGCCTGTGGGACCGCTTCCTGCGGTGGCTGCGGGAGATGCTCGACCTCGGTGGCAACAGCGGGCTCGGGGTCCCGCAGTGGGTCACCGGCATCGTCGTGCTCCTCCTCCTGCTCGGCGCGGCCCTGCTCATCGCTCGGGTCGTGCGCCGCGAGCCCCGCGCCCCGCGCCAGGGCGGCCACGCGGTGCTCGAGGAGCCGGGGGCCGAGGCCAAGGAGTACCGCCGAAGGGCGCAGGGCGCGCTCGCGGATGCCGACTGGGACGGCGCGGTCCTCGACGCGTTCCGCGCGGTGGCCCAGGGCGCGGTGGAGCGCACGGTGCTGGACGACCTGCCCGGGCGGACCGCGGACGAGGTCGCCAGAGACCTCGGGCCGGTGTTCCCCCCCGAGGCCGAGGACCTGCGTCGGGCCGCCGTCGCCTTCGACGCCGTGCGCTACGGGCACCTGAGCGCCAGCGAGGAGTCGGCCCGCGCCTGCGTCGACGTCGAGAGCAGGGTGCGCCGGTCCCGGCCGGTGCTGCCGGGGCTCGCCGGCGCCCTCGACCTCGCCGTGCCGACGAACGGTCCGTCGCGGTGACCGCCTCCCCTGCGGCCGCGCCCGACGGCACCCTCGTGCCCCTCTCGGATAGGCCGGCGACCCGAGCGCGAGTCACCCGGCGCGGCGTCGTGGTCGCGGCCGGTGCCCTGATTCTGCTTGCGCTGCTCGTCGCCATGATCCTGGCGCAGGGTCGGCCGACCGGCTTCCTCGACCCGGAGGACACCGGGCGGTTCGGCGCCGAGGCGCTCGTCGAGGTGCTGCGTGACCACGGCGTCGACGTCGAGGTCCGTCGCGGCGCACGGGCGGTGGCCGAGGCCCCGCCCGGCCCCGGGACGACCGTCGTCGTCGGCGATCCCGAGCTGCTGGGCGCCGGCGCCGCTCAGCTCGTCGCGCGCGCGACCCGGGACGCGGACCGGATCGTCCTGCTCTCGCCGACCGCGTCCGAGGCGAGTGCCTTCGACCTGCCGGTCACGCCCACCCCGTCGGGCGCCGGGGTGGTTCCCGCGCGCTGCGACGGTCCGATCGCTCATGCCGACGACACCGTCTCCACCGTCGACACCCGTTTCATCCCGGCCGGCGCGCAGGTCCCGGCCGAGGTCCAGCAGTGCTTCCCGCTGCCGGGCCCGGACGGCGACCCCGGCGTCGACCCGGGTCCCGGCGCTCCGCACGGCTCCGCCATGGTCCTCGTCCCCGCCAGCGGCTCCCACCCCGAGATCGTCGCGATCGGCTTCTCGACGGGCCTGGTCAACGGGATGGTCACCGAGCACAGCCACGCCGCCCTCGGGCTCCGCGCCCTCGGACCCAGTCCGCGGCTCATCTGGTACCAGCCGGAGACCGCCGACCTCACCGTGACGAGCACCGGCGCGACGGGGGCGGCGGAGGATCCATGGCCCGCGTGGGAGGGTCCGGCCATCGCCCTCGTCCTGTCGGCCGTTCTGCTCCTCGCCCTCGTGCGTGGCCGCCGGTTCGGCCGGCTCGTCCCCGAGTCGCTGCCGGTCGTCGTCCGGGCGGTCGAGACGACCGAGGCCCGCGCGATGATGTACCGCCGGGCCCGGGACCGCGAGCGCTCGTCGGCCGTCCTGCGCGACGCGACGATCCGCCGGTTGCGCCGTCGGCTCGCCCTCGCACCCACGGCCCCACCCGAGGCCGTCGTCCCCGTCGTGGCGGCGGCGACCGGCATCCCCACCGATGACGTCGGGCGCGCCCTGTTCGGGCCCGCTCCGAGCGATGACCCCGGGTTGCTGGCTCTCGGCCAGTGGCTCGCCGACCTGGAGGAAAGGGCCCGCCACCCATGACCGAGCACCCCACGCCCGACCCGCCGGAGAGCCCGGCCGCGCCGGCGGCATACCCGCCGTCGCCGGCCGCTCCGCCCGCGCCCGATCCGCCGGCACCGGATGCCCGGCAGGCACTCCTCGCCGTCCGCGCAGAGGTCGCCAAGGCCGTCGTCGGCCAGGACGCCGCCGTCGCGGGACTGCTCGTCGCGCTCCTCGCGCGGGGCCACATCCTGCTCGAGGGCGTGCCCGGCGTCGCCAAGACGCTGCTCGTGCGCACCCTCGCCGCGGCGCTGTCCGTCGAGACGAAGCGGGTGCAGTTCACCCCCGACCTCATGCCGGGCGACCTGACCGGCTCACTCGTCTTCGACGCGCGCACGAGCGACTTCACCTTCCGCGAGGGTCCGGTGTTCACCAACCTCCTGCTCGCCGACGAGATCAACCGGACCCCACCGAAGACGCAGTCCGCCCTCCTGGAGGCGATGGAGGAGCGCCAGGTCAGCGTCGACGGCCACCCCCATCGCCTGCCGGCGCCGTTCATGGTCGCCGCGACGCAGAACCCCGTCGAGTACGAGGGGACCTATCCGCTGCCGGAGGCTCAGCTGGACCGGTTCCTCCTCAAGGTGCAGCTGCCGCTGCCGCCCCGGGACGACGAGGTCCAGGTCCTGCGGCGTCATGCGAGCGGCTTCGACCCGCGCGACCTCGCCAGCGCCGACATCCGGCCCGTCGCCAGCGCGGAGGATCTCGCCGCGGGCGCGGAGGCGGTCGCCGGGGTCGAGGTGTCCGACGAGGTCGTCGCGTACATCGTCGACATCGCCCGGGCCACCCGCAACTCCCCGTCCCTCTCGCTCGGCGTCAGCCCCCGCGGTGCCACCGCCCTCATGGCGACGAGCCGGGCGTGGGCGTGGCTCGGGGGCCGCGGCTACGTCACGCCCGACGACGTCAAGGCGCTCGCCCACGCGACCCTCGCCCACCGGCTCTCGCTGCGACCCGAGGCCGAGCTCGAGGGCACCAGCGTCACCTCCGTCCTGGACAGTGCACTCGGATCGGTGCCGGTCCCCCGCTGATGGCCCTGACCCTGCGCACCGTGTGGCTGGCCCTGCTGGGGCTGGTGCCGGTCGCCGTGTGGCCGACCGGCGACACGGTCCGGCTGTGGTGGCTGGCGACGGTCCTGCTCATCGGGCTCGACCTGCTCCTCGCCCCGTCGCCGAGGCGGCTACACCTCTCCCGGAGCGCGCCGACCCAGGTGCGGCTGGGCCAGACGACCCGCTCGACCCTGCTCGTGTCCAACCCCTCGGGCCGCGGCATCCGCGGGAACCTGCGCGACGCGTGGCCTCCGTCGGCGGGAGCGGCGCGCGAGCGGCATACCCTCCGGGTCCCGGCCGGGGAGCGGGTCCGGCTGACGACGGCCCTCACCCCGACCCGGCGGGGCGACCGGTCGGCCGACCAGGTCACCGTGCGCTCGCTCGGGCCACTCGGCCTCGCGGCGCGACAGCGGTCCTTCACCCTCGAGGGGTCGCTGCGGGCCCTGCACCCGTTCCCGGCCCGCAAGCACCTGCCGAGCCGGCTCGCCGTGCTGCGCCAGCTCGACGGCCGCGCCGCGGTGCGGACCCGTGGTCAGGGCACCGAGTTCGACAGCCTGCGCGACTACGTCGACGGCGACGACGTGCGCAGCATCGACTGGCGGGCGACGGCCCGGCGGCGCAACCTGGTTGTCCGGACCTGGCAGCCCGAGCAGTACCGGCGGATCATCATCGTCCTCGACACCTCACGCACGAGCGCCGGCCGGGTCGGCGACTGGCCGCGGCTCGACGCCGCGATGGACGCGGCGCTGCTGCTCACCGCCCTCGCCGGGCACGCCCGGGACCGGGTGCAGATCATCGCCGGCGACCGGGTCATCCGGGCCCGGATCGGCGGGAACGACCGCGCCAAGCTGCTCCACGCGGCCGTCAGCACCCTCGCACCCGTCGAGGCGAACCTCGTCGAGGCCGACTGGAACGTCCTGGCCTCCGAGGTGTCCCGGCTCGGCACCCACCGGGCGCTCGTCGTCCTGCTGACGCCGCTCGAGTCCTCCGCCGTCGAGGAGGGGCTGCTGCCCGTGCTCCCCGCACTCGTCGCTCACCACCGGGTCGTCGTCGCCTCCGTCGCCGACCCGGCCGTCAGCGCGATGCGGGCGGCCCGCACGAGCACCGCCGAGGTCTACGCCGCGGCCGCCGCCGAGCGGACCATCCGGCTGCGGGAGCGCACCGCCGAGGCGCTCGGCCGGCTCGGGGTCCACGTCATCGACGCCGACGCCGAGGAGCTGCCGGTCCGGCTCGCCGACCACTACCTCGCCCTCAAGCGCCAGGGCCTCCTCTGACGCCGCCGCCGGCCCCGCGGCATACCACCCCACCCCCCTGCACGAACCTCTGCTAGCAGAGGTTCCTGCAGATCGGGGGTGCTGCAACATACCCGTCCTGCAGGAAGGTGTCCGTCGGGGCCGGGACCCGCTCAGGCGGACACCGGGGCGGAGTCGCCGATCGAGCGGATGTCGACGTCACCCGTGACGCCGTCCGCGGCGGCCCGGCGTCCGAGGACGAAGACATACGTGAGGAACGCCGACTCCACGACGACCCCGATCCCCACCCGGACCAGCGTCGGCAGGTCCGACGGCGTGACGAAACCCTCGATCACACCGCTGACGAGCAGCACGGCGACGAGGCCGAGTGCGATCCCGATGGCCGTGCGCCCCGCTGCGGCGAAGGACTGCATCCGGGTCCGAGGCCCGGGATCGACCCATGACCAGAACAGCCTCAGCCCGACGGCGCCGGCGATGAAGACGGCGGTGAGCTCGAGCAGGCCGTGCGGGAGGATGAGCCCGAAGAACAACCCGGCCCGCCCGTGCGAGATCATCAGCGCCCCGGCCACCCCGACGCCGAGGACGTTCTGCCACAGCACATACAGCACCGGAAGGCCCAGCACCCCGAACGCGATCGCCTGAGCCGAAACCCACGCGTTGTTGACCCACACGGCCGTCGCGAACTCGTGGTGGGCGAACTCGGAGTAGTAGTGCTCGAAGTCGGTCCCGACGTAGGCGTTGATCTCCTCTGGAGTGAGGACGGTGGTGTAGACCTCCGGGTGGGCGATGGTCCACGCCCCGGCGAGGACGGCGAGCACGACGCTGACCAACGCCGTCGTCACCCACCACCAGCGCAGGCGGTACAGCGCCCCCGGGAAGGTCCGGGCGAAGAACCGGGCGATGTCGGACCACGTCGAGGTATGCCGCCCGCCCGCCGAGAGCCGCGCCCGCGCCAGCAGGGTCGAGAGGTAGGTGACGACCGAGGGATCCGGCGAGGCCGAGCGGACGACGGACAGGTGGGTCGACGCGCGCTGGTAGAGGTCGAGGAGCTCGTCCGCCTCGGCGCCGGTCAGCCGATGCCGGCCGGCCAGCTCCTCCAGCCTCGCCCACTGCGCATGGTGTGCGGCGACATAGGCATCGAGGTCCACGCGCTCACCCTATGCTGCCGGTGTGAGCGATACGGGCGCACCGACGGCATACCGCGGCTACGCCTCCGACGACATGGTCACCGGCGAGGGCGTCGCCGTCGAGCTCCCTGTCGCGACGGTGCTCGCCAGGGCCGGCGCCGGCATCCTCGACGTCCTCGTCGCGCTCGCGCTCCTCATCGCGGCGGCCTTCGTCCTGCCGATCCTCGTGTCCGGGACCTCCGACGCCGTCGCCCGGACGATCGTGCTGCTGACGGTGATCGGGATCTTCGTGGCCGTGCCCACGACGGTCGAGACGCTCACCCGAGGACGGACCCTCGGCAAGCTCGCGCTCGGCCTGCGGGTGGTCCGTGACGACGGGGGCCCGATCACGCTGCGGCACGCCCTGACCCGCGCGCTCGTCGGGTGGGTCGAGGTCTACCTCCTCCTCGGTGCTCCAGCCCTCGTCGCGGGCCTCATCCACCCCCGGACCAAGCGCCTCGGCGACATGGCCGCCGGCACCTACGTCGTCAACCAGCGCGCGAAGATGAGGCTGCTGCCACCACCGGGTATGCCGCCCTTCCTCGCCCGGTGGAGCGCGGCCGCCGACCTGGCCAGCCTCCCTCCGGGCCTGGCCATCGCGATCCGCCAGTTCCTCGGCCGCGCGCCGACCCTCAGCCCGCAGGCCCGGCACGAGCTCGGCGGCCGGCTGCTGCACGCGGCGCTTCCCTACGTCTCGCCGCCCCCACCCGCCGGCGTCCATCCCGAGTACATCCTCGCGGCGATCATCGCCGACCGGCGCCGGCGCGACCTCGACCGGCTCTGGCGTGAGGAGCAGCGCCGGGCGGCCCTCCTGCCACCGGACCCGCTCGGCCGGGTCCGCTGAGCGGCCGGGGCGACGGCGCGCGCGGGCGGATCCACCGACCGCCAGGAGCCAGCGGGCCGGGATCGGTCACCTCGTCGACGAACAGGTTGCTGCAGGGCGGGGGTGTTGCAACACCACCGTTCTGCTGCAACCTCTGCTAGCAGAGGTTCGTGCAGGCGCGGCGCGGCGCGGGGCGGGGGCGGCGGGGGTCAGGCGTCGGCGCCGAGGGCGGCATACCCGGGCTTGACGACGTCGGTGATGATGGCCAGCCGCTCGTCGAACGGGATGAACGCCGACTTCATCGCGTTGATCGTCGCCCAGCGCAGGTCCTCGAGGGACCAGCCGGCCTCCTCGACGAGCAGCCACATCTCCCGCGACATCGACGTGCCGCTCATCAGCCGGTTGTCGGTGTTGACCGTCACCCGGAACCGCAGCCGGGCCAGCAGGGTGATCGGGTGCAGCGCGATCGACGGGGCGGCACCGGTCTGGACGTTGCTGCTCGGGCACATCTCGAGCGGGATCCTTCGGTCCCGGACGTATGCCGCGAGGAGCCCGAGGGAGACCGACTCCGGGTCCGCGTCCAGCGCCGCCAGGTCATCGGTCGCCGGCCGCCCGTCGACGGTGATGTCGTCGACGATCCGGACCCCGTGGCCGAGCCGGTCGGCGCCGCACCATTGGATGGCCTCCCAGATGCTCGGCAGCCCGAAGGCTTCGCCCGCGTGGATCGTGAAGTGGGCGTTCTCGCGCCGAAGGTACTCGAAGGCGTCGAGATGCCGGCTCGGCGGGAAGCCCGCCTCGGCCCCGGCGATGTCGAAGCCGGCCACGCCCTCGTCGCGGTAGCGGACGGCGAGCCGGGCGATCTCGGTGCTCATCGCGGCATGCCGCATCGCGGTGAGCAGCGCGGCCATCCGGATCGGCGTCCCCGCGGCCGCCGCCTCCCGCTCGCCGTCCCGGAAGCCGGCGACGACGGCCTCGACGACCTCCTCGAGCGAGAGGCCCCGCTCGATGTGCAGCTCGGGGGCGAAGCGCGACTCGGCATAGACGACGCCGTCGGCGGCGAGGTCGAGCGCGCACTCCTTCGCGACCCGGTGCAGCTGCTCCCGGGTCTGCATGACCGCGACGGTGTGGGCGAAGGTCTCGAGGTAGCGCTCGAGCGACCCGGAGTCGGCGCTGTCCCGGAACCACGTGCCCAGCGCGGCCGGGTCGTGGGTCGGGAGCGCGTCGTAGCCGACCTCGTCGGCGAGCTCGACGATCGTCGCGGGGCGCAGCCCTCCGTCGAGGTGGTCGTGGAGCAGTGCCTTGGGTGCGCGGGCGACGGCCTCGGCCGTGGGAACGGTCATGAGTCAGGCAATCCTGTCGATGACGAGGGGGGCGATCCCGGGCAGGGAGCCCTCGGGGGCGATGGTGACGGCGTCCTCGAGGGCGGTGACGGCGCGCTCGAACCGGTCCGGAGTGTCGGTGTGGAGGGTCATCAGCCGCTCGCCGTGCCGGACCGTGGCGCCCGGCTTGACGTGCAGCTCGACACCCGCGCCGGCCTGGACCGGGTCCTCCTTGCGAGCCCGGCCGGCGCCGAGGCGCCACGCGGCGACGCCGACGGCATAGGCGTCCATCGTCGTCACCACCCCGTCCCCCTCGGCGAGGAGGTCGTGGGTATGCCGCGCCGTCGGCAGCGGCGCCTGCGGGTCCCCGCCCTGCGCGGTGATCATCCGGCGCCACGCGTCCATCGCCCGGCCGTCGGCGAGGGCGGCGGCGACGTCCTCGCCGTCGCGACCGGCACCGGCAAGCATCTCCTGCGCCAGCGCGACGGTCAGCTCGACGACATCGGGTGGCCCGCCGCCGGCGAGCACCTCGACCGACTCGCGCACCTCGAGGGCGTTTCCGGCGGTGAGCCCGAGCGGGGTGTCCATCCCGGTGAGGAGGGCGACGGTGCGGACCCCGGCGTCCGTCCCGAGGGCGACCATCGTCTCGGCGAGCTCGCGGGCGCGCTCCTCGGTCTTCATGAACGCGCCGGATCCGACCTTGACGTCGAGGACGAGCGCCCCGGTGCCCTCGGCGATCTTCTTGCTCATGATCGAGGAGGCGATGAGCGGGATTGCCTCGACGGTCCCGGTGACGTCGCGCAGCGCATAGAGGCGCTTGTCGGCGGGGGCAAGCCCGGACCCGGCGGCGCAGATCACGGCGCCGACCTGCCCGAGCTGGGCGAGCATCTCCTCGTTGCTGAGCCCGGCGCGCCACCCCTGGATCGACTCGAGCTTGTCGAGCGTGCCGCCGGTGTGGCCGAGGCCGCGACCGGACAGCTGCGGCACGGCGACGCCGAAGACGGAGACGAGCGGGGCGAGCGGGAGGGTGATCTTGTCGCCGACGCCGCCGGTCGAGTGCTTGTCGGCGGTGGGGCGGTCGAGGGCGGAGAAGTCCATCCGCTCGCCGCTGCGGATCATCGCGTCGGTCCACCGGGAGATCTCCCGCCGGCTCATGCCGTTGAGGAGGATCGCCATGGCGAGGGCGCTCATCTGTTCGTCGGCGACGACCTCGCGGGTGTAGGCGTCGATGACCCAGTCGATCTGAGCGTCGCTCAGCTCCCCCCGGTCGCGCTTGGCGATGATGACGTCGACGGCATCGAAGGCTTCGCTCACCCGGCCATCATCACAGATCGGGGTCACCCCTCGTCACCGGCCCGGGCCTCGTGCCCGACGGCCCTCGGTGAGGGGCCCGCGTCAGGCGAGGTTGTCCCGCCCGAAGGCCTGCGGCAGGACCTCGCGCATCGGCAGCACGCCCTCCGGTGTCAGGAGGAGACACTCGGGTCCGCCGTTCTCCCAGAGCAGCTGGCGGCAGCGACCGCAGGGCATGAGGGCGGCGCCCCCGCCGTCGACGCAGGCGACGGCGACCAGCCGCCCCCCACCGGTGGCATGGAGCTGGCTGACCATGCCGCACTCGGCGCACAGCCCGACGCCGTAGGCGGCGTTCTCGACGTTGCAGCCGCTGACGACCCGGCCGTCGTCGACGAGCCCGGCGACCCCGACGGGGTAGCGCGAGTACGGCGCGTAGGAACGGGCGAGCATCGCGACGGCGGCCTCGTGGAGCGCGGTCCAGTCGACGGTGGGTGCGGTCTGGGTCACGGGCGCTCCGGGGTGGTGAGGGTCGGGTCGGCGTCGACCTTGACCCGGTCGGCGATGACGACGGCGGCGAGCAGGCTCGCGGCCGCGACGACGGCGTCCTCGTCGACGACGAGGTCGCCCTGGTGCAGATCGAACGTCGGTCCGCCCGGCGTGCGGGTGCCGAGCCGGGCCATGGCGCCGGGTGCGTGCGCGAGGTACCACGAGAAGTCCTCGCCACCCAGCGACTGGGCCGTGCCGACCGGAGCGAGCCTCGCCCCGAGGGCGGCCTGCTTGAGCGCGGCGACGGCGTCGACCTGGTTGACGACCGGCGGGACGCCCTTGACCCGCTCGAGGCGGGCCTGCACGGCATACGGCGAGACGACGTCCGCGACGATCTCCTCGAGCAGCGGTCCGACGGTGAGCCAGGCGTGGGCGTCGAGCATGCGCAGGGTCCCCGCGCACTCGCCGCTGCTCGGGATGACGTTGGCGGCCTTCCCGGCATGGATGGTGCCCCAGACGAGGGAGGCACCACTGCGCGGGTCGAGGCGCCGGGAGAGGACGGCCGGCATCTCGGTGACGACCTTGGCCAGGGCGTAGGTGAGGTCCTGGGTCAGCTGCGGCCGGGAGGTGTGCCCGCCCTTGCCGTGGACGAAGACGCGCAGGTGGTCGCTCGCCGCGGTGATCGGCCCGACCCGCAGGCCGACCTGACCGACATCGAGGCTGGGGTCGCAGTGGACGGCAAAGACGACGTCGACGTCGTCCATCGCGCCGTGGACGATGGCGTCGTGGGCGCCGCCGGGGATGAGCTCCTCGGCCGCCTGGAAGATCGCCCGGACGCCGATGCCCCGTTCGCGCAGCCCGTCCTCCTGCGCCTTGAGGGCGAGCACCGCACCGACGAGGCCGGAGGTGTGCAGGTCGTGGCCGCAGGCATGGCAGACGCCGTCGACGCCGGAGGCGAAGGGCAGCCCGGTCCGCTCGCGGACCGGCAGCGCGTCGAGGTCGGCCCGCAGCGCCACCCGGTATGCCGCCTGCTCGGCCCCGAGGTCGGCGATCAGTCCGGTGCCGGGCAGCCGCCGCACGGCGACCCCGGCGCTCTCGAGGCGCTCGGCGACGATCGCCGTCGTCCGGGACTCCTCGCGGGAGAGCTCGGGGTGGGCATGCAGGTCGCGCCGCAGCGCGACGAGCTCGTCTGCCATCGCGGAGACGCCGGCCCGCAGGTCGGCGAGGAGGGAGTCGTCAGTCATCTCAGTGGGCACCTTACCCGCGCCCCGGTCCCGCCCGCCCCGGGCCGGCGTGCTTCGCGGTCGGGGACGCGGTCAGGCGCTCGCGGCGGGCTGCTCACCCTCGACGAGGGTGGCCCGGTGTCGCTCCCAGCGCTCGGCGATCTCGGCCATCTCGCCGCTGACGAAGCGGAGGAACTCGAGGCTGAGGGCGATCCGAGCGGTTGCGCGCTGCCCGTCGACCATCTCGACGCCCTCGGCGAGGGCCGCCGTGATCGGGGCGTAGATCTGGTCGGTGCGGAGCAAGACGTCGTGCCAGGCGTCCTCGGCGACGATGAAGACGTCGCGGCGGGTGCCGCGCGGGCGCTCGCGTCGGATCCAGCCGACCTGCTCGAGGTAGCCGACGGCCCCGGACACCGCCGAGGGGCTGATCTCGAGCGACTCGGCGAGCTCGGCCGCCGTCATCCGCCCGCTCTCGGTGGCCAGGAGCGCCGCGAAGGCCCGCGACGGCTGGAGCGCCATGCCCGAGTTCGCCAGGGCCCCGCCGAGGCGGTCGACGAACCGGTGCACCTCGGGGTGCTCGGGTCGATCGGCCATGAGGCGACTTTACAACATTCAGAGATTTCTGAAAATGATGTAGGCTGCGACGCATGACCGATGTCATCGTCACCTCCGGCCTGCGCAAGTCGTTCGGTCCCACCGTGGCACTCGACGGCCTCGACCTGACCGTCCGCGAGGGGGAGATCCACGGGTTCCTCGGCCCGAACGGCGCCGGCAAGTCCACGACGATCCGGGTCCTGCTCGGACTCATCCGGGCCGACGGCGGCTCGGCGACCCTGCTCGGCGGGGACCCGTGGCGGGAGGCGACGAGCCTCCATCGCCAGGTCGCCTACGTCCCGGGCGATGTCCTCCTCTGGCCCAACCTCACCGGCGGGGAGGTCATCGACCTGCTCGCCCGGCTGCGCGGCGGCATCGACGAGACCCGCCGGGCCCACCTGCTCGAGGTCTTCGAGCTCGACCCGACGAAGAAGGGCCGGTCCTACTCCAAGGGCAACCGGCAGAAGGTCGCCCTCGTCGCCGCCCTCGCCTCCGACGCCCCGCTTCTCGTCCTCGACGAGCCGACGTCGGGCCTCGACCCGCTCATGGAGAACGTCTTCCAGACCGAGCTGCGCCGGGTCCGTGAGCAGGGCCGCACGGTGCTGCTCTCGAGCCACATGCTCGCCGAGGTGGAGAAGGCCTGCGACCGGGTGAGCATCGTACGCAACGGCGTCATCGTCGACAGTGGCTCCCTCGCCGAGCTGCGCCACCTCACCCGCACCACCGTGCGGGCCACCGTCACGACTCCCCCGACCGCCGCGGACCTGGCCGACTGGCCGGGCGTCCACGACGCCCGGGTCATCGGGTCCGAGGTGCACTGCGCCGTCGACACGGCCCGGGTCGGCGCGACGATCACCCGGCTCGACGCGAGCGGCATCACCGCCCTCACCGTCCAGCCGCCCACCCTCGAGGAGCTCTTCCTCGAGCGGTACCACGACGAGGTGCCCTCGGTCCCCGTCCCGTCCGAGGTCTGAGAGGGACCGGTTATGACGACGTTGACCGCACCGCGGACCGGCCTCGCCGTGCGCAGCGAGCTCGCCGGGACGATGGCGCTGTTCCGGCTGGCCTGGCGCCGCGACCGGGTCCTCATCCCGGCGAGCGCCGTCGGCCTCACCGTGCTCTCCGTCGGCTCGGCGCAGGCGACCCTCGCGCTCTACCCCACCGCCGAGTCGGTGCAGACGGGTCTGGCCGACCTGTTCACCAACCCCGCCATCACGGCGCTCTACGGCCCGATCGCCTCGCCGACGCCCGACGCGATGGCGGTCATCAAGACGATCATGCTCGGCGCCGTCGCCCTCGGGATCCTCGCCTACGCCGTCGTCCGGCGCCACACCCGCACCGAGGAGGAGGAGGGCCGCTTCGAGCTGCTCGGCTCCGGCGTCGTCGGCCGCTGGGCGCCGCTGACGGCCGCGATGCTCCTCTCGAGCAGCAGCGTCGTCGCGATCTCGCTCATCTCGACGCTCGGCCTGACCGCGATCGGCATGGACGTGACCGGCTCGCTCGCCGTCGGGGTTGCCTGGATGATCGCCGGCCTGTTCATGGTCGGCGTCACCGCCGTCGCCGCCCAGTTGACGACGACGGCACGCGGCTGCGCCGGGATCTCGTTCGGTGTCCTCGCGGCGGCCTTCATCATCCGGGCCACCGGCGACTCGGCCACGTCCGACGCGGGCGCGAACCTCAGCTGGTTCTCCCCCCTCGGCTGGTCGATCAAGGTCTCCGCGTACGGGCAGAACCGGATCTGGCTGCTCCTGCCCACCCTCGTCCTGGCCGGCGCCCTCGTCGCCGCCGCCTTCGTCCTCCTCCAGCGGCGTGACCTCGGCGCCGGCCTGCTCGCCGGACGGCCGGGTACCGCCCGGGCCGGACGCAGCCTGTCCTCGACCCTCGGGCTGTCGTGGCGGATCAACCGGCCGAGCGTCATCGGCTGGACGGTGCTCGCGGCGGTCCTTGCCGCCGTCCTCGGCAACCTCGTCGGCGCGGTGGGCGACCTGACGACCAACCCGACGGTCAGGCAGATGCTCGAGTCGCTCGGCGGGAGCGCCGGCACCCTCGAGGACATCTTCTTCACGACCGAGCTGCGCTTCGCCGCCGCGGCGGCGACGGCGGCCGGGATCTCGGCGGCGCTGCGGGCGGCGAGCGAGGAACGGCTCACCCATGCCGAGGTCCTCCTGTCCGGGCCGGTGTCGCGGCAGCGGTTCTACGCCTCCCATGCCCTGGCCGCCGTTCTCCTGCCCACGTGGATCATGACCGTCATCGGCCTGGTCGCGGGCGCGGTCGGCCAGCGCATGGACACCGCGGCACCCGGGCCGGGCGAGCTCGTCCTCGCCGCGCTGTCGACGCTGCCGGCGGTCTGGCTCGTCATCGGGGCCACGCTGCTGCTGTTCGGCCTGGCCAACCGGTGGGCGGCTCTCGGCTGGGGTGTCCTGGCCGCGACCTTCCTCCTCGCCGAGTTCGGCGGCCTCATGCGGCTGCCGCAGTGGCTCATCGACCTCTCGCCGTACGTCCACCTCTCGCAGCTGCCGGGAGGTCGCTTCGCCGCGACCGGAGCCGTCGTCATGACGGCGCTCGGCGCGCTCACCGTCCTCGCCGGCGGCGCCCTCTTCCGGAGACGCGACATCGGCTGAGGCTGCCCGGGGCGGCGCGTGCGCATGCCGTAGCGTGGCGCCGGCGGGCCGGTCCCGCCGAGCCCGAGGAGTCCGTATGCCGCGCGCCCGTCGCCGCCTCCGCCCCACCGTGGCGGTCGGCGTGGCCCTCGGCTGCCTGCTCCTCGGCCCGCTCCCGGCGAGCGCGACGAAGACCCCGTCGCCCACGCTCCCGCGCCCGACGGAGGTGCTCGACCCGGCGCTGACCGTGGGCGGCCCACGCCTGGCCGGGATGGGGCTCGTCCTCGACCTGCCGCCGGGCGTGCCCGCCCCACCCCGGGTCCGGGACGTCTCGTTCGTCATCGCCGACGCCGACACCGGGCAGATCCTCGCGGCCAAGGCGCCGCATGCCCGCCTCCTGCCCGCCAGCACGGCGAAGGTCCTCACGGCGCTCACCCTCCTGCCCGAGATCGACCCGACGAGGCGGCATACGGCGACCCGGGCGGACGCGAGCGCCGACGGGACGAAGGTCGGCCTCGCCCCGGGGCTGACCTATACGGCACACCAGCTCTTCCTCGCGATGCTCATGGCGTCGGCCAACGACGCGGCCTACGCCCTCGCCGCGCTGAACGGCGGCAGGGAGCGGACCCTCGAGGAGATGAACGCGCTGGCCACCACCCTCGGCGCCCACGACACCCACATCGGGGACCCCGCGGGCCTCGACGCCCCCGGCCAGACCTCGAGCGCCTACGACCTGGCCCTCCTCGGCCGCGCCGCACTCGGCGACCCCGACTTCCGGCGCTACTCGACCCAGCTGACCGCCCGCTTCCCGCTTCGGCCCCCGAAGCCGCCGCATCCGGGCGCGCCGACGCCGAGCTGGAGCGGTCCGCACACCTTCCAGGTGCAGAACCACAACGAGCTGCTCCGCACCTACCCCGGCACGATCGGCGTGAAGAACGGCTTCACCACCGCCGCCCAGCGAACGAACATCGCGGCCGCGACGCGGGGCGGCCACACCTACCTCGTCACCGAGATGCACAGCATCGACTACGGCTGGGACGATCCCCGCACGCTCCTCGACTGGGCCTTTCGGCACGGCCCGCAGGCCGCCCCCGTCGGCCGGCTCGTCGACCCCGGCGAGGTGCCGGTGGCACCGACGGCGCCGACGAGCCTCCCCGCGGTCGCCGCCCCGGTCCGGCCGGCGACGGGCGGACACCCGCTCCGGGCCACGGGAGGCGGTGCGGGTTCACCGGTGCTGGCCGTTGCGCTGCCAGCGGGCGCCCGCGCGGGGCTGCTCGCCGGCGCCGGACTGGTGGTGCTCGCCCTGCTCGGGTCCGGCGTGCGGGTGGCCCGGCGCGCCCGGCACGCCCGCCACCGATGACGCGGGTCAGTGCCGGGCGGAGGCCGCTCCGGGGGCCGCGCTGACGGCATACCCGCTGAGCGGGAAGGACCGGATGACGCGCCAGACCTCGTCGCGGCCGTGCTCGTACAGGTCGAGCGCGCCGACCGCGAAGTCGCACCGGAAGTCGGCCAGCTCGGTGAAGGCGAGGTCGAGGGCGTCGTCGTCGAGATGATGGGCGACGGTGACGTGGGGGTGGTAGTTGAACTCGAGCTCGCGCGCCACCGGTCCGGACCGGATCGCCGCCTCGAGGATCTCGCACTCCGGGATGCCGAGCGAGACCTGGACGAAGACGACCGGGCTGATCGGCCGGAAGGTCCCCGTGCCGGACAGGATCATCTCGAACGGCGCCGCCTGCGTGACGACGGTCGAGAGGTGCGTCTCGAAGGTGCGCACGTCCTCGGCGGGGATGACCGTCGGCGGCAGCAGCGTCACGTGCGGCGGGATGGCATCGGCCATCGGATCGCCGAACTGCGCCCGGTGGGACTGCAGGGCGGACCCATACGGTTCAGGAACCGTGATGGCGACGCCGTAGGTGCCCATGCCGAAAGACCCTACTTCACCGCCGGGAGGAGCCCCACCGCCTCGTAGATCCTCGCGACCGTGGTCCGCGCCACCTCTGCGGCGCGCCCGGCGCCGTCCGCGAGGATCCGGTCCAGCTCCGCAGGGTCGCCCAGCAGCTCGGACATCCGCTTCGTGAACGGGGCGACCGCCTCGACGACGACCTCGGCGACCTCCTTCTTGAGGTCGCCGTAGCCGCGCCCGGCGAACTCCGCCTCGACATCGGCCACCGGGGTCCCGGAGAGCACCGAGTGGATGACGAGGAGGTTGGAGACCCCCGGCTTGGTCTCGGGGTCGTAGCGGACCTCGCCGTCGGTGTCGGTCACGGCGGACCGGATCTTCTTCGCGATCCGCGCGGGGTCGTCGCTGAGGAGGATCAAGCCCTTCTCGGTCGAGGTCGAGCCCGACATCTTCGACGTCGGGTCCTGCAGGTCCATGATCCTGGCCGACTCCTTGAGGATGTACGGCTCGGGCACCATGAGCAGGTCACCGAAGCGCTGGTTGACCCGGGTCGCGAGGTCGCGGGTGATCTCGAGGTGCTGACGCTGGTCCTCGCCGACGGGGACGTAGGCCGCGTCGTACATGAGGATGTCGGCGGCCATGAGGACCGGGTAGGTGAAGAGGCCGACGTTGGCGTTCTGCCCCTTGGCCACCTTGTCCTTGTACTGCGTCATCCGGTTCATCTCGCCCATGGCCGTCTGGCAGGACAGGACCCAGGACAGCTCGACGTGCTGGTGGACGTGGCTCTGGCAGAACACGGCGGAGCGCTTCGGGTCCACGCCACCGGCGATGAACTGGGCGGCCGTGACCCGGATGCGGCGACGCAGCACCTCGGGGTCGGTCGGCACCGTGAGGGCGTGCAGGTCGGCGACGAAGTAGTAGGCGTCGAAGTCCTCCTGCAACCCGACCCAGTTGACGAGCGCTCCGAGGTAGTTGCCGAGGTGGAGGCTGTCGGCGGTCGGCTGCATTCCGGAGAGGATTCGGGACGAGCCGGTCGCGGGCTGGGCAGACATGGCGCCCATTCTGGCATCCCGGGAGGGTGGGTACGCCGGCTCCCCCAGCCCCCGAGCGGCCGCCGACGGCCTGCCGGCGGTTGCCTGCGGCGCGGTCCTGCGCCAAGACTGGCGGGCATGCGTGCCTGGCCCGATGACCGCGTCGCCTTCGGCGGCGACTACAACCCCGAGCAGTGGCCCCGGGAGGTGTGGGTCGAGGATATCGACCTCATGGCGCGGGCGGGGGTCTCGTTCGTCACCGTCGGGGTCTTCTCCTGGTCGTGGCTCGAGCCGGAGGAGGGCCGCTTCGAGTTCGGCTGGCTCGACGACATCCTCGGCCTGCTGGGCGAGGCGGGGATCGCCGTCGACCTCGCGACGGGCACCGCGACCCCGCCGCCGTGGCTGTCCGACGCCTACCCCGAGATCCTCCCCGTGGACCGCGAGGGCCACCTCCTCTGGCCCGGGAGCCGGCAGGCCTGGTGCCCGAGCTCGCCGCTCTACCGCGAGAAGGCGCTCGTCCTGACCGGGGCCGTCGCCGAGCGGTACCACGACCACCCCGCGCTGGCCCTGTGGCACGTCGGCAACGAGTACTCGTGCCACAACATCCCGTGCTACTGCGACACGTGCGCCGCCGGGTTCCGGGAGTGGCTGCTCGCCCGGTACGGCCACCTGGACGTCCTCAACGACGCGTGGGGCACCGCCTTCTGGAGCCAGCGCTACACCGCCTGGCGGCAGATCCTCCCGCCGCGCAAGACGACGACGTTCGCCAACCCGACGCAGGTGCTGGACTACACGCGGTTCCAGTCCGACGCGCTCCTCGACTTCTTCATCGCCGAGCGAGACCTGCTGCACACCCTGGCCCCCGGCGTCCCGGTGACGACGAACTTCATGACGATGCGGCAGTCCCGCAAGCTCGACTACCACCGCTGGGCCCGCGAGCAGGACGTCGTCAGCACCGACCACTACCTCCTCGCCTCGCACCCGAGCGCCCGCCACGACCTCGCCTACAGCGGCGACCTCACCCGCGGCCTCGCCGGCGGTGGGCCATGGGTCCTCATGGAGCACTCGACCAGCGCCGTCAACTGGCAGCGGGTCAACCCGGCCAAGGCCCCCGGACAGATGCTGCGCGACAGCCTGTGTCACGTCGCCCACGGCGCCGACACCCTCGGCTTCTTCCAGTGGCGGGCCTCGCGGGCCGGCTCGGAGAAGTTCCACTCCGCCCTCGTCCCGCACGCCGGGCCGTCGAGCGGCCGGTTCGCCGAGGTCGCCGCGCTCGGCCGGGTCTGCGAGCGCCTGGGCGAGCTCCTCGGCAGCAGGGTCCGGGCCGAGGTCGCGGTGCTATGGGACTACCAGTCCGCCTGGGCCATGGGCGGTCCCGGCATGCCGTCGAACGAGCTCGACGCGGCCTTCGTCCCTCAGACGATGCACCGCGTCCTGCTCGACAGGGGGGTCACCTCGGACGTCGTCGCACCGGATGCCGACCTCACCGCATACAAGGTCGTCATCGTCCCGACCCTGTATGCCGTGTCGGACGAGAACGCGGCCGCGATCCTCGCCGTCGCGGATGCGGGCGCCCAGGTCGTCATGACGTTCTTCTCCGGGATCAGCGACCTCGAGGACCATGTGCGGCTCGGGGGCTACCCCGGGGCCTTCGCCGAGCGGCTCGGCGTGCGGGTCGAGGAGTTCTTCCCGCTGCGCCGAGGTGAGACGGTCGCGCTGACCCGAGGCGGCACCGGGTCCCAGTGGAGCGAGGACGTCGTCGTCCCCACGGCCGAGGTCCTCGACCGGTATGCCGACGGCCCCCTCGCCGGGCGGCCGGCGATCACCCGGCAGGGGGTGGGCGAGGGGTCGGCGTGGTACCTGAGCACCCTGCCGGACGACGAGACCCTCGACGCCCTGTTCGGCGACGTCCTCGGCGCCGCCGGGGTGCGTCCCGCCGCCGAGGTCCCGCGCGGGGTCGAGGCGGTGCGACGCAGCGGCCCACACGGCTCGTGGCTGTTCCTCCTCAACCACACCGACCGCCCGGTCGAGGTCCCCGCGTCCGGCCACGACCTCGTCACCGACCGACCGGTCGAGTCCATCGTCCCGCTCCTGCCCGGGGGTGTCGCCGTCGTCCGGGAGCCCGGGACGGGCGAGGATGGGTGACGTGAGCGAACAGTCGGCCCGGACCCTCTACGAGCGCACGGCCGGCCGGCCGGCCGAGGGGGTCTGGTCGGCCCCGGGCCGGGTCAACCTCATCGGGGAGCACACCGACTACAACGGCGGCCTCGTCCTCCCGATCGCCATCCCCCATCGGACGTATGCCGCGTGCGGGCGGCGCGCGGACGGCGTCCTCCGGGTCGTCTCCGCCCAGGCCGAGACCGCGGTGGAGGTCGCCCTCGACGACATCGCGCCGGGCAACCCGGCCGACTGGAGCGCCTACGTCGCCGGGGTCCTCTGGGCGCTGCGCCACTCCGGCCACGACGTCGGCGGGCTCGACGTCGCCATCTCGAGCGAGGTGCCGCTCGGAGCCGGCCTGTCGAGCTCGGCCGCACTGGAGTGCGCCGTCGGCGCGGCCTGCTCCGACCTGTTCGGGCTGCACCTCCTCGAGGGCGACGGCGCCCGCAGCCGGCTGGCCGCCGACTGCCGCGCCGCCGAGAACGTCATCGCCCAGGCACCGACCGGCGGCATGGACCAGTCGGCCTCCCTGCTCTGCCGGGCCGACCACGCGCTCCTCCTCGACTGCCGGTCCTGGCAGACCCGACACGTCCCCTTCGACCTCGAGGGCCTCGGCCTCTCGCTCCTCGTCATCGACACCCGGGCCACCCACGAGCTCGTCGACGGGCAGTACGGCGACCGCCGGACCTCGTGCGAGGCGGCGGCCGACCGGCTCGGGGTCACCTCGCTGCGCGAGATCCACCTCGAGGACCTCGAGGGGGCCCTCGTCCGGCTCTCCGGCGAGGTCATGGGTCGCCGGGTCCGCCACGTCGTCACCGAGATCGACCGCGTCGAGCGGGCCGTCGAGGCGCTGCGGGCCGGCGACGCCACCCGCCTCGGCCGGCTCTTCCTCGAGTCGCACGCCTCCCTGCGCGACGACTACGAGGTCAGCTGCGTCGAGCTCGACGTCGCCGTCGAGGCCGCGGTCGGCGCCGGGGCACTCGGGGCCCGGATGACCGGCGGCGGCTTCGGCGGCTCGGCCATCGCGCTCGCGCCCGAGGACGCGGTCGCCGCGGTCGCCGAGACCGTGCGCGCGGCATACGCCGATCGGGGCTTCACCGCACCGGCCTTCTTCCCGGTCACCGCCGCCGGCCCCGCCCGCCGCGACGGCTGAGGCCCGGCCCGGGCCGGTCCACCCGGCTGAACACTAGGGTGGCCTCATGGCCGACGAGAGCACGCGAGCCCGGACCGGACCCGCACCGACCGACCCCGACACCCCGCGCGGTGAGGCCGCAGGGGCCGCCGCGGGAACCGGCGGTGACGCCTCGCCCGGTGAGGGCACGGCCACCGCGCCGGCGCCGCCCAAGGACGACCTCGTCACGACGCGGCATACCCTGCGCGTCGGTCGGCGGACGCTGCGCTACCGCGCCACGGCGGGGCGCGTCGTCCTGCGTGAGGAGGTCTACAAGGACGGCGTCTTCACCGGGGTCAAGCCCAAGGCCGAGATGTCGATGACCGCCTACGTCCTCGAGGACCGTAACGGCAAGGCCGACCCGGCCCGCCCCGTGACGTTCGCCTTCAACGGCGGTCCCGGGTCCAGCTCGGTGTGGCTCCACCTCGGGCTCCTCGGCCCGCGCCGGGCCGACGCGGGCGACGTCGGCGCGCTGACCGCCCCGCCGTTCGGCGTGCTCGACAACCCGGACACGCTGCTCGCCGAGTCCGACCTCGTCTTCATCGACCCGGTCTCGACCGGCTACTCCCGCGCCGTCGAGGGCGGCACGCCGAAGGACTACCACGACTTCACCGCCGACATCTCCTCCGTGGGCGAGCTGATCCGGGTGTGGACGACCCGCGAGGGGCGCTGGCTCAGCCCGAAGCTCGTCATCGGCGAGTCCTACGGAACGACCCGCGCCGCCGCCCTCGCCGACCATCTGCAGAAGACCCACGGGATGTACCTCAACGGGGTCATGCTCATCTCGTCGGTCCTCGACTTCGCCACGCTCGACTTCGACTTCCGCAACGACCGGGCGAGCGTGGACTTCCTTCCGACGTATGCCGCGGTCGCGCACTACCACGGCCGGCACGGCCGGCGGACGCTCTCGGCGGTCCTGCGGGAGGCCGAGGCCTACGCCGACCGCGACTACCCGTGGGTCCTCTCCCGCGGCCACCGGCTCACCGCCGCCGAGCGCCGCGATGCGGTGAGGACCCTCTCCCGGCTCACCGGCCTGTCCGAGGAGTGGGTCGACCGGGCCGACCTGCGCATCGAGCACATGCGCTTCTACACCGAGCTGCTGCGCCACCGGGGCCTCGTCGTCGGCCGCCTCGACTCCCGCTTCACCGGACCGCTCGCCCACCGCAACGCCGAGGTGGCCGACACCGACCCGTCGCACGATGCGACGACCGGGCCGTATGCCGCGGCGTGGAACCACTACGTGCGCGCCGAGCTCGGGTACGAGAGCGACATCGCCTACACGCAGCTGTCGATGAAGGCCAACGAGGAGTGGTCGTTCAAGGAGTTCGAGGCCAAGCCGGTCGACGTCTCCTCGCGGCTGGCCCGGGCGATGCGCGCCAACCCGCACCTGCTCGTCCACGTCGCGTCCGGCTACTACGACGGGGCCACGCCCTACTACGGCGCCCAGGACGTCTTCGCCCACCTCGAGGTGCCGCCGACGCTCCTGGACAACGTCGAGCACCGGTTCTACGAGGCCGGCCACATGATGTACCTCCACGACGAGAGCCGGGCCCGCCAGGGCACGGACCTCGCCGACTTCGTCCGTCGGGCCTGCCGCCGGTGACCCGAGGGGACTCGTCCGCTACCCTTTATCTTGATATCAAGATAACGTCCTGAGCCGAAGCGTCCTGACCGTCCGTCGACCCCGAGGAGATGCCCCTCTCATGGCCTCGATCATCTACACCCTCACCGACGAGGCGCCGCTGCTGGCGACGCACTCCTTCCTCCCGGTCATCGAGGCCTTCGCCTCCACCGCCGGCGTGGACGTCGAGACCCGCGACATCTCGCTCGCGGGCCGGATCATCGCCCTCTTCCCCGACCACCTCACCGAGGAGCAGCGGACCGGCGACGCCCTGACCGAGCTCGGCGAGCTGGCCCGGACACCCGAGGCGAACATCATCAAGCTGCCGAACATCTCGGCGTCGATGCCGCAGCTCAAGGCCGCCATCGCCGAGCTCCGGGCGCAGGGCTACGCCCTGCCGGACTACCCCGACGAGCCGAGCACCGACGAGGAGAAGGAGATCCGGGCCCGCTACGACCGGGTCAAGGGCAGCGCGGTCAACCCCGTGCTGCGCGAGGGCAACTCCGACCGGCGCGCCCCGGACGCGGTGAAGAACTACGCCCGCAGCCACCCGCACTCGATGGGTGCGTGGAGCGCCGACTCCCGGACGAACGTCGCGACGATGGCCGCCGAGGACTTCCGCGCCAACGAGCGCTCCGTCGTCCTGCCCGCCGACGACACGCTGACCATCCGCCACGTCGCCACCGACGGGACGAGGACCGTCCTCAGGGAGAGCCTCCCGGTTCTGCAGGGCGAGGTCGTCGACGCCACCGTCATGCGGGCCGCCGCGCTCGAGGACTTCCTCCGCGCCCAGATCGCCCGGGCCGCGCAGGAGGGAGTGCTGTTCTCGGTCCACCTCAAGGCCACGATGATGAAGGTCTCGGACCCGATCATCTTCGGCCACGTCGTCCGGGCGTTCTTCCCTGATGTCTTCGCGGCATACGGCTCCGACCTCGCCGCCGCGGGCCTGTCCCCGAACAACGGCCTCGGCGGCATCCTCGCCGGGCTCGACGCCCTTCCCAACGGCGCCGAGATCAAGGCAGCGTTCGAGAAGGGGCTCGCCGAGGGCCCGAGGCTCGCGATGGTCAACTCCGACAAGGGGATCACCAACCTCCACGTCCCGAGCGACATCATCGTCGACGCGTCGATGCCGGCGATGATCCGCACCTCCGGCCACATGTGGGGCCCGGACGGCGAGGAGGCGGACACCCTGGCAGTCATCCCCGACAGCTCGTATGCCGGGGTCTACCAGGCTGTCATCGAGGACTGCCGCGCGCACGGCGCCTTCGACCCGACGACGATGGGGTCGGTCCCCAACGTCGGCCTCATGGCGCAGAAGGCCGAGGAGTACGGCAGCCACGACAAGACGTTCGAGATGGCGGCCGACGGCCGGGTCGAGGTCGTCAACGCCGCCGGCGACGTCCTCCTCGAGCACGACGTGGCGGCGGGCGACATCTGGCGGGCCTGCCAGACCAAGGACGACCCGATCCGCGACTGGGTCAAGCTCGCCGTCGGCCGGGCCCGCGCGACCGGGACCCCTGCCGTCTTCTGGCTCGACCCCGAGCGGGCCCACGACCGCGTCATCGCCGACAAGGTCCGGGACTATCTCTCCGAGCACGACACCGACGGCCTCAGCATCGAGATCATGTCTCCCGTCGAGGCGGCTCGCCTCTCGGTCGAGCGGATCCGCCGGGGCGAGGACACGATCTCGGTCACCGGCAACGTCCTGCGCGACTACCTCACCGACCTCTTCCCGATCCTCGAGGTCGGCACGAGCGCCAAGATGCTCTCGGTCGTGCCGCTCATGAACGGCGGCGGCCTCTTCGAGACCGGTGCGGGCGGCTCGGCCCCCAAGCACGTCCAGCAGCTCGTCGCCGAGAACTACCTGAGGTGGGACAGCCTCGGCGAGTTCCTTGCCCTCGCCGAGAGCCTGCGCCACGAGGCGGAGGCCTTCGACAACGCCCGGGCCCGTCTCCTCGGCGCCGCGCTCGACAAGGCCACCGAGACGCTGCTCAACGAGAACAAGTCGCCGGCCCGGAAGGTCGGCCAGATCGACAACCGCGGCAGCCACTTCTACCTCGCGCTCTACTGGGCGCAGGAGCTGGCGAGGCAGACCGAGGACCCGGCGCTCGCCGAGGCGTTCGCCCCGATCGCCGCCGACCTCACCGAGGGCGAGGAGACGATCGCGGCCGACCTCATCGGCGTCCAGGGCTCGCCGGCCGACATCGGTGGCTACTACCGACCAGATCCGGACAAGACGGTGGCGGTCATGCGTCCGTCCGCCCGGTTCAACGAGATCCTCGCGGCGCTCGCCCGCTGACCGGCTCGGCCGGCTCGCCGCTCGACGGACAGGTTGCTGCCGGACGGGGGTGTTGCAACACCCCCGTCCGGCACGAACCTCTGCTAGCAGAGGTTCGTGCCGGGGGCGGGAGGTCCGGGCGGTGAGCGAAATGCGCGAATTATGCGAATTGGGTTGGGGCAGTTCGCTCTTCGTTTGTGCTCAGAGGCGCCCGTAGCGACATATCGTAAAGGGTTCACCCTTTTCACAGCGGACTCCCAGCGGCTACATTCCTGAGCGGAGAAGCCCCGGGCCGAGGAAGACGGCCCGGGAGCGGATACGGGGAAGCGCTGAACCCTGGTGGGACAGGGAGAGGTGGGGGTTCATCATGGACGTCTCGCGACGCCTTTTTCTCAAGTACACGGGCGCCACGGCGCTCACCGTCTTCGCGGTCGACGCGCTCGGGGTCCCCCGGGCCGTGGCGAGCATCCCGGGTGGGACGCTCGACCCGGAGACGATCGACAAGTTCCGTACCGCGATGCTCGTGCCGCCGGAGATGCCGAAGTCCGCGACGCTGCACCATCGGGGACGTCCGATCGACTACTACGAGATCTCGATGCGGCAGTTCCCGCAACAGATCCTGCCCGAGGGAATGCCGCCGACGACGGTGTGGGGCTACGGACCGCTGCCGGTCATCGCCTCGGGCATGCCACGCCACCATGCCCCGTCCTACACGATCGAGACCCGGCACGGCCGGACGACCCGGGTGAAGTGGGTCAACGAGCTCGTCGACCATCGTGGGCGCTACCTCCCGCATCTGCTGCCGATCGACCCGACCCTGCACTGGGCGAACCCGGGCCGGGAGGCGGACGCGGCCGGCGTCGAGCGCACCGACTCCAGGCCGGCATACACCGGGAAGCACTACGTCCGGCCCGAGGACTTCGAGGACCCGCAGACGCAGTACACGCTCTACACCGGCCCGGTGCCGCTCGTCACGCACGTCCACGGCGCCATGGGCGTCGGCGACGAGAGCGACGGCTACACCGAGGCCTGGTACCTGCCCGCCGCCACGAACCTCCCACCGCAGCTGTCCACCCGCGGCCGCTGGTACGACTACTTCGAGGCCAAGGCGCTCGACCGGTTCGGCGAGAGCTGGGGGCCGGGGTACGCGATGTTCCAGTACCCGAACGACAACCGCGCCTCGACCCTCTGGTACCACGACCACGCGCTCGGGATGACCCGGACCAACGTGTATGCCGGTCCCGCCGGCTTCTACCTCGTGCGCGGCGGGCCCGGCAGCGAGCGCGACATCGTCGACACCCGCACCGGCTTCCGGGCCACGCTGCCCGGCCCCCGGCCGAAGGCGAACCCCGGCAAGCCCAAGCGCTATCGCGAGGTGCCGATCGTCGTGCAGGATCGGTCCTTCAACGCCGACGGGTCCTTGTTCTACCCCGACACCCGGGCCTTCTTCGACGAGTATGCCGGCCCCTTCGTGCCGGAGTCGCCGCTGCCGCCGGCCTGGAACCCGGAGTTCTTCGGCAACACGCTCATCGTCAACGGCAACACGTGGCCGGTCCACGAGGTCGACGCCAAGCGACACCGTTTCCGGTTCCTCAACGGATGCCAGGCCCGGTTCCTCATCCTCGACTTCTCGGGTATCCCGGGCATCGACGTCTGGCAGATCGGCTCCGACGGCGGCCTCTTGCCGGAGGCGGTGGGCATCAGCAGGGACCATGGCGGCCGCGTCATCCTCGGCCCGGCCGAGCGCGCCGACCTCATCGTCGACTTCGCCCACGTCCCCCGCGGCATGCACGTCCTGCGCAACGTCGGCCCGGACGAGCCGTTCGGCGGCGGAGAGCCGGACGCAGACTTCGACATCGCCGATCCGGACACGACCGGCCAGGTCATGGCGTTCAAGGTCGTTCGGGCGGGTAAGGCCGACCGGACGACGCCGCCGGAGTTCATGCGGCTGCCCTCCCCCGCGGTCATCCCCCCGAGCGGGACCGTCCGTCGGGTGGCCCTCCTCGAGCACGCCCACGAGTTCCCCGGCGGCGGGGACGGGCCCGCGGCCGCGCTGCTCGGCGTCATCGAGGGCGACCCGTCCCTCGGCCCGGCGCCCGCCTCCGCGCGGATGTGGATGGAGCCGCTCACCGAGGTCCCGGCCGTCGGGGCGAGCGAGACGTGGGAGATCTACAACCTCACCGCCGACGCCCATCCGATCCACCTGCACGAGGTGTCGTTCGAGATCGCCGGTCGCCAGTCGATCATCGTCGACGAGGGGACCGTCGAGATCGCGCCGGGGACCGCGGTGGTCCCGCCGCGCCCGTCCGAGACGGGACGCAAGGACACCGTCATCGCCGAGCCGGAGCAGGTGACCCGGATCCGGGCCCACTTCCGCACCGCGGGGCGCTACGTCTGGCATTGCCACATCCTCGAGCACGAGGACAACGAGATGATGCGGCCGTTCCAGGTCGGGCCGCTCGACCCGGATGCGCCGGATGCCGGCGACGGACCCATGCCACCGATGCCCTGAGCCCGACCGCTCGCCTCGACGGACAGGTTGCTGCAGGACGGGGGTGTTGCAACATCCCCGTCCTGCAGCAACCTCTGCTAGCAGAGGTTCGTGCCGGGGGCGGGGTGGGCGGGCGCTCAGTGGTGCTCGGCGGCGTCGGCCTCCGCCTTCGTCGGGTGGACCGTTCCGTGCGGGTGCTCCGGCGGGGCGTAGATCGAGTAGACCTTGAGCGGCTCGTCGCCGACGTTGGTGAGGTTGTGCCAGGACCCGGCCGGGACGAAGACGGCCCAGTCGGCGCCGACGGTCTCGTCGAACGTCAGCTCGTCCGCGGCGGGGCCCATCTGGACCCGGGCACTTCCCGCCTCGACGCGCAGGAACTGGTCGTGGTCGCCGTGGACCTCGAGGCCGATGTCATGGCCGGGCTGGATCGCCATGACGGTGAGCTGGAGGTTCGAGCCGGTCCAGACCGTCGTGCGGTAGGCGTCGTTGTCGAGGGTGGCGCTCTCGATGTCGATGACGAACGGCGCGGGCCCTTGGTCGGTCACGATGCACTCCTCCGGGTCGTGGTTCCCTGCCCCACCCGGGACTCTAGTCCCGCCAGGGCCGCGCCTCCCCTGCGCCGTGGGGCGCGACACCTCCGGCGGCTGCGGCGCGCCGATCCCCGCCGCGACGCGCGGCGGTGGGCCCGACCGCATCGGACGGGCAGCGTCAGAGGGCCCGCATCCGGTTGTTGCGAGCCTGGTGCTCGACCTCGGCCAGGCCGAGCTCCTCGAGCAGCGGCGGGAGGTACATCCCGACCCGGCCCCGGTAGCCCTTGCGCAGGCCGTACCACCCGCCGACCGGGTTGTCCGGCGACCGGCCCCACGCCTCGACGGTGCCGTCCTTGGCGCTCGCCCTCTCGTCGGCCGCCCCCAGCAGGACCCAGTCGCCGACCTCCCGCAGCCAGGCATGGAGGTCCTCGACGACCCGGGCGTCGTAGTACAGGGTCGTCGGGCCGACCTGACAGACCAGGCGGGGCGGGTCGGCCTCCTCGTCGCGCCACAGCTCATAGCCCGAGGACCCGGGAGGGGTCGTGAGCCGCCAGGGGTCCTCGTGCGTGCCGCTGCCACTCATCCGGGGCCTCCTCGCCAACCCGATGGCGCCGTTGCCATGAGATGCCGAGCAGCCTAGCCAGCGGCCGGGTGCGGCGGGGTCCGGCGGCCGCCCCCATCCGGCGACCTAGCGGGCCTCGGCGGCGTAGTGCCGGAACAGCAGGTATGCCGCGAGCGAGTCGAGCAGGTGCCATGCGGCGTGGCCCTGGAGGAGCGAGAGCGGGTGGCACCACGCCGACCCGGTCTGGGCCGGGTTCCAGATCGCGAAGGCCAGCAGCAGCGTGCCGACGGAGGCGACGCCCCACCGCCAGTCCTGAGCCGGGTCGCCACGACGCCACAGCGCGACCTCGACGGCGACGGCCGCGAGGATCGTCAGCCCGAAGGCGAGGTTGCCCGCGTGGTGGACGACGGGGACGTGCTCCCCGAGGTTCTCGGCCAGCTCGCTCGCGGCGAGGACGACGGCGTACCCGCCGATGAGCCAGGCCGGGCCCCCGCGGACCCAGCGCTGCACGGCATACGCGAGGGCGAAGCCGGCGACGAGGAACATGCTCAGCATGTCGAGCCGGCCACCGAGCTCGCTCTGGGTCGCGTGCATCGCCGCGCTCGCTGGACCGAGGAGGACGACGACGACGGCATACCCGGTCGCGAGCCCCGGCCAGCGGCCGAGGATGCCACCGAGCCGGGAGCGGTCCGCGGCATACGCGGCGACGGCGAGGCCGGCGAGGACGAAGCCGAGGTTGGACGCCGTGTTGGCCGGCTGCTTCACCCATCCCGGCCGCGCGGCCTCGCAGAAGCCGTCTCCCCGGCCGACGTCGGCCCCGAGCCAGCCCCACCGGGCGGCGGCGAGCAGCAGCCCGACCGAGACGACGGCGACGGCGCCGGTGACGGCGAGCGGACCGAGGTCGCGACGGGGCATGCCCGGACTGTATTCCGTTCCCCGGCGGCCCCCGGCGGGTGCTCGCGGAACCGACCGGGAGACCGGACGCCGACGCGAGCACTCGTCCCCCCGACCGCTCGCCGCCACCGCGGCCGCGCTCGGCCCGGGTCACCCGCTCCCGGCTGCGGGGGGTCGGCGCACCGCTGCTACCGTCGGAGCGACCACCCTCTCCTCCCGACAAAGGGGTAACCAGCGTGAGCACCTCTCCCGTCAAGGTGGCCGTGACCGGCGCGGCCGGCCAGATCGGCTACAGCCTGTTGTTCCGCATCGCCAGCGGCGCGATGCTCGGGGCGGACACCCCCGTCGAGCTGCGCCTGCTCGAGATCACCCCCGCACTGAAGGCCCTCGAGGGCGTCGTCATGGAGCTCGAGGACTGCGCCTTCCCGACCCTCGCCGGCGTCGAGATCGGCGACGACCCGATGACCGTCTTCGACGGCGTCAACCACGCTCTCCTCGTCGGCGCCCGCCCGCGTGGGCCGGGGATGGAGCGTGGCGACCTCCTCGAGGCCAACGGCGGGATCTTCGCCCCACAGGGCAAGGCGCTGAACGAGGTCGCGGCGGACGACGTCCGGGTCACCGTGACGGGCAACCCCGCCAACACGAACGCGCTCATCGCGATGAGCAACGCCCCGGACATCCCCACCGAGCGGTTCTCGGCCCTCACCCGCCTGGACCACAACCGGGCCATCAGCCAGCTCGCCGCCAAGCTCTCGGTGCCGGTGACCGAGATCCGCCGGATGACGATCTGGGGGAACCACTCCGCGACGCAGTACCCCGACCTCTTCCACGCCGAGGTCTCCGGCCGCAACGCCGCCGAGGCGGTCGGTGACCAGGACTGGCTCGAGCACACCTTCATCCCCACCGTGGCCAAGCGTGGCGCCGCGATCATCGAGGCCCGCGGGTCCTCCTCCGCCGCCTCTGCCGCGAACGCGACGATCGACCACGCGCGGACGTGGGTCGAGGGCACCGCCGAGGGCGACTGGGTCTCGATGTCGGTCCGCTCCGACGGCTCCTACGGCGTCCCGGAGGGCCTCATGTCCTCCTTCCCGGTCACCGTCACGGGCGGCGCCTGGGAGATCGTCCAGGGCCTGGAGATCGACGACTTCTCGCGGGGGAGGATCGACGCCTCCGTCGCCGAGCTCGCCGACGAGCGCGAGGCGGTCAAGGGCCTCGGCCTCATCTGAGGCCGCGCCGACCTCGGGTCGAGGACGAGGCGGGCGGGACGAGGGCGTCCCGCCCGCCTCGCGGCATCCCCGGGTCGATGTCCCGGGCGATCGGCGCCGCGAAGGGTCGGCTCGACGTCAGCTGAGTGGCAGCAGGTTGAGGGTGAAGCCGACGCCGAGCACCGCCGCGGCGGCCGCGACGAGGATGAGGATGTCGAGCCACTTCGAGCGGACGGCGATCGCGCCCACCGCCCGGGACGGCAGGACGAGGCGGATGGCGGCAGCGAGGAGGAGCGTCCCGCCCATCACGGCCGTCCCGCGCAGCAGGTGGGTCGAGGCCATGAGGACGAGCGAGACGACGAGCCCGGCCGCGAGGAGCCACCACCACCGCAGTGCTCCCGCCGACGGCGCCGCCGGCTTCGGGGACTTCGCCGGCCTGCCGGAGCTCACGTCGCGGGTGCCCGCTCGGCCAGCCCGTGCTCGGCGGCCGCGACAACGTTGGACAGGAGCATCGCCCGGGTCATCGGGCCCACGCCGCCGGGGTTGGGGCTGACGAACCCGGCCACCTCGGCGACCTCGGGCGCGACGTCGCCCGCGACCCGCGAGCGCCCGTCCGGGCCGACGACCCGGCTCACCCCTACGTCGAGGACGGCGGCGCCGGGCCTGACCATGTCGGCGGTGATGATGCCCGGCACACCGGCGGCGGCCACGACGATGTCGCCCTGGCGGACCTCGGCGGCCAGGTCGCGGGTTCCGGTGTGGCAGAGCGTCACCGTGGCGTTCTCGGAGCGCCGGGTGAGGATGAGACCGAGCGGCCGGCCGACGGTGATGCCGCGGCCGACGACGACCACCTTGGCCCCGGCGATCGGCACGTCGTAGCGGCGCAGCAGCTCGACACAGCCCACGGGGGTGCACGGCAGCGGCGCCGGCTCGCCGAGGACGAGCCAGCCGAGGTTTCTCGGGTGCAGGCCATCGACGTCCTTGGCGGGGTCGACCGCCGAGAGGATCGCGTTCTCGTCCAGGCCGGTCGGCTGCTGGACGATGAAGCCCGTACAGGCTGGGTCCTCGTTGAGCTCGCGGACGACGGCGAGGACGTCCTCGAGGCTGGAGTCGGCGGGCAGGTCGCGTCGGAGGCTCGCGATGCCGATCTCGGCACAGTCCCGGTGCTTGGCGCCGACGTACCACCGCGAACCGGGGTCGTCGCCGACGAGGACGGTGCCCAGACCCGGGGTGACCCCCTGCTCGGCGAGCGCGGCCACCCGAGCCGTCAGCTCCGCCTTGATGGTGTCGAGGATCGCCTTGCCGTCGAGGGTCGTCGCCGTCACGGGCGACATCCTCCCACGCTGCCGGCCCCCGTCCCCACGGCGGCCCGCGGGCTCGGGATGAGCGGCCAGAGCCTCGGGGTCGACCCTGAGCCCGGACCCGACGGCTCCGGGGCCGATGGGTACGAATACGGATACTGGCCGGCGGCATCCCGGCGAAGACTCGGCGTATGCCGCCGACCGCGACCGCTTCGACTCCCACCCACGGGCCCACGACCGAGCTCGCCGCGGCCGGTGCCCCGGCCGGGACGCGCCGCCCTACGCTGCGGGGCGGCGCGCTGCGACTGGCGCTCTCGGTCGGCCTCGCCACCGCCCTCGTCGCGCTCGTCCTGCCCCGGGTCACCGGGGCGGACTGGCCCTCGGTCGGGCACGCCCTCGCCCGGGTCGGCCCGGCCGGCCTCGCCCTCCTCGGCGCCGTGTGGCTGCTCGGCCTGTGGGTCCACACCCCCGCCCTCACGGCCGCGATGCCCGGCCTGACCCACCTGCGGGCCCTGCAGCTCAACCTGACCGGCAGCTTCGTCTCCAACCTGCTGCCCCTCGGCGGGGCGGCCGGCACCGTGGCGAACTGGTCGATGGCCCGCTCCTGGGGCTTCACGCCGACGTCGTTCACCCGATGGGCGATCCTGACGAACATCGCCGACACCGCGGTCAAGCTCGTCATGCCCGCCCTGGCCCTCACCTGGCTCGCGCTCGCCGGCATCGACGCGGGCGGCTCGGTCTCCGGCGCCGCATACCTCGGGCTCGGCGCCCTCACCGGTGTCGTCGCGGGCGCCTGGCTCCTCGGCAGCAGCGATCGGCCGGCCCGCACCCTCGGCTCCCTCGCCGACCGGATCTGCTCGCGGCTGCGCCGGAGCCCGGTGACGCCGTGGGCGGAGCGGGCCGTTTCCGTCCGCCGCGAGTGCGCCGAGCTCGCCCGCCCCGGCTGGCGCGGGCTCGTGGCCGGCAAGCTCGGGTACGCCGCCCTCCAGGTCCTCCTGCTCTGGCTGGCCCTGCGGCTGCTCGGCGTTCTCGTCCACCCGGCCGTCGTCCTCGCGGCCTATGCCGCGGAGCGGATCCTCTCGATGGCGGTCATCACCCCGAGTGCCACGGGAATCGTCGAGGCCGGGATGGCGGGCGCGCTCACCGCCCTGCACACCCCAGCGGCGGGTGCGGTGGCCGGGGTCCTGCTCTACCGGGCGTTCGTCGTCGGCATGGAGATCCCGGTCGGTGGCGCGTGGCTCGGCTGGTGGGCCGCCCGGCGCTCCCGCCTCGGCTCATGACGAGGCCACCCGGTCGCGGCGCGCGAACCAGCTGGCGAGGCCGGCGGCGACGAAGGTGACGAGGACGCCGAGGACGACCGCTGGCGTGACGTCGCCGCGGGTCGCGGGGGTAAGCAGGTCGAGGACGACCGCCGCGGAGAGCTGGCCGGTGAGGACGGCCAGGCCGTAGACGACGACACCGAGGTGCCGCACCGCCCAGGCGGCGATCGAGACCACGCCGATGCCGCAGAGCCCGCCCCACCAGGCCCACCACGGGACGGCGTGCGGCAGGCTCGGATGGAACGCGCCACCGACCGAACGCACCCCGGCGACCGCCCCGAGTGTGAGCATCCCCATCGCGAAGTTGACCCACGTCGTCGAGAGCGGCTGCCCCGAGGCGACGTTCACCCGACCGTTGATGGCAAACTGGATCGCCATCAGCCCACCGACGACGAGCGCGAAGACGACGGGCAGCAGGGCCAGACGGCCTTCCTGGAGGCGCGGCGACAGGGCGATGGCGACACCGATCACGGCGAGCCCCGCCGCGAGGAAGCGGCCGGCGTGGACCGGGATCACGCCGCCGGGGCCGATCCCGAACCGGTCGGCGACGAGGGCGTTGCCGGTCTGGGCGGCGACGACGGCGATGGTGAACACCGCGACGCCGAGGATGGGTACGGCATACGACTGGGTGGCGACGAACAGCCCGCCGGACAGACCGCCGAGGATCTGCCATCGGCGCAGCGAGCCGTCGCGCAACGCGCCGCGGATCCTCCGCAGCCCGGCCCGGACAGCAGGGACGGTGAGGACGAGGGCGGTGAGGACGAGCAGCCCCGTCCCGAAGCTCCACATCGCCGCCTCGACCGGCTCGCCGGTCACCGTCGCGAGCTCGCCGTTCATCCGTCCCTGGAGCGAGAGCAGGATCCCGCCGCAGGCCGAGCCGACGAGCGCGAGGGCGCCGTGATCGGGCACGCGCCGGGCCCGGGAGGGCTCGGTGTCGACCCGCTTGGCCGGGACGCCGTCCGCCCGCTCAATGGGCAAAGTGGCGGGTCCCGGTGAAGTACATCGACACGTCGGCGGCCTGCGCGGCCCCGATGACCTCGGCGTCGCGCACCGAGCCGCCGGGAGCGACGACGGCGCGGACGCCGGCGTCGAGCAGGACCTGGAGACCGTCCGCGAACGGGAAGAACGCATCGGAGGCGGCAACCGCCCCGCGGGCCCGCTCCGCGCCCGCCCGGGAGACCGCGAGATGACAGGCGTCCACCCGGTTGACCTGGCCCATGCCGACGCCGACCGAGGCGCCGCCGCTCGCGAGGAGGATCGCGTTGGACCGCACGGCCCGGATGGCCCGCCAGGCGAACTGCAGGTCGGCCAGGGTCCCCTCGTCGGCCGGCTCGCCGGAGACGAGGCGCCAGTAGTCCGCGTCGTCGCCCCCGCGGACCTCACCCTCGGCGTCGTAGACGACGGCGTCGACGAGGTCCCGGCTCTGCATGAGCAGCCCGCCGCCGATCGGGCGCACCTCGGCGCCGACTCCCCGGCCGACGTGGTCCTCGGCCAGGCGCAGGATCCGGATGTTCTTCTTCCCCATGAGGATCTCGAGGGCCTCGGGCTCGTAGTCCGGCGCGACGACGACCTCGGTGAAGATTCCCGCGACCGTCTCGGCCATTGCCGCGGTCACCGGCCGGTTGACGGCGATGATGCCGCCGTAGGCCGAGACCGGGTCGCAGGCGTGGGCCTTGCGGTGCGCCTCGGCGATGTCGGAGCCCACGGCGATGCCGCACGGGTTGGCATGCTTGACGACGGCGCAGGTGGGCTGGTCGCCGTGGTCGTGCGCCGCCCGGACGGCGGCGTCGGCGTCGACGTAGTTGTTGTACGACATCGCCTTGCCGTGCAGCTGGTCGGCCGAGGCGACGCCCGCCGCACCGCTGCGGTAGAGGGCCGCACCCTGGTGCGGGTTCTCGCCGTAGCGCAGGCCCTCGACCTTGTCCCAGGTCGCGCCCACCCAGGCCGGGAAGCCGCTGCCCTCGGAGGTGTCGACGACGACGTTGCCCATCCACGAGGCGACGGCGACGTCGTAGGTCGCGGTGTGCACGAATGCCTCGACCGCCAGGCGCTGGCGCTCCTCGAGGCTGAAGCCACCGCCACGGACGGCGTCGAGCACCGCGGCATACCGGCTCGGCTCGGTGACAATGGCGACGGTGCCGTGGTTCTTCGCGGCGGCGCGGACCATCGACGGGCCACCGATGTCGATCTTCTCGATGCACTCCTGCATGGAGGCGCCCGAGGCGACGGTCTCCCGGAAGGGATAGAGGTTGACGACGACGAGGTCGAACGGCTCGATCCCGAGCTCCTCGAGCTGGGCGACATGGTCGGGGTTGTGGGCGTCGGCGAGCAGCCCGGCGTGGACGCGCGGGTGCAGCGTCTTGACCCGGCCGTCGAGGCACTCCGGGAACCCGGTGAGGTCCTCGACCCTCGTCACCGGGATGCCGAGGGCCGCGATCGCCGCGGCCGACCCGCCGCTGGAGACGAGCGCCACCCCCGCCTCGTGCAGCCCGCGGACGAGCTCGTCCAGGCCGGACTTGTCGTAGACGGAGACGAGGGCGCGGCAGATGGGGCGCTGGTCGCTCACGATGGGTGCCTTTCCGGTGGTGGGCTCGGTGTGGTGGGCAGGTCGGCGTGCGGTGACGTCGTCGAGGCGGGTCGGACGAGCCGGGCGACGACCTCGACGAGCATCGCGCGCTCGACGACCTTGATCCGCTCGTGGAGGGTCTGCTCGGTGTCGCCGTCCTCGACCCGCACCGCACGCTGGTCGATGATCGGGCCGGTGTCGACGCCGGCGTCGACGAAGTGGCAGGTGCACCCCGTCACCTTGACCCCGTGGGCGAGGGCGTCGCGGACACCGTGGGTTCCGGGGAAGCTCGGCAGCAGCGCCGGGTGGGTGTTGACGACCCGTTGCTCGGCGAGGACCCGGGGTCCGAGGATCTTCATGAAGCCCGCCGAGACGACGAGGTCCGGGGCGTATGCCGCGAGGTCGGCGGCGAGGGCGGCGTCCCAGTCGTCCCGGTCGGCGTGGTCGCGCAGCCGCTCGACGAAGGTGGGGATGCCGGCCCGTTCGGCGCGGCGCAGGCCCTCGGCGTCGGCACGGTCGGCGCCGACGGCGACGATCTCGATGCCGTAACCGGGATCGGCGGCCGCGTCGAGGAGGGCCTGGAGGTTGGTCCCGGAGCCGGAGACGAGGACGACGATGCGCCCGGTGGGGGCCGCGTCGGGGGTCTGGCTCACGGGCAGCAGGGTAGTGGAGCCCTGCGAGCCCGCTGCTCCCCCGTCCACGAGCCTTCCCCCGGTGCTCGCCGGAACGCCCGGGTTCCCGGTCACCTCCACGAGCACCGACGCGCAGGTTCCCCCGGTGCTCGCCCGAACGCCCGGGTTCCCGGTCACCTCCACGAGCACCCGTGTCGGCCGACGGGGACCCGCAGGGACGCCAGCGCCGAGCCCGAGCACGCCTCCAGGACCGGACCGTCGGCGAGGAGCCAGACCCGGACACCGACGGGCAGCCGGGCCTCGTCGCGATCCGAGCGGAGGACGACCTCGTTGCCGTCGCGCATCGCCACGGCGAGGATCGTCCCCGCGCCGTCGACGAGCCGGACCGTGTCCGCCGGCCCCCGGGGCGACCACGTGAGGGAGGCCGGTCCGGCACCGGCCCCCACGTCGTTGCCGGCGGCCGATGCCGGACCGGCGGAGCAAGCGACGGCCTCGACGACGGCCGGATGCGGCTCGAGCGCGAGATCGCCGTCGATGACCCGGACGACGTACGGCACGCTCAGGGCCCCCGCCCAGCCGGCGTCCTCGTCGGCGATCCCGCGCAGCCAGAAGATGACGCAGGGCCGGCCCAGCGCGTCGCGGAAGACCGAACCGGCATAGGGACCCCGCGGTCCCGACGCCACCGTGACCCAGCGGTCCGCCACGAAACGCCCCTCGGCAGCGGACCCGACGGCCGCCGCCATGCGGTCGGTGCCGTCGTCCCACACCGAGACGAAGAGGACGTGGGCGCCGTCCGCCTCGACGAGGTTGGGGCACTCCCACGCGCGACCGGCCCAGTCCGGCGGGGCCGTCCCGACGACGACGTCGCCCTCGGGCTCCCAGGAGCGCAGGTCGGCAGAGGAGTACCCGAGCACGCCCGGCCGGCCGTCGCCCCGGCCGGCGCCGACGAGCATCCGCCAGCCCGCCCCGTCCGGCACGACCTGCGGGTCCCGGAACACGCGCAGCCCGCGACTCCCGGGTGGGACCGCCCCGGCCGCGTCGACGACCCACCGGCCCTTGCGCCAGCGGCGCAGCCCGGCGTCGAGCGCAACGGCCTCCCGGATGACGCCGAGGTCGTGGTCGGGGTCGGCGACGGAGGTGTAGAAGATCCGCGGCGCACCGGTCGGCGGCGTGACGAGACACCCGCTCCAGCAGCCGAGGTCGCCCTCACCCGGCTCCAGGGCCGCCGGAAGGTGCTCCCAGCTGAGGAGGTCGAGGCTCGTCGCATGCCCCCACGAGACGCCGGTCCGCCACGCGTCCCCGTCGGGCACTGCCTGGAAGAACAGGTGGTACGCGCCCTCGTGCCAGGTCAGCCCATGCGGGTCGTTGAGCCAGCCCCCGGACGGTGTGAGGTGGAGGCGCGGGCGGTCCGGGCCGGCGCTCATCCGGTCCTCATGCCGGCCGCCGGGCTCAGCGGCGCAGCCGCCAGGCGTCCCACGCCACGACGGCGAGGGCGCCGACCGCCAGCTCGACGGCGAGCGCCGCCACGAGCGGGAGGGCCGGTGCGCCGACGGCCGAGAGCTTGTACGTACCGAGCCGTCCGCCGCCGAAGGCGTCGAGGAGCCCGATGAGCACCGCCGTGAGGAGCGCGGAGGTGAGGGCGACCGCGGCCTTGGCCCGCAGGCTCGCGAGCCGGGCCACGGAGCCGAGAGCTCGGCGGCCGATGACGCCGCCGACGAGGACCGGCAGGAGGACGAGGGCGGGCACGACGAGCGGGAAGTCACCGGGCCCCGGGAGCGCGGCGAAGACCGGCACGATGGGCATCAGCCCGCTCTGGCTGCCGGTCAGGGTCGTCGAGGCCCCGTCGACGACCTGGAAGCCCGGTCCAGCGAGGAACGACACGGCCCACAGGGCGAGGTTGGGCAACGCGGCGGCCTGGGCAACGGCGAGCACCGTCCCGCCGGCCGCGCCCGCGCCGAGCGCGGTCTGGACATGCCGCACGTCGCCGAACCGCCAGGCGAGCATCACGACGACGAGGAGGAAGCCGACACCGACAAGGGTCCGCACGCCACGAAGGGCCGGGAGGACCGCGCGACGCAGGGCGTCGGGGAGCACCCGGCGGGCCAGGGTCGGGTCGAGCAGGTCCTCCTCGTGGCGCCGTTGGGCCGCGACCCCGGCGATGGCCGCGAGCGCGGGGATGGTGACGAACGGGTGGACGAGGCTCCAGCCCACCGGCACCACGGGGCCGGACCGGGCGAGGAGCAGGCCGACGCCGGTCACGGCGGCATACCCGACCCACCAGGCGACGAGGGCGAGGACGGCGGTACGCGGCAGCGGCCCGTTCCCCCGCTCGCCGTCCGGGGCCCGGTACCGGACGACCCGGAACGCCCCATAGGCGGTCACCGCGAGGAGCAGGGCGGCCAGCCCGAGCGGCACGAAGGCGACCGTCGTCGGCGGCACGGCGAGTCGGGCGCCCGCCGACATGAGCCAGAGGGCGCAGCCGAGGCCGACGGCCGACCCGAGGGAGGACGACGAGCGGGAGTCCGCCGACCAGGCGAGGACCGTCGGGACGAGCACGAGGGCGGCGCAGACCAGCGCGGTGACGACGCCGGTCAGCAGCGCCGCGACCCAGGGCCGCCCCGGGCTCGGGCGCTCGTCGTCCCCGGACGCGGCCGGTCCCGGCCGGCCCGGGCGCAGCGCGTCCAACACCGTCATCGGGCCCAGTGTCACCGACATCGCCCCTCCCCCGGCGAGCACACGCCGGTCGGGACCGGAATCGACCCGAACGGGCCGCCCGAGATGCCCCGGACCGGCGGCAACCCGAGCGCGGCCTCACGCGTCTGGCGTGGTGAGGCGGCGAGGATGGACCGGACCTGACTGGAGGTGACCCATGGCGCGCAGTGCGGCGGCGGCCGACTTCGACGAGCTCTACCGCGGCTGTGCGGCACGGGTGGTCCACCTCGTCTATGCGAGCACCGGCGACCTCACCCTCGCCCAGGACGCGACGCAGGAGGCCTTCGCCCGGGCCTGGTCGGACTGGGACCGGGTGGGCCGGCACGACGACCCGCTGGCCTGGGTTCGGACCGTCGCCCGCCGGCTCGCCATCAGTGAGTGGCGCCGCTCGAAGGCCCGGGAGCGGGCTTACACCCGCCACGGGCCAGGGTCGGCTCCCCCACAGCCGAGCGAGGACCGGGTGGCCATCACGGCGGCGCTGCGACGGATCCCCGACGAGATGCGCGAGGCCGTCGTCCTGCACTACATCGCGGACCTGTCCGTCGACCAGATCGCCGCCGAGACGGGGGCGCCGGCGGGCACCGTCAAGGCCCGGCTGCATCGCGGCCGGGCCCGACTGGCGGAGCTGCTCGCCGACGTCGAGCCGGAACCGAGCGGACCGAAGCCGACGCCCCGGAGAGGAGAGACGCCATGACGAGCGAGGAGCAGTGGAGCATCGCCGAGGACGGGCGGGTGCGCTCGGCGCTGGCCGCGCTGCGGGACGACGTCGCCGCGGCGCCCCTTCCGGAGCCGGCCTTCATCCGCGGGCGCGGCGACCTGCGCCGGCGGCGCCGGGTGCTCGCGGCCGGCGCCGGCGTCGCGGCCGCCGCCGTGGTCATCGCGGCCATCGGCTTCGGCATCACCGGCCGCGGCAACGACGACGCCCAGCCCGCGCCCGTGCCCGCGACCCGGTCGAGCGCACCGCCGACCGATGCCTCGCCGAGCCCGACGACGACCGGGACGGCCGGGTATGCCGCCTTCCTCGGCATCGTCGCACCGCTTCCCGTCGCGCAGGAGTGGCGCGCCCTGCGCGGGGGTGGCCCGCGCACGCCCGTCGTCCAGGCCCAGCCGTCGCACGAGATGGCCGGCCTCGGCTGCCTCACCCCCACCGCTGCCGCGCTGCGCGAGGACGAGCGGGTCGTCGGTGACCCGGCGAACCCCGACGCGAGCCTGCTCGGCACCCAGAACCGGTGGAGCTTCGCGACGCCGGCGAGGGCCCGGGCCGCCCACCTGGCGATGGCCGGGCAGCTGCGGACCCAGTGCCACCTGCCCGGTCTCGCCGAGACGACGTCCGGCGACGTCGTCGGGACCCGGCTGTGGGCCTACGACGGCCCGGACGGCACGCACCGGATCGCGCTCGTCACCGCCGGTCGCGACGTCGCGGTCGTCGAGGCCGTCCCCGCCGACGGACCGGTGAGCGAGGCGGCCTTCGCAGCCTTTGCGACGACGATCCGCGAGCGGCTCCTCCGCTACGGCAGCACCGAGGAGCCCGTCGTCGTCGGTCCGAGCGGCTCGACGCCCGCCGCCTCCCTCTTCGTCCCGGTCTCGGCGTGGACCGACGCCCTCGGCCGGGAGGTCTCCTCCGGCACCGGTGAGCTCGACGGCACTTCCGACGTGGCCCAGTGCGACGCGGACGGTGCGCTCTTCCGCGCGGCCGACGGCACGGCCTCCGGGACCTTCGGCATCGCCCAGATCCGGGTCCCGGCGGGGTTCGTCGGCCGCCAGCGGGTCCGGAGGATCGACGCCGCCTCCGCGCCCGAGGCTGCCGCCTCGATCAACGCCTACCTCGCCTCGGTCCGGTCCGGGTTCCTCGCCGGGTGTGCCTTCCCCAACGGCGAGGTCACCGCCGAGGCCGGTCCGACCGACGGGCTCATCAAGGCGAGAACGACCTTCGCGGACGGGTCACCGAGCCTGACGACCTATCTCGGGGTCGGCCCGCTCGGCACCGAGGGCTACGTGACGACGATCGCGCTGTTCAACCTCGGCGACGTCACCGACGCCGGCGCCTTCGCCGCCGTCCAGGACCTGCTCGACGTCGCGGCCCGCCAGTAGCCCCCGACCCCAACTTTCCCGCCTGGAGCGGGAACATGGCACTTCACCCCGGAACCTTCCCGGGGTGAAGTGCCATGTTGTGGGGTGAAGTCGCGACGCCGGTGCGCCGCACGCAGGAGCGGGAGCGCCGCCGACTCGCGCAGTGGCGGGGCAGCTCAGCCCTGGAGGCCCCGCATGATCTCGCGCATGAGCGAGGCGGTCTCGGACGGGGTCTTGCCGACCTTGACCCCGGCGGCCTCGAGCGCCTCCTTCTTCGCCTCGGCCGTGCCGGAGGAGCCGGAGACGATGGCGCCGGCATGGCCCATCGTCTTGCCTTCGGGGGCGGTGAACCCCGCGACGTACCCGACGACGGGCTTGGTGACGTTCTCCTTGATGTATGCCGCGGCCCGCTCCTCGGCGTCGCCGCCGATCTCGCCGATCATGACGACGGCGTCGGTGTCGGGGTCGGCCTGGAACGCCTCGAGCGCGTCGATGTGCGTCGTGCCGATGATCGGGTCACCGCCGATGCCGATGGCGGTGGAGAACCCGAAGTCCCGCAGTTCGTACATCATCTGGTAGGTCAGCGTCCCCGACTTGGAGACCAGCCCGATCCGTCCGGGGCCGGAGATGTCGGCCGGGATGATGCCGGCGTTGGCCTGCCCGGGGGTGATGAGCCCGGGGCAGTTCGGGCCGATGATCCGGGTGCCGGTGCCGGTGGAGTAGTTGTAGAACTCGGCGGTGTCCTTGACGGCGACGCCCTCGGTGATGACGACGCACAGCGGGATCCCGGCATCGATCGCCTCGACGACGGCCGACTTCGTGAACGGAGCGGGCACGAACACGACCGTGACGGTCGCCCCGGTCTCGGCCATCGCGTCGGCGACGGTGCCGAAGACCGGCACCTGCTCCCCGCTGGGGAAGTCGACGCTCTGGCCGGCCTTCTTCGGGTTGACGCCGCCGACGACGCTCGTCCCGGAGGCGAGCATCCGCGTCGTGTGCTTCATGCCCTCGGAGCCGGTCATGCCCTGGACGATGACCTTGCTGTCCTTGTCGAGAAAGATTGCCATGGGGGTATGTCCTCGTTCGGTCTGTCGTCGGGGTTTACTTGGCGGCGGCGAGCTCGGCGGCCTTGCGGGCCGCGCCGTCCATCGTCTCTTCGATGATGACGTTCGGGTGGGCGAACTCGGCGAGGATGCGCCGCCCCTCGTCGACGTTGTTGCCGTCGAGGCGGACCACCAGGGGGCGGTCCTCCTCGCTACCGAGCTTCTCCAGCGCCCCGACGATGCCGTTGGCGACCGCGTCGCAGGAGGTGATGCCGCCGAAGACGTTGACGAAGACCGCCTTGACGTTCGGGTCGGACAGGACGACGTGGAGCCCGTTCGCCATGACCTCGGCGCTCGCGCCCCCACCGATGTCGAGGAAGTTCGCGGGCCGGGAGCCGACGTCCTCACCGGAGTAGGCGACGACGTCGAGGGTGGACATGACCAGTCCGGCGCCGTTGCCGATGATCCCGACGTTGCCGTCGAGCCGGACGTAGTTCAGGCCCATCTCCTTGGCCATCGCCTCGAACGGGTCCGCCGCCGCGGTGTCCTCCAGCTCGGCGTGCTCGGGGTGGCGGAAGGCGGCGTTGGCGTCGAGCGAGACCTTGCCGTCGAGGGCGATGATCGTGCCGTCCTCGGTCTTGACCAGCGGGTTGACCTCGACGAGGGTCGCGTCCTCCTCGCGGTAGACCGTCCACAGCCTCCGGATGACATCGGCGATCGCGGCCTGGTCGGCCTCGGGGAAGCCCGCCGCCCGGGCGATCTCGGCGGACTTCGCCTCGTCGATGCCGAGGTTGGGGTCGACCTCGACCCGGGCGAGGGCCTCGGGCCGCTCCACCGCGAGCAGCTCGATCTCGACGCCGCCCTCGACGCTGCACATGGCGAGGTAGGACCGGTGCGCCCGGTCCAGCAGGATCGAGACGTAGTACTCCTCGGCGATCTGGGCGCCCGCGGCGATCATCACGGTGCCGACCGTGTGGCCCTTGATGTCCATCCCGAGGATCCGGCCGGCCAGCTCGCCGGCCTCCTCGGCGCTCTTGGCGACCTTGACACCCCCTGCCTTGCCCCGGCCGCCGGTCTTGACCTGGGCCTTGACGACGGTGACCCCGCCGCTCCCGGCGCCGATCCGCTCCGCGGCGGCTCGGGCCTGCTCGGCCGTCGTCGCCACCTCACCGGGGAGCACGGGGACCCCGTGCTTCTCGAACACATCGCGCGCCTGGTACTCGAAGAGATCCACGAGGGGTATCCGTCCTCACTTGTCGGTCGGCGGCCCGCGGGGCTGCGGGCGGTCTGCGGGGGGACCCGACCGGCGCGCGCCGCCCCTGATCGGTGGGCGTCGCGACATCGGGGCCGGAGATCGGGGTCCCGTAGCCGGAGCCTAACCCCGCTTCCCGGCGGGCACACCGTGGGGATCCGCCGTGAGGAACGCTTTCGGCCCCGAACGGTCACATCGGGCGCCGACCGGCCGCTTCGGTGATGATGGATGTATGCCGTGCCTCCCTCGCGCGAGCCGACCGGCACCGATCCGGGTCCGCCGCCACCGCAGCGCCGCGGGGCCCCTCGTCGTCGCCGCGGCCACCGCCCTCGCCCTCGGCGGATGCGGCAGCGGGTCGAGCGGCGCCGCCGGGACCGCCGCCGGGACCGACGGCTCGTCGAGCACGTCGCCGGCCGCGACCTATCCGGTCACCATCAGCAGGACGGGAGGCCTCGCGGGGTTCGATGACCATCTCGTGCTCGAGCAGGACGGCTCGGTCACGGGCACGACGAAGGCGGGACCGGTCACCTGCCGGGTCGAGCCCGACGTCGCCGACGCCCTGGCCCGGGCCGCGGCCACCGCGCCGACCGAGGGGACCGGGCCGACGAGCGACGTGGCCGACGCCCTCGTCGTCACCATCACGGCCGGCAGCCACACGGCGGTGCTCGGCGGGTCCGCCGCCGGCGACCCCGGCAGCCAGGCGGTGACCGCCCTGCTCGGCGACCTCGCCGAGCCGGCCGGCGCACGCACCATCTGCACCTAGCACCGCGCCGGGCGGTCTCCAGCGCCGAGCCCCTCAGGCGAGCGAGACGTCGTCGACGACGAACGAGGTCTGCAGGCTGCGGTCCTCGCTCATCAGCCACGTGAGGGTGACGGTCTGGCCCTTGTACGCCGAGAGGTCGAAGCTCGTGCGGACATAGGACCCCCCGGTCGTCGTGAGGTTGCTGTAGGTCGCGAGCGTCGAGGTCGAGCCGTGGACGACCTGGACCTTCATCGTGTCGTAGGCCTTGCTCGACGTCGTCTCCGAGGTGTCGATCCGGAACCAGAAGGACAGGGTCGGGGTGCCGGAGGACGGGACCGCCACGGTCTGCCGGACGTACTCGCTCGAGCGGCGGCCGTTGCCACCCAGCCACGCCTTCCACGACCCGGAGTGGGCCGGGCGGCTCGTGCTGTTCGTGATCGCGCCGTTCGTGGCGGTCCATCCCGTCGGGCCGGCCTCGAAGTCGCCGTTGCTGAGGAGGTTGCCGGTCGGCGGGGGCGTCGAGCCGCCGGCACAGGACTGCGCTCCGGGAGCGACAGCGATCGCCGAGAAGGCGGCGGCGACCGTCCTGCACTCCGTGCTGTCGGTGCCGTACAGCTCCTTGGCCGAGGCGATGGCGCCGTCCCGGGCCGCGGCATACGTGCTCGAGGAGGTGAGCTTCGTCGCGAGGGTGCGGTACCAGATCCGCTCCGCCTTCTGGTGGCCGATGCCGGTGACCGTCGAGCCGTTGCACGTCGGGCTGTCGTACTTGACGCCGTTGACCGTGCGGGCTCCGGAGCCGACCGAGGTGAGGAAGTACCAGTGGTTGAGCGGCCCGCTCGCGTAGTGCGGGTCCCGGTTCTTCAGCGTCGTGCTCCAGCAGTCGAGGGACGCGCCGTCCCTGCTCGGCCTGTCCAGGTAGCGCAGCGGGGTGCCGTTGCCGTTGATGTCGATCTTCTCGCCGATGAGGTAGTCGGGCGTGTCGTCGGGGCTGTTGGCGAACCACTCGACGGCGGTGCCGAAGATGTCGCTCGTCGCCTCGTTGAGCCCACCGGCCTCGCCGGAGTAGGTGAGGTTCGCGGTGTTCTCGGTGACCCCATGGCTCATCTCGTGGGCGGCGACGTCGATCGAGGTGAGCGGGTGGGTGTTGCCGTAGCCGTCGCCGTACGTCATCTGGGTACCGTCCCAGAAGGCGTTGACGTAGCCGTCGCCGAAGTGGACCCGGCTCCGGGCGCCCTGGCCGTTGTTCCAGATGCCGGCCCGGCCGAGGACGCTCGAGTAGTACGCATAGGTCATCTCGGCGCCGTACTGCGCGTCGACGCCGGCGGTCTGCCGGCTCGAGGCGAGGCCGTTGCCCCAGACGTCGTCGAAGTCGGTGAAGAGCGAGCCGAGGCCCGACGTCCCGCCGAGCAGGTCGGTCGTGTAGTTGCCGCGGCCGTCCTTGAGCTGGTACTTGCCCCCGGAGGGGACGGTCTCGATGCTCACCGTGCCCGAGTACATCGATCTGCCCGTGCCGGTCCTGATGTCGTCGTAGGAGGTGATGACGGCCCCGGTCGACGCATCGACGATCGTGTGGAGCCGGGTCGGCGTCTGGTCCGCCTTGATGCCGGTCGTGAGGACGTCGTAGGCCAGGCGCGGCGAGCCGCTGCCGGCCCAGATGACCTTGGTCGCCTTCCCCGACTCCGTCGTGGGGCTGGCCAGCGCCTCGGCCTTGCCCCGGGCAAGGGCCGTCGGTGCCGGGACCTTCGGGGTCAGGATGGGGTCGCCGAGGTTCTTGCGCGCGTTCCACGTGACGTCGGTGATGGCGCCCTTGGCGGAGAGATCGACGAGGAGGTCGCCACCGAGGACCCGAAGCCCCTTGTAGGTGCGGTCGTAGCGCACGTACGTCGTGCCGTCGCGGTCGGTGAAGCTCGAGCGCACGGTGAGGGCCTGGCTCGAGGGCAGCCCGAGGGCCGAGGTGTCCCGCGCCGGGTTCGGCGAGGGGGGTGCGGCGGCATGAACGCTCAGCGGGGTCGTGGACCGCTGGGAGGCCTGGACGCCGGCCGTGCCGGCGCTGCCGGCGCCGGCCACGGCGACGGCGAGCGCCACCGAGAGGGTGAGGGGCGAGGCATTCACGAGGCGGGCTCTCCTTGCGTCTTGAGCGCCCGACGGTCCCGCGGGCTGGCATGAGACTCCCCGACGCCCCAGGGGCTCACAACTGGACCTGTCATCTCTTGACGAACTCCATGCGGATCTTAGACCGCTACGAGGGAACCGGGAGGCGGAACACCGGGATCGGCCCCCGCGAGGGGGCTCCCCCGGACGGCTCCGGACCACTACCGTGGGGCCGTCATGAGCGGCGAACGCCACGGGCCGGGCGCCGGCCAGGGCGGCGCGGGCGGTGCGGCCCGGTCGCTGCGATCGCCGCTGCCCGACGACGGGTATGCCGCGCCCGCCGCCGAGTCCCGCATCGTCGCCGCCGCGGGGTTCGTCCGCACGGTGGCCGCCGAGGTGCGCCGTCGCGCGACGCCGCGGATGCTCGCGGGCATCGCCGTCGAGGCGGCCTGGGCGACGACCCATCTCGCGACCTATCCGGTCGGGCTCGTCGCCGGACGAGGGACCGATGTCGGGCATGGCTACCGGATCGAGCACCTGCCGCCCGTCCAGCGGGGCCTGGTCATCCACGACGTCGAGGCCGCCGGAACGCCGATCCTCCTGGTCCATGGGCTCATCGACAACCGGTCGGTCTTCACCCTGCTCCGCCTCGGCCTCACCCGCCGCGGCTTCGGTCGGGTGTTCGCGATGAACTACTCGACGCTCACCCACGACGTGCGCACGGCCGCGGCCCGGCTCGGCGAGGAGGTCGAGGCCATCGTCGAGGAGACCGGCTACGAGCGGATCCACATCGTCGGCCACAGCCTCGGCGGCCTCATCGCCCGCTACTACGTCACCCGGCTCGGCGGCGACGAGCGGGTCCATACCCTCGTCACCCTCGGCACTCCGCACCACGGGACGTACACGGCATACCTCGTGCCGAGCCGGCTGACCCGACAGCTGCGGCCGGGCAGCCCGCTGGTCCGCGAGCTGGAGCAGCCGGCCCCCGGCTGCCGGACCCGGTTCATCGTCTACTGGTCCGACGCCGACCAGCTCGTCCTCCCGCAGGGGAACGCGGCGTTGAGCCACCCGGACCTGCGGGTGCGCAACATCGGCCTGCACGGGGTCGGCCATGTCTCACTGCCCATCGTCGGCAGCGTCGTGCACGGCATCTCGAGCGCACTGGCCCAGCTCGACCACGACGGGTCGACCCGGACCGACGGGGCCATCCCCCTCGCGACGGCGGCCCGGTAGCCGGTCGGCCGCTCCGCCGGGGCCAGCGGGGGAACCTCGCCGAACGGACGAGACGCGCATCACACCTGTGCACGATGAAATTTGTGTCACGGCTTGGTCACGGTACCCTCGAGCGCAGTGTCCCCTGCACTACGAGGTACCCCTGCCGTGAGTTCGCGTTCTTACTCCGGCCGTCACGGCGGCCGGACCGGGCGGCATGCCGCGCCCGGGCGCCATGCTGCGCCCATGGTCAAGCGGATCCCCCGCGCCCTGCGCTCGAGTTTCATCATGCCCAGCGCGGCCGCCGCCGCACTCGTCGTCACCGCCACCGGCGCGACCGTCGCGGAGTCCGCACCGCTCAACCTCGACCTCTCCGCGACCCAGGCCACGATGGCCAAGACGGAAGCGGCCGATGCGGTCCAGGTCCAGGCCGACCTCGCCCAGCGGCGCCAGCAGGTCACCCTCCAGGCCGCGGCATACCAGGGTCGGATCGAGGAGCAGCAGCGGGTCGCCCGCGACAAGGCGCGCAAGGCCGCCGCCAAGGCCCGGCTCGTCGCGCAGGGCCACGTCTGGACTCTTCCCATCACGAAGGGCCACTACGCCCTCACCTCGCCGTTCGGCATGCGCTGGGGCACCCTCCACCCGGGCGAGGACATGGGCTGTCCGGTCGGGACACCGGTCATGGCGATGTCCAGGGGCAAGGTCATCTTCGCCGGGGTGGCCGGCGGCTACGGCAACAAGGTCGAGATCCAGTACTGGGACGGGACCGTCTCGTGGTACGGCCACCTCAGCAGCATCAAGACCCAGGTCGGCGCGAGCGTCATGCCCGGCGACGTCGTGGGGCTCTCGGGCAACACCGGCTTCTCGACCGGCCCGCACCTGCACCTCGAGATCCACGTCCACGAGGGCGCCCCGCCGATCGACCCGCTGCCCTGGTTGCGGGCCCACGGCATTCCGGCCTGAGCGCTCCCCGACGAGCAGCCCGACGAGCCGGGCGAGCCTAGAGCTTCTCGAGCGGGGCGTAGCGCAGCAGGAAGCGCCGGACCCCGGACTCGCCGCCGAAGTCGACCTCGGCCTGGGTCTTCTCGCCCTCACCGGTGACCCGCACGACCGTGCCGAGGCCGAAGGCGTCGTGGGTGACCCGGTCGCCCGCGGCGAGGGCGATGAGCGGACGGTTGCCGGGGCTGCGCACGCCGGGACGCGAGCCGAGCGTCGCGACGGCCGGCCTCTGGCCGGGCCGGCCGACCGCGGCGGCGCCGGACAGCTCCCGCTCCCACCGGACGAGGTCGGTCGGGATCTCGTCGAGGAAGCGGGACGGCGGGTTGTACTGCGGGGCCCCCCAGGCCGAGCGGACCGCCGCCCGTGAGAGGTGGAGCCGCTCCCGCGCCCGGGTGATCCCGACATAGGCGAGCCGGCGCTCCTCCTGCAGCTCGGTCGGGTCGGCGAGGCTGCGCATGTGCGGGAAGGTGCCGTCCTCGAGGCCGGTGAGGAAGACGACGGGGAACTCCAGCCCCTTGGCCGTATGCAGCGTCATCAGGGTGACGACGCCGCCGTCCGCCCCGTCCGCCTCGGGGATCTCGTCGGCGTCGGCGACGAGCGAGACCTGCTCGAGGAAGTCCTCGAGGCTGATGACCTCCCCGGTCTCGGCGCGGGCGGCGTCGAACTCTTGGGCCACGGCGACGAGCTCGGCGAGGTTCTCGACCCGGGTCTCGTCCTGCGGGTCCGCGCTCTTGCGGAGCTCGTCGAGGTAGCCACTCTTGTCGAGGATCGCCTCGAGGAGGTCGCCGATCCCGGCCTCGTCGTCGTCGCGGACCCGGCCGAGCGCCTCGAGGAGGCCCGTGAACCCCTTGATCGCCGTCGCGGAGCGGGTCGCGATGCCAGGGGCGTCGTCGGGACGGCCGAGGGCTGCGACGAAGGGGATCCGCTCCCGCTCGGCGAGGGCGGCGATGCACGCCTCGGCGCGCTCGCCGATGCCACGCTTGGGGACGTTGATGATCCGGCGGAGGTTGACGGTGTCGGTGGGATTGGACAGGACCCGGAGGTAGGCGAGGGCATCCTTGACCTCGCGCCGCTCGTAGAACCGGGTGCCGCCGACGACCTTGTAGGGCAGGCCGACCCGGACGAACACCTCCTCGAGGGCTCGGGACTGGGCGTTGGTCCGGTAGAAGACGGCGACGTCGCCCGGCCGGATGCCGTGGTCGTCGCCGAGCGAGTCGATCGTCCGGGCGACGAAGGAGGCCTCGTCGTGCTCGTTGTCACCGACGTAGCCGACGATCTGCTCCCCGGAGCCGGCCTCGGTCCACAGGTTCTTCTTGCGCCGGCCCTCGTTGCGGGCGATGACGGCGTTCGCAGCGGTGAGGATGGTCTGGGTCGAGCGGTAGTTCTGCTCGAGCAGGATGGTGCGCGCGCGAGGGTAGTCCTCCTCGAACTCGACGATGTTGCGGATCGTCGCGCCGCGGAAGGCGTAGATCGACTGGTCGGCGTCACCGACGACGACGAGCTCGGCGGGGCCGACGGCATACCCCTCCTGCTCGGTCGGGCCGCCCTGCGCCGCCACCGCGCCCGCTCCGCCGCCCGAGGTCCGCCCGCCACCGGCCGTCCCGCCGACGAGCTCGCGCACGAGCTGGTACTGGGCATGGTTCGTGTCCTGGTACTCGTCGACGAGGACGTGGCGGAACCGGCGCCGGTAGTGCTCGGCGACGGCCGGGAACGCCTGGAGCAGGTGGACCGTCGTCATGATGAGGTCGTCGAAGTCGAGGGCGTTGGCCTGGCGCAGGCGCCGCTGGTACTCGGTGTAGGCCTCGGCGAGGATCTGCTCCTGGTGAGTGCTGTTCGCCCCGTCCTCGGCGCCCACCCGGCGGACGAAGGTCTCCTCGTCGACGAGCTCGTTCTTGAGGTTGCTCACCTGGTGGGAGAAGCTGCGCGGGTTGTAGCGCTTGGGGTCGAGGTCCATGTCGCGCAGCACCATCGACATGAGCCGCTGGCTGTCGGCCGCGTCGTAGATCGAGAACGTCGAGCGCATCCCGAGCTGTGTCGCCTCGCGGCGCAGGATCCGCACGCAGGCGCTGTGGAAGGTCATGACCCACATCGACCGGGCGCGCGAGCCGACGAGCTGGCCGACCCGCTCGCGCATCTCCGCTGCGGCCTTGTTCGTGAAGGTGATGGCGAGGACCTGTCCGGGCTGGACGCCCCGCTCGGCGAGCAGGTAGGCGATCCGGTGGGTGAGGACCCGGGTCTTCCCGGAGCCGGCGCCCGCGACGATGAGCAGCGGGCCGCCCTCGTGGAGCACCGCCTCGCGCTGCTGCGGGTTGAGCCCCTCGAGGAGCGCCGCGGCGTCGAGGCGAGTATGCCGCCCGCCCGCCGGACCGTCCGGCCCCCGGCCCGAGGCCGCCGCCTCCGCCCAGGTCGGCACGCCCGAGGCGTTGACGAGCGCCGCATGCGCGCTCGCGTGGGTCGCCTCGTCGACGTGCGGGTCCGCCGCGGTGCCGGGTCGCGGGGAGGAGGGGTCGTCGAAGAGGCCGAGGCCGTCGAAGAGGGTGCTCATGTCGCCGTCCAGCCTACGTGGCGCCACGGACGGTCTCGTCCACACCCAGGGGGCGTGGCGGCGCGGACGGACCCGGCGTGGGCCGTGCGGCATACGCTTCGGTGATGGCGGCGCGCAAGGGTGAGTTCGGCGAACCCGTCGAGCTCGAGGTGGCTGAGCGGACCGTCCGGCTCTCCAGTCCGGAGCGGGTCTACTTCCCTGCCCGCGGTGAGACCAAGCTCGACCTCGCCCGGTACTACCTCGCGGTCGGTGACGGGATCGTCAACGCCCTGCGCGAGCGGCCCTGCATGCTGCACCGCTTCCCCGACGGCGTCGCCGGGCAGAAGGTCCACCAGAAGCGCCTCCCCCGTGGCGCTCCACCCTGGGTCGAGACGGTCCGGCTGCACTTCCCCCGCTACGGGCTGCATGCCGACGAGCTGTGCGTGACCGAGCTCGCGGACGTCATCTGGGCCGTCCAGATGAGCACGGTCGAGTTCCACCCATGGAACAGCCGGCGAGCGGACCCCGAGAAGCCGGACGAGTGGCGGATCGACCTCGACCCGATGCCCGAGGCGCCGTTCGACCGGGTCCGTCGGGCGGCACACACCGCCCACGAGATCCTCGACGAGCTCGGGGCGACGGGCTGGCCGAAGACCTCCGGCGGACACGGGCTGCACATCTACGTGCGCATCGCGCCGGAGCACGGGTTCCAGGAGGTTCGCCGGGCCGCCCTCGCCTTCGCGCGCGAGCTCGAGCGACGACTCCCCGACGAGGTGACCACGACGTGGTGGCGGCGCGACCGCGACCCCGCGGCCGTCTTCGTCGACTACAACCAGAACGCCCGCGACCACACCATCGCCGCGGCGTACTCGGTGCGCGGCAACGACATCGGCACCGTCTCGACGCCGATCCGCTGGGACGAGATCGACGACGTGACACCCACGGACCTCACCATCGCGACCGTGCCGCGACGGTTCGCCGAGCTCGGCGACCTCCAGGCCGGCATCGACGACGCCGCCTTCGACATCGCACCGCTGCTCGACTGGGCCGACCGGGACGAGCGGGAGGGCGCCGAGCCGCCCCCGGAGCAGGAGGAGGACGAGGGGTGAGCGAGCGTGCCCGGTGACGTGCGGGTCAGCCACGCGGTGCTGATCCCCGAGTCCGAGCTGCGGTGGCGCTTCTCCCGCTCCTCCGGCCCCGGCGGCCAGGGGGTCAACACGACCGACAGCCGGGTCGAGCTCGTCTTCGACCTCGCGGCGACGACGGCGCTCCCCGCCGCCCTGCGGGTCCGGGCGCTGCGCCGGCTCGAGGGCCGGCTGGTCGACGGCACCCTCGTCGTGACCGCCGGCGAGCACCGGTCCCAGCTGCGCAACCGCGAGGCCGCCGAGCGCCGCCTGGCCCAGGCCCTCCGCGAGGCGATCGCCCCGCCCCCGCCCCCGCGACGCAGGACCCGGCCGACCCGCTCGTCGGTGGAACGGCGGCTCGCGGCCAAGCGCCGACGCGGCGAGACCAAGCGGCTTCGCCGGGACTCCGGCGACTGACCGCAGGCCGCCTCGGCCCCAGCCCGCAAAAGCCGGCGACGGCGCCCCGTCCGCGGCCTACGCTGTCGCCGTGCGAACCACGCGCGCCGAGCTTCTCCGCGACCGGCGCTTCCTCCTGCTCCTGTCGGCGCGGACCCTGTCCATGCTCGCCATCGCCTTCGCGCCGGTGGCGCTGGCCTTCGGCGTGCTCGACCTGCCGGGCGCCACGGCGAGCACCCTCTCGCTCGTCCTCGCCGCGTCCGCGGTGTCGGTCGTCGCCTTCACCCTCGCCGGCGGCGTGATCGCCGACCGCTACCCCCGCGACCGGGTCCTCCAGGCCTCGGAATGGGTCGCGGCGAGCGTCCACATCGCCATCGGCGTCATGCTGCTCACCGGGCACGCGCCGGTGTGGGCGCTCATGGCGGCGACCTTCGTCGCGGGCATGGGCGAGGCCCTCGTCTGGCCGGCGCTGACCGGGATCATCCCCGACATCGTCCCGACGACCCATCTCCAGGACGGCAACGCCCTGCTCGGGCTCGGGGGCAACCTCGCCCGGGTCGCCGGCCTCGTCACGGGCGGCGTCGTCGTCATCGCCGTCGGTGGCGGGTGGGCCCTCATCGGGGCGGGGGCGACGTTCGCCGTCTCCGGCGTCCTCGTCTCGCGGCTGCGCCTCGGGCGTGCCGGCGCACCGACGGGCGGACGCGAGTCGCTCCGCGACCAGCTCGCCGGCGGCTGGGCCGAGTTCCGCTCCCGGCAGTGGCTGTGGGTCGTCGTCATCCAGTTCTCCGTCCTCGTCATGGTGTGGCAGGCGGCCCACCTCGTCCTCGGACCCGTCGTCGCCAGGACCGAGCTGGGCGGCGCGGCGGCCTGGACGACCGTGCTGACGGCCGAGTCGCTCGGCCTCATCGTCGGGGGCCTGCTGGCCATGCGGATGCGACCCCGCCGGCCGATCCGCACCGTCGTCCTGCTCGCCTTCGGCGCCGCCCCGCCCTACCTCCTGCTCGGCGGGCGCGCTCCCCTGCTCGCCGTGGCGGTGGCCTCGTTCGGCCTCGGGGTGTGCTTCGAGGCGCTCACCGTCCTGTGGCAGACGACGATGCAACGGGAGGTACCGCCGCAGTCGCTGTCGCGGGTCAGCTCCTATGACGCGCTCGGCTCGCTCCTCCTCGGCCCCCTCGGGCTCCTCCTCGCCGGGCCGGCCGCGGAGGTGTTCGGCGCGCATCCCAGCTTGATCGCGTGTGGGGTCGTCATGATCGTCGTCAACGGCGCCGCCCTCCTCGCGCCGGGCGTGCGCTCGCTCGAGAGCCCACCGGCGGCCCGCACCCCCGCCCTGCCCATCGACCCGGTCGAGGCGGGCCCGGCGACGATCGTGCCCTGAGGCCCGGGGGACTGCTCTACGGTGACGGCGTGGACCTCCACCCCGTCACCGGCATGCCCTTCGAGTCCCCGGTCCCACCCGGAACCGGGTGGCCCGGGGACCCGGCCGACGCCGAGACTCCCGTCGCTCGGACCCCCGCCCAGGTGCGTCGGCTCGCGGCCTCGGCCGGCGGCATACCGCAGCTCGATGCCCGCATCTCGGTGTGCCGCGCCTGCCCCCGCCTCGTGGCGTGGCGCGAGTCGGTCGCCCGCACCGGTCGCCGCGCGGCCTTCGCCGACCAGCCCTACTGGGGCCGGCCCGGTCCGTCCTTCGGCGACCCGGAGGCCCCCGTGCTCGTCGTCGGTCTCGCCCCGGCGGCCAACGGGACCAACCGGACCGGGCGGATGTTCACCGGTGACCGCTCGGGCGACTGGCTGTATGCCGCGCTGCACCGCGCCGGGTACGCCCGCGTCCCGACGAGCGAGGCGGGCGGCGACGGACAGGTCCTCACCGGCCTGCGCATCGTCGCGGCCGTCCGCTGCGCACCCCCCGCGAACAAGCCCACGACGACCGAGAAGACCACCTGTGCCCCCTGGCTCGACCGCGACCTCGTCCTGTCCGGGCCACGGCTGCGCTCGGTCCTCGCCCTCGGGTCGATCGCCTGGGATGCCACGCTGGGCGCCGCGCGGCGGCTCGGCTGGCAGGTCCCGCGGCCGAAGCCCCGCTTCGGGCACGGTGCCCGGGCCTCCCTCGCCCTGCCGGAGGGCCGGACGGTGCGGCTCGTCGGGAGCTACCACGTCAGCCAGCAGAACACCTTCACCGGCAAGCTGACCGAGTCGATGCTCGACGAGGTGATCGCCGCCCTCTGACCGCCGACGGGAGCCAGACGCGGCGGCGGCATACCCTGGGGAGAAGCCGATCTCGAAGGAGAGCCATGCTCCTGCCCGACTCCGCGCCCGCCCTCGTCGCGACCCGCACCGGCGGCGTCGATGTGCTCGAGGTCCGTGACGAGCCCGTGGGCGAGCCCGGACCCGGCGAGCTCCTCGTGTCCGTCGCGGCCGTCGGGGTGAACTTCATCGACGTCTACCAGCGCGAGGGGGTCTATACCGTCCCGACGCCGTTCGTCCTGGCCAACGAGGCAGCCGGTGAGGTCGTCGCGACCGGGGAGGGCGTCACCGAGTTCGTCGTCGGCGACCGGGTCGCCTGGGCGATGCACCTCGGCAGTGCGGCGACGTACGCGACCGTCCCGGAGGAGGTCGTCGTGCCGGTCCCACCTGCGGTCCAGCTCGACGTCGCCGCGGCCGTCATGCTCCAGGGGATGACCGCGCACTACCTGACGACGAGCACGTATGCCGTGACCCATGGGACGCTCGCCCTCGTCCACGCCGCGGCCGGCGGGGTCGGACAGCTGCTCGTCCAGATGGTCACCTCGCGCGGCGGAACGGTCATCGCGACGGCAGGGACGGCCGCGAAGGTTGAGACTGCCCGCTCCCTCGGCGCCGAGGTCGTCATCGACTACACGCAGGTCGACGACCTCGCCGAGGCGATCCGGGAGGCGAGCGGCGGAGCCGGGGTCGACGTCGCGTACGACGGCGTGGGCCGGGCGACGTTCGACGCCTCGCTCGCGTCGCTCAAGCGACGCGGCATGCTCGTCCTGTTCGGAGCGGCGAGCGGCCAGGTGCCGCCCTTCGACCTCCAGCGGCTCAACTCCGGCGGCTCGCTCTTCGTCACCCGGCCGGCCCTCGCGCACTACACCGCCGAGCGCGGCGAGCTCCTCGAACGGGCCGAGGCCGTCTTCGCCGACCTCGCGGAGGGGCGGCTCAAGGTCGCCGTCGACAGCCGCCGACCGCTCGCCGAGGCGGCTCAGGCGTACGCCGACCTCGAGGCGCGCCAGACCCAGGGCAAGGTCCTGCTCGTCCCCTGAGGGATCGGCCCCTGGCGCCCCCGCGGACCTACTCCTCGGCGCCGGCCTCCCACAGCACGGCGACCGCGGCGTTGAGGATGGCCAGCGCGCCCGAGGCGGTGACGAGCTCCGGGCGGGCCTCTCCCTTGCGTCCCTTGACGTTCGCGATCTCCGCGCAGGCCACGACGACGATCGCGATGAGGAGCTTGACGCCGATCTTGGCGTGGTTGACCGGGTCGGTCCCCGCCTCCTTGATCCCGACGAGGATGAGGCCGGTGACCAGCTGGGCCCTCGCCCCCCAGACCAGGGCCGGGGTCGCCGCACCGCGCGCCACGAAGACGGCACTGCCGACGATGGCGGCCATCCCCAGCAGGTGCAGGAGGAGGACGAGGTGCTCGAAGATCTCCATGACAGGACACCCTAGGGGTTCCGCGGCATCCAGCCCGCCACTGGCCACGCCGCGGCTCGGCGCGCTGCCGCCCGCGTCGGCACGGGCCGGCGCCCGCGGACGCCGGCGGTGGGCCGTCAGACGAGGCGGCGGCCCATCGCCCAGGCGGTCAGCTCGTGGCGGGAGGAGAGCTGAAGCTTGCGCAGTACCGAGGAGACGTGGGTCTCGACGGTCTTGACCGAGATGAACAGCTCCTTGGCGACCTCCTTGTACTGATAGCCCCGGGCGATAAGCCGCATGACCTCGCGCTCCCGGGCCGAGAGCCGGTCCAGCTCCTCGTCGACCTCGGCAATCTCACCGGCCGCCGCGCCGAACGCGTCGAGGACGAAGCCGGCGAGCCGCGGCGAGAACACCGCGTCGCCGTCGGCCACCCGCCGGATCGCCGTGCCGAGGTCTCGGGCGTTGATCGTCTTCGTCACGTAGCCGCGCGCTCCGGCGCGGATGACGGCGATGACGTCCTCAGCCGCGTCCGAGACGGACAGGGCGAGGAAGCGGACCGGCTCGCCGTCGCCGCTCTCGGCCCCGGCGCAGCCGTGGAGGACGTCGACCCCGCCGTTGCCCCGCCCTCCGGGCAGGTGGACGTCGAGGAGCACGACATCGGGCTTCTGCGCGCGCACGACGGCGACGGCCGACTCGACGTCCGGGGCCTCCCCGACGATCGTCACGGCCTCGCCGACCTCCTCGGCGAGCTCGCTGCGGACCCCGGTCCGGAACATCCGGTGGTCGTCGACGAGGACGACCCGGATCGGGCGGGACGCGTCGGTGGCGGTCATGGCTGGTCTCCTTCGATGGGGGGAAGGGTGAGCTCGACCTCGACGCCGTCATCGCGACGCCGGATCCGGGCGGTCCCGTGGTGGCGCTCCATCCGGGCGAGGATCGACTCGCGCACGCCGAGCCGGTCGGGGGCGACCTCGTCGAGGTCGAAGCCGTCGCCGTGGTCGCGGACGAAGGCCTCGACGCCGCCCGGCCCGATCTCGACGTAGGCCGTGACGGGTGGGCGCCCGTGCCGCACCGCGTTGAGGAGGGCCTCGCGCAGCGCCCGGCTCAGCGCTCGCCCGTGCGGCTCGAGGGGCCGGTCGCCGGTGACGACGAGGTCGATCGGGACCGCGTGGAGGTCCTCGACCTCGTGGGAGACCTCGGCCACCGCGCCGGCGAGCGAGTCCCCCTCACCGGACGGGCCGGCATACAGCCAGGTCCGCAGCTCGCGCTCCTGGGCGCGGGCGAGTTGGGTGACGGCGACCGGGTCCCCGGAGCGGCGCTGGATGAGCGCGAGCGTCTGCAGGACCGAGTCGTGCAGGTGCGCGGCGATGTCGGCACGCTCGGTCGCCCGCGCCGCGGCGACCTGCTCGCGGCGCAGGTCCCCCCAGAGCCGGACGGCCCACGGCGCGGCGATGATGACGGCGCCCGCGAGGACGGCGAGCGCCGCGAGGAGGGCGTCCCACACGACGGCCGGGCTCTGCCCCCGCGTCGTCAGCACGAGGATGCCGAGGACGGCCAGCCCGAGGCCGAGGCCGACCCGGGCCCAGACGAGGCGGCGGGTGCCCGGTCCGGCGGCGAGCCAGCTCTCGCGCTCGGCCTCGTCGAGGTGGGACCAGGCGACCATCGCGCCGGCGGCGATGACGAGCAACGGGATGAGCAGCCCGGCCTGGACGTCGATGCCGACCGACTGCGCCGTGGCGAAGAGGCCGATGACGATGACGAGGCCGCCGACGAGGACGAGCGAGGGCCAGCGGGTGTCCCGGCTGCGGGCGGTGACCACCGGCTCCGGCGCCGGGGTGGCGAGGGACGCAGCCGGCCCGGGCGGTGCCGCGGATGCCGGCGGCGGGCCGCCACCGCCCGGGGCAGCCGGGACGGACGGGGCGGCGGGCGCCGCGACGCCCGCCGGCATCCGGGCCCGGGCCCGGTCCGGCGCCGGGGCATTGAGCCGATATGCCGCCTCGAGCGCGGTCTCCTCCGGCACGAGCGCCCACAGGAAGATGTAGACGGCGATCGAGGCGCCCACGGTGACGACGAGCGTGACGACGAAGGCCAGCCGAACGAGCCGGACCGACAGGCCGAGGTGGGTCGCCACCCCGAGGCACACGCCGGCCAGCCGGCGGCCGGGGACCGCCCGGCGCAGCGGGGGACGCTCGCTGGTCGGGGCCGCCGCCGGAACGGTGCGCTCGTACGGGGTGGGCATGCCCCTATCCTCGCGCACCTCGGGACCGAGAACCGAGCCCTCCAGGGTCGGATCAGGGGTCGCTCAGGGTCGACCCTCATGGCAGAGCGGACCGGTTCGCGACACGATCGACGTATGACGCAGAACCCGCCCCCGACAGCTCCCGCCGCCCAGCCCCGATCGGGCCTGGACGGGATGTTCGACTGGCTGCGAAGCCTCGGCATGCCCCGCGACACCGACAACCGGTGGTTCGGTGGTGTGTGCTCCGGCCTCGCCCGCCGGTTCGGCGTGGACCCGATCCTCGTCCGCGCCGCGGCGGTCCTCCTCGCCCTGTTCGGCGGCATCGGCCTGACGATCTACCTGATCGCCTGGCTGCTGCTCCCGGACCCGAGCGGCCGGATCCTCGCCGAGGCCGGCATCCGGCACGGCGACGCCTGGGGCATCACCCTCATGGTCATCGTCGCCGTTCTCGTCATCACCGGCATCTCCGTGGGCCACAACGGCCCCGGCTGGTTCGCCTGGTGGCTCATCCCTCTCGCCGTCATCGCCTTCATCATCCTGAGGAGCCAAGACCGCGGGACCGTCACTCCCCCACCCCCCGGAGGTACCCCCGTGTCACCCACCCCGTATGCCGCACCCGCCGGACCCGGACCCGTCCCGCCCGGCGCCACGCCTCCCCCGCCGCCCGGCATGGCCGCGATGACCGCGCCCGCGGCATACCCGCCCGGGCCGCCGGCCCCGCGCTATGCGACGCCGACCTACGCGCCTCGTCCCGCGGTGCCCCCGATGGCCGTCCCGGCCCCCGCTCCGCGCCGTCGCGGCGCCGGTGGCGCCGCCACCCTCGTCGCCATCGGTCTCGTCATCGCCGGCAGCGGTCTGGGCTATGTCCTCGACGGCCCGACCGGGTTCCCCGGAAGCGCCGGCCTGCTCGGCTCGGCGATCGCGCTCGGGCTCGTCTCGGCCCTCGTTCTCGGGCTCGGCCTCACCGGGCGTCGCAGCGGCTTCGCCGGCCTCCTCGCGATCGTCCTCGCCTTCGGCACCTGGATCGCGACGATCTCGCCGATCGACCTGCCGACGAGCGCGGGCATCGGCGACCGCACCTGGACGCCGACGGCCTCCTCCGGTCAGGCGAGCTACCAGATCGGCCTCGGCGACGGCACGCTCGACCTGAGCGGCGTCGCCGCCGCCCCCGGCTCGGGGACCGCCGAGGTGTCGGTCCAGATCGGGGTCGGCGACCTGCGGATCATCGTCCCGGCCGACGTCACCGCGACGGTCGACTACGAGACCGGCTTCGGCTCGGTGCACGAGGTCACCGTGACCGGCGACTCGACGAACCTCAGTCAGCGCTCCGAGAACATCTCCGGCGTGCGGACCGTCGGCAGCGGTGACCGCCACGTCGACGTCGTCGCCAAGGTCGGCGTCGGCGACATCACGATCGAGCAGCGCTGATCGACATGACCGACACCCCCAGGACCCCCGACCCCACCCCGGACGAGACCCGTCCCGACCCCACCATGGAGAGCGACGCCATGAGCGAGCCCACCGACCGCGACGTCACCGCCGCGTCCGACCCGACACGCACCACCTCCGCCACCCGGAGCGACCAGACCCAGACCCTCGGCGACGAGGTGCTGGGCGCCCGGACCCCCCAGCACGAGACCACGTGGGCCCCGGCCCCCGAGAGCGCCGCTGCGGCAGCACCGGCCTCCGGCGCCCCCGCCACCGGCGGTCCGGCAACCGGCGGTCCCGCACCCGTCCCGGCTCCTCAGCCGGCCCCGGTGGAGACCAGCCCCGCCCCCTTCCCGATCATCGTCGGGCTCGTCGGGCTCGTCGTCGCCATCACGGCGATCGTCAGCCGCGCCGCCGACCTCACGATCGACTGGGGCCGGGCCGGGCCCATCACCGTCGTCGGCGCCGGCCTCGTGCTCGTCGCCCTCGGCCTGGTCGGGATGCGCGGCCAGCGGCGCCGCCGCACCGACGCCTGACCCACGGCACCACCCCGACCCCCACCCCCCTCGTGTCCGGGTTTCTGGTCGCCATGGCGACCAGAAACCCGGACACTGCGTCGGAGGAGGAGGAGGAGGGGGGAGGCCGCGGGGACCCGGGGGCCCGCGGGCCCGGGGATGTCCGGTCAGCCGGGCAGGCCGGCGGCGGCGAGCGCCTCGGCCACCGAGCCGGCGAGGGGGAGGCGATGCAGGTGCTCCGGGCGCACCCAGGCCGCGCTGGCCGTCGAGCCTCCGACGTCGTGGACGACGGGCGGGCTCGGCCGGGGACAGCGGGCGGTGTGGAAGATCCGGACCGCGTGGTAGTCCTCCACCCGGCCTCGCGGGCTGCGTCCGATCCAGTGCCCGGTCAGGACGGTGAGCAGGGCGACGTCGCTGACCCGCTGGCCGGTCTCCTCGACCACCTCGCGCCGTAGCGCCTCCTCGGGAGTCTCGTCCGGGTCGATGCCGCCACCGGGGAGGTTCCAGCGCCCGGCCGCGTTGGTCCGGGCCGACAGCTCGGTCAGGAGCACCCCGCGGTGGGAGGTGACGACGGCGTATGCCGCGACCCGCTGGTGGCGTACCGCCCCCGCGACGTCCTCGGGGGTCAGGCCGGTGTCGACCACGACCCGCCCCGAGCTGCCGACCACGGGCGGTGGGGGACGCTCCCCGAGCGCGGGGCGCACGGCATACCGGAGGAGGAGGTCGTGCGGGTGGGGCCGGCTCACGGCGACCGGTCGGCCGACCCACCCGGCGGCGTGCAGCGTCGTCGCGGGGTCGGCGCCGTGCCCGAGGACGAACCGGGTGACCTCGTCCCCGTCCTGCTCGGCGACGACGGTGATCACGGCGCCCTCATCCCCGCGATGGCCCGGGCGTACTCACCGAGGGTCGCCTCAACGGTCCGCGGCCAGTCCTGGACCGGCGGGACGCTCCGGTTGTGAGTGGCGATCCGGGCCCGCAGCACCGGTTCGGCGGCCAGCCGGGCCACGGCGCCGGCGAGGCCGTCGTCATCGCCGGCCAGCAGCCCACCGACGCCGTCCTCGACGATGTCGTCGACCCCCGTGCCGCGCCGGGCGACGACGGGCAGCCCGGCGGTCCGGGCCTCCAGCGCCGCGATGCCGAAGGCCTCGAGCCGGGCGGTGCTGAGGTAGATGTCGGCGTCCCAGTGCAGCTCGCGCAGGGCGTCCCGGCTCACCCGGCCGGGCAGGGCCACCCACCCGGACATCCCGTGCCGGTCGAGGTAGCGCTCGAGGACGACGCGCTGCGGGCCCTCGCCGAGCAGGACCGCCTCGAGCCGGACCCGCGGCTCCAGGCGCAACCGGGCGGAGCGCAGCGTCTCGAGCACCGCGAGCGGCCGCTTGCGCCGGGCCAGGCGGAGCGCGCTGACAACGCGCACCGGCCCGGCCGGATCCCGGGGGGGCAGCGCGGACGGCCGGGCCCACCGGGCGGCGTCGATGCCGTTGCCGAGGACCCCGACGTGGACGCCGTCCCCGGCGATGGCTCGGACCCGCTCGGCGGCCATCGACGACACCGCGCTGAGGGCGGCGCCCCGGCCGGCCCAGCGCCGTGCCTGGCCGAGCGCCCGGAAGGCCGGGGCGGACCGGTCGATGACGCAGTGCCAGGTGATGGCGGTCGGCAGGTGCAGGCCGAGCGTGACCCGGGCCATGTCGGTCGCGAACGGGCTGACGACGCCCATGTGGACGTGGGCGACGTCGAAGCCCCCGGCCCGCAGCCGACGGCGCACCTCGGGCGGGGCGAGCGGGTTGACGGGGATGCCCCCGGGCAGCGGGATGGCCATCCGGTGCACCGGCAGGCCGTCCTCGACGGCGCACGCACCATGTCGCTCACCGGCCGGCCCGCTCGTCGCGGTGAACACCTCGACGTCGTGTCCGGCAGCGGCGAGCGCCGCCGCGAGGTCGTGCACCTGGACCTCGATGCCGCCGAGCCGAGGCAGGTAGCAGTCGGACAGGAGGGCCACCTTCACGGAAGCACAGCCTGCCATGCGTCAGGATGGAGGGGATGACCCGCACGCTCGTGGCGTTCCACGCCCATCCGGACGACGAAGCCCTCCTCACCGCCGGCACGATGGCGCGCGCCGCGGCGGAGGGCCATCGCGTCGTTCTCGTCCTCGCCACCGACGGCGACCTCGGGCTCGCCGGGTCGGACTACCACCGCGGCTCGGGCGGGCTCGGCTCGGTGCGGCTCGACGAGGCCCGGGCCAGCGCCGCCGTGCTCGGTGTCGCGCACGTCGAGTGGCTCGGGTACGCCGACAGCGGGCTCGAGGGCGAGGTGCCTGCCGACCCCGAGGGCTCGGTCCGGCTCGTGCGGGCGCCCGTCGAGGAGGCCGCCGAGCGGCTGGCCGCCGTCCTGCGCACCGAGCGCGCCGACGTCCTCCTCGGCTATGACGCGCGTGGTGGGTACGGCCACCGGGACCACGTGCGCGTCCACGAGATCGCCCGGCGGGCCGCCCAGATCGCCGGCACGCCTCGCCTGCTCGAGGCGACCGTCCCCCGCGACACGATCGTGCGGGCCATCCGGTTCGTCTCGCACATCTATCGCTTCCCACCCGAGTTCGACCCGGCCTCCTTCGAACGCGCCTTCTCGCCACGGGGCGAGATCACCCATCGGATCGACGTGCGCCGGTATGCCGCGGCCAAGCGGGCCGCGATGCGCACCCACGCGTCGCAGGCCACGGCGGACGGCGGCGACCGCACGCTCGCGGCCTTCCTGCGCATCCCCCGGCCGGTCTACGACCTCGTCTTCGGCCGCGAGTGGTTCCACGACCCGGCCCGCCCGGCCGGCTCACCCGTCGTCCGGGACATCTTCGAGGGGCTCCCCTCGTGAGGCCGTGGCTGCGCACGGTGCTCCAGGTCGTCATCGGCCTCGGGTCGGCCGCCGCCCTGCTCATCTGGGGTCTGCCGCACTTCGCGAAGACCTCGTGGAGCGAGGTCCTCTCGGTCGTCGGCACCGTCCCCTGGTCGCATGCGCTCGCCTTCCAGGCCCTCATGCTGCTCGGCCTGTGGTGCTACACCTTCACCTTCACCGGCAGCCTGCCCGGCCTGAGCCAGAGCCGGGCCCTCGTCATCAACCTGTGCGGGTCCTCGGTGTCCAACCTGCTGCCCGGCGGTGGGGCCGTCGGGCTCGCCGCGACCTACACGATCGCCCGGTCCTGGGGCTTCAGCCGTCGGGCCGTGTCGACCTCGGCGATCGTCACCGGCGTCTGGAACGTCCTCGCGCGGATCGCGCTGCCCGTCATCGCGATCGTCGTCCTGTGGTGGGGTAACACCGGTCTGCCGCAAGTCCTCAGCGACGCCGCCATCGCCGCATCGGTGAGCGGGATCGGGGTGCTCGCCGCCTTCGTGGCGATCATCGTCAGCGAGCGCGCCGCCCAGCTCATCGGCCGCGGGCTCGACCGGGTCCTCGCCCCCCTCCTGCGACGCCGCCGCCGGACGATGACCGTCGAGTCCCTCGTCACCGACCTGCGCGCCCGGGTCAACGACGTCGTCCGGCACGGTTGGCTGCCGATGACCCTCGGCATGGTCGGCTTCTTCGGCTTCTACTACGCCCTCTTCGTCCTCGTCATGCACGACACCGGGGTCAAGCAGCCGTTCGGGATCCTCTTCGCCGCCTTCGCGATCGGGCGGCTGCTCACGGCGGTCGGCGTCACCCCGGGGGGAGTCGGTGTCACCGAGACGGCGACCTCGGTGGCCCTCGTCGCCTGGGGCGCCGACAGCGCGTCGGCGACGGCGGGCGTCGTCCTCTTCTCCGTCTTCACCCACCTCATGGAGATTCCGCTCGGTGGGATCGGCTGGCTCCTGTGGACGCTCAGCCCGAAGGCGCCGCCCACGTCCGAGGAGGAGGCCGCCGAGGGCGGCTCCGAGGGGGACGCCCAGGCCGAGAGCGCGGCCTCGACGAACTGAGCGCTCGTCCCCGCCCGCGGGCGAGGCACGAGCGGGTCAGCCGCGTTCGAACACCAGGGCCATGGGTGTCTGCTCCGAGCCCTGGCCGAGCGGGTTGTCGGCGAACATCGCCTCGAGCCGACGCTTCTCGCTCTCGCCGCCCGGCACGTCCGTGCCGAGGACGTTGCGGCCGATGTCGTTGGCGTCCATCACGACCGTGCCGGCGAAGGTGTCGCGGTATGCCGCGGGCACCCGGTCCCGGATCGCCGCCGAGAGTCGCGCGGCGACGGCATCGGGGTCCTTGGGGGCGAGCTTCGCGGAGACGTTCGAGGGATAGGCCGAGTACTCGGTCGGACCGTCGATGGCGCGGATGTCGTTGCCGACGAGCTCGTAGAACAGGCCCTTGCGGCCGATGACCTTGCCCACGGCGCCGCCGGCCGCGGCATACAGGACACGCGGCAGCCCGGCCTCCTCGATGGCGAGCTGCATCGTGAACGGCGAGCCGAGCCCGATGCCGGCCGGGGTGCGGGTGACATAGCGCGAGAGGACCCGGGCCGGGCGGCCGACCTTGATGTCCCAGATGAAGTAGGACCGGCCCTGGGTGATGGCGATGATCTTCTCGGAGATGAAGAGGTACCACCGCCCCGTGGTCGCGGCGGCGTGCTCGGGCCCACCCGCCCCGAGCGCCGCGAAGAAGCCGTCGATGTGCTCCAGGACGCGTGCGTCGAGGTCGGTGCCCTTGGTGACGAGGTCGGTGCGGACCGGGTAGCGCCGCACCACCTCGCCGGAGCCGAGGGTCAGGTCGAGATCCTTGTCGCGGTTCGGCTCGAGGTCGGCCTTGACCCGCTCCACGTCGGCCTCGGCGTCCTCGACCGGCTCGTCGAAGAACTCGCGCAGCCACAGCTCGAGGTTGATCAGCCGCCAGAACGTCATCGAGTCGACGTCGTTCGTGCCCTTGATCCAGCCCTCGAAGGCGTGGATGACCTCCGTCGCGTCGACGTAGGGACGGTTCGCGAACGACTCGCTGAGGAAGATCGAGTAGAAGTGGTTCTTCAGCCGCATGAACCATTCGTTCTGCGGGGTGGTGAACCCGATCTTGTTCCGCCGGCGGTTGATCGACTCCGGCAGCATGCCGCGCGTCGCGTCGCGCAGGATCCGCTTGTTCCACCCGTCCTTGATGATCGCCTCGTCGGAGAGGCTGAAGATGTACTTCAGGACCTCCTTGTCGAGGAACGGCACGCGGCCCTCGAGGCTGAACCGCATCGTGTTCTTGTCCTCGTAACGCAGCAGCGAGGGAAGGCTGTTGTGGAAGATGTCCTCGACGAGCCGCTTCTTGAGGTTGCGTTGCTCCGTCGTGAACGTCTCTCCGGCGTACGCCGCGGCGAACTCGCGACCGAGCAGCTGGGTCGTCGGGATGTCCTTCCTGCCCCGCAGCTTGGCCTGCAGGCGGAATCGGCCCAGCCGGTAGATGACGTCGAGGCTCTTGGCGAGCTCGGCAGCGGCGAGCCGGGCACCCTGCGCGCGCAGCTGGCGCACGTAGGTGAAGTAGTAGGGGATGTAACCGGCCATCATCTCGTCGGCGCCCTGGCCGTCGAGCAGGACCGTCACGTGCCGCGTCGCCTCCCGCATGACCTGGAACTGGGCATACGGCCCGGAGGAGATGAGCGGCTCCTCCTGGGTGCGGATGAAGTCGGCGAGGTCGACCTTGAACTCGTCGGCCGTCGGCAGGATCTTGTGCGCGTCGACCTGGCCCCGGCAGATGTCGAGGACGGCGTCGACATACTTCTCCTCGTCGTTGATCGAGTGGGGGAAGACCGCCGAGAAGGTGTTCTGCTCGGCACCGACGGACCGGGTCGTCTCGTCGCCCTCGTTGAGGAGCTGGTTGATGATGACGGCGACCGCCGAGGAGTCCAGGCCACCGGACAGGGAGGTCCCGACCGGCACCTCGGACTGCAGGCGCAGCCGGACGGCCTCGGTCAGCCGGGCGCGGTACTCGGCGGCCGCGGCCTCGTCATAGGGCCGCTGCTCCCGAGCCAGCTCGAGGAGCTCCTCCCGGAGCCGGGTGAACGGTCGCCGCTCCAGGCCGGTGGCATCGACGGTGAGCACCTCCCCCGGCTCGAGCCGCTCGATGCCGTCGAAGAAGGTCTCGCGGGCGTCCTCGTGGATCCGGAAGCGGAGGTAGCGGTAGATGCTCCGCTCGTTCGGGCGCTTGTCGTACCGGCCGCTCGCGAGGATCGGCTTGATCTCGGACGCGAAGAGGAGGGCCGGCATACCGGCCACGGCCTCGCCGTCGCGCTCCGGCAGCGGGCAGACGTAGACCGGCTTGATGCCGAAGTGGTCCCGGGCCAGGGTGAGCCGCTGCTCGTCGCGGTCCCAGATCGCGAGGCCGAACATGCCGTTGAAGCGGTCGAAGGCCTCGGTGCCCCACTGCGCGAACGCCTCGAGGACGACCTCGGTGTCGGAGTCGGTCGCGAAGGTGTGGCCGAGACCCTCGAGCTCGGCCCGCAGGTCGAGGTAGTTGTAGACCTCGCCGTTGTAGACGATCGTGTAGCGGCCGTCGGCCGTCGCCATCGGCTGCTGGCCGTGGGCGACGTCGATGATCGACAGGCGGCGGTGTGCGAGCCCGACCGGCCCGTCGGTGTGGATGCCGTCGCCGTCCGGGCCGCGGTGCCGCTGGGCGTCGTTCATCCTGGTCAGCAGGGCCTCGTCGGGGGGGAGGCCGACGTAGCCGGCGATGCCGCACATGCGCGTGATGTCCTTGCGGGTCGGGGTCGTCTCGGGCGATGGGAGACCGCGCCGCGCCACCCGGCGCGGGCGGGCTCCGCTGCCCAAGCCTGCCACGTCTCGGCGAGCGACCAGATGTCGATCCACCCGCGGTCGCCGACACCGGCCGGCCGAGCGGGACCGGGCGCCATCCGGTCCGAGGGACGATCGGACCGACCCCGGCGGTGGATCGTGGCAGGTTCGTGGTGTAGGCAGGACAGATGCGCGGAGCCTTCGCGTCTCGACCAAGGAGGATCCATGACCACCCTCGACAGCGCCGCCCTGCTCACCGCCCTCGAGCCCACGGTCGAGGAGAACCTCAACCGCCACCTCGCTGCCGCAGACGAGTGGATGCCGCACGAGTACGTCCCGTGGTCCCTCGGCCGTGACTTCGCCGATCTCGGGGGCGAGCCCTGGTCGGTCGAGGACTCGCGTCTCTCACCGATCGCCCGGACCGCGCTCGAGGTCAACCTGCTCACCGAGGACAACCTCCCGAGCTACCACCGCGAGATCGACCGGGCCTTCGGGCGGGAGAGCGCGTGGGGTACGTGGGTGAACCGGTGGACCGCCGAGGAGGGCCGGCACGCCTACTGCATCCGCGACTACCTGCTCGTCACCCGCGGCGTGGACCCGACCGAGCTCGAGCGGGCCCGGATGGACACGATGGAGACCGGCTATGCGACCGGCGACAAGCCGCTGCTCAACGTGTGCGCGTACGTCTCGTTCCAGGAGCTGGCGACGCGCGTGTCGCACCGCAACACCGGCCGCTACACGGAGGAGCCCGTCGCCGAGAAGCTCCTCACCAGGGTGGCCAAGGACGAGAACCTCCACATGATCTTCTACCGCAACATCGTCCAGGCGGCCCTCGAGTGTGCGCCCGACCAGACGATCCGCGCCATCACCGACGAGGTGACGAGCTTCCAGATGCCGGGGGCGATCATCCCCGGGTTCGGGCGCAAGGCCGTGCAGATGGCGATGGCGGGGATCTACGACCTGCGGATCCACCACGACGACATCGTCGCTCCGCTGTTGCGTCAGTGGGGCATCTGGGAGCTCGAGGGCCTCGACGCCGGTGGCGAGCAGGCCCGTGAGGAGCTGGCGGCTGCCGTCGCGGCCCTCGACGAGGAGGCGGCGCGGTTCGTGGCCCGCCGGGAGGAGCGGGAGGCCAAGCAGGCCGCCCGGCGCGAGGCGTAGTGCCCGGCGCGGACACCGACCACGTCATCGACGACGCCGCGGCGGCCGGCCTGCGCCGGGTCGTCCTCGTCGTGGCGCTGCTCAACCTCGGCTACTTCTTCGTCGAGTTCACCGTGGCCCTCGTCGCCGGCTCGGTGTCGCTGCTCGCCGACAGTGTCGACTTCCTCGAGGACACCTCGGTCAACCTGCTCATCCTGCTCGCCCTGGGCTGGCCGCTCGCCCGGCGCGCCCGCATGGGCAAGGTCATGGCGGTCATCATCCTCGGCCCGGCCGCGGTCGCCGCCTGGGAGGCGGTGGGCCGGTTCTCCGACCCGGTCGCCCCGCGGGTGGTGCCGCTCATCCTGGCCTCGCTCGGCGCGATCGTCGTCAACGGCACGAGCGCGGTGCTGCTGGCTCGGTTCCGGCGGCGGGGCGGCAGCCTGAGCCGTGCGGCATACCTCTCGGCCCGCAACGACGTCCTCGTCAACGTCGCGATCATCGCGATGGGGGTGCTCACCGCGGGGACCGGATCCGGGTGGCCCGACCTCGTCCTCGGGTGCGGGATCATCCTGCTCGCTCTCCACGCGGCATACGAGGTGTGGGAGGTGAGCGAGCAGGAGCGGCTCGCCGCCCGCGCGCTGGCGGGCGAGGAGATCGGCTGAGGCCGGCGCCGCCTCCTCGCTCCGCCCGGCGAGGCCCCGCCCGTATGCCGCCACCGCCCATCCCTATGGGGGGGAAACACCCGCCAGGCAAGGGAAGAGAAGTCTTGTCAGGCGGGTGTGTCGCTCATCGGGCGGGAAAGTGGGCGAGCCGGCCGGTGGGGCGGTTGCTACTCCCACTCGATGGTGCCGGGGGGCTTGCTCGTCACGTCGAGGACGACCCGGTTGACCTCGGCCACCTCGTTCGTGATCCGGGTCGAGATCTTGGCGAGCACCTCGGAGGGAACCCGGGTCCAGTCGGCCGTCATCGCGTCCTCGGACGAGACCGGCCGCAGGACGATCGGATGGCCGTAGGTGCGCCCGTCGCCTTGGACGCCGACCGAGCGGATGTCGGCGAGAAGGACGACCGGGCACTGCCAGATGTCGCGGTCGAGGCCGGCGGCGGTCAGCTCGTGCCGGGCGATCTGGTCGGCCGCGCGCAGCACCGCGAGCCGCTCGGCGGTGACCTCGCCGACGATCCGGATGCCCAGGCCGGGGCCCGGGAAGGGCTGACGCCAGACGATTGCCTCGGGGACACCGAGCTCGAGCCCCACCTGGCGCACCTCGTCCTTGAAGAGGAGCCGGAGCGGCTCGACGAGGGTGAACCGGAGGTCCTCCGGCAGCCCGCCGACGTTGTGGTGGCTCTTGATGTTCGCCGCGCCGGTGCCGCCACCGGACTCGACGACGTCGGGGTAGAGCGTGCCCTGGACGAGGAACTCGACGGGGTGTCCGTCTCGGGCGCCCTCACCGACGATGTCGCGCGCCGCCTGCTCGAAGACCCGGATGAACTCCCTGCCGATGACCTTGCGCTTCTGCTCGGGGTCGGCGACGCCGGCCAGCGCCGCGAGGAAGCGGTCCTTGGCGTCGACGACGACGAGGTCGACGCCGGTCGCGGCGACGAAGTCCTCCTCGACCTGCTCGGCCTCGCCGGACCGGAGCAGCCCGTGGTCGACGAAGACGCAGGTCAGCTGCTCGCCGACGGCCCGCTGGACGAGCGCGGCGGCCACCGAGGAGTCCACGCCGCCGGACAGGGCACACAGGACCCGGCTGTCGCCGACGGTCGCCCGGACCTGGCTGACGAGCTCCTCGACGACGTTCGCCGCCGTCCAGTCGCCGGCCAGGCGCGCGCCACGGCGGAGGAAGTTCTCGAGCACGCGTTGCCCGAACGTGCTGTGGACGACCTCCGGGTGCCACTGGACGCCATAGAGCCGGCGCTCGTCGTCCTCGAAGGCCGCGACCGGCGCGCCGCCGGTCGTCGCGGTCACCCGCATGCCCTCAGGTGCGACCGTGACCGAGTCGCCGTGGCTCATCCAGACGGACTGCTCGTCGGGCTGGCCGTTGAAGAGGGTCGAGGAGGTGTCGGAGATGCTCGCGTGGGTCGAGCCGTACTCCCCCAGCCCGGTCCGGGCGACCGTGCCGCCGAGGGCCTGCACCATGGCCTGGAAGCCGTAGCACATTCCGAAGACGGGGACCCCCGCCGCGAGGAGGGAGACGTCGAGGGCAGGCGCGCCGTCGGCATACACCGAGGAGGGGCCGCCGGAGAGGATGACGGCCGCGGGCTCCTTCGCGAGCATCTCCGGCACCGGCATCGTGTGGGGGACGACCTCGCTGAAGACGTTGGCCTCGCGGACCCGGCGCGCGATGAGCTGCGCGTACTGGGCGCCGTAGTCGACGACGAGGACCGGGCGGTCGGAGAGGTGTTGCGTCACGCGGACAGGCTACTGGCGGACGAGCGCGAGGCGGTCATCGATCTCGCGGGCCACCATCCGCTCGACGACGAAGGAGAGGAACGGCACGCAGCCGGCCAGCATGATGAGCACCATCTTGGGCAGCGACCAGCCGACCTTGAAGCCGAGGTTCGCGGTGGCGATGAGGTAGACGAAGTAGATGAAGCCGTGCGGCTGCGGCCACCACGCGAGGGCGTCGTTGCTGAACGCGTAGTGGAGGATCACCTCGGCGACGAGGAGCAGCAGGCCGACGCCGACGATGAGGGCCATGACCTTGAAGAAGGTGAGGGCGGTCGCGGCTGACTTCGGGTCCTTGATGGCGGGGGCGGTGTCGGTCACGGGCGCCATTCTGCCCCGGCGTCCTGGGCGGCCGACCCGGGGTGCGGCTCCGGCTCGGCAGGCGCGGCGTCGTCTCCCCCGCCCCTCCCGGCGGCCCCGCCCTCCCCCTCGCCCGCGGAGAGCGCCTCCCGCGCGGCCTCGAGGTCGTCCCGGACCATCCGCCACCACATGTATGCCGCGAACCCGGCGAAGATCCACCACTGCAGGGCGTAGGCGAGGTTGCGCCACTTCAGGCCGGTGTCCGCGACCGGTGTCGGCACGTGGGTGAGGTCGTTGAGCGATGCCGCCGGTGCGAGGTCCGTCCCGGCCGGTGGCTGGCTCGGCAGGGTCTCGTCCTCGAGGAAGAGGAACGCGTTGTAGAGCTCGCCCGGCCACTGGTTGACGAGGATCGACAGGTCGACCGAGCCCATCTGGCCGGGCGGCACGGCGGTGCCCGACGGCGACTCCCCGGGGGCGAGCCCGCCGTGGACGACGAGGGTGCCGCGCGGCGGTGCCGAGACGCCGTCTGGCGAGGTGACGAAGCCCCGGAGCACGGCGATCGTCGCATCCGTGGACCGGACGACGAACGGCGTGATGACCCAGTAGCCGCTCACCCCGTCGAGCCGACGGTCGGCGACGAGGACCTGGCCGTGCGCGGCATACGCGCCGGTGGCCTCGACCTGGCGCGAGCTCGCGTCGGCCGGGAACTCGGCGTGCGGGGTCAGGACGGTCGTCAGGTCGACCTCGGGCTCGTCGAGGACCTGCTTCAGCTGCTCGACCGCGGCCTTGTCCCGCGCGACGCCGAGCTGCCACCGGCCGAGCTGGATGAAGGCGACGATGACGAGAACCACGACGACGAGCAGCCCCAGCCAGCGGGGCTTCAGCGCGGTCCTCAGCACGGAGCCAGGCTACGCGTCGAAACTCGGTGGCCCGGCCCCCGTCTTGGCCCTAGCGTGAGAGGTCCATGCCCACCGACACCACGTGGTTCTCCGTCGACCCGGAGGACGCTCCCCCCGCCCATCCCGACCGGCTCATTCTCTGGCTCGCCCGTCGGCAATGGCGCACACTCCTCGGCGGGGTGCTCTTCGGAATCCCGTGGATGCTGACCATCGCCCTCACCCCCGCCGCGATCGGCCGGGCCGTCGACGACGGCCTCGTCGCCAAGGACGAACGGGCGCTGCTGCTGTGGGCCGGCGTCATCCTCGGGCTTGGCCTGTCGAGCGCGGTCACGACCGACCTGCGGCACTACTTCGCGGTGCGCAACTGGCTCGCGGCGTCCTTCCGGTCCGGGCTCGTCGCCGACCGCGCGGTGCGGCGGTCCGGCCCGGCCGTGACCCGGGAGATCCCCGCCGGCGAGGTCATCACGGTCTTCGCCGCCGACTTCGGCCGGATGGGAGCCGTCTTCGACGTGTTCGCCCGGTTCGCCGGGGCGGTCGTCAGCTTCGTCGTCGTCGCCGTCATCCTGCTGCGCGGGTCGCAGCTGCTCGGCGTCATCATGCTCGTCGGGGGCCCGGTCCTCCTCGCCTCGCTCAGCCTCGTCATCCGACCCCTCCAGCGCCGCCAGGCCGCTCAGCGCGCCGAGACCGGCCGGCTCACCGCGCTCGGCGCCGACACGGTGGCCGGCCTGCGCGTGCTGCGCGGGATCGGTGGTGAGGACACCTTCCTCGCCCGGTATGCCGCCCAGTCGCAGCGGGTCCGCGCCGCCGGGAACCGCCTCGCCGGGGTGCAGGCCACCCTTGACGCGGCGCAGGTGCTCCTGCCGGGGGTCTTCGTCGTCATCGTCACCGGCGTCGGGGCCCACCTCGCGGTCGACGGCCGGATCACGGCGGGCCAGCTCGTCGCGTTCTACGGCTACACGGCATTCCTCACGATGCCGCTGCGAACGGCGACGGAGTTCGTCGACAAGCTCATCAACACCCGCGTCGCCGCCCGGCGGGTCGTCCGGCTCCTCGAGACCGGCCCCGACCACCCCAACCTCGCCGGCCCCGGCGCCCCGACCGGGCAGGAACCCACCCAATTGGGAAGTATTCGACCCGGTCCGGCGGCCGACGGGGTGCTGCGGGATCCCAAGTCGGGAGTGACGGCCGCGGCGGGGCTGCTGACCGCACTGGTCTCGGCGCGCCCGGAGGACACCGCCGACATCGCCGCCCGGCTGGGACGCCTGCACCCGGGCCGGCACGGGGTGATGTGGGGGCCGGTCGCCCTCGACACGGTCCCCATCGCCCAGGTCCGCCGCCGCATCGTCGTGTCGGAGTCCGAGCCGCACCTGTTCAGTGGCCCGCTCCGCCGCGAGCTGCTCGCCCGGACCGGGGAGAACGGGTATGCCGCTGCCCCGCCGGACGACGACGCCCGACTGCTCGAGGTGCTCACCGTCGCGGACGCGGCCGACGTCCTCGACGCGGTGGAGGGCGGCCTCGACGGCGAGCTCGAGGAGCGGGGCCGGACCCTCTCCGGCGGCCAGCGCCAGCGGGTGTCGCTGGCCCGGGCCCTGCTGCGGGATCCGGAGATGCTCGTCCTCGTCGAACCGACGAGCGCCGTCGATGCCCACACCGAGGCGCGGATCGCCGGGCGGCTCGCGGCATACCGCCGCGGCCGGGGCACCGTCGTCGTCACGGCGAGCCCGCTCGTCCTCGACCGGGCCGACGTCGTCCACCTCCTCGTCGACGGCCGGGTCGTCGCGAGCGGTCGCCACCACGACCTGCTGGGGACGTCCGCGGCATACCGGGACGTCGTGCTCCGCGGCGAGGCCGACTGATGTCGCCGCTGCTCGGCACGACCGACCACACCGCCCGCACCCTGCCGATCGCGCCGCGGCCGGTCGTCCTCGCCCACGCCCGGGCCCTGGCCCGGGAGCACCGGAACGCCTTCAGCCGGGTGCTGCTCTGGCACGGCATCGCCGCGCTCATCGGTCTCGTCGGCCCGTGGGTCGTCGGCCGCATCGTCGAGGTCGTCACGAGCCGCTCGGGGACGGGCGGGCGGATCGACGTCCTCGTCGCCCTGCTCGTCGCGGCCATCCTCGGGCAGACCGCGCTGACCTGGGTCGCGCGGCGGGCGTCGTTCATCCTCGCCGAGCAGGTCTTCGCCCGGCTGCGCGAGGACTTCGTCACCTCGGCCGTGCGGCTGCCGCTGTCGGTCGTCGAGCGGGCCGGGACGGGCGACCTCGTGGCCCGCACGACGAACGACATCGACGCCCTCTCCCGGGTCATCCGCTTCGGGATCCCGGCCGTCGTCGTGTCGGTCATGACGGTCGTCGCGACGGTCGTCGCCGCCGTCGTCACCTCGCCGCTGGCCGCGCTGGCACTGCTCCTCGCCCCGCTCGTCCAGCTGCCGACGACCCGGCGCTACCTGCGGCGCGCCGGCGACGGCTACCTGTGGGAGCACGCCTCCTACGCCCGGCTCAACGCCGTCGCCGCAGAGACGGTCGAGGGCGTGCGGACGATGGACGCCCTCGGGCTGCAGCAGGTGCGTGGTCGCCGCTTCGACGAGGCCCTCGCGGAGTGCTGGACGGCCGAGCGCTACACCCTCGGGCTGCGGCTGTGGTGGTTCCCGTCGCTCGAGGTCGGCTTCTTCCTCCCCGTCGCCGGCGCCGTGCTGTGGGGTGGGTGGCTCGCGTCCCAGGACCTCGTCTCGGTCGGCGCCGCCACCGCCGTCACCCTCTACATCCAGCAGATGCTCGACCCGCTCGGCGAGCTCATCTCGTGGCTGGACGAGATCCAGTTCGCCGCGACGTCGCTCTCCCGGATCCTCGGCGTCGGCGAGGTGCCACCGGACCGGACCGCGAGTGGGGCGAACCCGGCCGGCGACGATCTCGAGGTCGACGAGGTCACCTACGCCTACCGGGAGGGCCGCGACGTCCTCCACGGGGTGAGCCTGGATCTGCGGCCGGGTGAACGTCTGGCGATCGTCGGACCCTCCGGTGCGGGCAAGTCGACGCTCGGTCGGCTCATGGCGGGGATCGACGGGCCGCGGGAGGGCCGGATCACCGTCGGTGGGGTGCCGCTCGTCGACCTCGAGCTCCCGGTGCTGCGGGGGGAGGTCGCCCTCGTCACCCAGGAGCATCACGTCTTCGTCGGCACGCTGCGGGACAACCTCCTGCTGGCCCGGCCCGGTGCCTCCGACGCCGCGCTGCTGGCCGCGCTCGGGGCGGTCGACGCGGCCGAGTGGGCCGGGGCGCTGCCCGGTGGGCTCGAGACGGTCGTCGGCAGTGGCGGCCACCGGCTCACCGAGGGCCAGGCCCAGCAGCTCGCCCTGGCCCGGCTCGTCCTCGCCGACCCGCACACCCTCGTCCTCGACGAGGCGACGTCGCTGCTCGACCCGCGGGCGGCCCGGCACCTCGAGCGGTCCCTTGCCGCCGTGGTCGAGGGCCGGACCGTCGTCGCGATCGCCCACCGGCTGCACACCGCCCACGACGCCGACCGGGTCGCCGTCGTCGAGGGCGGCCGGATCAGCGAGCTCGGCTCGCACGAGGAGCTGCTCGAGGCCGACGGCCCGTATGCCGCGCTGTGGCGCTCCTGGCGCGACGAGCGCTGATCCCTCCGGCGCGCCCGACCGGTGCTCGCTCCGGCGAGCTGAAGACCGGACGTCGCTGCGCGAACGCAGGCGGCGCCGACTCCCGGCTAGCCGGCCAGCCGGGAGTCGTCGAAGACGAGGATCGACCCGCCGTAGCAGGCGACCCAGACCCGCTTCTTCGTCGGCTCGTATGTCACGCCGACCGGGTAGCCGTCGGTCGCGACGCTCTGGACGACCGTGAAGTCGGAGGTCCGGATCTTGATGAGCTTGCTGTCGTCGTAGGCGACGACGTAGAGCGCTTCCCCGTCTGCGCTGATCGCCATGGAGCGGGGCTCGTGACCGACGTGGAGGGTCCCGGTCACCCGGCGCGTCGCGACGTCGACGGCGGCGACGGTGCCGGCGCCGTTGTTCGTGACGTACAGGGTCGCGCCGTCCGGGGACAGGACGAGATGGCGCGGACCGTCGCCCGTCGCGGCGAAGGCGCTGACCTTGCCACTCTTGAGGTCGACCGAGACGACCTTGTCCGAGCCCATGATGGCGACGTAGGCCGTCCTGCTGTCCTTGCTCACGGCGATGCCGCGCGGGTGGGCGCCGGGGAGGGCGATCGTCTTGGTGACCGTGGCCTTCCTGGCGTCGATGACCGTGAGGTCCATCGAGCACCAGTTCGTCACGAGGACCTGTCTGCCGTTCGGGGTGACGGCGACGTACTTGGGCACCGCGCCTGCCCCGACGACGTTCGTCACCTCGTGCGTCGCGACGTCGATCCGGTAGATGTAGCTCGGCGAGATGCCCTTGGCGCTCGTGCACGCGTCCTTGCCCTCGGGGCTGAAGCCGGTGCCGTACATCGCGTAGTTGGAGACCCAGGCGACCTTGCCGTTCGGGCTGAACGCCGCCTCGACCGGGGCACCTTGGGAGGTGCCGGGGTGGCCCTTGACCCCGTATGCCGCGAGGTCGACGCCGTCCTTGATCGTCGCGAGGAGTGCCCCGTCGGCGCGGAAGGCCGAGATCGTGTGGGTGTACATCATGTTCTGGGCGAAGACCTCGCCCGTCCCGGACGCGACGACGGACTTCGGGGTGAGCTGGCCGGTGAGCCGCTCGATCCGGACGAGGGCGGACCGGCCCGAGGGGGCGGGAGCGCCCTGCTTGGCGGCCGGGCTCGGCGTGGGGGCGGGGGTGAGCGGCGTCCGGGTGGGCGTCGGTGCCGGTGCGGCGGCCGCGGCGCTGGCCTGGGCCGGCTCGCCGCCGAGGAGGTGGCTCGCCCCGAAGCCCGTCGCCCCGAGCAGGCAGAGCAGGCCGACGAGGGCCACCCGGCGGCGGCGGACGAAGACGGGGTCGCGCTTGACCGTCATCCGGGTCCCCATGGGAGTCACCTCGCTGCACTCGCGCCTCGACTGGCTCAGCAGTCACAGTAGGTGACGCGCGTCGCGGCGGCGGTGAGGCGCGCTGGGTGAGTGCTACCCGGGCGGCAGGTGCCGCGCGTGATCGAGGGCGATCTGGACCCAGTGCCGTAGACCCACGTCGTCGGCCAGCGCCTCGTCCGCGATCCGCAGCCACCCGTCCATCTCGCGGCCGCGCATGACCATGCGCTGGACCCGGGGAGGATCGAGCAGCTCCTCGGTGTCAGCGGGGTCGACCCGGGCGAGCATGCCCCCGCCGCCGCTCGCCGCGACCGTCATGTGTCCGTAGACCATGAAGGCCCGTCCGCCGAACATCACCCGTTCGCTCGGCCGCACCCCGTCCGGGAGCAGCACCGACAACGCCGCGCGGATCCGCCAGGCGAGCACCTCGTCGTAGGCCATGCCAGCAGTATCCCGACCCGTGCCGCCGCCGCGAGCCGGCTCGCGGCGGCATGTTCCCCTGCGGAGGGGGGTCCGCCCGGTGGGGGACCGGCCCCTGCCCGTCGGCGCCGACCCGGCGTCAGATCGTGATGACCTGCCCGGCCGGGGGCGGGGAGAACCTCTGCACCCTGTCCCACTGGCTGAAGGTCAGGGTGCCGCCGTCGGAGCCGGTCGTGATGATCCGCAGCGGAAGGGCCTTGCCGTCGGCGGTCACGTCGAGCTCGCCCGCCTTCTCGATCCGGTCGGTGAGGATGTATGCCGGCACCCCGCCGACGGTGCCGGTCTCCACCTTCGTGGTGAGGGTGTCCAGGACCGACAGCGAGTCGTCGGAGTACATCTCCTTCAGCAGCGAGGAGATGGTCGTGTCACCGAGCTCGGAGGCCTGGGCGGAGCTCATCCGGACCCACATGCCGGAGAACGCGCTCGAGGCGGCGGCACCGGCGTTCTTCGTCCAGAACTTCTTGTCCGCCTTGAGGTAGGTCTTCCCGCCGGTGGTGATGATGGTGATCTTGCCCAACGATCCGATCGACATGACCAACCGCTGGTTCGAGCCGTCGACCGTCCCGGCGATGTCCATGGCGACCTTCTCGGCACCGTCGGTCACGGTCCCCTTGATGTGCGCGCTCGTGGCCGCGAGGGCGCTCCGCCGCGACCGGGCGTAGAGCTCCTTGACCGACGGTGTCGCCTCGCTCGCGGCGTCCGTGGTCGCCGACCCGCCCGACGCGGCCGTGGCCGAGGCGCCGGACGGGGCCGAGCCGGACCCGGCCGGGCCGGACCGGCCTGCGCAGGCGGAGGTGCCGACGGCGATGGCCGCCACGGTGAGCAGCGCGAGAACGCGCGAGGACAGGGTTGACATGGCGTCGGCTTCCTCCTGGTGAGCATGACCGAGGCGGAACGTAGCAGGCAGCACGCACTCGGGGAGCAGGATCGGAGATACCGGCGTGCGCGTCACACCCGGCGCGGCGACACTCCGGTCAACGCGCTCCCCCAGGCCTGGTGGGTCACACCTCGCGACCGGCGAAGGCAGCGATCCGCTCGTACCCGTCCGCCCCGACGGGCGCCGGACGCTCCGGACCGAAGGCGCTCCCCCGCCGCTCGTCGGTCAGGGACAGCTGCATGAAGGCCAGCCCCCGTTCGGCGACCTCGGGGTCGAGCTCGCGCGTCGGCCTGCCGAGCGCGGTCGAGAGGTCCCACGTGTGGACGGCGATCTCGGCGCACTGCCACTCCGGTCCCGGCTGCGCGTCGGGGTTCGCGGCCCACGCCTCGAGCAGCTCGCGGGCGTGGTCCCGGAAGGCCTCGACGGCGTCGTCGTGGTGGGGGGTCGGCGCCGACCAGTCGATCTGCTCGCCGCGCACCATCGCCGCGAAGCTCGCGGGCCCGGCGACGATGTGGTCGACGAGCTCGGCCACGGTCCACTGCGAGCACGGCGTCGGACTCCCGGAATCCTCCGGGCGAACCATCCCCACCAACCCACCGAGCTGGTCGAGGCCGCGGACGAGCACGGGAAGGGCAGCTGTCTGGTCACTCATCGGCTCAGCCCATCACGACCGGCCCAGGTGGCGCCAGCGCGCAGGGCCCGGCGCCGGGCTGCGTGTACCGCGCCACCGCGGGCCGCCGGGGGGCGACCGGCTCCACCCGGCGGTAGGCCGCGCCCTGCGCCGGCCTCGGGTCGGGCTCGCCCGCGTTCGGCCACAGCGACATGGCCCGCTCCGCCTGGGCGGTGATCGTCAGGGCCGGGTTGACGCCGAGGTTGGCCGAGACGGCGGCGCCGTCGACGACGAAGATCCCCGGGTAGCCCCAGAGGCGGTGGTAGGGGTCCACCACGCCGTGGTCAGGGCCGTCGGAGATCGGCGCCCCGCCGAGGAAGTGCGCGGTGAGCGGCACGTCGACCACCTCGCTCCACGCCCCACCGGCGACGGCGTAGTCCCCCGTCATCTCCGCGAGCCGCCCCGCCACGGCGCGCATCGAGCGATGCCCGGCCTCGATGTACGTGGGGTTGGGCTCCCCGTGCCCCTGCCTCGAGGTGAGCGAGCGGCCGCCGAGCCGCCCGCGCCGGCCCGAGACCGTCAGGGAGTTGTCGCGGGTCTGCATGACGAGGCCGATGATGGTCCGCTCGCTCCACCGCCGGGCCGTCGGCATGAGCCGGATCAGCGGCTCGGGGTCGCGGTAGAGCTGCCGGAGGAACTCGACGAACCGGGGCCGACCGGTGTCCCCCGGCACGAGCAGGGTCGACAACAGGCCCATCGCGTTCGAGCCGCGCCCGTAGCGGACGTTCTCGACATGGGTGTCCTCGTCGGGGTGGAACGACGTCGTGATGGCAACGCCCCGGGTGAGGTCGACGTCCTCGGGCACGTGCTCGGTCAGGGCGCCGAGCAGTGCCTCGGAATTGGTCCGGGTCAGCTCGCCGAGCCGCTCGGACAGCCGCGGCAGCTCCCCGAGGTCCTTCATGGCATGCAGCAGCTTCTGGGTCCCCCACGCCCCGGCCGCGACGACGACATGGCGGGCGGTGATGACCCGTGGGTCCTTGTGCACCCAGGCGCCCGTGCGCTCGTGGAGGACCCGATAGAGCGGGTCCGCCGCGCCCTCGGGGTCCGGCCCGACCGCGCCGTCGGTGCCCGGGACGACCCCGAGCCGGGTCACCGTGCGCAGCGGCTCGATCGTCACCCCGAGCGACTCGGCGAGCGCGAGATAGTTCTTCACGAGGGTGTTCTTCGCCCCGACCCGGCAGCCGACCATGCAGTTCCCGCACTCGGTACAGCCGGTCCGGGACGGTCCGGCCCCGCCGAAGTACGGGTCGGGGACGGTCTGGTCCGGCCGGCCGAAGAAGACGCCGACCGGCGTCCTGCGGAAGGTCTGCGACACCCCGAGGTCCGCGGCGGCCCGCTCCATGATCCGTTCCACGGGGCCGTCACAGGGGTTGGTGACGACGCCGAGCATCCTCGAGGCGACGGCATAGTGGGGCCGCAGCTCGTCCTCCCAGTCGGTGATGTGGCCCCACTGACGGTCCCGGAAGAACGGCTCCGGCGGGACGTAGAGGGTGTTGGCGTAGTTGAGGGACCCGCCACCGACGCCGGCACCGGCGAGGATCATGACGTCGGGGAGCTTGTGGATCCGCTGCACCCCGAAGCACCTCAGCCGCGGCGCCCACAGGTAGTTGCGCACGTCCCACGAGGTCCTCGCGAAGTCCTCGTCGGCGAAGCGCCGCCCCGCCTCGAGCATGTGGACGCGATGGCCCTTCTCGGCGAGCCGCAGCGCCGCGACCGCCCCACCGAAGCCGGTCCCGATGACGACGACGTCGACATCCGGCTCAGCGGCGCTCACCGCAGGCCCAGCGCCTTCATCGCCTTGAGCGAGAAGGTGAGGACCGAGGCGAACGCCTCGTCCGAGAGCCCCGGGATCCCGCCGAATCCCAGCAGGTGCTGGGCGGTGACGTTCTGGGCCTCGGTGTACTTGAGGATCCCCTCGGCGCCGTGCCGCCGGCCCACGCCGGACTCCTTCATCCCGCCCATCGGGGCGCCGACGCTGCCCCAGGCCGCGGCATACCCATCGTTGATGTTGACCGTCCCGGTCCTGATCCGCGCGGCCAGGGCCCGGCCGCGCGCAACGTCCCGGGTCCAGATCGAGGCGTTGAGCCCGTATGCGGTGTCGTTGGCCAGCTCGACCGCCTCGTCGTCGGATGCCACGCGATAGATCGAGACGACCGGGCCGAAGGTCTCCTCGTCGCGGCAGACCATCGCCTCGGTGACCCCCTCGAGCACCGTCGGCTCGTAGACGAAGGGACCGAGGTCGGGACGGGCCCGGCCACCGGCGAGCACCCGGGCGCCGTGCCGGCGGGCGTCCTCGACGTGCCGGATCACCGTCTCGAGCTGTTGGGCCGAGACGAGGCTGCCCATGTCGTAGCCGTACTCGAGCGCCGTCCCGATCTTCATCGCCCGGACCGCCTCGACGAACCGCGACACGAACCGGTCGTAGACGCTGTCGTGGACGAGGACCCGTTCGGCGCTGATGCACAGCTGGCCCGCCGAGGAGAAGCACGCCAGGACCGCGCCCCGGACCGCCTTGCCGATCGACGCGTCCTGCGCGACGTACAGGCTGTTCTTGCCGCCGAGCTCGAGGCTGTAGCCGACGAGGCGCCGCGCCGCCGACTCGGCCACCCGTCGCCCGGTCGGCGTGGACCCGGTGAAGCACACGTAGTCGGTGAGATCGACGACGGCCTGCCCCGTCGAGGCGCCCGGGCCGAGGACGATCTGGAAGACCCCCTCCGGCAGCCCGGCCTCGACGAGCAGCTCGACCCCGAGCAGCGCCGACAGCGACGCCTGCAGGTCCGGGCGCAGGACGACGGCGTTGCCGGCCATGAGTGCCGGGAGAGCGTCGGTGATCGAGAGGCTGAGCGGGTAGTTCCACGGGCTGACGATCCCGACGACGCCCTTCGGGCGGCGGCTCTCGACGGCCTGGGAGAGGAGCGGGAAGGCGCCGAGGTGGCGGACGTCGCGCAGGTAGCCGGGGCCGCTGCGGCCATAGTGCCGCGCGACGATCGCGCAGTCGGCGACCTCCTCGAAGGCGTGCCGACGGGCCTTGCCCGACTCGAGCTGGAGGATGTCGAGCAGCTCCACCTGGCGCTCGAGGACGAGGTCGTGGAAGCGCAGGAGGATCGCCGCCCGCCGGTGCGGTGGGGTGGCCGCCCATCCCCGCTGGGCCGCCCGCGCCGTCTCGACGGCGACGGCGACGTCGTCCGGCGAGGAGATCGGCAGCGAGGCCAGCGGCGCGTCGGTCATCGGGGTTCGGCTGAGATGCTCCTGGGCCGACGGGGCAGCGAGCACGCGGCGGACGAGCCGTCGCACCCGGGCCGGGTCCGCGGCATACGTCGCTCGAGGGTCGCTCTCAGGGTCAGCGATGACATCGGCCATCCTCGAAGGCTAACCACCGGTATGCCGCGTGAGAAGGGTTCGGTGGAACCTCCCGGGCGTTCAGCTGGCCTGGTAGGGCGCGACGACGATCTCGACCCGCTGGAACTCCTTGAGCTCGACGTACCCGGTCGTCGCCATCGCCCGGCGGAGGGCGCCGACGAGGTTGGTCCGGCCGTCGGCGGAGCGCGACGGCCCGAAGAGGAGCTGCTCGAGCGGGGCGACCCCCTCGAGCTGGACCCGCTCCCCGCGGGGCAGGGACGGGTGGTGGGCCTCCGAGCCCCAGTGGTAGCCCTGCCCGGGAGCGTCGGTCGCCCTGGCCAGGGCCGCACCGAGCATGACGGCGTCGGCGCCGCAGGCGACGGCCTTGACGACGTCGCCGCTCGTCCCCACCCCACCGTCGGCGATGACGTGGACGTAGCGGCCGCCGGACTCGTCGAGGTAGTCCCGCCGCGCCGCGGCGACGTCGGCGATGGCGGTGGCCATCGGGGCGTGGATGCCGAGCGTGGTGCGCGTCGTGTGGGCCGCTCCCCCGCCGAAGCCGACGAGGACGCCGGCGGCCCCGGTGCGCATGAGGTGCAGCGCGGCGGAGTAGCTCGCAGCGCCGCCGACGATGACCGGGACGTCGAGCTCGTAGATGAAGCGCTTGAGGTTGAGCGGCTCGCTCTGGCTCGAGACGTGCTCGGCGGAGACCGTCGTGCCGCGGATGACGAAGAGGTCGACGCCTGCGTCGACGACGGCCTTCCAGTGCTGCCTGGTCCGCTGCGGGGTCAGCGCCCCGGCGACGGTGACGCCCGCGTCGCGGATCTGGCGCAGCCGCTCGACGATGAGCTCGGGCTGGATCTCCTCGCGGTAGATCTCCTGCATCCGCGCGGTCGCCTCGGACGGCACGAGGTCGGCGATCTCGGCGAGCAGCGGCTCTGGGTCCTCGTAGCGGGTCCACAGGCCCTCGAGGTCGAGGACCGGCAGCCCACCGAGCCGGCCGAGCGCGATGGCCGAGGCGGGCGACATGACCGAGTCCATCGGCGCCGCGATGACGGGGATGTCGAAGTGGTAGGCGTCGATCTGCCACTCGACGGACACGTCCTCCGGGTCGCGGGTGCGCCGCGAGGGCACGATCGCGATGTCGTCGAAGGAGTACGCTCGGCGCCCCCGCTTGCCTCGGCCGATCTCGATCTCGTTCACGGTCCCTGAGCCTATCCACCCGGGCGTTCGTGACATGCGGTACCTCGCTGTCGGCCGCCTAGGGCAGACTTACTCCTCGGCGATGGTGCCGGTCCTCGCGTGCATTCGCTCACCTCCATCTCGTGCCCCCCGTCCCACCCATTCGCTGGGAGCCTTCCCGTGTCAGCAGCACCCGCTCAGATCGACTATCCCGACAAGATCGACGCCGCGGTCCTCAAGGTCGCCGGCGTCGTCGTCCTCGGCGCGATCATGTCCATCCTCGACATCACCGTGGTCAACGTCGCGCTGCCGACGTTCCAGACCAAGCTGGCCACCGGTCCGGAGCCGATCGCCTACTCGACGGTCGCGTGGACGGTCACTGCCTACACCCTCGCCCTCGCGACGGTCATCCCGCTCACCGGGTGGGCCGCCGACCGGTTCGGGCCGAAGCGGCTCTACCTCGTCGCCCTCACCCTCTTCACCGCCGGCTCGGCGCTGTGCGCCACGGCGACGACGATCGGCATGCTCATCGGATTCCGCTCCCTCCAGGGCCTCGGCGGCGGGATGCTCATGCCGCTCGGCATGACGATCATGACCCGGGCCGCCGGGCCGGGGCGGATGGGTCGGCTCATGGCGATCCTCGGCGTCCCCATGCTGCTCGGCCCGATCTTCGGCCCGATCCTCGGCGGGTGGCTCATCGACACCGCGTCGTGGCACTGGATCTTCCTCATCAACCTGCCGATCGGCGTCGTCGCCCTCGGGTATGCCGCGTGGGCCCTCAACGGTGACCGCCCGGAGCCGTCGGAGTCCTTCGACTGGCTCGGCATGGCGCTGATGTCCCCCGGCCTCGCCGCCTTCCTCTACGGTGTCTCGTCGATCCCCGGTGAGGGGACGTTCTTCAACTGGAAGACCGAGCTGTTCGGCACGGTCGGCGTGCTCATGATCATCGCGTTCGTCTTCCACAGCTTCCGGCCCACGCACCCGCTGCTCGACCTGCGGCTGTTCAAGAACCGCAACCTCACGGCGGCGGTCGCGACGATGTTCATCTTCGCCGGGGCCTTCTTCGGTGGCCTGCTGCTCATCCCCACGTACTACCAGCAGGTCCGGGGCGAACTCCCCGTCGACGCCGGGTGGCTCGTCGCCCCGCAGGGTTTCGGCGCCATGCTGACGATGCCCATCGCCGGCGCGCTCGTCGACCGCTACCCGGTCGGCCGGATCGTCCCGTTCGGGCTCACCCTCATCATCGGCGGGATGTTCGCGCTGACCCAGATCACCGCGACGACGTCCTACTGGGGCTACCTCATCCCGGTCCTGTTCGTCATGGGTCTCGGGATGGGCGCCACGATGATGCCGATCATGACCTCCGCCTTGAAGACCCTCACCGGGCATCAGGTCGCCAGAGGCTCGACCCTGCTCAACATCACCCAACAGATCGCCAGCTCGATCGGCGTCGCGACGATGTCGGTCGTCCTCACCAACGGGCTGACGGGCTCTCCGCTCGTGCAGGCCGGCCGGGCCCTCCAGGCCGACCCCAACGCCGCGAAGGACCCGGGCGTCGCCGCGCTGCTCCAGCAGTACGGCTCCGGCTTCGAGGAGGCCGTCCGCGAGGCGATGGCGGCCGCCTTCGCCCACACCTACTGGGTGGCGGCATTCCTCGTCCTGCTCACCCTCGTCCCGGCGTACTTCCTCCCGCGCAAGCACGAGGAGTCGCACCTGCTCGACGACCAGGGCGAGGGCACCGGCGAGCCCGAGGTTGCCCCGGTCGTCCTCCACTAGGACCGGCTCGCTTCGCCGAAATCTCATCCGGACGCTGCTGCACCAGGGTCGGGATGAGATTTCGGGGGAGCGAGCGCGTGATGACGACGGCCGGAGTGCGGCAGGGTGGGGGCATGCAACCGATGCGCCTCGGCCCGTCGAACTCGATCACCGACGTCGGTGGCGTCCGCGTCGGCCACGCGACCCGCGATGAGGCGGGCTGGCTGACCGGGGTCACCGTCGTCGTCCCGCCCCCGGGCACCGTCGGCGGGGTCGACGTGCGCGGCGGCGGCCCGGGCACCCGGGAGACCGACGCCCTCGACCCCCGCACCCTCGTCACCGCGGTCGACGCCGTGGTCCTCGCCGGCGGCAGCGCCTTCGGGCTCGCCGCCGCCGACGGGGTGATGAGTGAGCTGTATGCCGCGGGCCGCGGCTGGCCGGTCGGCGGCCCCGGACAGGTCGTCCCCATCGTCCCGGCGGCGATCCTGTTCGACCTCGGCCGGGGCGGGGCCTTCGGGAACCACCCGGGACCCGAGGACGGGGCGGCGGCATACCGCGCCGCGGTCGACGGCGACGGGCCCCCCGCCCAAGGCAGCGTCGGGGCGGGCACCGGCGCCAAGGCGGGCGGGGTCCGTGGCGGCATCGGCACGGCGAGCACCGTCCTCCCCTCCGGTGTCACGGTCGGTGCCGTCGTCGCCGTCAACGCGGCCGGGTCTCCCGTCGACGCGGCTGGTGTCCCCTACGGCCAGCGGCTCGGCGTCGACGACGAGTTCGCCGGGACAGCGACGCCGGCCCCCGAGGCGGTCGCGCACTACTGGGCGGCCGTCGCCGCCGAGCAGGAGGCCCTGCGCGCCGGCACCGCCACGACGATCGGCGTCGTCGCCACCGACCTCACGCTGACCAAGGCCCAGTGCGCCAAGCTCGCCGGGGTCGCGCACGACGGACTGGCCCGGGCGATCTCACCGGTCCACACGGCGTTCGACGGCGACACCCTCTTCGCCCTCGCGACCGGCGCCGCTCCCGCGCCGGACGAGCTCGACCTCCTCCTCGTCCAGGCCGCCGCCGCGGACTGCGTGAGCCGGGCCATCGTCCACGGCCTGCTGGCGGCACGCAGCGTCGACCGCAGTGCCGCGGGAGGTCTCTCCCTGCGTTCCTGGGCCGACGCGCTGGGTAAGTGCCCGCAGTGAGCACCGACACCAACGCCGCAACCGACCACGACCCCCGCCTGCCGCGGGCGGTCGAGGCACCCGTCGAGCAGACCCTCGACCTGCGTCCCTTCCACCCGGGCGACGAGGCCCACCTCGAGGACCTCCTCGACAGTACGAGCGGGTATGCCGTCCGGGTCACCGGCCTGCCACCCGGCCCCTCGGACGCCCTGTCCACCCTCATCGGCCGGCCCGAGGGCTCGCACCCGGAGGACAAGGTCGTCCTCGGCGGCTGGATCGGCGAGGAGCTCGTCAGCGTCGTCGACGTCATCCGGCGCCATCCGGACCCGGACACCGCGACGGTGGGCCTGCTCCTGGTCCGGGAGACCCGCCGGCGGCAGGGCTGGGGCACCGCGACGATGCGGCGGCTCGCGGCATACGCCGCCGACTGGCCCCAGCTGCGGACCTGGCGGCTCGCCGTCATCGACGTGGCGCGCGAGTCGACGCCGTTCTGGGAGTCGCTCGGTTTCGCCCCGACCGGGCAGAGCGCGCCCTACGCGTATGCCGACGTCCGCTCGCACACCCGGATCTTCGCCTGCCCGCAGGCCCGGCTCGCCGGCTGAGCTCAGCCCTTCGCCGAGTAGTTCGGCGCCTCGACGATGGCGGAGACGTCGTGCGGGTGGCTCTCGCGCAGCCCCGCCGTCGTGATCCGGATGAACCGGCCCTTGGCCTTCAGCTCGGGGACCGTGCGGGAGCCGACGTAGAACATCGACTGGTGCAGGCCGCCGATGAGCTGGTGGACAACGGTGCCGACCGGGCCGCGGTAGGCGACCTGGCCCTCGATCCCCTCCGGGACGATCTTGTCGTCGCTGACGACGTCGGCCTGGAAGTAGCGGTCCTTGGAGTAGGACTTCTTGCCCCGTGAGCTCATCGCGCCGAGGCTGCCCATCCCGCGGTAGGCCTTGTACTGCTTGCCGTTGACGAGGACGAGGTCGCCCGGGCTCTCCTCGCAGCCGGCGAGCAGCGAGCCGATCATCACCGAGTCCGCGCCGGCGACGAGCGCCTTGGCGATGTCCCCGGAGTACTGCAGACCTCCGTCGCCGATGAGCGGGATGCCGGCCGGCCTGCAGGCGAGCGAGGCGTTGTGGATCGCCGTCACTTGCGGGACCCCGACGCCGGCGACGATCCGGGTCGTGCAGATCGAGCCGGGTCCGACCCCGACCTTGACCGCGTCGACCCCGGCGTCGATGAGCGACTGGGCCCCCGCCCGGGTCGCGACGTTGCCGCCGACGACCTGGACGTGCATCGTCGCCGGGTCGCGCTTGACCTTGCGGATCATGTCGAGCAGGGCGGTGGCATGCCCGTGGGCGGTGTCGACGACGAGCACGTCGACACCGGCCTCGACGAGCGTCGCGGCGCGCTGCCAGGCCTCGCCGAAGTAGCCGACGGCCGCGCCGACCAGGAGCCGACCGTCCGGATCCTTGCTCGCGCTGGGGAACTGCTCGGACTTGACGAAGTCCTTGACGGTGATGAGCCCGCGCAGCCGGCCCTCCTCGTCGACGATCGGCAGCCGCTCGCGCTTGTGCTGGCGCAGGAGCGTCGTCGCCTCGGCGTTCGTGATGCCGACCCGGCCGGTGATCAGCGGCATCGGGGTCATGACGTCGCGAACCCGGGTGCTGCCCCAGGTGGCGACCGGGGTGAAGCGCAGGTCACGGTTGGTGACGATGCCGATGAGGTGGTCGCCGGAGTCGACGACGGGGAAGCCGGAGACCCGGTAGCGCCCGGCGAGGTCGTCCAGCTCCTCGAGCGTGGCGTCCGGGCCGATCGTCACCGGATTGGAGATCATCCCGGTCTGGGTCCGCTTGACGAGGTCGACCTGATAGGCCTGGTCCTCGATCGAGAGGTTGCGGTGCAGGATGCCGATCCCACCGTGCCGAGCCATGGCAATGGCCATCCGGGCCTCGGTGACGGTGTCCATCGCCGCGGAGACGAGCGGGATCCGCAGCGAGATGTCGCGGGTGAGCCGGGCGCTCGTGTCGACCTCGCTCGGGATGACGTCGGTCTCGCCGGGCTGGAGGAGGACGTCGTCGTAGGTGAGGCCCAGCTCGGCGAACGGGCCCTCGGGGGCGGGAGCCGCGGCGGCGGCCGTCACCGTGCCTTCCGTACGTTCGTGCAGGTCAGCGGCGCCGGGGCTGGCGGGAGGGTGGGGGGTGTTCGCGTCGACACCAAGACTCATTGCCCCAGTCTAGGTGGTCGGGTCGGGGCCCATTTCCTTGACCTTTTCCTTACCAGGCGCTTGCCCAATCCCAACCGGGGGCGGCATAGCGTCAACGCGTACATCGACTGCGACGTGTGGGGCAGTTTGACCGTGGAGGGGTGCTGATGGCCGAGATCACGAGACTTCCGGGACCGCGTGCCGACCTGTGGGACTGGCAGTTCGAGGGCGCCTGCCGGTCGGCCAGCCCCGAGGTCTTCTTCCATCCGGAGGGCGAACGCGGCTCCAAGCGCCGTACCCGTGACTCCCAGGCCAAGCGCATCTGCCTCGGCTGCCCCGTCCTCGCCCAGTGCCGGGACCACGCCCTCGCCGTGCGCGAGCCCTACGGCGTCTGGGGCGGGATGACCGAGGACGAGCGCGAGGCCTTCTACACCGGCAAGACCCGGATCGCCTAGGTTCTCGCCGCCCACTGGACCAGCGGCCGGGGCGCCAGCGTCGTCGCCCCGGACCCGCCGCACCCTCCACGTATGCCGCGTGCCCGCCGGGCCCGCGGCATCCGGCTCTCCAGCCCCGGCCCGGCGGCACTGGCCCGTCCCGCCAGGGGTGGGCGGGCGACACCACCGGGTGACGTCGGCTCAGGTGGCGCGAGCCTCGGCGATGTCGGTGCTCGCAGGGAGGAAGAGGAGGGACAGCGCGGTCCCCACTGCCCCCTCGGCGGCCGCCACCGCGACGAATGCCGCGGCCCAGCCCCACAGGATCGGCCCGCCCACCAGCCCGGGCAGAACGGCGCGCGGCACGACCACGCCCAGGACCATCGCCACCACGAGCGCCGGCAGCACCGGTGCCAGGTCCTCGACGGCGAGGGACGCCGCGAGCGTCCGCCGAGGGACACCCGCGGCGACGAGCGTCGCCAGCTCGCGGCGTCGCCCGACGACGGCCTCGGCCGCGGTGACGAGGATGCCGAGGGCGGCCACGGCGACCGCGAGGACGAGGAGAGCGAGCACGGCGTCGAACGCCTGGAGGTAGAACTCGGGGGGCATGGCGTAGGACTGCCCTGGCCTGAGGTCACCCCGCAGGGCGAGCGCGACACCGGCCACGACGGTCGCGAGGATGAGGGTCGCGGACCGGCCGGCCGCGCGGCCCGGGTCCGCGCAGAGCCGCCGTCCGGCGATGAGGGCGGCCGCGCCCGTCGCCCGCCCGGTGAGCACCCGACCGGCGGCCAGGGCCGTCGCCCGCGCCAGCCGGACGAGGAGCAGGGCGGCGAGGACCGCCTCGAGGAGGGCGAACAGGCCGAGCACGATGACGGGCACGACCGTACCCGGCCCCTCGACGAACACCCCGTTCACCCAGCGCACCGCCGCGGAGAAGCCGAGCCCGATGACGGCGAGCGCAGCGGCGATCGCCGCGGTCCCGGCGGCGGACGACACGCCCACGGGTCCCGCTGCCCGGCCCCCGATCGGGTCGGCGCGCCGCAGGCCACGACGAGCGAGGAGGACGACGACGACGGGCACGAGGAGCATTGCCGGAACGACGAGCCACCAGTGCGGCACGACGTCGGTCGGCAGGTACCGCCGACCAGGGTATGCCGCTGCGTCGGCCACGGGTCCGTAGGCGACCCAGCCCTGCGCGGGCGGGGTGACGCTGTTGAGCACGGCGGCGAGGACGGCATACCCGAGGACCCCGACGACGACACCGAGCACCGCGGCCACGCCCGCCTCGAGGGCCGCGACCCAGCGCACCTGCCGCGCAGACGCGCCGGCGAGCCGGTATGCCGCGAGCCGTCGCTCCCGGGCCGGTGCACCGATCCGGGCCGCCTGGGCCGCCAGGGCCAACGGCGGGAGGGTCATCAGGATGAGGGCGAAGACGACGCCGGCTCGCAGGTTGGGGTCGTTGACGACGAGCAGCCGGTAGCGCTCTCGGTATCCGTCGGAGAACCACGGACCGGGCATCGAGGCGACGACGCACGCGGCGAGGCCGAAGACGGTCACGAGCGCGGCGGCGAACGCCGTGAGCCCGATCCGCAACCGGTCGGTCCTGCCGCCACGCATCGCGAACCGGAGGAGCTCGGCGGCCCGGACACGGTCAGTCATCGAGGGACTCCGGGGTCGGCACCGGGTCGACACCCGCGGTGTCGCCGACGATGCGGCCGTCGCGCAGGTGGACCTCTCGGTCACCGAACGCGGCCACGCGGGCGTCGTGGGTGACGAGGACGACGGTCGTCCCTTCGTCGTGGGCGGACCGGACGATCTCCGCCATCACCCGGTCCCCGGCGACCGAGTCGAGGGCGCCGGTGGGCTCGTCGGCGAGGAGCAGCTCCGGACCGGTGACCATGGCCCGGGCCAGCGCGACGCGCTGTGCCTGGCCGCCGGACAGCTGCGGTGGCACGACCTCGGCGACGTCGGCGACGCCGAGCCGGTCGAGCCACGCCCCCGCTCGTTCGAGGGCCTCGGCTCGGCGGAGTCCGCCGAGGAGGAGGGGCAGGGCGACGTTCTCGACCGCCGGAAGCTCGGAGACGAGCTGACCGAACTGGAAGAGCATCCCGACCCGGGTCCGGCGCAGCCGGGACCGCTCCGCGTCGGTCAGCCCACCGAGCGGCACCGCATCCAGCTCCACCGAGCCGGCGCTCGGGAGGAGCACCCCGCCGAGGGCCAGGAGGAGGGATGACTTGCCGGACCCGGACGCTCCGGTGATGGCGAGGAGCTCCCCGGCGGCGATGTCGAGGTCGACTCCGTGCAGGGCCCGGGTGGGTCCGTAGTCGACCACCACGCCCCGGGCGCGAAGGAGGGGCCCGCCGTCTCGGGCGAGCGGGGCGGCGGCGTCGGTACGCAGTCGGGTGGGGCTCATGACATGGCCTCCTCGGCAAGGTCGGCGATCCGGGTTCGGGCCGCCTCCATCCAGCGGATGTCGGCGTCGAGGTGGGCCAGCGCGTAGTCGGCGGCGAGCACGTCGGAGACGCTCGCCGCGGGGTCGGTCTTGACCCGGGTGTGATGGCGCATCCGGCGCAGGTGGACGACGCGCTGCTCGTCGAGCACGGCCGCCGCCGCCTCGGTGCCGGACGCGATGAGGGCGATCGTCGTCTTCGTCGCGATGGGGTTGGCTACGTGACCGCCGGGGTCCTCGGTGGCGCCCATCCAGTCCTCCAGCTCCGCTCGACCGGCGTCGGTCAGCTCGTAGACGGTGCGGTCCGGACCCTCCGACCGCTCCACCGCGACGGGCCGGACGAGGCCCTTGCGGTGGAGCCGGTCGAGGGCGGCGTAGACCTGCCCGAACGCGAGCGGACGAGCCGTGGGAAACGTCTCGTCATGGGCTCGCTTCAGGTCGTAGCCGTGCCGCTGACCCCTGCTCAGCAGCCCGAGCACGATGTGACCGGTCGACACGACACGTACTATTCACTGTGTGAATAGTACGTGTCAAGCAGCCGCCGTCATCGGGATCCGCCGAGGGGTGGCGATGTGCCCCATCAGGGCCGCCGATGGGGCGGATCGCCACCTTTCGGGGGGCGGGGCCGGGCGGATCACCACCCTTCGCGGGGGCGGGGCCGGGCGTGCCGCGGATGGCTTGCCGCCCCGGACAGCCGTATGCCGCGGCACCCGAGTGGGTGCCGCGGCATACGGCGTGTGGGTCGGCGCCGGAGTACCTCGACCGCCCCGACCACGCGGGTTCGAGGTATTCGCAGACCCGAGGTGGGTTACCGAATACCTCGAACCGAGGCGTGGATGCGGCTCAGTGGCCGTGCCCGTGGCCGTGGCCACCGGCGGGCGCGTCGCCCTCCTCGTCCTTCTTCTCGACGACGAGCGTGTCGGTCGTCAGGACCATCGACGCGATCGACTCGGCGTTGCGCAGGGCGCTGCGGGTCACCTTGACCGGGTCGATGACGCCGGCCTTGATGAGGTCCTCGTAGACGCCGGTGGCGGCGTTGAGGCCCATCCCCGGCTCCATCTCGCTGACCTTGGCGACGGCGACGTAGCCCTGGATGCCGGCGTTGTCGGCGATCCAGCGCAGCGGCTCGGCCGCGGCCTTCTGGACGATCCGCGCGCCGACCAGCGCGTCACCCTCCAGGTCGAGCTCGTCGATGACCTTGACGGCCTGGATGAGGGCCGAGCCGCCACCGGCGACGATGCCCTCCTCGATGGCCGCGCGGGTCGCGGAGATCGCGTCCTCGATGCGGTGCTTCTTCTCCTTCAGCTCGACCTCGGTGTAGGCGCCGACCTTGATGACGCAGACGCCACCGGCGAGCTTGGCGAGGCGCTCCTGGAGCTTCTCGCGATCCCAGTCGGAGTCGGTGCGCTCGATCTCGGACTTGATCTGCCCGACCCGGGCGTCGACCTCTGCGGCGTCGCCGTCACCGTCGATGATCGTCGTGCTGTCCTTCGTCACGACGATGCGGCGGGCCTGGCCGAGGGTGTCGAGGCCGGCCTGGTCGAGCTTGAGGCCGACCTCCTCGGCGATGACCTGGCCGCCGGTGAGGATGGCCATGTCCTGGAGCATCGCCTTGCGGCGGTCGCCGAAGCCGGGCGCCTTGACGGCGACGACGTTGAACGTGCCGCGCATCTTGTTGACGACGAGCGTGGAAAGGGCCTCACCGTCGATGTCCTCGGCGATGATGAGCAGCGGCTTTCCGGCCTGGATGACCTTCTCGAGGATCGGCAGGACGTCGGCGATGGCCGAGATCTTGCCCTGGTTGATCAGGACGTAGGCGTCCTCGATGACCGCCTCCATCCGCTCCGGGTCGGAGACGAAGTAGGGGCTGATGTAGCCCTTGTCGAACTGCATGCCCTCGGTGAACTCGAGCTCGGTGGACGCGGTCGAGGACTCCTCGACGGTGATGACGCCGTCCTTGCCGACCTTGTCGAACGCCTCGGCGATGATCGAGCCGATCTGCGGGTCCTGGGCCGACAGCGAGGCGACGGAGGCGATCTCCTCCTTGCCCTCGACATCGCGCGCGGTCTCGAGCAGCCGGTCGGAGACGGCGTTGACGGCCGCGTCCATGCCGCGCTTGAGGCCGGACGGGGCGGCGCCCGCAGCGACGTTGCGCAGGCCCTCGTGGACCATCGCCTGGGCGAGGACCGTCGCGGTCGTCGTCCCGTCGCCGGCGATGTCGTTCGTCTTCGTCGCGACCTCCTTGGCGAGCTGTGCGCCGAGGTTCTCGTACGGGTCGTCGAGCTCGACCTCGCGGGCGATCGTCACGCCGTCGTTCGTGATCGTCGGGGCGCCCCACTTCTTGTCGATGACGACGTTGCGGCCCTTGGGGCCGAGGGTCACCTTGACGGCGTTGGCGAGCGCGTCGACGCCGCGCTCGAGGCTCTTGCGGGCGGAGTCGTTGAACTCCAGTTCCTTGGCCATGTTGTCCTTACCTGGTCAGTGCGGGATGAGGTATGCCGTGGGCCGCCGTGGGGCGAGCCCACGGCATACGACGTGGTTCAGATGCGCGGCAGCGCGATCGGGCGGCGTCTCAGCCGACGACGGCGAGGACGTCGCGAGCGGAGAGGATGAGGTACTCCTCGCCGCCGTGCTTGATCTCGGTGCCGCCGTACTTGCTGAAGATGACGCGGTCGCCGACCTGGACGTCGAGCGGAACGCGGTTGCCGTGGTCGTCGATGCGGCCCGGACCGACCGCGAGGACCTCGCCCTCCTGGGGCTTCTCCTTGGCGGTGTCCGGGATGACGAGACCGGAGGCGGTGGTCTGCTCGGCCTCGAGCGACTTGATGACGATCCGGTCTTCGAGCGGCTTGATGGAAACCGACACGATGGTGACCTCCCCTTTGCGGGTGTCGAAGTGGACAGGTACGTGGGTGCCGCCGGCGCGCCCTCGCCGTCGCGGGGGTCGAGGTCGTACCGATGGGCTGGCACTCACCCAGGGCGAGTGCCAATAGGAGCAATCTAGGTCGGCGGTTAGCACTCGGTCAACTTGAGTGCCAGCCCTTGGTCGCGGCGACCGCTCGGCCCGATGCCTCGGCGGCGGATCGGGTCCTGGGTGGGCCGATGACGCCCCCGGGTGAGAGGCTGTGCGCCGTGGATGTCCGCACCGTGCGCGAGCTCGCATCGCCGGACGGTCGGGCGCTTCTGCGCAGCCTCCCCGACTACGACGAGTCGGCCGTGCTCGCCCTCCAGAAGAGCCTTCGGGCCCAGGGACACCCCCCAGACCTCGTCGCCGCCGCGCTGACCCAGCAGCGGCTGCGCACCCGGGCCCGGGCGAAGTTCGGGGAGTTCGCCCCGGACATGCTCTACACCGCGGACGGCCTCGAGCAGGCCAGTCGGCTCGAGGTGGCGGCGACCCATGCCGGCCGCTTCTATGCCGCGAGCCTGGCGACCGTCCACGACCTCGGCTGCGGCATCGGCTCCGACGCCGTCGCGATGTCCGCGCTCGGCGTCACCGTCCAGGGCGTCGACGTCGACCCGGTCACGGCGGCCATCGCCGACGTCAACCTCCGGCCGTGGCCGGACTCGCGGGCCCGGGTCGGTCGCGCGGAGGACTTCCGGGCCCCGGCCGACCCGCTGCACGCCCGGGTCGGCGCCTGGATCGACCCGGCCCGCCGGACGCCCGGCGTGGCGGACGCCACGGGCCGGACCCGCCGGGTCTTCCGGCTCGACGAGATCTCCCCGAGCTGGGACTTCGTCATCGAGGTCGCGACGGCCATCCCCGCGACGGGGGCCAAGCTCTCCCCGTCCCTCCCCCACGACGTCATCCCGCTCGGCACCGAGGCGCAGTGGACCTCGTGGGGGGGCACCGTCCTCGAATGCGCGGTCTGGTGGGGGCCGCTCGCCCGCCGGGTCGGGCGCACCGCCCGGATCCTCGGCGAGGGGCGGCATCCCATCGAGGTGGACGAGACGATGTGCGAGTCGGACCCGCCGGTCGCCCGCAGCGCGAGCGATCTCGGGCCCTGGCTCTTCGAGCCGGACCGGGCCGTCACCCGGGCCGGGCTGCTCGGGGCGCTCACCGCCGCGACGGGCGGACGCGAGGTCGACGCCGGCCTCGGCTACGTCCTCGGCACGGAGGACACCACTGTCCCCTTCGCCCGCCGGTATGCCGTCCGGGAGGCGATGCCGTTCACCCCCAAGGTGCTGCGCGGCTGGCTGCGCCGGCGACACGTCACCGGGCTGACGATCAAGAAGCGTGGCGTCCGGCTCGACGAGGACGCCCTGCGCCGCGAGCTCAAGGTCGGCCGCAAGGCCGGCGACGGCGAGCAGGCCACGGTCATCCTCACCCGGGTGGCCGGCCAGCAGATGGCCTTCGTCGTCGATCCCACCTGAGCCCGGACGAGCGACGGGGCGGGACGACCGTGGTCGTCCCGCCCCGTGCGCTGAGTGAGGTCGTGCCCCGCTCGGCCCTGGGTCAGGGCCTCACTTGAGCTCGACGGTGGCGCCGGCGCCCTCGAGGGCGTCCTTGGCCTTCTCCGCCGCGGCCTTGTCGACCTTCTCGAGGACGGCCTTGGGGGCACCGTCGACGAGGTCCTTGGCCTCCTTGAGGCCGAGGGAGGTCAGGCTACGGACCTCCTTGATGACGGCGATCTTCTTCTCGCCGGCGGCGACGAGGACGACGTCGAACTCGTCCTGCTCCTCCTCCGCGGCCGCGTCGCCACCACCGGCGGCCGGCGCGGCGCCCGGGGCGGCGACGGCGACGGGAGCGGCGGCGGTGACGCCGAAGGTCTCCTCGAACTGGGACACGAACTCGGAGAGCTCGATGAGGGTCATCTCCTTGAAGGCCTCAAGGAGCTCGTCGGTGCTGAGCTTGGCCATGATGGCGGTCCTTCCTGTTGCTGGGTGCCGTGGGTGGCGATGGGTGGTCGGCCGTGGGCCCGGGGTGGGCTCAGGCCTCCGCCGTCGCCACGTCGGCGACGTTGTCGGCGGCCTTCTGCGCACGCAGCGCGTCGACGACCCGAGCGGCCTGCGACAGCGGTGCGGCGAAGAGGGAGACGGCCTGGCTGAGCTGCGCGTTCATCGCGCCGGCCAGCTTGGCCAGAAGCACCTCGCGGGACTCGAGGTCCGCGAGCTTGGTGATCTCGGCCGCGCTGAGCGGCTTGCCGTCGAGCACGCCGGCCTTGATCACGAGGGCGGGGTGTGCCTTGGCGAAGTCACGCAGGCCCTTGGCCGCCTCCACCGGGTCGCCCTCGATGAAGGCGATGGCGGACGGGCCGATGAGCTGCCCGTCGAAGGCCGTCACACCGGCCTCCTTCGCGGCGAGCTCGGTCAGCGTGTTCTTGACCACGGCGTAGGTCGCGTTGCCACGGAGGTTGCCGCGCAGCTCGGTGATCTGGCTCACCGTGAGCCCGCGGTACTCCGTGAGCACGGCCGCACCGGAGGACCGGAACTTCTCGGTCAGGTCGGCGATGGCCGCGGCCTTGTCAGCTCGTGACATGTGGCCTCCTTCCGTCGGGTCGACCGACGGCGAGGGGCCCACACGAGAAGAGCCCCGGCGCAGGGCACGGGGCTGGCGCGGCATACCGGGGGATGCCGGGCGAATCGTGGCCTGCGCTGGTCACCCGCCTCGAGCGGGACCTTCGGTCTCGTGCATGCACACGCGACGACCGGCGGTCTTGGGTCATCGTGAAGGATACGGGCTGGGCCCGGTCGCAGCCAAATCGGCCTGCGGCCCTCATTCGACCTTCGGGCTCTCGAACGTGCCGACCTCGGCCGGGGGCGGCGCCTCGATGTCCACCGGGCCGCCCCAGTCGGTGTACGTCACGGCGACGTCCTGGCCGCCGACGGTCATCGAGACGGTGATCGGCCGGTCCTGGGCATCGAGGACGAACGTCGCGACGCAGGGCAGGTTCGTGACGTCGAGCCCGAAGACCGCCCCGTCGATGAGCGAGCGCGGGTCGACGGTCACCGTGTAGCTCGTCCGCTCGGCCGTCGCGTCCGCGACGGTCGCCGTCGTCCGCCTCAGCGCCTTGGCCAGCGTGGCGGGGTCGGTGAAGGCGGTGCGCAGCGCGGTGGTGAAGAAGCGGCTCATGCTGTCGGTGCCGGACGGGTCGAGCCTGATCCAGCGGGTCGCCTGGTCCGGCATGCCCGAGACGTAGAGGGTCCCGTCGAGCAGGACGAGGTCCATCTCGCTGGACTCGACCGGCATGGTCAGGTGCTGCTCGACGGTGTCGCCGGCGTAGCGCATGACGACGTCGCTCGAGGACCCGGACGCGGTGATCGTCGCGCGCCCGGTGCCCGCGGCCCGCATCGCGTCGCCGACCCGCCGGGCGAGCTCGGGCCCGGGGATCGTCTGTCCGGCCGTGACCGTCACCGTCGGGGTCGCCGTGACGGTCGGCGTCGGCGCCGCGCCGTCGAGGCTGATGCTGCAGCCGCCCATGACGATCGCCGCGGCCAGCAAGCCGGCCGCGGCGATCGTCGTGCGCGTGGTGTCCCGCACCTCAGGCCTGCGCGTCGTCCTCGGCGAGCAGGTTGCGCGTCCGGTTGAAGTCGAGCGGGATGCCTGGGCCCATCGTCGTGGCCAGCGTGGCCTTGGTGATGTAGCGGCCCTTGGAGGCGGACGGCTTGAGCCGGAGGACCTCCTCGAGGGCGGCGGCGTAGTTCTCGACGAGGGCCTTCTCGTCGAAGGAGACCTTGCCGATGATGAAGTGGAGGTTCGCGTGCTTGTCGACGCGGAACTCGATCTTGCCGCCCTTGATGTCGGCGACGGCCTTGGCCGTGTCCATGGTGACGGTGCCGGTCTTCGGGTTCGGCATGAGACCGCGGGGGCCGAGGATCTTGCCGAGCCGGCCGACCTTGCCCATCATGTCGGGCGTCGCGACGACGGCGTCGAAGTCGAGCCAGCCGCCGGAGACCTTCTCGATCATGTCGTCGGAGCCGACGAAGTCGGCACCGGCCGCGGTGGCCGCCTCGGCCTTGTCGCCGTTGGCGAAGACGAGGACGCGGGCGGTCTTGCCGGTCCCGTGCGGGAGGTTGACGGTGCCGCGGACCATCTGGTCGGCCTTGCGCGGGTCGACGCCGAGCCGCATGGCGACCTCGACCGTCTCGTCGTACTTGGCCTTCGAGGTCGACCGGGCGATCCGGACGGCCTCGAGGGGGGCGTAGACCGCGGCCGGGTCGATCTTCTCGGCGGCCGAACGGTAGGCCTTGCTGCGCTTCATGTTCTCTCCTGGTGCTTCTTCGGTGGAGGTGTGGTCCGCGGGCCAGCGCTGGCCCTGCCACGGCCGGTATGCCGTGCGGCATACCGGCGGATGTCGCCCCGGTCGTCCGGGGCCGACATCACAGCTCGGGGGTCTCGATGCCCATCTGTCGAGCGGTGCCGGCGATGATCTTCATCGCGGCCTCGACGTCGTTGGCGTTGAGGTCCGGCATCTTCGTCTCGGCGATCTCCTTGACCTGGTCGCGGGTCAGCTTGGCGACCTTGGTCTTGTGCGGCTCGCCCGAGCCCTTCGGGACACCGGCGGCCTTCTTGATCAGCTCCGAGGCCGGCGGGGTCTTCGTGATGAAGGTGAACGAGCGGTCTTCGTAGACCGTGATGACGACGGGGATGATGTTGCCCCGCTGGTGCTCGGTCGCCGCGTTGTACGCCTTGACGAACTCCATGATGTTGACGCCGTGCTGACCGAGCGCCGGGCCCACAGGGGGAGCCGGGGTGGCCGCACCGGCCTGGATCTGGAGGTTGATGTACCCCGCGACCTTCTTCTTGGGAGGCATGCGCTTCCTTCTCGTGTTGGTGGGCCCACGCCGCTGGGCGATGACCCGGTTGCAGGATCCGCGCTCCCCGGAGGACCCGGTGGGCGCGGCGCCGTCCGTCGGTCAGATCTTGGCGACCTGGCTGAAGGACAGCTCGACCGGGGTCTCCCGGCCGAAGATGGAGACGAGCACCTTGAGCTTCTGGGACTCGACGTTGATCTCGGAGATCGTCGCCGGGAGGGTCTCGAACGGGCCGTCCATGACGGTGACCGACTCGCCCACCTCGAAGTCGACGACAGCGGCCTCCTTCGGGCGCCCCGCGCCGGCGGCCGCACCGGCCGTCGCCGCGGTCGCGGGGACGAGGTCGGCCGGCTTGAGCATGGTGAAGACCTCGTCGACGGTCAACGGCACGGGCTGGTGCGCGTTGCCGACGAAGCCGGTGACACCCGGCGTATGCCGCACGGCGCCCCACGACTCGTCGGTGAGGTCCATCCGGACCAGGACGTAGCCGGGCATCCGGACCCGACGCACGAGCTTGCGCTGGCCGCCCTTGATCTCGGTGACCTCCTCCATCGGGACCTGGATCTCGAAGATGTAGTCCTCCATGTTGAGGGACTGGATCCGGGTCTCGAGGTTGGCCTTGACGCGGTTCTCGTAGCCCGCGTAGGAGTGCACGACGTACCAGTCGCCGAACTTGCTCGCCAGCTCCTCCTTGAAGGCGGCGATCGGGTCGGCCTCGTCCTCGGCGGGGGCCTCGTCCTCGTCGGCGGAAGGCTCGTCCTCGGCGGGCCCCGCGCCGGCCGGGGCCTGACTCAACGTCGTGTCGAGGACCTCACCGGTGCTCTCGTCCACGACGACGTCCGCGGGCGCGTCCGCGGCGAGCGGCCGGTCCGCGGCGGGGTCGAGGACCTCCGGCACCGAGGTCTCCTCCTCGGTGCTGTCGGTGCTCCACTGGTCGGGCACTTGGGAACCTACTTCCTTGCTTCCGGGTCGAGGTGGTCGGCTGCGGCGGGCGGCGTCAGGCCCCGAAGACGAGGCCGACGAGCTTAGTGAACCCGTAGTCCACGCCCGCGGTGATCGCCATCATGACCGAGACGAACACGATGACGACGATCGTGTAGTTCCACAGCTCGGACCGGGTCGGCCGGACCACCTTGCGCAGCTCGTCGAGGATCTGGCTGATGAACAGCGTGAGGGACCGGACGAAGCGCGTGAGGACGTTGCCGCCGTCGGCGCCGCCCTTGGTGCCGCTCTGGCGCGACCCGCGGGACACTTCGGTCACGATGCCTCTTCCGTCGTTGCTGCAGGACCTGCTGACGCAGGGCAGGAGGGACTCGAACCCCCAACCGCCGGTTTTGGAGACCGGTGCTCTACCAATTGAGCCACTGCCCTACGGAACGCACCGGCTGGGAGTGGTGGTTCCGGGAGGTGGCCGACGAGGCTCCGGCGGCTCCGGCCCGGCCCGGTCGCGATGCGGCCGACTCGGGGCATGGAACAGCATGGTTGGCGTCAACCACCCGACGGGCAAGCATACGTGACCCGCACCCGCCCGCGCGAACCGGCGCCGGACCGGGACCCGGACGAGAGCGGCCGGCATACCCACCGTCTGTCACGATGGACTGCGTGAGCGAGACCACATCGACCAGCCGCCCGCCCCTCGCCGACCTCTCCCCCACGGAGCTGGCCGCCGTCCTCGCCGAGCAGCAGGAGGCGTATTCCGCGCTCCGGGATCGCGGACTCTCGCTCGACCTCACCCGGGGCAAGCCGTCGACCGAGCAGCTCGACCTGTCCGACCGGCTGATGGGCCTGCCCGACGCGCATCGGGACGCCTCGGGGGCGGATGTGCGCAACTACGGCAACCTCCAGGGCGTCGCCGAGCTGCGACGGATGTTCGCCGAGTTGCTGTGGGTCGAGCCCGACCAGGTCCTCGCCGGCGGCAACGCGAGCCTGACGATGATGCACGACGTCCTCGTCGACCTCCTTCTGCACGGAGGGCCCGGCTCGCCGCGGCCGTGGGTGCGCGAGGAGAAGATCACCTTCATCTGCCCCGTGCCCGGCTACGACCGGCACTGGTCGATGCTCGCCGAGCACGGGATCGAGATGGTGACGGTCCCGATGAACCAGGACGGCCCGGACGCCGAGGCCGCGGCGCGGATCGCGGCGGGCGACCCGAGCGTCAAGGGCATGTGGGTCGTGCCGACCTACGCCAACCCGACCGGTGCCGTCTGCACCCAGGAGGTCGCCGCGCGGCTTGCCTCGATGGAGACGGCGGCGCCGGACTTCCGCATCTTCTGGGACAACGCCTACGCCTTCCACCACCTCACCGCGGAGGAGGCCAAGAGCGCCGACATCCTCACCCTCGCGGCGGCGGCCGGGCACCCGAACCGCCCGATCATGTTCGCCTCGACCTCGAAGATCACGTATGCCGGCTCCGGCGTCGCCTTCCTCGCCGCGTCGACGGACAACATCGCGTGGTACCTCCGACACCTCGCCATGGCCTCGATCGGCCCGGACAAGGTCAACCAGCTGCGGCACGCGCAGTTCTTCGGCTCCGCCGACGGCGTGCGCGAGCACATGCGCCGGCACGCCGCGATCATCGCGCCGAAGTTCGCCGCCGTCGAGCAGGCACTCGAGTCCGCCCTCGGCGGCCGTGGCATCGCCACCTGGACCCACCCGACGGGTGGCTACTTCGTCAACCTCGACGTCCTCGACGGAACGGCCAGCCGGGTCGTCGAACTCGCCAAGGCGGCCGGCATCGCCCTCACCCCGGCCGGCGCGTCCTTCCCCCACGGCCAGGATCCGCGCGACCGCAACATCCGGCTCGCGCCCACGTTCCCCGCACTGGACGAGGTCCGCACGGCGATGGCCGGCGTCGCGACCTGTGTCCTCCTCGCCGCCGCGGAGAAGCTGAGCGCGAAGCACTGACCACCCGCCGGCCTCCCCGCTGCTCACTCGACCGGGACGCGGGGCCTTCTCATCGACCGGACTTTCGTAGAGTGAGGACATGTCCGACATCTCTGAAACCGGCGACCCGACCGACGACAACCCGATCTACGAGGACACCAGCTCGACCGGCGACGAGCAGCTCGAGCAGCTGACGGAGGCCGACACCCTCGAGGACAGCGGGGTGGCCGACCCACTCGACCGGGGCTACTCCCCGCCGGAACGCGAGCGCGGCACGCGAGCGTTCGGCACCACCGCCGAGGAGCAGTCGCGTGAGGAGCCGCTCGAGGAGCGGATCCGCCAGGAGGTTCCCGACCCCGACTCCGCCTACGGCGCCCCCGACAACGAGAGCGGGCTCGACGAGGACCGGCTCGGCGGCGACGACCCCGACGCCATCGAGGCCGAGGACGACTGGATCGGGGACCCCGAGGTGGGCGCCGACCGGGCCGGCCGTCTCGTCGCCGACGACGAGGGCACCCACGCAGACGAGGAGGGCGAGCTCTGGGCGCGGGACGTCGGCATCGACGGCGCCGCGGCATCCGCCGAGGAGGCCGCCGTCCACGTCGTGCCCGACGGGGACGAGACCGAGGGCGAGACCGGCGAGGAGTGAGCGCACCGCCCCGGTCGCTCGCCGCTCTCCCCAAGGCGCACCTGCACCTCCACTTCACCGGCTCGATGCGGATCGAGACGGTCCGCGACCTGGCCTTTGGCCATGGCCTGCATCTTCCCCCCCAGCTTCTCGAGGACTGGCCGCCGCGCTTCGACGCCGGAGACGAACGGGGCTGGTTCCGTTTCCAACGGCTCTATGACGCGGCCCGCGCGTGCGTGCGAGGCGAGGCCGACATGCGCCGGATCGTCCGGGAGGCGGCTCTCGCCGACGGAGGGGAGGGGTCCCGCTGGTTGGAGATCCAGGTCGACCCGACGTCCTACGCGCCGTTCGTCGGCGGGATCACCCCAGCCCTCGAGATCGTGCTCGACGAGGCCCGGTCGGTCTCGCGCGACCCCACCGCCGCCGCGGTCGGGGTCATCGTCGCGGCGAGCCGGCTGCGCCACCCTCTCGAGGCCCGCACCCTGGCCCGGCTCGCCGCCCGCTACGCCGGGGACGGCGTTGGCGACGTCATCGGCTTCGGGCTCAGCAACGACGAGCGCCGCGGAGCCACCCCAGAGTTCGGACCTGCCTTCGACATCGCCCGCCGCGCCGGGCTGGCCCTGGTCCCGCACGCCGGTGAGCTGCTCGGGCCGGCCGCCGTCGAGGCAACCCTCCAGTGGCTACGCCCCCACCGCCTCGGTCACGGGGTGCGCTCCGTCGAGGACCCCAGGGTGCTCGACCTCGTCGTCGAGGACCGGGTCGCCCTCGAGGTGTGCCCAGGCAGCAACGTCGCCCTCGGGGTCTACGACGATCACCGCGCGGTGCCGCTGCGCGCGCTCCTCGATGCCGGAGCCGTCGTCGCTCTCGGCGCGGACGACCCCCTCATCTTCGGCAGCCGCCTCCTCGCCCAGTACGAGACGGCCCGTCGCGTCCATGGCCTCGACGATGCCGCCCTGGCCGCACTCGCCCGCTCCTCGTTCGCGGCGAGTCGGGCGCCCGCCGAGGTGCGGAAGACCGCTCTGGCCGACATCGACGCCTGGCTCCAGTAGAACGTCGGTCCGGCCACCGGCCACCGGCAGACCGCCCCCCGCGCCCGCCAACCAGAGCCCGCCCAGGGACTCCGGGATGCGTCACCACGGGAAGCATGGATCCTCTCGCGACCCAACGCGGGCAGGAATGCGGGTAGATGGGTCCCCGTGGGAGCCATGGGTCACTGGCTGACCCATCCCGGAGCCGGCACGCGGAGGGTGGCGGGCGTAGGGGTCGACGGGCGGCTCGGCCCAGGGATCGGTTCGCTCCAGTGTCGGTTCGCTCCAGGTGGCGTACCACCGCCAGGGTCCCCGCCGCCGGCCTGGGTCCGAGCATCCGGCCCGCCGTCCACAGGCCGAGGCGCCGGATCGTGCCCGTCCACAGGCGGTGGGGACCGGGTTCCGCGCGGCAGCGGGGGCCCGCAGTCTCAACTCATGACGGAGCACGAGTTCTGCGACCGCCCGGCTGAGCCGAGTGGTGTGCAAGAGGCCAAGGGTGTGCAAGAGGCGAGGGCGGCGCTGACCGTCGCCGACGCCGTCGGGTTGGCCCTGCGCGCCCACCGGCGCGCGGTGGGGATGAGCCAGCGTGACTATGCGGGCTACCGGGGTTGGTCCCACGCCAGGGTGGCCCGTCTGGAGGCGAAGGCCGGCGGCCTGAAGCTCGCCGATGTCATCGAGGCGCTGGAGCCGACGGGCTTCCGGCTGGCTCTCGTGCAGGAGGCGCCCGACGAGCCACCCACCCCGACCCACCCCGGGGCCGCCCTTGCCTGGGGCGGGGCTCCCCGCGGGGTGAGCGAACCGCGGCCGTCCGGTCACCGCCGGCTGCGGGAGGTGACCCCCGAGGCATGGGAGGCCGCCGAGCTCGTCGCGCGGGTCCGGGGCGGGTGGCGCCGGTTCCCGGGGCACCTGGTGGCGCGCCCGACCGAGCATGGTCCGCGGTGGTGGATCAACGGCGAGGCGACCTGGGCATATGCGGTGCCCCCGGAGTGGACGACCGCGGGTTGACTGCCCGGGAAGACGGTCGGCCGCAGGCCGGTCGGGGTCAGAGCTGCCCGCCGACGAGCACGGGCTCGTTGACGAGGGTGACGCCGAATCGCGCGGCCACGCCGTCGCGCACCGTCCGCGCCAACGCGATGACGTCCGAGGCGGTCGCGTCGCCCCGGTTGGTGAGAGCGAGGGAGTGCTTGGTCGACACGGCGGCCGGGCCGGGCATCCCGAAGCCCTTGCCGAAGCCGGCACGCTCGATGAGCCAGGCGGCGCTCGTCTTGACCCGGCCGTCGGGCTCGGGGAACGCGGGCAGGCGCGCGGCCTCCTCCGCCCCGAGAGCGGCCTCGACCCGGGCGCGGAGCGCGTCGACCTGCGTCCAGGACAGGATCGGGTTGGTGAAGAACGACCCACAGCTCCAGGTGTCGTGGTCGTCGGGGTCGAGGACCATCCCCCGCAGCCGCCGCTGGGCGAGGACGGCCTCACGTGCCTCCGCGAGCGGGACCCGGGCCCCGAGCGCGACATCGAGCTGGCGAGCGAGGTCGGCATAGCCGATGGGGGCGGACAGGTCGCCGACGACGAGCTGGAACGTCGTCTCGAGGACGACGTAGCGGCCGGACGGACCGAGCGGGGAGGTCTTGAACAATGACGTGCGGTAGCCGAACCCGCAGTCGGCGTTCGCGAGAGTCCGGACCCGCTGCTCGCGACGGTCCCAGACGCGGACCGAGGCCAGGGTCGCCGACACCTCCTGACCGTAGGCGCCGACGTTCTGCACCGGCGTCGCCCCGACCGACCCCGGGATCCCTGACAGGGCCTCGATCCCGGTCCACCCCTCCGCGACCGCCCGGAGCACGAGGTGGTCCCACACCTCGCCGGCGGCGACGCGAACCAGGGCACCGCCGCAGTAGTCGACCGACTCCACGTCCAGCCCCCGGGTCGCGACGTGGACGACGGTGCCGGCGAACCCCTCGTCGGCGAGGACGAGGTTCGACCCGCCACCGACCACGAGGAGCGGCTCGTCGGCATCGTCCGCCTCACGCACGGCGTCGACGATGTCGTCGATCGTCTCGGCCTCGACGAGCCGCCGGGCCGGGCCGCCCACGCGCATCGTCGTGAGCCCCGCGAGCGGGGCCTGGACGCTCTCGCGCATCAGTCGAGTCGGACGACGGCGGCGCAGCGGCCGAGGACCTTCTCGCCCCCGCTCGTCACGGCCACGTCGAGGCTCACCCGCCCGGTCTGCGCGTCGACGGCCCGGACGACCGCCTCGACGACGATCTCGGCGCCCTCGACCGGGACGACGACCGGCTTGGTGAACCGGGTGCCGAACTCGACGACGCGACCGGGGTCACCCGCCCAGTCCGCCACGACAGCCCCCGTCGCGCCCATCGTCCACATCCCGTGGGCGATGACGTCGGGCAGCCCGACACTCTTGGCGAAGCCCGCGTCCTGGTGGATCGGGTTGCCGTCGAGGGAGACCTCAGCGTATCGGACGAGCGTCTCCCGGGTGACCGGGATCGTCACGGGGCCGACCATGTCACCGACGGACACCTCGGCGACCTTGCGCACCTGATCGGCGGGCATCCTCACTCCCCTCCTCGGACGACGATCGTCGACACCGACGTGCAGACGGCCTCGCCCTGCAGATCCGTCAGCTCGGTGCGGGTCGTCACCATCGCGTTGGCACCGGCCATCCGGACCGTGTCGACGTGGAGGGTTCCGATCAGCTCGTCGCCCGCGGTGATCGGTCGGTGGTGGACGAAGCTCTGCTCGCCGTGCACGACCCGGGAGAAGTCGATGCCCGCCTCCGGGTCGCCGATGAGCTGAGCGTCGCACTGCTGGGCGTACCGGACGGCGAGGGTCGGCGGCGCGACGACGCCGGCGTAACCCGCCTCGCGGGCCGCGTCGGGGTCGCTGTGCACCGGGTCGGTCGCCCCGACGGCCTCGGCGAAGGCGGCGACGGTCATGGCGTCGACGGCATACGGGCCGCTGGGCGGGTAGCTCTTCCCCTGGAAGGCGGTGTTCACGGGCATGACGTCACTCTAGGCGCGCGCCGCAGAGACGACGAACCGCCCGGCGCCGAGGTCGGCGCGGGCGGTGTCGGTATGCCGGGCGGCTGGGACCGTGGGAACGGCCGGCCGCCGCGGGGTCAGCGGGTCTCGCGGTGCGACGTGTGCTTCTTGCAGCGCGGGCAGAACTTCATCAGCTCGAGACGGTCCGGGTCGTTACGCCGGTTCTTCTTGGTGATGTAGTTGCGCTCCTTGCACTCGGTGCACGCCAAGGTGATCTTGGGGCGGACGTCGGCGCTCTTCGTGGCCACGGGGCAACCTGCTCTCGAACGAAACTACGGGTGAACTGCTGCTGGTCGGCGCGCAGGCGCGCGACACCGACACAACAGGGTACGCGGGTTCGGGTATTCCCCGAAATCGCGGCAGTAGCGGGGGCGGGACTCGATCCCGCGACCTCACGATTATGAGTCGTGCGCTCTAACCAGCTGAGCTACCCCGCCTCGTGGCCACTCCCGTCGCGCCGAGACGCGACGAACCGGACCAGAGCCCCAGTAGGGAATCGAACCCTAGACCTTTTCCTTACCATGGAAACGCTCTGCCGACTGAGCTACTGGGGCGGCCGTCCCACGCAGGCCGGAGGCCCCCGTGAGTGCGTCGGAGAGACTACACGGTGAGCGCCGCACCGGCGAAATCAGGCCCGGATGATGTCGTAGCCGTCCGCTCGGAGGGCCGAGAGGACCCGGTCGCAGTGCTCCGGTCCCCGCGTCTCGAGCCGCACGCCGATCTCGACCTCGTCGACCCCGATGGTCGAGCCGGTCCGGATGTGCTCGACGTCGAGGACGTTGGCGTCGGCCCGCGCGCAGTCGGCCAGCAGCCGGGCGAGGCTGCCCGGACTGTCCGGCACCCGGACGGTGAAGGACAGGTAGCGGCCCGCCGCGGCCATGCCGTGCCGAATGATCCGCAGGAGCAGGACGGGGTCGATGTTGCCGCCGGACAGGACGGCGACGACCGGGCCGTCCCACGGCTCGTCCACGCCCTCGAGCACCCGGGCCACGGCCGCCGCACCCGCCGGCTCGACGACCAGCTTTGCCCGCTCGAGCAGGAACAGCAGCGCTCGGGACAGGGCCGCCTCGGAGACGGTGTCGACCCGCTCGACGAGGTCCCGGACGATGGGGAAGGTGACCTCACCCGGCATACCGACGGCGATCCCGTCGGCCATCGTCACCATCCGCTGCGCCGCCACCGGGTGTCCGGCCGCGAGGGAGGGCGGGTATGCCGCGGCCTGCTCGGCCTGGACGCCGAGGACGCGCACGTCCGGGCGGCGCTCGTGCATGACCGTCGCGATGCCGGACAGCAGCCCTCCCCCGCCGAGGCCGACGACGACGGTGCGCACGTCCGGGCACTGGTCGAGGATCTCGAGCCCGCAGGTGCCCTGGCCGGCGACGATGTCGCGGTGGTCGAAGGGGTGGATGAGGATCGCGCCCGTCTCCTCCGCCCACGCCCGGGCGTGGACGAGGCTCTCGTCGAGGGTGGTGCCGACCTGCTCGATCGTCGCGCCGTAGGCGGTCGTCGCGGCGAGCTTCGGCATCGGGGCGCGCACCGGCATGTAGACCTTGGCGGCGATGCCGAGCATCTGCGCGGCGAGCGCGACGCCCTGGGCGTGGTTGCCCGCGCTGGCGGCGACGACCCCGCGGGCCTTCTCCTCGGCGCTGAGCCGCGACATCCGGGTGTACGCGCCGCGGATCTTGAACGATCCGGCCCGCTGCAGGTTCTCGCACTTGAGGTAGACCTCGGTGCCCACCCGTTCGGACAGGCTGCGGTTGTACTTCAGCGGCGTCGGCCGGATGACCCGGTCGAGCACCTCCTGAGCGAGGAGGACGTCGGCCAGGGTCACCGGCACTGGTGAGGTGGTCACCCCGCGAGGCTAGCGCCCCGGACCTGGTGGCCCGGACCGGTCGCCCCCGGATCCGGCTGGCCCGGACCGGCCCTCACGACGAGGTCCGCTTGATGAAGGCGCGCAGCGCGAGCGGGGCGAGGATGAGCGAGAGGCCGACCGACCACAGTACGGTCGTGATGATGGGGTGCTGGAGCGGCAGCTGGGCGTCGGCGGGGAGCGGGAAACCCTCGTTGTCCCACAGCTCGCGCATCGCCTGGACGAGCGCGCTGATCGGGTTCCACTCGGCGATGACCCGCAGCCACGTCGGCATGCCCTCGGGCCGGGCGAAGGTGTTGGCGAGGAAGGTGATCGGGAAGACCGTCACGAACATGACGCCCTGCACCGCCTCGACCGAGCGAAGCCTGGAGCCGATGAGGATCCCGATCCAGATCATCGAGAAGCCGAAGAGGAGGAGGAGGGCATAGCCGATCAGACCGCGCACGATCCCGTCGTGGATCCGCCAGCCGATGACCAGGCCGGTCAGCGACATGACGACGACGCCGATCATCGAGTGGATGAGGCTGGAGACGCTACGCGCGACGAGGATCGAGGACTTGTGGATCGGCAGCGAACGCAGCCGGTCCACGATCCCCTTGCCGATGTCGGAGTTGAGCCCGATGGCGACGACGAAGGAGCTGAACGCCATCGTCTGGGCCATGATCCCCGGCAGGAGCCACTCCTTGTAGTTCACCCCCGGGATCTGGATCGACCCGCCGAAGACATAGGCGAAGAGGAGGACGAACATCACCGGCTGGATCGTCACATCGGTGAGCATCTCCGGCATCCGCTTGATGTGGGTGAGGTTGCGGCGCACGAGCGAGAGGATCTGGCGGGTGCGGCCCGCCCCCGACGCGGTCGGCCTCGTCGCGGGGGCCAGGCTGATCCGGGCGGCGTCGGTGGTCACGCGATCATCTCCTTCTCGGTCTCGGGCTCGTCGGAGCCGGCGTCGTCGGCGCCCGCCTCGGCCCGGTGTCCGGTGAGGTGGAGGAAGACGTCGTCGAGGCTCGGGCGCTGGAGGCCGATGTCATCGACCTCGATGCCGACGGACTCGAGCCGGCTCGCGATCCGGGTGAGTGATCCCGCCCCCTCGGCGGGAGCGCTGAGGTGCCGCGCGGCCTGGTCGGCGTGGACCTCGCCGACCTCGGACCGGACGATCTCCTCGGCCTCGGCGAACCGCTCGGCGCGGGAGACGGTGATGACGAGGCTGGCGGCCCCCGACTGGTCCTTCAGCTCCAGCGGCGTGCCCTCGGCGATGATCTGCCCCCGGTCGACAACGGCGATCCGGTCGGCGAGCTGGTCGGCCTCGTCGAGGTACTGCGTCGTCAGCAGGAGCGTCGTCCCCTCGCGGACGAGGTCGCGCAGGACGCCCCACAGGTCGACCCGGCTGCGCGGGTCGAGACCGGTCGTCGGCTCGTCGAGGAAGAGGACCGGCGGCGCGGCGATGAGGCTCACCGCGAGGTCGAGGCGTCGGCGCATGCCCCCGGAATAGTCCTTGACGACCCGGGTCGCGGCGTCGGCGAGGTCGAACCGCTCGAGGAGGTCCTCGGTCATCGTCCGCACCCGGCCCCGCGGCAGGCCGTACAGCTCGCCGATGAGGCGCAGGTTCTCCCGGCCGGTCAGCAGCTCGTCGACGGTGGCCGACTGGGCGGTGAGGCCCATCGCCGCACGGACCGCGCCGGGCTCGCGCCGCACGTCGTGGCCGGCGACCCGGCCGACCCCGCTCGTGGGGGTGGTGAGCGTCGTCATCATCCGGACCGTGGTGGTCTTGCCCGCGCCGTTCGGGCCGAGCAGACCGAAGACGGTGCCCTCGGGCACCGTGAAGCTCACGTGGTCGACCGCGGTGAAGTCACCGAACCGCTTGACGAGGTCGACCGCCTCGATGGCTGGGGTGGACATAGGACGACCTTAGTTGGGGCCGCCGACACCGCTCGACCGGTTTTGGCTACGCCGACCGGGTCGCGGGCAGCCGCGCGACCCGGTCGGCCAGGGCGCGGGCGGCGTGCGGGTGCGCCCCGGCGAGGAGCCCGACGGCGAAGAGCAGGTATGCCGCGTCGACGCCGGTTGCCGTCTGCCGCGGGACCTTCCAGCCGCCGGCATGGTCCCTCGTCAGCGCGTCGAGGACCGCACCGGCCACTGCCTCGGGTGCGTGGCGCAGCACCCCGCCGGACCCGAGGACGAGACGAACCTCGCCGAGTGGCCGGGGCCGCTCGGACGGCATCGCGGGGCGGGCGTGACGGCGGACCGCGACGAGCGCGGCCGTCGTGGCGAGCTCGCGCTCGGCGTCCCACTCTGCCTCCGACGAGGCGAGGTGGGCGGTGTCGGCGGCGACGACCGCGGCATACGCGCTCGCCGCCGGGGAGAGCGCCAGTCCCTCCCGCTCGGCCGCCTCGACGACGCCGAGGGCGCTCCACCGCATCCCGAGGTCGCCCTCGACGGTGCGGGCATGCCACAGCGGCGCGACGACATCGCGGTGCAGGGTCGCCTCCTCGCCGTGGGGGGTGAGGACGGAGTAGACGTCGGTCGTCGCGCCGCCGATGTCGACGACGAGGACGTCCTCGCCGACGACCTCGCCGAGGACCTCGACGCCGCTGAGCACGGCGTCGGGGGTGGCCGCGCGGACGAGGCCGGCGAACCGGGGGCCGCGCGAGAGCCCCTTGCCGCCGATGACGTGGGAGAGGAACGCCTCCCGGATCGCGGCCCGGGCGCCGTCGGGAGCGATGACGCCGATGCGTGGCACGACGTTGGGGGTGACGGTGGCGGTTCGACCGGTCGAGGCGAGCACGTGGCGGACGTCCTCGGCCGCTTCGGCGTTCCCGGCGACGACGATGGGCACGGCCACCCGGGCCCGGGCCAGCCGGGTCGCGTTGTGGCGCAGGACCTCGGCGTTGCCGCCGTCGGTGCCGCCGACGAGCAGGACGATGTCGGGTCGCGCGGCCCGCAGCGCCGCGACATCGGCCCCGGCGAGCGCGCCGTGGGCGACGTGGACGACCTTCGCCCCGGCCGAGAGCCCGACCCGGCGCCCGGCCTCCGCCGTCACCTCGCGCTCGTACCCGACGACGGCGAGCCGCAGGCCGCCACCGGCGCTGGAGCAGACGAGGGTCCGCTCCGGCGGGGCGGGTATGCCGCTCCGGCGCCCGAGCCCGGCCGCCTCGACGAGGTCACCGGCGACGGCCTCGAGGCCGTCGAGGACGTCGGTGGCGACCGTCGTCGGGCGGGCGGCGGTCGCGAGGACCGACCCGTCGTCGACGTCGACGAGGATGCCCTTGGTGAACGTCGAGCCGACGTCGGCGCAGAGGAAGGCGGTCACCCGCCCAGGGTCGCACGTATCCTCGCTGTATCACCGACGCCCCGTCGCCGCTCCCACACGAGGGAGACCAGCGCGGTTCGACCGCGCCCGAGACGAGGGAGCCGTCATGAACGTCAAACCCTGGAGCACCGTCGCGAGCGGGATCACCTCGCCCGTCGTGGCCGGCATCCAGTACCTCCTCCGCGCGCACGGCCATACCGTCGCCGCCGACGGGGTCTACGGGCCCGCGACCGCGACGGCCGTCGGCGCGTTCCAGTCGGCCGAGGGGCTGAGCGCCGATGGCATCGTCGGGCCGCAGACGTGGCCCCCCCTCGTCGTCACGACGCACGCCGGGTCCTCGGGCGACGCGGTCCGGGCCGTCCAGCAGTTCGGGCTGCTCCGGTGGCCCGGAGACGAGCCGCTCGTCGTCGACGGCGTCTCCGGCCCGGCGACCGCCGAACACGTGACGTTCTTCCAGGAGTCGTGGGGACTGGCCCAGGACGGCGCCGCCGGACCGCAGACATGGTCCTTCCTCGGGGCGCAGCTCCCGGGGGCGACCATCTGGCCGCTCGTGGCGCAGGGGGCGACCCAGCAGACGAACTGGCGGGTCCTCGCGGCGCAGCACCTCCTGCGGGCCCGCCGCGCCTCGATCGCCGCCGACGGCGTCTTCGGCCCGGCCAGCGGGGCCGCCGTCTCGGCGTTCCAGCACACCCTGCGCTCGACGCAGATCGGCACGACGCTCGGTCAGCTCGACTGGCCACACCTCGTGCTCACCGTCCGGCTCGGCGAGCACGGCGAGGCCGTCCGCGCCGCGCAGTCGCTCCTGCCGGGCGGACTGAGCGTCGACGGGGCCTTCGGGCCGGACACCGACGCCGCGGTGCGCGAGTTCCAGGGGATGTTCGCCCCGCCGGTCGACGGCATCGTCGGCCCGGTGACCTGGCACGCCCTCACGCTGCGCCTCTTCGACTAGGTGGCTGCCGGTTCGAGGTAATCCGAGACCCACCACCGGCACCGGAATACCTCGACCCGGGGGTGGGGCGGGGCGGCGTGCCGACGGTCGCGTCAGGTCAGTCGGTCGAGGGCCTGGCGCAGGTCCTCGACGAGGTCCTCGGCGTCCTCGATGCCGACCGAGAGGCGGATGAGGTCACCGGGAACCTCGAGCTCGGTGCCTGCGACGGAGGCGTGCGTCATCCGGCCCGGGTGCTCGATGAGCGACTCGACGCCGCCGAGGCTCTCCCCCAGCGTCCACAGCCCGGTCTCGGCGCACACCTTCGTCGCGACGTCCTCGCCGCCGCGGACCCGGAAGGACACCATGCCGCCGAACCGGCGCATCTGGCGGGCGGCGACCTCGTGGCCCTCATGGCCGGCGAGCCCGGGATAGAGGACCGACGCCACGCCGGGATGCCCCTCGAGGAACTCGACGACGCGCTCGGCGTTGTCGCAGTGCCGCTCCATCCGCACGGCGAGCGTCTTCAGCCCGCGCAGGACGAGCCAGGAGTCGAACGGGCCGGCGACGGCGCCCATCGAGTTCTGGTGGAACGCCACCCGTTCGGCCGCCTCCGCCCCGTCGAGCCAGGGGACGGCGACGTCGGCACCGACGAGCACGGCGCCGCCGACGACGTCGCTGTGCCCGCCGGCATACTTCGTCGCGCTGTGCGTCACGAGGTCGGCGCCGAGGGCGAGTGGCTGCTGGAGGTAGGGCGAGGCGAAGGTGTTGTCGACGACGAGCAGCGCGCCCGCCTCGTGGGCGACGGCGGCGATGGCCTCGATGTCGGCGATGCCGAGCAGGGGGTTGGTCGGTGTCTCGAGCCAGACCACCCGGGTCTCACCGGGGCGGATCGCGGACCGCACGGCGTCGACATCGGCGACGCGGGCGACCGAGTAGGTCAGCCCCCACGGTCGGGCGACCTTCTCGAAGAGCCGGTAGGTGCCGCCGTAGGCGTCGGAGGGAATGACGACGTGGTCGCCCGGCCGGAGCAACGCCCGCAGGACCGCGTCCTGCCCGGCCAGCCCCGAGGCGAAGGCGAACCCCCGGGCCGCGCCCTCGAGAGAGGCGAAGCACTCCTCGAGCGCGGCGCGGGTGGGGTTGGCCGAGCGGCTGTACTCGTAGCCGCCGCGCAGGCTGCCGATGCCGTCCTGCTTGTAGGTCGACACCTGGTAGATCGGTGGGACGACGGCCCCGGTTGTCGGGTCGGGCTGCTGGCCGGCGTGGATGGCGCGGGAGGAGAAGCCGAGTTCTGGGGAGCTCATCCGGCCAGACTAGGCGCAGCTCACCGCTCGGACGGGCCGGTGGCGGTGACCGACCCGCGCCACTCGCGCTGGTAGCCGGCGATCCGGTAGCCGAGGACGGTGTTGACGGCGAGCATGTGGGCGTTGTCATCGGCGTTCCAGGTCCGGACCCGAGTGGCCGTGGGGACGGCGCGCTGCAGGGCCAGGACGTTGGCCGCCTTGAGCCGCAGGCCGAGCCGGTGGCCGCGGTGCTCGCGCAGGACGAGCGTGTCCCACTGGTAGGCGAGGCCGAGGTCGCCCTCGGAGACGGTCAGCGTGGTGAAGCCGACGAGCCGGCCCGAGTCGACGTGGCGCGCCACCGTTTCGACCCAGCGCCGCCTCGAGGCCAGGGTCGCCTCCACCCAGTCGCGCATCCGTTGCTCCGACCACTCCTCGGGCTCGAGCGGGACCTCGCCGAGCGGGGTGTCGGTGCTCATCCGCGCCTGGAGCCGGGCCCGGTCGGCGAGCCAGCCGTCCGGCATCCCGTCGACACTCGTCTCGAGCACGTATGCCGGCTCGCCGTCGGCGAGCGCTGCGAGGCGGTCGGCATCCGCCGGCAGGGCCATCTCACTGCGCAGGACGGTCTGGGCGGGGGCGAAGCCGCGAGCGGCGAGGTAGTCCTCGCCCAGACTGTCCGTCCGGCCGGCCGCCCACTCGGTCTCCAGGAGCAGCGCCTCGCGTCCCGCCTCGCGCAGCCGTCGCTCGAGATCGCGCAGGAGGGGGTCGGCGACGGCCTCGACGTCCTCCCCGGGCCGGACCGCGACCCGGCCGTGGGCGAGGTGGGAATTGTCACTGGTGGGGAGCTCGGCGCCGATCCCACCGAGCACCGCGCCGTCCGCGTCGAGCGCCGCGAGCCAGAGCGTCTGCGAGTAGGGCGAGGCCGCCCGCCCCCGCAGCTCGTCGAGCGTCCAGCCCCGCTCCTGGGGCCCGAACCGCTCCCGATCGACCGCGGTGAAGACGTCGTTCCAGGCGGCGAACAGCGCCGCATCCTCGGGGTCCTCGCCGCTCACCGGCACGATCTCGACCACCGGGCCAGCCAACTCCTGCCTGCCCCCCTCACGCAAACCCGGATGCCGCAGCCGGTGGGTCCCGCCGGCGCGCCGCGGCCGCTCGCGGTCCCTACCGGGTGACGTGCGGAACACCGGGTCCGCGCGGGGAGTTGAGGGGGACATGCTGTTCGGATCGCGCGCCACGACGACCATGCCCACCGCCGAGCAGGCCCTCGCCGGCCGGGACCACCGGATCTTCCGGGTGCCCGAGACCCACGAGGTGCTCGGCACGCCGCTCGAGGGCCCCTGGCCCGAGGGGACCGAGGTGCTCTACGTCGCCATGGGCTGCTTCTGGGGGTCGGAGCGGATCTTCTGGCGACTGCCCGGCGTCGTGACGACGGCGGTCGGCTACATGGGCGGCTACACGCCGCATCCGACCTACGAGGAGTCGACGACCGGGCTGACCGGGCACGCCGAGACGGTCCTGGTCGCCTACGACCCGGCGAAGACCTCGCCGCAGCTGCTCCTCAAGGCCTTCTGGGAGAACCACGATCCGACCCAGGGCAACCGGCAGGGCAACGACATCGGCACGGCATACCGGTCGGCGATCTACTGGACGACACGGGAGCAGGAGCGGGCCGCCCGGGCGACCTTCGCCGCCTTCCAGACCGAGCTGACCCGGGCCGGCCGCGGGACGATCACGACCGAGCTCGCCGGGGCGCAGGACGCGGGCCCGTTCTGGTATGCCGAGGACTACCACCAGCAGTACCTGCACAAGAATCCGAACGGCTACTGCAACCACGGCCCGAACGGGCTCACCTGCCCGGTCGGCGTCGCGAGCCTGCCCGCCCAGACCGACGTCGCGCCGCCGCAGGGCTGAGCCGCACCGGTCGGGCCCAGCGGCCGACGGGCGCCACCGCCGTCGACCTGTTGTCGTGGGCGTGCGGGGCCGAGCCATCACTGACGTCAGGGGACGACCGCCCGGCGCGTGGCAGCGGCATGAGCCGGCCACGGTCAGGTGGTGGCCGAAGACCCCGTCGGCGAAGGCGAGGGCGGCACCTGCGCGCGTGGTGGGGCCTGCAGGATGGGCCGGTACGCCACGCCGGCGAGGGCGAGGGCGAGCGTGGCGGCCAGGACGAACCCGCTGGCCAGTACGACCGAGGCGCCGGGCGCGTCGGTGATGAGCATGGTCAGGCCCATCCCGGCAACGGAGCAGCCCAGGAGCGCGGACCACCCGACAACCGGCGCCAGGAGACGCCGCGCCCACGGGCGGTTGCGCAGCAGGCCGATGCCGATGGCGAGGACGACCGGCACGACGTACCCCAGATCCATGACCTTGACGACCCAGAAGACGACCGGGTCATCCAGGTATTCCTGGCTCGTCGGAGCCGCGCGCCACGCGTCGGCCAAGCCGGGGAGGTGCAGGCCGACGGCGAGGAACACCGCGACGCCCAGGAGGTACCAGCCGGTGATGTGCTGCAACGTGGAGCGTGCCTTCGGTGCAGCCACGTGGAACAGCCGGTGCCCGGCAACCACCAGCACCGCGCCGCACAGGGTGATCAGGGCCCAGAAGAGCACGAACCACCGCTCGCTGTTGCCACCGTACTGAGCGAGGTCACCGCTGATCGCGAGCTGGGTGTAGAGGTACAACCCGTATGAGGCCGGGGCCAGGGCAAGGGCCTCGGCACCCGGCCGCCGGCGCATGACGAGCCACGCCGCAGCCACGCTCACCGGACCGACGAGCAGCAGGCCTGCGATGTCGCCGCCGCGGAGCTGGTCCACGGCTGCGGCGGATGCGTGGTACTCGATGGTGCCGGTCCCGAGCGGGCCGAGCAGGGCGACCGCGATCGCGCCCGCGCCGATCATGGTGAGGGCGAGGGCCAGAGGCGACCAGCGCGAAGCGGTGGATGCCTTGCCGGTCGCTCGAGCTCGCGGAAGATCGTGGGGACGAACAGTTGTCATAGCCGCTCCATCTGCACGCGGCACCGGACGACGGCACGTTGTGCGACAGCCTCTGTCTCGGAGGGCGTGCAGCCGGATCGGCGCGTCAAGGCGTCGCCACCGCGCGAGCCGGCGCGGTGAACTGTGCCACCCGACCCAGCACCGCTGCCCTCCCAACGGACATCGACATCGTCCTCCCCCTCGTCAGGATCGGCTGTCCCCTGCCTCACAGACGAGATGTGAGATACGCATCAGCCCGGATGTCCCGATCTGGACGGAAAGTGCGACAGCCCGCGGCGAAAGTCCGTGATACTGACGACTCCAACACCGCAGCTGAGCGCCGGCGGGCCGAGGGTCCGCGCCATCCCTGCGTGCGAGAAAGGTCACCTCACCGACCCCGCCGCCGACGTTGACAGGCCCCGACGCGGTCGGAACCGTGGAAGACGGGTGAGGTTGGGCGGACGCGACGGGCGCCCAGGCTCTTTCCCCCCGGGCATTGAGGAAGGACACATCGGCCGACCTCGAGGGAGGCCTGATGATCGAGGCTCGCCGCCGGGCGAAACGCGATGCGGTCACGACCGCCGTCGACGGCGTCGCGTTCGACGTGATGCCAGGACGATGACCGGCTTCCGCGAGCCCAACGGCAGCGGGGAGCCCTGGTCGTCGCCGGCGCCCACACCGACGTGATCCAGCTCGCCGGGACGGTCACCGTGGAATCCGGAGCGCAGATCGGTGGCGTGCCGCGTCACGTCGGAGGGATCCAGCAGGTCTCCGGCAGCGCGCAGGTCGGACACCGGACGAGCGTGGCCCCACAGCCCCACGGCGGGGACCCCTTCGCCCGGATCGTCTCGTTCCCGGTCCTGACGCTGCTCCTGGCGTTCACCTTCGTCCTGCTGCCGGTCGCGACCGCCGGACTCCTGGCGGGGGCCGTGATCGTCGGGTCCGGCGTCATTGCACGGGGTGACCTGATCGGTGACCGGCTGCCCATCCGCCGCCGGGGCCCGTCGACGGCCCGGCGTGCGGCCTCGGTGGGTCCGGTCGATGAAGAGGGACCGGGAGAGGAACGCTGTGTCGTACCGAACGGGGCGAGGCCATGACGATCGACCGTTCGACAGGTGGCGTGCCACAGCGCCGCGCGTGGGCGGGTGGACTCATCGGGATCCTGGCCGGAGCGGGCGCCACCCTGGGGTGCTCGCGGCCGGTGGAGCCGGCGTGGCGCTGGGTGCCGCCTTCGGTGCCGCCACGGGGGTGCTGGCCGCCGCCCTGCTCGCCCTGGGCGCGGGCGGGCGCCGCGCCCGGAGGGTTCCGGAGGGTTCCGGCGCAGCGGGAGGGATGGGGCCATGTGTCGATCGTCGAGGCCCAACGCGACGTGCGCCGCGTCTATGCCGGCGGCTTCCACGGCCAGCCGGTCTCCGCGGTGGTATGGCTGGCTGCGGCGGCTGCGGCCCAGTGGGTCGACACCGGTAGCTCGGTCCTCGTCCTCCTCCTCGGGGGGACCGTGATCTTCCCGCTGACCTGTCTGGTCATCCGACTCGCGGGACGTCCGGCGTCGCTGCCGTCCGGGCACCCCATGGCGGCCCTGGCCATGCAGGTCGCCTTCACCGTGCCCATCGGCCTCCTGGTGGTCGTGGCCCTCCTGGCTGGCCGCGGTGAGCTCTTCCTCCCCGGAAGCATGGAGGTCGTCGGCGCGCACTACCCGCCCTTCGTCTTTCTCTACGGGATGCGGATGTTCGCCTTCCTTTCTGTGGCGCTGGTCGTGCCCGGCCTCACCTTCCTCATCTGGGTGTCGGTCCCGCCCCCGTTCGCCGGATGGTTCACCAGTGCACTACTGGTCGTCTTCGCCGTCCTGCTGCGCTCGTCCGCCGACCACCTCGACGCAGGTGAGAGGACGCCGTCGCCATGACCGCGGCCCGGCGAGTGGCGGTGGTCCCACCCGCCGCCTGCGCCGCAGTACCACCGTGGCCAATCAACGACCCTCGGACTCCCGGGTAGCGGGGCTGCACGACCACCTCACCCGCGACGCTCGAGGAGACCACCCCCAGTTCCGTCGGCGCTCTTCGACGGTGGGTCACTTCGCCCACTGCCGGCGTCTCCGCCGTCACAGCTTTCCCGCCCGAGGGTGGAAACACCACCTTCGCAAGACTTTCGTTGTCTTGCCTGGCTGGTGTTTGTCTTGCCTCGTCGGGCCGGCCGCCCCTCGACCGCACCACCGTCGTGCCAACAGACCGCGACGCTCTTCGCCGACTGTCGACGTGCCCAGGGCGGTGGGGCGGGGGCATTTCAGCGGCGCTGGTAGATCTCCCGCCGATGCCCGACGGCGACAACAAGGACGAGGAGAACCTCGTCGCGGACCTCGTAGACGATGCGGTAGTCGCCCGTGCGGACCCGCCACTCCCCGTCCCCACCGAGCAGCGTCTTGGCACCACTCGGGCGCGGCTGGTCAGCAAGCAGCTCGATGGCCGCCTGGACGCGACGCCGCGCGGCGGGGTCCAGGTTGCGGAGCTGACGCACCGCGGCGGGGGCGACCTGGATCCGGTAGGTCATGCCAGGCCGAGGTCGGCCTTGACCTGCTCCCACGGGATCGCCGGCTCGCCGTCCGCCATCTCGGCGCGGGCCGTGGCGGCGGTCTCGATGTCGGCCAGCTCTTCCGCGGCGGCGATCAGCCGGTCCAGGTCCTCGGCGTCGATCACGGCAGCCACCCGCTGGCCACGACGGGTCAGGTAGACGGGGTCGTGCCCGACGCGGGCGGAGTCGACGACATCGGCCAGTCGGGCCCGGGCGGCGCTCACGGTGATCTCACTCATGCCCTCAACGGTACGCCCTAACCGCTGAATTATACATTTCAGCGCCCCTGCGCGCCGGCCCTGAGCCACGCACCCCCATATTGACCCTCTCCGGCACGACATGCCCCCATCGCCGCGTATAGCTTCCGGCTGACGCGGCCGGGTCCTACCGCCGCCAGACGGGCGCCCATTGGCCAGCGAGTGTGATGACTGCAGGGAGTTTGGGTGAGCTGCTATCGCTTTCTTGGGGCGCCGCGTTCCCACCAGTCGTCCGGCGGCTGTTCCCGGATGGCCGACGCCGCGGACTCGATGGGGTGGTAGTTGCAGAACGTCCACAGCTCCTTCGCCGCCCGGGAGTACTGGAAGAGGACGCGGTCGACGTCGAAGGGGTCGAGCTCGCCGGCGCGGTACCGGTCCATGGCCTCCGCGACGCGGCCCACGAGGACCGCGAGCTGGGCCTGGTGGTACTCGGCGACCACCGAGCGCGCCGCCTGCCGCTCCGCCGCGCCGGCCATGACGGAGGCTACGCCGCCTATCAGGCCCCCGCGCCGCGGCTGACCTGCGCCCGTCGCGGCAGCCGCAGGCGGGGGCGCTTGTATCGCGTAACGCTACGCGATACGCTGTTGGTTGTGATCGTCAGCTTCCGGCACAAGGGCCTGGAACGGCTGTACCGGGACGGGTCGAAGAAGGGCGTGCAAGCCGGGCACGTCGCGAAGCTGTTGCGGATCCTGTCGGCGCTGGACGTGGCCCAGGCGCCGGAGGATCTGTCGATTCCCTCGTTTCGCATGCACCGGCTCAAGGGCGACCTGGCCGGCCACTGGTCGATCTGGGTTCAACGGCAACTGGCGGGTGACGTTCCGCTTCGTCGACAACGACGTCGAGCTCGTGGACTACCAGGACTACCACTGAAGGAAAGGGTGAGGACCATGGCGATGAAGACCCCGGTGCATCCCGGAGAGATCCTGCGCGAGGACGTCCTGGCCGACCTCGGCCTCGGCGTGAGTGAGGCCGCGTCGCGCCTGGGGATCTCCCGGGTGGCGCTCAGCCGGGTGCTGCACGGCCACGCCCGGATCAGCCCGAACCTCGCCGTGCGCCTGGAGGAGGCCGGAGTCGGGACCGCACGCGCCTGGCTGGCAATGCAGACCGCCTACGACCTGGCCGCGGAACGGGCCACCGGCTCCCCCAAAGTGCGCCCCCTCAACGACGTCGCCTGATCCACCGCGTGTGGCCATTACCGTCGCGAGACGCTCGCCCGAAGCGACTGGCAGGCTGTGTGGGCGGGCGGCTGGCCGGCCCCGGTTGGCCGCCCGGCAAGGGCGAGGTGAGCCGGGCCACCGCTACGTTGGCACCATGTACTCCTGGCCGAGTTTCATCGCGGATGTGAAGGACGTGACGGTCGGCTATCTGCGTACCAGGCGGGACAGGCCCCCGGCCCTGCTGCTCCACGGCTTGATGGGTGCCGGTGCCACGTGGACGCTCCGCTGCTCGTCGGTCACTCGATGGGCGGGATGACCGCGGCGCTGGTTGCCGCCAGAGCCGGACACCTGCTGGCCGGCCTGGTGCTCGTCGACCCCACCTTTCTCAGCCCCGAGCGGCAGCACGAGGTCCATGAGAGCGATGTCGCGGCCCACCACACGGACGCCCTGAGCCGCGGGCGCGCCGCACTCCTTGAGGAGGCACTGTCCCGACACCCGCGACGCTCCCCAGAGCTCGTGGAGCTGCAGGTCCAGGCGCGGATCGACACCAGCCCGGCCGCCATCGACATCCTGCGACCACCCAACCCGCCCTACCGTGACCTGGTCGCCGCGATCGAGGTGCCAACTCTGCTCGTGATCGGCGACAGGACCGTGGTCACCCCCCGCTGTGGCGGCGGAGCTGCGGGAGGGCACGCCGCACCTCCGGGTCCGGCATATCACCGGGGGCCGACACGGCCTGCCCTTCGACCGCCCCGAGGAGGTTGCCGCGTCCGTCTTGGCCTCCGCACACGGCATCCGCCTCGCGTCGTGACCGCGCCTGGGTCGAGCCGGACCGGACGGCTCGATGGTGAATGCCGGGAGCGTGGCACGCCGATGGGCCACGCCTGGAGAGCAGCAGAGCCGGGTCGCCCCTCAACAGCGTGCGCACGGCCGCAGAGAGTGCCCACACGGCCGCCAGCCGACCGCCCAACACGGCGTTGGACCGGACGCGGTGGCCACTCTGGGAGATCGACCTCCTCGGAATGCCGGTGCGGCGTTGTCGCACCGATGGTGCGTGTGCGAGGGTTCCGGGCATGGTGCGACTCGGGGCCGTGGTGATGAACGTCCGGGACGTCGAGGTGGCCGGCGGGTTCTGGTCCGCTGCGCTGGGCTACTCGAGGCATCCGCACAACCCGGCGTTCTTGGCTCCCCAGGTCGGAACTGGCCCTCGCCTGCACCTGGACGAAGACGACCGGACCCATCTGGACCTCTGGGTCGACAGCGCAGAAGAGCAGCTCGCGGAGGTTGACCGCCTCATTGCTCTGGGCGCTACACGGGTCGATTGGGACTATCCCGACGACGCCGACTTCGTCGTGCTCGCCGACCCCGTCGGAACGCTGTTCTGCATCGTCGACAACGACAGGTAGCCGTCGACGAGACCTGCTGCACACCGCCGAGAGTCGGGCGGGATGACGGGGGGGCGACTCGGCGTCGAGTGCCTACCCGTAGTGGTAGCGGCAGGCCGCGATGCGGACCTCGTCGCCGACGATCTTGTAGACCAGGCGGTGCTCGTCGGTGATGCGTCGCGACCAGTAGCCGGCAAAGTCGTGCTTGAGGGCCTCGGGCTTGCCGATGCCCTCGTTGCCGTTGCGGCGGATGTCGGCCAGGAGGGTGTTGATCCGCTTGAGGACTTTCCGGTCCTGCGCCTGCCACCACAGGTAGTCCTGCCAGGCGTTCTCGTCCCAGACGAGCTGCACGTCAGTCGGTTTCGAGCGGCTCGTGGGTCTCGCCGCGGCCGGACTCGAGTCGCTCCATCGCGTCGAGCAGGCGTCGGGCGTTGGCGGGTGAGCGCATGAGGTAGGCGATCTCCTTGATGGACTCGTAGTCATCGAGCGAGACGATCACAACGGGGTCGTGGCCGGCCCGGGTGATGACGACTTCCTCGCGGTCGTTCGTCACACCGTCGAGCACCTCGGCGTACCGGGCGCGGGACTCGGTGTAGCTCATCGTCTTCACGGAGACCTCCTGTACAGAAAAGCGTACGTCTGGGTGGCCACTCGGCGCAAGCAGCAGTTGGCGGCAACGGCGGCGGCCGCGAGCGCAGGTGGCCCTCTTCGCCGCCCGTTCCCCTAAGCCTCGCCCAGAGCGCGGCGGGGCCTAGTTCCCGATCGCGAACTGGAAGTGGGCTTCGGGAGCGCGGTCGTCGTGGATGTCGGCCGGCCCGGCTGGCGTCCCGACGGGGATGCGCACCGTCGTGGAGAAGCCCATGTCGTTGCCTTGAGGGTGGAACTCGCCCAGCTCCTCGACGGCACCGCCAGGCAGAGTGACAGTGAGATGCACCGGAGCGAGCGCCTTGAGCGGGGCATGCTGGCCGGTGTCGTTGCAGGTGCTGGTGTACCAATGGCCGTAGACGGTGAGGGTGCCTCCGGGGCTCACGGTCGGCGCCGGGCCACCCACGACGCCGTCCGGAGGTTGGTCGTTCAGATACGGCGCGACACAGGACCCAGCGGAGTTCCCCCCCGCGCCCTGAACACCGCCACAGGCCACGCACCCGAACGCGAGCGCCAGCCCCACCACGAATGTCGCACCACCTCGGAGGATTCGCATGCTCGGTTGACGGCATTCGACCCCTTAAGGTTCCCGCCTGGTGCCACACATCCGGTGTGAGGTGCGACTCGCCCTTGACGCCACCTCTGAGTCCGCCTCCCCCACATCGCCGCCAGACGGGCGTCTCCAGGCCGAGGGCCGTCCTTCGTGTGGAGCGGTCTGGGCAACATGCTCACGGTTGTCGCGACCGTAGGCTCGCAGGGTGGACGCCGTCACGGGGGTGCTTCTTGGTCAGCTCGACTTCTACTTGAGGACGCACTTGTTCCCCAGGCTCGAGGGACTCGAGGACGAGGAGCCCTTCCGGGACGGCCCCGGACTGCTGGTCCGTGGGCCAACGCCTTCTTCGGTGACACCGATGTTCCGGACGCCGAGTCGTTCAACGATCCTCGCTTCACCCCGCCGATCCCCGGCTCGGCCGCAGCGGCAATCGCGCTCCTCCACGAGGGGTGGGAGCGATGGCGTGACGGACTGGTCCGCCTCGGCGACGCTGGCCTGCTCGCGCCCATCGGCCCGTTCGGCGGCTGGTTCGCGCAAGAGCCCCTGGCAGCACTGGTGCCCCACGTCTCGCGCGAGACGATGCACCACGGCGGTGAGAGCGGGCTGCTGCGTGATCTCTACCGGGCACAACGTGCCTGACGAACCTCGCTCGGGCTCTCACGCCAAAGGTGCTGCACCTCACCGCCTGCGGACGCAGTCTCGGGTGGGTGAGTTCGCCCAGCCCGCGTGCACACCCAACACATCCAGCCGACGGTGTCATCAGCGATACCATCCCGTCATGGCGATGACCCTGCGACTGACCGAAGACGAGACCGAGGCACTCCGCCGCCGCGCCCAGCTCGAGTCTCGCTCGATGCAGGACGTGGCCCGGCAGGCCGTGCGGGAGTACGTGGAGAGCCACAGCAGGGCCGAGCTGCTCGACCAGGTCCTCGACGAGGAGCTGCCGCGCTACGTCGAGGCCTTGGAGCGGCTCGGCCAGTGATCTACCTGACCCTGCCCGAGCTGCTGCATGTCGCCGGGCGGGCCCTCGGCCCAGAGGTGCTCGTGAGCGACCACGGGTTGCTGGAGTCGGCGTCGGCACGCCCCCAGGCGACCGCATTCGGGGCTGACGCCTACGAGAGCCTCGAAGCGAAGGCCGCCGCGCTCCTGCACTCCCTCGCCCGCAACCATGCGCTGGTCGACGGCAACAAGCGCCTGGCCCTTGCCGCGACGATTGCGTTCCTGGGGCTCAACGGCTACCGAATCACCCTGACCAACGACCATGCATACACGCTCGTCATCGACATCGCCTCCGGGCGCCTCGACGACGTCGCGGACATCGCTGCACGCATCCGGCAGGGCGGCGCGCCACGATGCCGGTGAACCCGCCGGTCCGCAGCGACAACTGCCCCACACCGCCGCGAGCCGACGACCCACAACCGAGGAGCGGAGGGGGACCGGCAGCGACCCGGCGTGGGCCCGTCGGCCAGATGTGACCACAGTGGAACTTCTCGGCGGTATCGAGAAGCGGACCCTGGCTGTGGCGCACTACGACCCGCACTGGCGGAGGGCTACCTCGAGCACGAGCAGCGAAGCCGATCTTGCCCCTCTGGGGCGCCGATCGGCAGGAGATTCTCTAGGTGAACCACGCGAGGTCCTCGTTGATGATCGTGAAGGCGCGTGGCGACTGTGCGGTGGTTGGCTTCTTTCGGCCCGGAGGCCCGGGTGGCGCCATCGAGGAGTTCAAGAGGGCGAAACGTGCCGCTTCGGCGCGTCCGTACCAACGCCCCCTCACCAGGTCTGCCGACCTCTTCGATCACAGATGAAGCAGAGTCGCTCAGTGCCCGATCCATGCCGCACCCAGGGACGCGCGCGCACGGTCAACGTCGGCCCTGGCACATTCATCCCGAACGGTCCCCCAGAGACCGAATGCAGCCTCTGCGTGACGGACCCGGGCCGGGAACGCGCGTCGGTCCTCCGCTCCAACAGTCACCTCCCGAGGAGCTGGCGACGGCGTGCCCAGCCTGACTGGACGTGGGCCTTCGTCCTCACCCCCCTCGACGATGGCCAACGCGCCCGCTACCACTTCAGATCACGCTGGGCCACGAGCCCATGGTGGTTCAGCGCGGTCGGCCTCCTCGGCGTCGTCCGCGCCGACTTCGTCATGGCCCGCGACCACCTCCACGGCGTCACGAGGCGCGCCGAAGCACATCTCGACACCCCGAACGAGGGCAGAACGGCGCTGCCGGAAGTGCGAACATCCCCGGCCCGCAGCCGGTTCGGACCTGTGGCCGCCTGCCGGGTCTTCGGTCGGTCGCGTCTCCGGGATGCCGTCAGCCGTCGGCGGCGGATGAGACGACTTGGTGCAGTGTCCGGAGCCGCCGATGGGTGTCGGCGACTCCGCGGCCCACTCGCCGGGTCACCTCGTCGAGCGCGGGCTGGAAGAGCTCCCCGGCGGCAAGGTGGGCGGCGCGACCGGCGTCGGTCAGCTGCACGCGGTAGGAGCGGCGATCGTGCGGATGGGGTGTGCGAGTGGCGTGCCCGCGATGCTCGAAGCGTTTGACGTAGCTCGACACTGTGGTGGCCGGTGCGGCCATCCAGTGGGCCAGCTCGGTGGGAGTCATGCCCTGCGTCGATGCCAGCATCGAGTAGATCGCGAACTCGTCGGCGTCCAGCCCAGACGCGCGAACGGCATCGTCGATCAGGGCCGTGGTGGCTCGTGACACCAGCCAGACGTCGAAGAGCAGGTTGCCCAACCGGGGGTCGATGTGAGGGGTGGGTTCCCCGGTCGTCCGACCGCTGCTGGAGGGCCGCTCGGCCGGCCGTGGCATCAGCGCACCTGGTCCCGGTCGTGGGCCGGGACGGAACGGGGTCCGACCCGACGACGGACCGTGGCCACCACGAGCGCGCCGAGGGAACCCAGGAGCAGGGCGCCGGACACCCAGGAGGTGGCGCTCTTGGCCGCGGACGCCAGGCCGAGCAAGGAGTCGGTGGCAGCGGCAGCGGGGAAGGCGAACAGCGCCATCCACGCACAGACGTTCTCGAGGTAGTCGAAGGCGCTCGCGACCAGCGGCAGTACTGCCAGGGCCACCAGGGATGGGCGACCGGGCGCCAGGCGGGAGAGCACCAGTGCCAGTGAGCTGGCCATGAACACGGCGAACACCAGCGGGTAGAACAGGTCAGCCACCTGCATCGACTGGTAGGCCTCTCGCCCCACGACACCGCACGCATCCAGGAAGCCGCGCACCTCGGCGGCACTCGAGGTGAACCGGACGTCGGGCGGAGCCTGACCGCAGATCGCTTCGACCGTGCGAATGGCGAAGTGGGCGGACGTGCCGAAGAACGCCCCGGCGAACACTCCGAAGAGGGTCGCGCTGACGAGCCAGACCCGCCAGGACGCCAGGCGCCGCATTGCACGCTCGAGGACTGCGACCCTCGGCTCGCCGGGAATGAGGTGGACGGGCTGCCGCGATGCGAGCCGTTCGGCGGGTGTGGGTGCCATGGCATCTCCTGGGTCCGGGGTGGCAGCGTCATCGGTAACTGATACGATCTCGTAGCAAAATACTGCGATATTGCATCAGTCCTGTCAATACCGATGCCCGGCCGGCGGACAGACCCGTGGCGAAGCCGACCCCTGCGACACCGGCGGAGTGATCCGGGACCCGCCTATGCGCCTGGCTTCACAGCTCCTGAGCGGCCGCCCACTGGAGAGGCCCGATCACCCATCCGCTCTGGTCACGGGCCGCGCCTGCGAGCACAATCGCTCGGCACCAAGAGGTCACGCCCTCGCAGGAGGTCGGCAATGGCTCGTCAGAGCATCACCACCGCGGACGCGCCGCAGTCGCCGCTGTTCGCGCAGGCCGTCCGGGTCGGGCGGCGGGACTCCCGACGGCATCGTCGAGGTGGGAGTGCTCGTCAGCCACCCGGACGACGTGGCCGGTCTGAACGAGGCCTACGCCGCGCATTTCCCGACGTCCCGGCCGACCCGCCGACCCGCCGCGTCGCCCGGGACGGTCCCGAGCTGCCCGGGGTGCTCGTCTCCGTTCGGATGACGGCGATCGTCGGGTAGCAGCCGGCCTGCGGGCCCCTCAGCCGAGAGCGCGGCCCGGGCGGTCCGCTCGGGCCGCCCCGCCGGCGAGGAAGTCCCGCAGCACCTCGGCGAACCGATCGGGGTCGTCCAGGTGCGGGAAGTGCCCGGCACCCTCGAACAGCTCGACACGGCAGCCGGGGAACGACTCGTGCGCGGTCGCCGCGTGCCAGGTCGGGATCATCCGGTCGCTGGTCCCCCACACGACGAGGGTGGGGATGTCGACGCTCGCGGGCAGGTGCGCGTGGGCCGTGACGGTCTGGCCCCCGGGGTCGATGACCGAACGCGTCGTCGCGAGGAAGGCCCGGCGGCTCTCGGCGTCGGCGAGCGAGGCGAAGGAGCGCCACGCCTCGGTGATGTCCCGACCCGGCCGCCAGCCGGTCCGGGTCAGCGAGCGACCCACCGCCTCGGCCCGCCTGCGGACCCAGCCGGAGGCGATGACCGGCAGCACCCACTCCGCACCGGGCAGCGTCGCGGCGCGCAACAGGGGGTTGACCGCGCGGCCCAGGCCGCCGCTGGCGACGAGGACGAGCCCGGAGACCCGCTCGGGGAAGAGGTAGTAGAACTCCATGGCGATGCCGCCGCCGAGCGAGTGACCGACGAGGGTGACGGTGCCGATCTCGAGTCGGTCGAGCAGGTCGCGCAGGGTGGCGGCGTGTGCGCCGAGGGAGTAGTCGCCCATCGGCTTGGCGGACTCGCCGTGCCCGTGCAGGTCCGGCGCGATGATCCGGTACTCGTCGGCGAGGGTGTCGACCAGGCGCCCCCAGCTCCGGCTCGAGCTGGCGAGCCCGTGGATGAACAGCACGGCGGGCCCGGCGCCGGCGTCGAGGAAGGCATACGCATGACCGTGCAGTGTCACCGTGCGGGTGCGGTCGGTGGCCACGGCGCCTCCCTTGGCGTACCGATAAGTAACCTACGCAAGCGTAACCCACCCGCCCCCTCCCCGTCTCCCCCGGGAGGCCAGGAGCGGGTATGCCACAACCCACACCGCCCGGCCCCCTCCGCACGTGAACCGGTGCGGACCGTCAGGACGGAGTGCGTCCCAGCACCTCGGCGTGCAGGTAGCCGAACCAACCGCCCGGCTCGCTCGCCCAGTCGATCCACCCCGAGGCGATCTCCTCGACGTCGTCGGCGGCCCAGCCGAGGGCGAGCGCCGGGGCGCGCAGCGACTCGTGGAGCCGGTCCGCCCACGAGCGCGCGAGCCAGCCCCGTTCCTCGTCGGTGGCATACGTCCACGCCGAGGCGCTCTCGGCGATGTCGACGAGCCCCGCCTCCCGGGCCCAGCCGACGAGCCGCCGACCGGCGTTGGGCTCCCCGCCGTTGGCCCGCGCCAGCGTCGTGTAGAGCTTGAGCCATCGGGCGATCGCCGGCGTCTTCGGCCACCACGTCGTCGCGCCGAAGTCGACGTCGCGCACGGCGACGAGGCCACCGGGGCGGCATACCCGCGCCATCTCGCGCAGCACGGCGACCGGCTCGGCGACGTGCTGGAGCACCTGGTGGGCGTGGACGACGTCGAAGCTCGCGTCGGCGAAGGGCAGGGCCAGCGCGTCGGCGGTCTCGAACCGGGTCCTCTCCTCCCCGCGGGCCGCCGCCGCCTCGGTGGCCTTCTCGATGGCGACCGCCGCCGAGTCGACCCCGACGACGACTCCGTCCGGACCGAGCGCCGAGGCGAGGTCGAGGGTGACCGAACCGGGCCCACAGCCGACGTCGAGCAGGCTCATCCCCGCCGCGAGGTGCGGCAGGAGGTAGCCGCACGACGTCGCCGCGGTCCGGACCGCATGGGCGTGGACGACGCTCGGCGGGTGCCCGTGGGTATAGGTCGCCATGCCGAGACGGTATGCCGGTGCGCGCCGCCGCCTCCACCCCCGCCCACGGGCCGGACCGGCCGGCTGCTGCCCCACCCATGGCCGGCCACGCAGTCGCCGCACCACGCCCCGGGTCCCCATCGACGAGGAGGTTGAGCGGGTGCGGGAACGGCATACCGGCGGCGCTCGGTCACCGACGAGCACCGGTGCGGGGGTGGCCACCGGGAGCCGGGGGGCCAGGAGCGGCAGCGAGCAGGGTGCGCACGAGCGCGGCGTCGACCTCGACCTCGGCAGGCGGCCTACCGCTGGAGTATGCCGCCCCCGCGCACGGCGCGGTCAGCCCGCCTTGCGGAGGAAGATCCGGACGTAGCCCGGCTCGTCGACGTGCCCGAGGTAGGTATGACCGACGGCCGTCAGCCACTCGGGCAGGTCGACGAGGGTGCCGGGGTCGGAGGACTGGATCTCCATGACGCCACCCCTCGGCACCGAGCCGAGGATCTTCTTGGCGGCCACGAACGGCCCGGGACACCCTATCCCCCGGGCGTCGACGACGGAATCCGCACTCAGCTCACGCAGCTCGTGCTCGGACAGGGCCATGACGGCTCCTCCCATGCCGGGGCGACCGGCAGCGCCGGTGGCCTCGTGGAGAGCTCGACCTCGTCGGATGACGCCCGGATGGCGACCCCCGCTGCCCCGGGGCCGCGCCTCACACCATCAACCCTGGCCCGTGGCGACCCCCGGGACAAGCAACCCGCGCCGTGATGTCGTGCACAACCGTTTACACCACCGGTCCCCGCCGGCCGGAGGACCCGCGCGGGAGCGGGTGCGGCGCCACCACCGCACCAGCGTCCTCGACGTCGACGGTCGGGGCGAGGAGCGGCGGCCTCGCGGCGCTGAGGTCGAACTGCTCGCCCTCGGCGTAGCGCCGGACTCACCACATCGCGTCGTCCGGGCTGCCGAGATCGCCGAGCGGCTTCCCGGCGCCCGGCAGTCCGTCGAACTCGCCGCGCTCCTGGGCCTCGCGGATCGCCTTCTCGACCGGCGACTCCCATCGCTGTGCCATCGCGGCCTCCGGCGTCCGGCCCGCTCAGTCGGCGAGGAAGCCGAGCAGATCCGCGCGGGTCAGCACTCCGGCGGGCTTGCCGTCCTCGACGACGAGGATCGCGTCGGAGTCGACGAGGGCCTTGCGCGCCGAGGACACCGGCTCGCCGGCGCCGACGAGCGGCAGACCGGGGGCCATGTGCTTCTCGACGGGGTCGGCGAGCCGGGCGCGCCCGGTGAAGAGCAGGTCGAGCAGGTGGCGCTCGCCGACCGACCCGGCGACCTCGCCGAGGACGACGGGCGGCTCGGCCTTGACGACCGGCATCTGCGAGACGGCGTACTCGCGGAGGATCTCGATGGCGTCCCGGACCGTCTCGGTCGGGTGGGTGTGGACGAGGTCGGGCAGGTCGCCGCCCTTGACGTGGAGGATGTCCCCGACCGTCCGGTCCCCGTTGTGGCGGACGAAGCCGTAGGACGCCATCCATTCGTCGTTGAAGATCTTCGAGAGGTAGCCCCGCCCTCCGTCCGGGAGGAGGACGACGACGACGGCGTCCTCGGGCAGGTCCGCGGCGACCTTGAGCGCGGCGACGACGGCCATGCCGCTCGAGCCGCCGACGAGCAGGCCCTCCTCGCGGGCGAGGCGCCGGGTCATCTCGAAGGACTCGGCGTCGGTGACCGCGACGACGTCGTCGACGACGCTCGGGTCGTAGGCGCTGGGCCAGAAGTCCTCGCCGACGCCCTCGACGAGATAGGGGCGGCCGCTGCCGCCGGAGTACACCGAGCCCTCGGGGTCGGCGCCGACGATCCGGACCCGGCCGCCGGGGCGCTCGGCGCTCACCTCGCGCAGGTAGCGGCCGGCACCGCTGATCGTCCCGCCGGTGCCGATGCCCGCCACGAAGTGGGTGATCCGCTCGTCGGTGTCGCGCCACACCTCAGGACCGGTGCTCGCGTAGTGGGAGGCCGGGCCGCCGGGGTTGGAGTACTGGTCCGGCTTCCAGGCCCCGCCGATCTCGGCGACGAGCCGGTCGGAGACGGAGTAGTAGGAGTCCGGGTGCTCCGGCGGGACGGCGGTCGGGCAGACGACGACCTCGGCGCCGTACGCGCGCAGGACGTTGCGCTTGTCCTCCGAGACCTTGTCGGGGCAGACGAAGATGCACTGGTAGCCGCGGCGCTGGGCCACGATCGCCAGGCCCACGCCGGTGTTGCCGGAGGTCGGCTCGACGATCGTCCCGCCGGGTCGGAGCTGTCCGGCCTCCTCGGCGGCGTCGATCATCGTCAGGGCGATCCGGTCCTTGACGGACCCGCCCGGGTTGAGGTACTCCACCTTGGCCAGGACGGTGGCCCCGACCCCGGTGGCGACGCGGGAGAGCCGGACCAGCGGGGTGTTCCCCACGAGGTCGACGACGTGCTCGGCATATGACATTCGGCCATCCTCGCATCCTTCGTCGCGGGCATCCGCGGGCCGGGGGTAGCCTCCGACAGATGAGCGAGGACGCCACGACCCCGACCCAGCCCGCCGCGAGCCCCGATGCCGGGGGCCGGGGCAGCGGAGGCGGGGGCGGCGGCTCGGTCGAGGGGCACGGCGGCGTCCACGCCGTCCGTGTGGCCCGCGCTCACGGGGTCGGGACGATGTTCACCCTCTCCGGAGCCCACGTCTTCCCCCTGTACGACGCCGCCGTCAAGGCCGAGCCGCCGATGCGGCTGCTCGACGTGCGGCATGAGCAGACGGCCACCTTCGCCGCGGAGGCGACCGGCAAGCTGACCCGCCGCCCGGGGATGGCCGTCCTCACCGCCGGCCCGGGCGTGACGAACGGCGTCTCTGCGATCGCGCAGGCCCACTTCTCCGGTGCCCCGCTCGTCGTCTTCGGTGGGCGGGCGCCGGCCTGGCGATGGGGTAGCGGCAGCCTCCAGGAGATCGACCACGTCCCGCTCGTCGCGCCCGTCACCAGGTATGCCGCGACCGCCACGGCCCCGGACCAGGTCGCCGCACGCACCCACGAGGCCTTCGTCGCGGCCGGCTCGGCCCACCGCGGCCCGGCGTTCGTCGACGTCCCGATGGACCATCTGTTCACGCCCTCGACGGTGGAGCACCCGCTCGTCACCGCCGCGGAGCGTCCCGCGCCCGACGGTGACGCGCTCGCCGCGGTCGCCGCCCTGCTCGCGGAGGCGCACCACCCGGTCCTCGTCCTCGGCACCGACGTCTGGGCCGACCAGGCGGAGGGAGCGGCGCGGCGCTTCGCCGAGGAGACCGGCATACCGACGATCACGAACGGGATGGGGCGCGGCCTGCTCCCCTCGGGGCATCCGCTCCTCGTCACCAAGGCGCGGGGCGCCGCTTTCGGTGGCGCCGACCTCGTCGTCGTCGTCGGGACGCCGCTCGACTTCCGGCTCGGGTATGGCGTCTTCGGCGGCAAGGACGGTGCGCCGCAGGCGAAGGTCGTCCACCTGGCCGACACGCCCGACCAGGTCTCGAGCCATGCCCGGCCCGCGGCCTCCGCCAGCGGCGACCTCACCGCCGTCCTCGACGGGGTCCTCGACGCGTTCACCCGGCTGCCGGCGCGGCCCGACTACGCCGGATGGGCGGACGGGCTCCGGGAGAAGGCGGCGGCCGCCGCGGCGAGGGACGCCGAGCTGCTGCGCGCCGACGCCGACCCGGTCCACCCGGCCCGGATCTACGGGGAGCTGCTCCCGCGGCTGGCCGAGGACGCCGTCGTCATCGGTGACGGCGGGGACTTCGTGTCCTTCGCCGGCAAGTTCGTCGAACCGTCGCGGCCCGGCAACTGGCTCGACCCGGGCCCCTACGGGTGCCTCGGCGCCGGGCTCGGTGCGGCCATCGGCGCCCGGCTCGCCCGCCCGTCCTCGCAGGTCGTCCTCCTTCTCGGGGACGGCGCCGCCGGGATGTCGCTCATGGACGTGGACACCCTCGTCCGGCACGGGCTGCCCGTCGTGATGGTCATGGGCAACAACGGCGCCTGGGGCCTGGAGAAGGGGCCGATGAACATGCTCTACGGCTACGACGTCATCGCCGACCTCACGCCCTCGACGCCCTACGACGCCGTCGTCCGGGCGCTCGGTGGCGCCGGCGAGATGGTGACCGACCCGGGGCGGATCGGCCCGGCGCTCGATCGCGCCTTCGCCGCCGACGTCCCCTATCTCGTCAACGTCGTCACCGACGTCACCGCGGCATACCCGCGCAACACCCTCGGCATCTGACCCGGCCGCCCCCCGGGTCGAGGTATTCCGATACGCGAGGTCGGCGTCGGAATACCTCGAATCGCAGGGGGTGGAGCCGGCGGGTGCCTACACCTAGCCGCCGAGGCGGGAGAGGAACCGCTCGGCGTCGACGAGGACCCGCTCGACGACACCCCGCGCCACGACCTCCTCCGGCGCCCCCTCGTGGGCCGCCGTCACCTCGAAACGCAGCCGGCGCCCGTCGACCTGCGCCAGCCGCGCCTCGATCCGGACGACCCGGCCGACCCCGCTGGCGAGGAGGTGCTGCAGCTCGACCCGCACCCCGACCGTGCTCTGCCCGTCGCCGAGCGCGTCGGCCACGGCCGCGCAGGTCGCCCCCTCGGCCCAGGCGAGGAGCCGGGGGGTGCCGAGCACGGGCAGGTCGCCCGACCCGACGGCGAGCGCGGTGTCGGCGGCGCTGACGGTGTGGGTGAGCGCGGCGGTGGCTCCCGGCGTCATCATGCCGCCAGGGTAGGCCGCGCGGGCTGGGGGCGCGGCGGGCCACCGGGGCCCTGCCTGCCCCTGCCCCCTTCGTTCCGGCGCGACCGCCTCGATCGGCGCGTTACCGTGGACCGGAACCCGGGCGCGCCTCTGGGCGGCGGTCCGGTTCCACGTCGGCACCGGCCGGCCCGAGGTCCTGGCCTCGGCCGAAACAAGTGTGGGAGGGGACCGTGGGACGCGCGCGACGGGCCCGCAAGATCGCGGCGACGGCGGCGTACGGCGGCGGGGGCATGGCCGCCGCAGGGGCCGCCATCGGCGCCCTCGGGTATGCCGTCATCAAGGTCGAGGCGGCCATCGCCCGCCGGGTCGTCGGCACACCGCTCGAGCAGGCACCGGACGACGACGGCCTCTACGGCGCCGGTCCGGGCGCGCCCTACCAGATCGTCGTCCTCGGCGACTCCTCCGCGGCGGGGCTGGGCGCCGACAGCCGGGCCGAGACGGTCGGGGCGATCATCGCCACCGGTGTCTCGGCACTGACCGGACGTCCCGTCCGCGTCACCAACGCCGCGGTCGTCGGGGCAGAGTCCGGCGACCTCGAACGCCAGCTGGCAACGGCCCTCGAGGAGGTCATGCGGCCCGACGTCGTCGTCATCATGGTCGGCGCCAACGACGTGACCCATCGCATCGCGCGCTCCACGGCGGTGCGGCACCTGGAGCAGACGGTCCGCCGGGCCCGCGCGCTCGGCAGCGAGGTCGTCGTCGGCACCTGTCCCGACCTCGGGACGATCGAGCCGGTCCCCCAGCCGCTGCGGTTGCTCATCCGGCGGTGGAGCCGTGACCTCGCGGCGGCGCAGACCGTCGCCGTTGTCGAGGCCGGTGGCCGCACCGTCTCGCTCGGCGACCTGCTCGGCCCGGAGTTCGCGAGCTTCCCGGCCGAGATGTTCAGCAAAGACCGCTTCCACCCCTCGGCGGCCGGCTACGCCCGGGCCGCCGCGGCGCTGCTGCCGAGCGTCTGCTCCGCCCTCGGGGTCTGGGGCACCGACACCGGCCCGCGCCCGCCCGAGCGGCTGCGGGGCGAGGGCATCGGCCCGGTCGCCGTCGCAGCCGGGCAGGCCGTCAAGGACCCCGGCACCGAGGTGAGCCCGACCGAGGTCGCCGGCGAGGCGCGCGGACCGCGGGGGCGGTGGGCCGTGCTCCTGCGCCGCCGCCACGATGCGGTGCCCGCGGCCGGCGAGCGTCCGGTCGACCCGGACGGCCCGCCGCCCGGTGAGGTCCCCTCACTCGGGGCCGACGCGACGCCGCCGTCCTGAGCGACCAGGCCCATGTCGCAGCTCCCGGCGCTGGTCGGCCCGACCGACGCGTTCCCGGCCCGGCGGCCGGGATCGGTCCGCCGGACGACGAGCCTGGACCTGCTGCCGGCACCGGACGGGGCGATCGCGCTGCGTGGCCGGGCCCGCGACCTGCTCACCCCCGTCGGCGGGGACGCCCCGCGTGTCCTGGCAACGGCGCTCCTGCGCCTCACCGTGGGGCCGGACCTGCGCGTCGTCAACGCCATGGCCCATCCGAGCGAGGTCTCGGTGCTCCTCGGACGGCCCGCGCTGGCCGGGTTCCGGACGGCGGTGTGGCGCGGGCTCCGTCCGGAGTACGACGCCGGGTCGGCGCTGCACCAGCTGCTCGACGACGTCCCGGGCGGCATGGTCATCAGCGGGTTCACCGCCGCGCGGGTGCCGCCCGGCCGGCGCGGTCCCGGCGACGGCATCCCCCCGGCCAGGCGCCGCATCGGCGTCTGCATCGGCTGGGCGGCCGGGTCGGACGCGGCCCGTCGGCTCGGGCGCGACGGCATCCCTCCGCCACCCGACTGGTGCCCGTCCGCGGGAGACCTCGCCGCGGCCGACCCGATGGGCCGGCATACCCTTCCCGCCCTGCCGCGCCAGGGGATGCGCCGCGCCCGGCGGCTCGACGTGTGGCGAGAGGGTCCCGGGCTCGGCGGGAGCGTGGGCTTCCGGGACACCTTCGTCGGCGGGGACGGGGAGGAACAGACCCTTCACGAGTACTCCGCCGCGGTGGCCGTCGGCGCGGACGGCGTGCTCACCCGATGCGCACCCCGCCCCCATGTCCTGCCGCACCGGGAGTGCCCGGTCGGGGCGCTGTCCGCGCGGGCAGCCCTGGGCCGGCCGGTGGCGGGGCTGCGCGAGTCGGTCTCGCTCGACTTCTTCGGGCCGAGCACCTGTACCCATCTCAACGACCTGCTCCGCGGCCTCGCCGACCTGCCGCGCCTGGCCGCCTCCCTCGCGCCCGGATGACGGTCCTGGCCCGAGCCGCGCGGTCGGTCAGGCCTTGGGGACGATGGCGTCGAGCTCGACCTCGACGAGCCAGCGCTCGTCGACGAGCCGGGAGACGACGACGATCGTGCTCGCCGGGCGGGTCTCGCCGAACACCTCGCCGTGGACCTGCGCGACGGTCGGCACCGAGTCGGGGTCGGTGACGAAGTGGCGGGTCCGGATGACGTCCTCCTTCGTTCCGCCGAGCTCCTCGAGGGCCGCCAGGGCGATCTCCCAGCATCGCCGCGTCTGCGCCAGGGGGTCGGGGTCGACCCGGTCGCCCGGCCAGATCGGCGCGGTGCCGGAGACGGCGATGTGCTGCCCCATCCGGACGGCCCGACTGAACCCGACGGTGCCCTCGTACGGGGACCCTGACGATGCGCGGCTTCGCGTGGTTTTCATGGCCCCCATCCTTGCCCACCAGCCGCGGCGGGGCCAGGGAAACGGATGCCGCGCCGGGGTCGGCAGCCGAGACCCTTCCCACACGGGGGTCGCGCCGTGGGCACCCGGCATACCATCATGGGAACTGAGCGCTCGCTTACCCGTTCGAGGAGGACACCGTGCCCGAAGCCGTCATCGTCGCCACCGCCCGGACACCGATCGGCCGGGCCTTCAAGGGCTCCCTCGTCGAGATGCGTCCCGACGACCTGTCGGTCCAGGTCGTGCGCGGGCTGCTGGCCCGGCTGCCCCAGCTCGACCCGAGCGCCGTCGAGGACCTCTACTGGGGCTGTGCGGACCCCAGCGGGAAGGCGGGCAACAACATGGCCCGGGTCATCGCCGTCCTCGCCGGGCTCGACGGGCTGCCGGGCGCGACGGTCAACCGGTTCTGCGCCAGCTCGACGCAGACGATGCGGATGGCCTTCCACGCCATCAAGGCCGGTGAGGGCGAGATCTTCATCGCCGGGGGCGTCGAGTCCGTCTCGCAGAACCCGGCCTTCCGCGGCGCCGGCGAGTCCGACCCGGACACCCTCAACCCGCTGTTCTCGGACGCGATGGCACGCAGTGTCGAGATGGCCCGGACGAACGCGACGTGGACCGACCCGCGCGAGCAGGGGCTCCTGCCCGACATCTATCTCGCGATGGGCCAGACCGCCGAGAACGTCGCGACCTCGCGTGGCATCTCCCGCGCCCGGCAGGACGAGTGGGGCGTGACGAGCCAGAACCGCGCCGAGAAGGCCATCGCCACCGGCTTCTTCGAGCGGGAGATCCTCCCGGTCACCCTTCCGGACGGCTCGGTCCTCACCACCGACGACGGGCCGCGCCCGGGCGTCACGCTCGAGGCGGTCCAGTCCCTGAAGCCGGTCTTCCGGGAGGACGGTACGGTCACGGCGGGCAACTGCTGTCCGCTCAACGACGGAGCCTCCGGCGTCGTCATCATGAGTGACGCCAAGGCCGCAGAGCTCGGGATCACCCCGCTCGCCCGGATCGTCTCCACCGGCGTGACCGCCCTCTCCCCCGAGATCATGGGGATGGGCCCGGTCGAGGCCTCCCGCCAGGCCCTCGCCCGCGCCGGGATGACGATCGAGGACCTCGATCTCTACGAGATCAACGAGGCGTTCGCCGCCCAGGTGCTCCCCAGTGCCGACGACCTCGGCATGGACCCGGAGAAGCTCAACGTCCACGGCGGCGCCATCGCCCTCGGCCACCCCTTCGGCTCGACGGGCACCCGGATCATGACGACCCTGCTCAACGGCCTCCAGGAGAAGGACGGCACCGTCGGGCTCGAGACGATGTGCGTCGGCGGCGGGCAGGGGATGGCGATCGTCGTCGAGCGGCTGAGCTGACCGGCCGACCGACCCCGCGACGAGGTCTGACGGCTCACATCGTGGACGCCCGGCCCGCTGACCTGCGCAGATTCTCCGCGGCCCACGACGGCCCGGCAGACCTCTCACATCGCGGGCCGGTCGGTCGATGGGGCCGGTGACCGGAAGCCCAGTCACCGGCTCACCCGAAGGACCCGGCCGTGCGTCATCTCTCGTCGTTCTCGATCTCCACCCGGATGATGGCCGTCGTCGTCAGCACGGCGATCGGACTCGCCGGCGTCGCCGCCATCGCCGCCGCCAAGGATGCCTCCCGCATCATGACCGAGCGCAAGGAGGCGACCCGGGAGGTCGTCGAGACCGCGCTCGGCGTCGTGCGGCACTACGGCGGCGAGGCCGACGCCGGCCGGATGTCGACGGCGGCCGCGCAGGAGGCAGCCAAGGCCGCGGTCAAGGCCCTGCGCTACGACGGTGGGGCGGGCTACTTCTGGATCAACGACCTCACTCCGACGATGGTCATGCACCCGGTCAACCCGGACCTCGACGGCACCGACCTGTCGGGGACCACGGATCCGGACGGCACGGCCCTGTTCGTCGAGATGGTCGACGTCGTCAGGGCCCACGAGGCCGGGTTCGTCGAGTACCAGTGGCCCAAGCCCGGCGTCCAGGACCCACAGCCGAAGGTGTCGTACGTCGCCGGCTACGAGCCGTGGGGCTGGATCGTCGGTTCCGGCATCTATGTCGACGACGTCAACCAGGTCGCCTTCTCCGACACCCTCGGCCTCGGGCTCAGCTCGCTCGCCATCCTCGCCCTCGTCACCGGCCTGTCCGTCCTCGTCTGGCGCAGCATCGTCCGGCCGATCCGCGAGGCGACCGAGGTCCTCGACAGCGGTGATGTGCGCACCCGGCTCGAGCCGGGCCGGGGCCGAACCGAGCTCGAGCAGCTCGCCGTCGCCCTCAACGGCACCCTCGACCGGTCCGCCACCGTCGTCACGGAGGTGACGACGGCCGTCGGCCAGCTCGACTCCACCGTTGCCCAGCTCGTCGGGACGAGCGATGGGATCGCCCGCACGGCCGGCACCGCCCAGGAGATGACTGCCCGGGTCACCCAGGCGGCCCACGAGGTGAGCAGCGGCATCGAGATGGTCGCCGCCGGGGCCGAGGAGATGGGCGCCTCCATCAGCGAGATCTCGCAGAACGCCTCGACCGTCGCGCGCATCGTCTCCGAGGCCGTCGCCGCCGCCGAGCTGACCAACCAGACGGTCGTCGACCTCGGCGAGTCCAGCCGCGAGATCGGCCACGTCGTCGGCCTCATCACGACGATCGCCGAGCAGACCAACCTCCTCGCCCTCAACGCGACGATCGAGGCCGCCCGGGCCGGCGAGGCGGGCAAGGGCTTCGCCGTCGTCGCCGGCGAGGTCAAGGACCTCGCCCAGGAGACGGGGCGCGCGACCAGTGGCATCTCCGAGCGCGTCGAGGGCATCCAGGCGGCCGTGACGAGGGCGGCGGACGAGATCGCCCGCATCGCCTCGATCATCGGCCAGATCAACGACTACCAGATGACGATCGCCGGCGCGGTCGAGGAGCAGACGGCGACGACGTCCGCCATGGCGCACAGCGCGGCCACGGTCGCCGGGGCGAGCAGCACCATGGTGGCCGACCTGGACGAGGTCGGCCACGCGTCGAAGCAGACGGCCCAGGAGCTCGAGACGATCCTCGCCGAGGCCAACGACCTGTCCAGCACCTCCGACCGGCTCCAGAGCGTCATGGCGGGCTACCGGTCCTGAGCGGCCGGACGGGGTTACGGCAGCGACCGCCGCAGCCCGGCCAGCAGCTCCGGTATGCCGTCGCCCCGGCCGGCCGCGTAGGCGTCCCAGACGAGGACGACGAGCTGGTCGAGGGCCACGCCGGGGCCGAGGTCAGGGACCGGCTCCGGGCCCACCCGGGCGGCGAGGTGCTCGAGCGCGGCTCGCACCGAGGGCTGGCCGGCCTCGGCCGCGGGCAGCGGCAGCTCGCGCCATCGGCGGCCGAGCCGGTCCAGCTCGAGCCGGGCCTCCTCGGGAACCGGGACGTCCCCACCCGCCGTCGCGCCGGGGGCCGGGGACCCCGAGGAGGCCACGCTCAGTCGCGCATCCGGCCGAGCAGCCGGAGGAACTCGATGTAGAGCCACACGACCGTGACGATGAGCCCGTGGGCGAGCAGCCAGCTGTACCGCTGCGGCGCGCCGGTCCTGATGGCGTAGTCGATGCTGTCGAAGTCGAGGGCGAGGGTCACCGCCGCCAGGCCGACGGCGAAGAGGGAGATGGCGATCCCCCAGCCGCTCGACCCGCCGAAGCCCCACCCGTTGTTGCCGATGACGGCATAGAGGGCGTTCGCGATGGCGAAGATGACGTAGCCGAAGATCATCATCGTGACGATCCGGCGGAACTTCGCGGTGACCTTGATCAGGCCGCTGCGGTAGGCGAGGAACATCCCGACGAAGGTCGCGAGCGTCGCCAGGACCGCCTGGACCACGATGCCGGGGTACAGGCCGTTCAGCAGCTGGCTGATCGCCCCGACGAAGATCCCCTCGACGACGGCATAGCCGACGATGAGCGGGACGCTCAGGGTCTTCTTCAGCGCGATGACGAAGCCGAGGACGAGCGTCGTGACCATGCCGAGGAACGCCAGGCCCAGGCCGAGGCCCGGGTTGGCCGCGGCGACGAGCCAGCCGACGGCACCGAGGCCGACGACGGTCGCGAAGAGCCCGAGGGTCTTCATGATGACGTCGTCCATCGTCACCCGGCCGGTCTGGACCGCGCCGGCCGAGGGCTGGTCGTACATCTGCTGCAGCTGCCGGTGGTCGAGCGTGCCGCCCGGGCCCGGCGGGGGGCCGGCCTGCCGCCCGGGCGTCGTGAATCCGGCGTAGCCGGAGCGGGCGTCCTTCTCGAGGCGGTTGAACGCCGGGTTGTTGGCCATGGGTCCTCCGTCGTGGGCCGGCGGCGCGATGGGGATCATCGCGCCGTCATTATCTCGACGGACGGGACCGTTCCAGGGTTCCCGGGCCCGGCAGCCGCAGCGTGCCGGTCGGTGCGGTGGCACCCCCGACGGGAGTCGAACCCGCACCGGTGGCGATTTTAAGTCGCCTGCCTCTGCCAGTTGGGCCACGGGGGCGTGCCCAGCGTATGCCGCGCCGGCACGCCCCCGCCCCACCTCACCGCCGACTCGGGGTGGGTGAGGTCGCCGCCGGTGCCCCTGCGCTCGGCGACGTGGTCGAGGTGGGTATCGGGCCCTCGCTCGGACTCGTGTTCGCGCCGTCGCCCGTACCACCCTCGACCGGGTCCAGGGCGGTGATCTGGACCGGTGGCGCCCACATCCCGGTCGAGGTCTCCCAGCCGGTGCGGGTCCCCCAGCGGACCGGGAACACCGCACGGTTCGCCGCGAGCTCGCCCGTCGTGGGGTCGACCGGGATCTGCGCCTCCGGATGCTGCCCGTTCCAGTCCTCGAGGGCGTAGCCGTCGAGGGCGACGGCCTGGCCGTACTGGTTGAACAGCCGGACCCGGTCGAGCCGGTTGCCGTCGGCGTCGAAGGCGTAGAGGTTCGTCACCGTCTCGCCGTTCATCGACAGCGCCTGGGCCGGGTCGGAGCCGTAGGTGGCGTCGGCGTAGACGACGGCCGGAGAGAGCAGCGAGGCCGCTGCCGGGACGAGGAGGATGGCGGCGAGCAGGTTGCCGGCGAGGACGAGCCCCTTCGGCCCGACCGGCAGGTCGTCGCTCACCCGGCCGATGACGAAGGAGCCGATCCCGAAGACGGCGACGAGCAGCCAGATGACCGACCGACCGCCGACCACCGCCGTCACGAGCCAGGCCGCCGCCGCGGCCCGGGCGACCCACCAGATCGGCCGGAGGTCCGCGACCCATGGGTGGCGCTCGGCGGTGTGGCGCCAGGCGGCGAGCGCCCGGTCGACGAGCGACGGTCGGGGTGGGACCGCGAGGACCCGTGGCGGCAGGCCGGCGGCCGCGCGCAGCTCCGCGGCATACGCGAGCGGGTCCGGCAGCGGCGAGCCGAGCCCGACGCCTGGCTCGGCGAGCCGCTCGGTGAGGTCGGCCTCGAGGCCGATCGTCAGGTCCTCGACCTCCTCCGGGGGCAGGTCGGCGAGCGCGGCCCGGACCTGCTCGACGTAGCTGTGGACCGACACCTGACCGGCTCCGGTCGCGGACATCGTGTCGCTCATGACTGCACTCCCGCCTGGTCCAGCAGACCGCTCATCGTCTGTGCGAAGGACGCCCAGGTCTTTCCCTGCGTCTGGAGCAGGTGGCGGCCCTGGTCGTTGATCCCGTAGTACTTCCGGTGCGGTCCCTCGTCAGAGGGGACGACGTAGGACGTGAGGGCTCCGGCGCCGTAGAGCCGGCGCAGGGTGCCGTAGACCGAGGCGTCACCGACCTCCTCGAGACCGGCGGACCGCAGCCGCCGGACCACGTCGTAGCCGTAGCCGTCCTCGGTCGCGACGACCGCGAGGACCGCGAGGTCGAGGACCCCCTTGACGAGCTGGGTCGCATCCATCGGCCTGCCGCTCCCTTCGTCTCACCTGTGGTACGGACCGCACGCTACTACGCAATCCGCATTACTGCGCACGAAACAGCACCCGGCGGCGTGTCCCCCGCCGGCGATCCGGCGGCCTCGCCAGGGACGGCCCGCCGTCTCGCACGTCACCTCTTTCGTCCCTGCGCGCCGTCTTGTCGCAGGTCACCCAGGTTTACCCTGGCAACGAGGAGGGAGCCGACGCTGAGGAAGGAGCCCGCCATGGTGCGCCGGGGCGAGCAGATGCAGGCCCGTCGGCGGGGACCGCGACCAGGCACCCCTCGGGCCCCCCGGATGACCCGGGCCGAGCGCGAACGCCAGCTGCTCGATGTCGCCGAGGAGACCTTCGCCGAGCAGGGCTACTCCGAGACGACGATGGAGCAGATCGCCGGCCGGGCGGGCATCACCAAGCCGGTCATCTACGACCACTTCGGGTCCAAGGACCGCCTCCTGGCGGCCGTCGTCAACCGCAACCGCGATGACCTGCTGGCGGCGACCCGCTCCGCGCTCGTTGCGCTGGAGGCCGGGGCCGATCCGGTCGAGTACTTCCGAGCGGGGGTGCGCGCGTTCCTCGAGTTCTTCCAGGAGCGTCGCGAGAGCTTCCGCACCTACCAGCAGCAGGCCGCCGTCCTGGCCACGGCCGGGGGCGACATCGAGCAGCTGCGCCAGGCGCAGGCGGTCGACGTCGCCGAACGCCTCGCCTTCCTGCCCGGCGTCGTCCGGCTGTCCGAGGACATGCGGATGGGCCTGTCCGAGGTCGTCATCGCGACGAACGAACGGGTCACGGCCTGGTGGCTCCGGCACCCCGACGTCACCCTCGAGGAGGCGGTCGAGCTCGTCATGACCGTCGTCTGGCGCGGCATCGGGTCCCTCGTCACCGACCCGGCGGACGGCTGAGCCGAGCGCTCAGCCGATGCCGAGCGCGATCCCGTCGAGGATGTCGTGCTCCGAGGTGACGACGCCCGCCTCGGGCGAGTCGGCCAGCACCGCCCGGAGGAGCTGCCGCCAGACGAGGGCACCGGCCCCGATGACGTCGACCCGGCCGGGGTGCATGAACGGCAGGGCCGCCCGCTGCTCGCGGGTCATGAGCAGCAGCTCGGTGGCCGCGTTCTCGTGCACCTGCGGGGCCAGCGCGGCGAGATGGATCCGGCGCGAGTCGTATGCCGCGAGCCCGAGGGCATGCGCCGTCACCGTCGTGATGCTTCCGGCCAGACCGACGACGGTCGCGACGCCGGAGAACCCCACCGAGTCACGGATGTCGGCGACGGCCCCGTCGATCTCGGCGCTCGCGGCGGCGATCTCGCTGTCACCGGGCGGGTCCCCCTGCAGATGACGCTCGGTCATCCGGACGCTGCCGACGTCGACGGACCGCGAGGCGAGGACGCGGTCGGTGCCCCGGACGACCTCCGTCGACCCACCACCGAGGTCGACGACGAGGTAGGGGCCGGTGAGGCCGGTGGCCGGGAGGTCCCCGGTGGCGCCGGCGAAGGACAGGGCGGCCTCCTCCTCGCCCGAGACGACCTCCGGGGCGACGTCGAAGTCGCCGAACGCCTCGTGCACCCCGGCGACGAACTCCCCCGCGTTGCGGGCGTCCCGCGAGGCGGACGTCGCGACGAAGCGAACCCGCTCGGCACCGAGCTCGCGACAGGCGGCGGCATACTCGCGGGACATCGCGAGCGTGCGCTCCATCGCCGTGGGGTCGATGACGCCGGTGCGGTCGACGCCGAGACCGAGCCGGACGACCTCCATCCTGCGCACGACGTCGGTGAGCCGCCCGTCCTCGCCGACGTCGGCGACGAGGAGGCGGATCGAGTTCGTACCGCAGTCGACGGCTCCGACCCGCGTCACCGCTCCTCCTCCGGAGCCTCCACGACGCATGGCCCGGCCCCGCCCCACGGCGGCAGCAGCCCGAGGGCCTCGTCGCCGATCGGGTTGACGCCGGGACCGGCGGCAAGAGCGTGCGCGACGAGCGCGTGGAGGCACTTGACCCGGGTCGGCATGCCGCCCGCGGAGACGCCGGCGATCTCCGGGACCACGCCGAGCTCGCGGCGGCGGGCGAGATAGTCCTCGTGGGCCGCGGCATACCGGGCGGCGAGGTCCGCGTCCTCGGCCAGCCGCTCGCTCATCTCCCCCATGACGCCCCCGCTCTCGAGGGTGCTCACCGCGCCGGTGAGCCGCGGGCAGGTGGCGTAGAAGGACGTGGGGAACGGCGTGCCGTCGGGCAGCCGCGGGAGGGTCCGGACGACGTCGGGGAGCCCGCAGGCGCAGCGGTGGGCGACCTCCACGACGCCACGTGCCTGGCGCCCGAGCTGGCGGGAGACGGCGACGAGATCGGCTTCTGACGGCGCCTCGGTCACGGCGCGGCGGCACTGGGCACGTCGGCGGCCCGGACCGAGGACCAGACGGCGTCGTACCAGGGCAGGTCGTCGGGCACCCCGCTGGCCGCATCGAGGACCGGCACGTCGGCCTCCTGGGGTGCGGCGTCGATGACGGTGTAGGACGTCTCACCGACCTTGACGAACTTCAGCCGCTGGCGCGCCTGCTGCTCGATGTAGGCGGGGTCCTGCCATCGCCTCTTCTCGGCCTTCAGCGCGGCGACCGAGCTCTCCTGGTCGGCGACGTGCTGGCGCAGTGAGGCGATCTGCTGGCGCTGCCCGAGGTAGGCGCGCGCGGTCGGCACGAGGAGGACGGCGAGGAAGGCCACGATGCCGACGAGGACCGCCGCCCGGAAGATCCGGCGGTTGCCGGCAGCATCCGGGAGCAGACCGCGCCAGAGCGGGGTGGGCCGCTCGGGGTCGGGGGCGCCCGTCCGCGCCGGGGTCGAGCGGGACGACGCCGGCCGCGCGCCGGACGGGCCCGGGCTGCTCGCCCGCGAGGACTGCGACGCGCGGGTCGAGCGGCCAGGGCGGGCGGGGCGGCCGGCGGCACGGGACTGGCCCGGCCGGCGCGCGTCGCGTCCGGCCGGACCTCGTCCCGTGCCCCGGTCGGCCATGCTCAGCCCTTGGCGGAGAACCGCGGGAAGGCGGCGGCGCCGGCGTAGACCGCGGCGTCGTCGAGCTCCTCCTCGATCCGGAGCAGCTGGTTGTACTTCGCGACCCGTTCGCTGCGGGCGGGGGCCCCGGTCTTGATCTGACCGCAGTTGGTCGCGACGGCGAGGTCGGCAATCGTCACGTCCTCGGTCTCACCGGAGCGGTGCGACATCATGCAGCGGTAGCCGTTGCGGTGGGCCAGGTCGACCGCGTCGAGGGTCTCGGTGAGCGAGCCGATCTGGTTGACCTTGACCAGCAGGGCGTTGGCCGTGCCGTCGTCGATGCCCCGCTGCAGCCGCTCGGGGTTGGTCACGAACAGGTCGTCACCGACGATCTGGACCTTGTCGCCGAGCCGGTCGGTCAGCGCCTTCCAGCCGTCCCAGTCGTCCTCGTGGAGCGGGTCCTCGAGGGAGACGAGGGGGTAGGCGTCGACGAGCTCGGCGTAGTAGTCGACGAGGTCGGCGGCCGACTTCGTGCCACCCTCGAAGGTGTAGCCGCCGTCGTCGTAGAACTCCGACGCGGCGACGTCGAGCGCGAGGGCGACCTGCTCACCCGGGAGATAGCCGGCCGTCGTGATCGCCTCGATGATGAGGTCGAGGGCCGCACGGTTGCTCTCGAGGTTGGGGGCGAACCCGCCCTCGTCGCCGAGCCCGGTGGCCAGCCCCTTGTCCTTGAGGACACCCTTGAGCGCGTGGTAGACCTCGGCACCCCAGCGCAGCGCCTCGCGGAAGGAGCTCGCGCCGATCGGGGCGATCATGAACTCCTGGATGTCGACGTTGGAGTCGGCGTGCGAACCGCCGTTGAGGATGTTCATCATCGGCACCGGCAGGATGTGAGCGTTGGGGCCGCCGACGTAGCGGAACAGGGGCAGGTCCGCGGAGTCCGCGGCGGCCTTCGCGACCGCGAGCGAGATGCCGAGGATGGCGTTGGCGCCGACCTTCTCCTTGTTCGACGTCCCGTCGATGGCGAGCATCTCGGCGTCGACCAGGCGCTGCTCGTCGGCGTCGAAGCCGAGCAGCTTGGGTCCGAGCTCCTCGATGACGGCGTCCACGGCCTTCTCGACGCCCTTGCCTCCATAGCGGCTCTTGTCGCCGTCGCGGCGCTCGACCGCCTCGAACGCGCCGGTGGACGCGCCGCTCGGCACGGCCGCCCGGGCCACCGTGCCGTCGTCGAGGAGAACCTCGACCTCGACGGTGGGGTTGCCTCGGGAGTCGAGGATCTCGCGTGCGCCTACGGCCTCGATGCTGGCCACGGTGACCTCCTGTTGGGTCGCTCTCGGGTGTGGTGACTGACAACCGGCGGGCGGCGCGCCTGGTCGGCGCGACCCGCGCCGGTCCTGGTCCCGAGCCTAGTCCGTGCCGGCCACCCGGTCGGCCACCGACCCACGGGGCCGGCGGTTCTGTCTCGGCTCCTGGTCAGCGGGAGGCGGCCGAGGACCCGCCGACCGAGCGGGCGGCATACGCGACGGCAAGGGCCGCGCCGAGACGGGCGTTGTTGCGCACCAACGCGATGTTCGTCTCCAGGCTCGTCCCGCCGGAGAGCTCGACGATCCGGCCGAGGAGGAACGGGGTGATGTCCTTGCCTCGCATGCCGCGTTCGTCACACTCCGCGAGAGCGATGTCGATGAGCCGCCCGATCTCCTCCGCCGGGATCTCGTCGGCAGACGGGACGGGGTTGGCGACCGAGATGGCGCCGGAGAGGCCGAGCCCCCACTTGGCCCGCATCATCGCGGCGAGGTCCTCCACCGTGTCGACCCGCATCGGCACGGCGTACCCGCTCGTGCGTGAGTAGAAGGACGGGAACTCGTCGGTCCCGAACCCGACGACCGGAACCCCCTGGGTCTCGAGCACCTCGAGGGTCAGGCCGATGTCGAGGATCGACTTCACGCCCGCCGACACGACGGCGACGTCGGTCCGGCCGAGCTCGACGAGGTCCGCCGAGACGTCCATCGTCCGCTCACCCCCGCGGTGGACGCCGCCGAGCCCACCGGTGACGAACACGGCGATGCCGGCGAGCGCGGCGATCCGCATCGTGCTCGCGACGGTCGTCGCGCCGTGGCCGCCCATCGCGACGACGTGGGGAAGGTCGCGGATGCTGACCTTCGTCACGTGCGGGTCGGAGCCGAGCAGCTCCAGGCGGTCCTCGGCCAGGCCGACGGTCGGTATGCCGTCGAGGACGGCGATCGTCGCCGGCACCGCGCCGCCGCCGCGGACGATGGCCTCGACCTCGCGGGCCATCGCGACGTTGCGGGGATAGGGCATCCCGTGGCTGATGATCGTCGACTCGAGGGCGACGACCGGGTCGCCGGCGGCGAGGGCCTCGCGCACCTCCGGCGCGACGGCGAGCAGGGGATGTGGGTGGGTTGCTGTCATGTCGTGGGCACCACCGTCATGGGGTCGGCAGCGGCGTCGATCCGGGCCTGGACGAGGCCGCTGGTGAGGTCGGGGCGGACGGTCGCCGGCACCTCGACGGTGAGGGCGGCCGCCATCTGGCCGAAGCGGGCCGCCTCCGGGCCCACTCCGTGCCGGAGGAAGTGGTGGATGAAGCCGGCGGTCATCGCGTCCCCACCGCCGGTCACGTCGGCGACGTCGACGACGGGGGCGGCGAGCCGGGCGAGCGTGGGGGCGACGCCGGGTCCGCGCCGCTCGCTGAGCAGGCTGCCCGCGCTCCCCTGCCGAACCCACACGTGCCGGACGCCGCGGTCGTGCAGGGTCGCGGCGGCCGCGGCGATGGACGCACCGTCGGTCGGGGCGGGGACGCCGACGACGGCGCCGAGCTCGTCGACGTTCGGCGTGATCGCCAGGAGGGGACGGTCGACGGACAGCGTCGTGGCCAGATGGAGGGCCTTGGGCACGCTCACCGGGTCGAGGACGACGGGGACGGCAGCCTCCGCCGCCACCTCGAGCAGCCAGACGACGACGGGCGCGGGCAGGTTGCCGTCGAGGACGAGGAGAGCGGCGTCGGCGAGAAGGTTGCCGACCGGGGCGACCGCCTCGACGGTGAGCTCGTCCGTGGCGGCCATGTCGGACACGGCGATGACGAGCTCGCCGGCCCCGTCGAGGACCGCGGCATACACGCCCGTCGGCCGTCGGCTGGTCACGACGTGGTCGACGCCGACGCCTGCCCGCGCCGTCCGGGCGAGGAGCTCGCGACCGATCGGGTCGTCGCCGACGGCCGCGACGAGCTCCACCCGCCCGCCGAGGCGGGCGAGGTTCTCGGCGATGTTGCGGCCGACCCCGCCGGGGCTCCACGACTGGGTGCCGGGGTTGCTCGTCCGCAGGATCGGCGTGCCCCGGGTCCGGCTCTTGATGTCCATGTTGGCGCCGCCGACGACGACGACCGGTCGACGGTCCGCGTCGCTCCCGCCCGGGTTCAGCTGCACGGCGAGCAGCCTATTCGTCGGCGGGCAGGCGGAGCTCGGCGAGGGACTGCCGTAGGACGGTCTCCGCGGAGACTCCCTCGGCGCGGGCCCGTGCGACGAGGGCGAGCAGCGCGGCGCCGAGCCCGTCGGCCGGGTCGGGCGTCGGGTCCGCCCCGGCCCGGGCGAGCCGGGCGAGGACCTTGTCCGCGGCGAGGAGCGCGGGCAGTGAGGCCGGTATGCCGTGCAGGAGGCCGACCACGGCATACCCTCCGTCGGCGCTCCCGGCGGCGGCCCGCTCGTCGGCCTTGATCCGCTCCCAGTTCTCCTCGACCTCCTCGGGCGTGGCCGCGTCGACGTCACCGAAGACGTGCGGGTGCCGCCGGACGAGCTTGGCGACGAGTCCGCCGGCGACGTCGTCGATGTCGAACGGTGCCTCGGCGTTCTCCTCGGCGACCCGGGAGTGGAAGAGGACCTGGAGGAGGACGTCGCCGAGCTCCTCGGCAAGGTGGCTGCGGTCGCCGTGCTGGACCGCCTCGAGGACCTCGTGCGCCTCCTCGATGAGGTAGGGCGCGAGGGAGTCGTGGGTCTGCGCGGCGTCCCAGGGGCACCCGCCCGGGGAGCGCAGCCGGTCCATGACCGCGACGGCGTCGAGGAGCCGGCCCCCGGGGACGTCCCAGGAGCCCACGAGCACCTCGATCCCCGCGGCGAACTGCGCACCGTCCGGGCCGGGACGCCGGCCGATCTCGGCGGTCAGGGCATCGGTGAGGCCGGGGTCGCCGTCGGCGGAGCCGAGCCAGAGGACGCGCTCGTGCGCGGCCCGGTCGAGGAGGATCCGGGCCAGCTCGGCCGGCCCCTCCGTCTCGACGAGCGTCACCTCGAGCCCGGCGTCGCCGACCGCCACGGTGAGCGGGTTGCGCAGGTCGCGGGTCAGCCGGACGGGAATGGCCTCGAGGGCGGCCCAGGCCGCTCGGGACAACAGCCCTGGGGCCACCCGCGGGCTCGCGACGAGGAGGACGAGGTCCGGCTCGGGGAGGGGCTCGGCCGGCTGCTCCAGCCCGGGTGCGCCGTGGTCGCTCACCCGTTCGACGGGGTGGGGCTGGGCGTGGGCAGCCAGTTCGGCGTCGACGCGCCGAGCAGCCCGGTCTGCGGGTCGTAGGTTCCGTAGCGCGGGTTCACCGTCACCTTGAGCCGGTGGATCCGGTCGAGGACCTTCTGCGAGGCCCCCACGTCGCCCCGGATCGCCTGGAGGGCGTTCTGGGCCCGGACCAGCTCGATCGTCGCGGGCGCCGGGTCCTGGACATCGGTGAGCGTCGCCTCGGCCATCGAGGCGCTCTGTGGCTGGCCGAATGCGGCGGCCTCGTCGAGCAGGATCGGCGCCCAGACGAACCAGTTGACGACGGCGTCGGTCGTCAGCGGCTGGGCATTCGGCTGCTGGTTCGCGGCCAGTGCGCGCTGGGTGAGCGCCGCGATCTGCTGGTTGTACTCCATCGTCGCGGTCTGGACCGCCTGCTCGCTGATGACCCGGCCGTCGACGACGGCTGCGGTGTCCGCGCTGCCGCACCCCGACAGCGCCAGCGCCCCGGCGCCGATCAGCGCCACCATGCCGAGCCGAAACCGTGCCTTCACCGGCCGTCCCTTCATCCTGCTCACGTGTCCTCGTCTGCCTGTCGCGTGCTCATGCGGTGGGTCGTCCCGTCGTCGCGACCCGTGCCGCCTCCCCGACATTGTCCATGAGGACGGCCCGGATGACATCGGCGGCCCACTGGAGGATCTCCAGGTCGCGCAGCGGCCGCCCTCCGACGGGTGCCGTCTTCGGCATCGGGACGAGGACCGTGCCGAGCGCCTGCTTGACCACCGACCTCGGATAGAGCCGCTGGAGCCGCAGCTCCTGGCTCTCGCGCAGCTTCACCGGACCGAAGCGGACGAACTGCCCCTGGACGCTGACGTCGGCGACGCCGGCGGCCCGGGCGACGGTGCGCAGCCGGGCAACCTCGACGAGGTTGCGCACGGCCGCCGGGGGCTCGCCGTAGCGGTCGTTCAGCTCGGCCTCGATGTCGGCGAGCGCCGCCTCGTCGGCGACAGCCGCCAGCTTGCGGTAGGCCTCGAGGCGAAGCCGCTCGCCGACCTCCTTGGGGTAGCCCCGCCCCGGAACGTAGGTGTGCGGCAGGTGTGCGTCGACCGGCAGCTCGATCTTCACCTCGACCGGGCCGGCCGGGGTGCCCTCGCCCTTGAAGGACGCGACGGCCTCACCGACGAGACGCACGTAGAGGTCGAAGCCCACCCCAGCGATGTGGCCCGACTGCTCGCCGCCGAGGAGGTTGCCGGCCCCGCGGATCTCGAGGTCCTTCATCGCCACCTGCATGCCCGAGCCGAGATCGGTGTTGCTCGCGATGGTCTGCAACCGGTCGGTCGCCGTCTCGGTCAGCGGGTTCTCGGGGGGGTAGAGGAAGTAGGCGTAGGCCCGGTCCCGACCCCGGCCGACCCGTCCCCGCAGCTGGTGCAGCTGGGAGAGTCCGAGCCGGTCGGCGCGCTCGACGATGAGGGTGTTCGCGTTGGGGATGTCCAGGCCGGTCTCGATGATCGTCGTGCAGACCAGGACGTCGAACCGCTTCTCCCAGAAGTCGACGACGACCTGCTCGAGGCGGTGCTCGGGCACCTTGCCGTGCGCCGTCGCCACCCGCGCCTCGGGGACGAGCTCGCGCAGCCGAGACGCCGCCTTCTCGATCGAGCTGACCTTGTTGTGGACGACGAACACCTGCCCCTCGCGCAGCAGCTCACGCCGGATCGCCGCCGCGATCTGCTTCTCGTCGTAGGCCCCGACGTAGGTGAGGACCGGGTGCCGCTCCTCCGGCGGCGTCGCGAGCGTCGACATCTCGCGAATGCCGGTGACGGCCATCTCGAGCGTGCGGGGGATCGGCGTGGCCGACATCGACAGGACGTCGACGGCCGTGCGCAGCGTCTTCAGCTGCTCCTTGTGCTCGACGCCGAATCGCTGCTCCTCGTCGACGACGACGAGCCCGAGGTCCTTGAACCGGACCCCGGCACCGAGCAGCCGGTGGGTGCCGATGACGAGGTCGACGCTCCCGTCCGCGAGCCCCGCGAGGACCGCCTTCGCCTCGGAGTCGCTCTGGAAGCGGGAGAGCGCCTTGACCGTCACCGGGAACGGCGCGTAGCGCTCGGCGAAGGTCTGGGCGTGCTGCTGGACGAGCAGGGTCGTCGGGACGAGGACGGCCACCTGCTTGCCGTCCTGGACGGCCTTGAACGCGGCCCGCACGGCGATCTCGGTCTTGCCGTATCCGACGTCACCGCAGATGAGCCGGTCCATCGGGACCTCGCGCTCCATGTCGGCCTTGACCTCGTTGATGCTGCTGAGCTGGTCGGGTGTCTCGACGTAGGCGAAGGCGTCCTCGAGCTCGCGCTGCCATGGCGTGTCGCCGCCGAAGGCATGGCCGGTCGTCGCCATCCGGGCGCTGTAGAGCTGGATGAGCTCGGCGGCGATCTTCCTGACGTGCCGACGCGCCCGGCTCTTGGTCTGCTGCCAGTCGGACCCACCGAGCTTGTTGAGGGTCGGCGCCTCCCCACCGACGTAGCGGGTCACCTGGTCGAGCTGGTCGGTCGGCACGTAGAGGCGGTCACCGGGCTGTCCGCGCTTGGACGGGGCGTACTCGATGACGAGGTACTCGCGGGTCGCTCCCCCGACGGTCCGCTGCATCATCTCGACGAAGCGGCCGACGCCGTGCTGCTCGTGCACGACGTGGTCGCCGGGCCGCAGCGCGAGGGGGTCGACCTGGTTGCGGCGGCGGGAGGGCATCCGACCCATCTCGCGGCCCGACGGGCCCGCGGTGCTCGCGCCCGTCAGGTCGGCCTCGGTCAGCAGCGCGAGCCGCTCCGCCGGCAGGACGAAGCCGTGCCCGAGCGAGGCGGTGGCGACGAGGACGACCCCCGGCTCCGGCTCGGCCTCGGCGAGCGAGCCGCCGACGCGGACGGCGATCTCGGCCTCGGCCAGCACCTCACCGATCCGCTTGGCCGACCCGGGCCCGTCACAGGTGACGAGGACCCGCCAGCCGTCCCGAAGCCGACCGCGCAGGTCCGCGGCGACCGCATCGAGGTCGCCCCGGTAGGCCGGCGCATCCTCGGTCCCGGAGGCGATGGCCGCCGTCTCGACCCCGGTCTCGAGCTCGGCGTCGGAGGCGAACGGGGTCAGGTCCCACCAGGGGCGGCCGCTCTGCGCCGCATGGTCGCGCACGTCGGCCATCGACCAGAACGACGCCGAGTCGAGGACGGTGTCGAGGTCGATCGGGACCGCGTTGCCGGCGGCGGCGTTGGACCAGGCCGCCTCGCGGAACTCCTGGCTCGTCGCGAGGAGGTCGTGGGCGCGGCCCCGGACGCGTTCGGGGTCGCAGACGACGACGGCCGACCCGGGTCGCAGGACGTCGAGGAGGCTTTCCATGCCGTCGACGAGGGCGGGGGCGAGGGACTCCATGCCGTCGACGGCGATGCCGGCCGCCAGCTTGTGGAGCATCTCGGCGACGCCGGGCAGTGCGTCGGCCAGCTCCGCGGCGCGCTCCCTCACGGTCGGGGTCAGCAGGACCTCTCGGCACGGCGGCGCCCACAGGCCGTGCCCGGCGACGTCGAGGCTGCGCTGGTCGGCCACCTTGAACCAGCGGACCTCCTCGACGGTGTCACCCCAGAACTCGACCCGGACCGGGTGCTCGGCGGTCGGCGGGAAGACGTCGAGGATGCCGCCGCGGACCGCGAACTCACCCCGCCGCTCGACGAGGTCGGTGCGGGTATAGGCCGCCGCGGCGAGCGCCTCGACCGCCTCCTCGAGCGGCCGCTCGTCGCCGACCCGGAGCGAGACGGGCGCGAGCTCGCCGAGCCCGACGGCGATCGGCTGGAGCACAGCCCGGACCGGAGCGACGACGACGTCGAGCGGCCCGTATGCCGCGTCGTCGGGGTCGGGGTGGGCGAGGCGGCGCAGGACGGCGAGCCGCCGGCCGACCGTGTCGCTGCGCGGGGAGAGCCGTTCGTGCGGCAGCGTCTCCCAGGCCGGGAAGTCCGCGACGGCGGCCGGGTCGAGCAGGCAGTGCAGCGCGGCGGTGAGGTCCTCGGCCTCCCGGGCGGTCGAGGTGACGGCGAGCAGCGGCCGGCCGGCTCCCGCGGCGAGGGCGGCGATGACGGCGGCGCGCGCCGCCGGCGCGACGGTGACGTCGACCCGCTGGGCCCCTGTCCGGGCGGCCTCGAGGACCTCGACCAGGGCGGGCGAGGCGACGAGCCGGTCGACGAGCGGGGCGGCGGGCATGGCTGGACTGTCTCCTCGGGGCAGGCGAACGGCCCCGACCGAGCGATCGACCGGGGGTTGTCTCCAGCCTACGGGCCGGAGCCGACACCGCCCGAACCGGCGCCCGAGGGACTCGGTCCGCCGCTCTCGCGCAGGGTCAGCCCGCGGAGACCGACAGCGAGTCCAGCAGCCCGTCGTAGACGTCGGTCGGGTCGGTCGTCCTCGGCTTGTGCCCGACCGAGACGGGGAAGGCGTTCGAGACGCTCATCGTCGCGCCCGTGTCACCACGCACCGTCACCGGCGTCCCGCCGTCCGGGGTGATCGTCATCGACATCACCCCGCCGATCCGCGAACAGCTCAGCGTGTACCCCAGGCTCGGGTCGAGTGCCACGGCGTTGCGTCCGGTGTTCACCCGCGCCAGCACCCCGTTGCCGCCCTTGACGACACACGCCGGAGTCCACACCAGCTCCCCCGAGCGCTTGGCCATCTTCAGGTACATCTTCCAGTACCCGCCCGCCGCGTTCGCCTTGCCCTTCTGCACCAGGTTCGGGCTGATCTTCGACGGCGCCAGGCTCCCCCGCGGGAAGTCCACCGCCGGAGTCGGCTTCACCCACACCGAGACCGCCAGCGACCCGGTCCCGGGGTCGAACTCGTCCGAGCCGCCGTCCGACCCACCCTGACTGCTGGTCTCCCACGCCGGATCCGAGCTCAACATCGCCGCGGTCGGATCGACCTTCTGCCCCGCCGACAGGTCACGCCAGTTCCGGAAGTCCAGCGCCGACCCACCACCATGCGCCACCGCCCGCAACGTCGTGTTGCCCGCGGCATAGACGGGAATGGAGCCGAAGGACTGGCCGGGCTGGACGGTGTCGGAGGACTGGACCGTCGCGACGGCGGCGGTGGACTGGCCCGCCGAGACCGACAGCGAGTCCAGCAGCCCGTCGTAGACGTCGGTCGGGTCGGTCGTCCTCGGCTTGTGCCCGACCGAGACGGGGAAGGCGTTCGAGACGCTCATCGTCGCGCCCGTGTCACCACGCACCGTCACCGGCGTCCCGCCGTCCGGGGTGATCGTCATCGACATCACCCCGCCGATCCGCGAACAGCTCAGCGTGTACCCCAGGCTCGGGTCGAGTGCCACGGCGTTGCGTCCGGTGTTCACCCGCGCCAGCACCCCGTTGCCGCCCTTGACGACACACGCCGGAGTCCACACCAGCTCCCCCGAGCGCTTGGCCATCTTCAGGTACATCTTCCAGTACCCGCCCGCCGCGTTCGCCTTGCCCTTCTGCACCAGGTTCGGGCTGATCTTCGACGGCGCCAGGCTCCCCCGCGGGAAGTCCACCGCCGGAGTCGGCTTCACCCACACCGAGACCGCCAGCGACCCGGTCCCGGGGTCGAACTCGTCCGAGCCGCCGTCCGACCCACCCTGACGGCTGGTCTCCCACGCCGGATCCGAGCTCAACATCGCCGCGGTCGGATCGACCTTCTGCCCCGCCGACAGGTCACGCCAGTTCCGGAAGTCCAGCGCCGACCCACCACCATGCGCCACCGCCCGCAACGTCGTGTTGCCCGCGGCATACAACGGGAGGGAGCCGAAGGACTGGCCCGAGGGGACGGACTCCCCGGCCGGAACCTCCGAGAAGGACCACGCACCGGATGCGGCACTCGCCCCGGCCGCGGTCACGACCAGCACCACCACCCCTGCCGCCACCCCGGTCGTCGCACGCCTCGCCCACGTCAGCATCTGCATCTCCTGTCTCCCCGCGGCGCCGGAGGCCACCGCGCAGGCGAGGCCAACCGACCGACTTTGGCGCACCTTACCCCCGGAATGTCCCGGGCGGCCCGGCCGACGGGCCGTCTGTCGGTGAGCGGTCATCCGCTGGAGACGACCAGGTCTCGCGGAGGCCGTCGGGCCCACCGACGCGCACGGAGTCGCCCCGGCCCGTGTCGACCGCGGTCGCCGGCCCGCCGCCCTTTGTAGGATCGGGCCACCACGGTCATCGATGGTCGGGATCCTGCCCACGCGAGACGCGCGTCGGGCGGACTGAGGGGACGTATGTCGCGCGCACAGGGAACACCGGTCGTCGTCATGGACGAGCGGGTCCTCGGTGACGTCGAGCTGGTCCTGCTCGAGGTCCTCCCCGACGGACACCTCCTCGGCGGACCCGTGCCTGCGGCCGAGCCCGACGGGCGGGCCTTCGCTCGGGGCCCAGCCGAGACCGGGATCATCCGCGCCGCACTCGCCGTCGACGCCGAGACCGCGTCCGCCGCGCACGAGGCCGGCCGGCTGCTCCTCGTCGACGAGGAGCAGACCCCGATCGCCTCGCTCACCGAGCTCGTCGACGCCGGCGGCCCGGACGCCGGCGGGCCGGTCCTCGCCGGCGCCCTCCACCGCGAGCGGCATCGCGAGAGCGGAACCGGCCGCGCCCACCGGCTCGAGGAGGACGACCTCTCCGGCCCCTGGGACGGCCTCGTCGTCCTCGCCCGCCCGCTGACGACGGGGGACCCCCTCCCCGACCCGGCAACGGGGCGGCTGCTCGTCCTCGTCCCCGACGACCCGTCGGCCACCGACGGCGTCCCGACCGGGACGATGGTCGCCCTCGCGGCGACGGCCGCCGACCGACACGGCAACGCACAGGTGCGCACCGTGCCGGTGCGATGGCGGGACGGCGCGAGCGACGAGGCCCTGGTCGAGCGGTTGGCCGGTGCCGCCGGCTGCGCCACACCGACGTTCCTACGGGCCGGCTCCGGTCCCGGCGCGAGCGGGTGGGACGCGGCTCGTCGCCGGCTCGAGGAGGCCGTGGACCGGGCGCCGGTGGACGGCCTCGACGCCGACGACGAGGCGCTGCTGCGCCGGTGGCGGCCACCGCGGCCCGAGCGCGGCGTCGCGGTCATGTTCAGCGGCCTGTCCGGTTCGGGCAAGTCGACGTTGGCCAGGGCCGTCCGGGACCGGGTCACCGCCGGCTCGACCCGCACGGTGAGCCTGCTCGACGGCGACGTCGTCCGGCACCTGCTGTCGGCCGGCCTCGGGTTCGACCAAGCCTCGCGGATCATGAACGTCCGGCGGATCGGCTACGTCGCGGCCGAGGTCGCCCGGCACGGCGGGATCGCCCTGTGCGCCCCCATCGCGCCGTACGCCTCGGTCCGCGACGACGTGCGACGGATGGTCACGCAGGTGGGAGACTTCGTCCTCGTGTACGTGAGCACGCCGCTCGAGGAGTGCGAGCGCAGAGACCTCAAGGGCCTGTATGCCGCGGCCCGCGCCGGCCGCATCCCCGAGTTCACCGGCATCTCCGACCCCTACGACGTCCCCGAGGACCCCGACCTCGACATCGACACCTCGACGACGACGATCGAGGAGGGCACCGAGCGGGTGGTCCGGTTCCTCGTCGACGGCGGCTGGCTCCGGGAGGTCACCGATGTCGATTGACCCGTGGCTCACCGTCGCCTCGTTCGCGATCGGCATCGTCGTCGGCCTCACCGGCATGGGCGGCGGCGCCCTCATGACGCCGGTCCTCGTCCTCTTCTTCAACATTCCCCCGCTCACCGCCGTCTCGAGCGACCTCGTCGCCTCGGCGGTCATGAAGCCCGTCGGCTCCTTCGTCCACCTGCGCCAGGGCACGGTCAACCTGGACCTCGTCAAGTGGCTCGTCATCGGGTCGGTGCCCGCGGCATTCTCCGGGGTCTTCGTCCTCAAGCACCTCGGCGACACCGAACAGGTCAGCTCGGTCACCCAGACCGCCCTCGGCGTGGCCCTCCTCGTCGCCAGCTTCGGTCTCATCGCCCGGGCCTACATCCGGCTCGTCCAGCGGGCCCGGGTCCGCGACGGACGGATGCCGCCGGAGTCCAAGGAGCGCCCGGACGTCGTCGTGCGCAAGGGGCCCACCCTCGCCGTCGGCATCGTCGGCGGCCTCGTCGTCGGGATGACGTCGGTCGGGTCCGGATCACTCATCATCATCACGCTCATGGCGCTCTATCCGATGCTGCGGGCCAGCAACCTCGTCGGGACCGACCTCGTCCAGGCGGTGCCGCTTGTCGCCTCGGCCGCCGTCGCGCACATCCTCTTCGGGGACTTCGAGATGTCTGTGACCGCGTCGCTGCTCATCGGGAGCATTCCCGGCGTGTACCTAGGTGCCCACCTATCGGCGCGCGCCCCCGGCGGCCTCGTCCGGCGGGCCCTCGCCTTCGTCCTGCTCGCCTCGGCCCTGAAGCTGCTCGGCGTGCCGACGCCGACGACCGGCGCCGTCCTCCTCGTCGTCCTCGTCGTCGCCCCCTTCGTGTGGATGCTCGTCCGGCGACACCACGGCTTCCCCGCCCTGGCCCGCGCCCGCCTGCTGCCGACCCGGGCCCGCGGCAGCCGCGGATGACCGACGACAGGATCATGCAGGGCCGCACGGACGGCGACGACGGCCGGGCCGCGCGGGGCGAGGCGTCACACGTCTCGCGGATGGCGCGCGGTGGCAGCCTCAACCTCGTCGGGGCGCTCGTCCAGCAGGCCTCGCTCTTCCTCGTCATGGCCGTCCTCTCGCACGGCCTCGGCCGCGCCGACGTCGGCCGGTACTCCGAGGCCTGGGGCCTGCTCTCGCTCCTGGGGCTGTTCAGCCTCGCCGGGTTCCGGGCCGGGCTGACCCGCTTCATCGCCGTCTTCCTCGCCGAGGGAGACGCCGCCCGAGTGCGCGGCACGGTGCGCCTCGGCGTCGGGGTGACGATCATCAGCTCGGTCGTCATCGGCGCCCTGCTCATCGTCTTCGCGCCGGCCGTCTCCGCCTTCTTCCACGACCCGACGCTCGTCCCGATCATCCGGCTCACCGGGCTCATCCTCCCGGCGACGACCTACTCCGACGCGGCGCTCGCGGCAACGCAGGGCTGGCGCAGCCAGCGGGCCTTCGCCCTCATCGGCCGGATCCTCGACCCGCTCACCATGCTTGGGCTCATCGGCCTGGCCGTGCTGCTCGTCGGCGACCTGCAGGCCGCGTTCGTCGCGCTCGTCATCTCCTCGTGGTCGACGGCATTCTGGTCCTGGCTCGCCCTGCGCCGCCGGGTCCGCACCGTCCCGAAGGCGCACCCGGTCATGGAGCCCCGCCGAATCTTCAGCTTCTCGATGATCAGCTGGGTCTCCGCCCTCGCCGCGACCGGCCTCATCTGGACCGGTACCCTCCTGCTCGGGAACCTCACGGATGCGGCTTCGGTCGGTGTCTTCAACGTCGCCAGCCGGCTCGTCAGCCTCGCTGTCTTCGTCATGGCCCCCATCACGACCGCCTTCTCGCCGCACATGGCCCACCTGGACCATCTCGGCGAGAAGGACGAGGCCGCCCGGGCGTACGGGAACGCGACGCGGTGGATCCTCTTCATGTCGACGCCGGCCTTCATCATGCTCATCGTCCTGCCCGAGCAGATGCTCGCCTTCTTCGGCCACGCCTTCCGCGCCGGAGCGAGCGTGACGATCATCCTCGCGCTCGGCCAGTTCGTGGCGGCGGCCGCCGGCCCGTGCGGGGTCGTCCTCAACATGTCCGGCCGGGTCGTCCTCAGCCTCGTCGACAACGTCGGCGTCCTCATCCTCAACATCGTCCTCAGCCTGCTGCTCATCCCGCACTGGGGCATCGTGGGCGCGGCGGCCGCCTGGAGCATCTCCCTCGTCGTCGTCAACCTCACCAAACTGCTCCAGGCCCGGTTCGTCGTCGGCGTCGCCCCCGTGGGCGCCGGCACGGTCCACACGGTCCTCGCCGCCGTGCCGGCCCTGGCCGTGGCCTGGACCGTCCGCGAGACCATCGACAACCCCTTCGTCGCGGTGCTCGCCGGGGGGATCGGCGTGCTCGTCGTCTACGTCGCCGCGCAGTGGCTCATCGGCCTCCATCCCGACGACAAGGCGCTCGTCCAGCGCTACCTCCCGCGCCTGCTGGGGCGGCGGCGGAAACCCGCCAGCCACGCGTGATCGGGCCCGCTCTCGTGCGTGGCCAAAACGTGACCTCGCCCACGAAGCGCGGCGGAGGGTTTGCGTCCCGTTCGACCTTCGGTCACTATGAATCCGCCAATCATTGAGGCCCACCCCCTGCGGGCCTCCTGTCGGACCCCGTCCCCTGAATTGTGGGGCCAAGCGCCTCGCGCGGGGCCGGCATCTCCCGCACCTCCCCCTCGGTGCCGGAGGAGAGGAAACCACCCCATGCCACGTCACGCTTCTCAACGCCCCCGTTCGGTGCTCCGCGCGAGCGCGCTCGTCGCGCTCGCGGTCGCCCTCACCGCCACGACCGGTTTCACGACCGCGCAGGCCGTCGCCGCCTCGAGCGCCGGCGCCACCGTGGACACCTCGACCTGGCCGGCCCCGACGGTGACGGTCTCCACGGAGTCCCAGCTGCAGAGCGCAGTCGCCAACGCCAAGCCCGGCACCGTCATCGGCCTCAATGCCGGGACCTACTCCGGCGTCCTCACCATCAAGAACTCCGGCACGGCTGCGGCGCCGATCGTCATGCGGCCCGTCGGCAACGCCAGCGTCACCCTGACGGCCAGCCTCAAGATGCCGTCCTGCGGCGCCACCGGCCCCGACGCCAACCGGACGATCCGGATGACGAAGGGCGCCAGCTACTGGAGCTTCCTCGGCCTCAACATCCGCGGTGGCGCGCTCATCTCCTCCTACGGCGCCCGGTACGCCCAGAACTGGTTCTCGGGGCGGGTCAAGGCCAAGGACTGGGCGGCGCGCCGCGCCGTGCCCGGCCGTGGCTCGAACGACCCGGCCGCCGGCCGCTCCGCCCTGGCCTACGTCAGCAAGATCACCGGCCACACGATCAAGCCGTCGACCGGCGTCACGTTCATCAACAACACGATCACCGTCAAGGGCATCATGGCCCGCGCCTCGGTCTCGGGCACCATCGCCGGCAACACCATCACCAACATCGCCTGCGGCACGAGCCCGGCCATCTGGCTCGCGACCTTCAGCGACTACTGGAGGGTCACCGGCAACGACGTGAGCAGGGTCGCCCACTCCACCGCCTCCCACTACATGGAGGAGGGCATCCGGTTGGGCAACTCCTCGGCCTACAACATCATCCAGCTCAACAACGTCCACGACCTCGCCGCGCAGGGCCGGGCCTACGCCACCGACCAGGACAGCTCGTTCAACCTCATTCGGCACAACACGGCCAGCAACGTCTACATCGGTTACAACGACGAGATGTCCGGCTGGGGCAACCGCTGGTACTACAACTCGGTGACCAACTACACCCACGCCGGCTTCAGCATGCGCATGGCTGACGGCCGCTTCACCTCGCCCTCGAAGAACTCGAGCACGAACCAGGTGAGGGTGGTGTGCAACAGCGCCTCCGGCGCGCAGGACTTCCAGGCCGGCGGCATGATGAACGGCACGATCGCCAACAACTCGTTCAACGACCTGTTCCTGGGCAAGAACATCCGCTCCTACTGGGCCGCGCAGGGCAACACGTGGAACGGCTCGACAAGGCCGCCGGCCGGTAAGACGACGACGGCATCGCTCGCCGGCTGCTGAGCCGGAGGGCTGCGCGCCGGTCAGCCTCGACCGGCGCGCAGCGGCGCCACACGCCGCACTGAGAGGCCGCGACCCCGCAGACCCGGGTCGCGGCCTCTCGCGTTGCCCGCAGACCCGGTTCACGGCCCCTCGCGTTGTCCCGACGCGGGTCGCGTCGACGCGGGTCGTGTCGTCCCGGCCGCCGGTCCGCGCCGGTCGGCTCAGCCGCTGCCGGCGACTCGCGGTGCCTCGGCCCGGCGGCCGTCCGCCTGCGCCGAGCCGGCGGCGTCCGGCTCGCCCGTCCCGGCGCTGCGCGCGGCGTAGGCGGCGCATGCGGCGAAGGCGAAGAGGTACCAGAGGCTGACGACGTTGGACATGACGTTGGCCGCCATCGACTCGAGCACGTAGGCCGCGGCGGCGCCGAGCGCGCCGGCGGCGACGGCATGCTCGAGGGTCCGGGGTCGGGCCCGGAACAGGGCGCGCCGGGCGTTGCCGACCAGAGCGGTGAGCATGGTGATATAGGCGAAGAGCCCGACGAAGCCGGTCTCGACGTAGGCCCGGATGAAGTCGTTGTGGGGCTGCTTGGCCGCATCCGTCTGGTATTGCGTGACGTTGAGCCCGATGCCGGTGACCGGGTTCTGGTTGGCGAGTGGCAGGACCTCGGTCCAGTAGCGGATCCGCCACATGAGGGTGTTGCCGGTCGGCCCGCCGCCGATCGTGCTCGAGGCGTCGAGGGTCGCGAAGCGGGCCGCCACGCTGGGCAGCAGGACGAGCGCGGCGAACACGGCGACGCCGAGGCCGATGAGCAGCCGCTTGCGCTTCTGGGCGATGGCCACGACGACGACGCCGACGAAGGCGCCGATGATCGCGGTCCGGGTCAGGGTGAGCAGCATGAAGACGCTCGACAACCCGATCATCCCGAGGAAGACGAACCGCAGCCGCTTCTCGACGAAGGGATAGAGCGCCACGCCCATGACGACCATGAAGGCGAGGTAGCGCGAGTAGGTGTTCGACTGGTTGAACGGGCCCGCCAGCCGGGTGAAGCTGCCCTTGACGTCGGAGTTGGGGTCACCGAGCAGGATCCCGAAGACCGTGTTGAGCAGCGGGTAGACCAGCCCGACGTAGCACCAGACGAGGACCCGGACCATCGTCCTGCGGTTGTCGATGAGCTGCTCGAGGATGATGAACATCATCGCGACCGAGGCGATCCGCAGCGCCTCGATGCCGCTCGCCTGGATGTGGCTCGAGCCGATGACGCTGAGGAAGCCGCTCGTGACGAACACGACGAGGGCCAGCCCGAGCCGCGACATCGGCACCCGCCGTCCGGAGTAGTGCCGCGCCGCTAGCCACAGCAGTCCACTGAGCAGGAACAGCAGGGCGATGATCGTCGAGGGGTCCAGCCCCTTGGCGGCGGCGGTGTTGCCGACGTCGACGTTGCCGGTCGGGTTGCCGCTCAGCTTGAACTGGTCGATCGCCGGGCGGATGGCGAGCAGCAGCATGACGAAGCCGGAGAAGCGGGTCGCCGCCATGATGCCCAGCGTGATGGCGACGACGGCGATGAAGGGGACGATCTCCATCGTCCGGTCGCCGTTGACGAAGGACATCCCGCTGACGAAGGCCGCCAGGGAGGCGACGATGGCCAGGACCACGGTGATGACCCGCATCGCGGCCGGGGGAACGATGGGCACGAGCTCGGGGGGCATCCCGGATCCGGTGGGCTCGCCCCCCTCGGCGCCCGCCACCGGGGTGGGCTCGGCCTCGACGTTCATGACGTGGAGCCGGCGTTGTAGCCGAGCTCGTCGAGCGTCTGGTGCGACGTCACCCAGAGCATGATCCGGGTCAGCGGGTCGAGCTCCGTGCGGTGGGTGCCGACCCGGGACGCGTAGACGGCGTTGTCGGTGCGCGCTGCCGCCTGCCGCGCGGCGAGCTGGGCATGGTAGCGCGCCGGCACGGCGTGCTCCTTCGAGGCGAACTCCAGGACCTGTGGGTCCCACTCCTCGCCGAGGAAGTCGAGCAGGTCACGCATCGTCGACTCGGGGCGTCCGACGAGGTCCTCGTAGCGGACCTCGTGGTACTGGTCGGGGCGCAGCCCCTCGGCCGCGCCGCGCGCCGTCTTGATGTACTTCGGCCACTTGAGGGTGGACTTGACGCTCGACCAGTAACCGAAGCGCTTGCGGTGCGACACGACGACGTCACGGCCGTCCCGGATGACGTGGACGATCTGCGCGTCGGGGAAGACGCGCAGGAGGAAGGGGATGTTGAGCGCGTAGCGGGGGGTCTTGTCGGCCCAGCGCGCCTTGCCACGGCTCGCCGCGTAGTCGGACTGGATGCCGCCGAAGAAGCCGCGGATCCGCTCGAGCCACTCCTCCTGGGTGTAGCCGTACTGGGACAGCCGCGGCCAATCCGTGTCGACGACGCGCTCGAGGTCGGCGAGGAAACGTGTCTCGGGGCCGCAGCTGATCCGCCGATGTGAGTCGAGCATGAGCCGCAGCATCGTCGTTCCCGACCGTTGGCAGCCCACGACGAAGATCGGTCGGCCGACCTCGTCAGTCATCGGTCTCCCTCCCCGGATGATGGTGTGATGTCGGCGCCCCGCGCGCGACGAGCGCGGCGCTCAGCGGCTGCCGGCGGCCTCGGTGGCCGGGGCCGGGGCCGGGCTCCTGCCGCTGAAGACCCGGGCCCGACGCCGCTGCGGGAGGAGGTCGGGCGCCTCGGCGGCGCGCTCCGGCCCCTCGGCCCCGCTCATCGACTGGGCGTCGACGTCGTCCGCGAGCTCGGTCGGGACCATGGCGGCCATCGCGGGCTCGGGCGCCTCGTCGATCGCCTCTGCCTCGTCCGCGTCGTCGTCGTCGGGCTCGCCGGGCTCATCGGTCTCGGCCGGGTCCGCGGCGGTCGCCGTCATCGCGGCCACGGGTGCCGTCTCGGGCTGGGGACCGGCCGCCGGGGCCGGCTCGGCCGACCCCTCGGAGTGCCGTCCCTCTCCCGACGCACCGCGCTTGGCGTTCCCGAGCATCTCGAGACCGATGGCGATGACGAAGGCGAGGAGGAACCCGGCCGCGAAGACCGGCAGCACGAGGGTGAGCAGGGTCGAGGTCCGCGAGTCGGTCACGGTCGCGCTGATGTAGGTCGTGTTGGTGGCCGTCGCCGACTCGAGCTGGCTCTGGGCCTGGCGGTACTCGGCCTGGGCGGCGGTGTAGTCGGACTCCGCGGCACTCCGGACGGCCGTGACGTCGGCGTAGCCCTGGAGGATCGGGCCGAACCGCGCGAGCCTGGTGTTGGCGACCTTGAGCGGGTTGGACAGCGCCTGTGCTGCGGTGGCGTTGCCGTTGGCCATGAGGGTGGCCCGCTCCTGCTCGAGCGACGACACCTGGTTGAGCGTCGACTGATAGGCCTGTTGCGGGTCGGCCATGCCGACCTTCTTGGCGTATGCCGCGACCGCCGCATTGGCGTTGTTGACGGCCTCCTGGGCCACGTCGCGCTGCTTCTTCGCGGCCTCGAAGCTCGGCTCGAACATCGCCGTGAGGGTCGACTCGACCTCAGTCTTGAGGACGTTCTGGACGCTGTCCTTCTTCGTGCCCTGGTAGGTCACCGTCATGTTGCTGCTCGCGCCGCTCTGGGCCACGGTCAGGCCGTCGCGGAGGATCGTCGGGCCGACCCCCGCCTTCTGGGACACGGCGTTGATGACGGTCGGGCCGGTGGCGGTCGAGGAGAAGGCGGCGACGAACTGGTTCGTGGCCTGAGGGCCGGTGTAGTCACCGGTCCCACCGACCAACGTGCCGGTCGAGACCGTAGCGGTGGCGGAGTATGTCTGAGGGCTCCTGAGGACGTAGGCCGCGGCGAGGCCGGCGGCGACGACCGGGATGATCAGCAGCAGTGCGATGCGCTTCTTGATGATGCGCAAATAGTCGATGATTTCCATCGTTCCCCTTGGTGCTGGTCGTTCGACGACTCAGGACGCGGCCATGGTGCAGAACCCCGCTGAGAAATGCCTGTCAGGTCCCGAGCCATTCCCCCGTCGGCCTGATTGGAGAATGTTACACGGGCCCGGGCCGGTGCGCTGCGCGATCCGCGACGAGGCGCGGCTCTCGGGCTCACCGCGACCAGGGGGCGAGCGGGTCACCCGGGCCGGCCCGGTGGGCCGCCAGGTCCTCGATGTCGTACCCGTACGCGGCGCAGCGGGCCCCGTGCCGCCGCGTGATGAGCCGCCGCTGCCAGTACCCCGGCCGCCAGGGGTGGCGCAGCTCCTCCCACCACGCGGCATACCCGGAGCCGTGGGATGCACTGAGGGAGGTCGTGGGGAACGGGCGCTCGAGGCCGAGGAAGGCACCGACCCGGGCCAGCTCCTGGTCCGGCCGGGTGACGAGGTCCTCGTAGTGGACGACGAGAGCACGCTCGACGTGCTCGAGGTCGCGGGCGAGGATCTCGTGGGCGAGGAGCCAGTGCGCGACGAGCCCGCTCAGTGACTCGAACTTGCGTGGGTTGAGCGAGGTCACCCGGCGCCACTTCTTGTTCGAGAGGGCCACGGCGACCGGGTGACGGACGACGACGATGTAGGCCGAGCCCGGGAACGAGGCCTGGAGGAAGCGGCTCATGACGATGTTGGGTGGTGACTTCTCGACGAGGAGCCGGCGGGTGGTGTCCCAGTAGGGCGCCCATGCCGCCGTCATCGCGGCGGCGTTGTCGGCGCTGACGAGCGGGGAGTCCTCGGTGAGGTGGGCGGCGGGGGCGTAGGCGAAGCGTCCCGAGCCGCCGTAGACCTTCGCCTTGGGATAGACCGGCTGCAGGTGCTGCCCCTCGTCCTCACGAGCCGGGCTGTCGGAGATGCCGGAGACGTCCGGGTGCTCGGCCAGGGCACGGGCGAAGGGGGTGGTCCCGCTGCGGTGCAGCCCGCCGACGAACACGAGCCGGGCCGGGTCGATGGCGGGCGCCACGCCCGGCCGACCCGCACGCTCGTCCGCGCCTCCCCGGCCGCCCCGGTCCCTCGGGTCGCCCGTCGTCATCGCGTGATCCCCTCGACGCCGTTGGTCAGGTCGGCGCGGACCGGCGTCGAGGAGATCGACGTCTGCGGCGTGTCGTCGACGACCGAGGTGGCGGTCCCCGCGCTGCTCGGGAGCGGCACGGGCGAGGGGCCGGTCGCCCACAGGTAGCCGACCGTGTGGCCGGCCTTCGTCAGCGTGACACCGGCCAGCCCGTTGCCGCTCACCCCGGCCCACGTCGCGCCCCGGGCGTCGTCGGCCATCGTCAGGTAGAGCGCGCCGGCGGGACGTTCGGCACCCGTGGAGTCGAGCAGACCGGTGCGCGGCTCGTCGGCGTTGCCCGTGCCCGTCTCGTTGGCCAGGAGCGGGAGCCACAGCACCTTCGTGACCCCGGAGGCGAGGAGGAGGGCGATCTTGCGGACCATCTCGGTCGTGCTGACGCTGTCGCTGACGGTGGCCTTGCCGCGGACGAACGAGCCGACCTCCCATGCCTCGATCGGCATCCCCGAGGGAGTCGTCGCGGCGAGGTAGTCGGCGAGCGCCGGGATGGAGGCCGAGGTCTCGTAGAAGTGGATCTGCCGGACGTCGACCTCACCGCTGCGCAGGAGCTGCTCGTCCATCGCGAGGTAGTCGAGGTTGCGCCGGGCCTTGCTGTCGGCCAGCTGGGCCTGCAGCTCGGCCCGGGTGCTCACGGTCGAGATGTTGTTACGCACCCCGACCCGGTTGACGTAGTACTGGTTGTAGGCGGCGATCGCGTCGGAGACCTGCCCCTGCTGGAGGAGCCGCTGGGCCATGCCGTACCCGTATGCCGTGCTGCTGATGCCAGGGTCGACGACGACCGCGGACGGGTCGGCCGCCCTGATCGCCTGCGACGCGGTCGTGACGAGGGTGAGGTAGTCCTGCGGGGAGGCACCCCAGAAGCCGGCCGAGTTGATCTCGTTCTCGACGGCGTACTCGTGGACGCCCTGCGGTGCGTACCGCTGGACGAGCCGGGTGACGAAGTCGGCATACGTCCCGAGGTCGCTCGGCATGAGCGACTCTGTCTTGTTCTTCGCGCCGCGCACGTGCTGGGCCGCGCCGCTGGTGGCCCAGCAGGAGCCGACCCGGATCTTGAGCATCAGCGTGACGCCGACCTCGTCGGCCCTCTTGACGATGCGGTCGATCGGCGCCCAGTCGACCTGGCCCGGGGCCGGCTCGAGTTGACACCAGACGAGCTCGTAGAACGTCGAGCCGCCCCGCAGCCCCTCGGCGTAGCTCCTGTAGAGGTCGAAGTTGCCCCAGTCGAACTTCGCAGCGAGGGGGGTCGTCTGGGCCGAGGCCGTTCCGCTGCTCGTGAGGGACGGGGACGGGGACGGTGTCGGGCTCGTGCCGGTCGGCGCGGCGCCTCCGGAGGAGCCACCGGTGCAGCCGGCGACCCCGAGGGTCGCCGCCACCAGGACGGTCAGGAGGGCACGGCGGGCTTGCATGGGCGGGTCTCCCTCAGCTGCTCTGGATGGCTCGGGCGTTGTCGAGGCGGGCGAGCAGGCCGGCCGCGAGCTCGCGCGCCCGCGGGTCGATGTCAAGTGGTGCCGACCCGTGGCTCTGCCGGTGCTCGACGTGGGCGCAGAGCTCGGGACGGTAGGGGAAGCCGATGGCCTCGCAGATGGCGCGCATGACCGGCTCGGGGTCGGCGGCGAAGGCATCGTAGGACACGAGGTGGATGTCGTCGCGCCGGTCGAGGCCGAGGTCGAAGACAAGGCCGTTGCGCACGACCCAGAAGAGGACGGCGGCCGTGTGCGGGCTCATCGCGTCCAGGTCGAAGCTGCGGATGAGGTCGACCGCCTCGGGGCCGAGCCGGCCGCCCTGCCAGATCGAGGCGCCGCGTCCGGCCGCGATCTCGCGCAGCGCGGTGAGGTTGGCCGAGCCGAACTTCGAGACCTCCGAGCGAGCCCGGGCCTCCGGCTCGCGGTAGACCCACAGCCCGACCCCCGGCCGCACGCCGGGCATCTCGAGCAGCTCGTCGACCCGGTGCGACTCGCAGAGCGGCTTGACGAGGACGAGCTGGTGGGTGCTCCGGGCCACCGTGGCGACGAGCACGTCGTCCGAGCGCAGCCGGAAGCGGTCGAACACGGTGCCGTCGTTCTCGTTGCGCACCTCGACCTCGGGCGCCTCGTCGAGGCCGCGCATGAGCATGTTGGTGCCGGAGCGCTGGAGGCCGACGACGTAGACGGGCAGGGCGGCGCCCGGCTCCCCACCGTGCCGGCGGCGCCACCGCGCCTTGGCCACGGCGATCCGGACCCGCTCCCGTGGGTCGAGCCGGTCCTCCTCGATGAGCCTGCCGATGCCCTCGGTGCGGGCCCAGTAGGCGTGCCGGAGGACCTTCCTCACGAGATACCTGGGGCGCGACTCCGGACCGGTCGGCGGGGCGCTCCAGCGCGCGAGGAGGTCTCCCCTGCTCATACGGCCCCCGTGACGTCGATGCCGGTCAGATCGAGCAGGTCGGCGTTGTGCGGCTCGTAGTAGGCGCGCAGCCGGGCCGCCACGTCGGCGGGCACGCGGGACCGCTCCGCCCCCGCCTTGTAGGCGTGCAGTCCCTCGAGGTCGACCCGGTCCAGTCCGAGGAACGCCCACACCCGGGCGAGCTGCTCGTGCGGGTCGGCGAACAGCTCCTCGGAGCGCAGGACAAGCGTGCGCTCCCGGTCGACGTGCTTCCACAGGCGGCGCAGCTGCTCGGCGTAGTGCCCGCGCTGGAGATAGGCGTTGTAGCGGTGGGCGGGGCTGACGTAGGTCGGGTCGGTCAGCAGCCGCTCCTCCTCGCCGGCGAGGCGCGCGGGCTCGGCGTCGAGGGCAGCCATGATGTCCAGCGTCTCGTTGCCCCGGGCCTTCTCGTACTTGTAGTGCGACCAGAGCCGCTCGACGGGGTCGCGCAGGACGGCGATGAGCCGGACGTCGGGCAGGGTCTGCGCGATCCGCTGCGGGGCCGCCGGATGGAACATGTAGTAGGGGCTGCCCTCGCCGGTGATCCGCCACGGTTCCCGCTGGCTCGGGAAACCGGAGCGGAACCACGCCTCGCCCCGGGAGTAGTTGACGTCGAAGTAGTGGGTGCCCTTCCCGGTGCTGCACGGAGCGACCTGTGGGTGCTGGGCGATCCACTCGTAGCACGAGGTGGACCCACCCCGCTTCGTGCCGATGACGAGGTAGCCGGGCCTCATGCCCTCACCCCGGTAGAGCGGGCGCAGCGGCGATCCCAGCCTGCGCGCCAGATCCTTGGCCCCCATCACCATGTCCGTCACGTCCTCTTCGGTATGGCGTGGAAACGCCATCGCTCCCCGGCCTCCCGACCCCGAAGGGCCAGTGTAGGGCAGCCGGATCGGGCCCGTACCGGAGCGGCGGAGGCGGCTCAGCCGCCGATCCCCCACTCACGCCGGTGGGCGGCGAGCACACCCGACACCTCGGCAGCGGCATCCGGGCCGCGCTCGCGGCCCACCGCCGCGACGAGCGCCTCGACGTCGGCGGGGAGGGGCGCGTCGGCCGGCAGGTAGCCCCGGGCGATGAAGCCGAGGTAGCGCGGCCCGCCGGCGTCCTCGGGACCGAACAGCCGGACCGTGTTGTCGATGACCTGCTGCGGCCGCGGGTCCACGAGGTAGGTCTCCGGCGCGGCGATGCCCCCGGACGCGAGCAGCAGCGCGAGCCGGTGCCCGCCGTCACCGACATGGATCCGGGGTCGGATCATCGCGCCGGTGTCGGCCGTCATCGGCCGGGAGCTGCTGCGCAGCACGACCGGATGTCGCGGGTCGAAGCCGGTGCGGGCGAAGGACCAGTACAGGTCGCGGGCGGTGCGCACCCGCTCGGCGAGCTGCTCGTCGAAGAGCCGCTCGTCCTTGAGCACCCACGGCCGGAACCGGGCCATGGCGATCCTGGCGAACCAGTTGGCGTACGCGCCGCCCCGCACCAGCTCCATGAGCGACTCGAGCGGCTCGTCCTGGGGGCGGGTCGAGACGAGCTGGAAGAAGTCGGCCCGGACCCGCACGTCGTAGCGCAGCGGGCTGATGAGGGCGGCGATGTCGATCGGCTCGCTCCCCCGCTGCTTCGGCCGCCACGTCACCGCACGACGAACGGTGCGCCGGGCGGTCGCCGACATCGAACGCTTCACGTCTCCCCCTCGGGTCGCTCACCCGGCCGCGCCATGCCGGGGACGGGGCCAGTCAACCACGCAGGCCGCGGCGGTCGGGAGCGTTCCGCGGCCGGGGCGAGCGGCCCGTGAGATGATGACAGAATCGTGAGGACGGGTCCCCAGGGCCCGCATGCTCGTCCAGGGGGCGGCCGAGCCGTCGAGGGGGTCACAGGGTCCGTGCGCATTCTCCACGTCAACAAGTTCCTCTACCGCCGCGGCGGCGCCGAGGGGTACCTGCTCGACGTGGCCGCCCTCCAGCGCGAGGCCGGCCACATCGTCGAGTACTGGGGCATGGACCACCCGGACAACATCCGACCGCTCCCGCTCGGCGACACCTTCCCGTCCTATGTCGAGCTCGAGCCGCCGCCGGGTGGCCTCGCCGCAGTCGGGGCCGGGGCCCGGATGATCTGGTCGCGCGAGAGCCGCCGGGGGCTCGCCCGCGCCATCGCGCGTTTCGCCCCCGACGTGATCCACTGCCACAACGTCTACCACCAGCTCTCGCCGTCGATCCTCGCCGCCGCCCGCTCAGCCGGGATCCCTGTCGTCATGACCCTCCACGACTACAAGCTGGCCTGCCCGAGCTACCAGATGCTCGACCACGGCACGCCGTGCGACGCATGCGTCGGGCACTCGACGCTCCCGGCCCTGCGCCGCCGGTGCAAGGGCGGCTCGCTCGCCGGGAGCGGGCTGCTCGCCCTCGAGTCCGGCCTGCACCGGATCACCGGCGCCTGGGACCCCGTCGCGATGTTCGTCAGCCCGAGCGAGTTCCTCGCCGGGGTCATGGCCCGGGCGGGCATCGCCGCCGGCCGGCTGCGCGTCGTGCCGCACTTCGTCCGCGCCGACGACACCCTCCAGGCCGGCAGCATCATGCCGACGGAGCGGCCCGGCGTCGTCTTCGCCGGGCGGCTCTCGCCCGAGAAGGGCGTCGACACCCTCGTCGAGGCCGCCGCCCTCGCTTCGGAGGTTCCGGTCCACATCGCCGGCGATGGTCCGCAGCGGGAGGCGCTGGGCCGCTTGGCCCGCGACCGGGGCGCCGGCAACGTCACCTTCCACGGCCGGCTCGCCAAGCCCGACCTCGAGCGGATCGTCGCCACCTCGGTGGCGACGGTCGTGCCGTCGCGGTGGTACGAGAACCAGCCGATGACCATCCTTGAGTCGTATGCCGCGGCCGTCCCGGCCGTCGTCACCTCGCTGGGCGGCAGCCCCGAGCTCGTCGTCGACGGCGTCGACGGCCTCGTGGTCCCCCCGAACGACCCGGCGGCCCTCGCCGCGGCGATGACCCGGCTGGCGGCCGACCCCGACGCCGCGTGGGCGATGGGCCGCACCGGACAAGAACGGCTGCTCCGGCGGCACGACCCGCAGCGCCACCTCGCGGCCCTCGACGCGGTCTACGCCGAGGTCGCCGGTCTCCCGCTCGGGGGTGTCGCATGAGCGGCGCGCGCGTCACCGTGCTCTACGTCGCGGGCAGTGGCCGGAGCGGAACGACCGTCATCAACACCATCCTCGGCCAGCTGCCGGGGGCCTTCGCGGCCGGCGAGCTGCGCTACCTGTGGCAGCGCGGCATCGTCGAGGACCATCGATGCGGCTGCGGGGAGCCGTTCGCCACCTGCCCGGTCTGGAGTGCCGTCATGGCCGGCGTCGGGCCGGTCGACGCCGACGAGGCTGCCGGGATCGCGGGACGCCTGCTCGGGCGGCTGCGGGTCATCCGCGTCCCGGCCATGCTCGGCCGCCGGCTCCTGGGTCGTCCGCCGGTCCCGCCGCACGCCGACGACGACCGGATCGGCGCGCTGTACCGGTCGCTGGCCCAGCACACGGGCGCGACGGTCCTCATCGACTCCTCGAAGCTGCCGCCCTACGGCCTCCTGCTCGAGTCCCGGCCGGAGCTGGACGTCCGGGTCCTCCACGTCGTGCGGGACCCGCGCGCCACCGCGTTCTCCTGGCGGCGGGCCAAGGCCACCCAGGACACGGCCTCCGGGAGCATGATGCCGCGGATGGAGGTGTGGAAGTCCTCCCTGCTGTGGCTGCTGTGGAACCTGCTCACCGACCGGCTCTGGCCGAGCCGGCGCGGCGACGTGGTCCGGTTCCGCTACGAGGACTTCGTCGCGGACCCCCGCCGCCACATGAGCGCCGTGGCCGAGCTCGTCGGCCTGCCGCCCGAGGCGCTGCCGTTCGTCACCGACGACGAGGTCACCCTCGCCCCGACCCACAGCGTCGCGGGCAACCCGAACCGGCATACGACCGGGACGGTGCGGATCCGCGGCGACATGGAGTGGCGCGGTGCCATGCCGCGCCGCGACCGGCTCCTCGTCACGGCGCTCACCGCGCCGGGCCTCCTCCGCTTCCGCTACCCGTGGGCCGTCCGGTCCCGGTCCGCGCCGACCGAGACCGTCCCCTCGCAAGGAGCATCATGACCAGCCTCCTCCTCGTCGTCGGCACCGGCCGCAGCGGGACGACGCTCGTCTCCGAGACGGTGGCGCGCCACCCCGGGACCGGCTTCATCTCCGGCATCGACGACAAGCTCTCCCGGCTCAACCTCCTCGGACGGCACAACGGCCGGCTCTACCGCCGCACCGGCCAGCGACCGTCCTCGATGCGGGCCCTCGCGGAGGCCAGGACGCTGTTCGAGAAGGGCCGGGTGCGGGTCGCCCCGTCGGAGGGGTACGGCCTGTTCGACCGGCACGTCATGTCCGGCTTCTCCACGCCGTGCCGGGACCTGCTCGCGGAGGACCTCACCCCCTACCTCTCGCGTCGGGTCGAGGAGTTCTTCCGGCAGCGGATCGAGGCTCAGGGATGCGCGATGCTCGTCCAGCACCTGACGGGTTGGCCGCGGGTCGGCTTCCTGCGGGCCGCCCACCCCGACCTCAAGGTCGTGCACGTCGTCCGGGACGGCCGGGCCGTCGCGAACTCGTGGCTCCAGATGGGCTGGTGGGACGGCTGGCTCGGCCCGGACAAGTGGATCTACGGCCCGCTGCCGGCGGACCTGCGGGACATGTGGGAGGAGTCCGGGCGTTCCTTCGCCGTCCTTGCGGCCCTCGGCTGGCGGATGCTCGTCGACGCCTACGAGCGGGCCCGGGAGCTGACCCCCGAGGACCGCTGGCTCGACGTCCACCACGAGGACGTTCTCGCCGACCCCCGCGGCACGTTCGGGCGGGTCCTCGACTTCGCCGGGCTGGACTGGACCCCCGAGTTCGAGGAGGGCTTCTCCCGGCACACGATCGAGCAGCACCGCCGGACCGCGTGGCTGGAGGAGCTCACGCCGGCGCAGGTCGCCGACATCGAGCGGGTCCTCGCCGAGCCCTTGGCCCGCTGGGGCTACCCCCGCTGACCCGGCCCTCCCCCCTGCACGAACCTCTGCTAGCAGAGGTTCCTGCAGGATGGGAGTGGTGCAACACCCCCGTTCGGCAGGAACCTGTCCGTCGGCCCCGGCCGTCGCGAGTCGCCCGCCGTCAGGGTCCGCCCGTCGTCAGGGGTCCCCAGCCGCTACGGTGCGGTGACGATGACGGCGTCGGACCACGGCGAGGAGCCGTAGTCGTTGACCGCCCGCACTCGGTAGCGGTAGGTCACGCCGCTCGCGGCGCTCGCGTCGGTGTACTCGAGCACCGAGCCGCTGCCCCGGTAGATCCGGACCCCGTCCCGGGTGAGGACATAAGCCTTGACCGGAGCGGCGCCGGTGATCGCCGAGGGCTCCCACGTCAGGAACATCCCCGGCCCGGTGTCGGCGGGCGCGGCCGTGAGCCGCGGCGCGCCCGGCACTCCCGTGTTGGGGCTGGCCGTCGCCTGCTTGGACGCCGTGCCCGGCCCGATCGCGTTGACGGCGGCGACGGCGTAGTAGTAGCGCTGGCCCACCGAGACGGCCGTGTCGGTGTAGGACGTCGCCTCGCCCGGCAGCGTCGTCAACGGGTCGAGGACCCCCGAGGTCGTCCCGCGCAGGACGACGTATGCCGTGACGGGGCTGCCGCCGTCGGTCACCGGGGGCGACCAGGTCAGCTCTGCCGCCCCGAGCGACCCCGAAGCGGTGAGGTCGTGCGGGGCCGACGGGGCGATGACGAGCCCGGCCTGCGGCACGGCCTCGACGACCGCCGAGAGGTCACTCACTCCGGCAGAGGTGACGGCGCGCACGGCATACCGGTAGGTCGACGCCGGGTCACCCACGGTGCCGTTGACGACCGTGCCGTCGACGAGGCTGAGCCCCTTCGTCTTGGCGAGCAGGGTGAGCCGGCCCGGGCCGAGCCTGCGGTAGACCTTGTACTTGCGGATCTTGGCCCCGCCGTCGGTGTCCGGCGCGTCCCAGATGAGGACGACCTGGCCGTCCCCGGCCCGCGCCTCGACGTTCTTCGGCGTCGCAGGGGGAACGATCGCCGAGGTGTCGGCGAACATCCCGAAGTGGGGCTGGAGGGTTCCGCTGACCTTCGTGAAGTCGCCACCGGCGAAGAGCGCCGTCGGCGAGCTCGCGAGGGCCCACACCCCCAGGGCGCTGTTGACCCTGGCTCGGGTGGAGGTGATCTCACCGGTCGCGGTCACCATCTCGGCCATCTTGTAGCGGGTGAGGTTGTCGAACGACGCCGAACCGCTGAAGTGGCCGCCGCAGTAGGCCATCGGACCGAGGAAGGCGACGGCCGCGACGTCCCCCGTCGCGTGGTGGCTCCACCGGGTCGCGCCCGTGGCGGCGTCCTGCACGGTGCAGCCGCCCCCGGCACCCCCGGAGCCCATGAGGAGGGCGTCGCCGTCGAGGGCCAGGTCGAGGACCGGAGCCCGATGGTCCTCGTTGTTGAGACCGGACCGGAAGACCGGGTCGAGGTCGGGCGTCGCGCCCGTGGACAGGAGGGTGAGCCGTGAGGCGAACTCCTGGCCGTCGACGGCGGTGAAGTCCCCCCCGACGTAGATTCCGGTGCCGGCGGCATCCACGAGGAGGGAGCGCACCGGCGCGTCGGGGGCGGCGGTCGACCAGGTCCGGTCGACGGTCCCGTCGGCGACGGACACGCGGGCGAGGTAGGGCGCGGCGACGTCGCCCCCGGCGTCGGTCACCGTGTCGAACGCCCCGCCGAGGTAGACCCACCCACCGGAGACCGCGAGCGAGTTGACCCACACGTTGGCCTCCGGCGCCCACGGCAGAAGGGCCCCCGTGGAGAGGGACACCGCCGCGAGCGAGATGCGCAGCTCGCCGTTGACGTGTCGGAAGTCGCCGCCCAGGTAGGCCGTGTCGCCGTCGACGGCCACGGCCTGGACCGAGCCGTCCGTGCTGACCGGCCACGCCTCGACGACGCCGCTCGCCGGCCGGAACAGCGCGACGTTGTCGACCGCAAGCGTGTCTCCGGACGGGCTGAGCGCGGTGTCGAAGGACCCACCGATGACGACGACGTCCCCGGCGGGTGCGATCGCCTCGACGTGTCCGTTGACCCCCCACGTCCGGGCCATCGTGCTCGAGGCTCCGCTGCCTGCGGTGGCGGCGGCCGGTGTCGCGACCGCGACGCCGCCGACCGCGACGGCCAGGGCGGCCAGGGCCGCGGCGCCCCGCAGCGGCCATCGCCGCGCCCTTCGCTCGGCGCTGCGGTTCACCGTCTTGGCCCAGGGCATCCACTTCCCCCTTCATCCTGCCCCGCCCCCCGGCGCGGCCCCACGTTCGGCCAGGCTAGCCCGGGCGGCCCGGCCGGCAACAGCCACGAGGAGATAGGGATGGCCGCGGGAGGGGGACTATGGGAGGCCGCGGCCGATCCCCGCCCTAGGTGCTCAGCGTGACGACGTTCGACCAGGAGGAGGACCCGTAGGAGTTCACGGCCTTGACCTTGAAGGCGTGGGTCTGCTGCACGGACTGGTGACACGTTCGGTCACGCAGCCTGAGTGGCTGGCGTGGTCATGATGGTCTCGAACTCGACGGGCGTCAATCGGCCCAGCGAGTCCTGTCTCCGGCGTCGGTGGTAGGTCTTCTCGATCCAGGTCGCGATCGCGATCCTGAGCTCCTCGCGGGTGGTCCAGGTCTTCTTGTTCAAGACGTTCTTCTGCAACAGGCTGAAGAAGGACTCCATGGCGGCGTTGTCCCCGCACGAGCCGACGCGGCCCATCGATCCGACCAGCTGGTGGCGGGTCAGTGCACGCTGGGCCTTCCTGGATCGAAATTGCGATCCTCGATCGCTGTGGACCACGCAGCCGGCCACATCCTGGCCGGCGGCCTCGCGCATCGCGACGGCGTTGTTGATCGCCGCGACCGCGATCCTCGACTTCATCCGGGAGTCGATGGAGTAGCCCACGATCCGGTTGCCGCACACGTCCTTGACCGCGCACAGGTAGAGCTTGCCCTCGTTGGTCCAGTGCTCGGTGATGTCGGTCAGCCAGAGCTCATTGGGTGCCTCGGCGCTGAACTCGTGCCGGGTGCGGCCCTTGTCGTCGACCACGGCGCAGCGGTCGTCATGGACTGGTGGTCCCGGCTTCTTGCCCTTCCCACACTTCTTCTTCCCGAACGAGGACCACCAGCCGGCCTCGGAGCAGATCCGCCACGCGGTCCGGTCCGCCATCGGCTGGCCGGCGTCGCGGGCCTCATCGGCGAGGAACCGGTAGCCGAACTCGGGGTCATCGCGGTGAGCATCGAACAACGCGTTGGCTCGGTAGGCCTCCTCAACCTCGGCGTCGGTCAGCGGTGACGCCAACCAGCGGTAGAACGGAGCGCGGGCGAGGTTGAGGACCCGACACGTCACCGCGACCGGCACCCGAATGGGGGCACCGGCCGCGGCAAGGTCACGGACGAGCGGGTACATCATTTTCCCGGCAGGTTGGCCTGCGACAGATACGCCGCTGCTCGTCGCAGGACCTCGTTCTCCTGCTCCAACAGCCTGATCCGCTTCCTCAGCTCACGCTCGGTCGCCGGCTGGGCCGGGTCGGAGACCCGGACGCCGTCGTCCCGGTCGGCCTTGCCGAGCCAGGTGTTCAGACACGACTCGCTGATCCCGAAGTCGGCTGCGATCTGCTTGAGATGCACGCCAGGTTCACGGTTCCGGGCAACCCGGATGACGTCCTCGCGGAACTCTTTGGGGTAGGGCTTGGGCACAGTGCACATCCTCTCCCGCAGCACCTCTCGGCACCGCAGCTGATGTGTCACCTATTCGTGCAGCAGACCCCGTAGTCGTGACCGGGCGTCACCGTGTGGTCGACGTAGCTGAGCGTCGAACCGTCGCCGACGAAGACGCGAACGCCGTCGCGGATGAGGACGTACTTCGTGATCGGTGCGCCGCCGTCGTTCGGAGCGGTCCACGACAGATGGGCGTCGCCTCCCGCCACGGCGCCGTCGAGGACCGGGGCGAACGGCACTCCGGTGTTCGGGGTCGCCGAGGCCTCCTTGCTCGGGACGCCCACGCCGATGTCGTTCGTCGCCGCCACCGCGTAGTAGTAGCGCGTTCCGACCGTGACGCCGGTGTCGAGGTAGGCGCGGGTCCCGGGGTCGACGCAAAGGTACGGCGTGAGCCCACCGGAGGTCAGCCCCCGGTAGATCGTGTAGCCGGTGATGGCGCTGCCCCCGGTGCTGAGCGGGGCGTCCCACGCCAGGCTCGCATGGCCGAGCTCGCCGGCGGCGGTGAAGCCCTGGGGTGCCGACGGCGTGATGATCTGGCCGGCGAGCGGGAGGGCCTCGACCTCGGCCGAGGCCGCGCCGACGCCTGCGCTCGTGATCGCCCGCACGGCATACCGGTATGCCGTGGCCGGCTCACCGGGCGCACCGTTGACGACGCTCGGGTCGAGGTAGCTGAGGGTCGCCACCTTGCCGAGCAGGCTGAGCGAGCCATCGCCTCGCGCACGGTAGACGGCATACTTCGTGATCCTCGCGCCCCCGTCGCAGTCCGGGGCGTCCCAGGAGAGGACCACCTCGGCGTCGCCGGCCCGCGCGCCGAGGTTCCGCGGGGCCTGGGGGGCGCTGACGAACGCCTCGTCGACGAACATCCCCACGTGCGGCTGGGGCGTCAGGCCCACCTTGGTGAAGTCGCCGCCGGTCAGCAGCGCGGTGCCGGTGCCCGCCAGGGCCCACACGCCCAGCGCACTGTTGACCTTCGGCACCCAGGAGGTGATCTGCCCGGTCGAGGTGACCACCTCCGCGATCTTGTAGCGGCTGAGGTTGTCGAAGGAGCCGGAGCCGCTGAAGTGCCCTCCGCAGTAGGACATCGGGCCGAGGAAGGCCGCCGCCGCGACATTGCCCGTCGTGTGGTAGCTCCATCGCGTCGCGCCGGTCGCCGCGTCCTGCAGGGCACATCCACCCCCGGAGCCGCCGGCTGCGACGAGCAGGTCGTTGCCCTGGAGGGCGAGCGAGAAGACCGGCGCTCGGGTGCCCTCGTTGTTCGGCCCGGCGCGGAAGGTCGGGTCGATGCTCGGCCGGGTCCCGGTCGTGAGCAGGGTCAGTCGGGAGGCGTACCCGGCGCCGCCGATGGCGCCGAAATCCCCGCCGACATAGACCCCCGAGCCGTCCTCGGTCGCCGTGATCGTCCGGACCCGGTCGCCGATGGTCAGCTCGGTGCTCCACGTCCGGTCGACGACGCCGGAGGACGAGATGCGAGCCAGGTGCGCGGCGTCGACGCTGCCTGTGTCGTCGGTGAGGGTCGTGAACGCCCCCCCGAGATAGACATTTCCGCCGGAGACGGCGAGCGCCTCGACGGAGATGTTGGCCTGCGGGTTCCAGGGCAGGACGGCGCCGGTCGAGAGCGACACGGCCGCCAGCGACACACGCGGCGCCCCGCCCACATGCCGGAAGTCACCGGCGAGATAGACGGTGTCGCCGTCGACCGCCGCCGCGAGAACCGGACCGTCCACCGCGACGGGCCAGTCCTCGAAGGTGCCTGTGGCCGGCCGGAACAGCGCCACCGAGGACACGGCGTGCTCGTCGCCCGACGGGCCGAGCGTCATGTCGAAGTCGCCGACGACGACGGCGAGGTCTCCGGCCGGGGCGATCGCGGACACGTGGCCATCGACCCCCCAGGTCCGGGCCATCGTCGACGAGGCGCCGACCGGATCGGCGGCATGAGCCGGCCCCGCTCCCGCGCTCGCCATGACGATCGCTGCGACGGCGCCTCCAGCGAGGCGGCGCACCCCCGAGTGCACAGTGGACATCCCCATGTCCTTTCCCCGATGCGGACCTCCGCAAGCCCGAGCCCCCTCCGGCTGTGAGAATCATAGCCCGCTCCCACCGGCGGGCGAGCCGACCTGTCGGGAAGCCGTCAGCCGGGTGCCGTCGGCCGGGGCGCGGGCCCGTGCAGCCCCCGGTGACGACCACGGTGTCGGACCACGTGGAGGAGCCGCACGCCGGCAGCCCCGGCGCCGGCAGGCGTCGGGGCTGCTGTCGGTGCCGGGCCGACCCGGGTCGGCCCGGCCCCCGTCATGGGGTCCCGCGGAAGAGGGCGAAGCCCTGCTGGACGACCTCGCGCGACCCGGCGAAGGTGAAGTCACCGCCGACGAGCAGGCCCTGGGGGCTGGACGCGAAGGACCAGACGCCCATCGGTGTGTCGAACTCCGGCGCGTACGGCAGGAGGTACCCGTCGCTGGAGTTGAACACCCAGAACCGCTGCTGGGTCGTGACGTTGGGGCCACCGGGGTAGGCGGTGCACGAGCCACCCGAGCCCTTGTTGCCGCCGTGGGTGCCGAAGTAGAAGTGCCCGTTGACCTCGAGCCGGCCCTGCATGCCGCCGTTGCACTTCTGCCGCCAGTTCAGACCGGTGGGGTTCGACGGGGTCCCGAGGGTCGTCGTGTTCCACTGGTAGATGTAGTCGGGGCAGACGTCACCGCCGTAGAGGCGCAGGCCGTCGTCGGTGAGGTAGAGGCGGTTGACCCAGGGACCGACACTGGCACATCCCTGGACGCCGCCGATCTGGTTCGGCAGCAGCGCACCGGTCGCGGTGTCCACGACGGCGATGCCACCGGTGATCGACTGGCCGTTGAGGGTCGTGAACGGGCCCGCGACGAACACCTTCGCGTTGTCCGGGGTCGCCGCGATACCCATGACCATGCCGCCCGCGCGGAGCTTGCCGCTCGGGCCGACCGTGTCGACGACCCAGCTCGGGTCGACCGCGCCGGTCGTGGCGTCGAGCTTGGCGGCGTGCTTGCGCGAGATGTTGCCGATCCGCTTGAACTTGCCGCCGACATACAGCGCGTTGTCGACGAGGGCCATCTGCCACACGTCCCGGTTGGGGTTGGCCTTGAAGGAGGTGTCGAGGGCGCCGGTCGCGACGTCGATCTTGGCGAGGTTGGCCGTGGATGAGCCGTCGACCGAGGTGAAGTCGCCGGCGAGGTAGGCGCCGGTCCCGTCGGCCGTCTTGACCATGTCGAGGACCATGCCGTTCTGGCTGCCGTGGAAGGCGGGGTCGGGCCGGCCGGTCGTGAGGTCCATGAGGCTGATGCCCTCGGACACGATGCCGCCGACGCTGGTGAACTCACCGCCGAGGACGATCCCCGCCGACGTGGGGGCGATGGCGTAGGCCTTGTTGCCGATGACGGGGTTCCACGCGGCGAGGTCGCCCGTCGCGACCTGCCAGGCGGCGCCCCCGTGGCGGGTGACCCCGCCGGCGGTGGAGAAGTTGCCGGTCGCGTAGACGAGGCCGTTGTCCACGGCGAGGGCGGTGGTCGTGGGCGCGCACGGGGCGACGCCACCGACGACCTTCTTCAGGTGCGCCTCGCGGCAGCCGACGATCGCCGGGTCCCAGCCCGTCGGCACGCCGGCCGCCGAGACCGAGCCGAGCGCGGTGCGCAGCGCGCCACCGAGCGAGGTGAAGCTGCCGCCGACGTAGACGTCGCCGCTCGTCGGCTCGGCGAGCAGCGCCGAGACGCTGGCGTTGGCTCCGGGGTTCCAGCCGGTCATGATGCCGGTGGAGGTGGCGAATGCCGCGAGCCGGGTGCGGGCCTGGGTGCCGACCCCGCTGGAGGTGGCCGACGTGAAGTCGCCACCGGCATACAGGACGGATCCGTCGCCCGACAGCGACAAGGCACGGACCGTGGCCCCGGTCGTCGCCGAGAACGAGCCGTCGACGCTGCCCGACGTGAGGGACAGCCGGGCGATGCCGCGGTGCGAGGTGGAGCCGACCGAGCTGAAGGCACCGCCGACATAGAGACCGGCGTCGGTCGCGACGAGGGCGTAGACCGTGGAGTTCGGCGAGGCACCCCACGAGGTGATCGGGGAGCCGGTGCTCGCGTCGACGGCGGCGAGGTTGGCCACGGTCGAACCGGAGACCTTCGTCAGCTTCCCGCCGACGTAGAGGACACCGCCGCGCAGGGCGAGGGCGTAGACGGTCCCCCTCGACTGGGCCTTGAAGCCCCGGTCGACCTTGCCGTTGGCGAGGACGTGGACCACTCCGCGCTTGCTGGCCCCGTCGACCTTCGCGAAGGAGCCGCCGAGGTAGTACCCACCCGTGCCGTCGGCCACCGCGGCCATGACCTCGCCGTTGACCATCTTGGCGGTCTCGGTGACGGCACCGGTCGTCGGATCAACGAGCGTCGAGTGTCCGACGGTCGGGCCGACGTAGTCGAAGTCACCGGCGATGAGCGCCTTGTCGCCGTAGTCGAGGATCGACATGACCCGGCTGTTGGTTCCCCAGATGGTGTTGTCGGCGGTGAGCGACAGCGCCGGCGGCGTGAGGTCGGCCGCCTGGGCCGGAGCCATGCCGGCGACGACGACCGCCAATGATGTCGCAGCGGCCGCGAGGGCCACCGAGCGAGCCTTCTTGAGAGGGGTCGACAGACCCCCACGCAGAACCATGGAAACCATGGACAGTGCCTTTCCCCTATGCCGCAGCACTCGCAAGTCCTGCGGCGAACATCAAGCTCCCCCCACGGGTGCTTGTCCCCTCCCGGGCAGACTACCCGCGCCCGGTGACCTTTCGATAGAGCTCCGCGAGCTCGGCGGCAGCGGCCTGCCACCGATACGGGCGGAGCAGTGTGTCGGCCTCGTTCTGCGCCGCCCGACGGCTCAGCTCGAGGTCCTCCAGGACACCGCGCAGGGCGCGGGCCAGGTCGGAGGCGTCGCCCGCCCGGAACATCCGGTGGGCGCCGCAGTCGCAGGCATCGAGCACCTCGTGGTGCGGCGCGATGTCGCTCGCGACGATGGGCAGGCCGTAGGACACGGCCTCCAGCAGGGTGAGGGGCAGCCCCTCGAGATCGGAGGGTTGCACGAAGACGGCCGCGTTGCTGTAGAGCGCGCCGAGGTCATCTCCGTAGACGTAGCCCGGGAAGACGACCCGCCGGTCGGCCAGCCCCATCTCGCGCAGCCGGTCGACGTAGTCATCGCTGAACGAGGAGTCCCCGACGATGGCGACGGGTAGGTCCTCGGGCACCTGCGCCATGGCCTCGACGAGCAGGTCGGGCCGCTTCTCGGGCACGATGCGCCCGACGAAGAGGACATAGCGCCCCGGCTCGAGGCCGTGCTCGCGGGTGAACCGCTCCGGCAGGGGGCCGGGCCGGGGCTCGCCGACGCCGTTCGGGATGTATGCCGCATCGACCCCGAAGTGCGATGCATAGTGCTCGGCGAGGGTGCGGCTCACCGTGACGACGGCGTCCGGGACGTGGCCGCTCATCCAGTGGGCGGCGGCGAGGACCGTCTGGGCCGGGCCGCCCCACTTGGCCCGCTCGTGGTCCAGGCCGTGCACGGTGAGGACGACCTTGGCGCGCGAAGCGAACCGGGCGACGGGAGCGACGAGCCCCGGCCCCAGCGCATGGAAGTGGATGACGTCATGACCCGAACGGATCGCGTGGATCGTCGAGGTGAGGCTGTGGACGATGGCGTCGAGGTGCTTGCTCGGTACGGTCGGCGTCGTGACGAGGTGCATGCCCTTGTAGTACTCGGGCACCGGCCCGGCGGCGGCGTCCGCGGCATACGAGGACCGGCAGTAGACGGTCACCTCGATGCCCTCGCCGACGAGCCGGGACCCCAGCTCCTCGACGTGGTGCTCGATGCCGCCGAACGTCGCCGGCAGCCCCTTCTGGCCGATCATCGCGACCCGCACCGGGCGGGTGCGGCGCCGCTCGTGGGACCAGCGCGCGGTCACGGGCAGCGCCCGCTCCCCGCGCCGCGTGGTCCTCAACAGACCGATCATCGTTCTCCCCCAGCCCCGAACCGCGCCTCACGGCGGTCCGCTCGCGTCTCCCCTGCGCTCTCCCCGAACGCCTCCAGGCCCGGTCGCTCCCCAGCGTTCGGACCCGGAGGCCCCCATTATTGCCGATCGGCGATCATTCCCGCAGCCACTGTGCGATTTGTGCCCTCGTCGACGAGAACGAAACCTCCCGTGGTCCGGTTGCGGCTGTACTCGTCATGCAGGAGCGGCACGGTCGTGCGCAGCCGCACCCGGCCGATCTCGTTGAGCGTCAGCTCGGTGGCGGTCTCGTCGCGGTGCAGCGTGTTGACGTCGAGGCGGTACTGGAGGTCCTTGACGATCGTCCGGGCCGTTCGCGTCGTGTGCTTGATCGAGTACTTGCGCCCGATCTGCAGCGTGGCCGACTCGTCCATCCAGCACAGCATGGCGTCGATGTCCTGGGAGACGGTGGGCATGTTGTGCGGCCGGCAGATCATGTCACCGCGCGAGATGTCGATCTCGTCCTCGAGCCGCACGGTGACCGACATGGGCGGGAACGCCTCGTCGACCTCGCCGTCCGCCGTCTCGACCGAGGCGATGCGGGAGGTGAAGCCCGAGGGCAGGACCATGACGTCGTCGCCCTTCTTCAGCACGCCCCCGACGACCTGGCCGGCGTAGCCGCGGTAGTCGTGGTAGGCATCGGACATCGGGCGGATGACGTACTGGACCGGGAACCGGGTGTCGATCAGGTTGCGGTCGCTCGCAACATGGATGTTCTCGAGGTAGTGCAGCAGGCTCGCGCCGTCGTACCACGGCATCTTGTCGGAGCGGCTCACGACGTTGTCGCCCTTGAGCGCCGAGACCGGGATGACCTCGAGGTCGGGCACCTGGAGCTTCGTCGCGAACCCGACGAACTCCTGGTGGATCCGGTCGTAGACCTCCTGGCGGTAGTCGACGAGGTCCATCTTGTTGACGACGAGGACGAGGTGCGGCACCTGGAGCAGGGTCGCGAGGAAGGCATGCCTGCGGCTCTGCTCGACCAGGCCCTTGCGGGCGTCGACGAGGACGAGGGCGAGGTCGGCCGTCGAGGCCCCGGTCACCATGTTGCGGGTGTACTGGATGTGGCCCGGGGTGTCGGCGATGATGAACTTGCGCTTCGGCGTCGCGAAGTAGCGGTAGGCGACGTCGATCGTGATGCCTTGCTCGCGCTCGGCGCGCAGGCCGTCGGTGAGCAGGGCGAGGTTGGTGTACTCCTCGCCGCGGTCCCGACTGACCCGCTCGACGGCGTCGAGCTGGTCCTGGAAGACGGTCTTGGTGTCGAACAGCAGCCGCCCGATGAGCGTGCTCTTGCCGTCATCGACCGACCCGGCGGTGGCGAACCGGAGAATGTCCATCAGAAGTAGCCCTCTCGCTTGCGGTCCTCCATGGCGGCCTCGCTGAACTTGTCGTCGCCACGGGTGGCGCCGCGCTCGGTCAGCCGCGTGATGGCGACCTCGTCGATGACCTTCTGGATGGTGTCGGCGTCGGAGTCGACGGCGGCGGTGAGCGTCGCGTCCCCGACGGTGCGGTAGCGGACCTTGCGGACCTCCACCTGCTCCCCGTCGCGCGGGACGACGAACTGGTTGACGGCATACAGCATGCCGCCGCGGTCGACGACCTCGCGCTCGTGCGCGTAGTAGATCGACGGGATCTCGATGACCTCGCGCTCGATGTAGTGCCAGATGTCGAGCTCGGTCCAGTTCGAGAGCGGGAAGACCCGGATGCTCTCGCCCGGGTGGATCCGCGCGTTGTAGACGTTCCAGAGCTCGGGCCGCTGGTTCTTGGGGTCCCACTGGCCGAACTCGTCGCGGAAGGAGTAGATCCGCTCCTTGGCCCGGGCCTTGTCCTCGTCGCGACGGGCACCCCCGAAGATGGCCTGGTAGCCGCCCCGCTCGAGGGCCTCCAGGAGGACCGGGGTCTGGATCCGGTTCCGGGTGCCGTCCGGCGGCTCGACGACCGTCCCCCTGTCGATCGCCTCCTGGACGCTGGCGATGACGAGGGAGACGCCGAGCTCGCCGACGCGGCGGTCGCGGAAGTCGAGGACCTCGGGGAAGTTCTGCCCCGTGTCGATGTGCATGACGGGGAACGGGATCCGAGCCGGATGGAAGGCCTTCTCGGCGAGGCGCAGCATGACGATCGAGTCCTTGCCCCCCGAGAAGAGGAGCACCGGCTTCTCGAACTCCGCGACGACCTCGCGGAAGATGTAGATCGCCTCGGCCTCGAGGGTGTCGAGCTGGCTCAGCTGGTAGCGGTTCTCGGCAGGGCTCACGCGTCGGCCTCCGGGGCGAGAAGGTCGGCGATCTCGGCGAGCAGCCGATCGGCGATCTCCGGTCGGCAGATCAGCAGGTCCGGCAACAGGGGGTCCCTTCGGTTGTACTCCAACGGCGAACCGTCGATGCGGCTGGTGTGCAGGCCGGACGCCGCGGCCACCGCGACCGGGGCGGCGGAGTCCCACTCATACTGTCCACCCGCGTGGACATATGCGTCGACCGTATCGTCCAGGACCGCAGTGGCCTTGATCCCCGCCGAGCCCATGGGCACGAGCTCACCGCCGATCCGCTCGGCGAGCGCCGTGACGAAGGCGGGAGGGCGGGTGCGGCTCACCGCGAGCCGGATCGTCCCCGGTATGCCGCTGGGCCGGGTCGGCGGCTCCTCGGTCGAGAGGACGTCGCCGCGGGCCGGGCGGGCCACCGCACCGGCGACGAGGGCGCCGCGCTGCCACAGGGCGACGTGGACCGCCCAGTCGTCGCGCGGCCGCTCACCGAACTCCCGGGTGCCGTCGAGCGGGTCGACGATCCAGACCCGGTCGGCCTCGAGCCGGACGAGGTCGTCCTTGCCCTCCTCCGAGAGGATCGCGTCGTCCGGGCGGGCGCGGCGTAGCTGTGCCACGAGGAACTCGTGCGACCGGGCGTCCCCGGCGTTCTTGAGGTCGCTCGCCTCCCCGTCCCAGCCGGCGCGCAGCTCCACGAGCAGGTCACCGGCGCGGACCGCCAAGAGGCGGGCCACCGAATGATCTCCGGTGGCCCCCAGGTCCAACTCCATCAATATGCCCCTCGTCCCTTGAGGACCGCGCGCGCCGTCCGGACGAGGATCTGCCCGTCGAGCGCCCACGACCAGTTGTCGACGTACCACAGGTCAAGCCGCAGCGAGTCCGCCCAGGATAGGTCGGATCGGCCGGAGACCTGCCACAGGCCGGTCATTCCGGGACGGACCCGGAGGCGGCGCAGGGCGTCGAACTCGTAGTTGTCGACCTCGGAGCCGAGCGGCGGCCGCGGACCGACGAGGGACATCTCGCCGCGAAGGACGTTGAGCAGCTGCGGCAGCTCGTCGAGGGAGAACTTGCGGAGGAACCGCCCCACCCGGGTCACCCGGGGGTCCTCCCGCATCTTGAAGAGGATGGCGTTGCCGTCGTGCTCCTCGGTGAGGTCGGGCAGCAGGGCCTCGGCGTCCTGGACCATCGAGCGGAACTTGAACATCGTGAACGGCTGACCCTCGTTGCCGATCCGGACCTGCTTGAACAGGGCCGGGCCCCGGCTCTCGAGCCGGATGAGCGCGGCGAGGGTCAGCAGGACGGGCGAGGCGAGGAGGAGCAGCAGGGCGCCGACGACCCGGTCGAGGACCGCCTTGCTCCGGTAGACGATGCCCTGGGTCAGCGGCCGCTCCACGTGGAGCATCGACAGCCCCTGGGCCGGTCGCAGCGACAGCCGCGGACCGGCGACCTCGATGATCCCCGGCGACACGAGCAGGTCGACGTCGCGCTGCTCGAGCTGCCAGCCGAACCTGCGCAGCGGCTGGCCGGAGAAGTCGGGGCTGCTCGCCACGGCGACGACGTCGGCCTGGACCCGGTCGACGGCGAGGATGGCGTCCTCGGGCGCGCCGAGGATCGGCACGTCCTCGATCGTGCCGAGCGAGACCCACGAGGAGTCCATGCCGTTGACGCAGGCGCCGACGACGTTGAGGCCGTTGATCTCAGGGTGCTGGCGGATCTGGCGGATCATGTCGGCGACGGCATCGGCGCGCCCGACCACGATCGTCGTCTGGAGCATCTCGCCCGCCGTGCGGCGGTGGTGCAACCGGGTCCGCAGGCCGTAGCGGCCGACGGCCGTCCCGACAAGCAGCAACGGCAGCGCGAAGGCGACGAAGCCCCGCGAGACCTCGAGCTTGAAGGCGTAGGACAGGACCGCGGAGCCGGCGAGCAGCGCGACGATGGCCCGGGTGACCGCGCGGTACTCCTCGGGCCCGGCGCCGAGGTAGCGGGGCGCGTACGCCCGCGACCAGGCCAGGCAGGCCACCCAGGCGGCGGGCAGGCACGCGGCCGCCCACCTCATGCCTTCGTCGCCGAGGAGGCCGGCGGGGCCCGACCCGACGAGGCTCTCCCGGAGGACGGCCGCGGCGAGCGAGACGCCGATGGCCAGCGTGATGTCGATGATGAACGCATTCCGCCGATAGGTCCGCTGCCACGCGGCGAGGCCGTGCGCCACGCGCGCGTGGCCCGCCTGAACGAGGTCGACCCTCGGCGCCGGACGCCGGCGTGTTCCCGCCAGCAGCCGGGTGCTGCTTGCAATGCTCATGGCACTCCTCCCCTAAACGGGAGGAACCTCACATTCCCCCCGCGTGCCCCTGGCGTGGGGGAGTGACTGGACATCGGACCCGACCCGATCCCCACGACGTGTCGCTCTCATTCCCCCGCGACGCGCTTCACTGTATACCCAGATTCGGGGGGGTCGTACAGAGGTCGGCACAAATCCGGCGCGCCGTATGCCCGACGGGCTGCCCGTCGTCAGCGAGGTGCGTGGACCCGCTGCTGCGCGGCGAGCAGCCCCTCGGCGAGGAGCAGTTCGACCGCATCGGCGGCGTCGGACACGGTGAACGGGAGCTCCTTCCGCTCGGCCGCCGAGAAGTCCCGGAGGACGAAGTCGGCCGGGTCCATCCGCCCCGGCGGCCGGCCGATTCCGACCCGGACCCGGTGGTAGTCCCGGGTCCCGATGGCGCTGCTGACCGAGCGGAGGCCGTTGTGCCCGCCCTCGCCTCCGCCCCGCTTGAGGCGCACCTCGCCGGGGTCGATGTCGAGTTCGTCGTGGATGACGACGAGCCGCTCGGCGGGCACCGAGAAGAAGCGCATGAGCGAGGACACCGGGCCGCCGGACTCGTTCATGTAGGAGCCGGGGACGGCGAGCACGACGGGCCGGGCGGCCGGACCGGGCGGCCCGATCCTGGCCTGTGCCACCGCCGCCCGCGCCTTGTGCGAGCGCAGGGTGCTGCCGGTGCGGGTGGCGAGCTCGTCGAGGACCATCGCCCCGACGTTGTGTCGGTTGCCGGCATAGCGGGGCCCGGGGTTGCCCAGGCCGACGACCAGCCACGTTCCGCTCTCGCTCACAGGGGGCAAGTATGCCGTCCCGCCCCGGCCGGTGCCGCCGGGCGCGGCCAGGACCCGGCCCCCGCGTGGGGAGCCGGGCCCTGGGCGGCCGTGCCAGGTCGCAGCTCAGGCGCCCTCGGCGGGGGCTGCGGCCTCGGTGCTCTCCTCGCCCTCGGCGCCCGCCTCCTCGACACCCTCCGGGGCCTCGACGCCCTCCTCGCCCTCGGCGAGGTCGGCCTCGAGGGCCTCCTCGGACATCTGCTGCGACACGTTGACGACGAGCGCGTCGGCGTCGGTGACGAGGACGGCGCCCTCGGGCATCGTCAGCTCGCCGGCATGGATCTGGGTGCCGGGCGTGAGGCCCTCGACGGACACGACGATGTGGTCGGGGATGTTCGTCGCCTCGGCCTCGACGTGGATCGTCGAGTGGTCGAGGCTGACGACCGTCTCGGGGCCGGCCTGGCCGTCGACGTGGATGGCGACCTCGACCCGGACCTTCTCGCCCCGGCGCACGAGGACCAGGTCGATGTGCTCGATGAACGGCTTGATCGGGTCCCGCTGGACGTCCTTGGCGAGCGCGAGCTGCTCCTTGCCCTCGAGGACGATCGTCAGGAGGGCGTTCGGGTTCTTCAGCGCCAGCATGGCGTCGTGGCCCGGGAGGGTGATGTGGATCGGGTCCGAGCCGTGGCCGTACATGACGGCCGGGATGAGGTCGGCGCGGCGGATCTTGCGGGCGGCACCCTTGCCGAACTGGGTGCGACGCTCGGCGACAAGCGTGGTGACAGGCACGTCGGTGCTCCTCGTGGTCGAGTCGGCGGACGCCCCATGCGGCGGTGTGCCGTGGAGCGGTGGGCCTCGACGCGGGACGCGGCACGGACGGGGAGACGGGCTCACCGGTGACCGGGCACCGGTCCCGCGAGGGCCCGAGGGCCTCACGGCGACCACCGCGTCGATCACGGACGGGCCACGAGCCGGACTTCACTGGCCGGTGCGGCGTCCCTCGCCGAGGCAACCAGGTGATCCTAGGCGATCGGGGGCTGACCTGGGAAATCCGGGCCCGGCAACGGCTCGACCTCGACGGCGTGGCCGAGCCGGTGCCGGCGGGCCTCGTCGGTTCGTACGGCGAGGACCCCCGCGACGATGAGGACGCCGCCGACGAGCTGGAGCCAGCCCGGGAGCTCGCCGAGGACCACCCAGGCGATGAGGATGGCGAAGAGGACCTCGGTCAGGCCGACGAAGGACGCGACGGTCGAACCCAGGGCGCGGGCGGCGACGATCCCCAGGAGGTATGCCGCGGCCGCCGCGACGAGGGCCAGCTCGGCGAGTGCCGTCCACCCCGGGACGCTGGCGCCGGCCAGGGTGACCGGGCCCGCGGCATACGCCATCGGCAGGACCCGCACGAGCCCGAGCACCCCGAGGATGGCGGCGCCGACGGCCAGGCCCAGGCCGGCCAGCGCGACCGGCGGAAGCGTCGACTCCTGCGCGGCGAGAACGTAGTACGTCGCCAGCCCGATCGCCGCGCCGAGCCCCCAGAGCACGCCGACGGGGTCGAGGCTGCCGGACCCGACGACGTCGAGGACGAGGACGAGACCGAACCCCGCGGCGGCGATCCCCGCGAGGGTGACCCGGCCCGGCGGCCGGCGGGTGGCTGCCCAGACCCAGAGGACGACGAGGACGATGCCGAGGTACTCCAGGAGGAGGGCGACGCCGACGGTGAGCCGCTCGATGGCCTGGAAGTAGCACAGCTGGGCTCCGGCGACGGCGAGCGCGCCGTAGACGCCGACCACGGGCAGGTCGGCCCGGACCGCACGCCACCGCCCGGCGAGGGAGCCGATGGTGAAGGGCAGGAGGAGCAGCGCGGCACCACCGACCCGGACGAGGACGAGCAGCCCGGGCGTCCACCCGATGGCGAGAAGGCTCTTGGCGAAGGGGCCCGAGGTCGCGAACGAGACGGCCGAGGCCAGCGCCGCGAGGAGGCCGAGCTGCTCGCGCCGGGTCAGGCGCGTCCTCCGAACAGGCTGGTCACCGAGCCGTCCTCGAAGACCTCCTTGACCGCCGCGCTGATGAGCGGGGCGATGGACAGGACGGTGAGCCCGTCGAACTCGTCCGCCGGGGCGATCGGCAGGGTGTTCGTCACGATGACCTCGCGGGCGGCGCACGTCCTCAGCCGACCGACGGCCGGGCCGGAGAGGATCGCGTGGGTCGCGGCGATGACGACGTCCTTGGCGCCGTCGGCCATCAGCGCGTCGGCGGCCTTCGTGATCGTCCCGCCGGTGTCGATCATGTCGTCGACGAGGACGCAGACCCGGCCGGCGACCTCGCCGACGACCCGGTTCGCGACCATCTCGTTCGGCCGGTGGATGTCCCTCGTCTTGTGGATGAACGCGAGGGGCACGCCACCCAGACGCGACGCCCACTGCTCGGCGACCTTGATCCGCCCGGCGTCCGGCGAGACGACGGCGAGCGGCTCGTGGCCGTACTTCGCGTCGACGTAGTCGGAGAGGATCGGCAGGGCCATGAGATGGTCGACCGGGCCGTCGAAGAAGCCCTGGATCTGGGCCGTGTGCAGGTCGACGGCCATGAGCCGGTTGGCCCCGGCCGTCTTGAACATGTCGGCCATGAGCCGGGCCGAGATCGGCTCCCGACCCCGGTGCTTCTTGTCCTGGCGGGCGTAGCCGTAGAAGGGCAGGACGACGGTGATCCGCTTGGCGGAGGCGCGCTTGAGGGCGTCGATCATGATGAGCTGCTCCATGATCGCCTCGTTGATGGGGCTCGCGTGGCTCTGGATGACGAAGGCGTCACAGCCGCGGACCGACTCCTCGTAGCGGACGTAGATCTCGCCGTTGGCGAAGTCGTAGGCGCTGGTCGGGACGAGGTCGGTGCCGAGCTGCGCGGCGACCTCCTGGGCCAGCCCGGGGTTGGCCCGTCCGGAGAAGACCATGAGCTCCTTCTTGGGGGAGGTCGTGATCCCGGTGTGGTGGCTGCTCTCGATGGCCGTCATGAGGACCGCTCCTGTCCGCCGGTGTCGCTCGTCTGGCCCGGCGTCCCCGCCGCCTCCGCCGCCTCCGCCCCGGCGGCCCGGGCGGCCTCCGCGGCCCGGGCCGTGGCGGTTCCCGGCCGCGAGCGGGTCACCCAGCCGTCGATGTTGCGCTGCCGGCCGCGGGCGACGGCGATCTGGCCCGGCTCGACGTCCTGGGTCAGGGCGGTGCCCGCCGCGACGTAGGCGCCGTCGGCGATGTCGACCGGCGCGACGATGACGCTGTTGGACCCGACGAAGCTGTGTCGACCGACGTTCGTGTGGTGCTTGGCGACGCCGTCGTAGTTGGCGAAGATCGTCCCGGCCCCGATGTTGGCGCCCTCGCCGATGGTGACGTCGCCGGCATACGTCAGGTGGGGCACCTTCGCGCCGTCGCCGACGGTTGCGTTCTTCGTCTCGACGAAGCCGCCGATCTTGCCGCCCGCCCCGAGGGTCGTCCCCGGGCGCAGGTAGGAGTACGGTCCGACGCTCGCGCCGTCGCCGATGACGGCGAGGTGGGCCTCGGCCCGGCGGACCTCGGCCCGGTCCCCCACCTCGCAGTCGGTGAGGGTGACCTCCGGGCCGATGACCGCGCTCTCCCCGATGCTGCTCGCGCCGAGGAGCCGGCTGCCGGGCAGGACCGTCGTGTCGCGCCCGATCGTCACGTCGTCGTCGATCCACGTCGTCGCCGGATCGACGATCGTCACGCCTTCGCGCATCCACCGCTCGCAGATCCGCCGGTTGAGCTCGGCGCCGAGCCGGGCGAGCTGGACCCGGTCGTTGACGCCCTCGGTCTGCCACAGGTCGGTGAGCAGGTGGGCGCTGACCCGCCGGCCCGCGGCGTGGGCGATGGAGACGACGTCGGTGAGGTATCGCTCGCCCTGGGCGTTGTCGGCGCCGACCCGGCCCAGGGACTCGCGCAGCACGGTGATGTCGAACGCGTAGATGCCCGAGTTGACCTCGGTGATGGCGCGCTGCTGCTCGGTCGCGTCCTTCTGCTCGACGATGCCGACGACCGCGCCGCTCTCGTCGCGCACGACCCGCCCGTAGCCGCTCGGGTCGGGCAGGCTCGCGGTGATGACGGTGACGGCCGAGCCGCTCGACTCGTGCGCCTCGGCCAGCTCGACGAGTGTCTCGCCGCTCAGGAGGGGGACGTCGCCGTAGGTCACGAGCACGGTCCCGGTCACGTCGGCAGGCAGGGCGTCGAGCCCGCACTCGGCAGCGCGCCCGGTGCCCTTGACCTCGTCCTGGTCGGCGATGACGACCCCGTCGTCGAAGGCGTCGCAGAAGGCGACGACCTGCTCCCGGCCGTGCCGGACGACGACGGCGACGTGCTCGGCTCCGGTATGCCGTCCGGCGCGGATCGCGTGGCCGAGCAGCGGTCGACCGCCGATGCGATGCAGGACCTTGGGGGTTGCGGACTTCATCCGCGTTCCCTCGCCCGCGGCGAGGATGATGACGGCGGCCGGGTGAGTGGTCACGCGGGGCTGCTCCAGGTGTCGAGGACCGGGCGGGCGGACGTCGCCATGGTACTCAGCCGCGGTGACCGCTCCGGCCCCGTCCCACCCCGGACCGGCACTCCTGCCCCGAGGCGCCCCCACCGCGCCGGTAACTCACCCAATAGTGCACTTCTTGACCGCCAAGAAATGCACTATTGGGTGAGTTTCCGGCAGTACGCGGTGGGGTGGGCTGGGTGGGGTGGGCTGGGTGGGGTGGCCGGGGGTGGGCGGGCAGGGTGGGCGGGGTGGGCGGTCAGACGAGCGAGGAGAGCTCGGGCCTGACCGCCTCGTGCACGGCCGCGAGGGCGTCCGCCGCGGTCCGGGCCGACCGGGCGATCCCGGCCAACCGCTGGCACTGGGCGAAGGTGTGCAGCGAGAGGGCGTAGCGAACCATCCCGACCTTGCTCGGGGCCATCGACAGGCTGCTCACGCCGAGGCCGGTGAGGACGAGGGCCAGCAGCGGGTCGCCGGCGGACTCGCCGCAGACCCCCATCGGCTTGCCGGTCGTCGACGCGCCGGCGCAGGCGGCGGCGATGACGTCGAGGACCGCGGGCTGCCACGGGTCGAGCAGGTCGGACAGCTCGCCCTGGAGTCGGTCGGCCGCCATCGTGTACTGGGCGAGGTCGTTCGTGCCGAGGCTGCCGAAGTCGACGTCGGCGAGGACATGCTCGGAGCGCAGGGCGGCGCCGGGCACCTCGATCATCACGCCCGCCTTCGGCAGGCCGTTCTCGCGCACCCGGCGCGCGAACCACGCGGCCTCCTCGGCCGTCGCGACCATCGGCGCCATGACGCGCACGTCGGCGCCGGTCGCCTTGGCCGCCGCCGCGAGCGCCTCCAGCTGGGCGTCGAGCAGGTCGGGCCGCTCCGCCGACAGGCGCAGCCCGCGCCGGCCGAGGGCGGGGTTCTCCTCGGGGCCGAGATCGGCGAAGGCGAGCGGCTTGTCGGCGCCGGCGTCGAGGGTGCGCACCACGACCCGCCGACCGGCGAACGGCTCGAAGACCTGGCGGTAGATCTCGGTCTGCTCCGCCACCGTCGGGGCGGTCCCGGAGGAGAGGAAGACGAACTCGGTCCGGAACAGCCCGACGCCCTCGACGTCCTGGGGCCCGGCGGCGACAGCGTCCTCGACGCCACCGATGTTGGCGAGGAGGGCGACGGCGTGGTCGTCCTTGGTCCGGCCCGGACCGGAGGTGGCGGCGAGGGCCTTCTCGCGGCGCTCGCGGCGGGTGGCGAGGTCGGCGACGAACGCCTCGCTCGGCTCGATCGTCACCGAGCCGGCGTCGCCGTCGACGGCGACCGGCGTGCCGACCGGGATCTCGGTCGCGCCGTGGAGCTGGACGACCGCGGGGATGCCCATCTGGGCGGCGAGGATCGCCGTGTGGCTCGTCCGGCCGCCGGCGGCGGTGACGATGCCGACGACGAGGGCGCGGTCGAGGGTGGCCGTCTCCGCGGGCGCGAGGTCCTCGGCGACGACGACGCTCGGCTCGGCGAAGGCGGGGATGCCGGGTGGGGGCACCCCGAGAAGGTGGGCGATGGTCCGGTTGCCGACGTCGCGCAGGTCGGTGACCCGCTCGGCGAAGTAGCCGCCGAGGGCGGTGAACTGCGCGGCATACTCCTCGACGGCGCCGTCGACCGCATGGGTCGGGCCCCTGCCCGAGGCCAGCAGCTTGGCCGCCGCCTTGGCCAGGCCCTTGTCCCGGGCGATGAGGGCGGTCGCCGTGAGGATCTGCTGGGCCGTGTCGTCGGCGGCCGCGGCCCTGGCCTCGAGGTCGGTCGCGACGGCCTCGAAGGCCGCCTTGACCTCCTCCAGGGCCAGGTCGGGGTCCGCCGGCGCCGCCTCGTCGGCCGGCGGCCGGACCGGTGGTCGAACCTGCACCACCGGTCCGAACGCCGCGCCCGGGCTGACGCCGATGCCGTGCCGGGTCTCGGTCTCGGTCATGTCACCACTCCCGTCAGGACGCGTCGAGGTCCTGGGACAGCAGCTCCACGAGGGAGTCCAGCGCCTCGTCGGCGCCGTCGCCCTCGGCGGTGAGCTCGACCTCCTCGCCGTGCTTGGCCCCGAGGGCCATGACGCCGAGGATGCTCGTCGCGTCGACCGCGTCGTCCCCGCCCGGCCGACCGATCTCGATGTCGAGACCGGTGGCCGTGGCGGCCTGGACGAACAGCGCGGCCGGGCGAGCGTGCAGCCCCACGGAGGAGGCGATCGTGACGGTTCGGCTAGCCATGTGTATCTCCTAGGTCCGGTGCGTCAGCGACGCGCCATTGCGGTGAGGACGTCCTCAGACGGCCACGCTATCGGCAACGTCCTCGACAGCGGCGCGAGAGTGGTCCCGCTGCTTGAGGGGGATGACGATGGCCGCCATGACGACCATGCCGATGAGGACCGAGAGGATCCACCACCACCAGCTGCCGATGAGCGGCAGGACCCAGATGCCGCCGTGCGGCGCGCGGGAGGTCGTGCCGAACATCATGGCGAGGGAGCCGGTCACGGCGGAGCCGATGGTCGACGCGGTGATGATGCGGACCGGGTCGGCCGCGGCGAACGGGATCGCACCCTCGGAGATGAAGGAGAAGCCGAGCAGCCAGGCCGCCTTGCCGTTCTCCCGCTCCGGCTCGGTGAACAGGTGCGGGCGGAGCGTGGTGGCGAGCGCCATGGCGAGGGGCGCGACCATGCCGGCGGCCATGACGGCGGCCATGATCTTCAGCGGGGTGGAGTCCGATGCCGTTCCGGCCGTGGCCAGGCCGGCCGTGCCGAAGAAGTAGGCCACCTTGTTGACCGGGCCGCCGAGGTCGAAGCCCATCATCGCGCCGAGGACGAGGCCGAGGATCGCGACGCTCGCGCCGGACATATTGTTCAGGCCCTTGGTCAGCTCGTCGCTCAGCCACTTGATCGGGCGGCCGAGGACGACGATGAACAGCCCCAGCGTGATGATCGAGCTGATGAGCGGGATGACGACGACGGGCATGACGCCGCGGACGTACTTGTGGACCTTCCAGCTGCTGACCCACTTCGCGGCGAAGCCGCCGAGGAATCCGGTGGCGAGCCCACCGAGGTAGCCGGCGCCCATCGAGTAGGCGATCGAGCCGCCGACGATCCCGGGGACGAGCCCCGGACGGTCGGCGATCGCGAAGGCGATGAAGCCGGAGAGGATGGGCACGAGGAAGCCGAAGGCCGCCCCGCCCATGACGAAGGCCAGCGCCGCCCAGGAGGTCATGCTGACGGGGTTGAAGTGCTGGGTGATGTCGTACTGTCCCTCGGCGCCGATGCCGTACTTGACGATCTCGATCGGGCCGTTCTGGCCGATCGCGATGTTCGACAGCATGAAGCCGATGGCGATGAGGATGCCGCCCGCGGCGACGAACGGGATCATGTAGGACACGCCGGTCATCAGCCACTGGCGGATCTTCGTGCCGGTGCCGACGCCCTCGGTGACCTTGCTCGCCAGCCCGCCGCCGGCCGCGGCGGCCGGCCCTGCCGCTGCGGCGGCATTCGGGTTGGCCTTCCACTCCTCGACCGCTGCCTCCGCTTGGGCGATGAGGCCGGGGCCGTCCGAGATGGCCTTCTTGACCCCGACGTCGATCGTCGGCTTGCCCGCGAACCGGCCGGCGCCCACGACCGGCAGGTCGTGGGCGAAGACCACGCCGTCGGCGTCGGCGATGACCTGGGGGTCGATCGGGTTGGACCCGGCCGATCCCTGGGTTTCGACGACCATCTCGTGGCCGGCCGCCTTCGCGGCCTGCTCGAGCGACTCGGCCGCCATATAGGTGTGCGCGATGCCCGTGGGGCACGATGTCACGCCGACGAACTTCATGGGTTGACCACCTCTTTCTCGACGATGTCGACCACTGCGGCGGCATCGGGTGCCTCCATGAGGGAGGTCCGGAAGTCGGACCGCATGAGCTTGCGGGCCAGTGCCGCGAGGATCTTCAGGTGCTCCTCGCCGCCGCCGTCGGGGGCGGCGATGAGGAAGATGAGACGTGCGGGGCCGTCCTCGGCCCCCCAGTCGATGCCGTCGCGGGAGCGTCCGAAGACGAGCGAGGGCTCGGTGATGGCGCCGCTGCGGGCGTGCGGGATGCCGATGCCGCCGGGCAGGCCGGTCGCCATCTGCTCCTCCCGGGCGCGCACGTCGGCGAGGAAGGTGTCGAGGTCGGTGCACCGACCGCTGCCGACGAGGGTCTCCGCGAGGGTGCGGGTCGCCACGTGCCGGTCCGGCGCCGCGAGGTCGAGGACGACCTGGGACTCGGTGATGAGGGACATGTGGGTTCGGTTCCTTTCGGTGGGTGACCGTGATCAGTCGGCGAGGACGAGGGTGAGATCGGGCGCGAGCGTCATCTCGACGGGTATGCCGTCGAGGTCCGCCGGGGAGGGAACGCGGCTGCCGGGCAGGGTGACCGCTGCCGAGCCCCAGAGCGAGCCGCTGACGAGGGCCTCCTGGGGACCCGCGCCCGAGGCGAGGGCGGCGAGGAGGCCGGCGAGCATGCAGTCCCCGGCACCGACGGTCGAGAGGCGACGCGTGATCGTCGTGCGGACGTGGGCGACGAGGCCGTCGGTGACGAGGAGGGCGCCGTCGGCCCCCAGGCTGACCGCCACCGTCTCGATGCCGTCCGCGACGAGCTCGCGGGCCGCGTCGCGGACGGCACCGAGGGTGGGCAGGGGCGCCGCGACGAGCTCGGCGAGCTCCTCGTGGTTGGGCTTGATGAGGCTGGGGCGGGCAGCGACCGCGGCGACCATCGGGGCGCCCGAGCTGTCGATGGCGACCCGGACGCCGAACTCGCGGGCCCGGGCGACGAGGACGGCATACAGGTCGGTCGGCGCGCCGGGGGGCAGGCTGCCGCAGCCGACGACCCAGTCGGCGCCGCGCGCCGCGTCGGCGGTGGCGGTCAGCAGCGCGGCGACCTCCGCGTCCTCGAGGGTGGGGCCGGGCTCGTTCAGCTTCGTCGTCGTCCCGTCCGGCTCGACGACGGTCACGTTCATCCGGAGCGTGCCGGAGACGGGGACGCTGCGGCGGCCGACACCGGCGGCGTCGAGCAGCTCCTCCATGAGGTGTCCCTCGGGGCCGCCGACCGGGAGCACCGCGATGCTCTCGACGTGCTGGGCGGTGAGGGCACGGGCGACGTTGATGCCCTTGCCGCCGGGGTCGATCCGGCTCGACGTCGCCCGGTGGACCTCGCCGCGGGCGAGCTCGTCGATCGCGATGGTCCGGTCGACGCTGGGGTTCGGGGTGAGGGTGACGATCATGCGCGGAACACCTCCGGTCCGGCCTGCTCGAGCTCGTGGGTGGTCTCGTCGTCGAGGCCGGCGTCGGTGATGAGCAGATCGATGTCGTCGAGGGTCGCGAAGCGGTGCAGGTGAGCCGCTCCGACCTTCGTCGAGTCGGTGACGACGATGGGGCGCCGGGCGGAGGCGACCATCGCCTGCTTGACCATCGCCTCGGCCTGGTCCGGTGTCGTCAGGCCGCGCTCGACCGAGAGGCCGTTGGTGCCGATGAAGGCGACGTCGACGAAGACACCGGCCAGCGCCGAGGTCGCCCAGTCCCCGACGGCCGCCCCGGTCCGCCCGCGGACCCGGCCGCCGACGAGGTAGAGCCGGACCCCCGGCCGGTCGACGAGGACTTCGGCGATGGTGAAGGAGTTCGTCACGACGGTGAGGTCGACGTCCGGGGGCAGCAGCTCGGCGATGGCCTGGGTCGTCGAGCCGGAGTCGAGCAGGACCGTGCCCTCGCGGGGCAGCTCCTCGAGGGCGCGGGCGGCGATGGCGCGCTTCTGGGCCGTCAGCCGGGTGGTCCGGGCGGCCAGGGTCGGCTCGAGCTCGAGCCGCTCGACGGGGATGGCGCCGCCGTGGACCCGGCGCAGGGTGCCGCGCCGCTCGAGAACGGTGAGGTCGCGCCGCACGGTCTCGGCGGCGACGCCCAGCAGCTCGGCGAGGACACCGACCTCGACGCGACCGGCGCGCCGTGCCTCGTCCATGATCCGCTGCTGCCGCTCTGGGGCGTACATCGGACTCCCTCGTCCCCGTGGCCCGGCGCGTCACCAGGTCGTGTTCCTCCATGGTGCCGTCCCGACCACCCTCATGTCAACACATTCGGTCACCCGTATTTGTGGTTTCGCTTCCATTTGAGAGCGGAACTCGAGGCCGACCTGGGCCGATGGGTCGGGAAAGCGGGCAGATTCGGTCCGAAGTCGGGGTGCGGAGGCGCCGATGTCGACCGGTTCGGTGGCATGGGGAGGGCGCCGCGGCCACCCGAAGCGCGGCCCGCTGGGCGGGGCGGCGGGGGGCTCCCCGGGTAGGAATCGAACCTACGTCGCTAGTCCTGATTCAAAGTCAGGCGGGCCCTGCCAGCAGACCAACCGGGGATGGCGTATGCCGTCGGGGCCGCCGGCGAACCGGCGACCCCGACCCGGGCGGCGGGCTCGAGGCGCTCCGGCCGGGGACGGCATTCGCCCTGCAGGCTAGTGGACCGCCGCGGGGCCGGTGGCGGGACCGGGCGGAGCGTCCGGTGGCCGGCGCCAGACTTTACCGCCTACGCGAGCGTAGGTTACGGTTTCGTAAGTTGTGTCGACGAAGGGACTTGCCCGTGACCACTCTCGCGCCCACCTCCGCCTCCGCCCCGCCGCGGGAGCGCAAGGGACGCGGTGAGCAGATCGCCCTCACGCTGTTCATCGCCGTGCCGTTCATCGCCCTGCTCCTCGCGGTGCCCGTCGCCTGGGGCTGGGGGCTGACCTGGCGCGACGTCGTCATCGCCCTCGTCTTCTACGTCCTGGCCGGCCTCGGGATCACCGTCGGATTCCACCGGTTCTTCACCCACGGCGCGTTCAAGGCCAACCGCCCGCTCAAGATCGCCCTCGCCGTCATGGGATCGATCGCCATCGAGGGGCCGGTCGTGCGCTGGGTCGCCGACCACCGCCGCCACCATGCGTTCAGCGATCGGCAGGGCGACCCGCACTCGCCGTGGCGCTACGGCGAGACGGTCCCGGCCCTGATGAAGGGGCTGTGGTGGGCGCACATGGGCTGGATGTTCGACGTCGAGCAGACGCCGCGGAGCAAGTACGCCCCCGACCTCATCGCCGATCCGGACATCAAGGCCGTCGACCGGCTCTTCATCCCGCTCGTGGCGACCTCGCTCTTCGGACCCGCCCTCATCGGCGGCCTGTGGTCGTGGAGCTGGCACGGGGCGCTCACCGCCTTCTTCTGGGCCTCGATCCTGCGGGTCGGGCTCCTCCATCACGTGACGTGGTCGATCAACTCGATCTGCCACACCCTCGGCGAGCGCCCGTTCCGCTCCCGCGACCGCTCCGGCAACGTCTGGTGGCTGGCCGTCCTCTCCTTCGGGGAGTCCTGGCACAACCTCCACCACGCCGACCCCACCTGCGCCCGGCACGGGGTCGAGAAGGGCCAGATCGACATCTCGGCCCGGACCATCTGGGCCTTCGAGAGGCTCGGCTGGGCGAGGGACGTGCGCTGGCCGACGCCCCAGCGACTCGACTCGCGCCGGGTCCCGTCCTGAGCCTGCGCGAGGCCGACGGCTCCGCGGCCGCGGAGCCGTCCGAGCGGGCGGCGGGCGCCCCCGCGCCCCGTGCGGCACGGCATACCCGGCGGGCGAGGTCCGCTCCGGACGGCACAATGGCAGGCGTGACCGACCTGCCCGCCCCTGCCCCGCCCGTCCCCAACAAGCCCAAGTCCCGCTCGCGGATGACCGGCCGGGAGCGGCGCGAGCAGCTCATCGGCATCGGCCGTCGCCTGTTCGCCGAGAAGGGCTTCGAGGCGACGACCGTCGAGGAGATCGCCTCCTCGGCCGGGGTGTCCAAGCCGGTGGTCTACGAACACTTCGGGGGCAAGGAGGGGCTGTATGCCGTCGTCGTCGACCGCGAGATCCAGGCCCTGCTCAATGCCATCACCGGCGCCCTGACCTCCGCCGGGAACAGCCGTCAGCTCATCGAGCGGGCGGCGCTCGCACTCCTGGAGTACATCGAGACCTCGACCGACGGGTTCCGCATCCTCGTCCGGGACAGCCCCCCGGGACAGCAGACCGGCACGTTCGCGAGCCTCATGTCCGATGTGGCCAGCCAGGTCGAGTACATCCTCGAGGCCCAGTTCAAGGCCCGCAAGCTCGACCCGAAGGCGGCCCCGATGTACGCCCAGATGCTGGTCGGCATGGTCGCCCTCACCGGTCAGTGGTGGCTGGACTCCCGCAAGTTCAAGAAGGCCGACGTCGCCGCCCACCTGGTCAACCTCGCCTGGAACGGCCTGACCAACCTCGAGGCCAAGCCGACCCTCGCCGAGCGCGACTGACCCCGGCTTCCCCCTCCGGCAGGAACCTCTGCTAGCAGAGGTTCCTGCCGGAGGGGGGTGTTGCACCACGGCCGTCCTGCAGGAACCTGTCCGTCGATCACGGACCGGCGTCACCCCTGCTGGAACTCGACCCGGTTGCCGACGGGGTCGTTGGTGTGGAAGCGGCGCACGCCCGGGATGTCCGCACTCCACCGGACCGCTCCCCCGGCCGCCTCGACCCGCCCGGCGAGCGCCTCCACGTCGTCGACGAGGAGGCACGGATGGGCCTTCCTGGCCGGGCTGAATCCCTCCTCGACCCCGCAGTGCAGCTCGCGGTCGCCGGCGGCGAACCACACGCCGCCGCGGACCGCGAGAGCCGGCGGCTTGGGGATCTCGGCCATCCCCGCGACCACGCCGTAGAACGCGCGCAGCCGGTCCTCCGCCCCCGCCGGACAGGCGATCTGGACGTGATGGAGCCCGATGACGCCCACGTCAGTCCTCCCCGGCCGTCGTCGCGTCGCCCGCGCCCGTATGGTGCGCCACGGCGAAGACCCGACGGAACGGGAAGATGACGCCCACGGGGCTGCGCGGATAGGCCTGGACGAGGGCCGCGGCATACGGCTCGAGGAAGGCGGCCCGCTCCGAGGCCTCGGTGAGCAGGTCGAGAACCGGGCGCAGGCCGGTGCCGCTGACCCACTCGAGCACCGGGTTGTCCATCGTCCCCTCCGGGTCGAGGACGTGGGTGTAGGTCGTCTCCCAGGCGTCGACGGTGCAGCCGAGGCGGGCGAGCAGTCGCAGGTAGGTGGACGGCTCGCCGACGGTCGGCATGCCGAGCGCGGCCATCAGCTCGGCCGACCGGTCGTGCCACTCGGCCGTCTCACGCATGAGGGCATGGCTGGGAGCATCGAAGTTCCCGGGAACCTGGAGGGCGAACCACCCGCCGTCGGCGAGCGCCTCGACCCACGTCGGGATGAGGTCGAGGTGGCCCGGGACCCACTGCAGGGTCGAGTTCGTGACGATGACGTCCGGCTCCTGGCCGAGCGAGGCGGGGTCCCAGTCGCGCAGGTCGCCCTGGACCCACTCGACCCGGCCCGCCTCGTCGAGGACCTGCGCCGCCTCGAGCATCTGCTCTGAGTCGTCAACGCCGACGATCCGGGCGTGCGGCCACAGCGCGGCGACGGCGAGGGTCGCCGGGCCGTTTCCGCAGCCGAGATCGACGACGAGCGAGGGTGCCTCGGCGTGGACCTGCGCGAGCAGGTCGGCGAGCGGGCGGCCGCGCTGCTCGCCGAACCGCGCGTATCGCTGCGGATCCCAGCTCGTCTGCGTCCTCATTGAACCTCCCGGGGTCGGGACGAACCACACCTTATCTCGACATCAAGATACTTGATGAGGAGTAGAGTTCGTGTATGCCCGTCGATGACGTCGACCGTATCGTCTCGGCCTGGCGCCGGGAACGCCCCGACCTCGACGTCTCCCCGCTCGAGGTGCTCTCGCGCATCTCGCGGCTGGCCCGACGTCTCGACCTGGCCCGCGGTGAGGCGTTCGCCGTCCATGGCCTCGACGGCTGGGAGTTCGATGTCCTCTCGGCGCTGCGCCGCGCCGGACCTCCCTACGAGCTCTCGCCGGGCCAGCTCGTCGCCGAGACCCTCGTGACGAGCGGCACGATGACCAACCGGGTCGACCGGCTCACCGCCCGCGGGTTCGTCGAGCGCTACCCCGCCCCGAACGACCGGCGCGGGGTCATCGTCCGGCTCACCGGTTCCGGGATGCGCACGGTCGACGCGGCCCTCGGGGACCTCCTCGAGCACGAGCACCGCCTCCTCGCGGAACTGCCACCCTCGCAGCGGGCCGCCCTCGCCACCCACCTGCGCCGCCTCCTCGCCCCGTTCGAGACCTGAGGCACGGCGGCAACAACTCCCCTATTGGGTGAGATCCCGACCGTATGCCGCACCAGCACGGCGGCAACAACTCCCCTATTGGGTGAGATCCCGACCGTATGCCGCACCAGCACCCCGGCAACAACTCCCCTATTGGGTGAGATCCCGACCGTGGGTCACTCCTCGACGAGCTCGGACGCCTCGAGCCACTCGACCTCGAGAGACTCCCGCTCGTCGACGATCCCGCGCAGCTCGGTGTTGAGGGCGAGGACCCGGGTGTGGTCGCTCGCCGCCTCCGCCATGGCCGCGTGGATCCGCTCCTCCCGCTCGGCGAGCCGGGAGAGCTGCCGCTCGACCCGTGCCATCGCCTTGCGGGCCTCGCGCTGCTCGGCGGTGCTCGGACCCGTCGCCGCCCCCGCCGTCGGACCGGCATCGGCAGACCGCCCGCCCCCGGACGCCCCAGCGGGCGCTGAGGTTCCGCCGGACACTGACACCCCCGAGGCCCCAGCCTCCCCGGCCGTTCCGTCCCGACGGCGGCCGGCATCGGCCCGGCCACCGGCATACGCCTCGGAGGCCGCGCGCAGCCTGAGGTACTCCTCGACGCCACCCGGCAGCTCGCGGACCCGGCCGTCGCCGAGCAGCGCGACCTGGGTATCGCAGACCCGCTCGAGGAGGTAGCGGTCATGCGAGACGACGAGGAGGGTCCCGGCCCAGCCGTCGAGGACGTCCTCGAGGGAGGTGAGCGTCTCGATGTCGAGGTCGTTCGTCGGCTCGTCGAGCAGGAGGACGTTGGGCTCGTCCATGAGCAGCCGCAGCAGCTGGAGGCGGCGCCGCTCCCCGCCGGACAGGTCGCCGACCCGGGTCTGCTGGCGCGGTCCGGCGAACCCCAGCCGGGTGGCGAGGCTGGAGGCACTCACCTCCTTGCCGCCGAGGCTCGTCACGGACCGGACCCGCTCGATCGCCTCGATGACCCGCACGTCGCGCAGCGGCTCCAGCTCGCGGACCTCCTGGGTGAGGTGGCCGATCCGGACCGTGATCCCGGCCTTGCGCCGCCCCGCGCTCGGGCGCCGCTCCCCCGCGAGGACCTCGAGCAACGTCGACTTGCCGGCCCCGTTGACCCCGACGATGCCGGTTCGCTGGCCGGGTGCCAGGCGCCAGGTGACCCGGTCGAGGATGATCCGCTCGCCGAGCGCGACGGTCACGTCGTGCAGGTCGACGACGTCCTTGCCGAGCCGGGTCGTCGCGAACCGGACGAGCTCGACGTCGTCGCGCGGCGGTGGCTCGTCCTCGACGAGCGCGGTCGCCGCGTCGATCCGGAACCGCGGCTTGGACGTGCGCGCCGGCGGGCCGCGGCGCAGCCAGGCGAGCTCCTTGCGGAGCAGGTTGTTCCGCTTCTCGGCGCTGACCCGCGCCATCCGTTCCCGTTCGGCCTTGGCGAGGACGTATGCCGCGTAGCCGCCCTCGAACGCCGCCACCCCTCCGTCAACGACCTCCCAGGTCAGCGTGGCCACCGCGTCGAGGAACCACCGGTCGTGGGTGACGACGACGAGGGCCCGGTCGGGGTCCGAACGCCGCAGGAGGAGGTGCTCGGCGAGCCAGGCGACGCCCTCGACGTCGAGGTGGTTCGTCGGCTCGTCGAGGAGGAGGACGTCGGGGTCGGCGACGAGGAGCGCGGCGAGCGAGACCCGGCGGCGCTCCCCGCCGGACAGCGGGCCGATCGTCGCCGCCAGCCCGCCCACCCCGGGGGTGTCAAGGCCGCCAAGGAGCCCGGTGAGGACGTCGCGGATCCGGGCGTCGCCCGCCCACTCGTGCTCGGCCAGGTCGCCGAGGACGACCTGGTGCACGGTCGCGTCGGGATCGAGGGTGTCGTGCTGGCCGAGCATCCCGGCGGTCGTGCCGCCGGCGCGGGCGACCCGGCCGTCGTCGATGCGAGCGAGCCCGGCGAGGACCCGCAGCAGGGTCGTCTTGCCACCGCCGTTGCGACCGACGACGCCGATCCGGTCGCCGCCGTTCACACCCAACGACAGGGCGTCGAGGATCTGCGCGGTGCCGAGGGCGAGGGAGGCGCGCTCGACGGAGATGAGGTTCGGCACGTGCGGGGGTCAGTCGACGGGGGCCGGGATGAGATGGGCACCGTGGACCGGACCGGTCGCTCGGCGGATGTCGGCGACGACGCCGCTCGCGGTGAGCGCCACGGCGAGGTCGATGCCGGCCTCGGCGTCCTCGACGAGGAAGGCGACGGTCGGACCGGAGCCGGAGACCAGACCGGCGAGGGCGCCGTACTCCATGCCGGCGTCGAGGACGTCGCCGAGACGCGGCATGAGCGAGACCGCCGCGTCCTGGAGGTCGTTGACGAGGTGGGGGGCGAGGATGTGCGGATCGCCGCTGCGCAGCGCCGACATCAGCTCCGCGTTGGGGAGGGGATCGGGGACCGGCGCGGAGCCGCGCAGGCGGTCGCACTCGGCATACACGGACGGGGTCGGCAGGCCCTCGGGGCCGAGGGCGAAGACCCAGTGGTAGGTCCCCCGGGCCAGGACCGGCGCGAGCAGCTCTCCGCGCCCGCTGCCCATCGCCGTCCCGCCGGCGACGAGGAACGGCACGTCGCTGCCGAGCTCGGCGGCCGCGAGCTCGAGCTCCTCGCGGCTCAGGCCGAGATCCCACAGGTGGTCACAGGCGACGAGCGCCGCCGCGGCGTCGGCGGACCCGCCGGCCATGCCGCCCGCGACGGGGATCCCCTTGCGGATCGTCACGTGCGCCGGCCCGGTGCCTGCAGCGCGCGCCGACAGCAGCCGGACCGCCCGCATCGCGAGGTTGTCCTCGTCGGCCGGGACCTCGTGCGCTCGGTCGCCGGTCACGCTCACGCCCCACTCGTCGGCCGGGGCGACGGTGACGTCGTCGAAGAGGCCGACCGCCTGGTAGACGGTCGACAGCGCGTGGTAGCCGTCCGGGCGCCGCGGACCGACGAGCAGCTCGAGGTTGAGCTTGCCCGGCACGCGCACCGTCACCGGCGGCGGGTCACTGTGGGCGGACGTCATGCGGACACCCTAGTCACGAGGCGGGCGCGGCACCGTCGAGCGCCCGCCGGGCGTCGGCGAGGGCGGCGAACGCGACGACGTCGAGCTGCTCGCCGCGGGTGCGCGGCTCGATACCGGCGGCCCGGAGACAGGCCTCGGCGGCATTCGCCGAGCCGGCCCATCCGGCGAGGGCCGCGCGAAGGGTCTTGCGGCGCTGGGCGAAGGCCGCGTCGATGCAGGCGAAGACCTCCTCGCGCGTCGCGGCGGCGGCCGGGGGCTCGCGGCACTCCATGGCGACCAGGCCGGAGTCGACGTTGGGCACCGGCCAGAACACCGACCGGGAGACGCGGCCGGCGAGGCGGACGTCGGCGAACCAGGCGGCCTTGACGCTCGGGACGCCGTAGACACGGGAGCCGGGCCGGGCCGACAGCCGCTCGGCGACCTCGAGCTGCACCATGACGAGGACCCGGGCCAGGGTCGGGAACCGCTCCAGCAGCCGGAGGACGACGGGCACCGAGACGTTGTAGGGCAGGTTCGCGACGAGCGCGGTCGGGTCCGGCCCGGGCAGCTCGGTGACGTGCAGGGCGTCGGCATGGACGACGGCGAGCCGGTCGAGCAGGTCCGGCGCGAGCGAGGCGACGGTCTCGGGGAGCGCCGCCGCCAGGCCCGGGTCGACCTCGACGGCGGTGACGTGTCCGGCCTCGGGCAGGAGAGCGAGGGTGAGCGAGCCGAGGCCGGGGCCGACCTCGACGACGCTGTCGTCGGGCCCGACGCCGGCGAGCCGCACGATCCGGCGCACCGTGTTCGCGTCGACGACGAAGTTCTGGCCCCACTGCTTCGTCGGGCGGATCCCGAGTCGCTCGGCCAGCTCACGGACCTGACCGGCACCCAGGAGGCTCGCGGGGTGCGTGGGGACCGCCGCCACGTGCTCCGCCTCGGACATGGGCCACACCCTACGATGCGGGCCGGTATGCCGCGGCCGCCGCGTGCGTGGCCGCGGCCGCCCCGTCCGGTCGGCAGCCGCGTCGCCCAGGCGCACCGAAGACCCCCGGCCTGATGGGCCGGGGGTCTTCGGTGCACACTCGCGGGGCGGTGCCCCGTCTCGTGCCGGTGGCGTCAGGCCGCGCCGGCGCAGCCCCAGGGGGAAAGGCCGGCCTTGGCGTAGAGCCGGTTGGCGACGGTGATCTGCTGCGCGCGCGAGGCGAGGTCGGCCCGGGAGGCGAAGTCGGCGCCGCCGTTGCTCAGCCAGGTGCCCTGCGCGAACTGGAGCCCGCCGTAGTAGCCGTTTCCTGTGTTGATGTGCCAGTTGCCGCCGGACTCGCACTGGGCGATCCGATCCCACATGGCGCCGTTGGCGAGGTTGATGCCCGCGCCGGAGACGTTGCCCGCACTCGGGGTCGGCCGCTTCTTCGTGCCGACGACGAGGACCCGGGTGACCGGCTTGCGGATCACGGTGCTCGAGACGACGGTGCTCTTGCGGACCTTGCCGTCGATGACGAGCCGCTTCGTCGTCACCTTCTTGACGCCGGCGCGGCCCGCCTTCTCGGTGCGCGACTGGCCGGCATACATCGAGGAGTCGGTCTTGGTGACCGTGCTGAAGCGGATGGCGACCGTGCTCGTCACGGTCTTCTGGGAGACCCGGTTGACGACGATGGTCGATCCGGCGGTGACCGCCGTCGGCAGAGCGGGACGGACCCGGTCCATCGCGCCGAGCCGGACACCCGCCTCGTGCAGGAGGCCCGCGACGTCGGGCTGGCTGGAGACGACGGCCCTCTTCTTGCCATCGGCGACGACGGTGACCTTCTTGGGCGTCGTCATCACGAGCGAGAGGCCGCGACGGCCGAGGTGCTCGCTGCGCGAGGCCGACAGCGTCGCGTCGGGGTTGGCGTAGCCGAGCCGGTCGAGGGCCTGGCCGACCGAGGTGGCGGTCGTCCAGTACTTCGCCGTCGAGCCGTCGACGGTGAGGGTCAGCATCCGGGCGTGGCGGACGCTGATGGTCTCGCCGTCGTGGACCGGGCTGTTCGCCGAGGGCAGGACGACGTCGTGGGCACCGAGATGGACGTCCTTGGCGGCCAGGACGTCCGCGACGGTCGAGCCGAAGACCCGGACCGAGGAGACCTTTCCGTCGACGGAGAGGTCGACCGACTTGTTCCACGCGGCGGCGCCGACCGAGCCGGCGACGATGGTGAGGAGTGCCGCGCCTTGGGCGACGCGACGCAGGGGCAGAAAGCTCACAATGCTCCGTTGTTCGTGCTCTCCGGGCACCAGTTCCAGACGCGCGCCGACAGGGGTGCGGCGCGGCGGGCCACCCAGGGTGGTGGCTCCACACGCGGGCCCAGGGCGGCTGTCGACGCTGGCGGCCGCCCCGTGCGGACCCGGGCCGTCCGGGGCAACTGGCCCCGGCCAACCCCACCAGCGTGACTGAGCCGCGCCCGGAAGGTCAAATTTTGGTAACGACGCGCACGCCGCCGCGTCGCGCCCCCCGTCCGCTCCGCTGGGTCCGCGTGTCGGGTCGCTCCGGCGACCGGACGCGCGGACGCAGTGGGGTCACCAGGGGCCGTAGAGCCGCTCGGTCGTCACGTCGAGGGCCTGGCACAGCACGGGAACCGCGACGCCGAGCACCCCGGCCATCGCCCGCACGGTCAGCGGGACGAGCATCGGCGCGTTGGGCGCCCCCCGCCACGGGTGCGGGGTGAGGTAGGGCGCGTCCGTCTCGACGAGGACGCGCTCGATCGGGGTCACCGCGAGCGCGTCCCGCAGGCCGTGGGCGTTCTTGAAGGTGACGTTCCCGGCGAAGGAGAGGTGGAACCCCCGCTCCACGCAGGCGCGGGCGAAGCCGGTGTCTCCCGAGAAGCAGTGCATGACCACGCGCTCGGGTGCCCCCTCGGCGTCCAGGACGCGCAGGACGTCGTCGTGAGCGTCGCGGTCGTGGATCTGCAGGGTCTTGCCGAGCCGCTTGGCGAGGTCGATGTGCCACCGGAAGGACGCCTCCTGCACCGGCCGGCCCTGCGCACCGGTCCGGTAGTAGTCGAGCCCGCTCTCGCCGATGACGCGGACCCGCGGGTGGGCGGCGAGCGCCTCGATCTCCTCGTATGCCGCGTCCAGCGCACCGGCCGCCGCCAGCCGGGGCGCCTCGTTCGGGTGGAGGGCCACGCCACCGAGCACCGCGGCATACCGGTCGACGAGGTCGACGGTGAGCCGGGCGGACGGCAGGTCGCAACCGATCTGGACGACGCGGTCGACCCCGACCGCCGCCGCGGCGGCGAGGACCTGCCCGACGTCGGCCGCCTCCTCGTCCTCCCAGGCGATGTCGAGGTGGGTGTGGTTGTCCGCGACCGGGATCGGCAGCGGGTCCGGTGGCTCGGGCCGGCGGCGCGCGCTCACGAGGAGCGGAGCCGCTCGAGCTCGGCCCCGACGACCGCGTCGTCGAACTTCGTGAAGACCGGCGTCGGCTTGGCGATCGGCGTGCCGACGAGCACCGGTCGGCTCTCCCAGCGAGGGGTCGCGGAGTACTCGCCGGTGATGACGGGGTAGCCCGGCCCCCCGTCGAGGTCCTCGACCTCGCGCAGCTCGGGCATGGGCACGAACTCGCCCTCGCCACCGAGCACGGCATGGACCCGGTTGGCGCCGTGCGGCAGGAAGGGAGCCATGAGGGTGTTGATGTCGGACACGGCCTGAGCGAGGACGTGCAGGACGGTGCCGAGCCGCTCGCGCTCGTTCTCGCCCTTGAGCCGGAACGGCTCGGTCCGCGACACGTAGGCGTTCGCCTCGCCGACGACCCGCATCACCTCGCCGATCCCGGCCTTGAAGCGGTGCCGCTCGATGTGGCCGCCCACGGTGGCGAACGCCCCGCCGACGGTGTCGAGGAGCGCCGTGTCGACGTCCTCGAGCGGCCCGGCCGGAGGGATCTCGCCGAAGCTCCTGTGGATCATCGACGCCGTCCGGTTGACGAGGTTGCCCCACCCCGCGACGAGCTCGGAGTTGTTGCGCTGCACGAACTCCGCCCAGGTGAAGTTGGCGTCCTGGTTCTCGGGCCCGGCGGCGCAGATGAAGTAGCGCAGGGCGTCCGGGCCGTATCGCTCCAGGACGTCCCGGACGTGGATGACGTGACCGCGCGAGGTCGAGAGCTGCCTGCCCTCCATCGTCATGAACTCGCTCGCGACGACTTCGGTCGGCAGGTTGAGCACGCCGTAGGGACCGGGCTCGCCGCCGCGGGCGCCGCGACCGGCATACGCGAGGAGCTCGGCCGGCCAGATCTGGGCGTGGAAGGTGATGTTGTCCTTGCCCTGGAAGTAGTAGGAGCGGGCCTCGGGGTCGTTCCACCACTCCCGCCACCGTTCGGGGTCGCCGACCCGTCGGGCCCACTCGATGGACGCCGACAGGTAGCCGATGACGGCGTCGAACCAGACGTAGAACCGCTTCGTCGGCTGGTCGCGCCACCCCTCGATCGGCACCGGGATGCCCCAGTCGAGGTCGCGGGTCATCGCCCGTGGCCGGACGTCCTCGAGGAGGTTGCGACTGAACTTGATGACGTTGGGCCGCCAGGTGCCGGAGGCCTCACGCCCGTCGAGCCACTCCCCGATGGCGTCGGCGAGCGCCGGCAGGTCGAGGAAGAAGTGCTGGGTCTCGATGAACTCGGGCACCTCGCCGTTGACCTTGCTCCGCGGGTCGATGAGCTCGGTCGCGTCGAGCTGGTTGCCGCAGTTGTCGCACTGGTCGCCGCGCGCCTCGGCGTAGCCGCAGATCGGGCAGGTGCCCTCGATGTAACGGTCGGGCAGGGTGCGTCCGGTCGACGGGCTGATCGCGCCACGGGTCGTCTGCTCGATCATGTAGCCGTTGCGCCAGTCGCCGGTGAACAGCTCCTGGGCGACGGCGTAGTGGTTCGGCGTCGTCGTCCGGGTGAACAGGTCGTAGGCAAGCCCAAGACCGGTGAGGTCCTCGGCGATGACCCGGTTGAACCGGTCGGCGATCTCGCGGGGGCTCACCCCCTCCTTCTCGGACTGGACGAGGATCGGCGTGCCGTGCTCGTCGGTCCCGCTCACCATGAGCACGTCGTGCCCGGCCATCCGCATGTACCGGCTGAAGACGTCGGAGGGCACGCCGAAACCGGCCACGTGGCCGATGTGGCGCGGCCCGTTGGCGTAGGGCCAGGCGACGGCAGACAGGACTTTGCTCACGCCGCGATCCTATGGGGCGGGCCCAAGGGGTTCTCGACCGGCGGTGATGGCGGGGTGCGGCCGGGGTCGGTATGCCGCGGCCGCGGGCGGCGGACCGGCCACGCCTCGTCAGCCCGTCCGGTCGCTGACCAGAACCTCGCCCACGGCCGTGACGCACCTCGCGAAGGAGACGGCGCCGGGGTCCGGGCTGCCGACGGAGCGGTGGGCCAGGGGGCGGGCGCGCCCCGTGCGCGGCGACAGGGCGGCCGTCGCCTGTGCCGCCGCGGTGGCCGCCTCGGCGGCCGCACTCCAGGCAACGGCCAGCCGCTTCCCGGCGCCGAGGCCGGAGGCCAGCCGGTCCCGGAAGGGCAGCACCGCGTCGACGAGCGTCTTGTCGCCCGGCTCGGCCTTCCCCAAGCCGGTGACGGCAACCAGGAACGCGTCGACGGCGCCGAGCACGTCCTGCGCGCCGGGGCGGCCCGCGTTGCCCAGGGCGCCGGCGGCCGCCCGCAGCCCGGCACCCCACAGCACGCCGGAGGTCCCCCCGGCCTGCTCGCCCCAGGCGTCACCGGCCGACGCGAGCACGCCCTGCGCGCCCCACCCGGCGGCGGCGGCGAGCTCGGCGGCCCGGTGGGCGTGGTCGGCTCCGCGGACCATGCCCCGACCGTGGTCGCCGTCACCGGCGACGGCGTCGAGGTCGCCGAGCAGCCGCTCCGACTCCCGCATGGCCGAGGCGACCGCGCCCAACGCGTCGAGGAGGACACCGGCCGCCGCGCGGGACGCCGCGTCGCCCACGGCAGGGACCTCGGCAGCGGTCGGCCCGGCGCCGGTGCCGCCAGGCGCCTCGTCCTCGGCCTCGGCGAGGGCGTCGAGGTGGGTGAACGTGCCGCGCCGGAACGCGGGAGCGTCGGCGGGGGCGAGCCACAGCTGCTCGAGCTCGTCGTCGAGCCAGCACAGGGTGAGCGAGACGCCACCCATGTCGAGGCTCGTGACGAGCTCGCCCACCTCCGGCGCCACCGGCGTCAGCCCGGCGGCGTCGAGCTCGCGGCCGATGTCGTTCCACAGGACGAAGAGCTCCTCGTACTTCGTCGCGCCGAGGCCGTTGACGATGACCGCGACCCGGTCCCCGGCGTCGGCCGGCCGCTCCTCGAGCAGGCTCGAGACGAGGGTGCGCGCGAGCTCGGCCGAGGGGACGCTCGGGACGTCCTCGAGCCCGGGCTCGCCGTGGATGCCGAGCCCGAGACCCATCTGTCCCTCCGCCAGGGCGAACAACGGCGCGTCGGCGCCGGGGAACGTGCAGCCGGAGTAGGCGACCCCGAGGGAGACGGTCCGGTCGTTGGCCAGCCGACCGAGCCGCTCGACCTCGTCGAGGTCCAGGCCCCGCTCGGCCGCCGCCCCGAGGACCTTGAAGACGATGATGTCCCCGGCGATCCCCCGGCGCCGCTCGCGCTCGGCCCGGGGCGCGCTCGCGACGTCGTCGGTGACGATGAGCTGGCGGGTCTGGATTCCCTCCGCCGAGAGGCGCTCGCCGGCCAGGCCGAAGTTCAGGACATCGCCGGCGTAGTTGCCGTAGGCGATGACGACGCCCCGCCCGCTCTGCGCGGCCCGGGCGACCGCGTACGCCTGGGCGGTCGAGGGCGAGGTGAAGACGTTGCCGACGACGGAACCGTCGGCGAGACCTTGTCCGACGACACCCATGAAGGCCGGATAGTGCCCCGAGCCACCACCGACGACGACCGCGACCTTGGCAGCCCGAGGCCGACGTCGCCGGACCACCCCGCCCGGGACCTGGCGCACGTGCCGGGCATACAGGCGGGTGAAACCGGCGACGGCGTCGGTGGTGAACTCGGCGGGGTCGTTCCAGATGTGTGTCATGGGTCGGCTCCTCGTGGCGGCGGTCCTCCCGAGGCTACGCAGGTGCCGGGCCGCGCGGACTAGGCTCGGTGGCGCACGATGATGCCATCGGCGCTACCGGCCGCCCGACCGTGGTGGGCCACGACCCGAGGCAGGGATGCCGTGATTGCCGCCCTCACCGGGATGGGGCTGTCCGCCGCGGCGGGGCTCAACGCCTACATCCCGTTCCTCATCGTCGCGCTCGTCGCGCGCTACACCGACTACCTCACCCTGCCGACCGGCTGGGAGTGGCTCGGGAGCGGCTGGGCGATCGCCGTGGGCGTCGTCCTTCTCCTCGCGGAGGTCGTCCTCGACAAGATCCCCGCGGTCGACACCGTCAACGACGCGATCCAGACCCTCATCCGTCCCGGGATGGGCGGGCTCGTCTTCGCCGCGACGTCGGCGGCGAGCGAGCTCGACTCCTCGACCTGGATGACCGAGCACCCGTGGGTCGGCGTCGTCCTCGGCGTCGTCGTCTCCGGTCTCGTCCATTCGGGCAAGATGGCCGCCCGCCCCCTCATCAACGTCTCGACAGTGGGCCTCGGCGCACCGGTCGTCTCCACCGCCGAGGACGGCGTCTCGGTCGGCCTCAGCCTCATCGCCCTGTTCATCCCGGTCCTCGTCATCCTCGCGCTCGTCCTGCTGGCCTGGCTGCTCGTCTGGCTCGTCCTGCGGGTGCGACGCCGACGTCGCGGCCGTGGGGGCGCGGCATACGCCTGAGGGCCGGCGCCGGGCGGGTGCCCCTGGCAAGAGCCGGCGCCGGGCGGGCGCCCCTGGCAAGAGAAACGCCCACCTCGCAAGGGAAAAGGACTCTTGTCCAGTCGGCATGTCCACCATCGGGCGGGAAAGTCGTGGTCGGTGGGCGGCGGAGGGTCGGGCGGGCTACGTCTCGTCGGGCGAGTGGTACTCCGAGAGGGCGGCGACGATGATCCGGACCGTCTCCTCGACGTAGGCGCGCCGAGCCGCCACCGGGCGGAGCAACGCGAGGGTGAGCGCCCCTTCGAGCGACGCGAGCACCGCCTCGGCCCGGGCGCGCGGGTCTTCGTGCCCGTAGGGCCGCACGATGCCCTCGACGATGTCGAGCAGGGCATCCCGCCACGGCTGCACCGCCTCGAACAGCTCGGCGCGCCGCATGGCCTCGAGGGTCAGCTCGTTGCGGACGACGACGAGGTCGGGCGCGTCGAGCCAGCGGACGAAGAGGTCGACGGTGCGCTCCGCGGCATACGCCTCCTCACCCGGCCGCGCCGCCAGCTCGGCGGACAGCGCGTCGACGTCGGCGGCGAGGGTCGACCCGACGTGATGCATGAGTGCGGTGAGCAGGGCCAGCCGGGTGCGGAGGTATCCCGAGCACGTCCCCTCGGGAAGCCCGGCCTCGGCGTCGACCGCGCGATGGGTGAGGCCGCGCAGACCGGACTCGGCCACGACCGCGACGGCCGCCTCGACGAGGACGAGCCGCCGGCCGGTCAGGGGCGGGTCGGGGGGCATCGGCCCTCATTGTGCCGCCCCGCGGCCGGTCGCGCTCGGCCGGCGCCCCCGGGCGGACCCTCGGGGGCGGACCCTCGGGGAATGGATCTTCTACACCTGTAGTTGGAAGACGATAGGATCACTACAGATGTAGAAAGGAATCGTCATGGGTACCCTCACCGCCGCTGGCTTCGTCGCCACCTGGCTCTCCGTCGTCGTCGCCGCCGCTGGGCTCGCCGTCTTCCTCGTTGCGGGCGTCGGGCTCGGCTCGTTCTTCCACGAGCACCGTGCGACCCGGGTGCGCCGACACGAGTCGGTCCGCGCCTACTACGGTCGCCTCGCGCTGGCCCACTGAGCGCGAGGCGCGTCGCCGGACCCGGCGTCCACCTGGCGCCCGGGCGCCGTTCAGCATCCGTCCAGGGTGGCGGGCCTACGCTGGCCCGCATGACGAGCGCGGCCGGCCAGCCCACCCCGCCGCCGACCGAGACCGACCCGGTCCCGCCGACCGCTCTCCCCCGCCGCGGCCTGGCCACCGAGAGCATCATCGTCCTCGGCCTGTCCCTCGGCGCCTCGGCGATCTGGTCGATTCTCAGCATCGTCAACAAGCTGACCCAGCCGGTCGCCCTGTCACAACAGACGACGACGATGAACTCCTCGGTCACCCCGGAGCGACCGTGGCTGGACCTCACCTACAAGCTCGTCGGCATCGTCCTGGCCCTCGTGCCGGTCGTCCTCGCCCTGCACCTGCTCGACCGCGACGCACCGGGCGCGACGCATCGCATCGGCTTCGACCTGCGGCGTCCCTGGTCCGACCTCGGCGCAGGCGCGCTGCTCGCCGCCGTCGTCGGGATCCCCGGTCTCGGCCTGTATGCCGCGGCCCGAGCCCTCGGCCTCAACACGACGATCGCCGCTGCGAACCTGACCAACCACTGGTGGACGATCCCGGTCCTCGTCCTCGCGGCGGCCCAGAACGCCGTCCTCGAGGAGGTCGTCATGGTCGGCTACCTCCTCACCCGGTGGCGTCAGGCCGGCTGGGGCGCCTGGACGGCGATCGGGGTCAGCGCCCTCGTCCGCGGGTCCTACCACCTCTATCAGGGCTTCGGCGGCTTCGTGGGCAACGCGGTCATGGGCGCTCTGTTCGGGTGGGTCTACACAAAGACCAGACGGGTCGGCCCGCTCGTCGTCGCGCACACCCTGCTCGACATCGTCGCCTTCGTCGGCTACGCGCTGCTCCACGCACACGTCGGCTGGCTCTGACGCCCCGGCCCCCACCCCCGGCATTCGAGGTATTCCGGTCACCCCGTTGGGTGCGGGAATACCTCGAATCCAGACAGCTCGACCTCGACTAGAGGCCGCGGACCATCGCCCTGCGGAGGTCCTTGTTGAGCGTCGAGATGACGTCCTGCGGGATGTCCTTCGGGCAGGCCTTCGAGCACTCGCCGATGTTCGTGCACCCGCCGAAGCCCTCGGCGTCGTGCTGGCTGACCATCTTGACGACCCGGGCATCGCGCTCGGGCTGGCCCTGCGGCAGCTCGCCGAGGTGGGTCACCTTCGCGCCCATGAAGAGCATGGCGCTCGCGTTGGGGCAGGCCGCGACGCAGGCGCCGCAGCCGATGCACTCGGCCGCCTCGAAGGCGCGGTCGGCGTGCGGCTTCGGGACCGGCACCGCGTGCGCCTCGGGAGCGGCACCGGTGTTGACCGAGATGTAGCCCCCCGCCTGGATGATCCGGTCGAAGGCGCCCCGGTCGACGACGAGGTCGCGGATGACGGGGAAGGCGTCGGCCCGCCACGGCTCGATCGTCACCGTCTCGCCGTCGGAGAAGCTGCGCATGTGCAGCTGGCACGTCGTCGTCTTCTCCGGCCCGTGCGCGTCACCGGAGATCATCAGGCCGCACATGCCGCAGATGCCCTCGCGGCAGTCGCTGTCGAAGGCCACCGGCTCCTCGCCCTTGGCGTTGAGCCGCTCGTTGAGGACGTCGAGCATCTCGAGGAAGGACATGTCCGGGCTGATGTCGTCGACCTGGTAGTCGACGAGACCGCCCTTGTCGCCGGGTCCGGCCTGACGCCAGATCTTGAGGGTCAGTTTCACTTGTAGCTCCGCTGCTTCAGCTCGATGAACTCGTAGGCCAGGTCTTCCTTGTGGAGCAGCGGGGCGCCCATCTGGTCGCCGCCGGTGAACTCCCACGCCGCGACGTAGGCGAACTCGTCGTCGTCCCGCATCGCCTCGCCGTCCTCGGTCTGCGACTCGGCCCGGAAGTGGCCGCCGCAGGACTCCCGCCGATGGAGGGCGTCGATCGCCATCAGCTCTCCGAGCTCGAGGAAGTCGGCCACCCGGCCGGCCTTCTCGAGACTCTGGTTGAGCGTGTCGGCGGCGCCGAGGACCCGGACGTTGCGCCAGAACTCCTCGCGCAGGCCGCGGATGAGGTCGACGGCCTTGAGCAGGCCCTCCTCGCTCCGCTCCATCCCGACGTACTCCCACATGATGTGGCCGAGCTCCCGGTGGAAGGAGTCGACGCTGCGCTCACCGCCCACGCCGAGCAGCCGCTCGGTCCGCTCGGCCACCGACCGCAGGGCCGCCGCGACCTCGTCGTTCTCCTCGTCCAGCGCCTCGAACGGCCCCTTGGCCAGGTAGTCGCGGATGGTGTTCGGGAGGACGAAGTAGCCGTCGGCGAGGCCCTGCATGAGGGCGCTCGCCCCGAGCCGGTTGGCACCGTGGTCGGAGAAGTTGGCCTCGCCGGCGACGAACAGGCCGGGGATGCTCGACTGGAGGTCGTAGTCGACCCACAGCCCACCCATCGTGTAGTGCACGGCGGGGTAGATCCGCATCGGGACCTCGTAGGGGTTCTCCCCGGTGATCCGCTCGTACATGTCGAAGAGGTTGCCGTAGCGCTCGGCAACCGCGGCCTGGCCCAGCCGGGCGATCGCGTCGGCGAAGTCGAGGTAGACCCCGCGGCGGAAGTCGCCGACCTTCGGCCCGACGCCGCGGCCCTCGTCACAGACGTTCTTCGCCTGGCGGGAGGCGATGTCGCGAGGCACGAGGTTGCCGAAGCTGGGGTAGATCCGCTCGAGGTAGTAGTCGCGGTCCTCCTCGGGGATCTGTCGCGGGTCCTTGTCGCAGTCCTCGCGCCGCTTCGGGACCCAGATCCGGCCGTCGTTGCGCAGCGACTCAGACATGAGGGTCAACTTCGACTGGTGGTCGCCGGAGACGGGGATGCACGTCGGGTGGATCTGGGTGTAGCACGGGTTGGCGAAGTAGGCGCCCTTGCGATGCGCGCGCCACGTCGCCGTGACGTTGGAGCCCATCGCGTTCGTCGAGAGGAAGAAGACGTTGCCGTAGCCGCCGGAGGCGAGCACGACGGCGTCGGCGAGGTGGGTCTCGATCTCGCCGGTGACGAGGTCCCGGGCGACGATGCCGCGGGCCCGGCCGTCGACGAGGACCAGCTCGAGCATCTCGTGCCGGGTGAACTGCTCGACCGTGCCGGCCGCGACCTGCCGCTCCATCGCCTGGTAGGCGCCGATGAGCAGCTGCTGGCCGGTCTGACCCCGGGCGTAGAACGTCCGGGACACCTGGACGCCGCCGAAGGAGCGGTTGTCCAGCAGTCCGCCGTACTCCCGAGCGAACGGCACGCCCTGCGCGACGCACTGGTCGATGATGTTCGCGCTGACCTCGGCCAACCGATAGACGTTCGTCTCGCGGGCCCGGTAGTCGCCGCCCTTGACCGTGTCGTAGAAGAGGCGGTAGACCGAGTCGCCGTCCTCCTTGTAGTTCTTCGCGGCGTTGATCCCGCCCTGGGCGGCGATCGAGTGGGCCCGGCGCGGGCTGTCCTGGTAGCAGAAGGACTTGACGTGGTAGCCGGCCTCGCCGAGGGTGGCCGCCGCCGCGCCACCGGCGAGGCCGGTGCCGACGATGATGACGCTCAGCTTGCGCCGGTTGGCGGGGTTGACCAGGGCCGCCTCGAACTGGCGGGTCGTCCACTTCTTGTCGATCGGGCCGCCGGGCGCCTTCGTGTCGGCGATGGGCTCGCCCTCGCGGTACATCCCGTGGATGAGCGCGCCGGACTCGGTGCTGGGGGTGGTCGTCGTCATCTCTGCTTCCTCACTTCACCAGGCCGAACTGGATCGCCAGCGGTGGGATGAGGAACCCCGCCACGACGAGCGCCGAGCCGGCATACCCGAAGATCTTGGCGTAGCCGTAGGTCCGCGCGCTGTTGGTCCACCCGAGCGTCTGCATCGCACTGAACAGGCCGTGCTCGAGGTGCAGGGCCAGGGCGAGCATGGCAAGGACGTAGATGAGGGTGAGCCACCACACCTGGAAGCTCGCGACGGTCAGCTGGAACGGGTTCTGGGTGATCGCGGCGCCGGTCTTGTCGGGGTTGACACTGATCTTCGAGATCGTGAACTCGATGAGGTGCCACCCGATGAAGAGAAGGAGGAACACGCCTCCCCAGCGCATCCAGCGCGACTTCAGCGCCGCCTTGCCGGCGGCGTAGGGCGTCCGGCGCGCCGTGCCGGCCCGCGCCCACAGGGCGAAGGCGGCGTACAGGTGGAGCACCAGCGCGGCGATGAGGACGATCCGCATGATCCAGAGGAACCCGGCGTACGGGAGGATCGGCTCACCGATGGTCCGTAGGTGCTCGGCGTAGGCGTTGTAGGACTCCTCGCCGGCAAGCAGCTTGAGGTTGCCGTACATGTGGGCGAGGACGAACAGCCCGAAGAGCAGACCCGTCGACGCCATGAGGAACTTGAGGAAGACCGTCGTCCTGCGCGACGACATCGCACGCGAGGGAAGAGTCGTTGTGGCCACCGTCAGAACCTACCTCTCAGGGAACGCTCGATGCCCAGTGAGGTGAACCTAACAACTGGCCGCCGGCCGGGGTGTCCGGGGCGGGTGTGAGAAATGCCTCTCCCCGTCGCCCGCCGTGGATGCGTGCCGACGCCTGGTCGGGTATGCCGGGTCGTGGGCGCGCCCTCGCCGGCTCACCGGGCCGAGAGCGCCGCATCGTAGAGGAGCCGCTTGGACAGCCCGGTCGCCGCGGACACCGCGGCGCAGGCGTCCTTGAGGCGCTCCCCGGCCTCGACCCGGGCGAGGACGGCGGGCACGGCGGCGTCGAGGTCCTCGCCCGGCTCCTCGGGCGCCCCGCCGACGACGAGGGTGATCTCGCCGCGGACCGCGCCCCCGGCCCAGTCGGCGAGGGTGCCCAGCGGGCCGCGCACGACCTCCTCGTACGTCTTCGTCAGCTCGCGGCATACGGCGGCCGGTCGCTCGGCGCCGAGCGTCTCGGCCATCGCCGCGAGCGTCTCGGCGACCCGGTGCGGTGCCTCGAAGAAGACCATCGTCCGCCGCTCGGCGGCGAGGCCGCGCAGCGCCCGGGACCGCTCGCCCGCCTTGCGCGGCAGGAACCCCTCGAAGCAGAACCGGTCGACGGGCAGCCCCGAGACCGCGAGCGCCATGAGGACCGCGCTCGGCCCGGGGGCCGCCGTGACCCGCACCCCGGCGTCGGCCGCGGCCGCGACGAGGCGGAAGCCGGGGTCGGAGACCGACGGCATCCCGGCATCGGTGACGACGAGGACCCGGTCCCCCGCCAGGAGGCGCTCGAGCAGCTCACCGGTGCGGGCCGCCTCGTTGTGCTCGTGGTAGCTGAGGACCCGTCCCGCCGGGCGGACGCCGAGCTCCCGGCAGAGCCGGGTGAGCCGGCGGGTGTCCTCGGCGGCCACGACGTCGGCGTCGGCGAGCTCCGCCGCGAGGCGCGGGGAGGCGTCGCGCACGTCGCCGATCGGGGTTGCGGCCAGGACGAGGACGCCGTCACTCATGCGCCGATCCTCGCACGGGCCCGCCGGGTCCGGAGCGCACGGCCGGGTTCCCTACGATGTGCGCGTGGACCGGACCGAGGAGCTGCGCGACCGGCTGCTCGGGTTCCGGCCGACCGACCGGCTGTGGGGGTGGCTCGGTCCCGGCCTCATCGCGCTCGTCGGCGGCTTCCTCCGCTTCTGGCGGCTCGGCGACCCGCATCAGCTCGTCTTCGACGAGACGTACTACGTCAAGCAGGGTGTCTCGATGCTCCGCTACGGCGTCGAGATGCGGGTCCAGGGCACGCTGAAGGAGCCCGACGCGCTCTTCACCGCCGGGACGACGAACATCTTCAACACGACCGACGGCGACATGGTCGTCCACCCGCCGGTCGGCAAGTGGGTCATCGCCGTCGGCGAGTGGCTCTTCGGCGTCGACTCCTCGGTCGGATGGCGGTTCTCGGTCGCCCTGCTCGGCACGGTCTCGATCCTCGTCCTCGGCCGGGTCGCCCGGCGGATGTTCGGCTCGACGCTGATGGGCTGTCTGGCTGCGCTTCTCCTCGCCGTCGAGGGCCACGCGATCGTCCTGCAACGGACGGGGATCCTCGACAGCATCGTCATGTTCTTCGCCCTGACGTCCTTCGCCGCCCTGCTCATCGACCGGGACCGCAGCCGAGAGATCCTCGCCCGCAAGGTCGGGGCGCTGCCGAGGGGGACCTGGCCGACGGTCGGCCCCTGGCTCGGCTGGCGCCCCTGGCGGTGGGTCGCCGGGGTCAGCCTCGGCCTGACGACCGGGACGAAGTGGTCGGGGCTGTTCTTCATCGCGGCCTTCGGCGTCATGTCGGTGTGGTGGGACATGGGTGCGCGGCGCGCGGCCGGCGTGCGGCGGTGGGGCCTGGCCTCGATCGGGGTCGACGGCCCGCTCGCCTTCGTCTCGACGGTCCTCACGGCGGGCGCGGTCTACCTCGCGTCGTGGACCGGGTGGTTCCTCTCCGACCACGGCTACGACCGGACGTGGGCCGCGGCCAACCCCGGGCAGGGGATCACCTGGCTGCCACCGGCCCTGCGCTCGCTGGCGAAGTACCACCAGGAGATGTGGCACTTCAACACGACGCTGTCGACGCCACATCCCTACCAGTCCGACCCGTGGGGATGGCTCGTCCAGGCCCGGCCGACGTCCTTCTTCTACGAGGGACCCAAGCGCGGCCAGGACGGGTGCACCGTCGAGCAGTGTTCGAAGGCGATCCACTCGGTCGGGACGATCTCGGTGTGGTGGCTCGGGGTCCTCGCGCTCGTCGTCGTGCTGTGGGCCTGGCTGGTCCGGCGCGACTGGCGGGCCGGGGCGATCGCGGCCGGGATGATCGGCGGCTACCTGCCGTGGTTCCTCTACCAGAACCGGACGATCTTCGAGTTCTACACGATCGCCTTCGAGCCGTGGCTCATCCTCGCGGTCGTCTTCGTCCTCGGGATGGTCATCGGCGGCCGGGACGCCTCGCCGGTCCGGCGCCGGCGGGGGCTGCTCGCCGTCGCGGCATACCTCATGCTCACCCTCGCCATGGTGGCGTTCTTCTACCCGATCTACACCGCCGAGGTCATCCCCTACCAGCAGTGGCACCTGCGGATGTGGTTCCCCAGCTGGGTCTGACCCCCGGCACACCCGACCGCCTCGGCCGTGCGCCACGCCCTGCACGAACCTCTGCTAGCAGAGGTTGCTGCCGGACGGGGGTGTTGCAACATACCCGTCCTGCACGAAGGTCTGCTAGCAGAGGTTCGTGCCGGCGAGCAGGGGAGGCAGCAGCCGGTCGGACAGGCCGACGGCGTCCGTGACGAGCCGGGTGGCGTCGGCCGCGTCGAGACCCTGGCGCCGGGCGACCTGGGCCAGCTCCTCGACGAAGAGGGAGCGGAAACGGACGAACGCCTCGGCCGTCTCCCCTGCCCGGCTGCCGGCCCGCGCGGCGAGCTGGCCGTAGCGGGCGGCGGCCACCCGGGCCTCCTCGACGGCCGCATCCCGCTCGCCGACCGTGTGCGCGTCCAGGGCGATGAGCAGCCGGGAGCAGATCGTCCGGCCGAGGGCGCGGATGGTGGCGATCTCCTCCTCGCTCACCCGGGGCAGCCAGCCGAGACCACGGGTGGCCTGGACCATCGAGCGGCGGAAGGCACGGACCATCCGGTCCGGGGTGAGACCGAGCTCGGCCAACGTCGGGCGCCCCGACCCGGTGTCGGGCAGCAGGCTGAGGATCGTCGAGCGAGCGTAGCGGCGATGGCCACCGGGCGTCGTGAAGGCCGGGACGTCACCGGCGGCACTCCACCGCCGCAGCGTCGCGGGCGAGACGCCGAGCAGGGTGCAGGCGTCCTGGACGGTGAGCCACTCCTCCGCCTCGATGGGGTGCTGGGTCCGCTGGATCGTCATCATCCACTCCCCGCCTGCACGCCGAGGGCCGCCTTGCTCGAGCCGAGCACGGGGTCCTTGTGGCACTGGTCGCAGTAGGCCTCTTGATGGCAGTAGGCACACGCGTTCGTCCCGCCGGCCAGGGAGATGGACTCCACGTGGTTGTAGAGCATCGTGTCGTGGTCGACCTTGATGGCGCCGCTCTCGTGGCAGTTCTGGCAGTAGCTCGGCGCGTGACAGGCGCCGCACGAGCCGGAGTCCGGCAGGACGCTGTCCGTCGCGCTCGCGTGCGAGAAGGTCCACAGCGAGGTCTCGTGGTCGGCCGGCTTGACCCCGATCGGGATGTTCGAGGGACTCACCCCCGTCTGGGGAAACGTGTGGCACGTGTCGCACGTCGACGGGATCGTCTTGTTCGTCACCTGCCCGTCCTTGATGAGGTAGTGCGCGCCGTCGTGGCAGCGGAAGCAGCCGGGCGAGGTCTGGTGGCCGAGGTTGTCCGCATAGGTCGTCGCGACGGTGCCCATCTGCGGGGTGGCGACGAGGTGGTAGATCGACTTGATCTCGCTCACGGCGGCCGCGATGTCGCTCGCCTTGTCCTTGGCGACGAGCGGGTAGGACGTCTCGTATGCCGTCGCGATGCCGTCGATGGCCTTGTCGGCCGCCGCATCGGTCGGATAGTTGCCCTTGATGGCCGCGACGGCGTCGCGCTTGATGTAGGGCAGCGTGGCGTTGATCGTCCCGGCGGCCATCGCCTCGTCGACGGCCTTGTCGGCGCTCGGCACCTCGTGTCCGACCCGGTTGTGACAGCCGATGCAGTCGAGGGTCCGGTTGTACTCGCTCGCCTTGAGCCGTCGCACGTCCGCGGCCGCGTCGGACGACACCCGCACCTGGCTCGACGCGATGTACTGCTCGGGTGCACCGTCGGTGGCCGTCGTCTCGACGAGGTCGATCTTCTGGTCGTGCTCGTCCTCGGCGGTGTAGGTCAGGCCCTGCTCGACATGCCAGTGGACGCCGCGCTTGCCGGCGGTCTGGCCGAGGTCGACCGGCCGCAGCAGCACCGAGATCGTCTGCCGGGTGTTCTTCTCGTCGCTGGCATACATCGGCCGCACGACCAGCTCGGTGGGTCCGCCGTTCTTCGTCAGCTCGTCGATGGCGTGGCACTCCAGGCAGGTCTGCTCGACCGGCGGCATCTTGTCGTGCTCGATGGGTGGGATGGGCGTCGGGTAGGTGTTCGTCACGAGGGCGTACAGCTCGCGCGTACCGGCCAGCTTGGCCTTGACGAAGCCCAGGGCCCCCGGTGCGACGTGGCACTCACCGCACGAGACGTCGCGGTGGGGCGAGACGGCATACGCCTTCTTCTGCGGCTCCATCGTGTGGCAGGTCGTGCAGAAGGAGGCGCTCTCGGAATACCCGATCGTCTCGGCCCCGGCCATCGTCGCGATGGATCCGAAGCCCCCGATGAGCACCACGAGCAGCAGCATCCCGCGCCAGGAGTTCCACGGGGGGTGCGGCATCCGGTCGACGAACCGCAGGACAGGGACGAGCGGACGCAGCACGCGCGGCACCGCCGGGCCGGAGGACTGGTCCTCCGTCCCGACGGTCTCGGCGCTGGGCTGGTCTGGGGTTGCCTCGGGCGGCTCCCCTCGCTCGGGTGCCTCGTTCTCCGCCCGCGGTGGTACGCCGTCGTCCGCCGGGGTGCCCTCGGCGCCGGTGACGGGGTCGTGCGGTTCGCTCATCGGGCGATCCCGTCGAGCGCGGAGGTCATCGCGTCGGGCGAGAGTCCGCCGGCCTTCATCGCCGCGAGCTTCCCGTCGGTCCCGATGAAGAAGTGGGCGGGGATGGCCGAGACGTGGTACTCGCCCGCGATGACCGAGTCCGGGTCGGCGATGACGGGGTAGGTCATCCCGACGCGCGTCGCGTAGTCCTGCGCGGCGCCCGCGTCCTCGGAGATGTTGACCTGGAGGACGACGACGCCCTTGTCCCGGAACTTCTGGTATGCCGCCTCGATGTCGGGGGCCTCCGCCTGGCACGCGGTGCACCAGCTGGCCCCGAAGGTGAGCCAGACCGGCTTGCCCTCATAGCCGGACAGGGAGACCTTCTCCCCGTCGACCGTCGTCGCGGTGAAGTCCTGGGCCGGCGACCCGACGCGCGGAGCGGCGGTGTCGGCGGCCTGCACCGCGACGGCGGTCGCTCCCGCCGCCTTCGCGTCGGGCCGGTTGACGAGGTAGACACCCGCCATGACGAGCACTGCCGTCACCGCGAGGACGAGGAGGGTGCCCAGGCGGCTGTCGCGGAGTCGGTCCTGCCACCGCAGGGGCGCGCCGGGGTCTGCGCTGATGGTGGCTGGCTCGGTCATCTCGGGTTCCGGTCCCTTCGTGGGGTGGGGGGCGGCGGGGGTGGGGCCGCGGGTGGTCAGGGGGTCACATGCGGCCGTAGCTGTGCAGGCCTCCGAAGAAGAGGTTGCCGAAGAAGGTGAGCAGCACCGACGCGAAGCCGAGGACGAGCAGCCAGGCGGCCCGTCGGCCCACCCACCCGCGGGCGACGCGGGCGTGGAGGTAGCCGCCGTAGAGCAGCCAGGTGAGCAGCGATGCGGTCTCCTTGGGGTCCCAGCTCCAGTACGAGCCCCAGGCGATCTGGGCCCAGACGGCGCCGAGGACGACGACCATCGTCAGGAGGGGGAAGCCGATGATGACGGCCTTGTAGCCGAGCCGGTCGAGGACCTCGGGCTTGGGAAGGCCGCGGACCACGCCGACGCCCTTGTAGTCCTGGTAGAGGTACAGCAGGGCAGCCGCGAAGGACACCGCGAAGGCGCCGTAGGCGAAGATCGCGACGACGACGTGGACGGTGAGCAGGAGGCTGTTCTGCAGCGCCGGGACGAGCGGGTTGGCCGTCGAGTCCTCGGTCAGCGCGTAGAGAAGCATCGCCGCGGCGATCGGCAGGACGAGCAGCGCGATGGTACGCACCCGGTAGCGGTACTCGAAGAACACGTATGCCGCGAGGGTGCCCCACCCGAAGGAGACGGCGAACTCGTACTGGTTCGAGAACGGCCCGTGGTGGACGGCGAAGCCGCGCAGGACGAGGCATGCCGTCACGAAGACGAGGCCGAGACGGACGAACATCGTCCCCCAGCTGGCCATCCCACGGGCCGCGGCGGCCTTCGGAGCGGCGATCGGCTCGGTGGGCGCCGACCCGTCGGTCGCACCCGCGCCGACGGCGACGGGCACCCGGGAGGCCGGGACCGCGACCCGGGCCCGCCCGTTGGCGAACGCCAGGATGTAGGCGCCGAGGGCGAGGGCGACGAACGCCAGGCCCGCAATGAGGCTGTACTGCGAGAACTCAAGCATCGTTCTCTGCTCCTTCGGAGGTGGCGGCCGTGCTGTCGCCGGCGCGCTGGATCTCGGTGATCATCTGGTGGAACTGCGGTTCGAACGCGGGGTCGCGCTTGATGGTGGAGGCGCACCGGATCTCGGTGCCGTCGGCGGTCTCGGTGGCCCGCACCCAGATGCGGCGGTGCGGGAAGAAGAAGACGAGGACGAGGCCGAGGACGAACAGCGCGGACCCGACCCAGACGAACGGCACTCCGGGGTCGTGGGCGACGATGAGGCCGGTGAACTGCCGGTTGCGCTCGAAGGTGTAGGTGAGGCCGTCGATCGTCTCGGCCTTGCCCTGCGAGATGACCTGGACGGCGATCGGGGTCTCGGTGCCCGCCTTGTGGATCTCGAGCTGGACCTGGCCGGCCTTGATGTTCTCGTCGACCTGTCCGGACGCCGGCTCGACGACGAAGACGGTCAGCTGCTTCGACGGGATCGCGAAGGACCCGAAGATGTGGACGTTGTCGCCGGACTCGAACAGCGCCGGTGAGGTGTTGACCAGCTCGGTGCCGTCGGCGTCCGTGACGACCATCGACGCGGCGATGCCGTAGGAGGACTGGTAGATCCAGACCCCGTCCTGCTTCATCGGGTGGTTGACCCGGATGGTCTGGCGCTGGATCTGGGCGCCGCCCTTGGACAGGATGATGTCGGCCGCGTAGTCCTTCGGCATGCCGTTGGGGTACTCGGTCGCCTCGAAGGACTTGGCCTCGAGGGTGAGGCCGGTGTCGTGGCCCAGCTCGATCGCCTGACCGACCGGGGCGACGACGTTCTGGTCCTTGAAGCCGGTGGTCGCGCTGAGGAAGAAGCCGAGGAGGATGACGACGAAGCTGACGTGGGCGATGACGGTGCCGAACGGTCCCCAGCGGTAGCGGTCGGCATAGAGGTTCTGACCGGCGTCCTCGGGCTGGTGGATGACCCGGAACCGGTGGCGGTGCAGGACCTTCGTCACATCGGTGAGCGCGGCCTCGGCGTCCTCGCGGACGACGACGTCGGCGTGCAGCGGCGCGTGCTCGAAGAAGGTGTCGCCCATGCTGGGCCGGGGGTGGGTGGCGACCCGCCACAGCTTCGGGGCCCGGTTGACCGAGCAGGCGAGGATGCTCGTGACGAGCAGGACGACGAGGGCCTTGAACCACCAGGACGAGAACACGGCATACAGGCCGAAGAACTCGATGACCTTGGACCAGCCGCCGTACTTGCCGCTCACCCCGTCGACCCATTGCGCGTATGCCGCGGGGTCGGCGCGCACGCCCTCGGGCGCCTGCTCGAGAAGCGTCCCGGCGAGGGTGAGCAGGCCGAGGACGAGGATGAGCCACAGGCCGGTCCTCATCGAGATGAAGAAGCGCCAGATCCGGTCGACGACGTCGCCGAGGCCGAAGCCGGGGCCGCCGGGCAGGCCACCAGCGACGTCGAGGGCGTCGAGCGCCTCGGGGGCGTCGGCGTCGTCGGCCGGGCGGGTGCGCAGGTCTTGGCTCATGGCGGTTCTCTCTTCAGATGCCGATGCTGGGCAGGAGTGCGGGGAGCTTGACGAGGAGGTTGGTGATCATGAGGAAGCCGACGACGAGGAGCATGGCGCCGCTGACGAAGGAGACGGCGCTCTCGTGGCGGCGGAACCATTGGAGTCGGCGGCTGACGGCGGTGGCACCGAGAGCGACGAGGACGAACGGCAGGCCCATCCCGAGCGCATAGACCACGAGGAGGACTGCGCCCTGGCCGACGCTGTCGCGCAGCGAGGCGAGGCCGATGATCCCGCCGAGGATGGGACCGACGCACGGGGTCCATCCGGCGGCGAAGACGACGCCGAAGAGGGCCGAGCGGACCAGCTTCGGGCTCTCGAGGAGGACGGTGCCGTCGCCGGCGCGGCGGGTGCGCAGGACCTTGTCGGCCGGGACCGTCGCCTGGCGGAGCAGGGCGGGGATGTTGATGAGCCCCGCGACGTGCAGGCCCATGACGATGAGGGCCGCTCCCCCGACCTGGCGCAGGATGCCGACGTAGTCGCGCAGGAAGTAGCCGACCAGCCCCACCGACGCCCACAGGACCACGAACACGACCGTGAAGCCGAGGACGAAGGCCAGCGCCTGGGTGAGCGCGACCCGTCGCGCCGACCGGGCCCCCGCCGGCGTCGTCCCGACCATGTAGGTCATGTAGGCCGGGACGAGCGGCAGGCAGCACGGCGACGCGAACGAGACGATGCCCGCGGCGAACGCGACGAGGAGGCTGATGTTGGTCATGGCCGGGTGGGTCAGTTCGTCGCCGACGGTGAGGGGGTGGACTGGTTGAGGTGCGTCGAGACCGTCTTGGCGAGGTCGCTCTTGGGGTCGATGTCGATGACCTTCTGCCACTCCGCGCGCATCTTCGCCGTGTCGGACGGGCTCTTGCTCATGTAGAGGAACCCGAGGTCGTAGTGGACCTCTGCGTTGTCCGGGTAGAGCTTGGCGGCCTTGAGCCAGACCTTCTCGGCCTCGGCGGCGTTCCCGAGGTTGAACTGGGTGGCGCCGAGCGCGAGGAGCGCGGTCTGGTTCTTCGGCTCGACGGCGAGGACCTTGTTCTCCCAGTCGGCGGCGGTCTTGTAGTCGCCGGCCTGGTAGTACTGGTCGCCCAGGCCCTGGAGGGACGCGACATCCTTGGGGTTCGCGCTGATCTTCTGCATGAGCGCCGAGACCTGCGCCTGGTCGATGCCCTGGGAGGTGGCGGTCGAGGTCGGCGTCCCGCTGATGCCGGGAACGCCGGTGTCCTTGCCCATCCAGTAGACGCCGACGACGATGCCGGCGACGACGAGGGCGCCGAGGAGCCACACGAGCGGGCCCTGGCGGCGGCGCTCGGTGCTCGGCTCCGCGTCGAGCGGCGCGGGCCGCGCCGGCCTCGTCCGGGCCGGGGCCGCGGCCGCGACGGCGGCGGTCTCGAGCTCGCCCTCGGCTGCGAGGTCCGCGTCGGAGCCGGCGAGGAGCGCGAACGCCCGCTCCGCCTCGCCGCGCTGGAGCCGAGCCCAGGTGGCCAGGTCGGCCGGTGCCGTGTCGAGGAAGTCGACGACGTCGCGGTAGGCGCCCTCGATGTCCTGGTCATCGGCCTCGCGCTCGAGCCCGAGCCGTCCCAGCAGCTCGGTGCGCAGGTCGACCGTCGCGGTCTTGCCGCCCCCGGATCCTCGCTCGCTCATCGCTTCGTCCACTCCTTCATCGGGCCGGTCCGGCCGCTCGGCAGGGGATCGCGGCCACTGCATCTAGTGTCGATTTGAGCGATTTGACGCACCATCCGCCGAGAGGCACATATCGGATAGAGACGGGGTCCAGGCCGGTCCATGACCTGGGGTGGCGCGGCATACCGCCGGGGTATGCCGCCGCACCGACGAGCCATGCCGTGCCCCCGTCGCGCGCCGCGCGCCGAGCCCGGGTCGAGCGCTCAGCCCTCGTAGTCGAGCGCGTGGTGGGTGTAGCCGTGGCAGGTGAGCGAGCACGTGCCACCCGCGCCGGTCGGGGTCCAGGAGAGCGTGCCACCGGGCACGACCGGCTGGACGTCCGGGGCGAAGCTGACCAGCCTGCTGCCGTCCACCTGCTGGCCGTCGACCGGGTCCGTCGTGCCGTGGATCCGGAAGTGGCACTCGGCGCACAGGGCGTTGCCCTGGCCGGCTCCCGGGGTGTCGATGTCGGTGCCCCCGCTGCCGATGCCGGCGAGCCGGGTCAGGTGCATGCCGTGCAGCTCGAAGTTCGTCGCCTCGGTGCTCGCCGTACCGGAGGCGTTGGCGAACGGCGCCTCGGCGTGGCAGACATAGCACAGGGCGAAGTCGCCGCTGGAGTAGAGCGCGTTCGCCCGCGCGAGGACCCGGTCCTCGTAGGGCCGCAGGAGGATGCCACGGTTCACGGAGGTGTGCGGCTGCAGGGAGGCGTCGGCGCTGGTGCCGTCCGGGGTCTCGCTGCTCGCATGGCAGTTGAGGCAGCGGACGGTCCCGTCGACGTCGAAGTTCCACAGCTTGTACGGCGAGGTGCCGGCGAGGCTTGCCTGCATGGCGGCCGTCTTGTTCGTCCCGGCCGCCTCCACGGGGTGGAAGGACGGGTTGGCGGGGTTGAGCTCGACGGCCTTGTCGGTCTGGTCCATCGACGGCTTGCCCGGGATGTCCGCCGGCAGCTGGGTGTAGCCCGAGTGGCAGGTGAAGCAGAGCTGGTACTCATGCGTGACCTGGCTCGTCGTGCCGTTGAGGAAGGTGTAGGTCGGCGCCGTCCCGGCCGGGCCGTTCGACACGGCGACACCCGTCACGCCGGTGAGCCGCCCCGAGGCGCTCCAGCCGGTCGCGACGGCCGGGTCGGCCGGGTCGGCAAGCTGGGTGCTGTCGGGTCCACTCTGCGCCTGGTGCGAGTTGTGGCAGTCGGCGCAGTCGCTGTGCCGGTTGAGGGTTCCGGCCATCTCGTCGGCGTCGGCGAGGGTGTGCGAGCTCGTCGCCAGGGCGTCGTGGGAGTAGTAGGACCGGGTGGCGTCATCGTTGGCCGGCCGGGTCAGGGCGTAGTGCTGGGTGACGTTCGTCGTCGCCCCGAGCCCGTCGTGGCAGGTGAGGCAGAGGGTGGCCGTCGGCCCGCTCGTGACGAGCAGGTTCGTCCCCCGCGCCGAGTGACCGCTGTGGCAGGACGCACACTGGTCGGCCGCCGCGGCATACGGTCCGTGGATGTCGCTCGCCCCGACGTCGACGGCGGCCGCGGCCATGAGCGGGCGGGAGACCGACACCGTGATGCTCTCGCCGGCACCGAGGGCGCCGCCGGCCCCGTCGCCGAGGGGGTAGGCGAGGGTCGCGGTCGGAGTGCTCGTCCGCTCGCTCACCGCGGTGCCCGCGCGTTGCCCGGCGCTCAGCCGCGTCGCCGGGGCGCTGCCGAGGGTGACCCGGGCGAGGTCGCTGCCGGTGATGGCGGAGCCCGCGTCCGTGAGCCGCAGGTCGTAGCCGGCGCCGTATGCCGCGTCGATCGACAGCCCGACGGTGAACTCCTCCTCGGTGCAGGCGCCGGCTCCGACGGGGACGGCGACGTCGGGGTTCGCGGCCCGAGAGAGGTGACCGGCGGCGGGAGCGCCGTCGGCGGCGGTGCACAGGCGCAGTGCGGACGGCGCGAGGTCCTCCTCCGCGGGGGCCTGGCGCGTCCCCGTCCCGGCGGCCCGCCACTCCGTCTCCAGGTGCAGCGGCTCGCCGACGGTGGCCGTGGCGGGCACGGGGAGCCAGGCGCTCTCGGCCGCCTGCCGGTACTCCAGCAGCGGCGTGAGGGCGAGGTCGTCAGCGCCGGGGTTGGTCACCGCGAAGCGGACCCGGAGGGTGTCGAAGGGGGCGGCGCCCTGCGCCGGTGCACCCGGCGCGAGGTAGGTCGCCGTCGACGGCAGGCCGTCGAGGGTGGCGAGCACCGACCGGCCCCCGGCGAGCTCGCTGGGGGTCGTCGGGGCCGTCGCTGTCGGCTGCATGGGTGCCGGGACCGGCTGTGGGCTCGGCACCGGCGCACCGGTGTCGGTCGGGGTCGGCGTCGGGACGCTTGTCGAGGTCGGTGCCGGGGTGTCGCTCGGCGTCGGGGCGGTGGTCCTCGTCGGGCTCGGGGTCACGCTCGGCGAGGGGTCCGGGGTGGCCGTCGGCGTCGGGTCCGCCGTCGCGGAGGCGCCGGTCGGGGTGGGGGCCGAGCCGGCGGTCTGGCTCGGGGCGGCCGTGCCGGCCGGCGTCGGCCCGGTCGCCTGCGCCTGGGTCGGTCCGAGGCCGACGAGGGCGACGGCGAGGGGCAGGGCGAGGACGGCGGCACGCGCGGAGTCCGACGGGCGCAGTCGCCCGCGGGGGGCGGGGATGCGGCGCGTGGGCTTCACGGGGTCGTCCTCAGGTCGGGGCGGTCAGGGCTGGGGGGTCAGGGCTGGGGGGTCAGGGCTGGGGGGTCAGGTCTGGCGCGGGACTTCGGGTGGCGCGGGGGCACCGGGCCACCCGAAGTCCAACACCTGTATGACGCTCGGCGTCACACGTTGTGGCACAAAAGGCATGTGCCACGGTTGTCGACGCGCAGCAGGCGGCTGTCGTTCGACGTGGTGGTGCTGCCCGGGAAGGCGACTCGCGCCGCGCTCCCGGTCATGCTGGCGTTCGAGCCGTGAGCCACGTGGCAGGTGATGCAGTTGGCCGCACCGGCCTTGTAGTTCGCGTCCGAACGGTGCTGGTACATGAAGGTGTCATCGCCAGAGGCGGTGCTGTACGAGCCGTGGCCCGCGTTGTACCGGGTGTGGCAGGTCGTGCACCACGCGGCGACGTTCTGGATGTACCCGTCGGCGCCGGCGCCCTGGGTCCCGGTGAGGGGGGTGCCGTTGACGAGGTCGAGAGCGACGTTGGGGTCGCCCGAGAGCCAGTAGTTCGTCGTGGTGTAGACCTTTGTCGAGGCGTCAGGGATGGTGACGCCGGTGGCCGCGCCCGAGTCGTTCGGGACGGGCTTCAGGATGCGGTAGTTGCCGTTGCCGTGCGGGTCATGGCATGAACCGCACTCGAGCGTGACCGCGGTGCCGGCACCGGAGTTGATGGCTCCGTTGCCCCACATGGTGGACGCGACGCCGATGCTGTGCTGCGACGTCGTGGCCTCGGCCGCGATGACCGGGATCGTCTGGTTCGACGAGCTCCACCCGTGAGTGCTTTGGGTGAGAACATCCTTCGTCGCGGTGTGCGAACCGATCATGGCGGTGTCGAAACCGCCACCTCGGAGCGCGCCACCGGACGACTCGTCGATGCCGAACCGCACGTCCGTGGACGCGGCCGTTCCATCGTGGCAGGTGTAACACAGGGCCGGCTGTTCCTGGACGAGCAAGTAGCTCGCCTGGGCGGTGTGCGCGCGGTGACACCCCGCGCACTTGCCGGCTCCTGCCTGAGCGATGACCACGCCCGCCGTCGGTGAGTTCACCGCGAGACTGACGTGTGGTCCGTTGTCCGCCTGAGCCGGGCCCGTGCCCATGAAAAACGCGAGGGCGCTTGCCGCGACCAGGAGGAGGATTCGCTTCACTGCCATTACCTCCTTACTACTTCCGATATTGATTTGTGTGTGTGTTCCGGTGCGCGCGATGCCCGGTTCGAAAGCTCGTCCCCAGACCGCCCGTCACCCTCCTCGCACCCATCTCAGTAGCCCCAGACCTGGACCCGGTTGTTGAGCCGGTCGGTGACGTAGATGTGGGCACGTGTGTCGAGAGCCAGCCCGTTCGGGTACTCGAAGGTCCCGTCGAGCCGCCCTTCCCCCCCGAACGAGCCCACGAACGTGGGCACGTCCGGCGCGGTGGCGCCGAGCGTGTAGACACGGACCATGTGGTCGGTCGTGTCGACGACGAAGAGCCGGCCGGAGTCATCCACCCCGACGCCGCGTGGCATGCCGAGGTCGCCCTCGCCCATGCCCCTGGAGATCTGGTTGACGATCTCGCCCTTCGGGTCGTAGGTGACGAGGCGGCCGTTGTTGCTGTCGCTGACGCGGACGGTGCCCGCGTTGTCGGCCCAGACGCCATTGGGGTAGTTGAGGTCACCGGGCTTGCCGATCTCGCGCAGCAGCGAGCCGTCGGTGCCGAAGACGAGGACGCGGTGCTTGGTCGCGTCCTTGCCGCGGACGTCGGTGACGTAGAGGGTGCCGTTCGGCGCGAAGCCGATGGCGAGCGGCGACCACGACCCGACGTCCTTCGGCTTGGCGAAGGTGCGGTCGAAGGTGCCGTCCGCCTGGTAGACGTAGATCGCCTGGGCCAGCCGGTCGGTGACGTAGACCTCGGAGGAGACGGGGTCGACGGCGAGGTAGACGGCCTGGTGCATCGTGCCGGCCTTGGCGCCGTCGGCCTGAGGTGGGGTCTCGAAGGTCCCGGTCTCCTTGCCCTTGCCGTCGTACATGTGGACCGCGGCGCTGATGCCGCTCTCGGTGACATAGACCCGGTCGCCGGTCGCCGAGACCGCGACCCCGAGCGGCTCGGTCGCCCCGTAGAGGCTGCGCTCGTAGTGGGGCAGCGTCGCGACCTCCAGCCCCGGCAGCTGGGTCAGCGGCTTGCGGTTGTGCAGGTACCAGCCCGCGACCGCGCCGACGAGCGCGATGAGAGCGAGCACGACGATGAACGCGATGATCCGACGGCGGCGGTTCTTCTCGCCCTGGCCGGTCGGAGCGGCGCTGCCCCCGGCACCGTCACCGGGGTCGGCGACGGTCTCGGGGGCCTCGGTCTCGGTCAAGATGGTGTCGAAGATGCTCATCTCACTTGTGTCCTTGCGTCGATGAGGACGTGGTGCCGGACGGGCCCACCCCGAGCTGGGCGAGCGCCGACATCGCGCTGACGTTCGTGCGGTCCACGGTGAGGACCTTCTGGTACCAGCCGACCGCGCCCTTCTCGTCGCCGTCCGTCTGGGCGATGAGCGCCAGGCCGAGCATCGCGTCGACGCCGGCGCTGCCGCTCGTCAGCGCCGTGAGCTCCTTCTTGGCCTCGGCGGGCCGGTTCTTGCACCAGGCACCCATCGCGTTCGCGTACGCGACCTCGTCCGAGCTGCCGAGCGCCTCGTAGGCCTTCGCCGTCGCGGCCCAGGGCTCGCACCAGCCGGTGGGGACGAACTGGACGGCGCGCTGGAAGGCCAGGACCGCCGTCTTGGCGTCGCCGAGCTGCATCCGGGCGAGGCCCTCCTGGTAGAGGGCGTCGGAGTCGGTCGCCTCGATCCGCAGCGCCGCGTCGAGGTTGGTCAGGGCGACCTTGGGCTGCTTCTGCATGTTGGCGATGACGCCGAGGTAGTAGTACGCCTCCTGCAGCTGGGGGTCGGCGCCGGCGAACTCACCCTTGTGCGAGGCCTTCGTGATGACGGTGTAGTCGGCCTTGGCGGCGTCGAGGTCGCCCTGCTGGATGAGGACGTAGCCGCGGCCGATGAGGGCGAGCCGGTTGCCGTCGTCGGCCTTGAGGATCTCCTTGTACTGGGCCAGGGCATCGTCGAGCCGGTGGTCCGCCTGGTAGACGGCGGCCAGCTGGAGCCGGGCGTCGAGGTTGGACGGGGCCTTGCGGACCGCCTGCTCGGCGGCGGCGACCTGCTGGTCGACGAGGGAGGGCGGCGCGGAGACGTGCTGGTCGAGGTAGTAGAAGACGCCGAACCCACCAATGGCGAGAACGAGGGCCACTACGGAGATCCGTAGTAGCCGGTTCAGGGTGCGGTCCGACATCGACGCCGTGTCTCGGGTCTTGCTCATGTCGCTCGTCCTTCCGCGCCGCCCGTGTGCACCGGAACGAGCGCGTGTTCCGTTGTGAGGTGGTTTCCCTCGCCTCGATCCTTCCGACAGCGGCGGGCGCGGACCATCCGCCGCAGGGTAGAGATGAGATATAGACCGTCCAGGCCGGCCGAGACGGGGCGAGCGCGCCGGCAGGACGTGGCGGCCGTCGGCGCGACGGCCGCACCGCCGTCAGGCGGGCTGGGCGGTGTGGCCGACGACGGCGAGGATGCGCTCGAGGATCGCTGCCGGCCGTGGCGCCACCTCGGCCGTGAAGACCCCGCTCACGTCGATGAGCACCGCGTTCGGGCACAGCGACGCGACGTCGGCGACCGGGACGGCGCTGGACTCGACGACGACCACCTCGGGGCAGTCGGACAGGGCCCGTCGCACGGCGGCGCCGTCGAGGGCTCGCGCGGTCCGCGACCGGATGCCGGCGACGGTGCGGAAGTACTGCGCCAGGCCCTCGCCGAGGAGGTCGTGCTCGAAGACGATCACGACCTGGCGGTGAGCTCTGGGGCGAACCACGCGGGGTCCTTCCGCTGGGCGGCTGGCGAGGGCGGCCGCTCCTCGGGCCGTCACCGACGACGCTAGCGAGAACGGGGACCCGGCAACCATCCCCGGGTCGGCACAACCTTGCGGGGTCGTCCCTCTATCGGGGGGTACTCCCCCACGCGGCGGCGCAGGCCGCTCAGTCGCCGTCCGAAGGACGGCCGAGCCCGTGCCGGACGATGTATGCCGCGGCCTGGATCCGGTTCTCCATGTGCAGCTTCTCGAGGGCGTTGTGGATGTGGTTCTTGACGGTGCCCTCGGTGATCGACAGCTTGCGACCGATCTCGCGGTTGCTCAGCCCCTCGGCGACGAGGCGGAGGATCTCGAGCTCCCGACGGGTGATGGGCGGCCCGTCCGGGGCGGCGCTCGAGCTGTCGCGCTTGACGACGCCGCTCTGGATCTCGCTGAGCAGCCGGCCGGCCACCGCCGGGGCGATCGGTGTCTCGCCCCGGGTGACCGCGCGGATCATGTCGTAGAACGCGTCGGGGCGCATGTCCTTGAGGAGGTAGCCGTGCGCCCCGAACCGGATGGCGTCGAAGACGTGGTCGTCGTCCTCGGAGACGGTCAGCATGATCACCTTCGTGTCGAGGAGCTGCTCACGGATGAGCCGAACGGCCTCGACGCCGTTCATGACCGGCATCTCGACGTCCATAACGACGAGGTCCGGGCGCAGCGCGAGTGCCCGCTCGACGCCCTCGAGGCCGTTCTCGGCCTCGCCGACGACGACCATGCCGTCCTGGCGCTCGATGAGGGCCGCGATGGCGCCCCGGAAGAGCGGCTGGTCGTCGACGAGAAGGACGCGCAGGGGTTCGCGCTCGGACGGCATACGGCTCACCTGGTGCTCACGGGACGGGGGACGGAGCGCTCCGGCACGCTCGCGATGACCCGCGTCCCGCGGCCGGGGACCGAGTCGACGGTGAGGCTACCGTGCAGGAGGGCCATCCGGTCACGCATCGTGAAGAGGCCGAACCCGTCGCCCTCCTGCGAGCGCATGTCGAAGCCGGCGCCGTCGTCCTCGACGACGAACCTCGTCAGCGACCCCTCCTCGTCGACCGTGACGACGACCTCCGACGCCCCCGCGTGCTTGCGGACGTTCGTCAGCGCCTCCTGGATGACCCGGATGATGTGGACCTCGCAGCGCGGGGAGAGGGAGAGGCCGCGGTCGAGGCGGTTGTCGAGGCGGCAGGACACACCGCTCTGGCGGGCGTACTTCTCGAGGTAGCTCGCGAGGGTGCCCTCCAGGCCCCGCTCGGTCTTGCTCGAGTCCCGCAGACCGAGGATGGCCTCGCGGACGTCGAGGTAGGCCTCGTGGCACGTCTGGGCCAGGTCGGAGATCTCGCCGACGACGACGGGATCGGCCTCGACGGCCGGAGCCAGCTCGAGGGAGCGCAGCCGCAGGTGGGTCGCCCCGAGGACCTGGGCGAGGCTGTCGTGCATCTCTCGGGCGATCCGCTCCCGCTCGGCGAGCACCGCGCGCTGCCGGCCGTTCTCGCGCAGCTGGGCGCTCGTGATGGCGATGGCGGCGAACCCGGACAGCGTCGTGAGGAAGCCGCGGTCACGGTCGGTCAGCTCGTCTCCGTCACGTCGCGCGACCCACAGCTCACCGAGGACGTCCATCGGCCCGGTGACGGCCGCCACCGCCTCACTGAGCCACCCGTCGCCGGGCCGGCGGGCATGGTCGGGGTCGGCGACCTCCGCACCCGACGCGAACCGGGTCACGGCCGGCAGCGACCCACCGTCCTCGCCGGGGCCGCCGGCGAACTGGACGGCCCGGGCCGCCTCGTCGGTGAGGGTGAGGACGACGGCGTCGCAGGAGAGCCGCTCGCGCGCGTGGCGGACGACGGCGTCGAGGATCTCGACCGGCGGGGCGTGGTGGGAGATTCGCAGCAGGATGTCGTAGAAGGCGTGGCCCTCGTTCTTGCGGCGGTGCAGGTCGTCGACGGCCTGGGCCAGCTGGATGGCGCTGGCCAGCTGGCTGCCGATCGTCCGGAGCGTCTCGGCGGCCATCCCCAGCGGCTCCGTCGTGTCCCGCAGGAGCCAGAGACTGAGGCGGCCCACGGTGTGCTGACCGGTCGTCAGCGGGACCTCGACGCTCGGGTCGTCGTCGACGTCGGCGTCGTTGACCGGCGGCTGGTGCGCCGAGAAGCGGGTGTGGCTGACGACCCGGTCGCTCCCCTCGCCCGCCGGACCGAAGACGGCGACCGAGGCGTATGCCGCCCCGGTCGCATCCAGGACGATGGCGAGCGCGGCGTCGATGATCCGCTCGACGCCGGCCTCCCCCTGGATCGCCCGCGAGACGGCGTTCGTCGCGGCCAGCTCACGGTTCTGCCACAGCAGCGCCGCCTGCGCCCGGTCGATGACGTGGAACATCGCGAGGGAGAAGGCGACGATGCCGCCGACCATGACGAAGACGATGAGCAGGTGGAAGCCCTGCCACGGGGGCGTCGAGTCGGGGGCCGGTCCGGCCACGGCATACCGGATCGCCTCGAGGCCGACGACGAAGACGACCGGGAGGAGGATGGCGACGAGGGTGAGATGGCCGGCGAGCCACCCGAAGGCACCACCGCGCCGGGGACCGGCGGCCGGCGCGCGTGCTGGGGTGGCCGCCGACGGCGGGCCACCGGTGCTCGTCGTGCTGATGGGACCCTCCTCGGTCCGCCGTCCCACCGTGATGTGGAAACGTCAACCAGATCGTAGTCGCGTGGGCGCTCCCCGGGACCCCGCGGCGGTGTGACGCTGGTGACGCCTCAGGCCTGGCGGAGCGAGCCGAGCACGGAGTCGAGGCAGGCGCGCAGGGACGCGTCCGTCGAGGACTCGATGCTGACCCGCCGTCCCTGCCGGGTCGCCGAGTCCGCGCCGGAGCGGGCCACGTAGGGCAGCAGGACGCTCGCGGACAGGTATCCCGAGGCGGTCGACGTGACGTACACCACGGCGTCCCCGGCGGGGGTCGGCCGCGTCGTGAAGTCGACGAGGGTCTCGCACATCGTCGGCTGACGCGAGCAGACGGTCGTGAGGTAGTGCCGCACCGACTTCTCGCTCGTGGCGTCGAGGTCGGCCTGCGGGACCACCGTGACGATGAGCATGCTGTCGTCCGGGCCGAACGCGACACGTTCGTAGCCACCGAGCGTCGCGGCCAGGACGTCGGCGTCGAGCCCGACCCGGGTGCCGACGGCGCCGACGGCGGCCATGGCCACCGGGTCGCCGGCGAGCCGTGCCCCGTCGAAGACGCTCCAACCGCCCGGAAGGGCAAAGGTGACGCCGCCGCCCTCCCAGGAGACCGCGGCCGTGCCGTGGTCGGCCGACTGGCTGATGACCGCCCCCGAGCCGGTGGCGCCGGACGGTTCCGGACCGGCCGACCCGCTCGAACATCCCCCGACGAGGAGGGCGGCGGTCAGAGCCACAGCCCCCGTCGCGACACGGCCTCTTGCCCCACGCTTCACGCCTGAACGCTAGCGTCGCGGGCCCGCGACGGAGGCCGACTGTGACCTAGTCGGCCACCTCGTCGAGGGGTGAGGGAGCCGGCTCGGGGGCGGATGCACGAACGTCGTCGGGACGGGCCGCAGAGGCGGCATATGCGGATCGGACGACGGGACGGTGCAGGACGAGGGACACCGCCACCAGAACCGCGCTGAAGAGGACCTGCTCGGCGACCATCCACGGCGGGTAGAGCCCCGGGACGAGACAGGTCCCGATCGCGACGACGGGGAAGACGATCGTGAACAGGCGCAGTCGCGAGAAGGCCCAGACCCAGCCGAGGCCGGCCCGCCAGAGGAAGTACAAGAGGGTCGCGGTGAGGGCGAGGATGACGACGAGCCGGTACCAGACGATGCCGGGGACCCGGCCGCCGGTGTCGGCGATGGCGACGGCGAACCCGACGGCCGCCGCGGCGATGACGAGCTCGGCGACGAGGCCCCAGGCGACGAGGAGGAGGGCCCGCCGGGTGGTCGGTGCCCTCCGCGACTCCTCGGGGATCCGCAGCGTGGCACGGCGGCCTCCGGCGACCCGGTCGACGCGCCGCAGCACGGGCTCGGCGCGGACCAGGAGCCCCGCCAGCGTCATCGTGCCTCCGATCCGGGACCGCCGGCACCGGGCGCAGCGGTAGTTGACGGATGAACTGTATCGACGCGACCGGCCGATCCCCGGGTGGGGGTGTCGGGTCTCACGTCAGGTGGCGGGGCTGTCCGACGCGGTGGCTAGGTTGGACGCGTGTTCCTCCTCGACTCGGGTTCCGACGCTGCCGGGCGGCCGCCGCTCGTGACCAGCCCGAGCGACCTCCGCCTCGCCTCGGCCTGCGAGTTCCACCTCGTCCGCGAGCTCGACGTCGTCCTCGACCGGGCCGAGCGGCCGCCGGTCGAGGCGGACCAGATGGCCCGCCGGGTGATCGATCTCGGCAACGCCCACGAGCAGCGGGAGCTGCGCCGCCTCGCCCACGAGCACCCCGGCCGCGTCGTCCAGCTCCCCCGGCCGGCGTACTCCCACGCCGGCCTCACCGACGCTGCCGAGGCGACCCTCGCCGCGCTCAGATCCGACGCCGAGGTCGTCTACCAGGCGACGTTCTTCGACGGCGGCTTCGTCGGCCACGCCGACTTCCTCGAGCACACCCCGGAGGGCTGGCTCGTCACCGACACCAAGCTCGCCCGCAGCGACTCGGTGCCGGCCCTGCTCCAGATCGCCGCCTATGCCGCGGCCCTCGCTGCGGCCGGCGTCCCGGCCGCCCCGACGGCGCGACTCGTCCTCGGATCCGGTGCGGTCTCGGAACATCCGCTCACCGACATCGTGCCGGCCTACCGGGCGCGACGGGCCCGGCTCGACTCCGTCCTCGCCGAGCACCGGGACGAGGACCGGGCCGCCTCGTGGGGCGACCCTCGGTGGCTCGCCTGCGGGCGGTGCGACGTCTGCGCCGCCGAGGCCGAGCGGGTGCGCGACGTCCTCCTCGTCTCGGGGGTCCGGCTGCCGACCCGGCGGCGGCTCGCCGACGCGGGTATCACGACGATCGACGAGCTCGCGGCCTCCCGGGGTCCGGTCGCCGACGTGCGCGACTCGACGCTCACCCGACTCCGGGCACAGGCCCGGCTCCAGCTCGCCGCCGAGGCCGACCCGAGCGGCGCCGTGGCCTACGAGGTGACCGACGCCGAGGTGCTCCGGCGGCTTCCGGCGCCCAGCGAGGGCGACATCTTCTTCGACTTCGAGGGCGACCCGCTGTGGAGCGAGCCCGGTTCGGGCGTGTGGGGGCTGGAGTACCTCTTCGGCCTCGTCGAGGTCGACGGCCTCGACGTCGCCGGCGGCGAGCCGCCCCGGTTCCGGGCCTTCTGGGCCCACGACCGTGCCGAGGAGCGGCAGGCCCTCATCGACTTCGTCGCCTACCTCTCCCGCCGCCGGCGGCGCTGGCCGGACCTGCACGTCTACCACTACGCGGCGTACGAGCCGAGCGCGCTGCTCCGGCTCGCCGCACGCCACGGCGTGTGCGAGGACGACATCGACCAGCTCCTGCGGGACGGCGTCTTCGTCGATCTCTATGCCGTCGTGCGCGCGAGCGTGCTTGTCTCGCAGCGCTCCTACAGCCTCAAGAAGCTCGAACCCCTCTACATGGCGGGCCGCTCGGGCGAGGTGACCAAGGCCGACGAGTCGATCGTGGTCTACCACGGGGTCATCGACGCACGCATCGCCGGCCGCACCGACGAGGCCGCGCGGCTGCTCGCCGGCATCGCCTCCTACAACGAGGACGACTGCGTCTCGACCCTCCGACTGCGCGACTGGCTCCGGGCCCGGGTCGCCGGGGAGGAACCCACCCCCTCCGCTGGTAGCGACCTGCCCGTGCCGGTGCCGCTCGAGGTCTCGGAGCGACGGCAGCGGCTCATCGACCTCGAGGGCCGGCTGCGCGCCCTCGTCGCGGACGTCAAGCCGCACGAGCGCACGCCCGCGCAGCAGGCGGTCGCCATGGTCGCCGCGTCCCTGCAGTTCCACGCGCGCGAGGACAAGCCGTTCTGGTGGCGACACTTCGACCGGCTTCGCTCGCCGGTCGGCGACTGGGTCCCGGAGCCGGGTGTCTTCGTCGTCGACCGATGCGAGGTACTGCAGGGGTGGCACCGGGCAACGGCGCGACAGCGACCGCGGCGCATCGTCCGCCTGTCCGGGGAGCCGCTCGGCGGCGTCCTCCTCGGCCCGGGTGTCGCCGTCTCGGCGATCTACCGGGACCCTCCGCCGGCCGGGGTGACGACCCAGCCGGGGCACCTCCACGCGCGCTCCTCGGCGACGATCCGGATCCTCGAGGCCGAGGAGACGATCGCCCCCAACGGCCGGACCCATCAAGTCCTCACCCTCGAGGAGCTCCAACCCAGGGGGGGCGAGGACCACGTCCACGAGCCGGTCGCCCTCGTGCCGTCCGGAATCATCCCGACGACGAAGATCGACGATGCCCTCGCCCAGCTCGCCGAGGAGGTCCTGGCCGCTCATCCGGCCCTGCCGAACCGGGCCGGGCTCGACCTGCTCGCGCGGCGGCCACCGCGGCTGCGCACCCGTGCTGCGCTGCCGCGGGTCGGGGCCGGGCCGGACCGGTTCGCCGACGCGATCACGGCGGCGGTGCTCGACCTGGACTCCTCGATGCTCGCCGTCCAGGGACCGCCGGGGACCGGCAAGACCCACGTGGGGGCCCGGGTCATCGCCACCCTCGTGCGCCACCACGGATGGCGGGTCGGGGTGAGCGCCCAGTCGCACGCGGCCGTCGAGAACCTCCTCACGGCGGTCGTCGCCGCCGGGGTGCCGGGCGGTCTCGTCGGCAAGAACGGCGTCGAGACCGACAACCCGACCTGGACCGACGTCGGGTCCTCCGACGCCCTCGCCGAGTTCGCCGCCGGGAGAGAGGCGGGCTACGTCGTCGGCGGCACCGCCTGGGACCTGTGCCACGAGGGCCGGGTCGGCCGCGGCGACCTCGACCTGCTCGTCGTCGACGAGGCCGGGCAGTTCAGCCTCGCGAAGACCCTCGCCGTCTCGGTCGCCGCCGAGCGGCTCCTCCTCCTCGGCGACCCCCAGCAGCTCCCCCAGGTCTCGCAGGGGTCCCACCCCGAGCCGGTCGACGACTCGGCCCTCGGCTGGCTCATCGGCGACGCGGCCGTGCTGCCCTCCTCCCGCGGTTACTTCCTCGAGACGACCTGGCGGATGCATCCCGCCCTGACCGCGCCGGTGTCCCGGCTCGCGTATGCCGGTCGGCTCCGCTCCGAGGAGCGGGTCACCCGGGCCCGCCGGCTCGACGGCATACCGGCGGGGCTGCACATCCGCGAGGTCGAGCACCACGACAACGCCACCCACTCCGCCGAGGAGGCCGACGTCGTCCTCGCGCTCGCCCGGGACCTCCTCGGGCGGACCTGGGTCGCTCCCGACGAGCCCGCCGGTGCCGCCGGCCGGCCGCTGCAGGAGCGTGACCTGTGCGTCATCACCCCCTACAACGCCCAGGTCACCCTGCTGCGCGCCGTCCTCGACGAGGCCGGCCTCACCGAGGTGCCGGTCGGCACCGTCGACAAGTTCCAGGGTCGGCAGGCGGTCGTCGTCCTCGTCTCGATGGCGGCCTCGGCGCACGCGGACGTCGCGCGTGGGGTCGGGTTCCTCCTCGACCGCCACCGGCTCAACGTCGCGATCTCCCGCGGGAAGTGGGCGGCCTACCTCGTCCGGTCAGCGGCCCTGACCGACGCGGTGCCTCGCTCGCCCGCCGAGCTCATCGCGCTCGGCGCGTTCCTCGGGCTGGCCGATCAGGCCTCGTCGTCCTCCTCGTACGCGATGGCGAACGGGTCCTCGGCGAAGGTCTCGTCGTCGTCCTCGTCGTGGGCGAGCGCCACGGTGAAGACGCGGACCGGCTCGAGCCCGTCGGTGTCGTAGACCGCGTCCATCCCGAACGCCTCGAGCAGCTGTTCGACGGCGCCCTCCGCGTCGAGCACCTCGGCGTCGGCCCGGTCGGTGGTCTCCGGGTGGTTCAGCCGGTACGCGGCCCGCCCGGACTCCAGCACCGCGGCGAGGTCGCAGACGCGGAAGTCCCACCGGCCCACGACGCTGACGATCCCGTGTTCGCTGCGCTGCTTCATGCGGCCGAACCTATCGCGCCCTGCTTGGGGATCTCTTTGCCGAACTCATGCCAAGGTCTGACCGGAGACAGCACCCCGCCATAACAACCCCGACCTAGGCTCGAAGAGGGCGATCCCACCTGCCCCAGATGTCTCGCGATGAACAGGAATCACATGACGGCCGCACCAACCACCGCCGGTCCCGCAACGGGCCGTCCGGTGGGTTGCCCAGCCGGTGCGACCCCCGACGTGTGGTCCGATGTGTCGGGCGCCGGCTCCTTACGGTCGCCCGTTGGTGCCAGCAGGGACGGGCCCGCCGGCACCAACCACCGGCCCGCGTCAGCCTTCTGAGGGACCAGGGCCGCGTCGACGCTCCCACGTTGTCGGCGCGGACCCTCACGGAGGCAGCCGCTCGAGGAACACCACCCCCCGGGTGATCCTCGCGGCACCGCAGGGGCGCCGGGGCCCCGGTCGACGGCTCGCCGTGGCCGGGGCCCCGGTGTGCGCGGGTCGGGGCGCGGAGCCGAGGACGGGCCCGGGTGGACAGCAACGTCAACGGGCCGCGTCCGATGCGGACGCGGCCCGTTGACCAGTGGTGGAGCTGACGGGACTCGAACCCGTGGCCTCCTCGTTGCGAACGAGGCGCGCTACCAACTGCGCCACAGCCCCAGAAGTGCGGGAGACACGATAACACCGCCGTGACCGGCGCCCCTAAACGAGCGAACCGTGCTCCCCAGCCTTCGGCGAGCCAGGCCCGACCCGGCCGGCACGGCATACCCTGTCGACCATGCGCCTGCCGAAGCTGACCGCCGCCTCGCGCCCCGCCGCCGAGGACCCCGAGCCGGCCTCCGCCCGCGCGACCGCACGTGCCTGGGAGCCCGACGACGACCACCGGCCGGACGCCTGGTCGGTTCCGCGAGGTGTCCGGACCGCGAGCGAGTGGTCCTGGCGCTTCATCGTCATCGCCGTGGCCCTGTATGGCGTGCTCTGGGTGCTCGCCTATCTCTCCGAGGTCGTCGTGCCCGTCGTCGTCGCGATCCTCCTCACCGCCCTGCTGCGGCCGGTCTCGCAGTGGCTGTCCCGCTTCATGCCGAACGGCCTGGCGGCCGGGTTCACCGTCCTCGGGGGCCTCGGGCTCATCGGCGGGGTCCTCTCCGTCGTCGGCAGCCAGTTCTCCGCACAGTTCGGCGACATCCTCGACAAGACGACCCAGGGCATCGACGAGGTCCGCTCGTGGATCCGGTCGACCTTCCACGTCACCGACACCCAGCTCGGACAGTGGGTCGACGACATCCGCAACCAGATCACGTCGAACAACACCAACATCGGCCAGACGGCCGCACAGGCCGGCGTGACCGCCACCCACGCGATCACCGGGATGGCCATCGCCCTGTTCACCCTCTTCTTCTTCCTCTACGAGGGCGAGCGGCTGTGGACCTGGGTGGTCCGGCTCTTCCCGCGGGCGACCCGGGAGAAGGTCCACTCCTCGGGGCTCATCGCCTGGGGCCAGCTGTCGGCCTTCACCCGGGCGACCGTCCTCGTCGCCGCGGTGGACGCGATCGTCATCGGCGTCGGTGCGGCGATCCTCCACGTGCCCTTCGCCTCGGGGATCGGGGTGCTCATCTTCTTCGGTGCGTTCGTGCCCATCATCGGGGCGTTCGTCTCCGGTTCGGTCGCCGTGCTGCTGGCGCTCGTCGCGTTCGGGCCGATCCAGGCGGCCATCATGCTCACGATCATCGTCGGCACGATGCAGCTCGAGAGCCACGTCCTCCAGCCGTTCCTGCTCGGCCGGGCCGTGCGGGTCCACCCGCTGTCGGTCATCCTCGCCATCGCGGCCGGGATCATCGTCGCCGGCATCATCGGCGCGCTCATCGCCGTCCCGACCGTCGCCGTCCTCAACGCCGTGGGACACCACCTGCTCGACGCCGACGCTGCGCCGGACGGTCCCGACGACGCGCTGTCCAGCGCCGAGGGACGCTCCGCCGGCGCGGCGACGGACGACGCCGATGACCTCGACGCGGCGGCGTGGGACGGCATACCGGGCCAGGCCTGACCCCGCGCCCCCTCCTCCCCCTACCCTCTGCAGGAACCTCTGCTAGCAGAGGTTCCTGCACGACGGGGGTGTTGCAGCACCCCCGTTCTGCAGGAACCTGTCCGTCGACGGGCGGGGGGGGTGACTGGGGGCCCAGCGCAGCAGCGGCCGCCGGGCGGTCAGGCGCCGGCGACCCGGCGCTCGGGTTCGCCGTATGCCGCGTCGTCGAGGCGGACCGGCTCGGGAGCCGGCGTCGTCTCGGCGGGCGGCGGGGCGGGTCGCTCGGCCTTGGCCTTCATCGCGTACGTCGGGCGGGGCACCGGGATCGGGTCCCAGGTGAGCGGGATGTCGTCCTCGTCGACGAGCGGCGCGGCCGGCTCGGGCTCGAGGAGCACCGGCTCGCTCTGCTGCGCCGGGGCGGCGACTCCGTCGCCCGGCCCGGCGGCGGCGGGCGGTGCCGCGTGGTCGGTCCGCTCCGCCGTCTCGGTGGCCCCGGTCCGATCGGGGGCCTCTGCCGCGAGCGACGAGTCCGTTCGGAGCGTCGCGCTGCCGGCGAGTCGGATCGAGCCGCTCGTGGTGACCGGGTCGCGAACGATCCTGCGGGCCTCGGCGGACAGCCGACGAGCGCGGGCCTCGCCCCGGACACCGGCGCGCAGCCAGCCGACGCCGATGCCGACGAGCGCGGTCGGCGCGAGGACCGCCAGCCACGGCAGGACGCCGAACCCCGCCGCGGGGATCGCGGCGAGGGTGGCGACGAGGCCGGTGAGCAGGGTCAGGCCGCGGACGCGCCGACCGGGCCGCATCGCCCCGACCCGAGGCCGCTCGTCGGGCTCGGCGGCCACCCTGGGACCGCCGGGCACGGCGCGGATCGGGCTCGCGGCATACGACCTCGCGGCCGGCTCCGCGGACGCGGCCGGCGAACGCCGCTCGAGGACGCGCATCGAGTCGGACAGCTGGTCGGCGGTGCGGGCGGTGACGAGGTTGTCCCGTCGGCGCACCCAATAGAGCACGAAGTAGGCAGCCCACACCCCGAGAAGGACGAGAAAGATCACGCTGCTCGGCTGCACGGTGCTGACGTTAGGGCGGCGTACGCGCCTTACTGCGGATCCGCCTCGGTGTGTCGCCAAAGTGACGGTTGTGAATCTCTGAGGCGCCCGACGAGCGAGCGGCCGCCGAGGTCCTCCGACGTCAGCGCGAAGGAGAGATGGTCGCGCCAGCCCCCGTCGATGTGCAGCATCCGCAGCCGGGTCCCCTCGGGGCGGAACCCGAGCTTGCGGACGACGGCCAGCGATGCGGTGTTCTCCGGACGGATGTTGACCTCGAGCCGGTGCAGACCGAGGACGTCGAAGACATGGTCGCCGCACAGGGCCAGCGCCATCGGAGCGACCCCGCGCCCGGCGATGGCCCGGCTCACCCAGTACCCGGCGGTGCAGGAGCGGAAGGAGCCGAGGACGATGTTGCTCAGCGTGATCTGCCCGACGATCCGGCCGTCGACCTCGATGACGAGCGGGAGCATCCGGCCCGCGGCGGCCTCGGTGTCGTAGTGACGGACCAGCTCGTCGAACGTGCGCGCTCCGCCCTCGTCGATCGGCGACGTCGCGTCCCACCGCTCGAGCCACGCGGCGTTGTACCGCCGGACCCACTGGTACTCCCGGGCATCCGAGACGACCATCGGGCGCAGGACGAGCGGGTCACCGAGGCGAGCCACGCCGACGAGCCGGACCGGCCAGCCGACGGCCGGTGCGCCGCGGCGCCGGAACATCAGTGGTCGCCCCCGCCGAGCTGGCTCAGCGCGTGGGGCAGCAGCGGCTCGAGGACTTCGAGCGCGTCGCGGACACCCCCGCTCGAGCCGGGCAGGTTGACGACGAGGGTTCGACCGGCGACCCCGGCGAGTCCGCGGGAGAGGGCGGCCGTGGCGACGCCCTTGGCCGCTCCGGCGGCGCGGATCGCGTCGGCGACGCCGGGCAGTTCGAGGTCGAGCAGCGGCGCGGTCGCCTCCGGAGTGCGGTCGGTCGGCGAGATGCCGGTGCCGCCGGTCGTCAGGACGAGGTCGGGTCGCCGGTCGAGCGCTGCGGAGAGGGCCGTGGCGACCTCCGGACCGTCCGGGACCGCGGTGGGACCGATCACCTCACAGCCCCAGCCGCGCAGTGTCTCGGCGATGAGCGCGCCCCCGCGGTCGGGGTAGACCCCCTCGGACGCCCGGGTCGAGCAGGTGACCACGACGGCGACCCGGCCGTCGAGCGGCGTGGCGCCCGTCGCGGGGTCCCGCCCAGCGCCCCGCACGGGCTCCGGCGCGGGGCCCGACCCGCTCACGCCTCGCTCCAGTCGCCGGAGCGTCCCCCGGACTTCGCCGTCACCCGCACATCGGTGATCCGTGCATGCCTGTCGACGGACTTGACCATGTCGATGAGCCCGAGCGCGGCGACGCTCACCGCGGTGAGTGCCTCCATCTCGATGCCGGTCCGATCCGCCGTCCGGACCGATGCGGTGATGTCGACGCCGTCGTCGGCGACGGTGAGGTCGACCTCGACCCCGTGGACGGCGATGGGGTGGGCGAGCGGGACCAGCTCGGGGGTCCGCTTGACCGCCTGGATGCCGGCGATCCGCGCCACCGCGAGCGCGTCGCCCTTGGGCACGGTCCCGTCGCGCAGCGCGGCGACGGCCGCCTGCGACAGGAGCACCCGCCCCGCGGCCGTGGCCACCCGGGCCGTGACGTCCTTGCCCGAGACGTCGACCATGTGCGCCGACCCGTCCGGCCGCACGTGGGTGAGCCGGTTGGCCCCGGCGTCAGCAGACATGGGCACGATCCTGCCCCAGCAACGGGATACAGGTAAGGGGCATCCCCTCGTGCACCTCGGTGACATCCGGTGGCACGACGGCGAGGGCGGTGGCCTCGGCGAGCGCGCCGACCGCGTGCGAGGCTTGTCCGCCGAAGGGCCGCACCCGGACCGGGCCTCCGTCCTGGCTGGGCTCGACGACGACCCGGCTGAACTCCGCCTTGACCGGAACCGAGCGCCAGTCGACGCCGGCGACGGCCGAGAACCGGGGCGCGGCGTGCGGGTCGGCCCCGGCGAGCAGCCGCAGCGCGGGCAGGACGAACACGTGGAAGGAGACGAGGGAGGAGAGCGGGTTGCCGGGAAGGGTGATGATCGGCGTATGCCGCGGCCCGACGAGGCCGAACCCCTGCGGCATGCCGGGGCGCATCGCCACCTTGACGAACCGGACTCCCCCGTCGGCGGTGAGCACCTCCTTGACGATGTCGTAGGCGCCCATCGACACCCCGCCGGAGGTGAGGACGAGGTCGGGGTCGCCCGGCGGATCGAGGAGGAAGGCCCGCATCTCGTCGGCGTCGTCCCGCAGGTGGACGACGGTGGCGAGCTCGGCCCCGGCGGCCGCAACGAGTGCGGCGAGCATGATCCCGTTGGAGTTGACGATCTGGCCGTGCCCGAGCTCGCTGCCCGGCGCGACGAGCTCGTCACCCGTCGAGACGACGGCGACCCGGGGGCGACGGACGACGTCGAGCTCGCCGAGGTTGGCGGACGCCGCGAGGGACAGGTGCCCCGGGGAGAGGACGGTCCCGGCCCGCAGGACGATGTCGCCGGAGCGGACGTCCTCGCCACGGAAGCGGACATGCCGCCCCACGGCAGGCGCCAGCCGGAGCGCGGCGGCCTCGGTGCCGCCGTCGCTCTCCTCGACGGGGACGACCGCGTCCGCCCCCTCCGGCAGCGGGGCGCCGGTCATGATCCGCATCGTCCGGCCCGGGACGAGGACGCGGCTGCGCGTGTCGCCGGCGGCGATGTCGCCGTCGACCGGCAGGCGGACGGGCGAGTCCGGGCCGGCGGCGGCGACGTCGGCCGCGCGCACGGCATACCCGTCCATGGCCGAGTTGGTGAAGCCGGGCAGGTCGGTGCGCGAGGCGACGTCGGCCGCGAGGGCGCGGCCGAGGGCGCCAGCCACGCCGACCCGCTCGCTCGGCAGCGGGGTGAGGGCGGCGAGGATCCCCGCGAGGTGGTCCGCGACCGGAACCAGCTCAGGCATCGGTGTTCCCGGTGAGGACGGTGCCGTCCGCGATGTGCGTCGGCTCGGCGGCCTCGATCACGACGTCGCCGACGCAGCGGATGCCGGCACCGAAGGTCACCTCGCCGTCGACTCGTAGCGAGGTGCACTCGCGCAGCGACAGCGGGCCGCCGGGGAAGCGCCGCTCGAAGTCGCCCACGAGCTTGAACTCCCCGGACAGGTCCACGAACGGCTCGTCGTGGTCGATCGTCGAGACGACCTGGGCGTCGTCGTCGAGACGGTAGAGGTCCGAGCGCAGGAGCAGCAGCTCGTTCGTCGTCTTGACCGGACGGAACCTCGTCCGGGGCACGAGCAGCGCCTGCGAGCCCTCGAACACCTCGATCGCCGCCCCCATCGCCGACTCGACCTGGATGACGGGTGTGGACGAGGGGTCGCTCGGGTCGACGGTCTTGCGGTTGACGATGATCGGGAGCCCGAGGACGCCGTCGCGCTCGGCGAGCCGGTCGGCGAGGACGTCGAGGTCGACCCACAGGTTGTTGGCGTGGAAGACGGAGTGCCGCTCGATGTCCTGGAAGAACTGCTCCTCCCCCGGGACGACCATGGCGTTGTCGCGCAGCACGAGCCGGCCGTCGGCCCGGCGGGCGGCGAGGTGGCCCCCCTTGCGGTCGTTGAGCGTCCGGACGCACACCTCGGCGACGTAGGGCACGTCGTTTGTCGCCATCCAGGCGGGGATGGCCGGGTCGCACGTGGCGCCGAGGTTGTCCGCGTTGGAGAGGAAGACATAGCGCATCCCCTTCTCTCGTAGCGTGTCGAGCAGCCCGGACGCGAGGAGCGAGACGTAGACGTCGCCGTGGCCCGGCGGGCACCACTCCAATGAGGGGTCGGCGGGATGGTCGACCGGGGTGAGGTCGTCGGCGCGCAGCTTGGGTTCGGCGTTCTGGAGGAAGTCCAGCGGTATGCCGTCGCGCTCGAGCCCCGGGTAGCCCGCGAGAATGCGCAGCGACTCCTCACGGGTGCGGAACGAGTCCATGAGCAGCAGCGGGAGGTCGACGTCGTAGCGGTCGCGGAGGGCGAGGACCTGCTGGGCGATGATGTCGAGGAAGGTGAGGCCCTCGCGCACCGAGAGCGCCGACTTGGGGCCCTCGATGCCCATGCTCGTCCCGAGGCCGCCGTTGAGCTTGAGGACCACGGTCCGGGCCAGCGCCTCCCGTCGAGCGTCCTGGCTCGTCGCGAGCTCGGACAGCCGGGGCACCTCGCCGAGCGGGTCGATCGTGTCCTCCGGCAGGAAGCCGGTGGCGTCCTCCTCCAGTTGGCGGTAGTAGTCGGTGAAGACCGCGATGGCCCGCGCGTCGACTCCCCGGTCGCGCATCCTCGTGACGGCCTCGTTCAGCCCTTGGGCACTCATGCACCAAACCCTACGATGCAGGCATGGCGAGTCCGAGCAAACGGGAGGTTCGCGCGGCGCTGCGGGAGCGGCGACGCGCCATCGCCGCCGGTCGCGACGTGCCGACCGACTCGGCCCTGCTCGCCGAGGTCGGGGTCGACCTCACCCTCGAGCTCGGGCTCGACGAGGGCGACACCGTGACGCTCTACGAGTCGTGGGCCGGCGAGCCGCCGACCGGCGCCCTCGTCGCGGCCCTGCTCGCTCGGGGCATCCGGGTCCTCGTGCCGATCACCCTGCCCGACCTCGACCTCGACTGGTGCGACGTCGAGGACCCCGACCGCACGCCGCTCGGTGCGAGGGCGATCGCCGAGGCCGCGCTCGTCCTCGCACCGGGCCTCGCCGTGGACGCCCTCGGGACCCGGCTCGGCCAGGGCGGGGGGTGCTACGACCGGGCACTCCCCCGGCGGCGGGACGGCATACCGGCTCTCGTCCTGCTCCACCCCGGAGAGCTTGGCGGGTCCGAGGACCCGCTCCTGCCCCTCGCCGAGCACGACCAGCCGGTCGACGGCGTGCTCACCGCCGAGGGCCGCACCTGGCTGCACCCGCGCGGCTGACCGACCCCAACCCGACCGACCCCAACCCGACCGGGACCGACGGACAGGTTGCTGCCGGACGGGGGTGTTGCAACACCCCCGTCCGGCACGAACCTCTGCTAGCAGAGGTTCGTGCAGGGGACGCGGGGTGGAGGGAGCGGGCGTTTGCTCAGCCGGAGGAGGGGAGCAGGGTGAGCGTGTCCTTGGCGCCCTCGTCGACGGCGGATCGGGTGAAGGGCCACGGGTACTGCTCGCCCTTGACCCAGGCATCGATCTGGTCGGCATAGTGCGCGCTCATCGGGTGCCCGCTCGCCCCGGTCTGGTTGATCCAGGTCGAGGCGTCGAGGTGGGAGAGGTCGACGACCATCCGCATCGACGGTGCCCAGTTGACGGAGTAGTCCTTGCTCGCGTTCCACCCGTTGGCGTCGACGATCGAGGAGCCGCCGGGCATCTCGTAGCCGCCCTTGTTGAAGATCCAGTGCAGCAGCGCGCCCTGGGGTCCGGTCAGGTCGGCGCCGCCGAGGACGGCATGGCGCAGGGTCAGCTGGTGCAGCTTGCCCCACTGCCAGTCGGTCGGGTCCTTCCCCAGCTCTTTCGTCAGCTCGAGCCTCGCGGCGACGAGGGCCTGGCGGATGATCTCGTCCTTGCCCTCGGTCACGTCGGCGGTCTGCTTGTTGTCCCACCACGGGCTCTCCGGGGTGTCCAGGAGGGTGATGACCGCCTGCATCCACCGGTCGCCCCCGTTGGCCTGGAGGTCGGCCGGCAGCTCGTCGTCGAAGAGGAGCCGAAGCAGGTTGGACCACACGGCGTTGTAGTAGGCCGCCGCCGCCGAGCTGCGGTTGTCACCCGCAGGGTTGGCGTAGTTCCAGCCCCGCAGCAGGTTCTGGGCCTCGCGGGTGAACTCCGCGTCGCCACCGGTGTCGTCGTTGGTGATCCGCACCGACAGGAAGGCCTTGACGAGGGTCTGCGCCGCGAGGTTGCGGGTGTCCATCTGGATCGACGCCATGTCGGCGGGGGTGACCTTGTCCAGCGCCTGGACCCGCTCCCGGATCCGGGCGGACCGGAACCCGTAGTCCCACTCCGTCGTGAGGAACGGCGAGCGGGTGTCGGTGACGGCCTGGTTGGCGGTGACGATGAAGCCCTCGGGCGGGTCGTACGTCCACGGCATCTGGTCGAAGGGTACGAAGCCGCGCCAGTCATAGCTGGAGTCCCACCCCGGTGCCGGCCAGTACCCGGGCGGGGTGTCCGGGATGCCGGGCCTGCGGATCGGCACCTCGCCCGGCGCCTGGTAGCCGATGTGCCCGTCGACGTCGGCATAGACGAGGTTCTGGGCGGGCACCGCGAACTGACGCGCCGCCGCCCGGAAGTCTGCGAAGTTCTGCGCCGTGTTGAGGGCGAAGATCGCGTCGGCCGTCGAGGTCGGCTTCAGCCCGGTCCAGGCCAGCGATACCGCGTATGCCGTCCCGCGCTCCTGCTTGTCGGCCAGCGGCGGGCTCGTCCCGGCCTCGGCGAAGGCGGTGATGACGTCGGAGAGCACCGGCCCGTGGACGGTGCTGCGGACCGTGATGGTCTGGGGGTCGCCGCCGCAGACCGTGATCGTCTCCTGGCGGGTCTGCAGCGGGAGCCATCGGCGGTCGCGCTGGTAGGTGTCGCCGACGATCTTCTCGAGGTAGAGGTCGGTGACATCCGGGCCGAGGTTGGTGAAACCCCAGGCGATCGACTGGTTGTGCCCGATGATGACGCCGGGCACGCCGCTGAACGAGAAGCCGGCGACGTCGAGCGGGCAGGACGAGGACACCGTCGTGCAGTGCAGGCCGACCTGGTACCAGATGCCCGGGATCCCGACGCCGAGGTGCGGGTCGTTGGCGAGCAGCGGCTTGCCCGTCGTCGTCTTCGACCCGGCGACGACCCACGAGTTCGAGCCGATGCCGTCGCCGCGCCCGACGAGCGAGGGGATCTGCTCGAGGGCGGCCGACACCGCGGCATACGCGCGCTCGGCGCCCGCCGAGCGCAAGGAGGACGGCACCGAGGCCGCCGAACCGGTCGGGGGCCTGGCGCCGGGCGTCCAGTCCTGTCTCGAGAGGATCGGCGGGTGCTCGTCGTAGGGGTAGGGCGGGTAGATCTGGTTGATCTGGGCGACCGACATCCGGGCGGCCAACCGGGCCCGGGCCAGCTCGTCGGCGTAGTCGCCCTTGAGGTCCCAGGCCATGGCGATGAGCCAGCCGAGGGAGTCCACCGGCGTCCAGTCCTCGATCGAGTACTCCGGGAGCGCCACGCCGAGGGCGGTGTACTCCAGCGACACGTCCGACGGTGAGCGACCGTCGAGGTAGGCGTTGACCCCGTCGGCGTAGGCCTGGAGGTACTGCCGGGTCTCGGGCTTGAGGGTGGGCAGCTCCTCCTCGGCGATCTGGCGCCATCCCATCGCCCTGATGACCTTGTCGGTGTCGACCCCGTCCTTGCCGACGAGCTCGGCGAGCCGTCCGGAGGTGATGTGGCGACGCAGGTCCATCTCGAAGAAGCGGTCCTGCGCGTGCACGTAGCCCTCGGCCTTGGCGATGTCGGAGACGGTGTCCCCGTAGATCTGGGGCACTCCCCGGTCGTCGCGGATCACGGTGACCCGCCCGGCCAGCGCGGGAACGGTGACTTCGCCGCTCGTCGTGGGGAAGGGCTTGCGGATGGTGATGGCCAGCCCGACCACGACGACGAGGGCGAGGACGACAACCAGGGCGAGGACGCCCATACCGGTTCGACGGATGAGCTTCGCGCGGGTCACCCTGCGAGACTAGGACACGATTCGACGAGACACGGAGGGACGGGCCGGAGATGACCTCGGGTTGGGCCCTCGCCGACTCGGCAGCGGATGCCTTCACGGTCGACGACCTCGCCGTCGTCCTGCTCATCGCGGCTGCGGTCCTCGTCGTGTCCGTCGCAGCCGTGCGGGTATCCGTCCGCTCGGGCCTGCCGTCGTTGCTCATCTACCTCGGCATCGGGCTCGCCCTCGGAGAGGGCGGCATCGGCATCCAGTTCGACTCGACGAACCTCACCCGGGTCCTCGGGTACGCCGCCCTCGTCGTCATCCTCATCGAGGGTGGCATCACGACCCGCTGGGACGGCATCCGCCGCTCCGTCGCGCCGGCCGCGCTACTAGCGACGGTCGGCGTCGGCGTGTCGGTCGGCGTCGTCGCCCTCGTCGCCCGGTACGTCCTCGACCTGCCGTGGTCGGTCGCCGTCCTCGTCGGCGGCGTCCTCGCCTCGACCGACGCCGCCGCGGTGTTCTCCGTGCTGCGCCGGGTGCCGCTGCCGCGGTCGGTCACCGGGATGCTCGAGGCCGAGTCCGGCTTCAACGACGCCCCCGTCGTCCTCCTCGTCGTCGCCCTCTCCGAGCAGGCGGTCGCGGGCGGGGAGGCCGAGTCGTGGTGGCTGCTCGCGCTCATGGCGGTCCTCGAGCTCCTCGGCGGCGTCGCCATCGGGCTCGCCATCGGCTATGCGGGCGGCTGGCTCATGCGCCGGGTGGCGAGCGGCTCCTCGACGTTGTTCGCCATCGGGGTCGTGTCCGTCGCGATCCTCGCGTATGCCGTGGCCGACCTCGCGCACACCTCCGGCTTCATCGCGACCTATCTCGCGGCCCTCCTGCTGGGCAACCTCGGGCTACCGCACCGGCCGGCCGTGCTCGGGTTCGCGGCGGCGCTCGGCTGGCTCGCCCAGATCGGGCTGTTCGTCCTCCTCGGCCTGCTCGCCTCGCCAGGCGGCTTCCCCGGCCAGCTGGGCGCGGCCCTCGTCATCGGTCTCGTGCTTCTCTTCGTCGCCCGCCCGCTCTCGGTCGCCGTCGCGTGCACCCCGTTCCGAATGCCATGGCGGACCCAGGCCTTCCTCTCCTGGGCCGGGCTGCGGGGGGCGGTGCCGGTCGTCGTCGCGACGATTCCCATCACGGCCGGGATGCCCGGGGTCGACTGGCTGCTCGACCTCGTCTTCGACCTCGTCGTCGTCTTCACCGCGATCCAGGCACCGACCCTGCCGTGGGTGGCTCGACGGCTCGGGCTGGACCAGTCGCATCTCTCGCTCGACCTCGCTGTCGAGGTGACCCCCCTGGAGGAGCTCGGCGCGCAGATCCTCGAGGTCGATGTCGGGTCCACGTCGCGGATCGCCGGCGTCCAGGTCTTCGAGCTGCGCCTGCCCGCGGGGGCGCAGGTCACCCTCGTCGTGCGGGACGGCGAGGGGTTCGTCCCCAAGGAGTCGACGGCGCTGCGGCACGGGGACCGGCTGCTCGTCGTGACGACTTCGGCCGCGCGAGCCGCCGCCGAGCGCCGGCTCTACGCGGTCAGCCGCGGCGGGCGGCTGGCGCGGTGGTCCCCCGGAGCCGACGGCGGCACGCCCCCTCAGGGCTGAGCGGGCGGCATACCCCCTCAGGTACACCGCCCGCTCGGCGGGTGGGCGGGCCCCTCAGCACCGCCCGGGTCGACGCGCCCCTCAGCGCGCCGCCGCATAGTGGGCCGAGATCCGCTCGGAGGTCAGGGCCGTCGGGTAGATCGCCGTCTCGCTGAGGTCGGCGGTCAAACCGCCGGTACCGCCGCGGACGAGACCGGAGACGTCGTCGGTGCCGGCCCGCCAGTAGCCGCTGGTGGTGCCGAAGACGAAGGCCAACGGAGTCGAGGCCTCTTCGCGGCCATCGACGTAGATCGAGAGGCTGAATGTCTGGTAGGCCACCGCGAGGTGGTGCCACCGACCGTCGACGATGTTCGTCGAGGAGACGAGGCTGGTCAGGCCGAAGAATACGGGCACCGCGGCGTGGCCGTCGGAGTCGACGTAGAGGACGCGGGAGCGGTTCGTGCTGTCACCCTGCGCAGGCGTCTTGTCGCCGAAACCGATGATCTGCGCGGGGGCGGTGCCCGTGGAGCGGAACCATGTCTCGATGGTGAAGTTGCCGTCCTCGCTCGTCCGGGACTTCTGGGTCAGCGCGCCCGTGGCGTTGAACCGGGTGGCGTCCGAACACGTCATCGCGCCGCCGAGTGGCATCGTCACCGAGCCGGTGTAGGAGCCGGAGGAGTCGGCCTGGGTGCTGCCGTGCGGCCAGCGGATGGTCGGGTTGTCGGCGAGCACGGCCGCGGCGTACGCCGTCGGGCCGCACATCTTCTTCGCCGTCGAGAAGGACGCCGCCATCGCCGTCGAGGAGGTGAACAGCGCGCCGGTCATCCCGACCGAGAGGCCGAGGACGGCGGCGGCGGAGACGGCGATCGTCGAGAGGCGGGCCCGCGGACGCAGCTCGCGCACCGGGCGCGCAGCCGCGTGCCGGGCGAGGTGCTGGCCGTCCGCGTGACCGGGATTGTGGCGGACGGGGTGGCGCACCGGATGGCCGGCGGGGTGCGGACGGGCCGGACGGAGCGTGCGGGGCGGCCGGTCGGCCGACGGGCGGGTCGGGACAACCGGCGGGGTGGCACCGCCGGGGCCGCCGTCGTCGACGTCGTCGTCGTTCCCGCGCTCGCCGTCGTGGTGGTCGTGGTCGGACGCGCCCTCGTCCTCGGTCGCCGCCGTGACGACGGCCGGCTCGAGCTCGAGGGGCTCCGCGGCGGACTCGACGCCGGCTCCCGTCCTCCCCCGGAGGATGACCTTGACGGCAACCGAGGCGTTGTAGCCGAGGACGAGCAGGAGCGGGAGGCCGAGAGTCAGCAGGCGCCAGGAGGCGTCGGTGTAGAGGATGACGTAGCGGCCGGCGCCCGGAATGACGGTGCCGGCGATGCCGACGACGCTGCTCGCGGGGGTGTAGTTGGGGTCCGGGACCGCGTTGGCGTCACCCTTGGTCTGGATGAACCGGCCCTCGGGCCGGTCGATGATCGCGTGGATCCGGTGGGTGGTCAGCTGCTCCTCGCCGGGGGCGTGGAAGGTGACGATCTGTCCGACCCGCAGGTCCTCCGGCTTCGGCGCCGGACGGACGATGACGACGTCACCGGCGACGAACTGAGGGGTCATCGATCCCGAGAGGACGACGGCGACCTGCCGGCCGGTCAGCCGGAGGGCGGCCGCCCCGCCGACGGCGAGGAGCGCGCTGGCCGTCGCGACGACGAGCAGGGCCGTCATGAGGCCGCGAACGAGCCGTGAGAGCCAGTGGCGCCGGGAGCCGGGGCGAGAGGAGGCCATGGGACGTCCTTCGGGAGGGGAGGTGGTGAGCGAGGTGGTCCTGCTCGGGGCCCGTCGAGGGGGACGGGATGGGTGGCCGCCCGGGCGCCGTACTGCCGGCGCCCGGGCGGCGGTGGATCACGGGTTGTTGGCGATCTGCTCGGAGTCGAACGTCATCGTGACGTTCGCGGTCTTGCCCTGGAAGGCGTTGCCCGTCGCCAGCGGGAGGGAGACCTGCATGCAGAGGTTCTCGCTCGCGCCGGCGGAGAGGGTGCGGTCGCCGGCCTGGGATCCGCTGGTGTTGTCGCCGATGACCTTCGTGCCGGCCGAGCTGGCGAGCGGGCCGGTGTAGATCTCGGTGCCGCTCGAGCCGAAGCCGGCGGTGGTGCAGGTCGTGACGCCGGCCTTGACCGTGTAGGCGAGCTGGCCGGCGAGGGTGTCGCTGGCGGCGTCGTCGGTCTTGATGGACATCGCGTACCGCTCGGCGAGGGTGCCCGCGTTCTGGACGGTGATGCCGGCGGTGAGGGTGTCACCGGGCGCCATGTTCGTCATGGTCAGCGGGACGGACGCCGCGCTGGCGTTGATGTCGACCGTGCCGGTGACGAACGACGTACCGGAGACGGTGGCCGAGTCGGAGAACAGGGCCCCGGTCGTGACGGCGGTGAGGCCGACGAGCGAGACGATGGCGAGGAGCAGGGTGAGCAGGGCGCTGCGGCGGGACGTGCGGTTCTCGGCGCGGGCGGCGCGGGTTTCGGACATGGTGTGGATCTCCTGGGTCGAGGGGCGGGTGGTGCGGATGTCGGTGGGAACTCGGTTGTCGGCCGGGCCGGACTTTGCAATCACCTGGTGAAGATTTACGTTCTCTTTACCTTTCGTTGATCAAGGTAATGGCGAAACGAATACCGCGTTACGGGTTCTGCGAAGGTGTGGCGGCCTCGGCGCGGCTCGAGACCGGCCGGGCGAGCCCTCCGGGGCCGTCCTGGAGGCCGGGCCGCACGCAGCCAATCGCGGTGTCGCACAATGGATTCCCCGAGTTGACGGCGACTTCCCATGCCGCGCCAACGCGGCGCCGGGAGCCCTGGGAGACGGCCTCGCGGCCGGCTGAGGACGACCCCTTGGGCTGAGGACCCCCTGGCCGAACGGATGACCCCGGGCCCGGGCGATCGTCCGGGGGGCCCCGGCCATCGGGAGGACCGTCGGCGCAGGTCAGCGGTCCTGCGAGGGCTCAGCACCGGTCGCCGGCGGCCGCGTCGGGGCGGCGGCTGCACCCGTTCCTTGACCCGCGGCATACCTTCGGGCATATCCGGGCCCCGAGGCGCGTTCTCGATACCGGCGAGGGTATGCCGCCGCCGATCCCGTATTCTTTCGCTCGACCATCCGGACCAGAGGAGACCGCCGTGCCCACGTACGCGTATGCGTGTACCGAGTGCGACCACCGTTTCGAGGTCGTCCAGTCCTTCACCGACGACTCGCTGAGCGTCTGCCCGGAGTGTGAGGGGCGGCTGCGCAAGGTGTTCAACGCCGTGGGCGTCGTGTTCAAGGGCGGCGGCTTCTATCGGACCGACTCGCGGGGGTCGAGCGGCTCGACTTCGGCCCCGGCAGCCGCCTCGTCCGACGCGGCTGCGACGCGCACCTCGTCGCAGCCGGCCTCGAGTGGGTCCGGCTCGAGTGGGTCCGGCTCGTCCACAGCCATGGCCGACGCGGGTGCGTCGTCCACAGCCGCGAGCTGACCCCCGCCGCGCCCTCGCCGGCGCCCTAGCGTCGCCTGGGTGTCCTTCCTCCCCCGCTCTTCCGGCGTCCCCGACCGCTCCGCGCACACGGCGCCGGACGGGCGCCGACTCGCCCTCGGCCGGAGCCGCCGCGCGCGCTGGCGTCGTCGCGTGCTGCGCAGGGTCGCCTCGATCCTGCTCGCGACGGCCGGCGTCGGGCTGACCGTCCTGGCCGCCGAGCAGCGATCCGCTCCCCCACCGGCCCGCGTCGTCGTCGCGGCGGGTGACCTGTCCGGCGGGACCCGACTCGGCGTCGAGGACGTCGAGACCACCCACGTGCCTGCCGCCGCGGCCCCACCCGGCGCGGTGAGCGCCGCGGAGGCGGTGGGGCGCCGGCTCGTCGGGCCGATCGCGGCCGGCGAGGTGCTGACCGCGACGCGCCTGCGCGCCGACGACACGCGCGATGACGGCCGGGTCGCGGTCCACCTCCTCGCCGAGGATGCCGTCGCCCTGGACCTGGTGGGCGTCGGGTCGGTCGTCACGGTCTATCCCGCCGGCGGTGGCGCGGCCCTCACCCGCGATGGCGTCGTCGTTGCGGTCGACGCCGCCTCGACGGCCGGCTCGGCATCCGACCTCGACCCGTGGGCGGAGACCGGCGCGCCGCCGGGGCGGGGGCTCGTCGTGGCCGTCGCCCCGGTGGCGGTCGACCGCCTCTTCGCGGGGCAGCGGCCCCTGGAGGGCCCGCCCGTCGTGTCGGTCGTGCCGTCGGCGTAGTCACCCCACCGACACGCGCCGGTCCGCCGGGCGCCCTCGCCGGCCCGTCACGGGTACGTTTGAGCCTCCCGGATCCAGGAGGGTTCATGAAGGGCTTCAAGGACTTCGTCCTGCGCGGCAACCTCGTCGAGCTGGCCGTCGCGTTCATCATCGCCGGCGCGTTCGGCGCCGTCGTCACGAGCTTCACGACGATGCTCATGGACATCCTCGGCAAGATCGGCGGCCAGCCGAACTTCTCGTCGTGGAGGCCCGGTGAGGTGCGGGTCGGGGTCTTCCTCACCGCACTCGTCTCGTTCGTCATCCTCGCCGTCGTTCTGTACTTCCTCGTCGTCAAGCCGTACGAGGCCGCCAAGGCTCGGTTCGACAAGCCGGTCGAGGTCGAGGAGGCCGTCGACGAGAGCCTCGAGCTGCTCAAGCAGATCCGCGACGCCATCCGGGCGCGCGGGATCTGACCCCCGCCCCTGTGTCCGGGTTCCTGGTCGTCAGGGCGACCGGAAACCCGGACGCAACGGCGAGCGGGCGGTGACGGGAGCGGCGGCGCTCACGCCAGGCGGCGCTCACCCCAGGGCGGCACTCACTCCCAGTGCGGCGGACGCTGCTCGCGCAGCCAGCGGTCCCGGGCGTCGCGGTCCTCGCGCTCGCCCCACCCCGCGTCGGTGTCGTCGCGGGTCTGGTCGGGCTCGGAGCGCCGCCTGAGGATCCGCCGCCCCTTCGGCGTCTTGGGCGTCTTCGGCGGCGCCGGGGGCTCGGCCTGGCCCGTCGGGGCGTCGTCGCCCGAACGATCGGGCGCCACACCGGGATGGTCGGGGGCCGCGCCGGGCTCTCCCCGGCCAGCCTCCGGCTCGGCGGCATCGCCGTCCGCGGCCGTCCCGGGGCCCGCGGTGTCCGTCTCCTCCGGCTCGGGCACCGGCTCCTCCTCGTGCTCCGGGCCACGGCCCTCCGAGGCCGCGACGATCCGGGCGATGTCGGGTGCCGGGTCCCGGAAGATGTCGCTGCTCCACACCCGCAGGTGGCGCCAGCCGAGCCGGGCCAGCTGCTCCCCACGGAGCCGGTCGCGGTCCCGGGCGCTGCGCTGGGCGGCATACCCCAGGCCGTCGGACTCGACGGCGAGCAGGAGCCGTCCCGCCTCGTAGCGGTGCTCGACCGCGAGGTCGACCGGGTCGGCTGAGGAGCCGTAGTCCTCGTGCACGGTCAGTCCGTGGCTGCGCAGGCCGCGGGCCAGCTCGGCCATGACGACGGAGTGGTGGCCCGGGGGCGCGCCCTCGCTCTCGGGCGAGGGGCCGGGAGCGGCGCCGCCCTCGGCGGCATACCGGAGGAATTCGCGCAGCAGCCGGGCACCACGGGCCTTGAGCTTGCCCGGGTCGAGGTCGTCGGCGACCAGCGATGAGACAACGGTCATCCGGCGACGGGCCCGGGTCACCGCGACGTTGAGCCGACGCTCGCCGCCCTCGAGGTTGAGCGGCCCGAACCGGTGCAGGACCCGCCCGTGCGGCGTCTTGCCGTACCCGATCGTGAGAAGGACCGCGTCGCGCTCGTCGCCCTGGACCCGCTCGAGGTTCTTGACGAAGAACGGCTCGTCGCCGGTGCCGGCGAAGAAGGCCTGGACCTCGGCCGGTTCGTCGGAGAGGGCGTCCCGCATGGCGTCCTCGACGCGGGTCGCATGCTGGATCCCGAGGGCGATGACGCCGAGGGACTCCTCGGGCCGGGTCCGAGCATGGTCGAGGACGAGCCGGACGACCCGCTCGACCTCGGCCGCGGTCGACTCGACCGCGCCCGTTCCGTCATGGAGGACGCCGGTGCCCTCGACGAGCTCGTGGGTGAGGACCGGCCCGGTGCCGGTGCCGGGGAAGGTGACGAGCGACCCGTCGTAGATGTGGGCGTTGGCGAAGGCGATGAGCCGCTCGTCGAGCGAGCGGTAGTGCCAGGTGAGCCGCCGGCTGGGCAGCAGGGCCGCGAGCACGTCGAGGACCGACTCAACGCCCTCGGTGGGCAGGTCCTCCGCGGCGTCCGCGCCATCGGTCACCGTCGTGAAGAACGTCGTCGGGGGCAGCTGACGGGCGTCGCCGGCCACGACGACCTGATGTGCGCGGGAGATCGCCGACACCGCCTCCGCGGGCGGGATCTGCGAGGCCTCGTCGAAGACGACGACGTCGAACCACATCCCCGGGGGGAGGACCGAGGCGACGACGAGCGGGCTCATCACCCAGCACGGCCGGGCCGACGTCGCAAGCCGGCCCGCCACCGGCAGGAGGTCACGCAGGCTCCTGTGCCGGCGTGACTTCGCGGCCTCGGTCCGGATGAGGCTCTCCTGGGCCGGGTCGTCCTCGACGGCTCGGCGCACGTGGTCGGCGACGGCCTCGCGGACCCGGGCGGCGTTGTCGCGGACGAGATCCGCGTCGGCGGCGGCGAAGTCGGCCGCGATCCGACGCAGCCGGTCACCCTGGTGACCCGCGAGCCGCTGGTCGCGGATCATGAGGTCTTCGAAGACCGAGGACCACCAGACGAGGTCGAGCTCGGCGGCGACGTCGTCGGCATCGACCCCGCGGCCGGCGAGGTCGGCCACGACCGCCCCGAAGCCGGCCGCCTCGAGATCGTCGAGGGTCCCGATGACGGTGGGGACGACGGCGAGGCGGTCCGGCCGGGCGTCGAGCTCGGCGAGTCGGGTGCGCAGCGTGTCGAGGTCGGCGTCCAGGAGCGGCTCGGCGCCGGGCCGGGCGGCCAGCCGCTCGTCGAGCCAGCGCAGGTCGGTGATGACGTCGTCGTATGCCGCGTGCGCGAGGTCGAGATCGACCGGGAGTTCGGGGCGGCCCCCGGCGCCGGCCATCTCGCGCCACGTGCTGCGCTGGGCGCTCGCCTCGATCAGGGCCGCGTGCAGGTCCTCCGGTGGCGGCCCCGGCCGCAGGAGGCGCCGGGCCTGGCGGACGAGCCGTCGGCGTTCGAACCAGCCGAACTCGATGCCGTTCGCCTTGCGGTAGGCCCGCTCACCCGTCGCCGCGACGAGGTCGTCGAGCGGCACGTCGAACACCTCGGGACGGAAGATCTCGAGGGTGTCTCGGACCTTGGCGACGGTCTCGAGTGTCTGGCCCCACTCGCGCAGCGCGGTGGCGCGCGGCAGGTCGACCCCGGCGAACACCTCGTCGAGGGTCCGGGCGAGCGTGTCGACGCCGCCCCCCGCGAGGCGCGCCGTCACCTCACGAGCGGCCATCGCCTCCTCCGGCGTCCGGATCCGGGCTCCGAACCACGGGTCGCCGCTCGGCGCCCCCGGGTGCACGCCCGAGGGGTCGGTGATCTCGTCCCCGGCCCAGGCCCCGAGGGACGCCGCGGCCGCGAGCCGCCCACCGAGCTCGGCCACCTCCCCCCGGGAGTGCCTCGCCAGGGCGTCGCCGCGCAGCCGGACCCGACATCGCGGTGGGTGTGCTCGCGCGGCGAGGGCGCTGATGGCCTCCTGGGCCTGGTAGGCCGAGACGCCCCACGGCATCCGGACCTCGTGCATGGCCTCGACATGGCCGATGAGAGCGGCTCGGGCTGCCCGCACCGTGGCCACGGTCTCGTCCGGCGGCGGCCGGTCCGAGGCGGGCGCCGGGCGGACGGTGGCGACGTCGAGCCCCGACGCGAGCCGCTGGGCGATCCGGCGCCGGGGCTGGGCGCCGTCGTGGAGGTCGAGGACGAGCCCGCCGAGGCCCACCCGCTCGAGCCGACCGACGACGGCGTCGATCGCCGCCCGCTTCTCGGCGACGAAGAGGACCCGCTTGCCGTCCGCTGCGAGGCCCGCGACGAGGTTGGCGATCGTCTGCGACTTCCCGGTGCCGGGCGGCCCGTGGATGACGAGGTGGCTGCCCTCGCGGACGGCATCGATGGCCTCCTGCTGCGAGGAGTCGGCGTCGAGGACCACCCGGTCCCGCTCGGGGTCGCGGTCGAGGGGAGCTCTGGTGTCGGGGAGCTGGGAGCGGACCGCACGCATCGCGTCGGGGTCGCCGGCGAGCGCGGCGACGACGTCGTGGTTGGCCAGGTCGACACCCTGGGTCGACAGATCGGCGACCATCGGCAGCTTGGCGTAGGAGAAGGTCCCGATGACGATCCGCGGGGCGATCGAGAAGTCGGGGACGTTCGCGCACGCCCGGCTCACCGCGGCATACACGGGGAAGGGGTCGAAGGAGTCGTTGGCCGACGCGAGCTCCTCGAGGGCGTCGGCGTCGAGGTCGATGCCCTGCTCGGTCGAGAGGTAGTGGACGAGGACGGGGTTGAGCTCGATGTCGTCGCTGAGGTCAAGGACGTAGTCGTGCTCGGCGGCCCCGGTGGGACGCAACGTGATCGGACGCAGCAGGACCGGCGCGGCCGGCACCCGGGTCACGGTGGGGCCGAGGCTCCACGTCGCCATGCCGAGGGCGAGGAAGCCGGTGGTGATGCCGCGCTCCTCCTTCAGCTCGCGGCTCTTCGCGGCGATGGCGCGAGCGCGACGCAGGGCCTCGTCGTGGGCCCCGGCCTCACGGACCAGCGTCGAGAGGGTCGTCTCCCGGCCGGCCATGAACCGGGCGAGCCCGGCGGGGTGCGACGTCGTGAGGTCGAGGGTGCCGGTGGGCAGGTCGCGGTACCAGAGGAGGGTGTTGCGACCGCCGAGGTCGACGAGGTGCCGGGTCCAGGCGGACACGGCCGCACCGACCCGGTCGGCCCGTGGGTCCGCCGCCGGGTCGCCGGCGTCGGGACCCTCTGGGTCCCGGGGGGGACGCCCCTGCACCGGCCCCGCCGGGCGTTCGGGGTCCTCGGGCGCGCCGGGACCGGCACTCGGGCTGGGGTCCCGGCTCGGGTCGGGGCCGGCCGTGCTCACCTCAGCAGGCTAACAACGGGTGGGCCGGCGACCGGTGAGACTGGCCGGTCCCGCGCCTCATTCGAGGTATTCCGGTGCCGCCGGCAGGTCCCCGAATACCTCGACCCCCAGCGCGCACGCCCGTTCGAGGTATTCCGGTGCCGCCGGCAGGTCCCCGAATACCTCGAACCCGGCGAAGGGTCCGGGAGGCAGGACCCCCGGGTATGCCGGTCACACGGGCTCGGCGTCCGCCGCCCGTGTCGGCCGGTCCGCGCCGGCCTCCGGTCCGGCGTCGGAGCCGGGGCCGGACCCGGTGGGGGTGAGCCCGGCCGCGACGCCGATGACGACGGCGAAACCGAGGGCGACGAGTGCGAGAGCATGGAAGCTGCCGCGGTCGACGATCACCCCGGCGACGGCGCCACCGAGGCCGGCGGCCAGCCCCATGACGAGGTCGGACGCGCCCTGGGCCCCCGGGCGCTCCGCCGCCGGCACCGCGGAGGTGAGCAGGGTCGAGCCGGAGACGAGGGTGCACGACCACCCGACGCCGAGGAGGAACAGGCCGAGCAGGAGCCGGCCCGAGCTCCCGGCCGGGGCGGCGGAGGCGAGCAGGGTCGCGGTCGAGAGGATCAGCGATCCCGCGACGGCGACCGCTCGGCCGCCGAACCGGTCGACGGCCATCCCGGTGAGCGGCGAGAGGGCGTACATGCCGAGGATGTGAACGCTGATGACGAAGCCGATGACGGTCAGCTCCGCGTGGCCGGCCCTCATGTGCAGCGGCGTCATCACCATGACGCTGACCATGACGCCATGGCCGAGGGCGAGTGCGACCAGCCCGAGCGTGGCGACGGGCCGCGCGAGGATGACCCGCAGGCCGCGCACGACCGAGCCGTGGGGCGCGGTGGCCGGGTCGGCGGCGTCGTCCGCGATGACGTCGAGGGCGGCGAGCCGGCGGGCATCGAGGAGTGGGTCGGGGCGCAGCCGGAGCAGGATGACGACGATCCCGAGGACGAACCCGATGAGCGAGAAGACGAACGGGCCCGTGAGGCGGGGCAGCCCGAGGGCAGCCGCCACCGGGGCGCTCGGGCCGATGAGGTTGGGTCCGAGGACGCTGCCGATCGTCGTCGACCACACGACGATCGACAGGTCGCGCCCACGGTGGGCCGGGAGCGCGAGGTCGACGGCGGCATACCGGGCCTGGCTGTTCGACGCGGTGGCGCCACCGAAGAGGACGCTCGCAGCGAGCAGGAGGGGGAAGGAGCGGACGACGCCGGCGGTGATGAGCCCGACCGCGCCGGCGAGGGCGAGGGCGTAGCCGAAGACGAGGCCGGGGCGGCGCCCGTGGGCGGCCATGATCCGGACCATGGGGACGGCGATGAGCGCGGCGCCGAGGACCTGGAAGGTGCCGCCGAGGCCGGCATACGTCGTGGCCCCGGAGACGTCCGCGGCGAGCAGGGCACCGACCGCGATGCCGGCGGAGAGCCCGACGCCACCGAGGATCTGGGAGCCGACGAGGGTGCCGAGGACGCGGCGTTGCCCGGCGCTGCGGGTCGACGTTGCGGTCACCGGGAAAGTATGCCGTGGGCCGGGCGCTTCGGGTACGCCCGGCCCACGGGGTCGGTGGCCAGGCTCGGGGGCCTGGGCGGGTGATGCCGCCGGATCCCCCACCCCGAGGGATCCGGCGACCCTGGCAGTGCCCGCGCCGGTGCTGGTCCGGCGACGAAAGCGCTGGTGGCGCCACCCTGGTGTGAGGCGCCGCCTCGTGTCCCTCGGCTGGTGGGCCCCTCGGCTCCTCCAGCCCACGAGGCGGCGCCTCATGCGATGACAATAGCGGCTGAGATTTACCCTGTCATGGGTTTCTCTTGACTATTTCTTTACTCGGCACTGACTAGTCCGTATCGCGGCACGAGAGAGCCCGGTGTGACTGGAGGGGACCACGGAGCAGCACCGGATCCCTGGGCTGGGCGGGTTCCTGAAGCGACCCATGGGCCCCTCGTCGCGGGTCCCGTAGGCTGGGCGCCGGCCTGGCGGCGCCCAACGTCGTCGGCCGGCCTTCCCGCCCTCGTAGCTCAGGGGAAGAGCACCGCTCTCCTAAAGCGGGTGTCGCAGGTTCGAATCCTGCCGGGGGCACTTGGTGTTTGCGCAGGTCAGCGGCCTGCCCGGTCGGCCGTTGGGGATGCCTGGAGCCCGGCAGAGGGCGTCCGCGTCCCCGTGGCGTCCCCGAGAACGGCGTTGACCCGGGCCACGGCCGCGCGGTCGGCGTCGGTGCCCATGAGGTGCCCGTACGTGTCGAGGGTGAGCTTGGCCGTCGAGTGGCCCAGCCAGCTCGAGACCGTCTTGATGTCGACGCCGGCGGCGATCCACAGGCTGGCAGCCGTGTGCCGCAGGTCGTGGGGACGCCGGCCGAGGTTCGTCGCGGACCAGTGGACGGCGCGTCGCCAGTTCTGGGCATGGAGGTAGCCGCCGCCCGGGGCCGGGAAGAGCAGGTCCTCCGGCGCCCGGCCGTGGGCCCAGTCCTCGACGACCGGGCGGACCAGGTCGCTGAGCGGGACGAGGCGGCTGTGGCCGCTCTTCGTCGTGGCCCGCTCGATGGGGGCGCTCGTCCGGCCGGACTGGGGTACGGACCGGTGGACGGCCAGCGCCGGGTACGGCACCGAGACCACGTCCTTCACCCGCAGACCGCGCAGCTCACCGAGCCTCAGCCCGGTCAGGGCCAGGACGAGGGTGACGTCGGCGTAGCGCCCGCCGTGGGCGCGTTGGGTCTCGACGACCTCGAGGAGAACCTCGAGCGGGAACGGGTGGATCTCGACAACCTTCCCGGTTCGCGAGTCCGGACGCGGCAGTGGCACCGCGGCGGCGGGCGAGACGACCAGGCGTCGGGTGCGGACGGCATACGCGAAGAGGCCGCGGACCGTGCTGCGGACCCGGGCCGCGGTGCGCACCGACCTGGTCGTGGCGAGGTGGGTGAGGAACCGCTCGACGTGCGGAGCAGTGATCGAGCCGATGGGCAGCCTGCCCCAGGCGGGGACGATGTGGACCCGCAGGGCGCTCTCGTCGGACTCCCAGCCGCGGACGGAGAGCTGGCCGCGGCGGGCCTCGCGGTACTCGTTGGCCAGCTCGGCGACCGTCATCTTGCCCGCCGACGGCGGCACGAACTCGCCGAGGGCCAGCAGCCGGATCTGCTCGGCCTCCCACCGCAGCGCATCGCCGCGCCGGGTGAAGGTGCGGTCGGCGACGACGATGCCGCGCGACTTCACGCGCGCCCGCCAGCGGCCGTTGGCGGTCTTGTTGACCATCAGCCGGCCTCGCGCTGGGCTTCGATCCAGGCGTTGAGCTCGGCCGGGGTCCAGAAGCAGCGGCGGCCGATCTTGATGGCGGGCGCGAACCGGCCGTGGGTGCGCAGGTAGCCGAGGGTGTCCCGGGTGATCCGGCACCACGCGGCCGCCTCGTTGACCGACAGCAGCCGCGGGGGCTGGACCTGCTCGTCCTGGGTGGTGGTCTCGGTCATCGCGTTCTCCTCGGTGATCGTCATCGGTGTTCTTCTCCTCTATCTCGTATGCCGTGGTCCGTCACCATCGGCTCGGTGTGCTGTGGATAGGCGCGGCACGGGGCACTACCTGTGGACACGCTCGTGGTCCTCCACCGCGGCCGCGATCAGTCGGAGCTGACGACGGGCGTACCGTCGCTGAGCGGCTTCGAGGTCTTGTCCGTGCGCGTAGAGCGTCATCAGGCCCGGCCAGCCGGAGGCGGATCCGGCGAGCAGGCGGAGGAGGGTGCGCTGGGCGGCGTCGGGCAGCCGGAGGTGGCGCAGCATCGCCTTGGTGGTGGCGCGGGAGTTGCCGCCCGCCGTGCCGTTGGCCAGCGTGCGCATCGGTTCGGCCGCTCCGTTGATGCGGGCCACGTCGAGGCGCGCGGCCAGGACCTCGAGGGCGGGGATCAGCCGCACCTGTCGCAGCGCTCGGGGCGTCACGCGGAGTTGCCGGATTGCCCACTCCTGGAACGGCTCTGGGCTCATGGCTGTGGCCTCTCGTCGAGGCCGACGAACCGCACGATCGCGTCAGCAGGGACTGCGGTCAAGCCGTGGAGCGAGTCGGCGTGGGCCGCCCGAGCGCTCCCCCGGTGCCCGCGGCAGGCTGCCCGCACCAGTGCTCGCCGCAGCTCGGCCGGCGCCATCGCGCGGGCCTCTGGCTCGTGCTGCATGAGCCAGCCCATGGCGGCGAGCAGCTCGACCGTGGCGTGCTCGACCGTCACCTCCACCGGGCGCCGGGAGCCGGCCGGCGTCACGTACCGACGCCGGCGCGTGCACACGGCGTCCCGCACCGCGATCCACAACGCATCCCTCGCCGGAGAGGCGACCGCCAACGTCGAGCACCTGGCCAACACCTGCGCCACACCGACGCCCAGCCTGTCCACACCGTGCGCTCCCTGCCTCGAGCCGCCCATCGTGCCCTCCATCGAGTGAGTCCCTTCACCCCCTAAAGCGAAATCGGGGTTCTACGTGCTCACTTCTGGACAAGTCGCATCGGGCGACCTCCGCGAGGACGCCAGATTGGGCCCCGCAGGTTCGCCGGACCGCAGCGGCAGCGGCGCGGGCATCCCCATCCGTGCCGACGATCCGATCCCCAGCCGGGCGACGGTCAGGATGGTCGACCGAGAGGTCACCGGATGGCTACCCCAGGTCGGCCGAGAGGGGCGTTGTCTCACTCTCATGCTTGATATGTGGGTGATCCGCGTGGTCACCGGCGCTCCTACGTTGGGGTTGTCCGTTCTCCTCGAGGAGGCACCCTGATGTCGAGTCCTGCGCCCTGTCTGATTCCGTCTGCTGGGGCGGTGCCGGATCGGTTGGGTGATCCGCTGCTGGATGACTTCTTGGAGTTCCTGGCCGTTCGGTGCCGGCCGAACTCGGTGTTGGCGGCCAGGTTCGACCTGAAGGTGTTCTTCGAGGTGGTGGCCAAGCCGGTCGAGCAGGTGGGCGCGGCGGACGTGCTGGGGTTCATCACCGCGCAGCGCACCGGCGCCCGGTGCCTGCCCGAGCCCGGTGTGCGGGTGTTGCCGACGGACGCTGTGGGTGTCACGTCGCGCACGATCCGTCGCCGGCTGTCCACGGTCAGCGGGTTGTACGCGTTCTTGGCGGTGCGTGGGGACGTGCCGGCCAACCCGGTCCCGAGGGGGTTGCCGACCCGCCGGGAGCTGGGCCGGCCCGGCCAGGGTGTGCCGTTGGTGCGGGCCCCGCGCCGGACGTTGCCGCGGATCCTGACCCCGGCCGAGGTCGACGCGTTGGCCGGTGCGTTGCGCACCCACCGGGACCGGGCGATGGTCGCCGCGATGGTGCTGGGTGGGCTGCGCCGCTGCGAGGTCCTGGGCCTTCGCCTGGGTGATGTGCGGGCGGGTGAGCGGCGGTTGTTCATCAACGAGGGCAAGGGCGGTGCGCAGCGGCTGGTGCCGATCTCGCCGCGGTTCTTCGAGCACCTTGCGGCCTACCTGGACGTGGAGCGACCTGCCGACGCCGATACCGACGCGGTGTTCCTGGTCCTGAAACGTCCCCGCCGGGGCCGGCCACTGACGGCGTACGGGGTCGACCAGGTGATGGACGGCGCCCGGGCCCGGGCCGGGCTGGCCCACGCCACCTGCCATCAGCTGCGGCACACCTGCCTAACCCGGCTTCGGGAGGCCGGGATGCCGTTGGAGGCGGTGCAAGCCCAGGCCGTGCACGCCAGCATCGAGTCGACCAGGATCTACTTGCACCTGGCCGATGACTGGCTGGCCTCTCAGTACCGTCGCGCCGCCGAGGTCATCGACGCCCAGGTCTTCGCCGGCACCCCCACCGGGAGCCCACCGACCGCGACGGATCGGGCGCCGATCCCAGGCTTTCGGAGGCTGCGGTGAGCGGGCCGCTGCTGCTGCCCACCTGGGCCCAGCTCGACACCACCCACCCGCAGGTGGTGGCAACGATGCGCGCCTACCTGGACCAGGTCGCGTGCGTGCTGCGCCCGGGCAGCGTCGGTGGCGCCGACCTCGCGCTGCGCTCGTTGGCGGCCTACCTGGCCGACCAACATCCTGACCTGCACCGGGTCCGTGACGTCGGGCGCGTCCACATCGAAGGGTTCAAGCCGTGGCTGGCGGCCCGCCCGGGACAGAACCGCACCCGGCTGACCCCGGCCACCATCGCGCACCGCCTCGGCACGCTACGGGTGTTCTTCCTGCGGATCGACGAATGGGGTTGGGACGACGCACCGCCGCGGGTGCCGATGTTCCTCGGTGACGTCCCCAAGCAGCACCACGCCCTGCCCAAGGCCTTGGACGACGCCACCGCCGCGAAGCTGCTGCGCGCCGCCCAGGCCGACAAGCGGATGCTCGTCGGGGTCACCGTGGAGTTCCTCCTACGCACCGGGCTACGGGTCGGGGAGTACACGGCCCTGACCGCCGACGCCGTGGTCCTGATCGGTGACACCCACTGGCTGCACGTACCGGTCGGCAAGCTCCACGAAGACCGCTACCTGCCACTGCACCCGCGCATCGTGGAGCTGATCGACACCTACCGGGCCGCGCACGTCCCGCCCGGGCACCCGCTGCTGCTCCCACGCGAGAACGGCAAACCGATGGACCGGCACGGTGTCACCCGCTACATCAACAAGGCCGGCGCCGCGGCCGGGCTGGGCCACATCCACCCCCACCAGCTGCGGCACACCCTGGCCACCCAGGCCATCAACCGCGGCATGAGCATCGAGGCGATCGCCGCGATGCTGGGCCACAAGTCGCTGGACATGACCTTGGTGTACGCCAAGATGACCAACCGCACCGTGGCCGAGGAGTACTTCACCGTCGCCGCCAAGGTCGACGCCCTGTACGCCTCACCCTCGCAGCTACCCGCCGACGACCTCGGACCCAACATGGCCCGCCTGAACCGTGAGCACCACCGCATGCTCGGCAACGGCTACTGCGCCCGACCCAAGGTCATGGACTGCCAGTTCGAGAACATCTGCGAGTCGTGCACGTTCTTCCAAACCAGCATCGAGTTCCGACCCACCCTCCTCGCCCAACGCCAAGACGCCTGCAACAAGGGCCAAGTCAGACGAGCCGAGATCTTCGACCAGCTCATCACCGGCCTCGAGAACACCGAAGCCTCTTGACACCGATCACCCACATAATGCCGAATTGAGGACGTCTCGCGACCCCGCGTGTTGAGGGGGCTAGGAGGCAACGAACCCCGGTATTGCGACCCCCACGATGACCCCGATGGAACATGCGACATACATCGCGGCGGCGGCGCTGAACACTCTTCGCTCGCGGGACGAGCGCGCCGACGAACGCGCTCGGGCCAAACCTCGGGATGCGCCGTTCGCGAGGAAGATCAGCGTTAGCAGGACGATGCCCAACGTGACCGGCACGCCGTACACGGCCCAGGCGTCTACGCGGGAGTACCACAGGTCGACATCGAAGAGCCCGGCAATGCTCAGCATCAGAGCACCCAGCAGGCCAGCCCCGCAAGCAGCAGCAGTGGCGCCAAAGAGCCGTTTCTCGTCGTTCTTGGATGAAGGTGCCCGACTGGTCTCACCAAGAACACGCCGCATTGAGGTCAACAGATCCCCGCCCAATTGCGTGTTGGGACCACTACCGCTCACCTGCGCTCCCGTCCCATGACTAGGAAGATCTGGCCTCCCAACCCAGGGAGGGCGTCGCTCAGTATCCCTCGGACACACTCTGCTCCGCTGGCATGACGCCAGACTGTGTGCTCGGTCACGCCGCAGATCGTGCCGATGAGCGGTCACCCAACGATGTTGTCAACGTTGACGTAGTAGACCCGGTCAAGGCCCTCGGCGATTTCCTCGTCAGACGAATACCGACGCCGGTCCAGGAGGAGCGGCTCGGCCTGTTCGATATCGACGTCGTTGGGATCGGCATCGTCCCAGGCCCCCACTCGGATCCTGATCTCACCCTGCTGGGCAAGGTCGAACAGGGCCGCGCCAAGCGCGTCCAGCCCGGCCGTCCCCAGCGGAATCAGCCCAGCGCGACGGCAGCTATCCGTGATCTCCCATAGTGGGATGTCGCCCTCAAGTCCCAAGGCGAGGATCTCCCGGCGAAGTGCGTCGTGACTCACGCCGGGAGCGTCTCACGGAACGCCATCTGCCGCCGATCGTGCCGATGAGCGCGGCCGATCACTCAAGTCCCTTCGGAGTATGGCGACCTGTCGTGTGGGACGTGCGCCGCCCCCACCCCACCGTCCAGTCGACCGCATAGAAGCCTAGGCAGAGGATCAAGGTGCCAAACCAAAGCCATGGGACCCAATGAGCGGGTCCCTTCGCCTGAAGGAACAAGCCCAGCACGATGGAGAAGATCAAGACGAACTCGCCGGGCTCTTCTCCCTTGACGTGCAGTACCCACCCAAGTCCCACCATCAACAACAGGGCAGCGACCGCAGCACCGCTGATGTCGTCCATACTCAGCAGGCTAACCGTCGGCTCACTGCAGGGCGGTCAGTCACGGGTCTGTGTGAGCACGGCGACGTCCGCTCTTGCCGCTGTCGCGGCCGTACGCTCTTGCCGCTGTCGTGGGAAGGGAGCCCGCCGCTCAGGCAGATCGAGGTCAGGCCCCGCGCTAGGGTCCAACCATGCCGTCTGATGACCTCGGGGTCCTGTCCCTTGAGATGCGATCACGGGCCCGAGTCGACCCGAACGGCGAGGTGTCTTGGCACGTTCGTGATGCCCCGGCAGTACTTGGGCAACTTGCCGATGCCGGTCGCGTCGTGCTCGGCTTGGACCTACGCGATTACAAGGACGATGGGACCTTCGTGGAGCTTGCCTGGAGCGCCTATGACGGCTCGGACCCGGTTGAGGCCCGCGACTCGGCATCCCGAGCGCTCGCGCGCCCCGAAATTCCCTGCGACTGGGTCCTCATCACCTGGCGACCCTGAGGCGTCCACTCTTGCCGCCGATCGTGCCGATGAGTGGGCGCCCGCTCACCTATCGGCGACGGTATCCAGCAGGCGCGCAACGTGCTCGGTGGCGGCTGCGGCATCAGGCGTATCCAGCCGCGTGTCGAGTGCGTCGCCCTCGACTGTGAACGGTGCCGCCCCTCCGGGCCACGTGTCGACCTGGACCTCAACTCCGGCGCGCTGGACCCAAAAGACATGGTCGTCGTCAGAGGGGTAAGTGCCGACCATGCGGCTTACCGTGACATCCGGGAAGCGTGCCCGCACCGAGCGGAGGATGTCGTCTAGCGGACCGCCGGTGGTGTCATCTGGTCCCCATGCCCTGCTGCCTGCCATGGGACCAGTGTCACGCAATGCACTCTCTTGCCGCGGGTCGTGCTCTGCGCGTTGTCGTCGCGGCTGGGGATGGGCTGCTCTAGTGTCCGTGGTGTGGCCGATGACCTCGACGCGCTGGCCGGAGCTTGGCACGCCGCAGCCGCGGATCTTGGGCTGAGAGTCCGTGCCCCATTCAGACTCTCGGAGCGCATTGAGTGCATCGCCTGGGTGGCCGACGTCGGATCGCCGCAAGGCACCGTCGTCGCCGCTCTTCACTCTTCCAATGAGGCCGTCCGCGCGGCCGCTGAGTCTCAATCGATGTACTGCTCCGAGGTGGATGAAGCGGCGTACAGCAAGTACGACCGAGAACTCTTCACAGAGACACTGAGCGACTGGGGGTGGTTCGGAGACGCCTCGGCGTTCCCGGACTGGTACACCGGTCCCGAAAGCGGATGACGCTACAACCGCACTCATCTGCCGCTGTCGGCGCTAGCGTCCGACCATGCCGCTGGCGGGCGACTCATCTGAGGTGATCTGGAAGCTTCCTGGGTTGTCGATGGCCGATGACGAAGGCGACAGCCTTCGCCCGCGCCGGGGCGACAGGGTCCACCCAGACTTCGACGGAGTAGTTGCCTGTCAGGACGTCGACGCTTCGTCCCTCATCACCAATGGACAGGTGGAACCCGTGATCGCCAACGATCAACTCAGAGGCCCGGCGCCCTGCCCCCTGAGGGTCACCTCCACCCCGCCCGTCACCCCGCTCCGACCCTCGAGCCCGGCACACCGACCAACGCCCCTCACCGACCCCCGGCCTGCAACGTCCCCGGGCGCCCCCGCCTGATCTCCTCGCACCCCAACCCCATTGCGGCACACCTCTGGCACTGAAGCTGCCGGGGCCCGATGGTGCCCCCCTCGTCTCCGTCTTCCGGGTGTGACGATGTCCATCCGGCGGATGAGCCTCGGGGCCGGCTACCGGTATCTGATGTCGACCGTCGCGCGGGGGGACGTGGACGCGCCGGCGCGGTCGCCGATGGTCGGGTACTACTCCGGCGAGGGCACTCCGCCGGGGGTCTTCCTCGGCCGCGGGCTGGCCGGCCTGGCCGATGGACGAGGCGTCGTGGCCGGCTCCATCGTGAGACCCGAGCAGCTCGAGCGAATGCTGCTGCGCCTTGCCGACCCCGTCACCGGACAGCCGCTGGGGCGCGGGCCAAGTCAGCACCGCGAGACGATCGGACCCGACGGGACGACCCGGAAACGGCCGCAGCCGGTGGCCGGTTTCGACCTGACCTTCTCCGTCCCGAAGAGCGTCTCGGTGGCCTGGGCGCTGGCCGATCCCGCCACGCGCCAGGCCATCCACGCGGCTCACCAGCGGGCGGTCATGTTCGTCCTGGCGTATGCCGAGGACACCGTCTTCGCGACCCGCACCGGTGCCGGTGGGTCCGTCCGCGAGCCGGTCCTCGGGGTGGTTGCGGCGGCCTTCGACCACTGGGACTCCCGGGCCGGCGACCCGCAGCTGCATACCCATCTGGTGGTCCTCAACCGCGCCCAGGCGGCCGGCGACGGGCGCTGGCGGACGCTCGACTCGCGCGCCGTCTTCGGGGCCACGGTGACGTTGTCGGAGCTGTACAACGGGGTGCTTGCCGACCAGCTGACCGCGGCCCTGGGGTGGGGTTGGGTGCCCGTGACGCGGGCCCACTCACCGGAGCGGAAGTGGGAGGTGGGCGGGGTCCCGGCCGCACTGCGGGCGGAGTTCTCCCAGCGCTCGGGGGCGATCGAGGCCGCCAGCGAGGCGCTGATCGGGCACGCTCGCGACCGGCTGGGGCGCGAGCCCACGGTCCGCGAGGTCATCGCGCTGCGCCAGCAGGCCACCCTCGACACCCGTCCCGCCAAGACGAAACACTCGCTGGCCGACCTCGTCGAGGACTGGGCCAACAGAGCCCGCCCGCACCTCGAGGGGGACCCGGCGGAGTGGGTGCGCTCCCTAGGCGGCGCAGACCGTCGGCCGGCGCGATCGAGCGGCGACCTCGACCCCGATCTCGTCGACGCAGCGGCCCACCACGTCCTCGGCAAGGTCGCCGAGCACCGTTCGACCTTCACCGCGCAGAACGCCCTTGCGGAGACCTTCCGTGCCCTCCAGGCGATGGTGTTCACCACGCCCGATGAGCGGGTCAGGGCCGCCGAGAGGATCGCGCATCGCGCCCTGGGCCAGGCCGTGCGGCTGACCGAGGGCCCCGACCGCAGGTACACGACCCACGAGCTTCTGAATGCCGAGGAGCGCCTCCTCGACTACGCCCACCGGGATCGGCCTGGCCCGCGGGTCCGCCCGATCCCCCGCACCGTCGACCACAGTCCGGTGCCCGTGGCCGGCGCCACGGTCAGCCTCGAGCAGGCCGACGCCGTCGAGGCGATCGCCGGCTCCGGGCGGGCCCTCGACCTCCTGGTCGGCCCGGCCGGAACCGGCAAGTCCACGACCATGGCCGCACTGCGCGAGGTGTGGGAGGCGGCATACGGGGTGGGCAGCGTGGTTGGGCTCGCACCCTCCGCCTCCGCGGCCGACGTCCTCGCGGAGGCGGTCGGCATACGCACCGAGAACACCGCGAAGTGGCTCACCGAGCAGAGCCGCCAGGCCGAGCGCGAGGCAGAACTGGACGAGTTCCGGGCGAAGCTGCTGCGGGCCAGCCCGTCGCTCGCGACCAGGCGCCTCCTGCATGCCGCGTGGTCGCTGTCGGCCGAGATCGACCGGTGGCAGCCCCGGCCCGGCCAGCTCGTCATCGTCGACGAGGCCTCCCTGGCCGGCACCCTCGACCTCGCTAGGCTCACCGCCCTCGCCATCGACGCCGGGGCCAAGGTCCTCCTCGTCGGCGATCCGCACCAGCTCTCCCCCGTCCCCGCCGGCGGCGCCTTCCGGCTCCTCATCGCCGACCGCGCCGAGACCACCCCCGAGGACCCGGCCCCCGAGCTGACCCGGTCCCACCGGTTCAGCGACCCCTGGGAATCCACCGCCACCCGGCTGCTGCGCGACGGCCACCCGGTCGCCGTCGACGTCTACCTCGAGAAGGGCCGGGTCGTCGCCGCGCCCCGCGACCCCAGCCTCGACCTGCTCCACGCCGCCTGGGCAGACGACATCCGGCGCGGCCTTGCCTCGCTCATGGTTGCCACCGACCAGTCCACCGTCACCGACCTCAACGCCCGCGCCCACCGGGACCGCGTCCGCGCCGGAGTGGTCACCTTCCCCACCCGCTGCGCCCGGATCCTCGGCGACCAGACGCACGCCGGGGTCGGGGACCACATCATCACCCGGAAGAACCAGCGACGGCTCGCCTCCAGCGACGGCGGCTGGGTCAAGAACGGCGACCGCTGGACCGTCACCGCCGTCGGCGGCGACGGCTCCTTGACCGTCCGCAGCCTGGGTCGCACCGGTCGGGTGGGGCGCTCTCTGACGCTGCCGAGCGAGTACGTCGACCGGCACGTCCAGCTCGGGTATGCCGTCACCGCCCACCGCGCCCAGGGCACCACCGTCGATACGACCCATGCGTACGTGTCCGACTCGACCACCCGCGAGGCGCTCTACGTCATGGCCACCCGAGGGCGGCACGCGAACCGGCTCTACGTCGACACCGACGACCACCTCGCCGTCACCGACACCGTCGAGGAGGACCCGACCGTGCGCGGGCGCGAGGTCCTCCGGCACGCCATCACGACCAGCGCGACGGACATCAGCGCGACCCAGACGGCTCGCCAGGAGGACCCGGTGCCGACGTTTGTGCCCCCGCCCACGCCCACGCCCGGCATCAGGCGGCCCGAGTGGTCGCCGATCCCATGGTCCTCACCCGGCCGCGGACTCGACGGCCCCAGCCTCGGTCGCTGACATATCTGCGCCGTTGGCGAGTTCGGCCGATCTCCTTAGGCGGTCTTCCAGTTAAGGCGGTGGCGGTCAAAGAGGCGGAAGGCTTCACGCGTCAGCTCCGCCGCGATCATCACGCTCAGTTGAAGGTGGTGGTCAGAGGTCGTGAACTTGAGCGTCGCCAACCCGGCCTCCGTGTCGCTGGCCACGTTCACCCGATCCAGGAAGTTCAGCGAGGCCCATCGCTGGCCGTGGGCCAGACCACTCGTGATCTGCCAGAACAACTGCGGCCCCCTGGGATCAGCCAGGGTCGGCATCTCTCGGCCGACATCATTCAGTACCGATTCGTAGCCGACGGTCCTGCCCAGGAGGTCGCTCTTGTCGAGGTGAAAAGGTCCACCCATCTGGACCAAACGCTCCAGCCTCTCCTGTTGAGACAAGGTGGCACCCACCAGTTCTCGGGCCTTCTCGTCATGTCGAAGATCTCGAACCAGAAGCTTGATGTGGCGTCGGATCCGCACGGTGCGGTCCTCGTTGTTCTGCAGCCACACGGCCGTCGCTGCGTTCTCAATCGCGCCTCGGACCACCGAAGCCGTCGCCCACGTGGGTACCTGTCGGGCTTCGAACAACCAGAGCCGCAAGCCTTCGAGGTGATCGACAGCTTGAACGATCCCCGCCCCAACGAGGTGAGAGACCTGGAAAGGAGCGGTCGCAAGATCATCCTCGAAGAGGCGGCTTCCTTCCTGGATCTCCGTCCCGTCGGGGCCGCGCGCCAGCCAGCCTGTGACTGGCTGGAGAACTCGAATCAGGTCGGCCATGGCTTGTTCGCCGATGTGCTCTGCCACCTTCGCGACAGTAGTGGGCGGCGCTCCTTTCAAGGGCGGCCGCAAGCCTCCCGCGCCGACCACGACGAGCTATGTCCAGGGCCCGAGCTGGCCAGAGCCGATGAGGGCGCGAGCGGCCGCCAGGGCGTCCTGCGACACCGCCAACGCGTCGTCGACGTCGCCGTCGTCGGGGCCGCCCTGATCGGAGTCGGGGTACTCGTAGGCGTTGCGATTGCGCCGGATCCGGCCGAAGGAGCGGAACGGCGACCCTGCTCCTCCGAACTGGGCACGCACCGCGTCCTGGATGGCGATGTGGCCGCCGCGGCTGGTGGCACGAAGTCCTTGCACCGCGAGCAGCGCCGCGGCGGCCTTGCGCAGCGCGTCGTAGGCGAGCTGGTACGCACCGGTCAGGTCTCCCAAACCCCTGGCGGATCGGGCCGACTCGATGTGGCGGGCGCTGTCGGCGAGCAGGCGGATGGCCAGATCGGCATCCGGGGCAACCCGCTCGAGCTCCCCGCCGGAGAGAAGGGCATCCACATCATCCCGTCCCGGTCCCCACGTCACGACGCGTCACCTGCTTCGAGCACCGGGTGGATGGGGACCAGCGGGCGGGTGGTGACCTCGGTGTGGAAACCGTCGGTGCCGTTACGCCACCAGTCCAGTGACCGGATCGTCACGTTCACCTCTCGCCCCAGCCGGAGACGCGCACGATCAGCCGCATCGGCGACCTCGTCGCGGTCGGGCCGGCCGATGACGAGGACGTCGAGGTCGGCCGGAGCGCGTCCCGGCGCACCGGCATACCGCGCTGCCCACGACCCGAACAGGTACAGCCCCTCGATGCCACCAACGGCGGCGAACGCCTCGGCGACCACCTGCGGCGGACCGAAGGACCGGAGCAGTAGCTCGGTCAGTGGCTCGGTGATCGGCGACGGCAGCGCGCGAACCAGCCGGGTGTTCCCGACCCGCCGGGAGATGACGACGCCGGCCTCCTCGGCCCGGGTCACCTCCCGCTGGGCCGTCGAGACCGAGGCACCGACGCGGGTCGCGAGGTCGGTCAACGACCACTCTCGCTCCGGGTTGAGCAGGATGAGCGCGAGGATCTCCCCCTGAAGAGCGGACCGCAGCAACGGCAGCAACTGCGGAGTCGGAGATTGCATAACATGCAATCTACTTTGCATGTTACGGTAAGTCAATCACGACGACGCCAGCCACCTCGCGTCCCCCGCCGCGTCCCCCAGGCGTCCCCGGAGAACTGCGCCGCACTGTATGGCGTCGACCACCGAGAAGCCTACGCCGTTGAGCCACAACGGAATCCACCCATCCGCGAGCAGACGGAAGGCCTCGGAGACGGACTCCTAAAGCGGGTGTCGCAGGTTCGAATCCTGCCGGGGGCACTGGACGAGTGCATCGGAGGGGGACCGGCGCCGGGGGGACCGGCACCCGCGGGGCGCGCCAGCGGCCGTCCCCGAGAGCGGCGTTGGCCGTCCCCGAGAGCGGCGTTGGCCGTCCCCGCGCACGCACGTGGCGGCCTGCGGGCCTCCTCCGGCTCCGTTGGACATCGGCCATCATCGGAACGCGTCGCTGGAGCTGCGCAGCCCTTTCGCGTCTGTCCTCCCTGCGAAAAGGCGGTGAATAAGTCGCTCACCTTGTCGAAGCCGTTACCCGATGAGGCAGTCACATATCGGGTCAAAGAACGAGATCGTTGATCCCGTCATCCGCATCTCTGATTGTGGGGTAGTGAGGCTCCCACCGACGCAAGCGGAGACCGTTCGCCTCATCCCACGTTTGAGTCGAGAGCGCATCCGGCCGTGAGACCCATCCGGTTTTCCTTATCGCCGAAGCTCCCCGCGTGGATACCTCATTCTCCTCCCTTGTTCCTCGGCAATTCCCCGAGATCGAGGTCAATTTCTGCACCCCATCTGCCGGAGGCAAAGAATGTCAGTTCAAGAGCCGCGAAACCCCCACTGGCTCGTTCGGCGAGCAGGACGCGGCCGTGTCCGTGGAGCCCTATGTGTGGAACGGCGTCCTCTACTACCGCAATACGGCTGACTCCTCCCGGTACCTGTCGGTCAGCGACGGAGCCAACTACGTCGGCTTCTACAACTGGATCGGCGCTCGGGGCTGGACTCTCAACGGAGACGTCCTGACCTCCCTGTACACCAATGCGCAGCTGTCCTACTGGTCCAGCGAGAACGGCTACGTCTACGGGAACTCGGGCAGTGGCTACACGCCGTTGACCGTCGCGTTCCACTAGACGCCTCGGTCTCGGCCGTCGCGGCCGGGACCAGCATTTCAGTCGCCCGCGTGACACAACGACGGGAATGCCTAGGAAAGTGACTCTGCCAGTTGCGCACGTCGGTCGGGTGGCTGGTTCGGCCGTGAACGCGCCGCGACCGGCTCGCGCGGCCGTGCCCGCTCCACAGGAGGCGTCGTGAAGGACAAGATCGACCACGTCGTGGTCGTCATGCTGGAGAACCACTCAGTGGACAGCCTCCTGGGCTGGCTCTATCCCGACGGCACGGCCGCGAACATCGTCGGAGCCGATGCCACCTCGCCGTACCAGAGGCTGCAGAGTGGCAGCTACTCCAACACCTACGGCGATCGGGTCATCCCCGCCACGGACGGCACGATCGGGGCGTCCGGCCACAACGGGGGCGCGGCGCAGCCGCTGCGCGTGCCGGGCTTCGACCCCGGGGAGGAGTACGAGCACGTCACCCAGCAGCTGTTCGGCTCGCCGAGCCACCCGACGACCGTCGACCCACCCGATGGCACACCGGCGGCGATGGCCGGCTTCGCCTACGACTACGACGCCTCCTTCGAGTCGTGGGAGCAGCTCGACCAGATCATGGAGGCGTACTCGCCGGCTCAGCTGCCGATCCTCAGCGGACTGGCCGCGGCGTATGCCGTGAGCGATGCCTGGTTCTCGTCCGTGCCGACCCAGACCAACCCCAACCGGGCGTTCTCGCCGTGCGGCACGTCCCTCGGGCGCGTCAACAACGTGTGGGATGCCGTCGAGCAGTACCAGACCAAGACGATCTGGAACGCGCTGCCGGCCGACACCTCGTGGGGGATCCATTACCACGACATCTGGCACAACCAGCGGTGCTACACCAAGTACACCTTCCCGCAGTGCACCGAGGCGATCGCCACCGGTGAGATCGAACCGATCGCGACGTTCTACGCCAGGGCGCGGGCCCGCGACCTGCCCCGGTTCACCTACCTGGAGCCCACGTGGGGATACGGCCTGGGCAAGCCCGACGGCTCGGGTTTCCTGTGCGGCGAGGCGTTCGGCAAGGTCTACGGTTCGCAGGGTAACGACTACCACTCACCGACGTGGGTGGGCCCGGGTGAGGCCTTCCTCAACCAGGTCTACGAAGCCCTCATCGCCGACGCCGACGCCTGGAGCCGCACGTTGCTCGTCGTCATGGTCGATGAGCATGGCGGCACCTACGACCACGTCGACCCCGGGTGGGGCGCGGTCGCGCCCGACGCCCACCGAGGCCCCGACGGGTTCGCGTTCAACCGCTACGGCGTCGGGTGCCGCTGCTCCTGGTGTCTCCCTGGATCACCACCGGCACCGTCTTCCGCCCTCGCGAGGCGAAGGCCACCTTCGACCACACGTCGATGATCGCCACCGTGTTGTCCTGGTGTGGCGTGGACCCCGCCTCCGTAGGGCTCGGCGCTCGTGTCGCCGGGGCGCCGCTGTTCGACGGGTTCTCGCCGAGCAGGCCCGATCGGATGTGCCGACCCGCCGTCCGGACGCTCCTCGGCGCCCGACAAGCGGGTTTGCCACGGGGCGCGAGCGCACGCCGCTGGTGGTGCTGACACCCCCTCGAACCGGGGTCGTGGCACAGGGGCGAGAGACATGGTGGCGCCATGTCCCGCCGACCGCCGCCGGGCCAAGGTGGGACGAACGACGCTGCCACGAAGGAGCCCACCATGAGGTCCCGAGCCCTGCCATCGCTCGCCGTGCTGGCCGCGAGCGCGATCCTCGCCAGCGGCTGCACGAGCGCCGGCGCCTCGAGCAAGGGCAGCACCGACACCACCGGCCCGCCTCTCACCCCGGTCGACCCCGCCGTCGTCACGGCGCTGCAGGGCTACGGCGCCTGGACGCCCCGCGCGCGGGCACCGTTCGAGGACACCCGCGCCCTCACGGCCGACCACTGGGTCGACGCGAACCGGCAGGCGATCACCTGCACGCCGTCCGCACAGCCTCGGCTCGTCAGGCCTGGCAGCTTCGACACGTTCCCGACCTTCCCCTTCTCCGGGGACGTCCTGCCGGGCCTCATCGTCCAGGGGGACCGGGTCGAGCAGGGGGACCTCCAGGTCCTTCCCCTCGACCGGGCGCCCCTGCCCCTGCGGGTGGACCTCGCCTCCGACGCCCCCACCGTGCTGGTCGGGAAGCCGACCCCGTCGACGCTGCAGCAGGCGGTCGGCGAGCTCGTCCGGGCGGCCGATGCCCGGCTCACCGGGCTGCCGGTCGTCCCCGCCGACGTCCGGCTCAGCCAGTCCACCGCGAGCTCCTACGAGGAGGCCGTCCTCGACATGGGGGTCTCCCTGCGCTACGACTCCCCCGGCCTGCGCGCCCGCTTCGGCTCCTCGTTCGAGCAGAAGAGCAAGCAGGAGCGGCATACCGTCGTCGCCCGACTCATGCAGCCGATGTTCACCATCAGCGTCGACCGCTCCGGCATCCGCAACGCGGGCAGCTACTTTGCCGGGGCGGTGACGACCGCCGACCTCGACCAGCTGGCATCCCAGAGCCGGGTCGGCCAGGGCAACCCACCGGTCATCGTCGACTCGGTCACCTACGGCCGCGTCGTCTACCTCACGGTGACGAGCACCTCGGGCGTCGACTCCACCGCGCTCAAGGCGGCGATCTCCGGCTCCTACGGCGGCTTCTCCGGGGACGCGAAGGTCGCCGCCAAGCACAAGAAGATCCTCGAGGACTCCGAGACCCAGATCGACGTCATCGGAGGCAACGACGCCAAGGCGCTCGCCGCCGGCAAGGCCGCGCTCACGTCCGGCAGGATCGCCGAGTTCCTCGAGTCCGTCGACACGAGCACCGCGAAGCCGCTGACGATGGTGCTCCGCACCCTCGACGGCACGAAGCTCCGGATCACCGACGTCGCCAAGGTGACCGACCTCGTCTGCACGCACGCGGCCGAACCGCGCAGGGTCGAGCTGCAGATCGACCTCGGTGGCGGCGCCATCGCGAGCCTCTACGTCAACGGCCCCGCCGTGAAGGCGATCGAGACCTCGCAGCGGCTCGACATAACGACCTGGATCCGCCAGGACACCGACAACCGGATCGAGCTGTGGTACCGCCCCAAGACCTGCATCTCCGGCTCGATGGCGGTCACCTTCCTCGTCGACGGCGTGGCGACCCGACAGTGGCGGGCGGCCGGCAACGCGGGCAGGTGGGTCTGTGACTCCACGTCGGCCTGGCGCCTGGACACCAGCGGGAAGATCACCCTCCTCAACGGGACCGTGTCCTAACACCTCGCTCGGGGCCACGGCCGGCCGGCATACTCCTCGATCCGCCGAAATCTCATCGCACCCCTGCAGCACCGACGTTCCGATGAGGTTTCGGCGAATCGAGATCGGCGAGGGCCGTCAGGAATGGCCAGGCACGCCCCGGCTACCCCGAGAGCCAGAGCAGGACGGCCTTGACCCGCCGGTGCACGTCGTCGGAGCTGCCGAGGTCGAGCTTGGCGAAGATGCTGTTGATGTGCTTGGCGACGGCCTTGTCGCTGAGGACGAGCCGGTCGGCGATCGCCGTGTTGTTGAGACCCTCGGCGATGGCGGCCAGCACCTCGGTCTCGCGCGGGGTGAGCCGGCTGAGCGGCCCGCTCGCCGTGGCCCTCCCGGTGACCAGGACGTCGATGATCTCGGGGTCGACCGACGACCCGCCGCCGGCGACGGCCCCGACGGCATGGTCGAGCTGGTCGACGTCGCCGATCCGCTCCTTGAGGAGGTAGGCGAGGCCGTCGGAGCCATTCTCGAAGAGCATGAGCACGTACTCCGGCTCGGAGTACTGGCTGAGGACGACGACGCCGGTCCGCGGCGCCTCCCGCCGGATCTGCAGCGCCGCGCGGATCCCCTCGTCGCTGTGTCCGGGCGGCATCCGGATGTCGGTGACGACGACGTCGGGCTGATGCTCGTCGACGGCGGCCAGGAGCTCGTCCGCGTCGCTGCACTCGGCCACGACCTCGACGTCGGGGATGTCCTCGAGCAGCGCGCGCATCCCCCGCCGGATGAGCAGGCTGTCGTCGGCCAGGACGACCCGGGTCACGACGCCGCCTCCGCAGCGCGCCGGCGGAGGGGAGCGGCCGGGAACTGCGCCGTGACCGTCGTGCCCATCCCCTCGGCCGAGGCGACCTCCAACGTGCCGCCGACGCTGCCCACGCGGTCGGCCACGTTGACCAGGCCCCGCCCGTCGGCGGCGTCCTCGGGCGCGAAACCGGGTCCGTCATGGGACACGGTGAGAACGAGCCCGGTGCGTCGTGCGTGTCGGATGACGACGCGGGCGGTCGCCTCGGGGGCGTGCTTGGTGATGTTCTGCAGCGACTCGGTGCAGCAGAAGTAGACCGCGGACTCGATCTGCCGGTCGAACGCACCGTCGTCTCGACGTCGACGTGGACCTGCCCGGTATGCCGCCTGGCCACGGCGGTGACCGCGGCGGAGAGGCCGCGCATCTCGAGCAGCGGCGGGTAGAGCCCATGGGCCAGGTCGCGCAGTTCGGCCATCGCGGCGTCGACCTCGCTGACGACGGCGTCGAGGGCGCCGGCGTCGATGCGGGCCCCTTAGCGGCGGTGGGTCGCCAGCCGCCGCAGGGTGAGACCGACCGCGACGAGGTGCTGCTGAGCGCCGTCGTGAAGGTCCCGCTCGATCCGCCCGCGTTCGGCATCGGCGGCGCCGACGATCCGGCGTCGGGACTCCTCGATCTGGCGCTGGAGCCGGACCGCGTCCTCGGCCGCCCGCCGGTAGGACTGGTTGGACTGCCGCACGAGCAGGCCGAGGGGGATGCTGTGGCCGACCAGGCCCGCCACGACGACCGCGAGCTTCACCCCGTCGTCGATATCGGTGAAGATGCCCCGTCCCGCGTGGGCAACGCCGATCGCGCCGATCGCGGCCAGGGCCAGAGCGCCCAGCGCGAGGAACGCACCGAGCTCGCCGTCGCGGACGTACGGGGCCGCGAGGACGAGCGGCATGAGGACCGTCAGCACCATGACGCCGAGCATCCAGGGCATCATCCAGACGACGGCCACCGCCACGGCCCAGTTCGAGGAGGCGACGAGCGCGAGGGCGACGGTGAGCGAGCCACGGTCGAGCAGACGGTCCGCCACGGTGAGCAGGACGGCGTGGACGAGGAGGAACGGGTAGATGCGGTAGACCGCAGCGTCGTGGACGACGACGACCTGGATGGCGACGACTGCCGCGATGGCGACGAACACCGAGCGACGGTCCAGGACGATGAAGACCCGCACGCTGTTGCGGGCCGCGCGCGACGCGGCCTCACCGACGTCCATGGACCGACCATAGGGCGCCAGCGCCATCGATGATGCGACGTTCGTGCTTGCGCGCACCCGGCCACTCCTTCCGTCTCGTCGCATCCTCGCGGAGACGGTGGGCCACGTCAGGGGCGCCGAGGCCCGCGTCGAGGTGGTGCCAGCACCCCGGCGCCGCGTGCGCGTACTACTCGACCGCCTGCAGCTCGGCGACCGCCGCGACGTACTGCGCCTTGGCGTCCTCGCTCGACGTGCCGGCGAGCGCCGCCCAGGCGTCGTACTTGGCGCGCCCCACCATGTCGGTGAAGCCGGGCCGCCTGCCGGAGACGTCCCCGACCGTCGCCTGCTTGTAGAGGGCGTAGAGGGTCAGCTTGACCTTCGGCCCGGGGTCCTTCGTCAGGGTCGGCACCGTTGCCACGGCCGCCTCGAAGTCGTCCGCCATGCGCCCAGGCTAGCCGGGCCGCGGCAGGTGGGACAGGCGCGGGGACGCACCTGCGCCGACCGCGTGGGCCGCCACGGGCCGCCCGGCGCGGATACCCTGACGGCACGACGACCTCGACCGAGATCGCCATACCCGTCGGGCCCACGGGCCGGTGGAGGCACCCGGCTGCGCCTCCGGCCGACCGTCGGCCGCTGACCGCGAAGGCTGGCGAGTGGCCATGGCAGATCCGCGAGGGAACCCCTGGGACTACGACCGCGGGCCCAACAAGACGAGCGGGTGGCCGGAGCTGTTCGCCGCCACCCCCAACTACCGCGGAATCGGCAGGGCAGTGACGGGGCGCGAGGCCTTCCGCTGGCACTTCGGCCCGATGTTCTACCGAGGTCGGCTGGACGGCTCCGCCCGGGTCCTCGTCGTCGGCCAGGAGGGGGCCCAGGACGAGTCGCTGTCGCACCGCTCGTTCACGGGAGGCACCGGGGCGCGGATGCAGCACCTGCTCGCCCATCTCGGGATCACGCGCTCCTACCTGTTCATGAACACGTTCGTCTACCCGATCTTCGGGCAGTACACCTCATCCCTGACCGGGCTCGCGCAGGATCCGCTCTCGCCGATCGTCATCCACCGGCACGCCCTCTTCGACACGGTCGCCGAGGGGGACCTTCGCCTCGTCGTCGCCGTCGGCGAGGCGGCCAAGGAGTCGGTCGCGACCTGGGTGGCCTCGCACGGTGGCAGTGCCGACCCAGCCCGGCTGGACGCGGCGAGGTGCGGCGGACCGCTCGCCGGCATCCGGTTCCTCGGCGTGCTCCACCCCGGTGGCATCACCGGCGGTGGCGGCGCGGCGATCACCGCCGACTTCCTCCGGGCCGCCGGGCGGGTCCGCGACTGGGTCGACGCCGACGCCGGCTGGCTGCCGGCCGACCGCGGCGCCCACCGCGACCTCGCCGCGCCGTTCGGCTACGGGAGCGACCCCGTCCCGTTTGCCGACCTCCCCTTCGGCACGTGCCCGCGCCTGGGTCGGGGAGCCACCTCCTCGAACCGCGGCGACGGACAGCGCAGCATCCAGCTCTTCTCGGCACAGGGGAAGTACAACGCCTCCGGCGCCTCGCTGTCGTACTCCTACACCGGGATCGGCAGCACGGACGGCTACGCGGACGAGCCGGGGGACATCCCGGTCGAGCCGCCGCGGCATTCCTCCCACGACTACGACAAGGGCCCCTCCTCGTCGTATGCCCGGCTCCTCATGGGCGGGGAGAGGGGCCTCGGCTGGCCGGACTTCGCGGCGCTCGGCGTCACGTCCTCCCCATCGTTCGGCGTGGGCGCGATCTACCGCGGCCGCTTCACGTCGGTCAGCGTCGTCGTCCTCGCCGACCCCGAGTCCCCCGATGACCTCTTCGCCGGGCGCGCGTTGTGTGGCGAGGCCGGCCAGCGGCTGCAGGCCTGGCTCACGGCGGCCGGACTGACCCGTCGCTACCTCATCCTTCGCACCGTCCCCGTCGACATCAGCGACCTCGACACCGCCCGGCGCACCGCCCTCGTCGACCACCCGAGGGTGCAGGCCCTCCACACCGAGGTCCTGCGTCGGGTCAGCGCCGCCAACCACGGGCTCGCGGCCCTGCTCACCCTCGGCCCCGGCGCCGCGCGGCTCGCGGGTCGGGTGGCGCCGGCCGGCCTGCCGGTGCTGGGCCTGCGGAGGTGGTCATCCTCCGCCCGCGGCCAGTGGCAGTCCGTCCTCGAGGACCTCGCCCGGCTCGACTACCGCAGGGATCTCGCCTCGCCGAGCCGCGCGATGCCGACCGGACGTGGCCGGATCCCCCCGGCCGACCTCCCCTTCGGCACCCCGCTGTGGGTCGGCACGTCCGGTGACCGTGCCAGCAGGCCGACCGACCGGACGAGCGGCCGGCCGGCTGCGGACTACCTCAAGGTCTACCTGCCCGGCTGGGCGAACGAGCTGGCGCCGCCACCGCTGTCGGCCGCGGACGAGGCCGTCGTCGGCTCCCTGTAGGACGACCGACGGGTATGCCGCGCGCGGCCGCCCGCGGCATACCGCCGCCTCATCGGGACCCATCTCCCGCGCGGACGTCACGGGTCGCCGGCATGCAGGACCCGGCGCTGGACGAGCCGGCCGGTGGACCGCCCACGCACCTCGAGCGTCGACCAGCCGCCGGGCAGGTCGAACCGCGTCGCTCGGCCACTCACCGCGCGGGTGGGCTGGAAGGCGCCGTCGACCAGCACGTCGAGCATCTCGACGCCGCGGGTGTGGACGGTGAGCGGCTCACCCCCGGTCGTGGGCGGGCCCACCGTCATCGAGGTCCACGGGGCCGCCAGGAGGACCCTGGCGGCGGACGCGATGAGGTCGCGGTTGGAACCGGTCAGGTCCCGGTGGGTCATCGCGTACGGGCGCGCCGTGCCGTGGATGCCGACGTCCTCGATCGAGGTCCCGACGGCCGGGCCGGAGCGGGTCGCCCGCCGGACCGACATCGTGTAGTCGATCCCCGCCGGGAGGGCGCCGATCTCGTGGGACGTGCCGACGAGGGCCCGCGAGACGTCGTGCGCGGTCCAGACGTTCGCGCCACCGCCGCCGGTCGCCGAGCCGACGCAGATGAGCTGGCCGATGCCGTTGTCGACGAAGCCGGCGGCGAAGAGGTCACCGGCGCTGTAGGTGTTCGGGTCGGCGACGGCGACGACCGGCCCGCCGTAGACCTGCCCGATGTCGTTGCAGCGCCCGGGTGGCGTGATCGGTACGGCCGAGGAGTAGAGCTCGCCGGTCGACACCGCCTCCCCGAGGCTCGTCGTCCACGGGTCGAAGTCCGGCCGGTTCTGGCCGGCGTTCGCCAGCTCGCGGGTGAGGGCGGAGGACAGCAGCGAGAACCCGTTCGGCGCGATGGGGGTCGGAGTGAGCAGCTGGAGCATCCGCTCGGCCGCCCAGATGAGTCCACCGGGGTTGGCGCGCACGTCGATGATGAGCCCTCGGTCCGGCAGGAGGCGGAGCAGCCGGATGACCTCGGCGAGGTAGGCGTCGTCGTCGGCCACGTCGAAGCTCCACAGCCTGAGGTAGCCCAGCCGGCGCCCCCGGGAGGCGACGACCTTGGCGGCGAGGAGGTCCCGCATCGGGGTGGGGATCCACTCGCCGTCCGCGACCTCACCGGGCCCTGGTGGGGCCGTCTCGGTGGCGTCTGCGTACCAGACATCCGGCTTGAAGAGGAGCTTCTTGGCGTGCCGGTGCACCTCGCTCACCGGGTCGATGGCGAACCGGTGCCCGGCCTCGCCACCGGCGCCGCGGCCCGTGGTCGTCGCGGCTCCCGGCTCGACGACCCGCCAGGTCATCCGCTGCGTCCGGTGGCCACCGTCGAGGTCGACGTATCCGATGTCGACCCACAGCTCATCGGGCGGCGGCCCGAACTGCAGCGCCCGCAGCGTCATCGACTCCAGGGCGCGCATCCGCCGGCTGTCCGGCCGGCCACCGGTCTCCTCGTCGGCATGGCGGTTGACGGCCCGGTCCATCGGCACGGCGTTCCACGTCGTGATCTCGACTCCCTCGCGGAAGGGGCCCGCCGGCGCCGACGTCGACCCTGGGTCCTGGAGCATCTTCGAGACGATGTACCGAGGAGCGCTCCACGGTCCGTACGCCTCGACGAGGAAGGGCAGCATCGCGATCCGGCCCTCGAGGAACGCCGGCCCGACATAGCGGGTGTGCGCGTCCCGCAGGCCGGTGATGATGGTGGCCAGCCGGCCGTGGAACTCGACCGCACTGAGCGGGGCGTCGGGACCGCTGCCGTCGAGTCGCTGTTGGAGCAGCCGCAGCTGCTGGATCGGGTCGAGGCCGTACATCGACCGCTTGAGCGGGAGATGGGCGTAGAGGCCGTCGAGGAGCCGGATGAAGGTCTCGACGACCTGCTCCTGCTCCCGGCGCCCGAGCGCCGCCTCGAGCTGGGCGCGTGCGCCGCGGTTGCCGGCGAGGAAGCGGTCGAGGCCGACGCCGTGCTGCCGACGCCGGATGTGCGTCACGGGAACCGCCATCGGGCGACCTCCTCTTCGGACGGGTGGAGCAGGCGACTCGCGGCGGCGGATCAGCGGAATGCCGCGGCGAGGTCATCGAGGGCGCCGGCGTGGAAGCCGCCCCTCGCCACCGTCCGCAGCCAGGTCGTGTCGTGGTAGATGCGTTCGATGCGCGGGATGTCGAGCGTCTGGCCCTTCGGCGGCGGGCCCGCCCGGGTGCGGAGCCCACCGGGCATGTCGAGGTTCACCGTGATGGGTGGGGTCCCCTCCGGGTCCGCGGAGGGCCGCTCGGCGCCGCGACGACGCCGAGCGCCACCAGGGCCGCTCGGCGGGGTGACGCGCGCGGCCTCCCGGACGGCGTCGAGCCGGGCGAGGACATCCGACCAGGGCCACGGGGTGCTGGGGTCGTCCGGACGCACGAGGGCCACCCGGCGGTAGGCCGACCCGATCCGCACCGAGACGGCGTCCCGGGCGCCGGCCGCCCGCATGAGGGGTGTCGTCCCCCACCGGGGGCGCCCGCCGACGACGACGAGCTCGATGTCGCGCTCCCGGGCCGCGACGAGGCTGGCCCACGGGTCGGCGCGACGCTGGGCGACCACGACGAGGTCCCCGAGCCCGCCGGGGACGAGCCGTCCGACGGACGAGCCCCACGCGCGCGCGAGGGCATCGCCGGGGGCACAGGTCAGCATCGAGACGATGTCGGCGTCGCTGAGCCCCCACCCCTGCGCGTCGGACCACAGCCGGGCGACCTTGGCCTCGCCGAGCAGGTTGTGGGTGCCGGAGGGCCCCCAGTCGGTGCCGAGGCAGACCTCCAGACCCGCCGCGCGAGCGCCGGGTACGTCGGTCGTCGAGCCGTAGAGCCACAGGTTGGAGAACGGCGACCAGACGACGTAGCCGTACGGACGCCGGGCGCTGCGCGCCCGCGCCGCCGTGCGCCACCGGCGGTAGTCCGCCGCCTCGAGGGCGTTGGTGTGGATGCACACCATCGACGGGCGCAGGCAGGCCTCGGCGTCGAGGTCGGCGAACTCGCGGACGACGATCGAGCCGACCTGCCCCTCGGAGCAGTGGTAGACGAAGATCGCCCCGTCCTCCATCGACGCCCGCCGGGAGCGGAGGTCGCCGGCCTCGAGGGTGAGGGCCGAGACCCGGACCGGGTCCGGGAGCGGCCCGACCCGGTCCGCGTCGACGCACCGCACCAGCCTGTTCGTCGGGGACCGGCTCATCGACGGCCAGCCCTGGATCGATGTGGTCCCACCCGCCAGCGCCCGCACCTGGACATAGGCGAGGAGCGACTCGGGCGCCCCATTCGCGAGGGTCCACGCCGGCCAGGAGACGTCCGGGCGGTAGGACGGCTCCCCGGGCCAGCTGTCGTGGTGGAGGTAGCCCTCGCGCTGACCGGGGTCGGTCCACAGCGGGAGGGTGTTGTAGCCGAGGTGGCTGTGCAGGTCGAGAAGGCCCGGGTAGATGACCGAGGTCCCGACCGAGACGACAGGGGCATCGGCCGGGAAGGCCGCCGGACCCGCGTCCACCGGGCCGGTGACGGCGGCGACGGTCCCGTCCTCCCCCAGCCAGACCCGCCCGGGCCCGACGGTCTTCTCGGCACCGGGCGCCATCGCGGCCACGGTTCCCTCGACGACGAGTGCCATGGATCCTCCTCGGATCGTGAGCCGGCCGCCCCTGCGCCACCGCGCCGGGCCGACCCGCCCTCGGACCAGTCTGTCCGTCCGGCCGCGGACCGGGAAGGGGGCGGGGCTGACGCCGCAGAGTAGAGCGTCCCCGGCGCACGAGAACTGAGCGCCCCGGACGAGCAGTTGACGCCCGCGCGGGCGGGAAACAGACTCCACCCGTAGGGGTGGTGCGCACACCGACCGCCCTCCCTAGGCTCGCTGAGGTTCGACATCCGCGGACCCGGCTCCCCGGCCCGAAAGCCGCCCGGACGACGGAAGGCAGGACAGCACGTGAGCCCCCGCGCGCTCGTACGGTCGATGACCGCGCTATCGGACCCGACGGAGGCGTTACGACAGGTGGTGCAGCGCACCCTCGACGTCGTGCCAGGGGCCGAGTCTGTGCTCGCCACCTTGTCCCCGCCGCGGGACGAGCCCACCGTCATCCCCAGCGACGAGGCCGCCCGCGACCTGTATGCCGCGCAGGTCGCCGCGGCCCAGGGGCCCACCCTCGACGCGCTCGCACAGCTGTCCATCGTCCGGGCCGACGACCTCACGAGCGACCCGCGCTACCCGGTCCTCGCGCCCGCCTGCGTCGACCTCGGCATTGTCAGTGCCATCGCCTTCCCCGTCATCGTCGATGACAACAACGCGGGGTCGATCACCGTCCTCGCCCGCTCGATCGGCTCGCTGACCGAGCACGCCGAGCAGACCGGGGCACCCCTCGCCGCCGTGGCCGGGCTGGTCATCGCCCGGATCGGGATCGCGATGTCCTTCGCCGAGGCGATGGACTCCCGCGACGTCATCGGCCAGGCCAAGGGAATCCTCATGGAGCGGCACAAGATCGGTGCCGACGACGCGTTCGACCGGCTGCGCATCCTCTCCCAGCACCACAACCGCCGCCTGCGTGACATCGCCGAGGACATCGCGAGCACCGGCGAGGAGCCCGCCGGCCCGTGATCGTGCCGATATCCTCGGGTTCGTGAACCTCGAGAAGGTGGTCTTCGGGTTCTTCGTCCTGCTCGCGGCCACGCTGAACTTCGGCTTCTTCATCGGCGACATCGCCGACCCCGCCATCCACAACATCAACGAGCTCTACCTCGCCGTCGTCGTCAACATCATCGCAACGCTGCTGAAGTTCGGGGACCGGACCCAGATCGGCGCGGTCCATCTCGCGACGAGCCTCGTCGCCGACATCCAGCTCATCGCGGCGGCCGGCATGTGGATCTACGGCACTCAGATCGCGGGCACCCCCACGACCGAGGCGATCTCGAGCGTCGTCTCCCTCTCCGGCGGTGCCTTGTTCGCCAACATCGTCTCCGTCGTCCTGCTCGTCATCGAGACGGTGTCGTTCCGGCGCCGCTGACCGTCGTGGTGAACCCCCTCCTCCTCTTCAGCGCCCGCCCGGGGTCCCGCCGGCCCCGGGGCAGCGTGCGACGCGCCGAGGTGGCGGTCCCGACCGAGGTCCCCGCCGTCGACGCGGTCTTCCTCGTCCTGCGCCGGATGCGGGTCCCGCTCATCGTCCTCGTCGTCATCTTCGCCGTGTCGGTGGCGGGGCTGGCGATCATCCCCGGGCGGGACGCCCAGGGGAACCCGGCCCGGATGACCGTCTTCGACGCCTTCTACTTCATCAGCTACACGGCGACGACGATCGGCTTCGGTGAGCTCCCCAACGCCTTCACGACGGCGCAGCGGATGTGGGTGACCGGCTCGATCTACGGGTCGGTCATCGGCTGGGCCTATGCCATCGGCACCCTCTTCTCGCTCCTGCAGGACCAGGGCTTCCGGGACGCCCTGGCCCTCCAGCAGTTCCGACGCAGGGTGCGGCGGATCGACGAGCCCTTCCTCCTCGTCGCCGGCTACGGCCATGCGGGGCAGCTCGTCTGTCAGGGCCTCGACGGCCTCGGGCGCAGGGCCGTCGTGCTCGACGAGACCCGCGAGCGCATCGAGGCGCTCGCGGCGGACCAGCTCTCGATCGATGTGCCGGGCCTGGCCGCCGACGTCCACAACCCGGCGATGCTCGGGGTCGCCGGCCTGGGCCACCCGCGCTGTGAGGGCGTCCTCGCACTTACCGACGACGACGACGCCAACCTGGCCGTCGTCATGGCGGCCAACCTCGTCCGCCCCGGCCTGCCGGTCATCGCGCGCTGCGCCGACCGGGCCGTCGAGGAGCACATGCACGACTTCGCCCCCCAAGCGGTCATCAACCCCTACGACCGGTTCGGTGGCTACCTCGTCCTCGCCCTGCGGCGGCCGACGACCTACCGGCTCGCGACCTGGCTCATGAGCCCGGCCGGGTCACCGCTGCCGGAGCGGCGCGAGGGCCTGGCGGACGGACGGTGGATCGTCTGCGCCGACGGGCAGTTCGGCGAGGAGGTGACCGCCGATCTGCGCCGGGCCGGGCTCGACGTGACGATGGCGGACCCGGCCGACGGCGATCCCGACGTCACCGGGATCGTCGGGTTCGTGGCGGGGACCGAGCGGGACACGACGAACCTCTCGCTCGCCGCCCACGCCCGGCTCAGCGACCCGGGCATCTACCTCGTCGCGCGGCAGAAGGCTCCGTCGAGCGCCCCACTCATCCAGGCGCTCGACCTGGACTCCGTCTTCATCCCCACCGAGCTCGTGGCACGAGAGACGCTCGCCAGGGTCATCACCCCGATCTCGTGGTCGTTCATCGACCACATCCTCCAGCAGCCGGACGGCTGGGCGGTGGACACCCTGACCCGGATCACCGCTCGGGTCGGCCCCCGGGCCCCGCACCCGCTCCGGCTCATCGTCACGCCCGCCGAGGCGCCGGCGCTCGTCCGGTGGCTGGCCCGGCACGAGCTCGCCCTCGGCGACGTCCTGCGCGACCCCGACGACCGGGGCCGATCGCTGGCCGCGATCCCCCTCGTCCTCATCCGGGGCGAGGAGACGACCTTCCTGCCCGACCTCGACGGGGCGCTCCGGGTCGGCGACGTCGTCCTCATGGCCGGTCGCGAGTCGGCGCACGACGCCATGACGGCCACCCTGTTCTACGACGCCGCGGTCGAGTACGTCGCGACGGGTCGCCAGGTGCCGTCGACGTGGCTGTGGCGGGCTCTGCGGCGCGGTGGGGGCGGCTGAGGCGGTGTGCCGGCGCGGTGGGCCGTCGGTCTCGACGCCCCCGCCGGCTCAGTGGTGGAAGAACACGTCGTTCAGCCAGGCCGAGGAGTCGGCAAGGATGACGACGGCAAGCCACACGGCGGCCCCGCCGGCGACCGCGATGAGCACCCCGCGGACGAGCCCGCCGGGCACGGAGACGGCACCGACGGCCCGGCCGGTGATGATCCGCACGGCCGGGGCGAGGCGGCCGAGGACGTGGACGGTCGTGACGACGATCCAGACGGCGAACGACGCCTGGTGCAGGAACAGCGGGCTGATCGGGGTCCCCGCGAGCCCGGCCCGCGCGGTGTCCGGCCCGATGAGGGCGATCGCCACCCCGGTGGCGAGCAGCGCGAGGGTCGAGAGGATGACCAGCGGCCCGATGAGGCGCAGCGGCATCGGCGGCGCGCCCGCCGCCCGGTAGACGCGGCTGCCCGCGTAGTAGCGGACCATCCGCCACCCCGTGCTGGCGAGCTTGAGGGCGACCGGGCCGATGATGAGGACGCCGACGACGATGTGCCACGAGATGAGGCCGTGGATGTCGATGAGGGTGATGCCCTCGATGGCGAGGAGGACGAAGAGCACGAGGCCCACCCACGCCGTGAGCCGGGCGTTGCCGGCGGGTCCGCCGCCGCGGGGAAGCACCGGGTCGGGCCGGTCTGCGGTTCCGAGGGCCTCGGCGACGGTCTCGCCCACCTGCCATCGGTCGAGGGTGAGCGCCTCGGCGCGGGCGACGATCTCGTGCCGGTTCATGAGCAGTGAGCGTGGCGGGGCCCGCTGCACGAACGCTGGACGCAGGCTATGTCCCCGCTGTGGACCGGGTCGCATCGGCGTCGGGCGACGGGGCGGCGGGGCCGGCGCGGGGGTGGCGGCTGGCCTCCCGCAGCAGGTAGCGCCGGAACAGCTCCGCCGACGGCAGGAGGCGGCGCTCGGCGGACCACGCGACGCCGACCTCGCGCGTCGCTCCGTCGTCCTCGATCGGGACCAGGCGCACCCCGCCCCGGGCCGTCCCGCCGGCATCCTCCCCCAGCGCCGGAGTGACGCCGACCCCGAGCCCGGCGGCGACGAGGCCGCGGACCGTGGGCAGGTCGTCGGCCTCGAGGGCCGGCTCGACCTCGAACCCGGCGCTCGCGCAGAGCCGCTCGACCTGCTCGCGCAGCGGCCAGCCCCGGCGGACCAGGACGAACGCCTCCCCCGCGGCCTCCGCCAGCCGCACCGCCTCCCGCCCGGCGAGCGGGTGCGAGGGTGCGACGGCGAGGTAGAGCGGGTCGGTGAACAGCCGGCGCCACCGCACATCCGGCCGGCGGACCCGCCGGGCGGTGATCTCGAGGTCGACCACCCCGGACGAGAGCGACACCGACCGGTCGCCCACCTCCTCGGCGAGATGGAGGGCGAACTGCACGCCGGGGTGCTCGCGCCGGAAGCCGGCGATGACGGCGGGGACGAGCCACGTGCCGAGCGAGAGCTGGTAGGCGACGCCAACGAGGCCACGTTCGGGGTCGACGAGCTCGGTGACGGCGGCCAGCCCGTCGTCGAGGTCGACGATGAGCGCGTCGACGTGCCGCTTGAAGGCCGCGCCGGCGTGGGTGAGCCGCAGCACCCGGCCCGAACGCCGAAGCAGCGGGGCGCCGACCTCCCCCTCGAGCCGGGCCAGCGCCCGGGACACGGCGGGCTGGCTCACGCCGTAGACGTCGCTCACCTCGGTCACCGTGACGCCGTCGGCGACCTGCTGGAACCAGCGCAGCACCTCGGTGTCCATATTGATAACGCTAGCGCATGCTTTTGATGAGATTGAGGCATTAGACGCATCGTTCGATGATTGTCACACTGGAGCCATGGCAACGATCACCCACCCGCTCGCCCTCCCGGTCCCCTCCATCCACCGCCTCGTCTCGGCGGTCGCGGTCGAGCTGCGGGAGCGCCGCGCCATCCGCGAGGCGGCGCGCCGGCTGGAGCGGGACCTCGCCACGTACTCGACACCGGCGCAGATCGAGGACCTCCTGGCGACCTTCGACCGCTACGCCGACGAGGATGTCGCCCCGCTGCGCGCCATCCTCGCCGAGAACCTCACGGCGTACCAGCGGGGCCGGCTGGCCTCCTGAGCGCCGGCCGGGTGGCACCGAGGCCGGTCCGACCCCACGGCGGTCCGCACCCACGGCGGTCCGAGCGGCCCGTGCCGTGGCCGTCCGCGCACCGTCCGCTGCGCGCCGTCCGCGCGCTCAGCCGCGGGTGATGAAGTGGAGGATGAGGTCGTGGGCGTGCCGGGCCTTGTCGTGGCCGCGCATCTCGATCTCGTACGTCACGTCCCCCGCCGCGACCGCCAGCGTCGAGGCCTCGACCCAGCGGCCGAACACCGACCTGTTCGAGACCAGCGAGACCGAGAAGATCCGGCGGTACGGCAGTGACGTCAGGGCGATGTTGCCGCCGACGTACGACTCGTCCTGGAGGATGACTCGTAGGTCGGTCAGCCCGATGAAGCCGGTCCCGGCCCCCTTGCCGTCGTAGACGGCATACAGGCTCTCCCCCTCCAGCAGCCCCTCCTCGACGGTGCGCAGCTGGTCCTTGAGGTCGTAGGCCACGTCGTTCATGGCGGCAGCCTAGGGCTCCCGATCGGCTCCGGGCAGCACCCGGGTGGGCTCGGGCCGGACCGAGGTCGCAGACTAGGGGTATGACTGCGTGGACCCCGGACAGCATCCCCGACCAGAGTGGCCGCACGATCGTCGTCACCGGCGCGAACTCCGGGCTCGGCCTCGTGACCGCCCGCGAGCTCGCCGCGCGCGGTGCCCGCGTCGTGCTCGCGTGCCGCAACGTCGAGAGCGGTGAGCAGGCTCGCGCGAGCATGTCCGGCACGACCGAGGTCCGGCACCTCGACCTCGCCGACCTCGCCTCAGTCCGTGCCTTCGCGGCGGACCTCGGCGGCCCGGTCGACGTCCTCGTCAACAACGCCGGGATCATGAACGTCCCCCTCGCCCGCACCGCCGAGGGCTACGAGAGCCAGTTGGCGACGAACCTGCTCGGCCCCTTCCTCCTCACCGGTCTCCTCCTGCCCCGGATCACCGACCGGGTCGTCACGCTGTCCTCCGGCGTCCACCGGATCGGCTCGATCGCTCTGGACGACCTCAACTGGGAGCGGCGCCGCTACAACGGCTGGCTCGCGTACGCCCAGTCCAAGCTCGGCGACCTCATGTTCGCCTACGAGCTGCAGCGCCGGCTCACCGCGGCCGGTTCGCTCCTCCGCTCGATGTCCGCCCACCCCGGGTATGCCGCGACGAACCTGCAGTCCCACTCCGGTGGCTGGCAGGCGACGGCGATGGAGTGGATGAACCGGGTCATCGCCCAGAGCGCCGAGATGGGTGCGCTGCCGCAGCTGTATGCCGCGAGCGTGCCCGACCTGCCCGGCGGCACCTTCGTCGGGCCGGACGGCCTCGGCGAGCAGCGCGGGCACCCCCGCCCGGTCGGCTCGAGTGCCGCCTCGCACGACCGGGAGACCGCGGCGGCGCTGTGGGCGGCGTGCGAGCGGATGACCGGCGCTCCGTTCGCCGTCCCGGCCCCCTGAGCCGCGCTCCAGCGGCGTCGCCGAGGGAGGGCGGCGGCATACGCTGAGGTGATGGCGGCAACCATCGAGTGTGTCCGAGGCGACATCACGACCGAGCGGGTCGACGCGATCGTCAACGCGGCCAACTCCAGCCTGCTCGGCGGGGGAGGTGTCGACGGTGCCATCCACGCGGCGGCCGGACCCGCCCTCCTCGAGGAGTGTCGACGGCTGCGCGGCACCCGGTACCCCGACGGCCTCCCGGTCGGCGAGGCGGTCGCGACCGGCGCGGGCGACCTGCCGGCAACCTGGGTCATCCACACGGTCGGGCCGAACCGGAACGCCGGCCAGACCGACCCCGCCCTGCTCCGGTCCTGCTTCATCCGCTCGCTGGCCGTGGCCCGGGACCTCGGAGCCCGCTCGCTCGCCGTTCCGGCGGTGAGCGCGGGCATCTACGGCTGGTCGGCGAGGGACGTGGCACGGATCGCGACGACGGCGGTCCGGGACGGGGTTGCGGCGGACGAGGGGCCGCGACTCGTGCGGTTCGTCCTGTTCAGCGACGCGCTGCTCGCCGCCTTCAGGTCGGCACTGCAGACGCCGTGCAGCACTCCCCGCGGCGGCCCGGACGCCAGTCAGCGGGTCCGAACCTCGGGCCGATGCTCCCAATCCCACCCCTGGTGCATCGGCCCTCCCCCCTACCGTCGGACGACCTCCCGGCTCGGCCGCCCAGCGGTAGACCGTCTGCCTGATCGGCGTTCGGAATGAGGCTCGGAGCCCGCTGAACTGTAGGTAAGGCTAGCCTACATCTGGCCGGACGCAAGCCCCAGCACGCGCGCAAATCCCTCGACCGTCTGTGGACCGGCGGAGGCGGGCTGACCGGAGGCCATGACGAACGGGACCGAGGTGACGCCGGCCTCGGCCGCCGCAGCCTCGTCGGCCCGGACCGCCTCGAGATAGTCATCGCCGGTGAGGGCCGTCCCGAGCCGGCGCTCGTCCAGGCCGGCCTCGGCACCGAGGCGAAGGAGCACGGCGGGGTCGTCGATCGCCTTACCCTCGGCGAGGTACGCGGCGTAGAGCCGCTCGAGGGCTGCCGACTGCAGGGCCGGCCCGCCGAGGTCGAGGGCGGCGGCGAGCAGCCGGTGGGCGTCGAGGGTGTTGACCGGGCGCAGTGCGTCGAGGTCGATGACGATGCCATCGGGCCGCGCGTCGATGACGATCGACTCGAGCAGCACCCGCGCCTCCTCCTCGCTCACCCCGTGCAGTCGGGCCTGCTGGGCGAAGGCCGTCCCCTCGCCACCGCGCGGGGCGTCTGGGTCGAGCTCGAAGGACCGGTAGACGACGCTCACCTCTGCGGGGTGGGGGCTGGCCGCGATGGCGGCCTCGAGCCGCCGCTTCGCGACGTAGCACGTCGGCGAGATCAGGTCGACCCAGACGTCGAGCGCGATGGAGGCCATGCGCTCCATCAAAGCACGTGACGCCGTCGCCGGCCCCGGTGGGCCGGACGCGACGACGCCCCGGCCGAGTCGGCCGGGGCGTCGTCGAGGCGCGCAGGGCGCCGCTGGCAGGGGATCAGAACCGGCCGTAGCCGCTGACGCCGGAGTAGATGGCCCGCACGTCGGTGACCGTCCCGGTGTGCGCGGCGTCGATCATCATGCCGTTGCCGACGTAGATGCCGACGTGCCAGGCCGGGGAGCCGAAGAAGATCAGGTCGCCGGGCTGGGGGTTGGAGACCCTGGCCGCCGCCGCCTGCTGCGCCGAGGCCGTGCGGGGGATGGAGATGCCGGCCTTGGCGTAGACGTACTGGGTGAAGCCGGAGCAGTCGAAGCCGGAGAGCGACTCGCCGCCGTAGACGTAGGGGATGCCGAGCAGCCCACGCGCGATGTTGACGATCTGGCTCGAGGACTGCGGGATGTTGTGGATCGGGGCCCGGTAGGCCGAGCGCGCGACGCTCGCGGTGGCGACCCGGGTGATCACCGGCTTCGGCGTCGGCCTCGGCTTCGGCTTGGGCTTGGCCACCGCCTTGAGGCCGGCGACCCCGACCGTCTCGGTCTTGACCGGTGCGACGGTGGCGGGGGCGATGAGCGCGGGGGCGTCGTTGACGGCCTGGGCACTCGCCGTGGCCGGGGCCGCGGCCGCCTTCTCCGCGGCGTGGGCCGGAAGGGCGAAGGTCGCCACGAGGCCGCCGGAGGCGGCCAGGACGGCGGAGGCCTTGACGCTGGACTCCCCGGCGCGGGAGACGATGACGGCGATCTCGGACAGGGGGTTGTACCGACCCGGCGAACGGTGACGGCCGGACAGGGGGGAGTCAGCCACGGTGAACCTCTCGTCGCCTACGAAGTGAGCTGTCGGGTTCGGGCTGAGGTTCTGCCCGGTCCGACCGGATGGGGGCATCCGGCGGGACTTCACCCCGAGGGGCCTCGTGGAGACGGCCCCGGAAGTGGGTCCCCCGCTCCTGCCAGCGGCATACGTCGTGTCCACGGAACCGGTGGCAGGATTCGGCGATCCGGCTTCGTGAGCTCGTCCCAGGGGTGAACGAACCTCGACCACGGTACACAACCCCTCAGGGGATGTCACATTTGGGTCACGGCGTGGTGGATTCGGTTCCCCACACCGGGACGCATCCGCCCGGCTGCACCGACGGACCGGCCGGGCACCCGTCGGTGAGAACGCTTTCCCACCGGTCACATCCACCCCACCCAGCACCGGGGCTACCTGCTCAGCCGACCGAGACGTGGACGTGGTCCTCGTGGTTGGCCGTGATGGAGCCACGGTCGGCCATCGGCCGCCACGTCGCGGAGCCGGGAAACCAGATCCGCTGCCGCCAGATGACGTAGGTCACGTGGAACGCGGCGGCGTGGGCCTGGACGAAGGCCGCCACCGCATCGCCCTGGCCGCGGCCGGAGATCATGATGTCGACCGCCCGGCCGGCACCGTGGTCGCCGCTGTCACCCGGGCGGTATCCGCCGATCGTCGCGATCCCGAAGGTCGACCGGACGGCCGAGTAACAGGCGGACGCATGCGGGCCTAGCCCGAGCGCGGCCGCCTGCGCGGCAAACGCGTCGGTGGAGAACGCGGGCACCGACGCCGGCGTTGGCGCGGGCTTCGGCGCCGCGGCCCGAGGCACCGCCCGCAGACCGGACACCCCGGTCCGGTCGGGAGCGAGGGCGGCGACGGCCGGCGGGGCGCTGATCGCCACGGGGGACGTGGCCGCCGCGCGGCCCGCCCGCGTCCCGCCCCGGGCGGCGCGGCCGGGCGCGTGTCGCGCGAGCGCCGGGTCGATGCGCCCGGCGGTGCTCGTCGCGCCGCGCCGGGTCTCGGCGACGCTCGGAGAGGGGACGAGGAGGATCGCGGCCACCCCCGCCGTCAGGCCGGCGCCAACCCCGCCCTTGACGGCGTGCCGGGTGGCGAGCGTCGAGCGCAGCGGCCCGCGGCGGCGACCGGAGCCGTGGCGCGCGGCAAGCCGACCACGGGCACGGGGAGGACCGGCCGACGAGGACTGGGGGCACCAGGGAATGCCTTTCGGGTCGGTCGAGGTGGCCCCACGGTAGCCAGCCGACCGCTGCACTGTCACGTGTCGTGCGCCGGCCGCGAAAGTGGCACCCGCCCGGCGCCGGTGTCCCCCGGGCGCCGGAACGACCCTCGCGGCGGGCTACTCGGCGGAGACGAAGACGTGGACGGCGATATCGTCCGGGAGCGAGACCCCACTCGTCTCGTCGGCGCCGTCCCGGGTCGCGATGACCCGGCCGCCCTCGCGCCGGACCCGGGCCGGCTGGCCGGGGAGCAGCCCGGCCGCGGTCAGCAGGGTGAGCGCGTCGTGGTCGACCTGGACCGGCTCCCCGATCCGGCGGACCTGGACGGTGACCGGCTGGGTGTCTGCGACGGCGGCAAGGGTCGTCAGGCCGCTTCGGAACTCGATCGACTCCCCGGCGTCGCCGAGCTCGTCCAGGCCCGGGATGGGGTTGCCGTAGGGCGACTCTCGGCGGTCGCCGAGCAGGGCGAGGATCTTGCGCTCGACCCGGTCGGACATGACGTGCTCCCACCGGCAGGCCTCGTCGTGGACGAACTCCCACTCCAGCCCGATCACGTCGACGAGGAGCCGCTCGGCCAGCCGGTGCTTGCGCATGACCCGGGTCGCCACCTGCCGGCCCTCGTCGGAGAGCTCGATGTGCCGGTCGCCCTGGACGGCGAGAAGTCCGTCGCGCTCCATCCGCGCCACCGTCTGCGAGACGGTCGGGCCCGGAGTGGCCGAGCCGCTCGGCGATCCGGGCGCGGAGGGGGACGATCCCCTCCTCCTCGAGCTCGTAGATGGTGCGGAGGTACATCTCCGTGGTGTCGATGAGGTCGCTCACGAGGTAAGCCTCTCATTACCTGACGCGATCGAGCACGAGGTTCACGTCAGGACGTGCTCGGGTCGCGCCGGGAGACCGGTCTGCGGGTCGTAGGCCGGCACCCACCGGGCCAGCCAGAGCCCACCGAGGACGACGAGGCCCCCGACGCCGACGCAGGCGAGCGCCAGCCCGGCGAGCGTCGCGACGAGGCTGACGAGCAGCGGCCCGCCGTTCGCCCCGACGAGCGCGAGAAGTCGCCACGCGCCGAGGAACTGGGCCCGGCCCTCGAGCGGCGCCACGTCGGCCCCGAGGGTCATGACGAGCCCGGAGCCGAGCCCGGAGCCGATGCCCATCGCGACGGCCACCGCGCCGACGCCGACCAGCCCGGTGGTGAGCGGGAGGACCATCGTGCCGAGGCCGAGGACGACGACGGTCGGCACGGCGACCCACACCCGGCCGAAGCGGTCCATGACCGACCCGGCGGGATAGAACAGGAGCATCTCGATCCCGCCGGCGACCCCGAAGACGAGGGAGGTCTGCGCGGCCGAGAGCCCCACCGACTCGGCCCACAGCGGGACGACGGCGACCCGGGTGGCCCGGGCGATCCCGATCACGAGGACGCCGATCCCGATGGTCAGCAGCGTGCGCCGTTGCGACCTGACGACGTCGAGCACCCGGACCGGGCGCACCTCGCGGGTCGCCGCCTCATGGCCCGCCGTCACGTCGAAGGTCGCCCGGACCAGGAGGACGGTGAGCAGCCCGGCGGCCGCCGAGACGGCATACGCGCCCTGCGGACCCCAGACGGCGATGACCGGGGCACCGACGAACGGCCCGAGGAACAGCCCGACCCGATGCACCCCGCCGAGCGTCGACATCGCCCGGGCCCGCATGGGCACCGGCGCCGCGTCGGTGAGGTACGCCTGACGGGCCAGGAGGAAGACGGCCTGGGTCAGGCCGAGGACGGCCAGGGCGGCGACGAACACGAACAGCCCCGGGGCCACCATCGCGACGAGTGAGGCGGCGGCGTCGACGGTGGCCGCGAGGACGAGCGCGCGGCGCTCCCCGATCCGGGCGACGAGGGCGCCGGCCGGCAGCGCGACGACGAGCTCGGCCAGCGAGGAGACGGCGACGGCGAGGGCGGCGAGGGCGACCGACGCGCCGAGGCCGCGCGCCGAGAGCGCGATGACCGGCATGACCGCACCCGTTCCGACCGAGGCGAGGGCCGAGGGCCCGAACGCGGGGAGGGCGATGCGGCGTAGCGAGAAGTCGGCGGCGGCGTCGGGCCGGCCGCCGGGTGGCGTGCTCATCGCCGTCCATCGTGTCATCGGGGGGCGACGGCCGATGCGCGGCTGGGTAGGTTGGCGGGATGAGCCTCACCGTCGACCGCCGCTTCCAGGGACCGCCCGAGTCCGGCAACGGGGGCTGGGTGAGCGGCGCGCTCGCCGAGCACGCCGCGGCGCCGGCGGGTGCCGCGGTCACGGTGCGCCTGGCCTCACCCCCTCCCCTCGATCGCCCGCTCGGGGTCGAGGACGACGGCGCCGGAGGGGTGCGACTGCGGGACGGGGACCACCTCGTCGCGAGCGCCGTCCCGGCCCCGGACCTCACCACCCCGGTCGCCCAGCCGGTGCCCCTCGCGCTCGCCCGGTCGGCCGAGACGGCCTACGAGGGGCTGAGCGACCACCCCTTCCCGACCTGCTTCGCCTGCGGCACCGGACGGGACCCGGACGACGCCCTGTGCCTGCGGCCCGGTCCGGTCGGGGACGGAACCGGCCGGTATGCCGCGAGCTGGGTTCCGCGCGAGGTCACCGTGCCGATCGTCTGGGCGGCGCTGGACTGCCCCGGCGGATGGTCCGCGGGCATCGCCGGACGGCCGATGGTGCTCGGGACGATGACCGCGCGGGTCCTCGCGCTGCCCCGGGTGGGCGAGCCGCACGTCGTCGTCGCCTGGCCGCGCGGCGGGGAGGGCCGCAAGTTCCTGTCCGCCAGCGCGCTGTTCACCGAGCGCGGCGAGCTGCTGGCCCGCGCCGAGGCGACCTGGATCGCCGTCGACCCGACCGCCGTCCGACCGAGGAGTGCCCCATGACCGACCCGTCCGCCGCCCCGTCCGCCTCCGGCGACGGCGGATCCGCGACCCCCCGGACGGCCGTCGTCACCGGCGCGAGCAGCGGCATCGGCGCCGCGACGGCCCGCGCGCTCGCGGCCACCGGGTACCGGGTCGTGTGCGCCGCCCGACGGGCGGATCGGGTCCGTCAGCTCGCCGAGGAGATCGACGGCGTCCCCGTCCGGTGCGACGTCACCGAGCCCGAGGACGTCGCCGCCCTGGCCGAGGTCGCCGGGTCCTCGCTGAACCTCCTGGTCAACAACGCCGGCGGGGCCCTCGGCCTGGAGCCGGTGGCCGAGGCCGACCTCGAGAAGTGGCGGACGATGTACGAGACGAACGTCCTCGGCACCGTCGCAGTGACCAAGGCCCTTCTCCCGGCGCTGCTCGCGGCCGGGGACGGGATCATCGTCAATGTCTCGTCCATCGCCGGGCACCTCGCCTACGAGGGCGGCGGGGGCTACACCGTCGCCAAGCACGGGACGACCGTCGTCACCGAGACGCTGCGCCTCGAGCTCGTCGACCAGCCGGTGCGGATCACCGAGATCGCGCCGGGCATGGTGCACACCGCGGAGTTCTCGCTCACCCGGTTCGGCGGGGACCAGGAGCGGGCCGACCGGGTCTACGAGGGAGTCCCCGGCCCGCTCCGCGCCGAGGACGTCGCCGAGGCGATCGCCTGGATGGCGACCCGGCCGGTCCACGTCAACGTCGACCTGCTCGTCATCAAGCCCCGCGCCCAGGCCGCACCGCACAAGGTGCAGCGCACCTCCTAGCCGACCCGACCGGCGCCGGGGCCTAGGGCTGGCGGCGGACGACCCGCCAGACGGTCGGGTCGTCCAGGCCCCCGGGGCCGGTCCGCAGGTAGGCCAGCCGGTCGTGCAGCCGGTCCCGCCGGCCGGCCCAGAGCTCGACCTCGTCGGGGACGACCCGCCAGCCGGCCCACGTGTCCGGCACCGGCACGTCGTCGGGGCGGCCGCGGTCGGGCCACCGGGCGGCATACCGCTCGTAGGCCGCCTCGAGCTCGGCGCGTGAGGCGACCGGCGCGCTCTGCGTCGAGGCCCACGCCGAGATCCGCGACCCCCACGGCCGGCTCACCCAGTAGGCGCCCACCTCGTCGGCGCCGATCCGTTCGGCCGGCCCCCGGAACCGGATCGCCCGGTACAGCCCCGGCCAGGTCAGCGACGCGGCGAGGACCGGGTTGGCGGCGAGCTCGGCCCCCTTGGCCGAGTCCGTCGAGGAGACGAAGCCCGGCCCCCGGGCGTCGAGGAAGCGCATGAGGACCGTCCGCACGTTCGGCCGCCCCTGGGCATCGACCGTCGCGACCGACATCGCGTCCGGCTCGGCGACCGGGCCAGCGGCCCGGGCCGCCTGGGCCGCCGCGTCGACCCACGACCGCACCTGGTCCAGCGGGGTGGCAGCCAGCCCGCCCTCGGCCAGGCCCTCACCCGCGTACTCGGTCCGCTCGTTCACCATCCCGCGATCGTATGCCGCACCGCGCCGCCGGCCGGCGCGCCGGGTCTCAGGGCGCCGGGTCCTGGGCGTCGTAGCGGACGAAGCCGCGCTGCCACGCGGCGAAGCAGGCCATCGCCGCGACGCACGCGATCCCACCGAGGATCGCCATCCGGCCCTCACCGATGTGCTCGGCGAGCCCACCGCCGGCGAGCTCGCCGAGCCGGGGACCGCCGGCCACGACGACGATGAAGACCCCCTGGAGCCGTCCGCGCATCCGGTCCGGCGTCGCGGACTGGAGGATCGTCGTCCGGAACACCGCGGACACCGAGTCCGCCGCGCCCGCGAAGGCCATGGCGCCCACGGCGGCCCACAGGGCGTGCTCGCGGGTGAGCGCTCCTCCCGCCGCGAGAAGAGCGACGCCGAACCCGACGATCCCCACCCCCCAGCCGGCGACGCTGACGAGGATGGCCAACCCCTGCCGACGGACCTCGCCGAGGGCCCGCGAGGCACCCATGGCGAGGATCCCGCCGATGGCGGCCGCGGCATACAGCAGGCCGACCGTCGACGCGCCGCCGCCGAGGATGACCGCGCCGGCGGCCGGGAAGAGGACCCGAGGCTGGGCGAGGACCATGGCGGCGATGTCGGCGATGAAGGTCATCCGGACGTTCGGCGCCGTCCCGAGGAACCGGAAGCCGTCGAGGACCGAGCGCAGCCCGGCCCGGCTCGCACCGCCGTGCTCCCCCGGCTCCGGGGGGACCGGGTGGAGCCGGAGGAGGCCGTAGAGCGCGGCGGTCGTGATGACGGCGTCGGTGACGTAGGCCGCGGTGAACCCGTGCCGGCCGATGAGGACCCCGGCGAGAAGCGGGCCGGCGGTGAGCGAGGTGTTCATGGCGACGACGCCGAGCGCGTTGGCGGCCGGCAGCTGCTCGGCCGGCAGGATGCGCGGGTAGATGGAGGATCGGGCCGGGCCGGACACACCGGAGGCCCCGCTCCACACCGCGACGATGGCGAAGAGGACCCGGACGTCGGTGTTGCCGAGCCAGGCCTGGACGGCCGCCGCGATGCTCGTCGCCCACGACACGGTATTCGCGACCAGGCCGACGAGCCGGCGGTCGTGGTGGTCGGACAGCGAGCCGCCGTACAGGCCCATGACGACGAGCGGGACGAGAGCGGCCAGCCCGACGAGGCCGACGGCCCCGGTCGAGCGGGTGAGGTCATAGACCTGGAGTCCGATGGCGACGACCGCCATCTGCGAGCCGACGTTGGACAGGGTGAAGCCGGCATACAGCCGTCGGTACTCGACGCTCTCCCGCAACGGGGTGAGGTCGGGGAGCAGGCGGGACACCCGGGGATTATCCGGCCTGGGCGACCCCCTCCTCAGCACCGGTCACCTCCTCGGGCACCCGGCGCCCGCCGGCCGGCCGGCCGAGCTGGTGCGCGCCCGGTGGGGCGAAGAACACCGCCGCCACCACCGCGACGAGGAGGACCCCGGCCGGCACGAGGATCGACTCGCTCATGGCGGCCGAGAACGGCGCGACGACGGCCGCGGGCAGCGAGCCGCTGCCGGCGGCGGAGTCGAAGCCGGCCGCAGCCCCCGGCAGACGGGCGGCGAGCCGGTTCTCGAGGACGGTGGCGATCGCGGCCGAGCCGACGACCGCCCCGACCTGGCGGGTCGTGTTGTAGACGCCGGCGCCGGCCCCGGCCATCCGGGGGGCGAGGTTGCGGGTGGCGGTGATGGACAGCGGACCCCAGACCCCGGCGTTGGCCACCCCGAGCACCGCGGCGGGGGCGAGCAACCACAGGACGGGGGTGTCGGCGGTGAGCAGCCGCGAGTACCACCACAGGCCGACGACGAACAGGGCCAACCCGCCGACGGCCATCGCCCGTGGGTCGCGCGACTGGATGGCGCGCCCGGCGAACGGCGCGAGGGCCGCCGAGAGCACGGCGAGCGGGGTCAGCAGCAGGGCGGACTGGGTCGGGGTGAGGCCCCGGGCCACCTGCGCGAAGAGGATGAGGGGGAAGCCCATCGCCGTCACCGTGAAGCCGACCGCGGTGATCGCGATGTTGGCGAGGGCGAAGTTGCGGTCGTGGAACAGCACGAGCGGCAACAGCGGCTCCCGGGTGTTGCGCGACTGCCACCATAGGAAGCCGAGCAGGACCAGGATGCCGACGGCGATGAGTTCCCAGACGGTGACGGCCCCGAGGATCGGGCCCCAGTCGTGGCCCTGTCCCTCCTGGAGGCCGAAGACGACGAGGAACATCCCGACCGCGCTGAGGACGACCCCGACCCAGTCGAAGGCGTGGTCGTGGGTCTCGAGGTCGGGGACGAGCCGCCAGGCCAGGACCGCCCCGACGACGCCGACCGGCACGTTGATGAAGAAGATCCACTCCCACCCCAGGCGGTCGACGAGGACCCCGCCGAGGATCGGTCCGACGAGGATCGCCGCCCCGGCGACCGACCCCCACAGTCCGAGGGCGGCGCCGCGCTTCTCCGGCGGGAACATCCGGGTGATGACGGCCATCGTCTGGGGGGTGAGCAGCGCCGCGCCCAGGCCCTGGAGGACCCGGGCGGCGATGAGGACGCCGATCGTGCCGGCCAGGCCGCACAGCACCGAGGCGACGGTGAACAGGACCAGCCCGGCGAGGTAGACCCGCTTCGGGCCGATCCGGTCGCCGAGCCGGCCGGTGACGAGCAGGGGAACGGCATACGCGAGGAGGTAGGCGCTGGTGACCCACACCGCGCCGGTCACGTCGGTGTCGAGCCCCCGGATGACCGCCGGAACGGCCACCTGCACGATGTTGGCGTCGACGAGGATCATGAAGAAGCCGAGGACGAGTGCCCACAGGGCCGGCCAGGGCTTCTTGCCGCCGGTCGTGTAGACGTGCTCGGCGGTGCCGTCGCTCGAGGGTGTCATGCCGCCGATCCTCCTGTGTCGCACTGACGGTCCCGGCCTCGCCGCGCGCGAGCACCGCGCACGACCACCGGGTCGCAACCGCGCCCACCGGGACGGTATTCCACCGCGGCCGACGCGGCACCGGTGTCGCTCCGGAGGCGGGAGACCCGCGCCGGCGGCCCGACCCGGCGGACCGGAGCGCACGACGCGGTGTGAACGGCGCCGAGGGGTCGGTGCACAATGACGGGACCCCGCCGGAGACCACCGACGCCGGAGACCACCGATGAGAGGACGGCCCATGTCCGACGCCGCACCGGGACAGTCCCCCACTGCCGCACCGACCCTCTTCCCCGGGCTCGAGGGCGTCGTCGCCTTCGAGTCGCAGATCGCCGAGCCCGACAAGGACGGTGGCGCGCTCCGCTATCGCGGCGTCGACATCCGCGACCTCGTCGGCCGGGTGAGCTTCGGGCAGGTGTGGGGCCTGCTCGTCGACAACGAGTTCGACCCGGGGCTCCCACCGGCCGAGCCCTTCCCGTTGCCGGTCCACAGCGGGGACATCCGGGTCGACGCCCAGTCGGCGCTGGCCCAGCTCGCCCCGCTGTGGGGGTTCGAGCCGCTGCTCGACATCGACGCCGACGAGACCCGCCAGCAGCTGGCCCGTGCCTCCGTCATGACGTTGTCGTTCATCGCCCAGTCGGCGCACGGACAGTCGACGCCGATGGTGCCGCAGGCGCGGGTCGACGAGGCCCGCACGATCGTCGAGCGGTTCATGATCCGGTGGCGCGGCGAGCCCGACCCGCGGCACGTCGAGGCCATCGACGCCTACTTCATCGCGGCGGCCGAGCACGGGATGAACGCCTCGACGTTCACCGCCCGGGTCATCGCGTCGACCGGCGCCGACGTCGCCGCCTGCATCTCCGGGGCGATCGGCGCCCTGTCGGGTCCGCTGCACGGCGGCGCACCGTCCCGGGCGCAGCACATGCTCGAGGGCGTGGAGCGGATGGGTGACGCCGGCAAGTACGTCCGCGCGGTCCTCGATCGCCGGGAGCGGCTCATGGGCTTCGGCCACCGCGTCTACCGGGCCTACGACCCTCGCGCGGCCGTCCTGCGCGACACGTGCGAGCGGCTCAAGGCGCCGCGCTACGACGTGGCGATCGAGGTCGAGAAGGCCGCCATCGCCGAGCTCGCCGAGCGCTACCCCGACCGCAAGATGGAGACGAACGTCGACTTCTGGGCGGCGGTGCTCCTCGACTTCGCCGAGGTCCCCTCGTCGATGATGACGCCGCTGTTCGTCTCCGCCCGCACGGCCGGGTGGTCGGCGCACATCCTCGAGCAGAAGCGGACCGGCCGGCTCATCCGCCCCAGCTCCCGCTACGTCGGCCCCGGACCGCGCCCCATCGAGGAGGTCACCGGCTTCCGCGCCCGCTGACCACCCGGCATACCCCCCTGCCTCCCCCCACCCCCTCCCCCCCTGCACGAACCTCTGCTAGCAGAGGTTCGTGCCGCACGGGGGTGTTGCAACACCCCCGTGCGGCAGGATCCTGTCCGTCGAGCCGGCGTCGGCCCGCCCGGTGGGGACCGGCGGACGGCCACCCGGTGCGGAGTTGTCCACAGGCCCCGAGCGGGCGGTGCCGGCGAACGGGCACCCTGAACCCATGGAGCTGCACCAGCTGGCCCATCAGGGTCTCGTCTCGGCCGCCGAGGCCCGCTCGATCGGCCTGGGCCCCTCGGATCTGCGCACCCTGACCCGGGCCGGCGTCGCCCGCCGGGTGATCCGGGGCTGGTATGCCGTTCGGGACCCGTCCGCGGCATCGGCACCCTGGGAGGGCCGCGACGCCTTCGACACGCGCCTCGTCCGCCACCGGCTGCTCGTCACCGCCCTCGTGAGGTCCTTCGCCGGCCGGGCCGTGGCGAGCCACCAGTCGGCCCTGGTCATGCACGGCATCCCGCTGTGGCAGGCCCCGCTCGACATCGCCCACCTCGCCCGGAGCGGCGACGACCACTCTCGCCACCGGCCTCGGGCGGTCATCCATCCGCTGGTGTCGGGAACGACGGTCGCGGCCGGGGTCCCGACCGTCGAGGTCGCGACGGCCGTCGTCCAGGTGGGCCTCCGGTCGATGGGGCGGGGCGAGCGGGGGCTTCCCTTCGAGAGTCTCGTGGCGGCCGACGGTGCGCTTCGGGCCGGCGTGGTCTCTCGCCACGAGATCGACGCGGCGGTCGCGGCATACACCGGTCATCCGGGCATCCCTGGCGTGCGGGAGCTCCTGCGTTTCGCCGACGGTCGCCACGAGTCCGTTGGGGAGACGCGGATGACCCATTCGCTTCGCGCGCTCGGCTACCGCTTCCGCGTGCAGGTCGAGTACGTCATCGACGGCCACGTGTTCCGGGTGGACGCCGAGCTGGAGGACGAGCCGGTCATCATCGAGTTCGACGGCCTGGCGAAGTACTCCGCAGGGTTGCTCGACCCCACCCCCGAGCAGCTTCGCCGCGCCCTTGCGGCCGAGAAGTGGCGCGAGGACCAGCTCCGCTCGCGCGGGCGGCAGGTCGTCCGGGTCATCTGGGCCGACCTGGACTCCCTCGAGACGATCCGCCACAAGGTCGAGACGGCTCGGGCCCTCGCCCGCCTGGCCCGGCCCGCCTGAGCGACCGCGGCGCGGATCCCGGTCCGTCACGCCTGCGCCGGGCCCCGCCCCCCGGCCGCACCACCGACGGACACCTTCCTGCCGGACGGGGGTGTTGCACCATCCCCGTCCGGCAGGAACCTCTGCTAGCAGAGGTTCCTGCCGGGGGCGGGGTAGGCCCGCGGGGCCGACCCGGGGCGCCCGGCCGGGGGCGCGTCCGGGTGGTGAACCTCACCGGGAGCGGTCTCGCGGGCGATGGGACACTGACGCCGTGACCGACACCGGACCCCTCACACTGCCCGCCGACCTCCTTCCCGCCGACGGCCGCTTCGGCTCCGGACCCTCCAAGGTCCGCCCGGCCCAGCTGGACTACCTCACCTCCATCGGCCGGACCGTCCTCGGCACCTCGCACCGCCAGGCGCCGGTCAAGAACCTCGTCCGGGCCGTCCGGGAGGGCCTGGGGGACCTCTTCGACCTGCCCGACGGCTACGAGGTCATCCTCGGCAACGGCGGAGCGACCGCCTTCTGGGACATCGCGGCGTTCGGCCTGGTCCGCGAGAAGGCCCAGCACCTCGCGTTCGGCGAGTTCTCGAGCAAGTTCGCGTCCGTCACGACGAAGGCGCCGTTCCTCGCCGAGTCGACCATCCTGCGAAGCGACCCCGGCTCCCGCCCCGATCCGCGCGCCGAGGCCGGCGTCGACGTCTACGCCTGGGCACACAACGAGACCTCGACCGGCGTCATGGCACCGGTCCGGCGCGTCTCGGGTGCCGACGACGGCGCGCTGCTCCTCGTCGACGCGACCTCCGGCGCCGGCGGCCTGCCCGTCGAGGTCTCCCAGGCCGACGTCTACTACTTCAGCCCACAGAAGTGCTTCGCCGCCGACGGCGGTCTCTGGCTCGGGCTCTTCTCCCCCGCCGCCCTCGCCCGCGTCGACGAGATCGCCGGCTCCGGCCGTTGGGTCCCGGACTTCTTCAGCCTGCCGACGGCCGTCGACAACTCGCGCAAGAACCAGACGTACAACACCCCGTCGGTCGCCACCCTCGCGCTGCTCGCGAACCAGGTCGAGTGGCTCAACGAGCGGGGCGGCCTCGCCTGGTCGACGAGCCGGACCGCCGACTCCTCCGGCCGGCTCTACGACTGGGCCGAGAAGACGGCGTATGCCGCGCCGTACGTCACCGACCCGGCCCACCGCAGCCAGGTCGTCACGACGATCGACTTCAGCGACGACATCGACGCCTCCGCCATCGCCGCGACGCTGCGCGCCAACGGCGTCGTCGACGTCGAGCCCTACCGCAAGCTCGGCCGCAACCAGCTGCGGGTCGCCGTCTTCCCGGCCGTCGACCCCGACGACGTCAGCCGGCTCATCTCGAGCATCGAGTACGTCGTCGAGCACCTCTGACCACCCGGCCGGCCCGCCGGTGCTCCCGCCGCCCTCGGGCCGGCCGGAGCGTCGGGCCACGGGAGTCCAGACAGGGGGCGGCATACCCAGCCGCCGCGCGTAACGTGAAGCGATGACGACCACCACACCGGCCCCGACCACCGTCGGGGAGCTGCGCGCCGCCGGCCACGCCCAGAAGCACCTGCGCGCCGAGATCCGCGACAACCTGCTCGGCAAGCTCCGCAGCGGGCAGGACCCGTGGCCGGGCCTGCACGGCTTCGAGGGCACCGTCATCCCCCAGCTCGAGCGTGCCCTCATCGCCGGGCACGACATCGTCCTGCTCGGCGAGCGGGGCCAGGGCAAGACCCGACTGCTGCGCACCCTCATCGGTCTCCTCGACGAGTGGACGCCGGCCATCGCCGGGAGCGAGATCGGCGAGCACCCGTACGAGCCGATCACCGTCGAGTCGCAACGCCGGGCCGCCGAGCTCGGCGACGACCTCCCGATCATCTGGCGCAGCAGGGCCGAGCGGTATGCCGAGAAGCTGGCCACCCCTGACACCTCCGTGGCCGACCTCATCGGCGACGTCGACCCGGTCAAGGTCGCCGAGGGTCGCAGCCTCGGTGACCCCGAAACGATCCACTTCGGCCTCATCCCGCGCAGCCACCGCGGCATCGTCGCGATCAACGAGCTGCCCGACCTCGCCGAGCGGATCCAGGTGGCGATGCTCAACGTCATGGAGGAGCGCGACATCCAGATCCGCGGGTACGTGCTGCGCCTGCCGCTCGATGTCCTCGTCGTCGCCAGCGCGAACCCGGAGGACTACACGAACCGCGGCCGGATCATCACCCCGCTCAAGGACCGCTTCGGCGCCGAGATCCGCACCCACTATCCGGTCGAGCTGACCGACGAGGTCGCCGTCATCCGGCAGGAGGCCCACCTCGTCGCCGACGTCCCCGACCACCTCATCGAGATCCTGGCCCGGTTCACCCGCGCCCTGCGCGAGTCCAACGCCGTCGACCAGCGCTCCGGGGTCAGCGCCCGGTTCGCCATCGCCGGCGCCGAGACGATCGCCGCCGCGGCGCTCCACCGCGCGACGACGATGGGTGAGGACGAGGCGGTCGCGCGGGTCGTCGACCTCGAGACGGCCGTCGACGTCCTCGGGGGGAAGGTCGAGTTCGAGACCGGCGAGGAGGGCCGCGAGCGCGCGGTCCTCGACCACCTGCTGCGCACGGCGACGGCCGAGACCGTCCGCGAGGCCTTCCGCGGCATCGACTTCCGGCTGCTCGTCGAGGCGATCGAGAACGGGGCCCTCGTCACGACCGGCGAGCGGGTCACCGCGCGCGACGTCCTCCTCGGTCTGCCCGTGCTCGGCGAGTCCGAGCTCTACGACGAGGTGACCGACCGGCTCGGTGCGGGGAACGACGGCGAGCGGGCCTGCGCCATCGAGCTCGCCCTCGAGGGCCTCTTCCTCGCCAAGAAGATCGGCAAGGAGAGCGGGGGCGGGGAGACGATCTACGGATGAGCCGCCCGGAGCACCGCACCCGCTACGGCCGGTATGCCGGCGGCGACCCCCTGGCGCCCCCGGTCGACCTCGCCGTGGCGCTCGACGCCATCGGCGAGGACGTCATGGCCGGCTACAGCCCCGAACGGGCGATGCGCGAGTACCTCCGGCGCGGCGGCCGCAGCCAGACCGGGCTGGACGACCTCGCCGCCCGGGTCGCCGCCCGGCGCCGCGAGCTGCTCCAGCAGCACCGCCTCGACGGGACGATGGAGCAGGTCCGCGAACTGCTCGACCGGGCCGTCCTCGCGGAGCGCAAGCAGCTGGCCCGCGACCTCGATGACGACGCCCGGTTCAGCGAGATGCGCCTGGAGAACCTCGCGCCGTCGACCGCACGGGCCGTCACCGAGCTGGGCGACTACGACTGGCGCAGTGCGGACGCGCGCGCGGCATACGAGCAGATCAAGGACCTGCTCGGGCGGGAGATGCTCGACCAGCGGTTCGCGGGGATGAAGCAGGCCCTCGAGAACGCCACCGAGCAGGACCGCGCCGCCGTCGGCGAGATGCTCGGCGATCTCAACGACCTTCTCGAGAAGCACGCCCGGGGCGAGGACACCGCCGAGGACTTCCAGGAGTTCATGGACAGGCACGGCGACTTCTTCCCCGAGAAGCCCCGCACCGTCGACGAGCTCATCGACTCCCTCTCCGCCCGGGCCGCGGCGGCACAGCGGATGCTCAACTCGATGTCCGAGGAGCAGCGCCGGGAGCTGATGGAGCTGTCCGCCCAGGCCTTCGGATCGCCGAGCCTGATGGAGTCTCTCGCCCGGCTCGACACGAACCTGAAGGGGCTGCGCCCCGGCGAGGACTGGTCGGGCTCCGAGCGGTTCCAGGGTGAGCAGGGGCTCGGGCTCGGCGACGGGACCGGGGTCCTGCAGGACCTCGGGGAGCTCGACGCCCTGTCCGAGCAGCTGTCCCAGTCCTACAACGGTGCCCGCATGGAGGACATCGACCTCGACGCCCTCGCCCGCCAGGTCGGTCAGGACGCGGCGGTCGACGCCCGGACCCTCGCCGAGCTCGAGCGGGCCCTGCGCGACTCCGGATACCTCAGGCGCGGCACCGACGGCCAGCTGCGGCTGTCGCCCAAGGCGATGCGTCGGCTCGGCAAGGGGCTGCTCCGCGACGTCGCGGAACGGATGTCGGGGCGCCAGGGCCAGCGCGACCTCCGTCAGGCCGGCGCGGCGGGCGAGCTCTCCGGCGCCAGCCGGGAGTGGGCGTTCGGCGACACCGAGCCGTGGGACGTCACCCGGACCATCACCAACGCCGTCCGCCGCACGATCGGCGAGGGCGGCGACCCGCGCCGCGGGATGCGGCTGGACGTCCGCGACGTCGAGGTGCACGAGACCGAGGCGCGGACCCAGGCCGCCGTCGCCCTCCTCGTCGACACGTCCTTCTCGATGGCGATGGACGGCCGGTGGGTGCCGATGAAGCGGACCGCTCTCGCGCTGCACACGCTCGTCCGGAGCCGGTTCCGCGGCGACCACCTGCAGCTCATCTCGTTCGGGCGGCAGGCCCAGGTCATGGACATCGAGGAGCTCACCGCCCTCGATGCGATGTGGGACAAGGGCACCAACCTCCACCACGGGCTGCTCCTGGCCAACCGGTTCTTCCGGCGGCACTCCTCCGCCCAGCCCGTGCTCCTCGTCGTCACGGACGGCGAGCCGACGTCGCACCTCGAGCCCGACGGCGAGGTCTTCTTCTCCTATCCCCCGCATCCGCTGACCATCGCGTATGCCGTCCGCGAGCTCGAGACCGCGGGTCGGCTCGGTGCCCAGACGACGTTCTTCCGGCTCGGTGAGGATCCCGGCCTGGCCCGCTTCGTCGACTCGATGGCCCAGCGGGTGCAGGGCCGGGTCGTGGCGCCGGAGCTCGATGACCTGGGCGCCGCCGTCGTCGGGTCCTACCTCGGCGGCCGCGGGCCCGCGGCATACCGAGGGTACGGCGACTACGGCGACTGGTTCGGCGGGCGCGGCTTCTGGGTCGGGGACTAGCCCGGCGGCACCGGCTCCCAGTACCCGCTCACGTCGGCGACGAGGTTCGTCGTCGAGCTCGTGTAGATCGTCACGTACCCGCCGGAGCCGACCTTCGCGACGACCGAGTTGGCGATGGTCCGGCGCCTGGTGAAGTTGAGGTTGGACGCCGTGGGGCGGCTCGCCCCGCCCGGGTACACGGTGAGATGCCCCCCCTGGTCGGGGACGACGGCCGCGACGTTGAGCATGACCGTCGTCGCCGTGCCGGGGACCCCGCCCCGCCCGGTGACCTTGACCGTGACGGCGTGGCGACCGGCGACCTTCGCCTTCACCCCCCCGTTGCCGGTGCGGGTGTCGAGCAGCCGGGCCGGGTTGAGCGCATGGTAGTCACCGTGGGCCGGGACCCAGCCGACCACGTCGGCGACGAGGTGAGCGGTCGTCGACGTGTAGAGGTTGACCTTGCCGGTCGCGCCGACCTTGGCGAGGACGAGACCGGCGATCGTCCGTCCCTTCGTGACGTTGATGTTCGAGGCCGTCGGCCGCGGCGTCCCGTCCGGGTAGACGGTGACGTACCCCCCCGGCGAGGGCTGGGTAACGGTGACGGCGACGGCGACGGCGTCGTCGGGCACCCCAGCGAGCTCGGTCACCTTGAGCGAGACCTGCGTGCCGGTCCCGACCTTCCCGGCGCTCGCGCCCAGCCCCTCGCGGGTGTCGAGGATCCGGGACGGCGCCAGCGACGTGTAGGCGGCCCCGGTGGGGTAGTACCCCTCGACGTCGGCGATGAGATGAGTGCTCTGGCGGACGTAGAGCGCCACCTGCCCGCCCGCCCCCACCTTGGCGATGACCTGGTTGGCGATCGTCGTGTTCTTGACGTAGTTCAGGCTCGAGGCCGTCGGGCGGACCGCGCCCGAGGGATAGGCCGTGACGTAGCCGCCGGCGGGCGCGTCGGTCACGGTGAGGTTGAGGACGACGGCATCCACCCCATCGGCCGGCACGCCCCCGCGGCCGGCCACCTTCAGCTGGAGGGTGCCGCCGCTGGGGACCCGGCTCCTCGGCGCACCGTTGCCGATGCGGGTGTCGAGGATCCGTGACGGAGTCATCGACACATAGCCCGGCGATGTGGCCGTCACGGTGATCGTGCCGGTCAGCGTCGTCGACAACCCGTCGACGTCGACGGCCGGACCGTCCGCGTCGCTGGCGGTGAGGGTCCAGTGGTAGGTCCCGGTCGGGGCGAGCGACCCGCCCGGGACCGTCCCGTCCCAGGCCACGACCGCCTCGCCCTGGGCGGCATACCGGTCCGCGCAGGGCAGGGTCGCGACGCTCGCCCCGCCCGCCGCGGTGATGGAGACCTGGCACGACGTGAGCGGTTCGGTGAAGACCCACTCACCCTGCCAGGACCCGAGCGAGTCGGCGTAGCTCGTCGGGGCGACGGGGTTCCCCTCGTGACGCGGGACGAGGTGCTGGTCCGGCATCGGCGACACCTTGGGTTCCCGGGTCCCACGGTCGACCCAGGCCAGGCCGACCTCCCCGAGGACGGGATGGTCGGCGCCGTCGACGGTCCGGACGACATCGCCCGTCGACGCGTCGTACACCTGCGCGGAGAGCACCCGGTCGACGGCGACGAGCGAGCCGTAGACGGTGGGCTCGGTCACCGGGTAGGTCGGGTCGGTCAGCGCCGCCTGGGTGACCGTCCCGGTGCGCAGGTCCTTCCATCCGGCGCCGTGCGTCGTCGAGGCCGACTGCTTCGTCCAGGTCCAGGCGAGCAGGTCCCCCTCGAGGGCCAGCTCGTCGAACTCGCCGCCGCTCGGGACCCCCGCCTCGCTCGCCGTGATCGTCTGCGTCGTCGCGCCGGTGCGCGCGTCGAGGACGGCGATGGACCCGGACGATGCGACGATGCCGGCCGCCCGCTCCCCCCACATGACGGTGGCGGACCCGCCGGAGACGGTGAGACCCGAGACGAGGTCGACGATGTGGGTCGAGGTCGTCGTCAGGCCGGGGACGTCGAGGATCCGGTGCCCCGAGAAGGCGATCGGGCTGCCCTGGGTCGACAACCCGGTCACCGTCGTCCCGTCGGTGACCTGGAGGCGCTCGGCGTCGATGTCGGCCCACGCAGTGCGCCGTCCATCGGCCACCAGGTCGCCGCCGAGGGTCGCGTTGGTTCCGAGCCCGGTCTCCTGACCCTTGGTGAGTGCGCTCGTCCCGGTCACCGGCGCCGACCACACCGGGGACGTCGTCTGCCGGTCGTCGGCCCACACGGCACGGCCGGCCGAGAGGGACAGGGCGCTCGCGGAGAGCGACCCGCCGGTCGGGGCCCACACGTAGCTCACCGCCGCGCCCGTAACGGCGTACACACCGCCGCCGGCGCCACCGTAGGCCGCCACGCCGAAGCCGCCGGCCGCCGGCCAGGCCAACCACGGCGACCAGGCGCCGGGCTGGGTCGGCGTCGAGGTCACTCCGGCATCGCTGCGGACGCGCAGTGTCACCTGCCTGGTCGTCAGGCTCGCGACGGCGTATGCCGTGCTCGAGGGCCCGATGGCCGCCGTCGTGACGGTGCCCGCGGAGTTGAGGACCGTGGCGGGCTGGCCGACCGTCTGCCGCATCGTCCTGCCGCCGAGGAGGGAGAGGTTCTCGTCGTAGGTGTCCTGGCCGTACACGACGGTCTGGCCGGAGATGGCGACCGGGTGGAGCTCGACGTAGCCGGCGTCGTCGGCGAGCCGGGTGAAGCCGCCACCGAAGCTGCCGACGATGACGGAGGAGCCGGATGCGTTGAATGCGGTCACGGCATACCCGGCGGTGTCGCACGTGTACCAGTGGGACCCGAGGAAGGGTGATGCCGTGGTGTCCGTCGGGTCGGGGATCGAGGCGATGAGGTCGTCGTCGGAGCCGGACGTGTAGCGGCGGTGGACCTCGGCGACGGCGGTCCCGTCCGAGGTCGCGTCCTCGGTCTCGAGCCAGCCGTCGGGGGTCGCGCCGAGGAGGAACCGGCCGGTGCTCACCTGAGCGTGCCCGGTCGCCCCGGTGGAGACGTCGGTCCACGTGAAGGGCTCGTTGTCGAGGGGGAAGGCCGAGATGACGAGGTCTCCGCACGCGGAGGTGAGGTAGCTGCTGGCGAGGGAGAAGGTCGAGGGAGAGCCGGCGTCGGAGACGATGACGGAGGCACCGGACGAGGACTCGAAGACCGTTCCCAGGCCCGTGTGGACGAGCGGCGCGTACGCGAGATGGTAGGCGGAGGGGCCGGAGGCCAGGGTGAGCGTTCCGGACGGGTCGGCAGCGTGGGCGGGGGCAATGCCGGACACGGCGATGCCGACGGCGGCCGCGCCCGCGACGAGACGGGCGGTGCGCAGGGACATGGGACCTCTCGCTGGGGCAGGCGACGGCGCCGGTCGCGCGGCGCCTGCCCAGATACTGCCGCACCGCCCGGTCCCCAGGAGCCACTTTGGCCGCAAGAGGACCGTTCGGCCGACCCGCGTCCGGATCGGCCCGAGCAGGCCTCCCCGCCGGCCCCCCGGCTACTGCACGATCGCGACGAGAGCCACGGCGAGGAGCAGGGCACCGAGGACGCCGAGGGTCATCCAGCGGCGGAACCGGGGGGTCATCGGGCCGCCTCCGGCGTCGGCACGGTGACGTCGTCCCGGGCCGGTCGCGTCGTCAGCGCCCACCGGTAGCGGTCGGTTCTGGTCAGGCTCACCCGGACATTGTCCTCGTGGGCGAGCCACCAGGACACCACCACAAGGGTGAGCGCCACGCTGATCGTGCCGATGGCGATCGTCCAGCGCGGCCCCCAGACGTGGGCGACCCAGCCGATGAGCGGGGCGCCGACCGGCGTTCCGCCGATGAAGATCGCCGCATAGAGGGCCATGACCCGCCCCCGCATGACGGGGTCGACGCGGGTCTGGATCATCGCGTTGGCGGTCGTCATGGCCGTGAGGGCACTCAGCCCCACGGGGATGAGCGCGAGCGCGAAGACGGGGTAGGTGGGCGCCAGCGAGGCGAGGGCGGTCGCGACGCTGAACCCGGCGAGTGCGCCGAAGAGCAGCCGGAGCCGGAGCACCCGGCGCCGGGCGGCGAGAAGCGCGCCGGACAGCGAGCCGATGGCCATGATCGAACCCAGCAGCCCGAACTCACCGGGCCCCTTGTGGAAGACGGTCGTCGCCATGAGGGCGTTGGTGATCTGGAAGTTCATCCCGAACGTCCCGAGAACGAACGCGAGGAGGAGGATGACCTGCAGGTCGCGCCGGCCCCGGACGTAGCGCAGCCCCTCCCGGACCCCGCCGCGCCCCCGGGCCCGTGGCGCCGGGCGCAGCTCGCCCGGCCGCAGGAGCACGAGCGCCCCGAGGACGAACACGAAGCTCGCGGCATTGAGCAGCAGGGCCGGCCCGGTGCCCCACCAGGCGATGACGAGGCCGGCGATGCCCGGCCCGATGAGCCGGCCACCGTTGAAGGACGCGCTGTTGAGCGCGACGGCGTTCGGGACCTTGTCCCTCGGGACCATCTCGGAGACGAAGGCCTGTCGGGCGGGGTTGTCGAGGGCCGTCGCCACCCCCATGAGGAAGGCGAGGGCGTAGACGTGCCACAGCTGCGCCGTGCCGGTGACGACGAGCAGGCCGAGCGCGAGGCTGTCGACGGCGAGGACGCTCTGGGTGACGAAGAGGATCCGCCGCTTCGGGAAGCGGTCGGCCACCGACCCCGCCCAGGGAGCGAGCAGGAGGAAGGGAAGGAACTGCAGCGCGGTGATGTAGCCGAGGTCGCGAGCCGAGTTGGCGGTGAGGACGGTGAGGACGAGCCAGTCCTGGGCGACCCGGCCCATCCAGGTGCCCATGTTGGAGAGGAGGCCCCCGGCGGCGTAGATCCGGTAGTTGCGGACGGACAGGGAGGTGAAGGTCGGGCTCACTCGGCCGCCACCCGGGCCAGGATCGCGGTGGCCCGCCGCAGGGTGTCGAGCTCGTCGGTGTCGAGGTCGCGGATCCGCAGCGCCATCCACTGGTCGCGGCGCCGCCGGATCTCGCCCACGGTCGAGCGCCCCTCGTCGGTGAGTGAGACGAGCACCTGACGACCATCACTCGGGTCGTCCTCGCGGCAGACGAGGCCGCGCTGGGCGAGGCCGGTGACCGTGCGGGTCATGCTCGGGGCGCTGACCCGCTCGGTCGCCGCGAGGTCGCCGAGGGTACGGGTGCGCTCCTCGAGCCGGACCAGGACGCTGAACTGGTGCGGCGCGATGTCGTCGGTGCTCTCGAGCCTGATCCGTCGGGTGATCCGCATGCACGCCAGGCGCAGGTCCGTGGCCAGCGTGCCGAGCGGAGGTCGGCGGGTGCTCTGGTGGGGCAAGGGGTCTCCTCGGGGTCGGGTCCGGAGACGACAACTCCTTACCTCGGCTAACTATTCCCCCGGGCGAGCGTCGCGTCCACTCCGCGCCGTCGCCCCCGCCCCGCCACCCGGCACGAACCTCTGCTAGCAGAGCTTCCTGCCGGACGGGCACGGTGCAACACCCCCGTTCTGCAGCAGCCTGTCCGTATGCCGCCCGGGTCGCCGGCCGCCCGGCCCCGCCGCCGGGCGGCCGGGCGCGGTCAGGAGACCCCGAGCAGCCCCTTGATGGGGTCGACGGCGAAGTAGACGACGAACAGGAGCGCCACGATCCACATGAGCGGGTGGATCTGGACGCCCTTGCCGCGGACGACCTTGATGAGGACGTAGGCGAGGAAGCCGGCACCGATGCCGACGGTGATCGAGTAGGTGAACGGCATGAGGACGATCGTGAGGAAGGCCGGGATGGCGATCTCGAGGTCGTCCCACTCGATGCCCTTGACCTGCTGCATCATGAGGAACCCGACGAGGACGAGGGCCGGCACCGCCGCCTCGTTGGGGATGATTCGCACGAGGGGTGCGAACACGATGGCGACGAGGAACAGGACTCCGGTGACGATGCTCGCCAGCCCGGTGCGGGCTCCCTCGCCGACGCCCGAGGCGGACTCGATGTACGAGGTGTTGGACGAGACACCGGCGGCGCCACCGGCCGCCGCCGCGATCGAGTCCACGACGAGGATGCGCTGGGTGTTGGGCGGGGTGCCCTCCTCGTCGAGGAGCCCGGCCTCCGCGCCGATCGCTGTCATCGTCCCCATCGTGTCGAAGAAGTCGGCGAGCATGAGGGTGAAGATGAGCAGGAGGGCGGAGACGACGCCGATGCTCGTGAAGGAGCCGAGCAGGCTGAACCCGAAGGTGTCGAAGTGCGGCGTGCCGAAGACGGTGTCGGGCCAGGCGGGGACGTTGAGGTTCCAGCCACTGGGGTTGACCGACCCGTCGGCGCCCACCGTGGGCCCGACGTGGGCGACCGCCTCGACGATGATGGCGATGATCGTCGTCACGACGATCGAGATGAGGATCGCGCCGCGCACCCTGCGGACCCACAACGCCACGACGAGGACGAGCCCGATCGCGAAGACGAGGGTCGGCCACCCGGCGAGCGTGCCGCCGTTGCCGAGCTGGACGGGGACCGTCGTCCCCGCGGCGTCGGGGATCCGCCGGACGAAACCGGCGTCGACGAGACCGATGAGGGCGATGAACAGGCCGATCCCGACGCTGATGGCGATCTTCAGCTGGGCGGGGACGGCATGGAAGACGGCCTGCCGGAAGCCGGTGAGCACGAGGACGAGGATGATGACGCCCTCGATGACGACGAGGCCCATCGCATCGGCCCACGTCATGTCGGCCGCGATCGAGTAGGCGACGAAGGCGTTGAGGCCGAGCCCGGTCGCGAGCGCCAGGGGGTAGTTGGCGACGAGGCCCATGAGGATGGTCATGATCCCCGCGACGAGGGCGGTCCCGGCGGCGATGGCCGGCAGGTTCGACCCGTCCCCGGTCCCGCCGCCGAGAAAGGCACCGGAGCCGTCCTTGGCGAACCCGAGGATGAGCGGGTTGAGCACGACGATGTAGGCCATCGTGAAGAAGGTGACGAACCCACCCCGGATCTCGCGCCCCACGGTCGAGCCACGCTCGGAGATCTTGAAGTATCGGTCCAGCGCCCCGCCGGTGGCAGGGGGGGAGGACGTCGTGACAGCAGGCATGGGCACAGGCTAGCGACGGCCGTGCCCTCACCCTCGGCACGTGTCCACGCCTCGGGCCCCAGCCGCTGGGTAGGGTGGGCGGGTGAGCGACCCCACCCCCGACCGCGACAGGCTGGAGCCCGTCGCGGTGCCCACCCGGCGCATCGTCGAGGCTGGGCTTGCCGGCTGGGTCGTGGCGCTCACCGTCGTCGTCGCCGTGCCGGCCCTGCACGAGGGGGAACGCTCCTGGTGGCCGTGGGCGTGTGTCAGCGGGTTGGTGCTCGGCCTGGTCGGCTACACCTACCTGCGACGGGGCCGGGGGAACGCGGCGGGCGCCGGCTGAGCCGGTGCCGCGACGCCCGGGGGAGTCACGCCCGAGGGCAGTCCGACGCGATCGCCGCCCGGCCCCCGCGACGGCCCTCGGCGGAGCGGTCAGACGGTCTCGAGCGCGTAGTCGTCGAGGATCGGTTCCGGCACCTGCTCCGGCTCCAGCGGCGCGGTGTCCACCTCGGAGTGCGCGCCGCACCCGTGGTCGAGGCTGACGACCCGTCCGTCGCTCGGGCTCCAGGCGTTGGCACACACGCCGAAGACGGCGCGCAGCGCCCCTGCCATCGGGAGGAAGTAACCGCACGTCGAGCACGCGGCCGGCGCCTGCTCCGCGACCGGGGTGCGCGGCCCGTTGTCGCCGTCGTACCAGCGCTGCGCGGCGGCGTCGCGGCCCTCGGCGGACAGCACGCGGGGGCGGCCGAGGCCGAGCTCCCACTGGGCCAGCTCGTCGACGTCCTCCTCGCCCGTCGCCTCAAACCCGGCCTCGAGGAGCGGGTCGTCGACGAGCAGCGGGGTCAGGTCGCCCGGGCGGAGGTCCCCCGGGGCGAGGCGGGCGGCATACGGGACCCACTCGGGCGAGAGGGCGGACCCCTCGCCGGGCACGAGGTTGGTCTCGCAGACCGTCACCGTCTTCGAGCGTGGGGCCCGGGCGATGGTGACCGCCCAGCGCCAGCCGGGGTAGGCCCGGGAGGTGCAGGCGAAGTAGTGGGTGCCGAGCCGCTCCTCGACCATGTCCATGCCGAGGTGGTCACCGACCGTGCCGTGGTCGGCGATCGACTCGGCCGCGCCACGGGCGAGGTCGGTGGCGGCGCGCAGCGTGGCGTCGACCCTGGGGTTCGCCATCCTCACACCTCCAGGTCGCCGGCGACGGCCCGCAGCACCTGGGCGACCTTCGCGCCGAACACCTTGTCGGGGTAGTGGCCACGGCGCAGCGAGCCCTCGACGCTGTCGAGGAGCTTGATGACGTCCTCGACGATGACGACCATCTCCTCGGTCGGCTTGCGATCGCGGACCCGGCGGTTGGCCGACACGCTCGGCGCGGGTTCGAGGAGGCGGACCGACAGCGCCTGGGCGCCTCGGCGGCCCTCGACGACGCCGAACTCGATCCGGGTACCGCTCTTGAGCGTCGTCACGCCCTCCGGCAACGCGCTGGACGGGACGTAGACATCCCCCCCGGGCGCGCCGTCGTCGACGGAGACGAAGCCGAAGCCCTTCTCGGCGTCGTAGAACTTCACCTTCCCAGTGGGCACGGTCCACCTCTTCTCTCGCTCGGGGGTCTGCGGACCTGCAGGGTAGTGCACGGTGGCGGCTTCCTCGCACCACCGGTGACCAGGCTAACGGCAAGCCGGTATGCCGCGCGCCCGCCTATCGCTCCTCGGCCCGCGCCGGGGCATCCCGGGCCCGGCCGGGCACCGGGAAGCCCGAGGCGAAATCGGCTCGCCGGCGTCGGCACCGTGTGCGACGGTGAGCCGGTGTCATCGACCATCGACTCCGACACCGGGCCCGTCGGGCTGCGTGAGTTCTGGGCACGGCTGCCGGTCGCGGGCCGCTGGCTGCTCTCCACGGTGGCCGTGCAGACGCTCGGACGCGGCCTGACCCTGCCGTTCACCATCATCTACGTCAACGAGGTGCGCGGCATCCCGCTCGGCCAGGCGGGCACCCTCATGGCCGTCATCGCGGTCGTCGCCATCCTCGTGACCGGCCCGGGCGGCTCGGCGACCGACCGGGTGGGCGCCCGGGCGGTCCTCCTCGCGGCGAGCGTCGTCCAGATGGCCGGATGCGTCGTCCTCGCGTTCGCGACCTCCCCGGCCGCCTTCGCCGTCGGGTTCGCCCTGCTCGGCATCAACTTCGGCGTCTCGTGGCCGGCCTTCAACGCGCTCATCGCCGCGGTCGTGACGGGCCGGATGCGCCAGCAGTACTTCGGGGTCAACTTCGCCCTCGTCAACCTCGGCATCGGGGTCGGCGGGATCATCGGCGGGGTCTTCGTCGACGTCGCGAACCCGTTCTCCTTCACCCTCATCTTCCTCGGCGACGCCGCGGGAATGCTGATCCCCATCGGCCTGCTCCTCGGGCCGCTGCGCCATGTCCACGGTCGCGCCGAGGCGCCGGCCGGCGCCGGCCCGGCGTCCGCCGGGTCCTACCTCGCCATCCTGCGCCGCCCGGCCGTCATCTGGATGACCCTGCTGACCTTCACGACGACCTTCGTCGGCTACGGCCAGATGGAGGCGGGCTTCCCCGCGTTCGCGCGTCAGGTCGGTGAGGTGTCGACCCGGGTCGTCGGGTTCGCCTTCGCCGTCAACACGGCGACGATCGTCGGGTTCCAGTTCCTCGTCCTCCGGCTCATCGACGGCAGGCGCCGCACCCGGGTCCTCATCGGGATGACCGGCCTGTGGATCCTCTCCTGGCTGGTCCTCGGCTCGACCGGGCTCGCCCCGGGGGGCGCCGTGGCGATCGTCGGCGTCCTGACCTTCCACGCCTTCTTCGCGCTCGGCGAGACCCTCATGCAGCCGTCGATCCCGGCCATCGTCAACGACCTCGCCGAGGACCACCTCCGCGGCCGCTACAACGCCGTCAACGCCGGCGCCTTCCAGGGCGGGACGATCCTCGCGCCCATCGTGGCCGGCATCCTGCTCGAGCGGGGGTTGACGAGCGCCTTCATCGGCATGGTCGTCGTCGGCTGCGTCGCCGTCGCGGCGATGGCCCTCGTCGTCGAGCGGCTCATCACCCCGTCGGTCAACGGGGTCGCACAACCACCCGTCGTGGAGGCGCCGTGACGCTCAGGCGCCGGAGGAGCCTCCCGCCGAGACGATCTGGACGGTGGTCACGGTCGGCCCGCGCTTCGTCGCGAGGACCCGCACGGTGTCGCCCACGCGGATCGACGTCGCCGAGCTCCCGACGAGGCGGCTTGCGGAGTCGATCGTGTAGGTCGTCGCGAAGCCGTCGGCACTCGTGACGGCGAGCGAGGCGCCCTTCGTGTAGGCCGTCACCTCGCCGACCTGGACGAGCATCCTCGTCGAGGAGCCGGAGGAGCCGGTGACGAACTCGCCGTGGAGGATCCCGCTCGGTCCGGCCATCCCGCCCGGTCCACCGAGGGGGGCGCCCGGGTCGCGGCGCTCGCCGAGCCCGTCGCCGTCCTGGGGCCGCCGCCGCTCACCGAACGGACCCATCCGGTCGCCGCTGCCGTCCCCGCCCCGGTCCATCCGGCCGGGGCCCGGCGCGCCGTGGCCCCGGCCGGGCTGCATCGCCCCGACCGGCCCCCGGTCGTGCCCGAGCCGGCCGATCGCGACGGCCCCGAGGCCGACGCCGGCGAGGACGAGCAGGGCGAGCAGGACGCCGGCGAGGACCGTCGCGACCCGCCCGCCGGTCGTCGAGGTGGCCTCCCGCCACAGCGCACCGGGCCTGCGGCCGGGCGGCGCGGCATACGCGGGCCCGGCCGGTGGCGGCGAGAAGGGCGGACCGGCCGGTGGTCGTGGACCGTCGGCGTCATCGGCTGGCTGCGTGGGTGAGTCACTCATGCCGCCATCATGGCGACGAGGGGGCGCGATGGTCATCGGACCGGCCGATCCTCACAGCGAACTCATACGGATTTGGTCACATTTTCGCGGCCGTCAAGGGCACGCCGGGAGGCGCCCCGCGGGCGCGTCGGGCGGCGTTGCCAGACAGCGCTATTCGGTGCCGTGACCACCGACTCGGGCCTGCTGCACCGGCCCTCGCGACGGGCCTCGAACCCGACCGTGGGGCGGGGTGCGTCCTCGCTATTCCGTACGGATTGGCCATAATGGGAAGTCCTGGCTGGGCCCAGACAGGCGGCTCGGCCGGGCCTAGTCGAGCGCGAAAGGGCAGTCGTGGACGGACTGAAGAGTTGGCTGAGCTATGTCGCGGATCATCACTCGGACCTTCTCAGCACGACGATGGACCACGCGAGAATCACCCTCATCGTCATCCTCTTGGCGACGGTATTCTCCGTGGTCCTCGGCATCTTCGTGCAGCGCAACGCGGCGCTGCGAGCGGCGTCACTCAGCATCGCGGGCATCTTCCTCACCATCCCCTCGCTCGCGCTCTTCGCCCTCTTCATCCCCATCGTGGGCATCGGCAACACCCCCGCCATGATCGCGCTGTTCCTCTACTCGATCCTGCCGATCCTGCGTAACACGGTGACCGGGCTCGACGGGGTCAGTCCGGCCATCATCGAGTCCGCCAAGGGCATGGGCATGAACGGCTTCCAGCAGCTCATCCGAGTGCGACTGCCGCTCGCCTGGCCGATCATCATGGCCGGCATCCGGATCGCGACCCTCATCACGGTCGGCATCGCCGCGATCGCCGTCCTCGTCGGCGGCGACGGCCTCGGCAGCTTCATCCAGGGCGGGCTGACCCGGCTCGGCCTGCCGAACAGCTTCGAGTCGGTGTGGGCGGGGACGATCTTCACCGTCGCGCTCGGCCTCGTCCTCGACATCATCCTGACCGTCATCCAGCGCGCAACCACATCCCGAGGCCTACGCATCTGACCCGGCCGACGAGAGCGAAGGACATCATGAGTTCTGAAGCAAAGATCCGACTCGACGGCGTGGGCAAGACCTACCACGGGACCACGACCCCCGCGGTGGACAGCCTGACGCTCGACGTCAACGAGGGCGAGATCCTCGTGCTCGTCGGCCCCTCGGGATGTGGCAAGTCGACGACGCTGCGCCTCGTCAACCGGATGATCGAGCCCAGCTCGGGGCGCATCTTCCTCGATGACGAGGACGTGACGAAGGTCGACCCCGACCACCTGCGCCGGCGCATCGGCTACGTCATCCAGCAGATCGGCCTCTTCCCCCACCAGACCATCGCGCAGAACATCGCGACGGTGCCGAAGATGCTCAAGTGGGACAAGAACAAGATCGCCTCCCGCGTCGACGAGCTCCTCACCATGGTCGGGCTCGACCCGGAGCTGTACCGCGACCGGTACCCCAAGGAGCTCTCCGGCGGCCAGGCGCAGCGCGTCGGGGTGGCTCGTGCCCTCGGGGCGGACCCGGAGATCATGCTCATGGACGAGCCGTTCGGCGCGATCGACCCGATCACCCGCGAGCGACTCCAGAACGAGTTCCTCCGCCTCCAGGCCAACCTGAAGAAGACGATCATCTTCGTCACCCACGACATCGACGAGGCCATCAAGATGGGCGACCGGATCGCCATCCTCGGTGAGCAGAGCGTGATCCGACAGCTCGACACCCCGGAGCGGATCCTCGCCTTCCCGGTCGATGAGTTCGTCGACGACTTCATCGGCGCCGGCTCGACGATCAAGGGGCTCAACTTCGAGCACGTCGGCGACCTCAAGTTCGGCAACCACCCGCGCATCGCGTCGACCGCCTCACCGCAGGAGGGCCTGCGGGCCCTCGAGACGAGCAGCCAGGAATGGCTCGTCGTCGTCGACGAGGAGGGCAAACCGGCCCGGTGGATGCAGGAGAGCCATCTGCGCGAGTCGTCGGGGACCTATGACGAGGAGGGCCTCGAGGTCCGCGTCCTGCTGAGGCACGAGGACACCCTCTACCAGGCCCTCGAGCAGATGCTGCAGAGCTCGGCCGGCATGTGCTGCGTCGTGGACGAGGCGGGTCGCCTCGACGGCGTCGTCGAGATGACTCACCTGCGCCGGGCGATCCGGCGGGCCCAGGTCGAGGCGCGCCGGCACTACGAGGACCTCGAGGCGAGCGCATGACGGATCAGGTCACCCGAGTCCGCAGGCCCCCGCCGCCCCGCAACGACCACCCCGACGAGGCCCGTGCGGCTGCGAAGGCGACCAGGAGCGGCTTCATGGCCACCTGGCGCCGACTGGCGCTGGGACTGTGGCTGGCGCCCGTCGCCATCGCCGCACTCGCCTTCGTGCTCTATCTCTACTACCAGAGCCTCGGTCTCGACGCGTCGGTCAACCTCCAGCAGGCGTCGTCGCTCGAATGGGGCACGAAGCTGTGGCCCCAGGTGGTCCAGCACGTGACGATCGCCTTCTGGTCCACCCTGTTCGTCGTCCTCATCGCCATCCCGTTGGGGATCGTCCTCACCCGTCCGGCCTTCCGCCGGGTCGGCCCGTACATCGTCGCCGTGGCCAACTCCGGCCAGGCGCTGCCGGCATACGGCCTGCTCATCCTCTTCATCGGGCTGTTCGGCCTCGGGACCAAGGCGGCGATCTCGGCGCTCGTGGTCTACGCGATCCTTCCGGTGCTGCGCAACACGATGGTCGGCCTGGACGGCGTCGACCGGGCCATCATCGAGGCGGGACGCGGAATGGGCATGACCCGGTTCCGGGTGCTGACCCGGATCGAGCTGCCGCTCGCCGTCCCCGTCATCCTCGCCGGCGTCCGGGTCGCGATGATCCTCAACATCGGCATGGCCACCCTCGCCTTCCTCATCGGCGGCGGCGGTCTCGGCGTGACGATCGGGGTGGGGCTGAAGCTCCAGCAGGACCCCGTCCTCATCGTCGGCGCCGTCCTCGTCGCCATCGTCGCCCTCACCTTCGACTGGGTGGGCGCGGTCGCCGAGCGCTACCTGCGCCCCCGCGGTCTCTGAGCGACCGCTCGACCGCTCGGCACCGCGAGCCCGGGAGCGAACGCCCCCCGCCGGAACCGGCGGGGGGCGTTGGCCGTGCAGTCACGCCAGGGACGTGTCACGGGGAGGTCACAGCACGCCGATCCCCTTGAGATAGTCCTCGGCGACCTTGTCCGCGGAGTCGCCGTCGACGTCGACCTTCGCGTTGAGCTCGGCCATCTTCTTGTTGTCGAGCGGGTCGAGGATCTTCTTGGCGAGGTCGTCGTAGACCTGCGCGTGCTCCTTGTAGACCTCGTTGCGCATCGTGTAGGAGACGTTGTAGAGGATCATGACGCCCGGATCCTTGACGAGGTCGAGGTTGAGCGCGGTGATCCTGCCGTCGGTGGTGAACACCTCACCGAACTGGCAGCTGCCCTTGGCGGTCTCGGTGTAGATCAGGCCGGTGTCGAGGATCTTGATCTGGCTCTGGGGCACCTGGTAGCCCGTCGCCTTCTCGAAGAGGATGAGGCCGTCGGGCCGGTCCGGGAACTCCGTCTCGAGACACAGGGTCGCGTCCTGGTGGGCCTTGAGGTAGTCGGCCATCGACTGGAAGTCGAAGCCGCCCTCCTTCTTGGCGAGGTCGCCGTTGGCTGCGAAGCCGTAGGTGTCGTTGAACGGTGAGAGACCGACCCACTTGATGTTGTTCTTCTCGAGGTCCATCTTCGCCGTCTTGTCATACAGCGTCTGCGGGTCCTGGCTCGGGTCCTGCTGTCCGAGGTGGACGGTCCAGCCGGTGCCGTTGTAGTCGGGGTAGACGTCGATGTTGCCGCTCAGCAGGGCCTTGCGGTTGACGGACGTCCCGCCGAGGTTGGTCTGGTCCGTGACGTTCGCGCCGTCGTTCTTCAGGGCGAGCACGAGCATCTTGCCGAGGAGGATGTTCTCGGTGAAGTCCTTGGAGCCGACGGTGATGTCGACCCCGCTGAGCTCCCCGCTCCCTCCCCCCGAGCTACCGCCGCCACTGTCGCTCCCGCATGCGGCGAGCGCCATGCTCACCGTGAGGCCGAGAGCGGCCACCATTGCGGACTTCCTGCCGTTTCGCATGGGAAAACCCTTCGATCGTTTGCAGTGCCACCCGCGCAGCGATCATGAGACCCACCGGTCCGAAGGGCTGACACACAGGCGCACCTGAAAAACGGCAACTCCCCGCGATGAACATGACAGCCAGACCAGGCTGCACGGGACCTTCACCATACCGAGAACCCGCAAAGGCCGGGCCGGAGAACGGGTCCCGACGTGGATCGGGCGCAGATTGATATGGCATCGATACCTCATCGATATCGACGCCCGACCGACGACGTCCGACCGGCGACGGTGGCCGACGCCGGCGGGGGCCCGGCGAGCCGACACTTCACTGACTCATACCCCCTACCCAGAAAGCCGGCTGGGTATGCGGCCCGAGGCGAGGGGTCTTCGCGATGCTCCCGGCGGTCGAGGGCGATCACGCAGCGATCCTCGGGCTAGCGTGGGCCCGTGCCGGACCAGCCGATCTCCGTCGTGCGCACGCTCGCCGACGACGTGCGCGCCCGCTCCGACGAGCAGGTGCGCGACCTTCTCCTGCGCCGCCCCGATCTCGCCCGCCCCGCGCCCGCCGACCTCACCTCGCTGGCGGCCCGTGCGACGACCCGCGCCAGCACGGCCCGGGCGATCGACGCGCTCGACCGGGGCCACCTCGACGTCCTGCTCGCCGCGGTCGTCGCCGCGCCCCCCGTGACCGGCGCCGCGCTGGTCCCCCTGCTCGGCGTCGAGGACCCCGGCCTCGTCGACGAGATCGTCGGCGACCTCTGGGCCTCCGCCCTGCTCTGGCGCGGCCCGGACGGGCTTCGGGTCGTCCGCACGGTCGCCGAGGCCCTCGGCCCGCACCCCGCCGGCCTCGGCCCCGCGGCGGGCGAGATCGAGGGCTGGGAGCCGCCGAGCCCGCGGGCGCTCAAGTCGGCGCTCGCCTCGGCACCACCGCGCGCCGGCGCAATCCTCGACCGGCTCGCCTGGGGTCCGCCGGTGGGGCTGCTGCCGACGCCCGACGCCGCCAGGTCCGGCGCCATCGACGACGGGCCGCGGTGGCTGTTGGCCCGGGGCCTGGTCATCGCGACCGCAGCCGACCAGATCGTCCTCCCCCGCGAGGTCGGCCTGGCGCTGCGGGGGGGCCGCGTCGCGCGGGCCACCCAGCTGCGTCCGCCCGAGCCGTCGGGCACCCAGCGGGAGACCACCGACGTCGACGCCGTCGCCGGCGCGGCCGCGAGCGAGCTGCTGGCCGGTATCGACGAGCTGCTCGCGACCTGGTCGGCCGACCCGCCCCGGGTGCTCCGCGGCGGCGGGATCGCCGCCCGGACACTGACGAACACCGCTCGGGACCTGGACCTCACCGAGCGCCGGGCCGCGCTGCTGATCGAGGCGGCGTATGCCGCGGGCCTGCTCGACGACGATGCCGAGACCGACCCGGTCTGGGCGCCGACGGCGGCCTACGACCGCTGGCGCGACGAGCCCGGTGGGCGACGCTGGGCGGAGCTCGCGACCGGCTGGCTGGGCTCGACGCGGGCCGCCCACCTCGTCGGCCGCCGCGAGGCGGAGGCTCGCGCCGTCAACGCCCTGGGGCCCGACGCCCACTGGCCGCCCATCGCCTCGCTTCGCCGCGACGTCCTCGGCGTCCTCGCCCGGGCACCGGCCGGGCTGGCACTCGAGCCGGCCGCCGTCGTCGAGGCGCTGGCCTGGCGTCGGCCGCGCCGGCTCCCGCGCGACATCGAGGCGCTCGTCGCGGCCGTGCTCGACGAGGCCGCCGCCATCGGCGTCACCGGACGGGAGGCGCTCGGGAGCGCCGGCCGGGTCCTGCTCGAGATGCCCTCCGGCGAGGAGGGCGACGCCGTGGCCACGGCGATGCAGCCGCACCTACCGGCTCCGGTCGAGCGGATCCTCCTCCAGGCGGACCTCACCGCCGTGGCACCGGGGCCGATCACGGGCGGGCTGGCGGACCTGCTCCGGCTCGTGGCCGACATCGAGTCGCGGGGCGGGGCGAGCGTCTACCGGTTCGGCGAGGCGAGTGTCCGACGCGCCCTCGACGCGGGATGGAGCGCCGACCAGGTCCTCGATGCCCTCGCCGAGGCGAGCTCGACGCCGGTGCCGCAGCCACTGGACTACCTCGTCCGGGATGCCGCGCGCCGGCACGGGCAGGTGCGGGTGGGAGGCGTCCGGGCCTACATCCGGGCCGACGCCGAGCCCGCGCTGGAGGAGATGCTCGCCAGCCGCGACCTCTCCCCCCTCCAGCTGCGCCGGATCGCTCCGACCGTGCTCATCTCCCCCGTCGCGCCGGAGACCGTCCTCGACCTGCTCCGTGGGGCCGGGTTCGCCCCGGCCGCCGAGGCCTCGAACGGCGTCATCGCCCTGACCGGCGCCCCCGCCCGGCGCAGCGCGCCACAGCGCGGACCGGCCGCCGTCGTCGTCAACGCGCTCGACCCGGCACAGGCCGACGACCTCGTCCGGGCCCTCCGGTCCGGCGAGACGGCCGCGGCCGCCGAGCGGGAGCGGATGGCCGGGCGCCCCGGGCCGGCGATCCCCTCGACGGACCCGACGACGTCGGTCGCCGTCCTGCGCGAGGCCATCGCCGGCGGCTACGCGACGTGGCTCGGCTACGCCGACGGGACCGGTTCGGTGCGCCGGATGCTCTTCTACCCCGATCGGGTCGACGGCGGCCGGGTGACCGGCACGGCCGAGGGCACCTTGCGGGTGCTCTCCGTGCACCGGATCACCGGCGTCGTCGCGCAGTAGCGGACCAGGACCGCGGCGGCCTCAGCCGAGGGCCTGGACGACCCGCGAGGGCGAGGGACGGCCGAGCCGTTGCGCCATCCAGACGCTCGTCTCGACGAGGGCCGCGAGGTCGACACCGGTCTGCACCCCCGCGCCGTGCAGTGCCCACACGAGGTCCTCCGTCGCGAGGTTTCCGGTTGCGCTCTCGGCGTACGGGCAGCCACCGAGCCCGCCCGCGGACGCGTCGACGACCGTGACGCCGTCCCGCAGTGCCGCCATCGTGTTCGACAGCGCCTGACCGTAGGTGTCGTGGAAGTGGACGCCGACCCGTCCCGGAGGCAGTCCCGAGGCGTCGAGAGCGGCGAGGAGCCGGTGGACGTGGCCGGTCGTGCCGACACCGATCGTGTCGCCGAGCGACAGCTCGTCGCACCCGAGGTCCATGACCCGCGCCGCGGCGTCGACGACCCGGCCGACCGGGACCTCGCCCTCCCACGGGTCGCCGAAGCACATCGAGACATAGGCCCGCACCCACAGCCCCGCCTGCCGGGCCCGCTCGACGACGGGACGGAACATCGCCACCGACTCGGCGAGCGAGCGGCCGAGGTTCTTCTGGGCGAAGGTCTCCGTCGCGCTGCCGAAGATCGCGACCGCGCCGACCCCGGCCTCGAGCGCCCGGTCCAACCCGCGCTCGTTGGGGACGAGGACGGGGCGGTGCGGACCGGTCCCGTCGGGACCGAGCAGAGAGAGGACCTCGGCCGCGTCGGCCAGCTGGGGCACCCAGCGTGGGTTGACGAACGATGTCGTCTCGATCCTCGACAACCCGGCGGCCGCCAGCCGAGAGATGAACTCGGCCTTGACCGGCGCCGGGACGACCGCGGCCTCGTTCTGCAGCCCGTCACGTGGACCCACCTCGTAGATCCGCACCACCCGCGGCAGCGTGGTGTCCCGTTCGACCTGCGGCGTCGTCATGCTCACCCCTCGATCCTGACACGGACCGGCCGGGACCACCCGATCCGGTCCCGCGCGGCCCCGGTCAGACGTTAGGGTTGGCGCGCAGGCGGGGGGACGCGTGGTTCCCCCGATCGGAAGGACACCCACCGGCGATGAGCACCACCCCCGACGGCCCCGAGGGCCAGCACGACCCGTACCGCGACCCGACCGCCCCGAGCTGGGTGGAGCCGGCCACGGGGCAGCACCCCGGCCCCCCCGGGCCCCCGCAGGCCCCCTCGGAACGGCCGGCGGCGCAGCAGCCTCCCGCCCCCGCCTACCCCACCCAGGAGCAGCTGCAGCAGGGCCAGGCCGGGCAGCCGGCATACCCGGGTGCGACGCCGCCACCGCCGGCCGAGGGCCCCTACCCCTACGGTCAGCACGGCTACGGCCAGCAGGGCTACGGCCGGACGGCCGGTTCCACCGGCGGCTACCCCGGCTACGGGCAGAACACCGCCGGCTACGGGTACCCGCCGGCCGGCGCGGTCTCCTACGGTCAGAACCAGACCAACGGCTCGGCGCTGGCCCTGACCATCGTCTCGGCGGTGACGATCCTCTTCTGCGGCGGCCTGCTCACCATCCCGGCCGTCGTGTTCGGCGGCATCGCCCTGTCGCGACAGAACACCGACCCGGAGTCCTCGCGGCAGCTGGCCCGCAACGGCTGGATCGCCTACGGGATCGGCGTCGTCCTCACCATCGTCCTCGGCATCGCCCTGGTCGCGTGGATCGTCACGACGGCCGACACCTACTCCTCCTCCACCTTCGACAGCGGCTACTGAGCCGGGAGCGGCGTGACTGACGGCCCCCTCATCGTCCAGAGCGACAAGACCCTCCTCCTCGAGGTCGCCCACCCGGGCGCGGAGCAGGCCCGGCGTGACATCGCGGCGTTCGCCGAGCTCGAGCGCGCCCCGGAGCACATCCACACCTACCGGGTGACGCCGCTCGGTCTGTGGAACGCCCGCGCCGCCGGCCACGACGCCGAGCAGGTGATCGACGCCCTCATCCGGCACAGCCGGTATGCCGTCCCCCACGCCCTCCTCGTCGACGTCGCCGAGACGATGGGGCGCTATGGACGACTCACCCTCACCAAGGACGGCGACGGCCGGCTCGTCCTGCGGACGACGGACCGCGCGGTCCTCACCGAGGTGTTGCGCCACAAGCGGATCCGACCGCTCATCGGCGACCACGTCGACGAGGACACGGTGCTCGTCCACCCGAGCGAACGAGGCCACCTCAAGCAGGAGCTGGTCAAGGTCGGCTGGCCCGCCGAGGACGAGGCGGGCTATGTCGACGGCGAGGCACACCCCATCGCGCTCGATCAGTCGGACTGGTCGCTACGGCCCTACCAGGCCCAGGCCGTCGACGGCTTCTGGCACGGCGGCTCGGGCGTCGTCGTCCTGCCCTGCGGCGCAGGGAAGACCCTCGTCGGTGCGGCGGCGATGGCCCGGGCCGCGTCGACGACCCTCATCCTCGTGACGAACACCGTCGCCGCCCGGCAGTGGAAGGACGAGCTGCTCCGTCGCACGACACTCACCGAGGAGGAGATCGGCGAGTACTCCGGCGCCCGCAAGCAGATCCGCCCGGTGACGATCGCGACCTACCAGGTCCTCACGACGAAGCGGAAGGGCGCCTACACCCACCTCGACCTGCTCGACGCCCGGGACTGGGGCCTCATCGTCTACGACGAGGTCCACCTGCTCCCGGCGCCGGTCTTCCGGATGACCGCCGGCCTCCAGGCACGACGGCGTCTGGGTCTCACCGCGACCCTTGTCCGCGAGGACGGCCGCGAGGCCGACGTCTTCTCGCTCATCGGCCCGAAGCGCTTCGACGCCCCGTGGAAGGACATCGAGAACCAGGGGTACATCGCCCCCGCGGACTGCGTCGAGGTGCGGGTCACCCTCCCGGACGGGCAGCGCATGGCGTATGCCGTGGCGGAGCCGGACGAGCGCTACCGCCTCGCCTCCTGCTCCGACGCCAAGCTGCCCGTCGTCGAGCGAATCGTCGAACGGCACCGCGGCGAGCCCACCCTCGTCATCGGGCAGTACCTCGACCAGCTCGACGAGCTGGCCGGCCGCCTCGACGCCGACCTCATCACGGGCGAGACGACGGTCGCCGAGCGCCAGCGCCTGTTCGCCGCCTTCCGGACCGGCGAGATCGGCCTGCTCGTCGTGTCAAAGGTCGCGAACTTCTCCGTCGACCTGCCCGAGGCCTCGGTCGCGGTCCAGGTCAGCGGCACCTTCGGCTCTCGCCAGGAGGAGGCCCAGCGCCTGGGCCGGGTGCTACGGCCCAAGGGGGACGGGCGGACGGCCCACTTCTACACTGTCGTCGCCCGGGACACGGTCGATGCCGACTTCGCAGCACACCGGCAGCGCTTCCTGGCGGAGCAGGGCTACGCCTACCGGATCATCGACGCCGACGACCTGAGCGAGAGCTGACGGGAGACAGACATGGACGGCCAACCCGCCGACGGGCGCTGGAGCAAGCGACGGATCATCACCGTCCTCGTCGCCGCCGGGACGGCATACCTGCTCGCCATCGCCGGGGTCGTCGGCGTCGCCGTGTGGAAGGGGCAGCGGCTGTTCACCTCGGCCTCCTCGAGCACCGGCGCGCCGCGCGCCCCGCAGCCCAGCCCGGACCGCTCCCCCGACTCCTCGCCCTCGCCGTCCATACCGGGGGAGGCGGGCGTCGCGCCCGCCGGACCTCTCTCACCGCGGGACGCCCAGGCGGCGCTGCGCTCCTATGACAGGCGCAATGCCGCCGCGATCGGCAAGCAGACCCGCGCCGCGTGGGCAACGGCCGACCTCGGCCCCATCCTCGAGGAGGACGTCTGGGGCTCGAAGGGGCGTGCCGCCGCGACGAGGGCCGGACACCCCTTCCCGGACGGCTCGGTCCCCACGACGACCCTCGTGCGGCTCCTCGGTTCGGGCGAGCACGGCGGGTCGACGTGGTTCGCCGCCGTCGTCACCTTCGGGTCCGGCTCCGACGCCGGGACCTTCATCGGCGTGTATGTGCGCGTCACGCCCTCCGGGGACTTCAAGATGCGCAGCCTCGACCAGATCGACGCCGCTTCGGCGCCGCAGCCGGGCGATGCGACGACGTGGTCGACGGAGCCTGCCTCGGCGCGCGAGGCCCTGAAGCCGGTCGTTGACTACCTCGCCTCGCACCGGGCCGGGAGCGACCTCGAGGTCAACGGTCTCGTCGGCGAGGTCCTGTGGTTCGCCCCCCGGGGGGTGAAGTCGGTGGCTTACTCCTGCAAGGGTGCCGACCTCGGCCCGACGAGCGTCCCGACCGCCGAAGGCATGCTCCACACGGCCGACGTCGCCTGCACCCGCGTCTCCACCGCCGCCGACGGCCAGGCGATCACCTACAACGCCATCGACCAGGCCACGACCGGCAAGGCACCGGCCTTTACGACGCTGCGTTGCCCGTTCGCCGTCAGCGTCAGCTACGTCGCGAGGCCGGACGGCTCGACCGCCCTGCTCGCCGTCTACCTGCACCAGGTCGCGACGTGCCAGGGCTCGGGCTCCGGACAGGTCCCCGGCCAGGCCTGACGCGGGAGTCGGCACGGCGCCCGGCGGTCTCAGGGGTGGACCACCGGGCCCGTGCCGTACCACCCGGGATCGGGGGGTGGGGCCCCCGGAGACCATCGGTGCGGATCCGGCGTCTCGACGAGGGCAGTCCCAGGTGGTACTGGTCCGACTCCGAGGACCGCTCCACGTCCTCGGCGCTCGCACGCTAGCACTCCGAGCGGGGCGATGGAGCGGTCCGCGACGCAAGTCCCGTATCCCGCACGACACCCGCGGCACGACGCCGGCGTCCGGAAACCGGCGTGGACTCTTCCTCCCGGCTCGTCCTGGGTGGAAGATCAGCGTGCTCCCAGCAAACGCCCAGGAGCCGGCCCGACGATGACGAGGTGACCGTGACCAAGGACCCGGAGGCCCGGCTGCTCGTCGTCGAGGACGAGCCCAACATCCGCGAGCTGCTTGCTACCTCGCTCCGCTTCGCGGGATTCGAGGTGGCCACCGCCGCCTCGGGAGGCGAGGCCATCAAGGTGGCCGACACCCAACATCCCGACCTGTGCGTCCTCGACGTCATGCTTCCGGACATGGACGGGTTCACCGTCACCCGGAAGCTGCGCGACGCCGGCCGCCAGCTGCCCATCGTCTTCGTCACCGCCCGGGACTCCCTCGACGACAAGGTCAAGGGCCTCACCGTCGGCGGCGACGACTACGTCACGAAGCCGTTCAGCCTCGAGGAGGTCGTCGCCCGGATCCGGGCCGTCCTGCGCCGCACCCGCGGCGAGGAGGACGACAGCTCGGCGCTCATGTTCGAGGACCTCGAGCTCGACGAGGACTCCCACGAGGTGCGGCGGGCGGGCAAGGTCATCGAGACGAGCCCGACCGAGTTCAAGCTCCTTCGCTACCTCATGCTCAACCCCAACCGGGTCCTGTCCAAGGCGCAGATCCTCGACCACGTGTGGGACTACGACTTCCGTGGCGAGTCCGGCATCGTCGAGTCCTACATCTCCTACCTGCGCCGCAAGATCGACACCGAAGGCCTCACCCCGCTCATCCACACCAAGCGTGGGGTGGGGTACGTCCTGCGGCTCCCCCCGCAGACCTGATCCGCCGCTCCCGGACCCGCCTGATGCCCCTCACCTCGAGCCGGCCCGTCGCTGCCGTCGTCCGCCGGCTCGAGACGGTGCCGCTGCGGGTGCGGCTCATCCTCATCCTGCTCCTCCTCGTCACGACCTCGTTGGTCCTCACCAGCCTCAGCACGGCGTTCTTCGTCCAGCGCGACCTCCTCGGCCGGGTCGACACCGAGCTGCGGGCCGTGGCGCGCCCGGTCGCCGCCCAGAAGCTGTCCGACCTGCGGAGCGGGACGACGACGACGCTGGGCTACGCGTTCGTCCTGCAGCCCACCGACGGCTCCGCCCCGACGATCGTCCGGCCCGCGGGCGAGATCCACACCCCGGACGTCCCCGACCTCTCCCCCGGCGACCGCCTCGTCCGGGACGGCACCCCGTTCACCGTCGGCTCGACCGACGGCGAGCTGAGCTGGCGCTTCATCGCCGGCGTCGTCGGCGACAACGACGCGACCTTCGCCGTCGGGGTTCCCCTCAGCGGCGTCAACCGGACGATCACCCGCCTGCTCATCACCGCCGGCCTCTTCGGTGCGACCATCCTCGCCGTGTCCGCGCTCCTCGGCTGGTTCGCCGTCAAGCGGGCGTTCCGGCCACTGGCCAAGATCGAGGACACGGCGGCGGCCATCGCCGCCGGGGACCTCACCCAGCGCATCCCGATGCGTCAGGCCGAGGACGAGGTCACCTCGCTCTCCCGCTCGCTCAACGTCATGCTGACGCAGATCGAGAGCTCATTCGCCCTGCGGGAGGCCTCGGAGGACCGGATGCGCCAGTTCGTGTCCGATGCCTCCCACGAGCTGCGAACCCCGCTCGCCACGGTGCGCGGGTATGCCGAGCTGTACCGACAGGGTGCCGTCAGCGACGCGACGTCGATGTCCGCCGCGATGGACCGGATCGAGTCCGAGGCCGGGCGGATGAGCGGGCTCGTCGAGGACCTGCTCACCCTGGCCCGGCTCGGTGAGGAACCGGAGGCGGAGGTGGGTGAGGTCGACCTCACCGTCCTCGCCGCCGACGCGGTCCAGGACGCCAAGGCGCGGGTGCCCGACCGGCGGATCTCGCTGCTCGGCCTGGGCGCCCCGGTCTCCCAGACGCCGGCCTGGGGGTCGGAGCCGAAGATCCGGCAGGTCCTCGTCAACCTGCTCGCCAACGCGGTGCGGCACACCCCGGACGGCTCTCCGATCGAGGTCGCCGTCGGCAGGGACGGCGACGACGCCGTCCTCGAGGTGCGGGACCACGGGCCCGGCATCCCGCCCGAGGTGGCGACCAAGGTCTTCGAGCGCTTCTTCCGGGCCGACCCGTCGCGCGGGCGCAGCGGCGGCGGCGGGAACGGCCTCGGCCTGGCGATCGTCGCGGCCATCGTCGCCGCGCACCACGGCCGGGTCGGCGTGGCGGACACGGCCGGTGGCGGAGCCACCTTCGTCATCCGGCTCCCCGGGCACGGGACGATGCGCCGCCTCACTCCGACGATGGTCCCGGGACGCACAGCCGACTCCCAGACGGCTGACAGCAGCCGTTGACATCACCCCGACACAGTGGGAGCCAACGAGCCCACGAGGAGCGAAGCATGACCGAGACGCACACACAGCACACCCCGCCCTGGACACCTCCGGAGGCGGCCCAGCCGTCACGCGAGGGCCAGGACACGGCTCCGCTGCCGCGCGACGGACACTCCGCCCCCCAGTGGTTCGAGACGTCCGGCGGCGCGGGCCGCCCCCCGATGCCTCCTGCCCCGCCGAGCCAGCAGCAGCGGCCCGGCCCCTCCAATGCGCGCCGCGTCGGCGAACTCTCCGTCGTTGCGGTGCTTGCTGCCGCTCTCGCGAGCGGTGGCACCTACGCCGCGACCCAGCTGGGGTCGCAGGACTCGCAGACCCCCTCCGCTGCGTCGTCCTCCTCCAGCCTGGGTCGCGGCTCGGACTCCGCTCCGGTCGTGCAGGCCAACCCGAACAGCCCTAACTGGACCGAGACGGCCGCCGCCGTCTCGCCGAGCGTCGTGTCGATCACGAACGAGCTCTCCTCCGGTGTGGCGCAGGGCTCGGGCGTCGTCATCGACGACAACGGCCACGTGCTGACCAACAACCACGTCGTCGCCGACAGCCAGAAGCTGACCGTCACCCTCTCCGACGGTCACACGTATGCCGCGTCGATCGCCGGGACCGACCCATCGAGCGACCTGGCCGTCGTCACGATCAAGGACGCGCCGTCCGACCTGACGCCCGTCGCTCTGGGTGACTCCCAGTCGCTCAAGGTCGGCGACCCCGTCATGGCCGTCGGTAACCCCCTCGGTCTCGCGGGCACCGTCACGACCGGCATCGTCAGCGCGCTCAACCGGCCGGTGACGACCCAGAGCAGCGAGCAGCAGCAGCCGGTGGACCCCTTCGGCAACCCGTTCGGGCAGCAGGGCCCGCAGCAGGGGCAGAGCGCCGAGAAGGTCGTCACCGCGGCGATCCAGACGTCGGCGGCGATCAACCCCGGCAACAGCGGTGGGGCCCTGGTCAACGGGTCCGGCCAGCTCGTCGGGATCAACTCGGCGATCGCCTCGCTCAACTCCTCGAGCAGCTCGAGCCAGAGCGGGAACATCGGGATCGGCTTCGCCATCCCGGTGAACGAGGCCAAGATCATCGCGACGCAGCTGATCAAGTCCGGCAGCGCCGAGCACCCCTACCTCGGCGTCACCCTCTCGAGCGGGACCGGCCAGGACGGCTCCGCCACGGTGACCGGCGCGAAGATCCAGCGGGTCATGTCCGGCACGCCGGCCGAGAAGTCCGGGCTCAAGGCCGGCGACCTCGTCCTCGCCGTCGACGGGGACAGCGTCGAGTCCGCCGACTCGCTCATCGGCCTGATCCGCGCCCACGCGGTGGGAGACACGGTCAAGCTGACCGTGCTGCGAAACGGCGCGACGACGACCCTCCAGGCCGACCTGACGACGCGCCCGACGAACTGACCCACACCACAGACCTCACGACCGGGTTCTCCGCCCTGGCCCCCGCGCCCACCACCTCCGGGCGCGGGGGCCCCCTCCTGTCCGGGGCGGGTGAGCAACCTCGCGGCGGCACTGAGTACCCCGACTCAGGCACCCGGCCCGCAGCGCGGCGCATCCTGGCGGCATGACGACACTGCAGGACGTGCGCCGCCTCGAGGACGAGTTCGCCGAGGCGATGGACCGGATGTACACCGTCGGCAACGGGCTGGCCGGTCTGCGGGCCCAGCTCGACCGGGAGGACCGCACGGCCCCCGCCGCGCCGACCACCGTCCCGAGCGGGCATGCCACGCCCCGAGCCGCCGCCCTCCCGCCCGGCCCGGCGATGCCCCCGGCCGGCGGGCCCACGGCTGCGACACCGCGTCCGGCCCCGGCGCCACGACCGCACTGGTGGCAGCGCGAGGGCATGGTCATCAGGGCCCTCGTCCTTGCGGGCGCCGTCGTCACCCTCGCCGGCGTCGTCATGCTCCTCGCCGTCGCCATCCAGCACGGCTGGTTCGGCCCGACCGCCCGCATCGTCGCCGGCGGCCTCCTCGCCGTCATCCTCGTCGCGGCCGGCCACCTCGTCCGGGCCCGCGAGGCCCGCGACGCCCGGGAGACCGCCGCGCCGGTCGTCGTCGCCACCACCGGGTATGCGGCGGCCTACCTCGACATCATCGCGACGACGACGGTCTACGACGTCGTCCCCGCCGTCGTCGGACTCGCCATCGCCGTGCTCGTCGCCGGCTCCGGCCTGCTCGTCGCCCGGCGCTGGGCCTCGCAGATCCTCGCCGTCGGCACCGTCGCCGGCGCGGCCGTCCTCGGGCCCGTCGTCGCGGGCCAGCCGAGCTGGGTCCTCTCGGCCTTCCTCCTCGTCCTCGCCACGGCCTTCGCGCCGCTCCACCTGAGCCGGGCCTGGCCGGCGCTCGACGCCGCGCGGACCCTATCCGTCACGATCGGCCTGCTCGTCGGGTCGGCCGCGTCCGCGCCCGCGTCGCTCGACCACCGGGTCCACGTCCTCCTGGCCGCCCTGCTCGCCGCGCTGGCCATCGTCACGGCCGCCCGCCACCGGGGGCCCGATGCCGCGACGAGCGGCGCCGCCGTCCTCTCGACCGTCCTGGCCGGCCTGGCCGCCCTGCCGCTGCTCGTCGGCGTCGGCATCCTCGACCGGGCGCCCCGGACGGTGGGGCTGCTCGTCATGGCGGCGGCATACCTCGTCCTGTCCATCCTCGCGGGGCGGGGACGGATCATCGAGATCCCCGGCCACCTCCGGGCCATGCTCGCCTCGACGGGGACGCTCGCCCTCGTCCTGGCCATCGTGTCCGGCGCCCCGGCGGGCCACGTCGGCACCGGGCTGCTCGTCGCCGCGACGGCCTACCTCGCCCTCGCCGGGGCGACCCGCTCGCGGCTGAGCCTCGCGCTCGGCACCGGTGTCGGTCTCCTTGCCGGCGTGGGCTACCTCACGCACGTCGTCGCCATCACGACCCCTCGGCTCGCGACCGAGGACGGGCCCGGGACCGCCCTCCTCGACAGCACCGTCTTCGCCCTCCTGCTCGTCGTCCTCGGCTGGAGCACGGCCGGCGGGCGCCTCCCGGAGCAGGTGCGTCCGCTCGCCGTCCCGGTCCTGTGGCTCGGCGGGCTCGCCGTCAGCGCCACGCTCAGCGTGTCCGTGGGGCTGCTCGTCGGCCGGCCGCTGGGCGAGGACCGCGCCGGGTTCCTCGCGGGGCATGCCCTCGCCACCCTCACCTGGGTCGCGGAGGCCCTGTGGCTGCTTGCCCACGGTCTGGGGCGGGCCAAGGATTCCGGCCTGGCGCTGCGGGTCGGCCTCGTCCTCGCGGCGGTCGGCGTGGCGAAGCTGTTCCTCTTCGACCTGGCGGCCCTCAGCGGGCTGTGGCGGGCCGCTGCCTTCCTCGGAGCAGGCGTACTGCTCCTCGCGGCCGGCACCGGCTACGCGAGGGCGCTCGAACGCAGCCGCGCCGCCGCTCGTCCCGCGCTCTGACGCGACCGGGCTCCGGCGCGTGGTGTGCCTCTGCGATGATGGCGAACCATGCCGGCCATCATCACGTGGTGGCGTCGTGACCTCGCGGCGCTGCATCCGGAGGGCGACCCGGACGCGGTCTTCGCGGTCGGCGCCGATCTCATGCGCCGCTGGGGCGAGCCACATCGTCGCTACCACACGAGCACCCACCTCGTGGAGATGCTCCGCGCCATCGAGGAGCTCGAGGACGTCGAGGAGCTGTCCCCTCGCGACGCCGCCCTCGCCCGGGTGGCGGCGTGGTTCCACGACGCGGTGTATGCGCTCGACGCCGGCTCTGCCGGTGGCTCCGGCGAGGCCGCGAGCGGGTCCCTGGCCGGTGAGGCACTCTCCGGCCTCGGCCTGCCGCGCCACGACGTCGCCAGGGTCCGGCGGCTCATCGAGGACAGCGCCACCCACGACGTCGCCGAGCGAACCGGCATCCGGGCCGCCTTCCACGACGCGGACCTGTGGATCCTCGCCGAGGAGCCCGCGCGGTTCGACGAGTACTGCCGGCAGGTGAGGCAGGAGTACGCGCACGTCCCGGACGCGGCATACGCCCTGGGTCGCCGGGCGGTGCTCGAACCCCTCGCCCGCCGTGAGCACGTCTATCTCACCGGACATGCCCGGGAGCACTGGGAGCAGGAGGCCCGCGCCAACCTGGCCCGGGAGCTCGCCAGGTTGGGCTGATCCGGCAGACCCGCCCTCCTCAGGTGGTGGCGGCCTCGCGGCGGTCCCGCTCCTTGGCCCGCTCGAGCGCCGCCTTGCGCATCTGCTCGCTCTCCTTGGCGATCGCGGCGGCCTTCTCCTCGTCGCGGGTCAGGCACTCGCCGCTCTCGGGGTCGAAGACGTGCATGAGCGAGGGGTCGAAGACCAGGTCGGCCTCGTCGCCCTCGATGACCCGCGAGGCCGTGTCGAGGTTGACGATGAGCTGGCTGCGGGCGCCCTCGCCGTCGAGCTCACGGTCGAGCTCGTCGAGCTTGGCCCGGACCGCCTCGTCGGCCTCGAAGGGGATGTAGGCGTACTGCTCGTTGCCGAGCCACTCGGTCTGGTCGACGACCGCGCTGAACCCGACCCCGTCCGCGGGCGCGCTCCCGAGGGTGGCGTCCTTGATGTGCTCCGGGCGCAGCCCGACGATGACGAGGTCGAGGCCCTTGACCTTCTCCGCGAGCGTCCCGGTGACGGTGACGTCCGCGAACGGCAGCTCGAGGGTCGCGCCGTCGACCCGGGCCGGCGCGAAGTTCATCGGCGGGGAGCCGATGAACCCGGCGACGAAGAGGTTGACCGGCTGGTCGTAGAGCTCCCGCGGCGAGGCGCACTGCTGGAGCACGCCCTTCTTCAGCACCGCGACCCGGTCGCCGAGGGTCATCGCCTCGGTCTGGTCGTGGGTGACGTAGATCGTCGTCACGCCGAGGCGACGCTGCATCCGGGCGATCTCGGTGCGCATCTGCCCGCGCAGCTTCGCGTCGAGGTTGGACAGCGGCTCGTCGAAGAGGAACGCCTCGGCGTCCCGGACGATCGCCCGGCCCATGGCGACGCGCTGGCGCTGGCCGCCGGAGAGGTTCGACGGCTTGCGCTCGAGGTGCTCGTGCAGCTCGAGCATGTCGGCGGCCCTCGTGACCCGCTCCCGGATCTCCTCGTCGTTGTGCTTGCCCTTGGCCAGCCGCAGCGGGAAGGCGATGTTCTCGAAGACGGTGAGATGCGGATAGAGCGCGTAGTTCTGGAAGACCATCGCGAGGTTGCGGTCCCGGGGGGCCCGGTCGTTGACCCGCTCCCCGTTGACGACGAGGTCGCCGGAAGTGATGTCCTCCAGCCCCACGACCATCCGCAGCAGCGTCGACTTCCCACAGCCGGACGGGCCGACGAGGATCATGAACTCCCCGTCGGCGATGTCGAGAGAGACGTCGTTGACGGCGGGGAAGCCGTCGCCGTACTTCTTGACAAGGTTCTTGAGCTCGATGGTGGACATGTGGGCTCCTGCCTGGCGAGAGGGCTGTCTGGTGGTCGTCCCGGTCAGCCCTTGACGGCACCGGAAGTCAGCCCGGCGACGATCCGGCGCTGGAAGAGCAGCACGAGGATGACGACGGGGATGGTCACGACGACGGCGGCCGCGCAGATGGCGCCGGTCGGCTGGGTGAACTGGCTGGCGCCGGTGAAGAAGGCGAGCGCCGCAGGGACGGTTCTCGCCTGGCCCGACGAGGTGAGGTTGAGCGAGAAGACGAAGTCGTTCCACGCCGTGAAGAAGGCGATGATCGCCGTGGTGAACACGCCGGGCGCGGCGAGCGGGGCGATGACCTTGCGGAAGGCCTGCCAGTTCGTCGCGCCGTCGACCTGGGCGGCCTGCTCCATCTCCCAGGGGATCTGCTGGAAGAAGGCGGACAGGGTCCAGATCGACAGCGGAAGGGTGAGGGCGAGGTAGGGGATGACGAGCCCGACCTTGGTGTCGAACAGCCCGATCTGCCGCCACAGGTTGAACAGCGGCGTCACCATGGCGATGACGGGGAAGAACGAGACCGCGAGCGCCGACGTGAGGATCAGCCGCTTGCCCGGGAAGTCCAGTCGCGAGATCGCGTAGGCGCAGAACGTCGCGAGGACGATGCTGATGAGCGTGGCGAGCAGGCAGATGATGATCGAGTTGGCCAGGGCCGGCAGGAAGAGGTCCTTCGCGCCGCCGGTGAAGATGAGCCGGTAGTTGTCCCACGTCGGCTGGGTCGGCCAGAAGTTGCCGAAGGTGTTCTGGCTCGTGTCGCCGAGGGCCGCGTCGCTCTTGAGCGAGGTCGCGAAGATCCACGCGATGGGGACGATGGTCCAGATCATGATGGGGATGGCGACCGCGAACAGGCCCCACTTGGTTCGTTCGGTGGTGGTGGTGTCCATGTCAGCCCCTCCCACCCGTCAGGTCGACCTTGAACCCCTTGACGAAGATCGCGGCGATGATGAGGACGATGACGAAGAGGATGACCGCCAGGGCCGATCCCATGCCGATCTGCACCCGGTCGATCGTCTCGGTCCCGACGAGCATCGAGAGGGTGAGGGTCTTGTTCGCCCCCCCGGTCATGACGTACGGGTTGTCGTAGATCCGGACCGCGTCGAGGGTGCGGAAGAGGACCGCCACCATCAGGGCGGCCTTCATGTTGGGGATGATGACCCGGGTGAAGCGCTGCCACCAGGTCGCACCGTCGACCTTGGCCGCCTCCTCCTGGGCCGAGTCGACCTGGGCGAGGCCGGCGAGCAGGAGGAGCGACATGAACGGCGTCGTCTTCCAGATCTCCGAGAGGCAGATGATCGTCAGCGACGACCACCGCCCGCCGAACCAGTTGTAGTCGATCGGGAAGCCGCCGACGGTGATCCAGTTGAGCCAGTGGTTGAAGAACCCGGTGTCGACCCGTGCGGCATACAGCCAGGAGAAGGCCGAGACGACGGTGATGATCGAGTACGGGATGAGGACCACCGTGCGCAGCGTCCGGCGTGGGATGACGATCCGGTGCATGACCATCGCGATCCCCATGCCGACGACGAGCTCGAAGACGAGGGTGACGATGACGATGAAGAACGTCGTGACGAACGACTGCCAGAAGAGCGAGTCGCTCAGCGCCGTCGCGTAGTTGCCGAGCCCGATGAAGGTCCGCCCGCTGGGGTCGGTGAGCCGGTAGTTGAACAGCGAGAGGTAGGCGGCGTAGAGGATCGGGTAGAGCGTGACGAAGAGCATGACGACGAATGCCGGTCCGGCCAGCCGCCAGCCCAGCCGCCGCTCCCCCCTCGCCCGGTCCGACAGCCGCGCGGCCTGCTCCTGCTCCACGCGAGAGACGGCTTGGGTGTCGGTGGTCATAGCAGCGCCTTCCCGTTCAGGACGTTCTGGATGAACTGTTGGGCCCGCTGCGGCGTCTGGGCGGTCACCGCGCTCGGTGGGCTGAACCGCATCTGCAGCCCGGTCGAGATGTCGCCGTAGTACTGCGACTGGGGCCGCGGCGCCGCGTTCTGGAGCGAGTCACGGATGAGGGCGGCGATGCCGTTCGGGAACGCCTTCTGGACCTCCGGGTCGTCGAAGACCGACTTCGAGCTGGCCGGGTTTCCGGTGGCCACCATGTAGTCGGCCTGGTGCTGCGTCGAGGTGATGCAGCCCGCCGCCTGGTAGGCGAGGTCGGGGTGCAGGCTGTCGGCGCCGACGGCGAGCTCGATGCCGCCGAACGGCGGGGCCGAGGTCTCGCCCTGGACGGTCCGGGGGTACTGGACGGCGCCCACGTCGTCCAGCCAGGGCACGTTCGCCGCCTGGAGCGCGGCGTACACGTAGGGCCAGTTGACCATGAAGCCGCTCGTGGAGTCGCCCTCGAAGAGGTTGAGGGCGGCCGTCTCGTCCGTCGAGCCCATCGCCGGTCCGCCGACCCCGGTCTGCGAGACCTGCTCGATGATCTTGGCGGCGTCCTCACCGGCCGGCGAGCTGAGCCCGAGCTTGAGCGCGTCGTACTTCGCGCCCGGGTTCTCGACGATCTTCCCGCCCGCACCGGCGATGAGCGCGTTGATCCAGACGGTGTAGCCCTCGTAGAGCTTGGCCTGGACGCCGATCGTCGTGTTCGTCTTCTGCGCCGCGTCGATGAGCTGGCTCCACGTCACCGGCTGGGACATGTCGAGCCCGGCTTGCTGGGCGACCGACTTGCGGTACCAGAGCAGCTGGGTGTTGGCCCAGAACGGAACGGCGACGAGCCGGCCCTTCCACATCGAGGCGTCGATCGCCGACTGGACCCGGTCCTTGGTGAACTCGCTGTCCATGCCCGCCGGCACGGGAGCGAGGTACCCGGCCTCGGCGAACTCCGCGACGAACACCGGGTCGATGCTCATCAGGTCCATGCTCGTGTCGCCCGCCGCGAGCCGACGCAGCAGCTGGGTGCGCTGGTCGCTCGCGCTGTTGGGGAGCAGCTGGACGTCGATGCGGTAGGCGTCGGTCGAGCACTCCTTGGCCAGCTGCGCCTGACCGCCCTTGGTCGGGTCCGAGCCACCGCCGTCGGGGTTGATGAACCACGTGAGCGTCGGCCGCCCGGACGACCCCGAGCCACAGGCACTGAGCCCGAGGACGCCGACGAGCGCGATGATCACTCCCGCCAGGACGCTGCGGCGGCGGTGTCGATACGGCCTGCTTCTTGTCCGTCTTCTGCGCGGTCGGCCAGTCATGACGCGTCCATCACCCGTTTCGCACGTCGCTGTACGGTCGGTCTCGTCTTACCCAGTGTGCCTAAGGTGATCCTAAGTTTGCGCGTCGAAATGGCTCCGGCTCCGTCGAGGGTCGCCCCGCGGGACGTGGCGCCCGCCCCCGCCGCGCGGCGGGCGGGATGGCCCCCGCCTGGACGACCACGTCCTCGGCCTCAGGGCACGAGCACGAGCTTGCCCCGGACGTGACCGCCCCCGATGAGGGCGTAGGCCTCGGCCGCCCGCTCGAACGGGAACCTCTCGACGGGCACGGTCAGCGCGTCCCGGGCGAGCAGGGCGGAGATCTCGGCGAGCGCCTCGGCCGGCCGGGAGTCCTCGCCTCCGCCGGTGACCCGGACGCCGGTGTCGGCGGCGTCGAAGTTGGCGATCGTGAGGACCTTGGCCGCCGTCGGCGCGAGGGCGACGAGGTCGGTCAAGGGCGTCTTCCCGGCGACGTCGAAGACGGCGTCGACCGAGCCTCCGACCGCGTCCCTGACCCGGTCGCCGACGCCCTTGCCGTACCGGACCGGCACGGCACCGAGCGCGCGCAGGTGCTCGTGCTTCGGCTCGCTCGCCGAGGCGACGACCCGGATCCCCCGGCTCACCGCGAGCTGGACCGCGACGGTGCCGACACCGCCGGAGCCGCCGTCGACGAAGAGGGTCTGACCGCGGCGCACCCCGAGCAGGCGCAGGGCCCGCTCGCTCGTCTCCCCGGCGACCCCGACGGCCGCGGCGAGCGTCCAGTCGACGGACGGGGGCCTGGCCGCCCACGCCGAGAGCACGGCATACGCCGCCTGCGTGCCCGCGCCCAACCCGAAGACCTCGTCGCCGACGCTCACCCCGGCGACCCCCTCGCCGACCTCGTCGACGACGCCGGCCGCGTCGAGGCCGAGCGCGGCCGGCTCGGTGAGGTCCGCGCCGCCGGACAGCGCGCCGGAGAGCTTCTTCCAGTCGAAGGGGTTGATGCTCGCCGCACGCACCGCGATGCGCACCTGCCCGGCTCCGGCGTGCGGCGCCGGCGCGTCACCGAGCAGCACTTCCTCCGGCCCGCCGTAGGTCATGAACTGGATCGCCCGCATCTGCGTCCCTTCGTGTCGGTCTTCTCGAATCGCCCGTCGCCACCGGCGGCCATTGCCGACCGGGCCCGTTCCAGGCAAGGTAACCCTTATCAGACCGTCTCGACACCAGGAGGTCCCGTGGCCACCACACGCAAGGCAAGCGCCCACTGGGAGGGGTCGCTGTTCGAGGGCTCCGGAGAGGTCACCTTCGACTCCTCCGGGCTCGGTACGTACGCCGTGACGTGGCCCTCGCGAGCCGAGGAGCCGAACGGGCGCACCAGCCCCGAGGAGCTCATCGCCGCCGCTCACTCGACGTGCTACTCGATGGCTCTGTCCAACGGGCTCGCCGGCGCCGGAAACCCAGCGGAGTCGCTCGACACGAGCGCCGAGGTGACCTTCGTGCCCGGGACCGGGATCACCCAGATCGCCATCACCGTCCTCGGGCGGGTCCCCGGCCTGTCAGCCGAGCAGTTCCAGGAGGCGGCCGAGGCCGCGAAGACGGGATGCCCGGTCAGCCAGGCGCTCCAGGCCGTACCGATCTCGCTCAGCGCGTCGTTGGCGGAGTAGCCCCCGCCGCCCGGCCGCCCTCGTCGATCCCGAGGACGTGGGCGGCCAGCGGCCACCAGAACTCGTCACGACACAGGCCGGCGAACTCCTCGAGGCTCACCCACCGCCGGTCCGAGGTGTCCTCCTGCGCGCTGGCCAGTGCCGGGCGAACCGCGTCCAGCTGCGCCCGGAAGGCCTGGAGGAGGTCGCGACCGGGCGCGACCATCGGCGTCGCACGGTCGACATCGAACCGCTCGTAGCCGACGGGGGCGAGCAGCGCGGCATCGAGCTCGAGGCCGGTCTCCTCCCACACCTCGCGGACGGCGTTCTCGCGCACCGACTCCCCCGCCTCGCGACGCCCGCCCGGAGCACCCCACTGCCGCCGGGCCACGGTGTGGACGACGACGAGGTCGCCATGGGCGTCGTGGAGGAACACCATCGCCCCGAAGACCCGCGGCTCGGGTGCCGGACGGTCCGAGGCGATGAGGTCGATGTCGGCCGTGGCCCCACCGGGTAGGCCGACGCCACGCACCCGGGCGAGCCCCTTCTCGCCGCGGCGCTTCTGCATCCGCAGCCCGCTCGCCCGCAGCCGGCGCACGAGGTCCTTCGCATCCGTGGGCCGGGCCCCGGCCGCGACGACGGCGGCATACCGGACCTCGGGGACGTCGTAGTGGTCCCCCTCGAACCCGCGCGCCGGGATGCCGAGCCGGGCGGCGAACGCGTGCAGCTCCTCGAGGCTGGTGTCGCTCACGAGGTGGGACCACACGTGGCCGTGCGCGGCCCACCGGGGCGGGTCGATCCAGAGGGTCACGGCCCCGATCCTAGGTCGGCGCCGGCCCGGCCTCAGCCCGAGGAGGCCTCGCGCAGCCGCTCGATCCACTCGCCGTTGCACGCGACAAGCCCGTCGAACCCGGGGTCCTCGCCGAGGTGGGCGGGGGCGTCGACGGCGACGTGGACGTTGCGGAGCATGCCCTGGGCGACGAAGGCTCGGGCGTCGTCCGCGGACCCGCCGGTGCGCTCCCGGAAGAGCCGGAGGACCTCGCCGAGCGTATGCCGGGCCAGCCTCCCGATCTCGGGGTCGGCGCCGGCGATGAAGCCGTGCATGAGGAGCATGAGCCGGTCCCGGTCGGCGAGGAACCGGCCGTAGGCCTCCCCCATCCGCCGCCCGGCGTCCGGACCCGGTGGCACGGCCGCGCAGGCGTCGAGGATCTGCTCGCGGTGTCGCTGCCGATGTCCATGGCGACCCTCGACAACCTCGTCATGACGACGGCGCTGCCGGTCCTGCGGACCGAGCTGTCCGCGACGCTCGAGCAACTGCCGTGGATGGTCAACGCCACAGGCTCGCCTTCGCTGCGCTGACGATCGCCGCCGCGACCCTCGGCGACCGGGTCGGCCGGCGGCGGGTCTTCCTGGCCGGCATCGTCGTGTTCGGCCCGGCCATCGGCGGGGCCGTCCTCGACGGCATCCTCGCCGCCGTCTGGGCCATCGTCCGCGGCAACGACGACGGCTGGACCTCGTCCCGGGTCCTCGGTGGGCTCGCCCCCGGGCTGGTGCTCCTCGGCGTGTTCGGCGGGGTGTTCCTCCTCGCGCAGTACCTCCAGATCGCCATGGGCCGCACCCCGCTCGAGTCCGGCATCCGCACGCTGCCGTGGACCGCGGTGCCGATGCTCCTCGCCCCGATCGCCGGGGCCCTCGCCGGGCGCACCGGAGTCCGGCCGAGGCTCCGGCGCCGGTCAGCCCGCGGGCACCTCGATCACCTCGCCGGCCTCGACGTGCAGCCGCCGGGTGAGCCGCACCGTCTCGAGCATCCGGCGATCGTGCGTGACGAGCAGGATCGTGCCGTCGAAGGCGTCCAGCGCCTGCTCGAGCTGCTCGATGGCCGGCAGGTCGAGGTGGTTCGTCGGCTCGTCGAGGACGAGCAGGTTCACCCCGCGAGCCTGGAGCAGGGCCAGGGCCGCCCGGGTGCGCTCGCCCGGGGACAGCGAACCGGCGGCGCGCCCCACGTGGTCGGCGCCGAGGCCGAACTTGGCCAGCAGGGTGCGCACGTCAGCGGTGGGCCAGGTCGGCACCTCGGCGGCGAACGTGACGACGAGCGGGGCCTCGCCCTCGAAGGCGTGTCGGGCCTGGTCGACCTCGCCGACGAGCACGCCGGAACCCACGGTGACCGCTCCCTGGGTCGGGACGAGGCGACCGAGGAGCAGCCCGAGCAGGGTGGTCTTGCCCGAGCCGTTGGGACCGGTGATGGCGACCCGGTCCTGCCAGGAGATCTCCAGGTCGACGGGCCCGAGCCGGAAGTCGCCGCGACGCACGACGGCGCCCCGCGCTGCGCTCACGACCGAGCCGGATCGCGGCGCCGCGGCGATGCTCAGCTTGAGGTTCCATTCCTTGCGCGGCTCGGGGACCTCGTCGAGGCGCTCGATCATCCGGTCGGTCTGCCGAGCCTTGGCGGCCTGGTTCTCGCTCGTCTCGGCGCGGAAGGCCCTGACGAACTTGTCCGGGTCGGTCGCCTTGCGCCGCGCGTTACGGACCCCCTTGGCCATCCAGGCCCGCTGCCGCCGGGCCCGGGCCTCGAGGACCGAGCGGCGCGCCGCATACTCCTCGTACGCCTCGCGGGCGCGACGCCGCGCCACGGAGCGCTCCTCGAGGTAGGCCTCGTAGCTGCCGCCGTAGAGCTGCACCCGCTGCAGGCTCCGGTCGATCTCGAGCACCGCCGTCGCCGTGCGAGCGAGGAACTCCCGGTCGTGGCTGACGACCACCACCGGGGCGGCCGATCGCTGGACGAACTGCTCGAGCCGGTCCAGTCCGTCGGCGTCGAGGTCGTTCGTCGGCTCGTCGAGGAGGTACGCGTCGTACCGCGACAGCAGGAGGGCCGCCAACCCGGCCCGGGCCGCCTCGCCGCCGGAGAGGGCCGTCATCGGCAGCTCGAGGTCGACGGCCAGGCCGAGATCACGGACGACGACCCCACGGCGCGCGTCGAAGTCGGCGGCCCCCAGCTCGATCCAGCCCTCGAGGGCGCGCGAGTAGGCGTCCTCGGCGCCGGGTGCCCCCGCGGCGAGGGCGTCGGCGGCGGCGTCCAGGGCCCGGCCTGCCTGCCGGATCCCGGTCCGCCGCTCCAGATGCGCCGCGACGGTCTCGCCGGGGATTCGCTCGACCTCCTGGGCGAGGTAGCCCAGGTGGGCCTGGGGCGGACTGACCTGGACGGCCCCGGCGTCCGGCGCCCGGCGCCCGGCGAGGATGCGCAGCAGGGTGGACTTGCCGGCGCCGTTCGGGCCGACGAGGCCGACGACGTCGCCGGGGGCGAGGACGAGGTCCACCCCGGTGAACAGCTCACGGTCGCCGAAGCCCGCGGCGACGCCCTTGGTCTGCACGGTCGCAGTCACGGGCGCCATCCTCGTCCACGCGGGACGGGTTCCGCGCGGGATATCCGCATCGGGACGTCCCCGCGGACCGGCCGTGGACCCGGCGTGTGGAGAACCTCGCGGCCCTCCGCGCGGATCCGCCTACCGTGGCCTGACCGGCCGCCACGAGGGCGGCGGCCCCGTTCGGAAGGAGGCGGCCGATGGCCGCGCAGTTCCAGGTCGACACCGACCGCATCCAGGCGGCGGCGGGCGACATCGCCCGCATCTCCGGCGAGATCGACGCCCAGGTCGCCACGATGATGGCTCGGCTCACCACCCTCCAGGACGCGTGGACCGGCACGGCCGCGACCCGCTTCCAGGGCGTGCTCGCCCAGTGGCAGGGCACCCAGCGCCAGGTTCGCGCCTCGCTCGACGGGATCGGGCAGGTCCTCGCGGCCGCGGGCGTGCAGTACGCCGAGACCGAGGCCCAGGCGGTTCGGATGTTCGGCTGAGGGTCACCGCCCCGCGCCCGGGTGCGGCACCACGCACCCGGGCCGTGCTCGCCCGGGCGGCCGGGCCCCTGTTCCCGGCCCGCCCGGGCTCGCCCCGAGGGGCGTGCGGTGGGAGCGGAGCATGCCCCTGCCATCGCTCCCACCGCGAGCGGCCGGCTCGCTGACGAGCTGGCCGCTCACTCCGTCGTCACCGCCCGCAGGATGTCGAGCCTGGCGGCCCGACGGCCCGGCCAGAGGGCGGCCAGGAGGCCGACCACGGCGGCGATGGCGACGAAGAGTCCGAGCTGTCCGCCCGGGATCGCGAGCACGTCGATCCCGTCGTCGGCGAGCGAGCGCTGGAGGGCGATGCCGAAGACAAGGCCGAGACCGACGCCGAGGGCAGCGCCGAGGACGGCGATGACGATCGACTCGAGGCGGAGCATCGTCCGCAGCTGGCGCCGGCTCAGCCCGACGGCACGCAGCAGCCCGATCTCTCTCGTCCGCTCGATGACCGACAGCGCGAGGGTGTTGATGATCCCGAGGATGGCGATGACGACCGCCAGCCCGAGCAGGGCGTCGATGAGGTAGAGCATCTGGTCGATCGGCGCACGCTGCTCCTCGGCGAAGGCCGCCTGGTCCTTGACCGTGACGAGCGGCTGGCCGGCAAGGGCCGAGTCGAGGGCTCTGGTCACTGTGGCCGCGCTCGCGCCGGGGGTGCGGGCGACATACGCGTAACTGTCCTCCGGCGGCATGCCGAGCCGGTCGAAACCACCGAGGGAGAAGAGGTAGCCGGTCCCGACCATCGGCGAGGCGTCGTAGACGCCGGTCACGCTCGGATGGGTGGTCTTGCCGTTGGCGGTCACTGCGATCCGGTCGCCGACCGCGACGTGGTCCTTCGCGGCACGCTTGTTGCTGACCAGGACGGTATCGGCCGTCAGGTCGGTGAACGAGCCGTCGGTCATCGCCAGCGGCCGGATCCCGGCCATCGCCGCGACGTCGACCGCGGACACCCACGCGTCCTTCCCGTCGAGGGTGACCTGGCCGAACCGGAACCGGGCCACCTGCCCGACGCCGTCGACGGCGGCGACCGCGTCGGTCACCTTGGCCGAGAACGGCATACCGATGGCGTTCGACACGACGTAGTCGGCGGCGAAGTCGCGCTCGATGACCTTGTCGACGCTCGCCTTCGCCGAGGCGCCGAAGACGGTCATCATCGACACGAGGGTCACCCCGATCATGAGGGCCGAGGCCGTCGCGGCGGTCCGGCGCGGGTTGCGCTGGGCGTTCTGCTCGGCCATGAGGCCGACCGCACCGAAGAGCCGGCGGAAGAGGGCCCCGAGGATCGCGATGACGGGGCGACCGAGCAGCGGTGAGGTGAAGGCGACGCCGAGGACCACCCCGAGGATGCCGCCGCCGACCCAGTACGTGCCGTGCGGGACATCGGCGAACAGCCCCGTCATCAGGACGACGGCGCCGACGACGACAAGGCCGAGGCCGAAGAGGATCCGGCGGTGCAGCGAGCCCTCGGCGATGACGACGTCGTCGCGCATCGCCGCGACCGGCGGCACCGAGCCCGCCCGGCGGGCCGGCAGGTAGGCGGCCACGAGGGTGACGACGATGCCGACGACGAAGCAGGCGATGACCGTGCGCGGGGCGAGGACGAGCCCGGAGCCGGACAGGTCCAGGCCGATCTGGGCGAAGAGCGCCTTGATGCCCATCGCGAGGAGCAGCCCGATCCCCAGCCCGCCGGCCGAGCCGACCAGGCCCATCACGAGCGCCTCGAACAGGACCGAGCGGCCGACCTGGCGCCGGTCCGCGCCGAGGGCCCGGAGCAGGGCCAGTTCGCGGCTGCGCTGGGCGACGAGGATGGAGAAGGTGTTGACGATGAGGAAGCCGCCGACGACGAGGGCGATGCCGGCGAAGACGAGGAGGAAGGTGTTGATGTAGGTCAGCGCCTGCTGGATCTGGGTGGCACCCTCCTGTGCCGCGGCGTCGCCGGTGACGGCCTCGAGGCCGGACGGCAGCCGGGAGGCGACGGCGTCGCGGAGCTCGGCCTGGGTGGTCCCGGGGGCCGCCGTGACCCAGATGTCGGTGAACGCATGCCGGCCGTTCATGAACAGCTGCTGCGCCGTCGAGGTGTCGAAGACCGCGAGGCTGGCCCCGACCATGGACCCACTGCCGAACGTGGCGGTCCCGACGAGGGTGGCGGTGAAGCGCGGCTGCGCGCCGCTGGAGACGAACGTCACCGTGTCACCGACGAAGTAGCCGCCCTTCTCGGCCGTGTTGACGTCGAGGGCGACCTCCCCGGCCTTCGTCGGCCAGGTGCCGGTGGCGAGCGTCGAGCTCTCGACGCCGTGGGCCGCGGGCGCGCCGGTGTGGTTGACGGCGATGCCGGGCGCGCCCATGCCGCCGATGAGCTTGCCGCGCTTGTCGACGACGAAGGTGCCGAACTGGCCGACGGTGCCGTCGACCCGGGCGGCCCCTGGGGTGCCCTCGAGGTCGGCGACGACCGACCCGGCGACGGTCTGGGTCGACTGCTGTTGGTCGGCACCACCCGTGCCGACCGGGCGGACGACGACGTCCCCGACGGAGCCGTCCATGATCGAGTCGAACGAGCGGCCGAGGGTGTCGGTGAAGATGAAGGAGCCAGCGACGAACGCCACGCCGAGGACGACGGCGAAGGCGCTCATGAACAGCCGGAGCTTGCGAGCCATGAGGCTCTTGTAGGAAGCGCGCAGCATCGCTCAGACCCCCGCGCTGCGTCCGTCGAGGCGCTTCATCGTGGCGAGCACGCTGTCCGGGTTGGGCGAGCGCAGCTCGTCGACGATCTGGCCGTCGGCGAGGAAGACGACGCGGTCGGTCCAGCTCGCGGCGCCGGGGTCGTGCGTGACCATGACGATCGTCTGGCCGAAGTCGTCGACGGAGCGGCGCAGGAAGCCGAGGACCTCCGCGCCGGAGGTGCTGTCGAGGTTGCCGGTCGGCTCGTCGGCGAAGATGACCTCGGGCCGACTGACGAGCGCCCGGGCACACGCGACCCGCTGCTGCTGGCCGCCGGACAGCTCGCTCGGCCGGTGGTCGAGGCGGTCCCGCAGACCGATCGTGTCGATGACCTGGTCGTACCACGCGGCATCCGGCTTGCGGCCGGCGATGGCGAGCGGCAGGAGGATGTTCTCCTGTGCGCTGAGGGTCGGGATGAGGTTGAAGGACTGGAAGACGAAGCCGACGTGGTCACGCCGGGTCCGGGTCAGCTCCTTCTCCCCCATCGCCGTCAGCTCCTTCTCACCGAGGAAGACCCGGCCGCGGGTGACGGCGTCGAGCCCGGCGGCGCAGTGCATGAGGGTCGACTTGCCCGAGCCGGACGGGCCCATGATGGCGGTGAACTCGCCGGCGGCGATGTCGAGGCTGACGTGGGCGAGGGCGACGACGGCGGTCTCGCCGCGGCCGTAGACCTTCGAGACGTCGTCGACGCGCGCCGCGGGGATGGCTGCCGGCATCGCGCTCGTCTCAGGGAGCGTGGCATTGGTGGTCATGGGTTCTCCTGCGGTGGTGTGCGCGTGGCCTGGCCGAGGTGCGACGGCCCGGAGCCGGCGACCCGGTGACGCCGTCGTCTCGGGCTTGGTGTGCGCCGGCTGTGAGCCGGCTGGTCCATCGCTGACACGCTAGTGCGGGTGCCCCCGGCTCCGCTGTGGGGTTTCTCCCTGAGCCGACCCTGAGCCGCCCCCGAGCGGCCCCGACCCGGCCGGGGCCCGGCACCCAGGACGGATGTACCGGTGACGTGGGTACGCGCGGGCCTGCCGCCGCTGCGGCGCGGCTTCTAGCGTGGCAGCCATGGCCGGACCGCCCGGCCGGAGCGCGCGAAGGGACCAACCGATGACCGTCACCACCTCTGCCCAGCCGAGCGAGCGACCGGTCCGCTCCCGCCCGCTCGGCGCCCTCCCCGCCACCCTGCTCGGCGTCGCTCTGCCGGCGCTCGGGCGGCTGGCTCTGGACCCGCTCGCCGGCGTCACGCCCGTCGTCGACACCGGCAGCGGCCCCCGGGCGGTGAGCCTGCTGGCCACCGCCGGGGCGGCATTCGTCGCCTCGCTCGGCGCGGTCGTGCTCGCGAGCGTCGCCCGGCGTACCGGACGGCCGCGCCTAGTCTTCCTCGGCGGCGCCCTCGCGGTGCTTCTCCTGTCGCTCACCGGACCGATGGCGGCGACGAGCGTCGGTGCCGGGCTCGCCCTGGCGACCCTTCACGTGCTGACCGCGGTCGGGGTGCTGCCGGTCCTCGGCGCCCGGCTTCCCCGGAGCCGGTGAGCGTGGCCGCGATGCGTGAGCGGGTGACAATGACCGGTATGCCGTCCCCTCCCGCCTGGTCCTCGCCGCGGCCCCGGTGGCTCGCCGGAGCGTGGCTGTCCCTGTGGGCCGGGCTGCTGCTCGCGCCGTCCGTGTCGGGACTGGGCCGGGCGGCCCGGCCGGCGCTGAGCGGGGCAGGGCTGCTCCTGCTCGCGGCGACCTTCGGGGTGACGATGTGGCCTGCCCTGGTCCGGCCCCGCCGCGAGCACCCTTGGCCCGCCCAGGTGGCCGCCGCGCTGCTCGCCGTCCTGGCTGCCCTCGTCGTCGGGATCGCGGCCGACGTCGGCATCGGGGCCTTGCCGGCGCTCGTCGCCATCGCCGTCGGCGGCGTGGCGTCCGTTCGCTGGGCGCCCGGGCTCGTCCTGGCCGTGGCCCTCGGCGCCGTGGCCCTCGGCGCGGCGACCAGCGCCGGGACCGACGCCCTCTGGACGGTCGGGATGACCACCCTCCTCGCCGGCCTGCTGACCGTCGCCTTCGCCTGGCTGGGCGAGGTCATCGGCGAGCTCCAGGCCACTCGGGAGGAGCTGGCCAGGGCCGCCGTCGCCGAGGAGCGGGTCCGCTTCGCCCGCGACCTGCACGACCTGCTCGGCCACACCCTGTCCGTCATCGTCGTCAAGGCCCAGGTCGCCCGGCGGGCCGCGAGCACCGACCCGGCCGCGGCGGCGGCCCACAGCGCCGACATCGAGCGGATCGGCCGCGAGGCGCTCGGCGAGGTGCGCCAGGCGGTACAGGGTTACCGCTCCCCCACGCTGGACGCCGAGCTGGCCCGGGCCGGGGCGACCCTGCGCGCGGTCGGCATCGACGTCGAGGTCCGCACCGCCCACGCGGGGCTGTCTCCCGAGGAGGACGAGATGCTCGGTTGGGTGGTCCGCGAGGGAGTCACCAACGTCATCCGGCACGCCCGGGCCCGACACGCCGTCATCGCGACGTCGACCGACGGCACGGGAAGTCGGGTCGTCATCGAGGACGACGGCGTCGGTCCGGGCCCCGGCCCGTCCGACGGCTCCGGCCTCGCCGGGCTGCGCGAGCGGGCCCAGAGCGCCGGGGGGCGCCTGGAGGTGTCGGCCGACGCGGCCGGCTTCCGTCTCGCCGCCGTCATCCCCGCGCAGGACTGGGCATGACCCGGCTCGTCATCGCCGAGGACCAGGTCATGATGCGCGAGGCCCTCGCCGCCCTGCTCGACCAGGAGGACGACCTCGAGGTCGTCGGCCAGTGCGGCCGGGGCGAGGAGGTATTCGACCTGGCTCGGACCCACGGGGCGGACGTCGCGCTCGTCGACATCGAGCTGCCCGGGATCGACGGGCTCGCCGCCGCGGCCGACCTGCACCGGGAGCTGCCGGCGTGTGCCGTCGTCATCGTCACGACGTTCGGCCGACCGGGATACCTCCATCGCGCCCTGGCCGCCGGGGTCCGCGGCTTCGTCGTCAAGGACGGTCCGGTCGAGACCCTCGCGGACGCGATCCGCCGGGTCGTGGCCGGCGAGCGGGTCATCGATCCGGTCCTCGCCGTCGACGCCCTCAGCGACGGAGCGAGCCCGCTGACCGGCCGGGAGGCCGACGCCCTGCGAGCTGCCGAGGGTGGGGCCACGGTCGCCGACATCGCCGACGCTCTCCACCTGTCCGAGCAGACGGTCCGCAACTACCTGTCCGCCGCCATCGGCAAGACGGGCACCCGCAACCGGGTCGAGGCCGCCGAGCACGCCCGGCGCGCCGGCTGGCTCTGACCCACGACGGGCGGCCGAGCGAGGCCTGACGTCTCTTGTCGAACCCGGCACGGATAGGTACCTTGTACCGCATGACAGCAGGCGGGCCGCTGGCCCAGCTTCGCCGGGGGGCCCTCGAGCACTGTGTCCTCGCCCTGCTCGGCGACGGGGAGCGGTACGGCTACGACCTCGTCGGCGAGCTGTCCGAGGCGGGGCTGGTCGCCAGCGAGGGCACCGTCTACCCGCTGCTGTCCCGGCTGCGGCGCGACGACCTCGTCACGACGACCTGGCGCGAGTCCTCGTCCGGACCGCCACGGCGCTACTACGCGCTCACCGCGGCGGGGCGACGAGCCCTGGCCGACTTCGGCGCGGCCTGGGCCGAGTTCCGGGACTCCGTCGACGCCATTCTCACCAGGCACGGAGGGTCCCAGCCATGACGACGCAGATGAACCACCCGCTCCTGGCCGACTACCTCACCCGGCTGGGCGCCGCGGCGGCGAGCCTGCCCCCCGAGCAGCGGGCCGAGCTCATCGGGGATATCGAGGCGCACCTGCGGGACGCCACGGCCGACGGGGGGGCCTCCGAGGCGGAGATCCGCTCCGTGCTGGACCGGCTCGGTCCTGCGGAGGAGGTGGCGGCGGAGGCCCGGGAATGGAGCGGGTATGCCGCACCCGCCGCCGGGGCGGTGGCGCCGCTGCTCCCGCGACGCGCCACTCGCGAGGTCACGTCCCTCGTCCTGTTCGCCGTGAGCGGCGCGCTCATGGCGACGCTCGTCGGCGCGCCCCTCGCCGTGCTCGCCTGGCTCCCGGCGCTCGTGCTGCTGCTGATCTCCTCGCTCTGGAGCGGCCGGGAGAAGCTGGCCGGCGGCCTGGTCCTGGGGGTCCTGGGCTCACCGCTGCTGTGGGTCCTCGCGGGGTTCGGGGCGTTCTACGCCTCCCCCCAGGTCTGCGTCTCGGGCGCCGACGCCGTCGATGCGGGGACCGGCGAGATCGTCGGCCAGAGCGTGGAACGGTGCAGTGGCGGGCCGCCGGCGTGGGCGCCGTGGGTGGCTGGTGCGGCCGTCATCGCTCTGGTCGTTGCGTGGCTCGTCGTCTGGATCCGGCTCTGGCGATCGGCGCATCGGCTCGGCCCGACCGGCTGAGCCCGAGCGCGCGGCATACCTGCGCCGACCCGGAAACGGCGAGCGGGTGCCGGCCCGCGACGCATCGGTCGGGGGCCGGCACCCACTCAGTGGTGTGCCTCGGGAGGCCGGGTCAGAAGCCCATGCCACCCATCTCGTCGCCACCGGCCGGCATGGCCGGGGCCTTCTCGGGCTTGTCCGCGATGACGGCCTCGGTCGTGAGGAACAGCGCGGCGATCGACGCGGCGTTCTGCAGGGCCGAGCGGGTCACCTTGGCCGGGTCGATGATCCCGGCCTTGATGAGGTCGACGTACTCGCCCGTCGCGGCGTTGAGGCCGAACCCGGGCTCGAGGTGAGCGACCTTCTCGGCGACGACGCCACCCTCGAGACCCGCGTTGATGGCGATCTGCTTCAGCGGGGCCTCGATCGCCACGTGGACGATGTTGGCGCCGGTCGCCTCGTCACCCTCCAGGACGAGCTTGTCGAACGCGGCCTTGCCGGCCTGGAGCAGGGCGACGCCGCCACCGGCGACGATCCCCTCCTCGACGGCCGCCTTGGCGTTGCGGACGGCGTCCTCGATGCGGTGCTTGCGCTCCTTCAGCTCGACCTCGGTCGCCGCGCCCGCCTTGATGACGGCGACGCCGCCGGCGAGCTTGGCGAGGCGCTCCTGCAGCTTCTCCCGGTCGTAGTCGGAGTCGGAGTTCTCGATCTCGGCCTTGATCTGGTTGACGCGACCGGCGATCTGGTCGTTGTCGCCCGCGCCCTCGACGATCGTCGTCTCGTCCTTGGTGACGACGACCTTGCGGGCCTTGCCGAGCAGGTCGAGGTCGGCGGTGTCGAGCTTGAGGCCGACCTCCTCGGAGATGACCTGGCCACCGGTGAGGATGGCGATGTCGCCGAGCATGGCCTTGCGCCGGTCACCGAAGCCCGGAGCCTTGACGGCGACGGACTTGAAGGTGCCGCGGATCTTGTTGACGACGAGCGTCGACAGGGCCTCACCCTCGACGTCCTCGGAGATGATGAGCAGCGGCTTGCCCGACTGCATGACCTTCTCGAGGATCGGCAACAGGTCCTTGATGCCCGAGACCTTGGAGTTGGCGATCAGGATGTAGGGGTCCTCGAGGACGGCCTCCATGCGCTCGGCGTCGGTGACGAAGTAGTGGCTGATGTAGCCCTTGTCGAAGCGCATGCCCTCGGTCAGCTCGAGCTCGAGGCCGAAGGTGTTGCTCTCCTCGACGGTGATGACACCTTCCTTGCCGACCTTGTCCATGGCCTCGGCGATCTTGGCGCCGATCTCCTCGTCGGCCGCCGAGATGGAGGCGGTCGAGGCGATCTGCTCCTTGGTCTCGACATCCTTGGCGATGGCGAGCAGCTCCGTGGTCACGGCGTCGACGGCCTTCTCGATGCCCCGCTTGAGGGCCATCGGGTTGGCGCCGGCCGCCACGTTGCGCAGGCCCTCGCGGACGAGCGCCTGGGCGAGAACGGTGGCCGTCGTCGTGCCGTCACCGGCGACGTCGTCGGTCTTCTTGGCGACCTCCTTGACCAGCTCGGCGCCGATCTTCTCGTACGGGTCGTCCAGCTCGATCTCCTTGGCGATGGACACCCCGTCGTTCGTGATCGTGGGGGCGCCCCACTTCTTCTCGAGGACGACGTTGCGGCCCTTCGGGCCGAGGGTGACCTTGACGGCGTCGGCGAGGGTGTTCATGCCCCGCTCGAGGCCGCGACGAGCCTCCTCATCGAAAGCGATGATCTTGGCCATTCGGGTGGTTCCTCCCACGCGAATCGAAGTGGTCGACCAGGCGGCGCCCGCGACGGACGGGTCGGTCCGCACGCCTCATGTCATGCGTGCTCGCGCGACCCTCACCGGACTGGTCGGTGATGACTCAGCTTTTGTCACTCTCAGACCGAGAGTGCTAAGCGTCATTATTGGCACTCTCCCCTGGAGAGTGCAAACGGCCCGGGCCCGCCGGGCGGGGCGGGGGGGAGGAGGCCGGCGTGCGGGGCAGGCGTCCGGGAGGGGAAAACGCCGGGCGAACGGCGAGGCCCGGATTCGTGACCTGGCCGCCGACGAGTCACACTATGGGCCGTGACCGCCGCAACCGTCATTCTCGCCCTGGTCGTCGTGACGGCCCTGGCCTTCGACTTCACCAACGGCTTCCACGACACCGGCAACGCGATGGCGATGTCGATCGCGACGGGAGCCCTCCGGCCCAAGGTCGCCGTCGGGCTCTCCGCCGTCCTCAACCTCGTCGGGGCCTTCCTCTCGGTCGAGGTCGCCCTCACGGTGACCAACGCGGTCATCAACATCCAGGACGCCTCGGGGGCGCCCCGAGCGGACCTGCTCGTCGGCGGCGGCGTCGACCTCCTGCTCATCGTCCTCGCCGGACTGGCGGGCGGGATCATCTGGAACCTGCTCACCTGGCTGCTCGGCCTCCCGTCGAGCTCGTCCCACGCCCTGTTCGGCGGCCTCATCGGCGCGACCCTGGCCGGGCTCGGCACCGACGGCGTCAAGTGGACCGGCGACGGCACCAAGCTCGACGGCGTCATCGGCAAGGTCGTCCTGCCCGCCGTGGCCGCGCCTCTCGTCGCCATCGTCGTCTCCGCCGTCGGGACCTGGTTCGCCTACCGGATCACCGGCGCGATGGCCCGCCGCCAGCGCGACCGGGGCTTCCGCTGGGGGCAGGTGGGCTCGGCGTCGCTCGTGTCGCTCGCCCACGGCACGAACGATGCGCAGAAGACGATGGGTGTCATCACCCTCGCCCTCATCGCCGCGGGGGACTGGACGGACACCACGGGGGTGCCCCTGTGGGTCAAGGTGGCCTGTGCCAGCGCCATCGCGCTGGGGACCTACCTCGGTGGGTGGCGGATCATCCGCACCCTCGGCAAGGGCCTCGTCGAGGTCGAGGCACCCCAGGGATTCTCGGCCGACGCGGCGACGGCCTCGACCATCCTCGCCTCCAGTCACCTCGGCTTCGCCCTCTCGACGACCCACGTGGCCACCGGCTCCATCCTCGGCACCGGGATCGGCCGGCGCGGCGCGGAGGTGCGATGGCGGGTCGCACTCCGCATGGTCGTCGCGTGGCTCATCACCCTCCCGATGGCGGGACTCGTCGGGGCGCTGATGTGGGCGATCGGTCATGTCCTCGGCGGGGCGTTGGGAGCCGGGACCATCACCGTCATCCTCGCCGGCCTCGGCGGCTGGATGTACGCCCACTCCCGCCGGACGCCGGTCAACCACCACAACGTCACCGCCGACTGGACCGACGGTCGGCCGCCACCCGTGCCGCCGAGGGAGTCCTCGGAGGCACCCGCCCAGGTCCGCGCCGGAGAGCAGTCATGAACGACGTCCTTCTCGCCCTCGAAGGGGCCTGGCGAGTCCTGTTGGCCAGCCTCGTGCTCGGTGCCGGCCTCCCGGCGGTCTTCTCCCTCGGCGTGCGCGCCCTCGCCATGGGCTCGGAGGAGGGTGACGACGCGCCTCTCGCGCCGAGCCCGCTCGGTCGCGTCCTCGCGGCGCTGTGCCTCCTCGTCGTCCTCGCCGGCGTGGCTGTCGGGATCACCTATATCGTCGCCAGCGGCCTCGGCATGAAGCTGACCTTCGAGCACATCTACCCGACTCTCGTCGAGAAGCACTGAGGTACCTTGCGCCCATGACCGAGCACCCATCGTTCCTGCGACGAGCCCTGTCCTGGCTCCGAGCCGGCTATCCCAGCGGCATACCGCAGCAGGACTACGTCGCACTCCTCGGCATCCTCCACCGCCGGCTCACCGACGACGAGGTCGCGGCCATCGCCGCCGACGTCGCCGAGCACGCGGAGGCCGACACCCCCATCGCCGAGGCGGAGATCCGCGAGCTCATCGAGAGCCGGGCCTTCGAGGACGCCGACGACGAGGACGTCGCCCGGGTCTCGGCTCGGCTCGCCGGTGGCGGCTGGCCGCTCGCCGGCAGCCCCGCCGACGACGACGAGGACGACGACAGCCCCGTCATCGAGGGCAGCGCGCTGGCCCGGATCATCGCCTGGCTGCGCGAGGGGTACCCGGGCGGGGTGCCCGACCACGACTACCAGCCGTTGCTCGCCCTGCTCCAGCGCCGGCTGACCAAGGGGGAGGTCAAGAAGGTCGCCAAGGCGCTGCGCAAGGCCGACGTCAGCCCCGCCGGCCCGGAGGACATCGCCGAGGCGATCGTCGACCTGACGAACGCCGAGCCGTCCGACAACGACGTGCGCCGGGTCCGCGAGCGGCTGGCGAAGAAGGGCTGGCCCGTGGAGTTCCCCGACCCCGACGTGGAGGTGGAGGCCCCGGCCCGCTGAGGCAAGCCGGCACCCGAGCGACAGGAGCGCCCGTCCGGCTTCCCTCACGGACGGGCGCTCCTGGTCGGTGGGCTCCTAGGACTGGACGCCGAGGCGCCGCGCGGAGCGGGCGCGCTGGCGGCTCGCCCGCAGCCGGCGGAGCCGCTTGATGAGCATGGGGTCGTAGGCGAGTGCGGCCGGGGAGTCGATGAGGCCGTTGAGCACCTGGTAGTAGCGGGTGGCGCTCATGTCGAACAGCTCCTTGATGGCCTGCTCCTTGGCGCCGGCATACTTCCACCACTGCCGCTCGAAGGCGATGATCTCGCAGTCGCGCTCCGACAGCTCGGAGGCGACGGTGGTGACCTGATCGCGGGCAGCGCTCACGTTCGACCCTTCTCGTGTCTCGTGGTTTCCCAGGCGGACCCTCACTCTAGCCGGGTAATGACATCACTGTCATTCCTCCGGTGCGCCCCACCGCGTGTCGAGTGGACAGCAGACGTATGGCCCAACTCATGAGTCCCACTCGTCACATCCACCGCACGAGTCAGCCGGCCCCGAGCAGGATCCGCTCGAGCTCGCCGACGGTGTCCGCCACGGCATCCGGCCCCGCGGCGAGCAGCTCCTCGCGCACCCCGGCGCCCCACGTCACGGCGACGGCGGCCATGCCGGCCGCCCGTGCCGCCCGGACGTCGACGACAGCGTCACCGACGTAGACGCATGCGGACGGGTCGACGCCCAGCACCCGCGCACCGTGCAGGAGGGGGTCCGGCGCGGGCTTGTGCCGCTGGGTGTCCTCGAGCGTGGCGATGACCTCGACGAGATCGTCGACCCCGACACCCCGGGTGGCGAGCCGGGCGCTGTGCCGCCGCTTCGAGGTGACGACCGCGGCCTCGACCCCCGCCTCGCGCAGCCGGACGAGCAGCTCCGGGACGCCGGCATACCTGCGGATGAGTCGTTCCGTGTTGGCGAGGTTCCACTCCCGGTAGACCCGGTCGAGGGCCACCCCGTGCTCGGGCTCCTCCTCGAGCAGCGCCTGGAGCAGCGGCCGCCCGATCCACGAGCGGGCGCGCTCCTCGGACGGCTCGACGCCGAGGACGGTCCGGAAGGCGTGCTGGTAGGACGCGACGATCAGCGGGATCGTGTCGGCGAGGGTGCCGTCGAGGTCGAACAGGACCGTCCGCCAGCGGGGCGTCACGGTCGCGGGGTCGGGCGGGGTCACCGGGCCGGGGTCGGGCGCGCTCACCGGGTCAGGGTATGCCGCCCCGGTGCGGAGCGGGTCGGGCGTCCGGACGCGGGACGGCTCGGACCGCCCGAGCCGGGGTCGACCTCGGCCGCACCCGGCCCGGAGGTCACCTCGCCGACAGCGTCCTCGTGACGCTCGTCACGGCCCACCCCCGTGAGCCGGGGCCATTAGCACGCGACGAGCACGGGACGGCACGCCACGCCGTCGCCACGGTACGGGAGTGACCAAAGAGAGGATGCGAGCCTCCCGAGCAGTGTCGGACAATACTCGGGCGGCCCCTGCGGGTCCGCTCGGACGCAACCCGTGTGGAGGAGGATCACGTGACGCGCGTGCGCTCCCTCCTCCACCTCCCCGCGTCGTCGTTCCGCCGTCTCGCGCGCGCGGGCGAGGGGCGCACGCGGGCCCGGGCGCGCGCCCACCGGCGCGCCGTCGCCGGGACCGCCGTCCTCGCCCTCGCCGCCGGCGCGCTGACGTATGCCGCGATGCGCGACGAGGGGTACACGACCGAGCGCGTCGAGCCGAACGACGGCGCCGTCTGGGTGACGAACAACCGCACCGGGCTCTACGGCAGGCTCAGCACGCCGGCGGCGGCCCTCGACGTCGCCTTTCCCAGCTTCGACCCGGACCTGTCCAGCCACCAGCTCGACGTCGTCCAGTCCGCGGGCACCGTCGTGGCCCGCGACGACGCGGCCAACCGGCTCACGCCGGTCGACGTCCGCACCGGTGCCCTCGTCAAGGAGCACTCGATCAGCCTCCCCGCGGCGGACGCCGTCGAGGTCGGCGGCGGCACCGTCGCCGTCCTCGACCCCGAGACCGGCACCCTGCGCGCGTCGTGGGCCCCCGCCGACGAGCCGGCCTCGCTCGAGGGCCTCGCCGAGGTCGCCCAGCCGCTGGCCACCCTCGAGCAGGCATCCGGCGTGTCCGCGGCCGACGGCTTCGGCCTCGCCGTCGCCGACACGGGGACCGTTCTCGCGGTGAGCGCCACGGGGCAGCTCGTCACGCTCCGGCCCAACCCGGCGACGGCGCGGTTCTCCCGCTCGGTCCGCTCACTCGGGGCCGGCTTCCAGAAGGTCCAGGTCGCCGCCGTCGGCTCGGCGCCGCTCGTCGTCGACACCGTCGGCCTCAGCGCCGTCCTCCCGGACGGCACCCAGACCCAGCTGCCCGCCACGGTCTCCGGGGGGGTGCTCCAGGCCGGCCCGGTCGGGTCCGACTCCGCCCTCATCGCCACCCAGACCTCCCTGCTCTCCCTCGACCTCAGGACCGGCGAGGTGACCCCGGCCTTCACCGAGGCCTCCGGCCCGCCCACCGCTCCCATCCAGGTCGACGGCTGCCGGTATGCCGCGTGGGGCGGCACCCCGGGCCTCGTCGTCGGCGGCTGCGCCGGCCGCGCCCCGGAGCCGATCAGCCTCCAGGACCCCCTCGACCTGCAGACGCCCCAGCTGCGGATCAACCGGCAGTCCGCCGTCCTCAACGAGGGCCACAGCGGCGCCGTCTGGGACCTGGCGACCGGCCGGCGGCTCGACGACTGGGCCTCGGTCGCCCCGCCGCCGGAGCCGAAGCAGAACGTCACCCCCGACAAGCCGCGGACCCCCACCAGAAGCCAGCGCAGGCCGAAGGCCGAGGACGACGACCTCGGAGCCCGCCCGGGCCGCACCTCGGTGCTCCACGTCCTGGACAACGACTCCAACCCCGCCGGATCGGTCCTGTCGATCCGCAGCGTGACCAACCCCCAGCCGGCGACGGCGACCCTGTCCATCGCCCCCGACGGCCAGAGCATCCAGATCTCGATGGCGAGCGGGTCCGCCGATGTCGCGTTCGGGTACACGATCGACGACGCGAAGGGCAACGACTCCAGCGCGCGGGTCACCGTGCACGCGCGGCAGCCCCGCCAGAACGGCAGGCCGGTGCTCCGGCAGGGCTACGAGGCCGAGCTGCACACCGTGGCCAACCAGGGCCGGGTCTCGATCCCCGTCATCGGCGACTGGCGCGACCCGGACGGCGACCCCGTCGTCCTGGCCTCGGCGAGTGACGGCACCCGCCCGGTGCCGGTGTCGGCGGACGGGCGCCTGCAGTACAACGCCCCCCAGGCCAGCGGCCCGCGCACGATCGACTACGTCGTCTCGGACGGTCGCGCGGAGGCCACGGGCCGGCAGGCGGTCGAGGTGCTGCCCAAGAACTCGGCACAGACCTCTCCGGCGACGACCGAGCCCGACGTCGCCCGCGGCCAGACCGGCTCGCCCATCGTCATCCGGCCGCTCGACAACGACCTGCCCGGCACCGACCCGACCACCCCGTCGGCCCGTCTCGCGCTCGCCGGCGACGTCGTCGCTCCCGACGGCACGACGACGTCGACCAACCGCAAGGCGGGGGAGGTGACGCTGACGGCCGGGGCGCCCGGGACCTACCTGCTCACCTACACCGCCTCCTACGGCGACGCCCCGTACGCGCGCGGCACGATCCGGGTCGACGTGACGAAGAAGGTCACCCGCAGCGACAAGCCGACCGCGATGCTCGACCAGGCCGTCGTCTACGGGACGAACCCGACGATCGTCGACGTCCTCGCCAACGACTTCGACCCCTCTGGCCGGCTGCTCGCCGTCCAGAGCGCCGGTGCCGACCTCGCCCAGGACCTCGAGGTCGCGGTCATCCGCGGTCGCTGGCTGCGGATCCAGCCGATCCGGCCCACGGTGGCTCCGAACCCGCAGCGGGTCACCTACACGATCACGAACGGCGTGACCGGCACGGTGACCGGCGAGGTGGCCGTCCAGCAGCTCGCCCCGCCGAAGAACCGCAGGCCGGACCCGGCCGACGACTACGCGAGCGTGCGGTCCGGTGACACGGTCGCCATCCCCGTCCTCGACAACGACACCCATCCCGCGGGCGAGCCGCTCACCCTCCTCACCCAGGTCGAGGGCGCCGAGCACGCGGGGATGCTCCAGGTCCACGGTCCGAGCGGGACGACGACAGACGTCGGCGGGGCCTACGCGAGCGGCCGGGTCGTGCGCTACCAGGCGCCGACGGTCACCCGCCGGATGACCGTGACGGTGACATATGTCGCGGAGGACCCCGAGGGCAACCGGGCCGCCGGGACGGCCTACGTCACGGTCGTGCCGCCCCCGACGGCCGAGCGCCCGGATGCCGCCCCCAACCCACCCCAGATCGAGGGCCGGGTCGTCGCCGGTGACACGATGACGATCCAGATCCCGACGAGCCAGGCCGACCCGGACGGCGACTCCGTCACCCTCGTCGGTCTCGGCAGCGCGCCGCGCGTGGGCCGGGTGCTCGAGACGACCCTGTCGTCGATCACCTACCAGGCCTATCCGACGAGCGCCGACACCGACCAGTTCACGTACGTCGTCAGCGACCGCTACGGCAAGGTGGGGACCGCGACGATCCGGATCGCCGTCCTGCCACCGGGCGAGCCGCAGCCGCCGGTCGCCGTCGACGACTACGTGACCGCCGCCCCGGGGTCGGTCCTCAACCTCGACATTCTCGCCAACGACATCCAGGCCGTCGGGGACTCGGTGACGGTCCAGCCGCTCGGCCCGCTCAACCCCGACCTCGGGGACCGGGCCTCCGTCGACGCCGAGACCTCCACGCTCACCCTGCGGGCCCCGAGGGACGTCGTGCCGCTCCAGGTCCGCTACGCGATCCGGGGCAGCTCCGGCGCGGACTCCGTCGCGACGGTCCACGTGCGCACCCGGGAGGGCACCGACATCCCGCCCGTCGCGCGCAACCCGGTGGCCGAGCCCGCCCCGGGCGCCGACAGCGTCACGGTCGACGTCCTCGCGGCCGCGACCGACCCGGACGGCGGCAACGCACCGCTGCGGGTGACCCAGGTGTTCAACACACCGGACGCGACGATCCGGGGCGGCCGGGTCACCGTGCCCGTCGGGGACACGCCGCAGATCGTCGCGTACGAGATCGCCGACGAGCAGGGCGGCGTCGCGCTCGGCGCCATCTACGCCCCCAGCGTCGGCTCCGGGGCCCCGCAGGTCCGCGCGAACAGCCTGATCCGGGTCGGCAGGAACGCCACGACGACGCTCGCCCTCGAGGACGTCGTCGTCGACCCGAGCGGCAAGACGGTCATGCTGACGACGGACGACCAGGTGTCCGCCTCCCCGAGCAACGGCCTGCGGGTCGAGGCGGTCGGGTCCGCCCAGCTCAAGGTGACCGGCCTCAGGGACTACGTCGGGCCGGCGGCCATCTCCTTCCAGGTGACCAACGGCACGTCCGCCACCGACCCCGAGGGCCAACGGGCCCTGCTCACCGTGCCGGTCCAGGTCGGACCGGAGACGCCGGTGCTGCGCTGTCCGGACGCCGAGTTCACCGTCGTCCTCGGCGGACAGTCGCGCCCGATCTCCATCCCCGAGCTCTGCCACGTGTGGACCGCCCAGCCGGGCGAGGTCGACTCCCTCCAGTTCACGGGCCAGTTCCCGAACCAGGAGCAGGGGCTGAGCGTGGCCAACGCATCGCCGAGCACGCTCCTGGTGTCCGCGTCGGGTAACGCCGTCCCCGGCACCCGGGCCGACCTCGACGTCACCGTGCCCGGAAGCCAGGCGCGCAAGGCCACCCTCCACATCCTCGTCTCCGAGGCGGAGCCGCCGACCCTGTCACCGATCACCGTCGCCGGCGTCAAGGCGGGCACGACCCGCACGCTCGACATCCTCGGCTACATCCGCACCAGGCTCGGCGATTCGGTCCCGTCCATCGTCTCCATCACCGCCGGTGACCCGAGCGCCGCCGGCACCGTCGAGAAGGTCGGTCCGACGACGATCGCCATCACACCGGCGGAGTCGGCCCACGGGCAGATCGTCCGGCGCATCACGATCAGCGACGTCGCCGACACGACCCGGCAGGACCGGCTCGCCACCGGCTACCTCACCGTCGAGGTGCTCGGTCACCCCGGTACGCCCGGCCGGCCGGCCGGTACCGGCGAGGTGGCCAGCCACGAGGCGACCCTGTCCTGGGACACGCCGGCCACCAACGGGCTGCCCATCGACTACTACGACGTCGCGTGGAAGGGCGGGACCCAGCGCTGCGCGGCGGCGCCGTGCACCATCACCGGGCTCGACAACGGCACGGCATACTCCTTCACCGTCGTCGCCCACAACGGGGTGGGCGACAGCGACCCCAGCGTGCCGTCCGCGCCGATCACCCCGGACGCCGTCCCCGGCGAGCCGGTCGACCCGCACACCCTGAACCCGGCCGACGGCGCCCTCGACATCGCCTGGTCGGCCGCACCGGTCGACGGGACGCCGGTGACGAAGTACCTCGTGACCTGGCCGGGCGGCAGCCGTGAGGTCACCGGGACGACGACGACCGCGACCGGGCTGGACAACCTCGCCGAGACGACCTTCACGATCAAGGCCTACAACGATGCCGGGTGGGGGCCGGGGGCGACGACGTCCGGCCAGTCGGCCGGGCACCCGCCTCGCCCGGACGCGCCGAAGCTGACGCCGACCGAGATCCACGGCGGTGAGGAGCAGGCCGTCGAGGTCGCCTGGGCAGCGGTGTCCCCCAACGGCCCCGGCCCGACGACGTACACTGTGCACCGCTCGACCGGCCCGAACGGGCAGGGCACGCTCGTCTGCGGCCCGACCCAGGCGACGGTCTGCACGGCGCCGACGGTGACGACCGACGGCACGACCTACCTGTACACGGTCACCGCGGCGAACCCGTACTACGACTCCCCCGCCTCCGACCAGACGAGCATCATCGCCGCCGGCACGCCCGGCGCGTTCACGGGCGTCTCGGCGACGCCGACCGGCACGAGCAAGCAGGTGGACCTCGCGTTCACGTCGCCGCCCGCCCACGACTCCGGCCTGACGATCACCTGCGTCGTCGACGGCGCGACGTGTGGCAGCTGGGACGCACCCGCCGACCCGAAGGACTTCACCGCCCGCATCGACGTCCCGGAGTACGGCATCCAGCCGACCTTCACTCTCACGGCGACGAACAGCACCGGCTCCTCCACGGCCCGCGTGACGTCCGACATCGTCAGCGGCCCGCTCGGCCAGATCCAGATCGGCCCGGACCTGCACGCCGAGGGTCCCTATGCCGTCTTCTCCGTCTCGGTCGACCCGCGGGGCAGCCCCGCTCAGGTCGTCGTCGAGGTGCGGGCCGACGGGACGAGGGTCTTCTCGAAGACCACCACGACGGGGACGGGCCCCTACTCGGACACGCTCGAGGTCAAGGCCGGGTTCGGCAAGAACGTCCGGGTCACCGCTCGCGTCCAGCGGGTCGGCGCGGACGGCAGCACCGACGCCAACACCGACACCGCGCTGACGCGGACGGGTGCCGGGGAGGTCTCGGTGAGCTGCACGGCCGACGCCACCTGCTCCGACGGGGCCATCACCATCGCGGTGAGCAACTTCGGGTTCAGCAAGGAGATCCTCTGCCGGGTCTCGGACGGCAGCACCGGCTGGGGCGACCTCCGCTTCATGACGGGTTCGAGCGGCAGCGGCTCCCTCGACGTGCCGACGGCGTCGTTCTCCGCGGTCTCCGGGACGGACTACACGATCCGGTGCGACGACACGAACCCGAGCGTCGACGCCACCGTCTCGACGGGCTGGACGGCACCATGATCACCGCCCCGACGATGATGGGTATGCCGTGCCTCCACCCCGGCGCGCGACCACTGCCGGCTTCATTCCCGACCGCGGACGAAAGGCCCACCCGATGAGCACACCCGCCGCCCGGGTCTCGCTGGCCCGGGCCGACCAGATCGCCTGGTTCGCCGAGACCTTCGAGCGCCTCGTCGACAATGTGAGCGCGGCGGTCCTCGGCAAGCGCCACGTCGTCAGCCTCGCGATCACCTGCCTCGCCTCGGGAGGTCACCTCCTCCTCGAGGACGTCCCCGGCACCGGCAAGACGAGCCTCGCCCGGGCGCTGGCCAACACGGTCCAGGGCTCGCACAGCCGGGTCCAGTTCACCCCCGACCTGCTGCCGGCCGACGTCACCGGGGTCTCGATCTACGACCCGCTCAAGTCGCAGTTCGACTTCCACCCCGGCCCGGTCTTCGCCAACGTCGTCCTCGCCGACGAGATCAACCGCGCCTCGCCGAAGACCCAGTCCGCCCTCCTCGAGGTCATGGAGGAGGGCCAGGTCACGGTCGACGGCGTCACCCACCAGGTCCCCTCGCCGTTCATGGTCGTCGCCACCCAGAACCCCATCGAGCAGGCCGGGACCTACCGGCTCCCCGAGGCCCAGCTCGACCGGTTCCTCATGAAGACCGCGGTCGGCTACCCCGATGCCGCCTCGACCGTCGCCCTCCTCGGCGGCACGGCCGAGCGCGACCGGGCCCGGGCCGTCGGCGCCGTCATCAGCACCGACGTCGTCGCCCAGCTGCGCGACGTCGCCCGCCGGGTCTACGTCAGCGACGAGCTCCTGCGCTACCTCCACGACGTCGCCGAGGCGACCCGCAACCACCGGCACGCCCGGCTCGGGATCTCGGTCCGCGGGCTGCTCGCCTATACCCACGTCGCCAAGGCGTGGGCTGCCGCCGAGGGACGCAACTACGTCGTGCCCGACGACCTCAAGGCCCTCGCCCTGCCCGTCATGGAGCACCGGCTGCTCCTCGACGCCGACGCCATCTTCGACGGCGCGACGAACGCGGAGGTCATCGACGACGTCTTCGCGTCGGTGCCCGTTCCGGCGGGCCGCGGCCCGAACGGCGAGGTCGGGTGAGGCCCGTCCTCGCCCTCCTGCGGCCCTACCTCGCCGTCGTGACGCGGCTGGGCTGGGGGTTCGTGCTGACCGGGGCCGTGCTCTGGGTCGTCGGCAGCGTGCTGGGCTGGGCCGAGCTGCGGATCGCCGCGATCGCGGCATACGTCCTGGTCGCCCTGTCGATCCTGCTCACCCTCGGCGGCACGAACCTGCGGCTTCGGGTGTGGCTCATGCCGCAGCGGGTCGCCGCCGGCGGCACGGCACAGGCCACGCTGACGGCGGTCAACCGGGGCCGGGCCAGCCCGCCCGCGACGATCGAGCTGCCCGTCGGCGAGACCGTCGCGACGTTCGCCGTGCCGCCGCTGCGCCCGGCGGAGCAGTACCGCTCCTTCTTCGACGTCCCCACGCTCCGGCGCGGGGTCATCACCGTCGGCCCGGTGACGACCGTGCGCGGCGACCCGTTCGGGCTGGCCCGCCGCGAGGTGAGCCGCGCCGAGGCCGTCGAGCTGTTCGTCCACCCCGAGATCATCCCGCTCCCCTCGCTCGACGCCGGGCTCGTCCGGGACCTCGAGGGACGCGCAACGAGCGACCCCTCGGCGAGCGACCTCGACTTCCACACCCTGCGCGGCTACCAGCCCGGCGACGAGCGGCGCCACGTCCACTGGCGCTCGTCCGCCAAGGCCAGCGCCGCCCGGGGCACGACGACGCTGCTCGTGAAGAGCTACACCGACACCCGCCGCTCGCACGTCGGCGTCCTCTTCGACGCCCGCAGCGCGAGCTACCTGGACGACGACGCCTTCGAGACCGGGATCGTCGTGGCGGCGTCGGTCGCCGTGCGCGCCCTGCGCGACGAGATGGACGTCACCGTCGTCGCCGGCGACCACGCCGTCGACCGCAGCGGGATCCCCCGCACCCTCGACGGCTTCGCCCGGGTCACCCCGACCTCGACCGGCCTGCCGGCGCTCGCCGCCCGGCTCGAGACGATCGCGCCCGCGACGAGCATCGTCCTGCTCGTCACCGGCTCAGAGAACCCGTTCACCGACCTGCGCCGTTCGACCGCCCAGTTCGGCCCCCAGGTGCGGGTCCTGGCGCTGCGAGTGCGTCCCGGACATGCCAGCTCGATGGCCTCGGCCTACGGGCTCACCGTCCTGTCGATGGGCGACCTCGGCGACCTCGCCCGGCTCATCTCGGTCGGCGGCCTGGCATGAGCTCCTCGGTCCGATCCGTCGCCCGCTCGGTGCCGCGGCCGTCCCTCCGACGCCGGCCCAGCCAGCATGGCGTCCGCGGCCGGGTCAGCGCCGCCGCTCTCACCGACGGCGTCGCCGTCGTTCTGCTCGTCCTCGTCGCGATGACCGTCCTGGACGGCACCTTCGACGGACCGTGGTTCCTCGTCTCGGCGCTCACCGGCGCCCTCGGCGGCGTGGCCGCGGCCGCCCTCATCCACTGGCTCCGCGCGCCGATGGTCGCCCTCGCCCTTCCCGTCGTCGTCCTCGGCTTCGTCCTCGGCCCGCCCGCCGCCCTCCGTTCCACCGCGGCCGGTGGGCTGCCGGGCCCCACCGGTCTCGCCGAGATGTGGAACGCCCTCGTCGGCGGCTGGAAGGAGCTCCTCACGACGTTGCCGCCGGTCTCCAGCACGGGACGGCTGACGACGATCCCGTTCCTGCTCTCCCTCGCCGGCGCCGCCATCGGCTTCCTCCTCGCCCGGCGCTGGCGGCACCCGCACCTGCCCATCATCGGGCCGGCGATCGCGCTCGTCGGCGCGATCGTCCTCGGCCTGTCCGCGCCCGGCGGGATCGCCCCGCGCGCCCTGGGCTTCCTCGTCCTCGCCGTCGCCTGGGGTGCCGAGCGGCGACGACGGCTCGTCGTCGCGACCGGCGGCGGACGCGGCAGACGGATCGCCGTCGGCGCGGCGCTGCTCGCCGTCGCCGCCACGGTCGGGATCGTCGCCGCCCCCGCCGTCATCGGCCCGGCCTCGGCCCGCGCGGTCCTGCGCGACACGGTTCTCCCCCCGCTCGACCTGTCCGACCAGCCGAGCCCGCTCGCCGACTTCCGGCGCTTCCGCCCGACGGCGGACGACCTCGCCGACGAGGTCCTCCTCCGCACGAGCGGGCTGCCGCAGGGCACCCTCGTCCGACTCGCGACGGTCGACGCCTACGCCGGCACCGTGTGGGCCGCCGGCCAGGCCGGAACGATCGAGACGACCGGCGTCGGGGCCGATCCCGGCGACACCGCCGTCGCCTCGCAGGGCCGCTTCCTCCGGGTCGGCTCCCGGATCCCGGTTCCCCGTCCCGGGCCATCGGTGAGCGGCACGGTGACGATCGCCGCGGCATACGCCGACAACCCCGACCTGCGGATCTGGGTGCCGTCCGTGGGGGAGCCGACCGGCCTGAAGTTCACCGGTGACCACGCCGCCGCCCTCGGCGAGGACCTGCGCTTCAACCCGATCACCGACTCCGCCCTCGTCCTCGGCGGCCTGCGCGCGGGCGACAGCTACACGATCGACGCGCTCCTGCCCGAGCAGGCGACGCCGGACTCGGCCGGGCCGGTCGGCCCGCCGACGGCGCCGTCGGCGTACACCGGCGTCGTCGCCCGGTTCGTCACGAGCACCCCCGGCAGCAGCGGCAACGCCGTCGCGGCCCTCAAGGCCGTGGCCGAGCGACTGCGCACCGAGGGGGCCTACACCGACGGCGGCGAGAAGGGATCGACGGAGTCGGTCTTCGTGCCCGGGCACAGCCTCGGCCGGCTCGCGCACTTCCTCGGCGACAGCGAGCCCGCCGGCAACGACGAGCAGTATGCCGCGGCGCTCGCCCTCGCGGCCGACTACCTCGGCCTGCCGGGGCGGGTCACCCTCGCGGCCGTCCCCGACGCCGGCGGGACGATCCACGGCAGCGACGTGCGGGCCTATGTCGAGGTCCAGGTCCGCCCGGACCGGTGGTGGACGATCGCCCCGGACCGGTTCATCCCCGACCGGGACAAGCACCCCCAGGAACGCCAGCGCACCGAGGAGAACCGCGCCGAGTCGGCCGTCGTCCCGCCGCCGAACGAGCAGCGCCCGCCGAGCAGCCTCGAGGGTTTCGCGCTCGACACGACGAGCTCCTCCCGCAACCGCTCGCTCATCGACAACCTCGGCTGGACCCTGCCGGCCTGGGCCGTCCTCGCCCTCAAGGTCGCGGGCGTGCCGGTCGGCGCGATCCTGCTGTGGACCCTCGTCCTCGTGCTGGGCAAGTCCCTCCGACGCCGGCGCCGCCGTCGGCGCGGCACACCCGGGGCGCGGGTCGCGGCGGCGTGGGACGAGGTCGTCGACGTCCTGCGCGACGCGGGCATCCCCGTCGCGGTGCGGCATACCCGCCCCGAGCTGGCCGCCGCCGTCGCCCAGCCGAGCGTGGCCGAGGTGGCGGCCCTCGCCGACCGGCTGACCTTCGGGCCGATGCCCGTCGACGACGACGAGGCCGCGCAGGCGTGGACCCTCGTGCGCCGCGTCCGCGGCCAGGTGGCGGCCGACCAACGCTGGCGGGACCGGTGGCGCTCGGCGGTCTCGCTGCGCTCGGTCCTGCCGGACCGGGTGTCGACGATCGAGCCGGTCCGGCCCTCGCAGGTCCACCGCGGCCGGGTGCGGGCCGCCGTCATCGAGCCGGAGCCCGAGGGGCTCTAGGAATCTCGAAACGTCCGGGGCCGGGCGCGAGGCCGACGACGCCCTGCCTACCCTGGAGCGGTGACCCCGCGACCGCTCGCCGAGCTCGTCCACCCCTCCTGGGCTCGGGTCCTCGAGCCGGTCGGTGACGTCGTGGCAGACCTCGGCGAGTTCCTCCGGGGCGAGGTGGGCGCCGGCCGGGGCTACCTGCCCGGTGGTCGGCACGTCCTGCGCGCCTTCGAGCGACCGTTCGAGGACGTCCGGGTCCTCATCGTCGGCCAGGACCCCTACCCCACCCCCGGCCATGCGGTCGGGCTGTGCTTCTCCGTCGCCCCGGACGTCCGGCCGATCCCCAAGTCGCTCGCCAACATCTTCCGGGAGCTCCAGAGCGACCTCGGGCTGCCGGCGCCGAGCACGGGGGACCTCACCCCATGGGCCGACCACGGCGTCCTGCTGCTCAACCGGGTCCTCACCGTCCGGCCGGGCAAGCCCGCCTCGCATCGTGGCCGGGGCTGGGAGCACGTCACCGCCCGGGCCATCACCGCGCTCGTCGAGCGCGGCGGCCCGCTCGTGGCGATCCTCTGGGGCCGCGACGCCCGGGGCCTGGCACCGCACCTGGGCGGCATACCGTTCATCGAGTCGGCGCACCCGTCGCCGCTCTCGGCCCACTCGGGCTTCTTCGGGTCCCGGCCGTTCAGCCGGGCCAACGCGCTGCTGGAGCAGCAGGGCGCCGCACCGATCGACTGGAGGCTTCCGTGACCGACCCGAGCGTGGACGTCTCGGACGCGACCGCTGCCCGTGAGACGGCCGCCGCGAGCCCCGGGCCGGGCCGGCCTCGGCTGTGGCTGCGCTACGTCGCCGTCGGCGACTCCTTCTCCGAGGGCCTCGTCGACGAGGACCCGGAGCGGCCGGACGTCTTCGTCGGCTGGGCGGACCGGCTCGCGGTGCACCTCGATGCCGCGGCGCAGGCGTCCGGAGGCGCTCTCTCCTACGCCAACCTCGCCGTCCGCGGCCGACTCCTCGACGATGTCGTCGGCCCCCAGCTTGACGCGGCGTTGGCGATGGAGCCGGACCTGGTCTCGATCGTCGGTGGCGGCAACGACATGATGCGGCCGAGCGTCGACCTCGCGAGCCTCGCCGAGCGGATCGAGGGCGCCGTCGTCCGGATCCGGGCCACCGGCGCGGATGTCCTGCTCGCGACCCCGACCGACCCGCGCGACGCCGGCCTGTTCCGGGCGCTGCGACCCCGCCATGCCGTCCACACCGCCAACCTGTTCACCATCGCCCAGCGTCATGGGGCCCACGTGCTCAACCTGTGGGGCTCGCACTGGCTGCGCGACTGGCGGATGTGGGGCGCCGACCGGATCCACCCGACGAGCGAGGCGCACCGCCGGCTCGCCCTCGCCGCGCTGGCGACCCTCGGGCACGAGCTGCCCGCCGACACCGACCCCGCCTGGGAGCGTCCGTTGCCCCCGGCCGCCCGGGCAAGACGGCGCGAGGAGCTGCGCGAGCACGGTGAGTGGGTCCGCGAGCACGCCGGGCCGTGGGTGCACCGGCGGATCCGCGGCGAGTCCTCCGGCGACGAGCTGCGCCCCAAGCGCCCGGAGCTCGCCCCGGTCCGCCCGGCCGGGCCCTCCCCCGCCTCCACCTCCCCCGCCTCCACCTCCCCCGCCTCCACCTCCCCCGCCTCCACCTCCCCTCGTTCGAGGTAATCGGGTGCCGGTGGCGGGTCACGGAATACCTCGACCGGGCGATGATGGCCGCCACGAGGGGCGTCCGACCTCGTCGGCGTGCCCGGTTAGAGTCGGCGTATGCCGGTTACCCGCCTGTTGCCGACCGACGACGCCGAGGAGCTCCTGGAGCTGACCCGCGACATCTGCGCCAAGAGCCTCCGCCCGGCCGTCGACGACGCCGAGCGGGCCGCGGAGCACGGCGAGCACTTCCCCCGCGAGGTGTTCGCGCTGCTCGGCCGCAGCGGGCTGCTCTCCCTCCCCCACCCCGAGGAGTACGGCGGCGCCGGCCAGCCCTACGAGGTCTACCTCCAGGTCGTCGAGGAGATCGCGACGGCGTGGATGAGCGTCGCGGTCGGGGTATCGGTCCACTCCCTCACCGCCTACCCGGTGACGACGTTCGGCACCGACGGGCAGAAGGAGGCCCTCCTGCCGCGGATGCTCTCCGGCGAGACCCTCGGCGCCTACTGCCTGTCCGAGCCGGCCGCCGGGTCCGACGTCGCCGCCATGACGACCCGGGCCGAGGCGGAGGCGGAGGGCGCGGCATCCGGCCCGGGCGAGCCCGCGGCATACCGGATCTCCGGCACCAAGGCGTGGATCAGCCATGCGGGGCATGCCGACTACTACACGACCTTCGCCCGCACCTCGCCCGAGGGCGCCCGCGGCATCAGCTGCTTCGTCGTGCCCGCCGACGCGACCGGGCTCGGCTTCGGCACCCCCGAGAAGAAGATGGGGCTGCACTGCGACACGGTCCGCGAGGTCCTCTTCGACGGCGTCCCCGTCGACGCCGGGCGCCGGATCGGCGCCGCGGGACAGGGGATGGCCATCGCGCTGTCAGCGCTCGACGCGGGCCGGCTCGGGATCGCCGCCGCCGCGACCGGGCTCGCCCAGTCCGCCCTCGACGCGGCCACCGAGTATGCCGCGCAGCGCCAGGCGTTCGGCCGGGCCATCGCGGCCAACCAGGGCCTTGCCTTCCTCCTCGCCGACATGCACGCGGCCACGTCGACGGCGCGCTCGGCCTACCTCCATGCCGCCCGGCTCAAGGACGCCGGCCGGCCGTTCTCGACCGAGGCCGCCGTCGCCAAGCTCGTCGCGACCGACGCGGCGATGCGGGTGACGACCGACGCGGTCCAGGTGCTCGGTGGGGCCGGGTACGTCGAGGACTTCCCCGTCGAGCGCTACTTCCGCGAGGCCAAGGTCACCCAGATCTTCGAGGGAACCAACCAGATCCAGCGGCTCGTCATCAGCCGCAACCTCCTGCGCTGACGCCCCGGGCCGCGAGTGCGAGGATGGCCGGATGGCACTTGACATCGACCGGCTCATCGGTGAGCTCACCCTCGAGGAGAAGGCCGCGCTGACGAGCGGCTCGTCGTTCTGGTGGACGGTCGGGGTCGACCGGCTCGGGATCCCGTCGATCATGGTCTCGGACGGCCCGCATGGCCTGCGTGCCCAGCCCGAGGTCGGCGACCACGTCGGGCTCGGCGGCTCGGTCCCGGCGACGTGCTTCCCCACCGCCTCGGCGACGGCCTCGTCGTGGAACCCCGACCTGCTGCGCCGGGTCGGGCACGCCATCGGCGACGAGGCGCGCTCGATGGGCGTCTCGGTCGTGCTGGGGCCGGGCGTCAACATCAAGCGCAGCCCGCTGTGCGGCCGCAACTTCGAGTACGTCTCGGAGGACCCCTACCTCGCCGGCGAGCTCGGGGCGGCGGTCGTCGAGGGGATCCAGTCCGCCGGGGTGGGCACCTCGGTCAAGCACTTCGCCGCGAACAACCAGGAGGAGGACCGGCAGCGGGTCGACGTCCGGGTCGGCGAGCGGGTGCTCCGCGAGATCTACCTCCCGGCCTTCGAGCGGATCGTCACCGGAACCGACCCGTGGACGGTCATGTGCTCCTACAACAAGGTCAACGGCCTGTCGGCCTCGCAGAACCCCTGGCTGCTGACGACGGTCCTGCGCGAGGAGTGGGGCTTCGACGGCCTCGTCGTCTCGGACTGGGGCGCCATCTACCACCGGGTCCCCGCCCTGCGGGCCGGTCTCGACCTCGAGATGCCGCCCAACCCGCGCAGCCCGGGCGCGGTGGCCGACGCCGTCCGCTCCGGCGAGGTCGAGGAGGCCGTGCTCGATGACCGGGTCCGCGCCGTGCTGCGCCTCGTGGACCGGGCCGTCTCGACCGGCGCGGCCGACGGCCCCGGAGCGGCGTTCGACGTCGACGCGCACCACGCCCTCGCCCGCGAGGCGGCAGCGGAGTCGGTGGTCCTCCTCGAGAACCGCGACGCGATCCTGCCGCTCGGACCCGGAACCCGGGTCGCGGTCATCGGCGAGCTGGCCCGGACCCCCCGCTTCCAGGGCGCCGGCAGCTCGCAGGTCAACCCCACCCGGGTCGACTCGATCCTCGACGGGCTCACCGCGGCATACCCCGATGCGGCGTATGCCGCGGGCTATCTCCTGCAGACCGGCTTCGACGAGGAGCCCGTCGACGTCCACTCCCCCGACGCCGTCGCCCTGCGCGAGGAGGCCGCCGCCGCGGCCCGGGTTGCGGACGTCGCCGTCGTCGTCCTCGGGCTCGGGCCGGCGGAGGAGTTCGAGGGGTTCGACCGGACCCATCTGCGCCTGCCGGCCGGACAGCTGCCCCTGCTCGAGGCGGTGGCCGCCGCGAACCCCGACGTCGTCGTCCTCCTCGTCAACGGCTCGGCCGTCGAGCTCGGACGGGTCCGCACCCACGCGAAGGGCGTGCTCGAGTGCTGGCTCGGCGGACAGGCCGGCGGCGCGGCGGCCGCGGACGTCGTCTCGGGGGCGGTGTCGCCGTCCGGGCGCCTCGCCGAGACGATCCCGCTGCGACTCGAGGACACCCCGTCCTACCTGTCCTTCCCCGGCGACTCCTCGGCCGTCACCTACGGCGAGGGCCTGTTCGTCGGATACCGCGGCTTCGACGCCGCCGACCGCGAGGTGGAGTACCCCTTCGGCTACGGGCTGTCCTACACCTCCTTCGAGCTGTCCGAGCTGTCGGTGGAGGTGCCCGGGTCGGTCGAGGGCGAGGACCTCGCGGCCGCCGTCGAGGTGACGGTGACGAACACCGGCTCCCTCGCCGGCGCCGAGGTCGTCCAGGTCTATGTCGGCGACGTCGAGGCGTCGGTGACCCGGCCGGTGCGCGAGTTGGCCGGCTTCGCCAAGGTGGCCCTCGAGGCGGGGGAGGCCGCCCGGGTCCGCGTCGACCTGGGCCTGCGGGCGTTCGCGTTCTGGTCCGAGCGGCTCGGCCGGTGGGCCGTCGAGGCCGGGGAGTTCGCCGTCGAGGTCGGACGGCACTCGCGGGACCTGCCGCTCGTCGAGATCGTGACGGTCGAGGCGCCACCTCTGCTCGTGCCGCTGAGCGCCGGGTCGACCCTCCAGGAGTGGCTGGCCGACCCGGTCGGCCGGGAGCTGCTCGCCGAGGCGGCGCCCGGGGGCGCGCGAGAGGTCCTCAGCGACCCGGCGCTGCTCAAGGTCATCGGGAGCATGCCGATGGGCTCGCTCGCGGCGTTCGAGGGGATGATCGTCGGGCCCGACGAGCTCGACGCCCTGGTGACGGCCTGGCGGGCGCGCACCGGCTGACCGCGGCATCCGCTCGGCCCCGGACAGATGCTCGACCGGGCCATCTCATACATGGCCCGGTCGTTCCGACCGTACGGGCGCAGCCCGCACCGGCCGGTGACCGACACGCGGCGAGCGACCAAACGCCCGGTGAATCCCTCCCCCGCCCCCCCCGCCCCCCCTGCACGAACCTCTGCTAGCAGAGGTTGCTGCCGAACGGGGGTGTTGCAACACCCCCGTCGTGCACGAGCCTCTGCTAGCAGAGGTTCGTGCATCGGGTGGGGGTGGGGTCAGGCGCGCTCCTCGGCGACGGAGTTGCCGCCGTCGACGACGAGCAGCTGGCCGGTGACGTAGCCGCCCGCCGGGCCGCAGAGCCATCCGACGGCCGCGGCGACCTCGGCCGTCGTCCCGGACCGGCCGACCGGCGTCGCGAGGCCCTGCGCCACCTCGGCCGGGGTCTGCGAGCCGGTCGCGATCCAGCCGGGGGCGAGCGCGTTCACCATGACGGCGTGCCGCGCCTCGTCGACCGCGAGCGAGCGGGCCAGTCCGACCAGGGCGGCCTTGGCCGTCCCATAGGCCACCTCACCCCGCATCGCCATGACCGCCCCCGACACGCTCGAGACGAGGACGATCCGGCCGGCGCCGGAGGCTCGCAGGTGCGGCAGCGCTGCCCGGGCCACGAGGTATGCCGTGTCGAGGTTGCGGGCGAGCGAGGCCGACCAGCGCTCCGGCGGCGTCCCCTCGAGGTCGCCCTCGAGGTAGTCCGGCGACGACATCGAGACCATCCCCGCGTTGGCGACGAGGATGTCGAGGCGGCCGAACCGGGTCACCGCCGTGTCGACGATCGCCCGGGCGGCCGCGGCGCGGGTCAGGTCGCCGACGACCCCCTCGGCCCGAACCCCGGCCGCCGTGAGCTCGCCCGCCCGGTCGTGGACCCGCTCCGTCGTCGCCCCGAGCACGACACCGGCCCCGAGCTCACCGAGCAGGCCGGCCACGGCATACCCGATCCCCGTCGGCGACCCGGCGCCGGTGACGACGGCGACCCGGCCGGTGAGGTCGTATGCCGCGGGCAGGAGCATCGTCAGCCGAGCACCTCGGCGAAGGCCTCCTCGAGGATGTCGAGACCCTCGGTCAGCAGGTCCTCGCCGATCGTCAGCGGCGGCAGGAACCGGAACACGTTGCCGTAGCTGCCACAGGTGAGGGTGACCAGCCCCCGGGCGTGGCAGGCCTTGTTGACGGCGGCCGCGAGCGCGGCGTCGGGGGTCTTGGCCGCGAGGTCGCTGACGAGCTCGATGGCGAGCATGGCGCCCCGGCCGCGGACATCGCCGATGACCCCGTGCCGGTCGGCGAGGGCCGACAGCCGCGGCACGACGATGCCCTCGATGGCCCGGGCCCGGGCGGGCAGGTCCTCGGCCTCCATCGTCTCGATCGAGGCGAGCGCGGCGGCGCAGGCGACCGGGTTGCCGCCGTAGGTGCCGCCGAGGCCGCCGGGATGGATGGCGTCCATGATCTCGGCCCGGCCGGTCACGCCGGCCAGCGGCATCCCACCGGCGATCCCCTTGGCCGTCGTGACGAGGTCGGGGACGACGCCTTCGTGGTCGCAGGCGAACCAGTCGCCGGTGCGGCAGAAGCCGGACTGGACCTCGTCGGCGATGAAGAGGATGCCGTGCTCGCGGCACCACTCGGCCACCCGGGTGAGGAACCCGTCCGGCGGGACGATGAAGCCGCCCTCGCCCTGGATCGGCTCGAGGAGCACCGCCGCGGTGTTCTCCTCGCCGATCTGGGTGTGGACGGCGCTCGTGAACGCCTCGAACGCCTCGTCGAGACAGCGCTCCGGACCGGTCGGCCAGCGGTAGGGGTAGGCCATCGGCGCCCGGTAGATGTCGCCGGCGAACGGCCCGAACCGGTGCTTGTAGGGCATGTTCTTCGCGGTGAGGGCCATCGTGAGGTTCGTCCGCCCGTGGTAGGCGTGGTCGAACGCGACGACGGCGTTGCGTCCGGTCACCGAGCGGGCGACCTTGACCGCGCTCTCGACGGCCTCGGCGCCGGAGTTGAACAGCGCCGAGCGCTTCTCATGCTCACCCGGCGTGAGGGCGTTGAGCCGTTCGGCGACGGCGACGTACTCCTCGTACGGCGTCACCATGAAGCACGTGTGGGTGAAGTCGGCGATCTGCTCCTGGACGGCGGCGACGACTCGCGGGTTGCCGTTGCCGACGCTCGTCACGGCGATGCCGGAGCCGAAGTCGATGAGCTGGTTGCCGTCGACATCGCGGATGATGCCGCCCTCGGCGGCCTCGACGTAGACCGGGAGCGCCGTGCTCACCCCCGCCGAGACCGCCCCGGCCTTGCGGGCCGCGAGCTCGGCGGACTTCGGGCCGGGGATGGCGGTGGCGAGGACCCGCTTCTGCTCGATCATGAGCCGATGATAGGGCCGGGGCCGGCCCGGCGGAGCGGCCCGCCCCCACGATTTCGTATGCCGGTACGACGGCCGTCCCCCCCGCGGACTCCGGGGTCAGCCGTCGTCGCCGCCGCCCTGTCCCTCCGGCGGCAGCGGGCCGGACACCTGGTCGGCCCAGGACGCCGTGGCCCCCGAGTGACCGGTGAGGGTGAGCGAGGTCAGCGTCCCGAGCGAGAGAACCAGCAGCGCGGCCGCGGTGACGAGGCCGACCCCGCGGCCGCCGAACCGGGGCGAGCCGCCCGGCGGAAGGAGCCCGAAGACGGCGGCGAGGACGACGAGCATGAGCAGCAGGCAGAGGGTCCGGGCCAGGTCGCCGGCCTCCGCATGCTCGTGGACGGTCGCCAGCTGGGCGGGGCTGACGGTGGGCAGCGCCGCGACCCGGCGCTCCAGGTCCTCGCCGGACGCCGCGGCGACGAAGCCGGTCAGGCCGGTGAGGACCGCGCCGGCGACGAGCCACCAGGCGAGGGCGGGGCGCCAGGCCGGGCGGGCGGCATACCCGATGGCGAGCAGTGCGGTGAGGGGTCCGAGCACGACGACCACATGGATGACGAGGATGTGGACGGGCAGCCCGAAGACGGTGTCGAACACGAACGGTCCTTTCGGGGGATGGAGGGTGCGCCCCGCGGCAACCTAGCGGGCGGGCTCCCCCACCGCGCGCCGACGCCGCGGGCTGGACGACCCCCGCCAAGGGTTCGCCACCCGCATCCGCGGGCGCCGACGCCGGGGCGCCGACACCCGCGCAGGGGCCGCGCCACCGTCCTAGGAGGGGGTTGGACGGACCGTGGTCTGTGGGCCGACGCGGACGCCATTCCGTTCGCCGTGACCGTTCCGTTACCGTGGGCCTCGGCATCACGAAGAGGAGCCGATATGCCCCGCGCCATCCCCGTCGCGGCTCTTCTGATCGGAACGCTGGCCATCGCCGCCTGCGAGCCCGCCCAGGACGACGCCGCACCCGCCCCTGCTCACAGCCCCACCGCCCCGACGCCGACGGAGCCCACCCCGAGCACGACCGCCACCGCCACCCCCGCGGCGCGGGGCACCCCCGCCCCGTCTTCGGCGACGCCCGCCGCGGAGGCCGCCTGCATGAAGCCGTTCGCCCTCGGCAACCAGTCGCGCTCCATGGGGGCGATCTCCGGCCGCACGTCGATCATGGCGACGAGGGTGGCCGGCATGGTCGTCCAGGCCGACTGGAACGAGCTCGAACCAGGCACGCCCGGGCGCTACGACACCTCGGTTCTCGACAAGCAGATCGCCTATGCGAGGGACCACGGGCTCACCGTCCGGATCCGGATCACTGCCGGGACCTTCGCCCCGACCTACGTCAAGAAGATCGGCGGCGCCCCCATCCCCTTCTACGACCACCAGGCCAGGCAGGTCACGACGATCGGCCGGTTCTGGCGCACCGACTACCAGTCCCGCTGGCAGGCGCTGATGTCCTACCTCGCCGCGCGATACGACACGAGCCCCACCGTCCGTGAGGTCAACATCTCGGGCACGGGCACCATCTCGTCCGAGGAGATGCTGACGATGGGCAACGACCGGATCCCGGGCTCAGCCACGACGAACGCCCAACGGCTCATCGCCGCCGGGGCGAGCGAGGCACAGCGCCGCGCCGCGCTCATGGCCGACATCGCCTTCATGCAGGAGACGTGGAAGCACACCCACACTGTCCTGTTCGCCCACCCCTACGTCCCGCTGGAGCCCAAGCCGAAGGTCAGCCTCGCCACGACCGAGGCCATCGTCACCTCCACCTATGACGCCGACCCCGGCGCGACCGTCTTCGGGCACACGGGCGCCTCCGAGTCGACCTTCAAGGGCCGGACCCACCCCAACGCCCTCGCGATGTACAGGTTCTTCATCGCCAAGGGCTACCCCTTCATGGCCCAGACGCAGGCCTACAGCGGGGGCGCCAAGAACGAGGGCGTCGGCGACCTGTCCTATGTCATGACCTGGCTGGCCGACCGGGGCGCCTCCTCGATCGAACTGCCCTCCGGCTGGCAGACCGACCCCAAGGCGCTGTCGGTCCTGGCGACGACGACGAGCCGGATGAGCCGGTCGTCGGCCGCCGCCTCCGCGAAGTTCCGCTCCGGCTGCTGATCGCCCGGCCCACCTACCCGGAGCGCGCCGCTTCGCACCGGCGGGCCCGGACGCGCATCCTCGGCCGCCCGGCGGGTAGGTGACCGCACCCGGGTCGCGCCCGGCGTGACCCCTGCCGTCCGGAGGTGCCATGGCCGACCGTGCGTCCGAGGCTGCTCCGACCGACGGCCAGACGGGTCCTGTGCCCCTCGACGACGCCGCGGTCGACCCCGAGACCCTCAGCCGGAACTGGAACGAGCTCCTCCAGGAGATCCGGGTGACCCAGACCGGGGTGCAGATCCTCACCGGTTTCCTGCTCACCGTCCCCTTCACGAGCCGGTTCTCGACCCTGACGACGGGACAGCGGGCCACCTTCCTCGTCGTCCTCAGCGGAGCCGTGCTCTCGACCGGGTTCTTCCTCGCCCCCGTGGCCTTCCACCGGATGCTCTTCCGGCGGCGGCGCCGCCAGCTCCTCGTGGCCAGCGCCCACCGGTTCGCCCAGGCGGGTCTGGTCTCGCTCGCCGTCACGAGCTCCGGTGCCCTGGCCCTCGTCTTCGACATCGTGGCGGGCGTGGCGGCGGGCGCGGCGGCGCTCGCGGTGACCCTCGCCTTCTTCGTCACGCTCTGGTGGGTGGCGCCCCCGTTGCTGGACCGTCGCGACGACCTGCCGCACAACCCGCCGCCCGACGAGCAGCGATGATTGCCACCCCCCGCCACGGGTAGGAGCCGCAGGTAAGTCGAACCGCGAGAAGGACGGTGACGTGACGACCCTGGCCGGCCCCCTCCGCCTGTCCGACCGACCGTCCGACGCCGCCGAGACCGAGTTGCGTCGTCTGGTCGACGGCGAGGTGCGGTTCGACGCCGGCAGCCGGGCCGCCTACTCGACGGACGCCTCGAACTACCGGCAGGTGCCGATCGGCGTCGTCATCCCCCGGACCGTCGAGGATGCGGTGACGGCGATGGCCGTATGCCGCGAGTTCGGCCTGCCCGTCGTCTCCCGCGGCGGCGGGACGAGCCTCGCCGGCCAGTGCACGAACGCGGCCGTCGTCATCGACTTCAGCAAGTACTGCAACCGGCTCGTCTCGGTGGACGAGGAGGCCCGCACCTGCGTCGTCGAGCCCGGCATCGTCCTCGACGATCTCAACGACCTGCTCGCCCCGACCGGCCTGCGCTTCGGGCCCGAGCCGTCGACGCACATGAACTGCACGCTCGGCGGGATGATCGGCAACAACTCCTGCGGCGCGACGGCCCAGCGCACCGGGAAGGTCGTCGACAACGTCGTCTCCCTCGATGTCCTCCTCCACGACGGCACCCGCTTCACCGCCGCGGCGACGAGCGACGAGGAGTATGCCGCGATCGAGCGGCACGGCGACCGGCGGGCCCAGATCTACCGGGTGCTGCGCGAGATCCGCGAGGACAACGCCGACCTCATCCGCACCCGCTTCCCCGAGATCCCCCGTCGGGTGTCGGGGTACAACCTCGACTCCCTCCTGCCCGAGAAGGGGTTCGACATCGGGCAGTTCCTCGTCGGCAGCGAGGCGACGCTCGCCATGGTGCTGCGGGCCGAGCTGCGGCTCATTCCGGTGCTCGAGGCCGAGGCCCTCGTCGTCCTCGGCTACCCGGACATCGCCACCGCTGCGGACGACGTGCCCGCCGTCCTGCGCCACGATCCGACCGAGCTCGAGGGCGTCGACCACTTCCTCGTCCGCGACGAGCGGCTGAAGTCGATGAACGTCGAGGCGCGCGAGCACTTCCCGTCCGGCACCGGGTTCCTCATGGTCCAGCTCGGTGGGAGGGACCAGGACGAGGCGGACCGGCGGGCCCGGGCGCTCGTGGAGGACCTCGGGCGCTCGCTCGACGACGACGACACCGTCCTCTTCGACGACCCGCGGCTCGAGCGGCAGCTCTGGCTCGTGCGGGAGTCGGGCCTCGGAGCCACGGCCCATCTCCCCCACCGCCCCGACACCTGGCCGGGCTGGGAGGACTCGGCGGTCCACCCGGACCGGCTCGGTGACTACCTGCGCGACCTGCGTGATCTCTACGCCGAGTTCGGCTACGAGAGCCGCACCGGGCCCAGCCTCTACGGCCACTTCGGCCAGGGCTGTGTCCATACCCGGATCCCCTTCGAGCTCGAGACCGTCGAGGGCGTGCGGACCTACCGCGAGTTCGCCGAGCGCGCCGCGGACCTCGTCGCCGACTACGGCGGGTCGCTCTCGGGTGAGCATGGCGACGGCCAGGCCCGCGGCGAGCTGCTGCCCAGGATGTTCGGCGAGGACGTCGTCCGGCTGTTCGAGCGCGCCAAGGCCGTCTTCGACCCCGACAACCTGATGAACCCCGGGAAGGTGGTCGATCCGGCGCGGCTGGACGAGCATCTCCGGCTCGGGGCGTCGTGGTCCCCCCGGGCCTCGGGCGACCTCGCCTTCGCCTACCCCGAGGACGAGGGCTCCTTCGTCCGGGCGGCGACCCGCTGCGTCGGCGTCGGCAAGTGCCGGCAGCACACGACCGACTCGGGAACGGTCATGTGCCCGTCCTTCCAGGTGACCCACGAGGAGGAGCACTCGACGCGCGGGCGGGCACGGCTCCTCTTCGAGATGCTCCAGGGACATCCCGACGCGCCGGTGGGCGACGGCTGGCGCAGCCAGGAGGTCAAGGACGCACTGGACCTGTGCCTCGCGTGCAAGGGCTGCAAGGCCGACTGTCCGGCCTCGGTCGACATGGCGACCTACAAGGCCGAGTTCCTCCATCACTTCTACCGGCACCGGCTACGCCCGCGTGCGGACTATGCCCTCGGCTGGCTGCCACTGGCCGCCCAGGCGGTGACGCGGGGGCGGCTGGCGCCGCTCGTCAATGCCCTCACCCGGCGTCCCGCCGTCGCGCGGATCGCCACACGCGCCGCGGGCCTCGAGCCGCGCCCGATCCCGCAGTTCGCCTCCCCCACGCTCCAGCAGTGGTGGGCCGAGCGGGGGCCCCAGGGCGACCCGGCCGACGCGCGCGGCACGGTGCTCCTCTGGCCCGACACCTTCACCAACTCCTTCGCCCCCGAGATCGGCCGGGCGGCGGTCTCCGTCATCGAGGACGCCGGCTGGGCGGTGACGATGCCGAGCGAGCCGCTGTGCTGCGGCCTCACCTGGGTCTCCACCGGGCAGCTCGACATGGCCAAGCGCGTCCTCCGCCGGACGGTGCGTGCCCTCGCGCCGCACGTCCGGGGCGGCGGCAGGGTCGTCGTCCTCGAGCCCAGCTGTGGGGCGGTCTTCCGCTCCGACCTCGCCGATCTTCTCCCCGACGACCTCGACGCCCGGCGGCTGGCCGACCACACGGTGACGTTCGCCGAGCTGCTGACCCGGCATACCGACGGCTACGAGCCCCCGGACCTCGCCGCGGCGGGACGCGCGAAGGCCATCTCGCAGGTCCACTGCCACCAGCACGCCGTCCTCGGCTGGGACGCCGACGAGGAGCTGCTCCGCGCTGCGGGCGTCGACAACGACACCCTCGACTCCGGCTGCTGCGGACTCGCCGGGAACTTCGGGTTCACCGCCGGCCACGGCGAGGTGAGCGAGGCCTGCGCCGAGCGGGTCCTGCTGCCCGCCATCCGCCACGCCGACCCGGACACGACCGTCCTCGCCGACGGATTCTCGTGCCGGACCCAGATCCACGACCTCGACAGCGGCGGCCGGGACGGCATCCACCTGGCCCAGCTGCTCGCGCAAGGACTTCCCCGGCGCGGCTGAGGGGCACGCGTCGGGGATGCCCCCGAGCCCTCGCACCCATCCCGAACGAAGGAGACAGACATGGCAACCGTTGCCGACTACGTTCTCGAGCGTCTCCGTGACTGGGACGTCGAGCAGGTCTTCGCCTATCCGGGCGACGGCATCAACGGCCTCCTCGGCGCCTTCGGGCGCGCCGAGGACCAGCCCGCCTTCATCCAGGCCCGGCACGAGGAGATGGCCGCCTTCGAGGCCGTCGGCTACGCGAAGTTCAGCGGTCGGCCCGCCGTCTGCATGGCCACCTCGGGCCCCGGCGCGATTCACCTGCTCAACGGCCTCTACGACGCCAAGCTCGACCATGTCCCGGTCGTCGCGATCGTCGGCCAGACCAACCGGAGCGCCATGGGCGGCAGCTACCAGCAGGAGGTCGACCTCATCAGCCTGTACAAGGACGTGGCCAGCGAGTACGTCCACATGGTGACGGTCCCCGAGCAGCTGCCCAACGTTCTCGACCGCGCGATCCGGGTCGCCATGGCACGCAGGGCCCCGACCGCCGTCATCATCCCCAACGACGTCCAGGAGCTGGAGTACAGCCCACCGGGCCACGCCTTCAAGATGGTGCCCTCCAGCACCGGCATCGCGTGGCCGACGACCGACCCCGACTCCGAGGGGGTCCGCCGGGCCGCGGAGATCCTCAATGCCGGCGAGAAGGTCGCCATCCTCGTCGGCCAGGGCGCCCGGGGGGCGGCCGCCGAGGTCGAGGAGGCCGCCGACCTGCTCGGCGCGGGCGTCGCCAAGGCGCTGCTCGGCAAGGATGTCCTCAGCGACGAGCTGCCGTTCGTCACCGGGGCGATCGGGCTGCTCGGCACGAGGCCGAGCTACGAGATGATGCGCGACTGCGACACGCTGCTCACGATCGGCTCGAACTTCCCCTACACCCAGTTCATGCCGCCGCTGGACCAGGCGCGGGCGATCCAGGTCGACCTCGACCCGACGTTCATCGGCATGCGCTACCCGTACGAGGTCAACCTCGTCGGCGACGCGGCGACGACGCTACGGGCGATCATCCCGCACCTGACCCGCAAGGAGGACCGCTCCTGGCAGGACGGGATCATCGACGGGGTGAAGACGTGGTGGAACGTCATGGACTCCGAGGCCCACGTCGAGGCGGAGCCGATCAACCCGATGCTCCTCTTCGCCGAGGGCTCGCAACGAATGCCGGACAACGCCATCATCGCGGCCGACAGCGGATCCTCCGCGAACTGGTACGCGCGGCAGCTGAAGTTCCGGGGCTCCATGCGTGGCTCCCTCTCCGGCAACCTCGCCACGATGGGTCCGGGCGTCCCCTACGCGATCGGCGCGAAGTTCGCCCATCCCGACCGCCCGGTCATCGCCTTCGAGGGAGACGGGGCGATGCAGATGAACGGCCTCGCGGAGCTCCTGACCATCAAGCGCTACTGGGAGCGGTGGGAGGACCCGCGGCTCGTCGTCGTCGTGCTCCACAACAACGACCTCAACCAGGTGACGTGGGAGCTGCGCGCGATGGGCGGCTCGCCGAAGCTGCTCGAGTCGCAGGACCTGCCCGACATGTCGTATGCCGGGTTCGCGTCGTCGATCGGCCTGCAGGGGGTCACCGTCACCGAGCCGGGTCAGCTCGCGGATGCCTGGGACCAGGCATTCTCGGCCTCGACGCCGACCGTCCTCGACGTGCACGTCGACCCGAACGTCCCGCCCATCCCGCCGCATGCGTCGCTCCAGCAGATGGCGGACACGGCCGAGGCGCTCTTCAAGGGCGACGCGGACGCCTGGGGCATCATCAAGGAGGGCGTCAAGACCAAGGCCCAGGAGCTGCTGGGCCGGAACGGCTGAGCATGACGCTGATCCCCGCCTCATCCCCGGGTCACCGCCCGAGCAGCAACCTCCCGCTCGACGGGCTCGACGTGGCGGCCTACACGGTCCCCACGTCCGGCCCGGAGGCCGACGGCACCCTGGAGTGGGACGCGACGACGATGGTCACGGTCCACGCGCGGGCCGGTGACGAGGTCGGCTTCGGCTACACCTACGCACCGCCCGCCTGCGCAGCGGTCGTCGACGGCACCCTGGCCCCGGTCCTGAGCGAGGCGGACGCCCGGGCGCCGGCCGCGGCCTACGCCGCGATGTGCCACGCGGTCCGCAACGCGGGCCGCCCCGGACTCGTGGCTCGCGCGATCTCGGCCGTCGACATCGCCCTGTGGGACCTGCATGCCCGGCTGCTCGACGCTCCACTGTCCCGGGTCCTCGGTCAGGTGTGCGACGCAGTGCCGGTCTATGGCAGTGGCGGCTTCACGACGTACGACGACGACACCCTGGCCGCGCAGCTGACCGGCTGGGTCGAGCAGGGCATGTCGCAGGTGAAGATCAAGATCGGCGAGTCGGCTGGCGAGGCACAGGACCGCGATGTCGCTCGAATGCGGTTCTCCCGCAAGGTGATCGGTGACAAGATCGACCTCTTCGTCGACGCCAACGGCGGCTACACCGCCGCGCAGGCGATTCGGATCATGGAGCAGGTTGGCGACCTCGACATCCGCTGGCTCGAGGAGCCGGTCAGTTCCGACGACCTGGCCGGCCTGCGCCGGGTCCGCGACGCCGTCCGGCCGGACGTCACGGCCGGCGAGTACGCCTCCGACCTCACCGCCGTCCGACGGCTGTGCGCGGCCGAGGCCGTGGACTGTCTCCAGCTCGACGTGACGAGGATCGGCGGCATCACCGAGTGGCAGCGGGCGGCGGCCGTCGCCGCAGCCCACCAGCTGCAGGTGTCCGGGCACTGCGCCCCGGCCGCCAGCCTCGCCGTGGCGGCGGCGACCCCCAATCTGCGCCACCTCGAGTGGTTCCACGACCACACCCGGATGGAGCACCTCCTGCTCGACGGCGCCGGCCCCGCCGTGAACGGGGGCGTCTCCATCGAGGACGTCCCGGGACACGGGCTGCGGCTCCGGTCGGAGCAGGCCGAGACCTACCGGGTGCACTGAGCCGCGAGGAAGCCCGCCGCGCGGTAGGTGCCGCAGAACGGTGCGTACCACCGGTTTCGCCGCAAGGGTACGGGGGAATGAGAACGCCGATCGTCGGGCCAACCCCCCGACGGCGAAAGGACGGAACACCATGATCATCCTTGGCGTCATCCTCATCCTCATCGGCATCTTCGCGAACATCTCGATCCTCACCACGATCGGCATCATCCTGGCCGTCATCGGCGTGATCCTGTGGATCCTCGGTGCGCTGGGCCGTGGGATCGGGGGCAGAACTCACTACTGGTGAGTGCGGATACCGCACCGACGGACGGAACCGGGCGTGTCACGTCCCCGACAGGGGCCGGGCACGCCCGGTTCGTGCGTGAGGGAGCATCTGCGCAGGTCACGAGCCTGCATGGCGGACGAGAACCGCCTGAGAATTTCCCCCATGTCGGCCGGGACGGATCGCGTCGCCTTGCGGAGCCCACGCGATCGTGGTGTGGTTAGACATACCTTGGTTCAGCAGTGAGCCGCCCCACGTTGACAAAGGGAACGTGTCATGGCTCCGACTCGAATTCCGTCGACCATCCACCATCATCAGCCGACCGACCCCGACCACGACCGGGCCGAGCTGCTCCTTCAGGAGATCGAGACCTGCACCGATCGTCGGCGGCGCGACCGGCTCCGCGACGAGGTCGTCATGCTGACGCTCGACCTCGCCGACACCGCCGCCTTCCGCTACCGCGGCCGAGGCATCGAGACCGACGACCTGCTCCAGGTGGCCCGGCTGGCGCTCGTCAAGGCCGTCCGCGGGTACCGCAGCGGGCGCGGCCACAGCTTCGCCGGGTATGCCGTGCCGACGATCTCCGGTGAGATCAAGCGCCACTTCCGGGACTGCGGGTGGGCGATCCGCCCGCCGCGCCGGCTCCAGGAGCTGCGCTCGCGGCTGTCGGCCGAGGAGGAGCGGCTCCGGCACGACCTCGGCCGGGAGGCCACACTCGACGAGCTCGCCGAGGCACTCGCCGTCCGTCCTCGCGACATCGAGTCGGCCCGGGAGTCCGCCGAGGGCTACCACACCCTCTCCCTCGACCTCGCCATGTCCGAGGGCACGCCGACCCAGGTGCCGACCGACCGGGACCCGTTCACCGACCTCGTCGAGCACGACGCCCTCGTCCATGCGCTCGAGGAGCTGCCGGAGCGGGACCGCAGGATCGTCGACCTCCGATTCGGCCAGGAGATGACCCAGAGCGAGATCGGCAAGGAGCTCGGCGTGAGCCAGATGCAGGTCTCGCGTCTGCTCAGCTCGCTGCTCACCCGGCTGCGCGCCAACCTCGCGCTGCCGGAGGCGGAGGCCGACGCCCCGGCGACGCGTCCCGCGTCCCGCGTGCCGGCGCGCTCCGGTGCCCGTCATGCCCCAGCGGCCGCTGCGAGAGTCGCCCATTCGTGACGGGGCAGGGGCGCCTGGACGACCTCACCCGGCTGGGGCGAGGCGTCTCCGAGCCCGTCGGGCGGTTCCGCTACTTCCTCCCGACCCAGCAGTGGACCTGGTCCGAGGAGTTGGTCAACCTGCTCGGGCTCGACCCGGAGTCGGCCGAGCCCAGCACCGAGCTGCTCCTCGCCCACTACCACCCGGACGACGTGGGGCCGCGCAGCGTGCTCGACGAGGCGGCTCTCGAGCGCGGTGAACCGTTCAGCTCCTACCACCGGTTCGTCGCCACCGACGGCTCGGTGCGGCATACCCTCATCGTCGGTGAGGGCCGGCTGGACCGGCTCGGCCGGGTCATGGCGGTCGCCGGTTTCGTCGTCGATGTGACGGCCACCCGGCGGGCCGACGCCGAGGTCGAGGCGGAGGCCGCGGTGCGCGGGGTGACCGAGCACCGCGCGGAGATCGAGCAGGCCAAGGGCGTGCTCATGATGCGCTACCGCGTCGACGCCGAGGGTGCCTTCGAGATCCTCCGGTGGGTCTCCTCCCGCCTCAACCGCAAGCTGCGCGACATCGCCGCCGAGGTGGTCCACGAGGCCCGGACCGGATCGCGCGGCGCCGCGCTGCGGCTCTGGGACGAGCGGATGGACGAGCCCGCGAGCGCCCCGGTGGGCCCCGAGCTGGCAACGGGGCCCAAGTCGGCCTGACTCGGTCGGGGAGGCGGTAGGCGCCGGCAGCGTGTCGGCGGGCTGGTCAGCCCGCGCGCAGCAGCTCCTCCGCCGCAGCGACCTGCTCCGCAAAGGTGCCGGCCTGGTCCCCCTTGGTCTCGCCCGCGTCGAACGCCGCGTCGACCCGGGCGAGCGTCGTGGCGAGTCGCTCGACGTCACTCCGCGGAGCGGTAGCGAGGAACCCCGGCAGCTCCTTGCTCTCCTCGTCCTCGGCATGGAAGCCGGCCGCCTCCTCCAACAGGCCGAGCTGATGGACGAAGAAGGGGTCCTGCGGGCTGAACCCCGCGAGGTGCTCGAAGCCCGTGGCCATCTCGTTCTCCTCGACGACCCGCTGGGCGGATTCGTCGGCGCTCGCGAGTCGGCGGGACCGGCTCACCTCGTGCAGGGCGACCCGCTCGGCCGCCTCGTGGAGGGCGAGATACCTCCGCAGCACGCCGACGCTGCCGACCCGTTGGCTCGGCTCGGCCTCCATCGCCTCGTGGAACAGGGCGCGGATCCGGCCGTGCTGGGCGGCGAGCAGGGCCGTGACATCCAGGTCGCTCCGGTTCATCGTGTCCTCCTGGGCAATCGGCACTTCGGGCGCTTCGGCCGACCGCCGTCGTGGCGGTCCGTCGACCTCGTGCCCCGGCCCGGGCCGGCCATGCGCCCCGGGATGAGGGCGGCCCTTCCGGCTGTGTCTTCAACCGGAAGGGCCTGACCAAGGGCCGCCCTCGTCAAGGACACGATCCGGCGCACCACGACAGGTCGCGGCCCACTCGAGAAGATGCCAGCGTGCGGGGTCTCACCCTCGCCCCGCCCAGTACCCCCGCGCGGCGCCCGCACACCTGGTCCTGGGGGGCCGCCGAGGTCGGCCGCGCCCGTGCCGTTTCGCCCCCATCGGCACGGGGAAAAGGCCAGGCAGGCGCCGAGGGGGCCCTCTCGGCGCGAGTCGACCCCGAGGAGGGACGATGGGCGCCAGACCGCGGCTGTCGCTGCCGCCGGAACCCGGGCCGGACCCGACCCCCGCACCGGGGCCCGACGTCCCGCCCACCCGCCCCGAGCCGATGCCCAACCCCCTGCCGGAGCCACCTCCACCCCAGCCGCCGGAGCCGGGCGCCCCCACACCCGGCGGCGAGCCACCCATGCCCGAGCCACAGCCGATCTGACCGCACCCATCCCCGGAGGACCGCCATGCCCAGTCGTGCACCAGGGCCCAGCGTCAAGGACGACGACCTCTACGAGTCGCTGCTCGAGGAGGGCAACAGCAAGGAGAAGTCCGCCCGCATCGCCAATGCCGCGGCCGCCCAGTCCCGCTCGAGCGTCGGCCGACGCGGGGGCGCGTCGCCGGCCTACGAGGACTGGACGAAGAAGGATCTGCTGCAGCGAGCCCGCGAGCTCGACATCGACGGCCGCTCGACGATGACGAAGGACGAGTTGATCGATGCCCTGCGCGGACACTGATCACCTCGATCGACGACGGTCGGTCCAGGTCCGACCCGACTGACCCCGGTTGGGGGATGATGGATGCTCGCGACCCCCGACATGACCCAAGGACGGCGTTCGATGACCGACGACGGTTGGCTCGCGATCTATCTGCAGGACCATTCCGCGGCCGCTGCCGCGACGGTGTCGCTGCTCCAACGCTCCGTGCGCGAGCACTCCCGTGCGGAGGTGCGCGCGTCGCTGAGCGATGTCGCGACCGCCTTCGTCGCCGATCGAGACGTCCTCGACGAGGTCATGGACTCCCTCGAGGAGCCGCTCTCGCGAACGAAGACGGCGGCCGCGTGGCTCGGCGAACGGGCCGGACGGCTCAAGCTCAACGGGCGGCTGAACGGCCGCTCGCCGCTGTCGGATGTCGTCGAGCTCGAGGGGATCACCCTCGCCCTCACCGCCGTGGCGCTCGGCTGGACGACCCTCCTCGAGCTGAGCCTCGAGGATCGTCGTCTCGACGAGGAGCGGCTGCGGACCGTGCTGCGGCGCTGCCTCGACCAGCGCCGCCGGGTCGAGGTTCTCCGGCTGCACTGCGTCCGCGAGGAGCTCCTCGCCTGATCGGCGCCCTGCCGCGGGCCTCAGTCGGGCACGGTGACGAGCGGGTCCCCCGCCGCCACGGACGCACCGTCCTCCGGGGCCTCGAGCGACCCGGCGGGCCGGTCCAGGACGACGACGGGCACCTCGGCGGTCATCCCCTCCTCGGTGATGTCGGCCGGGTTCCACCGGACCATCGGGTCGCCGACGGCGACCGTAGAGCCCTGCTCGGCGAGGACGGTGAAGCCGCGCCCCTCGAGCTTGACGGTGTTGATCCCGAGGTGGACGAGGACGCCGATGCCCTCCGGTGAGGCGATGACGAACGCGTGCGGGTGGACCTTGACGACGGTCCCCCCGATGGGCGCGACGACGGTCGTCTCGACGAGGTCGGGCTCGATGAGCACCCCGGGGCCGACCATCTCACCGGAGAAGACCGGGTCGGAGCACGCGGAGAGGGGGCGCAGCCGCCCCGGGCACGGGGCGAGGACCGCGCTGGTCACATCAGGTCCTCGATGTCCTCGGCCAGGGTGTCGGCCTCGGGCCCCACGACGACCTGGACGACCTTGCCGGAGGCCATCACGCCGTGGGCACCCGCGGCCCTGAGGGCGGCCTCGTCGACCTTGCCCGGGTCCTCGACCTCGGTGCGCAGCCGGGTGATGCACGGCTCGATCTCGACGATGTTGTCGGCGCCGCCGAGGGCGGCGAGGATCTGCTCTGCCTTGGAGCTCATGTCCTGTCCTTTCGGGGTGGGTGGATGCTGCGTGGGGTGGGGTGGGGCCGGGGCCCCGCGGTGCGTCCTACGATTCTGCGTCCAGATCGGTCTGGGTGACCTTGTGCAGGCCCCGCGGGTTGTCCGGGTCGAGCCCGACCTCGCGGGCGAGCCGCTCGACGACGAGCTGCGCCGGCACGATGGCGGCGATGGGCGCGATGGCCTCGGTCAGGTCCGGACCGGGCACGTGGTGGGTGCAGGCCCGGGCGTATGCCGCGTCCCCGCCGATGCCGACGGTGCGGGCGCCGCGCTCGGCGAGGTCCTCGGCGAGCTCGGTCATCGCGGCCACCAGCGGGCCGTCCTGAGCCGCGACGAGGACGGCGACGACGCCCTCGGTGACGACCGAGATCGGCCCATGTCGCAGGTCGGCGTAGGAGTAGCCACGGACCGGACGCAGGCAGGTCTCCTCGAGCTTGAGCGCCGTCTCGAGCGCCGTCCCCATGAGGAGCCCGCGGCCCGACACGACGGAGTGCTCGGCGGCGGCGAGCGCGGCGACCGCCTCATCGACTCCGGCCGCGGCGGCGATCAGCCGCTCGACCTGCTCGGGCACCCTGGCCAGCTCGGCGTCGAGGCTCGCCGGGTCCGGGGCCAGCGCGGTGCCGAGAACCGCCATCGCGACAAGCTGGGTGAGGTAGGTCTTCGTCGCGGGGACGGCCAGCTCCGGACCGGCCGCCGTGACGAGCGCAAGGTCGGCGACGTCGGCGAGCGGCGAGTCCGCGGCATTCGTCACGCCGACGACGGCCGAGCCGCAGTCCCTCGCCCAGGCGGCGGTCTCGACGATCTCGGCCGTCGAGCCGCTCTGCGAGACGCAGACGGTGACGGCGTCGGAGAGGTCGAGGCGGCTGCGGTAGTGGGTCGCGACCGACGGCGAGGCCAGCCCGCCGCTGACGCCCGCATGCGTCTCGAGCAGGTAGCGGCCGTAGATGGCGGCGTTGTCGCTGGAGCCCCTGGCGACGAAGAGCACCCGGCGGCGCCCGGCGGCCAGCCGACGTAGGTCGGGTCGCAGGGGCAACAGGTGGTCGAGGGTCACCCGCGCCGCGGTCGGCTGCTCGGCGATCTCGCGGGCCATCTGGGTCGTCATGGGGCCTCCTGCCCGGGCCCCGCCGCGGCTGGCGGCGTCGGCCCGGGTGGGGCCTTGACAACGTCGTCCTGCGGGGCCATAGTCAACTGGTACGTACCAGACCGTACCAGTATCCGCCCGCTCCGTCGAGAGGCCCCCGATGACCGGAACGCCCGCCCCCACCCGCACCGGGCGCGTCTCGGCGATCCTCGACGGCCCGCGGCCCAAGCACGCCCAGCTGAGCGACCTCCTCGCCGAGCTCGCGGCAACCGAGCTCGGCCCCGGCGCGGCGATCCCGTCCGAGCGCGAGCTCATGGCGACCTACGACGTCTCGCGGGCGACGGTCCGCAAGGCGATTGAGAGCCTCATCAGCAGCGGGCTCCTCCACCGCGTGCCGGCCAAGGGCACCTTCGTCGCCCGGCCCCGCCTCGAGAGCAACCTTCACCTCGCGTCGTTCAGCCAGGACATGCGCCGGCGGGGGCGGATCCCCTCGACCCGGATGCTCGCCGTCGAGGAGGACCAGCCCCCGGCCGACGTCGCCGATGCTCTCGGCCTCGGACCCGACGGGGCGGCGTGGCGCGTCCACCGGGTCCGGCTCGCCGACGACCAGCCGGTCGCCGAGGAGAACGGCTGGTACCCCACCGACGCCTTCCCCGACCTCGACCACGAGGACCTCACCGGGTCCCTCTACGAGGTCTTCGCCCGGCGCTACGGCCTCGCCATCGACCGCGCCGAGCAGACCCTGTGGGGCGAGTGCGCCGATGCGCGGCTGGGCCGGCGCCTCGAGGCGCCGGTCGGCACGCCCCTGCTCGTATTCCGCCGCGTCTCGTGGGCCGGCGACCGGCCGGTCGAGCACGTCGTCTCGCGCTACCGCGGCGACCGGTACCAGCTGCACATGAGCCTCGCGAGCGGCGGCCCGGCCGCCCCCGCACCCCCCACCGACCCCACCCCCTGACCGAACGTCGACCGGACGCGTCCCCCCGCCCGGCCGGCCGGCATACCACCGGCGAACCCTCGCCAGAAAGTCAAAGGAGACACCACGTGAGCACGGTCGACACCACTGCCGATACCGGCGGCCGACGGTTCAACGTCAACCTCGCGCCCATCCAGAAGTTCGGACGCAGCCTCATGCTGCCCATCGCCTCGCTGCCGGCGGCGGCGATCCTGCTGCGGCTCGGTCAGGACGACCTGCTCGGCAAGGACGGGCTGGGCTGGACGACGGTCGCCCCGATCATCGGGGCCGCCGGCAACGCCCTGTTCGCCAACCTCGCCCTCCTCTTCGCCGTCGGCATCGCCATCGGCATGGCGAAGAAGGCGGACGGCTCGACGGCGCTCGCCGCCGTCGTGGGCTACCTCGTCTTCAAGGGCGTCGGCGACGCGATGTCGCCGACCGTCCTCGGCACCCCGGCCGAGGGCGAGACCCAACAGCTGGTCAACTACGGCGTCCTCGGCGGCATCGTCATGGGCCTCGTCGCCGCCTGGCTGTGGCAGAAGTACCACCGGATCAAGCTGCCGCCGTACCTCGCGTTCTTCGGCGGCCGCCGCTTCGTCCCGATCATCACCTCGCTGGCGGCCATCGTCCTGTCCGTGCTCCTCAGCCTCGTCTACCCCGCGTTCAACTCGGGGCTCACGTCGGTCGGCAACTGGGTCGGCGACAACTCGGTCATCGGCGGGTTCGTCTACGGCACGCTCAACCGGCTGCTCATCCCGCTCGGCCTGCACCACATCCTCAACAGCCCGCCGTGGTTCATCCTCGGCGACTACACCGCGGCCGACGGCACCGTCTACCACGGCGACATCGCCCGGTTCCTCCACGGCGACCCGAGCGCCGGCGCCTTCATGACCGGCTTCTTCCCGATCATGATGTTCGCCCTGCCCGCCGCGGCCCTGGCCATCTGGCACACCGCGAAGCCGAAGCACCGCAAGGCCGTCGGCGGCATCATGCTCTCGGCCGCTCTCACGTCCTTCCTCACCGGCGTGACCGAGCCGCTCGAGTTCGCGTTCATGTTCGTCGCGTGGCCGCTCTACGTCGTGCACGCCCTGCTGACCGGCACCTCCCTCGCCATCGTCAACGGCCTGGGGATCAAGGACGGGTTCGGCTTCTCCGCAGGCTTGTTCGACTACCTGCTCAACTGGAACATCGCCACGAAGCCGGCCCTCCTCATCGTCATCGGCCTCGCCTATGCCGTCGTCTACTACTTCCTCTTCCGGTGGATCATCACCCAATGGAACCTGCGGACACCGGGCCGCGAGGAGGAGGACGAGGACAGCGGCTCCATGGTCGAGGCCGACACGAGCGCCTGACGCTCACGGCATACGGCCATGCTCATCACCGCAGCACAGGTGCTCACCCCGGCGCGGGCCTTCGCGCCGGGGTGGGTCCTCATCCATGACGACCAGATCGTCGAGGTCGCGTCCGGGCCGCCACCGCGGACACCCGATGTCGATCTTGGTCCGGCGACCCTCCTCCCGGGCCTGATCGACGCGCACGTCCACGGCGGCGGCGGCGAGTCCTTCCAGACCGGCACCCCGGAGGCGGTCCACACCGCCGTCGACGCCCACCTCCTCCGGGGCACGACCTCGATGATGGCGAGTCTCGTCACCGACACCCCGGACCGGCTGACCGAGATCGTCGGCGTGCTCGCCGGTCTCGTCGAGGACGGGACGATCCTCGGGATCCATCTCGAGGGACCGTGGCTCAGCCCCAAGCACCGCGGCGCCCACGACATCGACCTGCTCACCGACCCCACGCCCGACCGGGTCGACCGGCTGCTCGCCGCCGCTCGCGGCACGGTGCGCATGGTCACCCTCGCCCCCGAGCTGCCCAGCGGGCTCACCGCGGTGCGCCGGCTCACCGAGGCCGGCGTCCTCGCCGCGATCGGACACACCGACGCGACGTATGCCGAGGCGCGGGCGGCGCTCGAGGCCGGGGCGCCGGTCGGCACCCATCTGTTCAACGCGATGCGCGCCGTCCACCACCGTGAGCCCGGGCCGGTCATCGCCCTCCTCGAGGACCCCGACGCCTACATCGAGCTGATCGCCGACGGGGTCCACCTCCATCCGGCCGTCCTGCACCATGCCGCGACGACGAAGCCGCACCACGTCCTCCTCGTCACCGACGCGATGGCCGCGGCGGCCGCCGAGGACGGCGACTACCGGCTGGGCCCGATGGCCGTGAAGGTGGAGAACGGCGTCGCCCGGCTCGTCGAGACCGGAGCCATCGCCGGGTCGACCCTGACGATGGCCGCCGCCGTGCGGTATGCCGTCACGGTCGTCGGCCTGCCCCTGCCGGACGTGGTCCGCGCGGCGACGATGACCCCGGCCGCGATGCTCGGCCTGGGCCGGGTCGGCCAGCTGCGGCCGGGCTTCCGGGCCGATCTGGCCGTCCTGGACGAGGACCTGCGGGTGCGGCACGTCATGCGAGCCGGATCGTGGGTCGACCGCAGCGCCGCCGACCCGCGGTGGCGCCCCCTCTAGGCCGGGAGGTGTCCCTCGCGACCGGGCCCCCTCTCGGCCGGAGGGCCCGTCTCCCGCGTCGACGGACAGGTTGCTGCAGGGCGGGGGTGGTGCAACACCCCCGTCCGGCAGCAACCTCTGCTAGCAGAGGTTCGTGCCGGGAGGTGTCGCTGCCGGGAGGTTCGGGCCGTGGGGTGTCGGGTCGGGAGGCATGTCAGGGGAGGAGCAGGAGGCTGACCATGTCGAGCACCGGGCGATAGCCGAGCGCCAGATAGAGGCGGTTCGAGACTGGGTTGGCCTGGTCGGTGAACAGGCAGGCCCGCGAGCCCGCCTCGGTCAGCAGGCGCGAGACCTCGGCGACGGCGCTGGCGGCATACCCGCGACCGCGCTGCTCGGGCGGGGTGTAGACCGGGCCGACCCGGGCGACCCCGAAGGCCGGCGGGTTCGCGCCGGTGAGGTGGACCCGCTCCCCGCCAGGCGTCACCCACAGCCAGACGACCCCGGCCCGGACCCGGCGGCGGAGGTCCTCCTCGCCCGGCGCCTCGTGGTGGCTGGCCCCCGGCTCCCGACCGGCCTGCGCGTCGGCGTCGAGATGGAAGGCGTGCCACCAGCGGGACACGAGCGGCAGGTCCTCCTCGGTCGCCGCGACGAGCCGGCCGGCGGCCGGCGCGGGCGGCACGAGGTCGCCGAGCTCGAACAGGCGGGTGTGCATGTCGACGTCGATCCGGCCGCCACGCAGCCGGACGAGCTCCTCGGCGACGATCCGGGTCGCCGGCAGCGCCCCGTTGACCCCCTGCACCGGCTCGCCGCGGTCGTGCAGCTGCCGCGCGAGGGCGAGGGCGGCCTCGTCCGGCATCGGCAGCAGGTAGGGCGGGTACGGCTCGAAGGGCGCGGTCCGCATCCCGGCCCCGCGGACCCGGCCGGCCTCGTCGAGGACGGCGAGCCACCACCGAGGCGGAGTCGACGCGCCGGAATGCCCGTTGATCGGCCCCGGAGCATCGGCCGCGCCCACCGCCCGGTGGGCCATCGTCGTCACGATTGTTGCGACGACCGGCTCGGCCCCGAGGTGGTCGCCGGCCAGGTCGAGGAACGCCGCCGGGTCGGTGAGGAACCGCAGCTCGTAGGCCGGTGCCCTGTCCATGGGCGGCAGGCTAGCGGCGCGCCCGCCGCCGGGGCATGCCGATTCCGACCCTGCCGGGGGACCGGGCCGGCCGACCGGCACCGAGGAGTCAGCCGAGGAGGGGTCGGGTGGCCATCTCGTGGCGCCGCTGACGCAGCCCCGCACAAATGACGTCCTGCTCGCGGAGCAGCCGTCGGCGGCGGGGGTCCGGGCGCCCGTCCGCGCCGCAGCGAGGGCAGGTCCGCAGGGCGTCCTCGGTCTCGGCGAGGCGGCGGATCAGGGCCGCCACGGTCATGGACTCGCACCGCTGTCGCGTCACCATGTCCGCGATGCTGCTCCCCGCCCGTGACGACCACCCGTGGGATCGCTGTCCGGTCGCTATGAGCCGGAGCCGAGCCTGAACGCCGGGGCCATCGACGTGGCGCCGGCCGCCTGACGCAGGGGCGGCAGACCGAGCAGGTCCTCGGTCGTGCGTAGCAGCGAGTAGTGGTCGAGGTGCTGGTGCGACACCGTTCCCGGCGGGACCGAGGGAGCGACGACGATCGCGGGCACGGTCGTGCCACCTCCCTCTGCCTCGTCCCAGGTGAGAACGACGAGCGTGTCGCCCGTCGCGTAGTTCGGCCCGTCGAGCAGCCGAGTCAGCCAGGTCCGCAGCCAGGTGTCCCCCGTCGCGACGGAGCAGTCGTGGGTGTCGTGACACAGATCCGGCGTGACGAAGGCGAACGCCGGCAGCGAGCCGCTCGCGATGTCGTGGGCGAAGGCGTCGAACCCGACGTCGTTGCTGCCACAGGTGGGGCGCAGTGAGGTGAAGTACGCCGCCGGGTTGTGCCGGACGGCATACCGGCCGGAGTCGGTCAGGCGGCACGGGCTCGGCATCGACTCCTCGTAGGCCCGCCAGGTGAGTCCGGCCGCGGCGGCCTGGGCGAAGACCGAGTCGCCGGAGACGGGGTGGGCAGCGGGCGGCCGGTCGTCGCTCACCCCGAACGTCGAGCCACCGGTCGCGGCGAGGTAGTTCGGCAGCGAGGGATGGGTGATGCCGTGGTAGTCGGCGGCGAGCCCGCACCGGCGGGCCAGCGCGTTCTCGAACGGTGCGTCACGGGAGCCGATGATCGCGCTGGACCCCTTGTTCTCCATCCAGATCCAGACGACATGCCGGTATGCCGTGGGCGCCGGGTGGCCGCACGGCGCGGCGGCGCTGGGGCTCGACGAGGCGCTCGGGCCGGCGGCGCCCGACGTGGCCGACGATGATGCGGCGGTGGAGCCTCCCGGCGTCGGGGAGCGGTCGGCCGGGCCGGCGGTGGACGGCGACCCGCCACACCCGGCGAGAGCGAGGGCGACGAGGGCGGCCGCCGCGCCCGTGCGCCGGAGTCGGGCGCCCCGCGAACTCCTCATGGCGTTCCTCCTCGTGGCTGGGCCCACGTGGGGCCCGATCCGACGCGGCCGACCTTCCCACCCCAGGCTGGACGTTGCCTGTCCCGAGGGCCCTCAGGACACCAGGGGGGTGAAGCCGCCCATCGCCTGCTCCATGGCGTCGAGCGCCTCGCTCACGATGCTCCGCATGACCCGCATCGCCTCGGCGGAGTCACCGAGGGCGATCGCCTCGGCCACGCCGAAGTGCCAGCGGATCGCCTTCGGCTCGGGGACCGATGGCATGAGCCGGTGATGGGTGCGACCGGTGAGGGCCTCACCGACCAGGGGCGCGAAGGAGGCCAGCCCCGCGTTGCCGGATGCCTCGAGAACCGTGCTGTGGAACGTCACGTCGTGCTCGAGGTAGGTCTCCAGATCGCCCTTGGGACCGGTGAGCGACATCCCGACGACGGCCGCGCTGATCGCCGAGCGCTGGTCGTCGGTGGCCCGGATCGCGGCGAGGCCGGCCGCGACCGGCTCGATCCCGCTGCGCAGCTCGGACAGCTCTCGGAGCTGGCGGGGACGCTCGGGGCTGTTGAGCCACCATCGCACGACGAGGGGGCTGAGCGCGGCCCACTCGGCGACCGGGTTCACGGTGACGCCGACCCGTCGCCGCGAGGTGACGACGCCGTTCTGCTCGAGCACCTTGAGCGCCTCGCGGGCGATCGTCCGCGAGACGCCGTAGCGCTCCACGAGTGACTCGGTGGAGAAGGTCGAGCCGACGGGCACGGCCCCACTGGTCAGCTCGGCGCCGAGCCGCTCGAGCACGCGGCTGTGCAGGGAGGACCTCACGCGCCCACTCTCCCATCTGCGCATCCTCATCGGGCACGAGGCCTCAATGATGCTCTCAGATGACGCCTCCATGCCGTCTAAATCACTTTTTTGGTGCATTCTCTTTCCAAACGTAGTACTTTTCAGCCACACTGCTCCCACCCAACCCTGTCAACGACGAAGGAGGCCGACGTGCCCGAACCTGTGCTGGGAACCGTCCCCCTGTTGCTCATCGCCGCCGCCGCGGTGGGCCTGCTCCTCTTCCTCATCATCCGGCTGAAGCTGCACGCGTTTCTCTCGCTCGTGCTCGTCAGCCTGCTCACCGCCCTCGCCACCCGCATCCCCCTCACCGACGTCGTCAGCACGATGTTGAACGGCTTCGGCGGCACCCTCGCCAGCGTGGCCCTGCTCGTCGGCCTCGGGGCGATGATCGGACGACTCCTCGAGGTCACCGGCGGCGCCCAGGCCCTCGCCGACACGCTCATCGCGAAGTTCGGCGACGACCGGGCTCCGCTCGCCCTCGGCGTGGCCTCGCTCCTGTTCGGGTTCCCGATCTTCTTCGACGCGGGCCTGATGGTGATGCTGCCGATCATCTTCTCGGTGGCACGCAAGCTGGGTGGCTCGGTCCTCCTCTACGCCCTCCCGGCGGCGGGCGCGTTCGCCGTCATGCACGCGTTCGTCCCACCCCACCCGGGCCCGGTCGCCGCCGGCCAGCTGCTGGGCGCCGACCTCGGCCTCGTGCTGCTCGTCGGCCTCGTTCTGGCCATCCCGACCTGGTACCTCGGCTCCTACCTCTTCTCCAGGTGGGTCGGCCACCGGTTCGTCCTGCCGGTCCCGGAGATCCTCGGGACCGACGAGAGCACCCCTGAGGACCGTCCCGGCTTCGGCACCGTGCTGTCCGTCCTCCTGCTGCCCCTCGTCCTCATCTTCCTCAACACCGGCCTGACGACGCTGGTGAACAACGGCACGATCGGCGAGGACAACGGACTCGTCCACGTCCTGGTCCTCATCGGCCAGACCCCGATCGCCCTCCTCATCACGACCCTGTTCGCCATGGTCATCCTCACCCGCGGTCGGCGCACCGCGAGCGATGTGGAGCAGATCGTCAACGGCGCCATCGGGCCGGTGGCCCCGATCATCCTCATCACCGGCGCCGGCGGCATGTTCGGCGGCGTCCTGCGCGCATCCGGGATCGGCCAGGCCCTGTCGGACTCGCTCGCCTCGACCGGACTGCCCGTCATCGTCGCCGCGTTCGTCATCGCGACGATCATCCGGGTCGCCCAGGGATCAGCAACGGTTGCCCTGACGACGACGGCGGGCCTCATGGCTCCCACGGTGGCGGCCACCCAGGGCCTCTCCCAGATCGACCTCGCCCTCATCGTCGTCGCCATCGCCTGCGGCTCCACGGTGCTGTCGCACGTCAACGACTCCGGGTTCTGGCTCGTCGGCCGGTTCCTCGGCATGGACGAGAAGACGACCCTCAAGACGTGGACCGTCATGGAGACGCTGCTCGGCAGCATCGGCTTCGTCTTCGCCCTCGTGCTCAGCCTCGTGCTGTGACCTCCGCCGGACCCGCTCCGGCCCGCACGGCGCACATCGTCGTCATGGGCGTCTCGGGCTGTGGCAAGACGGTGCTGGCCTCCCTTCTGGCCGGACGGCTCGGCTACCGGTTCTGCGAGGCGGATGACTTCCACCCGGCGGCCAACGTCGAGAAGATGTCGAACGGCATACCGCTCATCGACGAGGACCGCTGGCCGTGGCTGGAGGCGCTCGCCGACTGGACGGCCCGGGAGGCGGCCACCGGCCACTCGACGGTGATGGCGTGCTCGGCCCTCAAGCGCAGCTACCGTGACAGGCTGCGCACCGGGAGCGGTGAGGATCTGGTCTTCGTCCATCTCGACGGCGACCCGTCCACCATCATCGAGCGGATGAACGCCCGCGAGCACTTCATGCCGACCTCGCTGCTCCGGTCGCAGCTCGACACGCTCGAGCCGCTCGCGGACGACGAGGTGGGGGTTCGAATCGACCTCGGACAGTCGCCCGAGGCCGAGCTGGTGGAGGCTCTGTCCTGGCTGGAGCCCCGGCTCCCCTGAGTCGCTACGCCGGTCGCCCGGGGGGCCTGCGCCCCCTCCCGTCCCGACTTTCCCGCCCGATGGTGCAAACACCCGCCTGGCAAGACTTCCGTTGTCTTGCCAGGCGGGTGTTTGTCTTGCCTGGCTTGCTTCGGCCGGCTCGCCCGGCCACGACTAAGGGACCGCCACGCGGGGTGGCGCCCGCACTCAGTTGGCCCTCCCCCGGGCCGGAGAGCGGGCGCCACACCCGTTCTGCTACCTGCCCCTCACGCTGAACGCATAGAGGGCCCCTCCCGGATGAGGATCCGGAGGCAGCAGGGTGTAACCGGTTCCCCAGTGGACGGCGCCGTCGACGACCGACGCGCCGGAGTAGCGGGTGTCACCCGACGCGTAGTCCCAGAGGATCGCGCCGGAGGACGCCTTTCAGCGCATCCATGTGACCGGCGGCATCGCCCGAGCATCCGAGGATCACGCCGTCGACGGCGGCGACCGGACCAGGAGCTCCGCCTCCGGTGGGCGCTGCCGTGGTCCAGCGAATGGCCCCTGTCGCTGCGTCGATGGCGGACCAACCGCCGGCGTTGGTGACGGTGCCGTCCTTGAGCGTCCACGGCTTGGCCTCGCTGGTGGCGTTGCCCGTGTAGATACGCGAGCCGTCGACCGTGGAACCACCCTGATCGCCGCCGCCGGCGCCCCCCGTGCCGGCCTGCTGGGGCCCTCGCCTCGACGACCTGCCCCTCGCGGTGCAGCATTCCTGCTGCGGCCAGCGGCCGCAGCAGGAATGCTGCACCAACGCCCACAAGGGGTTTCCGCCGGCCTTGGCCAGCATCGCCCCCAACTCCGGACCGGGCGAGGCGCCCAGCTCGTGGGAAGCAAGCCTTGCTGTCTGCTCGACCGTGAGCGATCGGAGCGTGAGGGTGGGCGCCCTCGGCCGCAAAGCTCATCGAGCAACCGGGCCGCATCGCCCGACAACGGGGCCGGACGGGCTGTCGTGACGACCAGCGGCGACGAGAGCGGCAGCCGCCGCACCAGAGACGAGATCGCCAGCAGGCTCGCCCCGTCCATCCAGTGCAGGTCCTCTGCCACCAGGCGCACCGGGCGTTCGGCGCACGCGGTCTCCACGAGGTCCACAATGTCCTCGACGACGGCATACTGAATGCCGCCTGCAGCCGGCATCGAGCCGGCTCCCCGACCGGCCGGCTGTATGCCGATCGCCGGCCTGCGCCGGTCCGGTGACCGCGGGCTCAGACTCAGCGCCTCCGCGACGGCTCCGAACGGTCTGGTGCGTTCGAAGGGATGAGCCTGACCGCAGAACACGGTCACTGTGCGAGACCGGACGTCAGCGAACATGCTCCCCACGAGGCGCCTCTTGCCGATGCCCGCCTCCCCCTCGATCGCGAGGATGGACGCCCGCCCCTCGACGAGGTCCCGGATGGCGGCGGCCGCCTGAGTCCACTCGACCTCGCGCCCCACGAGCCCCTCCGCCGTGGACATCTGCCGAGCGTCCCCCAAACGGTCCCCGGAGTCCAGGAGCTCAGTCCCGTCCCGACGCCGCGGGAGCCTGCCCGGTATGCCGGATCCCGGCTGCCTGGCGCAGCACCACCCGGTCTGGTGCACAGTTCCCGTCGGCACCGGACACCGGACACCGGACACCGGCGAACGTGCCGAGCCGGTGCGCCTCTGCGGCAACGCTCGGATAGGGGCTGGGATGGAGCTGGCGAGGGGACTCGAACCCCTAACCACCTGTTTACAAGACAGGGCGCGCTCCCCCGGCACACCCGTGTTGACCTGCACAAACATGTTCATGTATGCCGATACGGCACTTGTCGTGCGATCCACGTGCGATACGAAAGCACCCGCATGTCCGCTCCTGTCACGAGCGTGGGTCGGAGACTGGCTTCACCAAGGCCGGCGCTAGCCTGGCGACGGGTCTCGAGCCGAGCGTCTTTGGGCGTGATGAGTGGAGTGTGTGATGGAGCCAGGTGGCGCGGTTGACATGGTGGGGCGGGGTCGGCGCCAGGGGGCGGACGCCGCGACGCTGGAGCGGCACTTCGGGGTGGGCGACGGGCTGCTCCCGTTGTGGATCGCGGAGCCGGACCTCGACCTGGCGCCGGAGCTGACCGGGGCGCTGCGGGCGCGGGCGGCGACGGGGTGGTACGGCTACGAGATGCGGCCGGAGTCGGTGCTGGGGGCGTTCTGGCAGTGGGCGGCGGCCCGGCACGGGTGGGACCGCTCGGGTCTGCTCACGTCGGTGAGCCCGAGCGTGGGGACCTCGATCGGGGTGATGATCGAGCAGCTGACCGAGCCCGGTGACGGGGTGATCATCCAGCCGCCGGTCTTCACCGACTTCAAGCCGCTGGTCACCGCCGCCGGCCGGACACCGGTGCGCAACGCTCTTGCGTTGACCGTCGACGGGTACCGGATGGATCTGGAGGACCTGGCGGTCAAGGCGTCGGACCCGCACACGAGGATGCTCATCCTGTGCAGCCCGCACAACCCGGTCGGCCGGGTGTGGACGCGGGAGGAGCTGGCGCAGGTCGCCACCATCTGCGCGGAGCATGACGTGTTCGTCCTGGCCGACGAGATCCACGCCGATGTGGTGCTGGCGCCGCACCGGTTCGTCCCGTTCGCGGTGGCCGCGACCGGCATCGACGTCGCGTGGGCGGCGACCCACGGACCGATCAAGACATTTGGCCTGGCGGGGGTGTGCGACACGGTGCTGGTCACCGACCGTGAGGAGGTTGCCGAGCGGTTCGCGTCGCGGAGCTCGCAGTTGCACCTGAGCCGCAACAACGTCTTCGCCCTCACCGCGTTCGAGACGGCATACCGGCAGGGCGGGGGCTGGTTCGACGGCTTCCTCGAGCTGGTCGCCCACAACGTCGAGGTGCTCCGTGAGCGGCTGCCCGAGCAGGTCCGGGTGCTGCCGGTGGAAGGCACCTACCTGGCGTGGCTCGATCTGCGTGAGCTGGGCCTGACGGTCCCGCAGATCCCGACCTGGCTCGCCTCCGCGGCCGGGCTCGCCCTGAGCCCGGGACACTGGTTCGGGCGGGAGGGCGCCGGCTTCGCCCGGATGACCATCGCCGCCCCCAGCCACACCATCGAGCGGGCCGCCGACCAGCTCGCAGCCGCCGTCGCCGCCCGGTAGACCCCCACCGGGGCTATCCGCCCGTTCGGGGCCGTGGGCGCTGCCGTCGTACTGGTTCAGGCGGGTTGCGGGGCCAGCGAACGAAGCGCGTCGGCACCGACGGGTTCCGCGGCGAGGAGAAGGATGATGGCGGTTCGAGGGGCGGCGGAGGCGATCGCGGCCAGAGCGCCGTCAGGGATGACGGCCCGGCTCTACCTCGGCCGACGCAGGCGCGTCGTCGAGCAGGCGCCGGGCCTCTTCCACATCCGTGATCATCACATTGATCCAGCCGCCCCGCAGGGCTGCCCGGATGGCTGAGTGCTTGCGGGCCCCGCCGGCGACCCCAACCCTCCGGGGGACGGCGCGCATCTGGTCGGGACCGATGCCGATGACGCGGTCATCGACGGTGGAGGCCACGTGCTTGCCGTCCTCATCGAAGAACCGCAGACAGATGTCTCCCACGGCGCCCGCCTTGCGGAGGAGCTCCTGGTCTGCCTCGACGAGGGCGTTGCCGCTCGCCCGGAGCAGGGGCGACGGCTCGAGTGAGCCGATGCCGACAAGGACCAGGGTCAGGTCCGGCCAGATGTCCATGACGGTGGCCACGGTGGGGTCCGCGACAAGCAGGTCGCGTGCCGACACGCTGCCCAGCATGCCCGGCGCTGGCATGAAGACCGGGTTGGCGCCGGTCGCGGAGGCGAACAGACCCATGAGCCGGGTCGCCTCCATCTGCACCCGCGGGTCCCCGACCCCGCCTACCACCTGGACGACCGTGTCGACGCCGGCGACCCGGGCCGGCCGCATCGCCTGCACCGCTGCCAGGAGGGTCGACGACCAGGACGAGATGCCCACGACATCCCCGCCGGCCAGCGTGGTCTCGAGGTAGTGACCCGTGGCTGCACCCAGGGCCGAGATGACGAAGTCGTCCGACCCGCCGGTGTCGACGACGACGGCCTCGGTCAGCCCATACTCTTGCTCGAGCGCCTCCTCGAGATCGGTGTGGACGCCCGGCGGCAGGGTGATCGTCGTCTGGACGATGCCGACGTCAGTGGCCCTCTTGAGCAGCCGCGAGACCCGTGGCTGCGAGACACGCAGCTCCTCAGCGATCTCCGACTGACGCATCCCGCGCTCGTGGTACATCCGGGCGATCTTGGCCATCAGCCGGAACAGGTCGTCAGGGCTACCGCCACTTCGGGGGTCCCGCGCCGGAGCGCGATGACGCTCCACCTTCGGACCTCCTTGGTTTGGTCTACGGCTCGACATCGGTGGCCCTGGGAGCGGTGCGCTCGACGGCAGTGCGGGGCGCTCGGGTGATGCTATCGCGTAAGTCTGGGGGCCCCGCCCTCACCGCCCGAGGAGATCGTGGACCGCGGCGGAGATCCCCGTCGGGCTGATCCCAAAGTGGTCCATCAACCAGCCGACGGACCCGGTCGGGGCGAAGACGTCAGGGACGCCGACGAACCTCATCGGCACCGGCCGGTGCTGCACGACGAGCTCCGCGACGGCACCTCCCAGACCCGACGTCAGGGCCTCCTCGACCGTGACGATCCCGCCGGTCTCCCGCGCAGCAGCCAGAAGGGAGTGCTCGTCCAGCGGCTTGATAGTCGGCATCGACAGGACTCGCGCGTCGATCCCCTCGGCGGCCAGGTCGGCGGCGGCGTCGAGGGCTCGGGCCACGACGGTTCCCGTGGCAACGATCGTCGCGTCCGTGCCATCGCGCAGCGTGACCGCGCGTCCGGGCACGAATTCGTACCCCGGCGGGTTCACGTCCGGGACGCCCATCCGGGAGACCCGCACGAACACCGGCCCGTCATGACCCGCGGCCCACCGGATCGCCTGGGCGGTCTCGTTCGGGTCGCTGGGCACCACCACGGTCAGCCCAGGGATCGCCCGGAGCCACGCGAGGTCCTCGATGGAGTGGTGGGTCGGGCCAAGCTCTCCGTAGGCCATCCCAGGGCTCATGCCGCACAGGACCATGTGGTGCTGGGAGTACGCGGCGTCGACCTTGATCTGCTCCATCGCCCGGGCGGTGAGGAAGCAGGCCGCCGCTGACACGAACGGGATCTTCCCTCCGTTCGCGAGCCCGGCGGCCACGCCGAGCATGTCCTGCTCGGCGATCCCGACGTTGATGAGCCGATCGGGGAAGCGCGCGCCGAACGGTCCGAGCTTGCTTGAACCGACGGAGTCGTTGACGACCGCGACGATCCGCGGGTCAACCTCTGCCAACTCGAGCAGGGTCTCGACGAAGGCGTCGCGGCAGTCGTGCAGCACCTGCTCCGGGGTGACGGTATCGGTCATGATGAGGACTCCAGTTCGTTCAGGGCGAGGGCCACTTGTTCTGGGGAGGGGACCTTGTGGTGCCAGGCGACCTCGTCGCTCATGAAGCTGATCGGATGCCCCTTGTGGGTGTGGGCGATCACCGCGGTGGGCTTGCCCGAGTCGGCCGGCACCTCGGCGAAGACATCGGCCAGCGCCCCGTGATCGTGCCCGTCGACCTCGACAACCTCCAGGCCGAAGGACCGCAGCTTGTCGCCGAGCGGCTCGAGGTTGTTGGTATCGAGCACCGTGGCACCCTGCTGCAGCCGGTTGCGGTCGACGACGACGCACAGGCGGGACAGCGAGTGGTTGCCCGCGGTCATGAGGGCCTCCCAGTTGGAGCCTTCCTGCAGCTCACCGTCGCCGACGACGACGAAGGTCCGGCGGGACGAGCCGTCGAGCGCTCCGGCGAACGCCGTCCCGACGGCGATGGGCAGTCCGTGCCCGAGGGGGCCGGTGCTTGCCTCCACGGCGTCGATCTTGGTCCGCGCGGGGTGTCCGTTGAGCTGCGAGCGGGGCTGCATGAAGGTACCCAGCTGTTCGGGCGGAAGGAAGCCGGCCATGGCAAGGGTCGTGTACAGCGCCGCGGCGGCGTGCCCCTTGGAGAGGATGAACCGGTCACGGTCCGGGTCGTCGAGCCGACCCGGGGTCACGTTCATCGCGTGCAGGTAGAGCGTCACCAGGATGTCGATGACCGAGAACTCGCCACCGATATGGCCCAGCCCGGCCGCCCTGACCATCTGGATGTCCCGACGACGCACGAGCCGCGCTGCCTCCGCGAGGTGGGCGGCCACCTGGGAGTGGTCGGCGCCTTCGGGCACCCGGCCCAGCACGGGCAGCACGTCCGAGGGCACCACCCCCACGTCGACCGAGGGCACGAGATCCTCCTCGATCATGAGTCGCTCCTCAGGCACGAGAAGAGAACGTCCTGGACCAGACGCTGGGCCGCCATGGCGTCCTGGCTTGACTGGGCCTCGCGCAGCGCGTCGATGTCCAGCTCGTCCAAGGCATGGTGGATGCCCTTGAGGAAGCGGATGGACAGCTTGGCCGCCTCGACGGTGTCCTCCCTGAACGGGAACTGGTCGAGCTGCCAGACACCTTCCCAGCCGTTGATCTTCAGCGTGTAGAAGAACTCGAAGAGCTCCACCGGGTGCACCGTCCCGACCACCATGTCGTCGTCCCAGCCACGGAGATTGTCGTTGACGTCCATGCCCCAGAGCAGGCCGTGGTCGATAAGCAGCTGCGCGGCTGCGGCCGGTGACTCGCCTCCGTAGAGGGCGTGGCCGAAGTCCAGCAGCACACCGACGTTGTCCACGCCCATGGCCTTGATGCCGAGCGCGGTCTTGGCTGCCGAGTCCCAGAACATCTTGTTGCGAGGCTCTCGCGGCTTGTACTCGATGACGATCTTGATGTCGGGGTTGGCCAGCGCCAGCTCCCGCATCCCGGAGACAGCCAGCTCCCACTCCTCGTGGTGGTTCACCTGGAACGGGTAGTCCCATCCGTCCTGGCCGGGCCAGACCTTGAGGTACTTGGCGCCCAGGTCACGTACGACGTCTGCCGCCTCGTTCAGCACCTCGAGGGCCTCGGCCCGGACGGCCGGGTCAGGGTTGGTGAAGGCGCCCTTGCTGAACCGGCGCATGTAGATCTCCGGGGTGACGCCGATCGCCTCGAGCTCATGCTCCTTCAGGGCGGCCTTGACCTGCTCGGCCGTGACGCCCTCGGTGAACGGGTACGGCACGTCGACGACGGACAGGTCGCCGACCGCGCCCGCGCGGGCAATCTGCTCCAGCGTCGAGACGGGCGGCGCATAGCCGTCGGTGGCATAGCGGTCCACGTAGCTGGCGAAGTGCCAGAGGCCGGCACCGAACTTGGGGTACTCAGACATGGTTCTCGATCTCCGATCAGTCATCGTTGGTGGCCAGAGGGATGGTCACTCGCTCGGGTGGTGCTCACGGTTGGCCGACCGCTCGTCCGCGCGACCGGTCCACGGCCGCAGACCACGCCGCGCGCCGTGCAGCGCGGTCTTTCGGGGGCAGGGTCGGGCTCAGGGTGGGGGTCCTCAGTGAGGGCGGTGCTTCGTCGACCGCAGGTGCCTCGGGTGTCACGCCCAGCGACTGGGCGGCGAGCAGGGCCACGCCCATGGCGGAGGCATCGGTCGAGTCCGAGACGCGCACCGCCCGGCCAAGGAGGTCGGCCTGCAGCTGCATGAGCAGCCCGGACGCGGTTGCGCCACCGTCGGCGTGAAGCACGTCGATCCGCGCTCCGCCGTCGGACTCGACCGCCTCGACGACGTCGGCGACCTGATGGGCGACCGCCTCGAGAGCTGCACGTGCCAGATGCGCTCGCTGCGTGCCACCGGTCATCCCGACGAGCACACCCTGTGCGGCTCGGTCCCAGTAGGGCGCGCCGAGCCCCGAGAACGCCGGCACGAACGAGACGCCGCCGGCATCCTCGACCGTGCCGGCCAGGTCGGTGAGGAACGCGCCGCCCGGCTCATGCTCACCCGCACCCAACATGCGAGCCATCCAGTCCAGTGCCGACCCGCTGGCGACGATGTTGCCCTCCCGTGCGTAGGTGGGCCGGTCGGTGAGCCAGGCGATCGTGGTCGCGATCCCCGCGGGCGCCGCGTCCGGGCCCGAACACGGGGTCATCACCGAGGTTCCGGTGCCGTAGGTCGCTTTCCCGGCCCCCGGCAGGGTGCAGCCGTGGTGGTACAGCGCAGCGTGCGAGTCGGCAAGGATGGCGAGGACCGGCAGCCCGGCGGGGATGCCGTCGCCGCCTCGGGTCAGTCCGAACCCGGCATTCGACGCGCGCACCTCAGGGAGTGCGCTCAGCGGGATCCCGAACAGCTCAAGGAGGTCCGGGTGCCAGTCCAGATCGCGCAAGTCCAGGAGCAACGTCCGTGAGGCGTTCCCCGCCTCCGTAGCGAACTCACCGGTGAGGTTCCAGATCAGCCAGGCGTCGATGGTGCCCAGACAGACGTCGCCGACGGCGGCACCTGCGGCCATCACGGAGTCGAGCAGCCAACGCATCTTGGTGGCAGAGAACATGGGGTCCAAGGCGAGGCCGGTCCGGGAGCGGACCATGTCGGCCGACTCCCCCAGTGCCGCGCACTGTTGAGCCGTGCGGGCGTCCTGCCAGCCGAGAACCGGGCCGAGCGGCGCACCCGTCGTACGGCTCCACGCCACGACTGACTCGCGCTGGTTCGAGACGGCAACCGCGACCGGGGAAAGGTCGGGGGCGCTCGCAAGACACTCACGAACCGCATCTGCCGTCGCTCCCCAGAGCTGTGCCGCATCCTGCTCGACCCAGCCCGCGGACGGGAAGTCGATCGCGACGCGGCGCGAGGCGCGGGCACCGATCGACCCGGATCCCACATCGACGAGGAGCGCCTTGGTGTTGGTGGTGCCTTGGTCGATCGCGAGCACCCAGACGGGTGTTCCGACGACGTCAGACCCACCCTTCTGCGTGACCGCGGTCGTGTTCGACACGAGCCCTCTCCTCTGGTGGCTGGGGTCCAGGGTGGCCGCACCGCCACTCGTGGGAGCGTCGTGCCGAGGACCCGATCGGTTGTTGTCTCAATCGACGTGCTGGTGGGAGCGACCGAGGTCGGCGGGGACGAGCCACGGGGGCCCGTCCCCGCCAGGACTCACGGCTGCAGAGCGAAGTCCGTCACCTTGGAAGCGTTGTCCTTGTTGATCAGCACGCAGTCGACGGACTGCTTCTCCGGCTGACCGGTCGAGCCGGTCTTGATGTACTGGTCCGCCTGGTCCACCGCCATCTGCGCGATCTGCGCGGCCGGCTGGAGGACGGTGGCCTTGATGCCGCCGGCGAGGATCGAGGCAACCACGTCCGGGCTGCCGTCGAAGCCGGTGACGATGACGTTGGTCTTGCCAGCCGCCTGCAGGGCCGCCCACGCACCCAGAGCCATGGTGTCGTTACCGGCGATGATGCCCTTGACGTTCGGGTGGGCCTGGAGCATCGTCGCGGTCTTCTGCAGCGCCTCGGTCTGGTCCCAGTTCGCGCTCTGCTGAGCGACCATCTTCATCTTGGGGAGCTGGTCGAGCACCGAGTGGTAGCCCTGCGACCGCACGCCGGCGTTGGTGTCGGTCGCCTTGCCGGTGAGCTCGAAGTATTCTCCGGACTGACCCATGTCCTTCGCAAACTCCTGGCCACCGAGAGTGGCGCCCTGCGAGTTGTTCGAGACGATCTGCGAGACGGCGACGCCGGTCGAGTTGATCTCGCGGTCGATGAGGAAGCTCGGGATCTTCGCGTCCTTGGCCTTCTGCAGGGCCGTCACCGTGACGTCCGCACCGGCGTTGTCGAGGATGATCGCGGCGGCCTTGCGCGAGATAGCCGTGTCGATCGCCTGGCTCTGCTTGGTCGGGTCGTCGTCGTGGCTGAGGACGAGGGTCGTGTAGCCCAGCTTCTTCGCCTCGGCGTCAGCGGCAACCTGCTCCGCCTTGAAGAACACGTTGTCGGGCGACGGAGTGATGATGACGATGAGCTTGGAGCCGCCGCCAGCGGCCGCCGACGACGAGCCTGCGGACGAAGACCCCCCGGACGACGAGCTGCCACATGCGGTGAGGCTGAGCGACGCCAACGCCAGCGCGGATACGCCGATCAACGAGCGACGCAGGATTGGAGAAAACACGGTCGGACTTCCTTTCAACGGGGTACGGAGCGGAAAGTGGACTTCTGGGTGGCGATCACGCCGTCTCTGCGTCGCACGCCGGGTCCAACCGACGGCTGCAGGTCCTGCTTCTAGGTGGCCATGCGTGCCTTGACACGCTCCTGGGTCTGTTCGAGGACGACGGCGAGGATGATCACCGTCCCCTTGACGACGAGCTGCCAGAACGCCGACACCCCGACCAGGACCAGGCCGTCGCTGAGGTAGCCGATGACGAAGGCGCCGACGACCGTGCCGATGATCGTGCCCTTCCCGCCGAAGAGGGAGGTCCCGCCGAGCACGGCGGCCGCGATGGCGTTCAGCTCATAGGTGGTGGCGGTGTCGGGGTAGGCGGCGCCGAGTTCGCTGGTGAGGATGAGTCCCGCCAGCGCCGCGCAGGCGCCCGAGATGATGTACGCGGCCATCTTGATCCGTGATGTGCGGATGCCGGACAGCTCGGCGGCCCGTTCGTTGCCACCGACGGCGTAGACGCGCCGTCCGAACGGCGTCCGGGTCGTAACGATGATGGCCAGCGCCGCCACCGCGATCATGATCCAGATGGAGACGGGTACACCGAACCAGCTCTTGATGCCGAGGACGTCGAAGCCGGTGTTGTGTCTGGCCGGGGTGCCGGCCAGGTCCGGGAACGTACCTCCGCCGCTGCGCAGGTCGGCGAACCCCCGGGCGACGTAGAGCACGCCGAGGGTCGCGATGAACGGCGCGACGTTCAGCTTGGTGATGAGCACGCCGTTGAGCGCACCGACGGCAGCGCCGACGAGGATGCCGATCGCCACGACCATGACCGTCGAGAACCACACGGTGTGCCCACCGGGAAGCTTGAGGCCTTCGTACAGCAGGCCGCCGGCGATCATCCCGGCCAGGCCGGCGATCGAGCCGACAGACAGGTCGATTCCCGCGGTGAGGATGACGAAGGTGACGCCGATCGCGAGCAGGGCCGTGATGGAGACGTGCTTGGTCATCAGCAGCAGGTTGCTCTGGGTCAGGTAGTCACCGGAGATGAAGCTGAAGACGGCGATGAGCACCACCAGAACGATGAGCGTGCGCCCCTGCAGCAGGAGCATCGCCACGCGAGCTCCGGTGTTCGGCCTCTTGTCCGGCGCGGTGGGAACCGGCGCCTTGGCTTCGGTCTCAGTGCTGGTGCTCATGGGCTCACCTTCGTGGCGTGAGGAGGGGCTGAGGCGCCGACGAGGAGCTCCTCGGTGACGTCTTCGCGGGGCAGATCGGCGGTGATGCGACCTCTGGCCATGACGAGCACGCGATCGGCCATGCTCATCACCTCGGCCAGCTCGGAGCTGACGAACAGTACGCCCAGACCCGCATCGGCCAAGCCGCTCATGATCCGGAAGATCTCGGTCTTGGCTCCGACATCGATCCCGCGAGTCGGTTCGTCGAGCAGCAGGATCTTCGGCTTGGTCAGCAGCGCCCGAGCCAGGACGACCTTCTGCTGGTTGCCACCGCTCAGCTCGGTGACCTGGGCATCGATTCCGGGAATCTTGATGCCGAGCTCCTTGACCTGGCCGTTGGCCACGTCACGTTCCCGCGTGGTGGACAGGAGGAACCGCTTGGTCAGCGCCTCGAGGGTGGCGAGCAGGACATTGGCCCGGACGGAGAGCACCTGGACCAGGCCGTCGCGCTGCCTGTCCTCCGGTACGAGGGCCAGGCCCATGGCCAGCCTGTTCGCGACCCGGTCACTGGTGGCCTTCTTGCCCTCCATGCTGATGGAGCCGGCCGACCGTGCCCGGCTGCCGATGAGGGCCTCCAAGAGCTCGGTGCGCCCCGCACCCATCAGCCCGTAGATGCCGACGATCTCCCCTGCCCTGACGTGGAACGACACGTCGTCGACGAGGTTGGTCGGCTTGCCCGGGACGGTCAGGCCCTTGACGTCGAGGATGACGTCACCGAGCTCGCTCGCGGTGCGCGTGAACAGGCTGCTCTGACTGCGGCCGACCATCTGCTGGACGATCCACGACGTGTCCGTGTCGGCCATCGGCGCCTCCGCCACCAGGGCGCCGTCTCGCAGTACCGTGACGTAGTCCCCGATCCGCCGGAACTCCTCGAGCTTGTGCGAGATGTAGATGATGGTGACGTTCTGCTTGCGCAGGTCCTCCATCACCTCGAAGAGGACGTCGACCTCGGCTCCGCTGAGCGCCGACGTCGGCTCATCCATGATGAGGATCCGCACGTCCTGCGAGAGCACCCGGGCGATCTCGACGAGCTGCTGCGTGCCGATGGGGAGGTCGCCGACCAACGTGTCCGGGCTGACCGTCTGCCGTAGGCGCAGCAACGCGGCCTCGGACTGCCTGCGCTGCTCACGGACGTCGGTGATGTGTCCGCGGTTGTGCAGCTCGCGGCCGGCGAAGATGTTGTCCGCGACGCTGAGGTCGGGAAAGAGGCTGAGCTCTTGGTGGATGATGCCGATTCCTGCCGCCATCGCCTCTCGTGGTGAGCGGAAGTCGACCGCTTCGCCGTCGAGGACGATCCGACCGCTAGTGGCCTGCTCGGCCCCACTGAGGATCTTCATCAACGTCGACTTGCCGGCACCGTTCTCGCCGACGAGGACGTTGACCGCACCGGTGCGCGCCTTGAAGGTCACCCCGCGCAGCGCATGCACGCCGCCGTAGGACTTCACGATGTCCTCAGCGACCAACAGCGCTGGCGCATCCAGGTCGAAGTCGCCGGCGGCGACCGCCGGGGTGCTCACGACCCGACCTGCAGCGTGATCGGCGTGATCATGACACTGGAGGGGTCGAGCAGCTGGAAGGCGCCGACGAAGGTGACGTGCTTGCCCTTGATGGTGCTCAGGTCGAGGCTGTTCACGACGGACGCCTTCACCTTGGCGTTGAGGGCGGTGGCCGCGTCGGCGTAGTCGATCTGGTTGGTGAACTGGCTGAAGTCGATGAAGCCGACCGCGTCGCGCACGGCCGTGCCGACGAAGGCCGGACCGACGGCGAGGTTGACGGTGCTCTTCTCGAGCCCGTCCACCTGGACCTGCACGCTCCCGACCTCGTTGCCGCTGCTGACGGCGACGACCGTGCCGGAGCCCTTGACGAGGAACGAGTACGGAGCGCCGGAACCCGCCTGCTTGCCGTACTGCGTGCTGGCGCCGGTGGGATCGGCCTTGAGGGCCGGCAACAGCGTCGTGGCGTCGATGGCGTTCTTCGTGGCGGTGGGGACCACCTTGGAGTCCCAGATGCCGTCCACGAAGGCAGTGGCGTCGAACTTCGCGTTCGCGCCCCCCGGACCTCCGGAGGCACCGGTGTCCTCGACGACGTAGACGCCGGGGACAGAGCAGGCGGTTGTGGCCAGTGCCAGGACCAACGTGGCAAAGCCCAAACGGGTACGCCGGGCGACGCTGAACGGCCGCCGGTGGGTGACGCCTCGCTTCATGATTCTCCGTCGAATCGATATTCACGGGGTGTTGAATATGACCAAACTAGCGTCGCCCAAACAGGCTGTCAACGGTTCGCCACCCGGACGTGGTTGCGATTTGGTCACAGCAGTGCCGTGCAGCCCGCTCGGGCCGGTGCATGCCCGGTGCCGCGGGTCCCGACCAGGCCGCCCGGGGCGCAGGTGCCGGCACTCGGCACGGGTGGCACGACGATGTGTCGCGACACCCCGGGCCAGTGTTCCCTGACGAGGGGACTTGGGATGGTGCTCAGATCCGACCGCGACTTGCCCTTGGGGACTCTCACTGGCTGGTCGAGGTGGCGGAACGATCCGGTGCAGGACCAGACCCCGACGCCGTGCACGCCTTGGAGCGACGCGAGCTCGTCGAACGGCACGCTCTGCCTGACAACATCGAGGCTCCGCATAGAGGCGCGCTGGTGGTCCCCCAGCCCTATGTCGTACGACGAGGGGGCATTGGGACAATGAGCCTGCAGCCGCCCAGACTCGGTCAAGGGCGGCCACAGCCCGAACCCGAGACGGGCCGCGGTCCGGGCGACTGGCGCTAGCGCCTGCTGGCGGTGGCTATCCCTGCGACAGCGCACCTGTTTCGTGCGATCTACGTGCGATACACGTGCGATAACGATCCCAGCAGCTTGTGGCCAGGAACGGCCACAAGCACCCGCCTGCCGGAGTTGTCCAGCGCATCGGTGCAGGTCAGAGGCACTTTCCGGCTCGCGAGCGCACCTGTCGGAAACACAGGTGCGCTTGCGGCGCGAATTGCGTTGTGCCACAATGGTTTTCGAGCTGGCGGGGGGACTCGAACCCCCAACCACCTGTTTACAAGACAGGTGCGCTACCGATTGCGCCACGCCAGCGCGCCCGGGTCGAGGCCACCGCCGGCCCGAGGGCCGGCGAGCACGCCCGAACTGCCGCCCCACTGTACAAGCGGGCCGACGGCGGCATACCGGCTCGCGGCCGGACGCCAGCGGGGCCGCCGACGCGGACCGGCCGGGCGGACCGTCGAGGGAGCACCCGGCCGGTCGGAGTCGTCAGCGGTGGTGGTGCTGGCGCAGCGACTGCTGGGCCATCCACTGCCAGATGTGTACGCCCGCGTCCGTGGTCGGGTCGTTGCGAGCCACGTAGATCCAGGACCAGTGACCGTTGTAGGTCACGCCGTCCCAGGTGACGTCGGGGTAGGCCGACAACAACGCGTTGCCGATGACGTCGTACATGTACTCGCCGTTGACGGCGAAGGGCAGCACCGGGTCGGTGACGGACTGGACGATCCACGTCGGCGTCGTCCGCAACGACACGAGCTCGGCGTCGGAGAGCATCGTCGTGCCGTCGAAGACGCGGGCCGGGCAGATCGGCACGTCGGCGGCGAAGAAGCCCGGGTTGTCGACGACGAGCCGAGGCGCCATGTAGCCGCCGTTGGAGGCGCCGACGACGTAGATGCGGCTGCGATCGATCCGGTGGTGCCGCACGACGTCGTCGATGAGCGACTTCAGCTTGGCGGAGTAGCCCATCGCGGGGTCGTTGAGCCAGTAGTCGGTCGCTTGGGGGGCGAGGACGTACGCCCCGTGGAAGATCTTCTGTGCCTCAGGCGTGGCGAAGCCGAGGGCGCCCCGGTTGGCGATGAGCGGCAGCACGTTGTCCTGCGCCTCGGCCCAGCCGCCCTCGCCGCCGCCGTGCAGCCAGATGATGAGCGGACGCTCGCCGTGGCGCCGCGGCGTGTAGAGCCGGTAGTTGAGCCCGTTGGAGGAGCCGCTGCCGAAGGCGTCGACCTCCGGGTCGACGACGTCGCCCTGGAGGAACGAGGAGAACACGAGCGGTCGGTGGCCACGCGCCATGATCGGCTCGTTCTGGGTGATGGTGTGGGTGAGGTCGAGCATGATGTTGCGACCGACGCTGTTGGCCCAGGCGAACGTCGATGCCCCAGGCGTCCCGAAGCCGTGGGCCAGGTCGATGACGATCCGGCCGGCCCGGTCGAGGCGGACGCCGGTCACGGTCCGATCGACGTCGAAGGTCCCGAAGACGGTCGCCGGGTCGAGCGAGGTGTAGGGGTTGGTGCCGGTGGCGTGGACGCTGAACGTGTCCGTCGACAGGCTCGACCGCTTGATGCCGAGCCCCTTCGTGTCGATCGTCAACGAGCGGATCTGCTGGCCGCCGTCGAGCACCTCGGCATTCAGCGTGAACACGGCCCGCGGCGATGGCCGCTCATGGTGCCCCGTCGCGGTGGCCTGACCGGCGGACAGGGCCAGGACGACCGGGGCCGTGACGGCAGCAAGAAATATGCGCAGTTTCATCATTGAAACTCCATCCTTCATGAATCGGACACCGTTGAAAGGGTGCCCGACGGCCGCGCGCTCACGCGGCCGATATCCTGCGATGAGCGACCTTAGAACCGGGCGATGGGACCGTCAATTTGAACGGCAATTTGGCCGAGAAGGCGAGAATAATAGACTCATCTGGCCCGAAAGGCGGGACGGGGTCCACTCCGCGGCACAATGGCGTCAGCCCCCGTTCACCCCACTGCCACAGGCCAATTCGTCCGCGATCCCCCATCGATCCTGCGCAGGGGCACCCGGGCCAACATACTGCGCCGGCGCTGCAACGCCCGCGATCCGAGGCCCGTATGCCATTTCTTGGCATTCTCGTTACTGCGGCTTGACCGAGGCGGACAATGGGCCTCGTGGCGCCGCGGCATACGCACACGCCGCCGCATACGGACGGGCCGCTGCATGCCGGTTGAATGGCAAACCGTTCGGCACGACCCGTCGCCATTCCACCCGCTCAGCCCAAGAGGGCGTTGAGGTGGATCTGGAGCGCGCGAGTCGTGGCGGAGTCCCACGTGCCGGTCGGCGGGGTGCCGACCCGGCGCTGGAGCGCCGCGGTCGTGATCGGGCCGATGATGCCGTCCTGGGCGGACCCGAGCTCGCCCTGGAGCAGCCGGGTGTCGGAGCCGTGGAGCGACCCGTCAACGAGTGCGCCGACCCAGATCTCGACGGCCTTCGTCGTCTGCGGGCCGAGGATGCCATCGACGACGAGCGGGATGACCCCGGCGGTCGGCGAGGCCGTCGTGCCGGCGCCGGGGCCGGCCCCGGTGCCCGCTCCCGCCCCAAGGCGGGTCCTCGTCGCGGACACGGTCCGCGTCTGCGCCCCCGCGGTCGTGCCGGGGTCCTGCTTCCCGGCGATGATGGCCGTCGCCGGCCCACCCATCGACATCTTCGGATAGACCACGACGGCGAGGCCGTTCTCCACGGTGAGACCGGCCCGCTCGCCACAGGTCGGCCACGCGCTCGGGCCCTGCCCCTGAAGCACCCGTTTGGCGATGTAGATCTGCACCGACTTCGCGGCCAGGTCGGCTCGCGCCGCATACTCGACGCCCCCGTATGCGGCCCAGGTGCCGGCGGAGAACTGCAGGCCGCCGTAGTAGCCGTTGCCGGTGTTGATCGACCAGTTCCCGCCGCTCTCACACAGGGCCACCCGGTCCCACACGGTCTCGGCCGCATCGGCTGGGGCGGCCACCGCGACGCCGACGCAGGCCGTGAGGAGCGCCGCCCCGGCGACGCGGCGGAACCCTCGGCCGGGGCACCGGACGGCAGGGACGGGGGGCGCGGCGGCAGCGGGTGTGGCGGCAGGCATGATCGGTCCTCCAGGGGCGGGAAGGGGCGATCCCCGTGTCGGTCGCCTGCGACGCTACGCCACGCCCGTCACACCCGTCAGCCAAGCCACAGAACTACAATCGGGTAGTTCGCGTGGCCGCCACCGCGACGCCACCTGGCCCGTGCCACAGCCGCCCTCGGCTCGGTGACAGCAGCGCAGCGGCGCGCGATCAGCCGAGCGAGGTGCCGCCGAGCGACGGCGGGTCGGTCCGCGGCCACCACGTCGGCGCGCCGTGCGTCGCCGCCCAGACCGCGCACCCGAAGGCGACGATGAGCGCCAGGCCGGTGACGAGCTGGGCCGCGGTCTCGCCAGGCGCCACGCCACGGACGAGGCTGCGGGTCCCCCGGCGCAACCCGGCCCCGCCGGGACCCCACCAGGCCATCAGGACGGCGAGCACCCCGCCGACGGCCAGCGCCCCGGGTGAGCCCGGGTCCGCGGAGGCGCCGGTCCCGGCCTGGAGGGCGAGCGCGGCGGCGAATGCACCGCTCACGCCGACCAACACCGGCACGAGCGCCGCGAACGCCGCGGCGACGGCGCCGACGAGCAGATGCCAGGGCCCGGACACGACGGCGACGAGGGCGTCACTGGGCCGCGGTCCGCGCGCGTGCCGGCGCAGCACGAGTGAGGTCACCGACCGGTCGGCGGTGCGGGCGGCGACGACCCACCCCGCGGCGACCACCATGGCCAGGGTCGGAGCCGCCGCGACGAGACCGACGAGCGCCGCAAGAAGGGCGAGCAGGGTGCCGCTGCGGGCCGGCCGGCCGATGCGCGGGTCGGTGGGGTGCGGCTGGGGGACGAGACCGCCCGGGTGCTGCGGTGCGCCCGGCGGTTGACCCGGCCAGGGCGTCCCCGGCGCCTCGGGCTGCTGCGCCGGCCAGGGCACCTGCTGGACCCCGGGCGGCGGGGCGGGTGGAGCCGGTATGCCGCCCGGGGCCGGTGCGGCATACCCCGGCGGAGACGGTGGGAGGACGAGCGAGGGCCTCGGGGACCCGGCAGCCGCGCCAGCCGCGCCAGCCGCGCCAGCCGCGCCAGCCCCGCCGGCCACCCCGCCGTCGGTGCCCCCGACCGGCGACCGGGTCGGCATCCGGGCGGTCTTCGGGACGGCGAAGGCCTGGGTCGGCTCGGGCGAGCGCCGCAGCTCGACGACGTCGGTGACCGGGCCGCCCTGCGCGAACCGCTCAAGCCCGGCGACGACCTCGCCGTGGTGCGGCCGCTCGAAGGGGCGGGGGGAGAGCGCGGCATACAGGAGGGGGGCGATGCGTGGGTCGACGGGGTCGAGGTCGGGCTCGCCACGGGTCACCCGGGCGAGGACGGCCTCCATCGCCCCGCGACCGAAGGGCGGAGCGCCCGACGCGGCGAACGCGAGGGTCGCGGCCCACCCCCACCAGTCGGTGGCCGGGCTGACCTCCTCCCCCTCGATCACCTCAGGAGCGAGGTAGCCCGGTGTCCCCATGACGAGCCCGGTGAGAGTGAGCCGGGTGTCGCCCACGGCGTGGGCGATCCCGAAGTCGATGAGAACGGGGTCACCGTCGACGAGAAGGACGTTGCCCGGCTTGAGGTCGCGATGGATGACCCCAGCGGCGTGGATGACCCGGATCGCCTCGGCGAGCCCGGCGCCGAGGCGGTGCAGTCGCTCGGGGTCCATCGGGCCCTCGCTCGCGACGACCTCGTCGAGCGGCGGACCGGGAACGTAGCGGGTGACGATGTAGGGTCGCTCCCCCTCGATGTCGGCGTCGATGACCGGGGCGACCCGCGGGCTCTGCACCCGGCTCAGCGTCGCGACCTCGCGCCCGAGCCGCTCCCTGGCCTCGGCGTCGTGCGCCACGTGCGGGCGCAGCACCTTCAGTGCCACGGCCCGGCCGTGCGGGTCGAGGGCGAGATGGACGACGCCCATCCCGCCCTCGCCGAGCCGTTGGACGAGGCGGTACGGCCCGAGCATCGTGTGCTCGGGCAGCGAGGCGCCGCCGGAGTCGCCGAGCGGGTCCGCCGTCATGGCACCCAGGGTAGGCGGCGACCGGGCGCCACGAGCGCAGCCGGGGCCCGTCGCCTGGCTACTGGGAGAGCCGCTCGGCTACTGGGAGATGTAGTCGCGCAGCTGGTCGCGCTCGGCCTGGAGGTCGTCGATCCGGTTCTTGACGACGTCGCCGATGCTGACGATGGCCACGAGCGCACCGTCCTCGACGACGGGGACGTGCCGGATCCGCCGCTCGGTCATCGTCGACTCGAGGTCGCTCAGGTCGTCCTCGCGCGAGCAGGTGTGCACCTCGCTCGTCATGATGAGGCTCACCGGCGAGTCCACGACGCCCGGACCGGTCGTGTGGAGGTGCCGGACGATGTCACGTTCGGAGACGATGCCGTCGACCGAAGAACCGTCGGTGCTGACGACCACCGCGCCGATCCGATGCTCGGCGAGCAGCGCGAGCAACTCGCGTACCGGCGCGTCGGGGCTGATGGTGACGACGCTGTCGCCCTTGCGCTTGACCACGTCCGAGATCCGCATGGAGAGACGGTAGCGGCGGGTCCGCACGACGCGCCAGAGGTGCGGGTATGCCGCCTCGGGCGCCGAGAACGTCCGCTGCGCCGCCACGGGCCCCCGCGTGTGGAGCAGGCTGGCGCGGGCGCGGCGCGGTAGGGCACACTAATGGAACCGCTTACACCGACGTGGGCGGCCGCACCGCCTTTACAACGGATCGTCCGGCACGTACCTGCCGGTGAAGGAAGGCAATGACGCCATGGCAACTGTGAAGTTCGACGAGGCCACCCGGGTCTACCCCGGCAACGACAGCCCGTCGGTCGACAAGCTCAACATCGACATCGCGGACGGGGAGTTCCTCGTCCTCGTCGGCCCCTCCGGATGCGGGAAGTCGACCTCCCTGCGGATGCTCGCCGGCCTCGAGGAGGTCAACCAGGGCAAGATCTGGATCGGCGACCGCGACGTGACCGACATGTCACCCAAGGACCGTGACGTCGCCATGGTCTTCCAGAACTACGCGCTGTACCCGCACATGAGCGTCGCGGACAACATGGGCTTCGCCCTCAAGATCGCCGGCGTCGAGAAGTCCGAGATCCGCCGCCGGGTCGAGGAAGCCGCCAAGATCCTCGACCTCGGCGACTACCTCGAGCGCAAGCCGAAGGCCCTCTCCGGCGGCCAGCGTCAGCGTGTCGCGATGGGCCGGGCGATCGTGCGCAGCCCGCAGGTGTTCCTCATGGACGAGCCGCTGTCGAACCTCGACGCCAAGCTGCGTGTCCAGACCCGCACCCAGATCGCCTCGCTCCAGCGCCGGCTCGGCGTCACGACGGTCTACGTCACCCACGACCAGACCGAGGCCATGACGATGGGCGACCGGATCGCCGTGCTCAAGGACGGCCTGCTCCAGCAGTGCACGACCCCGCGCGAGATGTACGACCACCCGAACAACGTCTTCGTCGCCGGCTTCATCGGCTCCCCGGCGATGAACCTCGTATCCGTGCCGGTCACGGCCGAGGGCGTCAAGTTCGGCAACCACCGACTCGAGATCTCGCGCGACGCGCTGGCGGCCGCCGGTCCTGCCGTCATCGTCGGGGTGCGCCCCGAGGACACCGAGGTGACGACGAACCCCGACGGTCTCGAGCTGTCCATCGAGGCCGTCGAGGAGATGGGGGCCGACGCATATGTCTACGGCACCCCCATCGACGAGAGCGTCGTCCTCGAGGGCGGCGAGGAGGACGAGGGCGTCAAGCCCTTCATCGCCCGGGTCGACGGCCGTCGCCCGCCCAAGAAGGGCGAGAAGATCTTCGTCTACCCCAACCCCGAGCACCTGCATGTCTTCAACAAGGAGACCGGCGCGCGCATCGTCTAGCAGGCGCCTGCGCAGGACCGACCTCGCGGGCGTGGGGTCCGGGACTCATCCCGGGCCCCACGCCCGTCTCTCCCCCACGACCGGTCGCGCACGCGCCGCTACCCCCGACGCGCTGGGACAATGAGGCCATGGCTCTCGAGCTGACCACCATCCGGCCGGATCCGGAGCTGCTCGACCTGCCCTGGCAGGTGCCGCTCGAGGAGTGGCCGGACAGTCGGCTCGCCGCCCTGCCCCGGGGCATCTCGCGGCACGTCGTCCGGTTCGTCCGGCTCGGTGGCGGCGTGCTCGCCATCAAGGAGATCAAGGCCGACCTCGCCCGCCGCGAGTACGATCTCCTGCGCGCCCTGCGCCGCCTCGACCAGCCCTCGGTGGAGCCGTTCGGGGTCATCACCGGTCGCGTCGACGCCCAGGGCCGGCCCCTCGATGCCTGCCTCGCCACCCGGCACCTGCAGTTCTCCCTCCCCTACCGCGCCCTGTTCAGCCAGTCGCTGCGCCCCGACACGGCCAAGCGCCTCATCGATGCCCTCGCCGTCCTGCTCACCCGGCTGCATCTCGCGGGCTTCTGGTGGGGCGATGTCTCCTTGTCGAACACCCTGTTCCGGCGCGACGCCGGCGCGTTCGCGGCATACCTCGTCGATGCGGAGACGGGACAGCTGTTGCCCTCGCTCAGCAACGGTCAACGCGCGCATGACCTCGAGATCGCCCGGGTCAACATCGCCGGCGAGCTGATGGACCTCCAGGCCGGCGGCTTCCTCGACGAGACCGCCGACCCCGTCGAGATCTCGCACCGGATCATGGTCCGCTACCAAGAGCTGTGGGACGAGCTGACCGGCACCGAGGAGTTCGACACCGGGGAGCGGTGGAAGGTCGAGGAGCGGATCCGTCGGCTCAACGCCCTCGGCTTCGACGTCGACGAGCTGGCCATCACCACCGACTTCAACGGCACCCGGATCCAGGTGCAGCCCAAGGTCGTCGACGCCGGCCACCACTCACGTCGGCTGCTCCGGCTGACCGGGCTCGACGTCGGCGAGAACCAGGCTCGCCGATTGCTCAACGACCTCGACAACTTCCGCGCCTCGAGCAACCAGCAGAACGAGGCCCAGGAGATCGCCGCACACGACTGGCTGACCCGGATCTACGAGCCGATCACCCGACGGGTCCCCCGAGAGCTCGCCGCCAAGCTCGAGCCGGCCGAGCTGTTCCACGAGGTGCTCGAGCACCGGTGGTACATGGCGGAGCGGGCGATGCGGGACATCCCCATCGAGGCGGCGATCGACGACTACGTCGCGAGCATCCTGCCGACCAAGCCCGACGAGCGGTCCGTCCTCGGCGTCGACACCGAGGAGCTTCCGGTCATCGCCTGGGACGAGCCTACCGACGGTCGCTGAACGCCGTCGCGCCGTGGCCGACGAGACATCGGCCGGCGTCGGCCACGCCGATAGGATCGACGAACACGCAGCATCGACACCGCAGCGGAGAGTGTGATGAGCGACCAGCCCGAGAACCGCCCGGATCGGCCCGACGAGGGCGCGTCCGGAGAGACGCCACCGCCGCCGCCGGCCCCGAACGAGTGGTCCAGCGACGCCACGGCCGAGGCCCCCGAGCCTCCGGCCGCCCCGGCCGCCCCGGAACCTCCGGCCGCCGCCGAGCCGCCCGCCGACCCCGCCGCGCCGCCACCGCCGTCGTCCCCGTATGCCGCCCCCAGCGCCCCACCGCAGCCGGGTGCCCAGGCCGGGCCCGCGGCATACGGCCAGCAGCCCGGTCCCTACAGCCAGCAGCCGTACGGCCAGCAGCCGAACCCCTACGGCCAGCAGCCCGGTCCGTACGGCCAGCAGCAGCCCTACGCTCAGCAGCCGTACGGCCAGCAGCAGCCCTACGCTCAGCAGCCGTACGGCCAGCAGCAGGCCTACGGCCAGCAGCCCGGCGGCTATCCGCAGCCGCAGAACCCGTATGCCGGCGGCTATGCCGCCGCGGGCTACGGCGGGGTCCGCCCCGGCTCACTTCCCTACGTCGAGCAGTACTTCGGTCCGGTCTCGACGTTCGGGCAACGTGCGCTGGCCCTGCTCATCGACGTGGCCGTCGGCCTCATCGGAACCATCGTCATGGTCATCGGCATCATCATCACCGTCGCCAGCGCACCGGACACGACGATCGACAGCTACGGCTACTCGACGAGCGTCGCCGGCACCGGCTCGGGCATCGGCCTCGCGGTCGGGATCATCCTCATCGTCCTCGGCTGGCTGCTCAGCGTCGGCGTCTGGATCTGGAACCGGGTCATCACGATGGGCCGCACCGGACAGAGCGTCGGGAAGCGGGCCATCGGCCTGATGCTCATCGACGCGACGACCGGCCAGCCGATCGGAGCCGGCAAGTCCTTCCTCCGGGAGATCGTCCACAGTCTGGCGAACTCGATCGTCTACCTCAGCTACCTCTGGATGCTGTGGGACCCCGACAAGCAGACCCTCGCCGACAAGGCGGTCGGCTCGACGGTCGTCAGCGTGCCGAAGGCCTGAGGCCCCAGGCGTGGATCAGGCCGGTGAGAGCCAGGTCCAGCCGGGGACGTTCCGGGCAACGGTGAAGGCGACGACCAGGGCCGCCAGCACGTAGGCCGTCGAGGGGCGCGGGGTCCAGCGCAGCCGGGCGCCGGTCCACCGCGACCACAGCCAGGCCACCCAGAGCACCACCATGCCGCCGAGGACGAGGGGCGCGATCGGGTTGCGCTGCATCGCAGCGACGACGTCGAGGTGGAGCAGGTCGTGCGTCGCCCGGAGCATGCCGCACCCCGGGCAGTAGATGCCGGCGAGGGCGTAGGTCGGGCAGACGGGGTAGTGCCCCGGCAGGTTGGGGTTGACCTGGAAGAGGTATGCCGAGGCGAGGGCGACGCCGGCGGCGGCCCCTCCCGGCCCCGCAAGGCGGCGCCATCGGCCCGGGGCCGGGTCGGCGAGCACCGCCTCGCGGGTCAGGGTGGTCATGGCTCAGTTGTTTCCGCTCAGCGCCGCGAGGCCGCCCAGGAAGAGGAACCAGATGAGGGTCAGCACGAAGATGACGGTGCCGACGATCCCGAGGATGCGACCGATCTGGACGATCTGCCGGTTGCCGTAGGCGCCCGGCTGGGAGTCGATCTCCTTCAGCGCGGTGTTGCCCATGAGCCAGGCGACGATGCCGAGCGGTGAGCAGCACACGAGCGACACGATGCCGAGCACGAGGATGACGGTGCCCCGGGGGTGGTCCCCCTGGCCACCCATCCCCCCGGCCGGGGGCGGCGGAGCGCCGTACCCGCCGCCGGGAGGCGGGGGAGGCGGGGTCGAGCCATAGTCAGACATTGAGATCCCTCTCTGGTGGGCACCCGGAGCAGCCGGGTGTCTCGGTGCGACGGCCCGATCCTTGCACAGTGCGCACCCGCTCCGGAGCGGAAAACGCGCGTCTCGGCGAAGTCGCCGACGCACGGCCCCGGCCACCCCGACCGAGCCCCTCGAGGCCCTCGGAGGGCGGTCGCCGCGGAGCCGGTATGCCGCTGCTCGCCGCGACCCTAGGCGCGGCGCCCGGCCGAGAAGTAGGCCGAGGACTCCCTCTGCCAGAGGAAGAAGACCGCGCCGGCGCCGACGAGGAGCGACAGGGCCGACATGACCCGGGACAGCACCGGAGCCGCCTGGAGGAAGCCGATGAGGAAGAAGACGAGGCTGAGCCCGAACAGGACGGTCGCCACGACCCGGGCCCAGCTCATGCCGCGGCCGTTGGCCCAGGCCATGAACACCCAGAGCGCGGCGATGACGACGCCGAGGAGGGCGTTCACCGCGATCGTGACGGTGACCAGGGTGTCGAGGTCGGAGGCGGTGACCGTCGTCGAGCTCGACCGGGCGGCGTCCTGGATCGCGCTGCGGATCGAGTCGCGCATCGTCACGGTCGTGATGACCTGGAGGACCGCCAGCACCGCGCCCACCCACATGAGCCGGACGGCGAGGTGGACCGCCTTCGGCCGTTCCGGTCGCCCGCCCACCGCCCCGGGCTCCTGGCCGGAGATCGATGCGGCCGACGGCATGCCACCCTCCGGCGGCGCCGGCGGGAACCCTCCCGGGGGCGGTGCGCCGGGGAACCCGCCCGAGCCGGGACCGGCGGGGGGCGGCGGCGGGGCCTCGTTGGACTCCGCGCCGGGCGGGGTGCCGGGGTAGGCGGGGTGTTGCGGCGCGGCCGACGGCGGCGGGAAGGCGCCGGACGGCGTTGCCTCGGGTTCGGGGCGGGGGCTGGTCCCGCTCGAGGAGTCCTGCGGGTAGTTCGGCTGGTCGGACACGGCGATCCCTCCTAGCGCCGGCGGCGCGCGACGTCGTACAGCACGATGCCGGTGGCCACACCGGCGTTCAGCGACTCTACCTCCGCGCTCATCGGCACCGAGACGATCTGGTCGCAGGTCTCCCGGACCAGGCGGGAGAGCCCCTTGCCCTCCGAGCCGACGACGATGACGAGCGGCTCGTCGGCCAGACCGAGGTCGGGCAGGTCGACGTCCGCGTCCATGTCGAGCCCGATGACGAAGAAGCCCGCCTTGCGGAAGTCCTGGAGGGCGCGGGTGAGGTTCGTCGCCCGGGCCACCGGAACCCGGGCCGCCGCCCCGGCTGAGGTCTTCCACGCCGCCGCCGTCACGCCGGCGCTGCGCCGCTCGGGGAGGACGACGCCGTGACCGCCGAACGCGGCGACGGAGCGGATGATCGCCCCGAGGTTGCGGGGGTCGGTGATCGCGTCGAGGGCCACGACGAGGGGGATGCCCGGCCGCTCGGGGTCGACGAGGTCGCCGGGATGGACGTACTCGTAGGGCGGGACCTGGATCGCCAGCCCCTGGTGGACCGCGCCGTCGGTGAGCCGGTCCAGCTCGCCACGCGGGGTCTCGAGGACGGGTATGCCGCGCTGGGTCGCCGTCGTCAGCGCCTCCTTGACCCGGTCGTCACTGTCGACCCGACCGGCGACGTACATCGTCGTCACCGGCACGGCGGCCCGCAGGGCCTCGACCACCGCGTTGCGTCCGGCGACGATCTCGCTCGAGGCGGCGGACCGACCGCCCCCGCGGCGGCCGGCACCGGAGCCACCCTGTCCCCCGGACGCACCGGCGCCCCGGTATGCCTTGTGGTTGGGGCGCTCCTCGGCGCGGGGCGTGGGCCCCCTGCCCTCGAGGCCCTTGCGGCGCTGGCCGCCGGAGCCGACGGTCGCGCCCTTCTTCGATCCGGTCTTGCGCACCGCACCGCGACGACGGGAGTTGCCTGCCATGTCAGTCGGCCTTCCCACGGGCGAGGGTCCACCGGGCCCCGCCGGCGGTGTCCTCGACGAGAACGCCCGCGGCGGCGAGCTCGTCGCGGATCGTGTCGGCGGTGGCGTAGTCACGGGCCGAGCGGGCGGCCGAGCGGGCCGCGATCCGATCGCCGACGAGCGAGTCGAGGGCGGCGAGCGCGTCGGCGGAGCCGGAGTCGGTGGCCCCCCAGGAGGGGGCGAGCGGGTTGACGCCCAGGACCTCGGTCATCGCGACGACGACGTGGGCCAGGTCGGCCGCGACCTCGGTGTCGCCGTCATCGAGGGCGGTGTTGCCGGCACGGACCTGGTCGTGGACGACGGCGAGCGCGCCGGAGACGCCGAGGTCGTCGTCCATCGCCTCGGCGAACTCCGCCGGCAGGGTCACCTCGCCGGTCGGGACCGCGCTCGACTCCCCGGGCAGGGCACGGCGTAGGAACCCCTCGATCCGCTCGACGGCCGCCCCCGCCTCCTCGATCGATCCCGGGTGGTACTCGATCGTCGACCGGTAGTGCGCCGCGGTGAGGTAGTAGCGGACTGCGAGTGGGCGGTGGTGACGGGTCACCTCGCCGACCCGCAGCGAGTTTCCGAGCGACTTGCTCATCTTCTCCCCGCCGGTCGTCACCCACGCGTTGTGCAGCCAGTAGTTCGCGAAGCCAAGGCCGGCGGCGCGGGACTGCGCCAGCTCGTTCTCGTGGTGGGGGAAGCGAAGATCGACGCCGCCGCCGTGGATGTCGAAGGTGTCGCCGAGATACTTTCGAGCCATGGCCGAGCACTCGAGATGCCAGCCCGGGCGCCCCTCGCCGAACGGCGTCGGCCACGACGCCGTGTCGGGCTCGTCGGCCTTGTGCCCCTTCCAGAGCGCGAAGTCGCGCGGATCGCGCTTGCCACGCGGGTCGGCGTCCTCGGCGGCGGCCATGTCGTCGAGCCGCTGATGGGTGAGCGCGCCGTACTCCGGCCAGCTCTTGACGTCGAAGTAGACGTCGCCGCTGCCGTCCGGCGCGGCATAGGCGTGCTCGCGGGCGACGAGGGTCTCCATGAGCGAGACCATCTCCGGGACGTGGCCCGTCGCCCGCGGCTCGTACGTCGGCGGGAGCACGCCGAGGCTCTCCAGGGCGTCGGCCGTCTCCATCTCGTTGCGGTAGGACACGGCATACCACGCCTCGCCGGACTCGGCGGAGCGGGTGAGGATCTTGTCGTCGATGTCGGTGACGTTGCGAATGAGGGTCACATCGTAGCCGTGGCCGATCTCGAGCCAGCGACGCAGCACGTCGAAGGCGACGGCGAAGCGGACATGGCCGAGGTGTGGCGGCGCCTGGGTCGTGAGCCCGCAGATGTAGATGCCGACCTTCCCGGGGACGACGGGGACGAAGTCGCGCAGCTCGCGCGACATGGAGTCGAACAGTCTGAGGGTCACCCGCAAAGGCTACCGGCGCGCACCGGCCCATCGCCCCACCCGGTGCTCGCGCCCGCGGCCGGGCCCCGGGCACCTCCGCCGGCAGCTAGCGACGGAGCACGACGGCGGTCGCCACGGCGGCGATGCCCTCGCCGCGGCCGGTCAGGCCGAGCCCGTCGCTCGTCGTGCCGCTCAGCGACACCGGGGCGCCGAGCGCCTCGCCCATGATCGCCTCGGCCTCCGCGCGTCGCGTGCCGATCAGGGGCCGGTTGCCGATGACCTGGACCGCGACGTTGCCGACGTCGAAGCCCGCCTCGCTCAGCAGCCGGGCGGTCTCGGCGAGGAAGCGCACGCCGCTCGCCCCGGCGAACTCCGGTCGCGAGGTGCCGAACTGCGCACCGAGGTCGCCGAGCCCGGCCGCCGACAGGAGGGCGTCGCACGCGGCGTGACAGGCGACGTCGGCGTCGGAGTGGCCGTCGAGCCCCCGTTCGCCGGGCCAGTGGATGCCGCCGACCCACAGCTCGCGGTCGCTGCCCTCGCGCGCGAGGGCATGGACGTCGACGCCGATGCCGACCCGTGGTGCGCCGGCCATGGTTCAGCCGGCCGAGGGAGCCAGCAGCCTGGTGGCGTGGGCGACGTCGGCGGGCGTCGTGATCTTGAAGGCGAGCTGATCGCCTCGGACGACGCGGACGTGGTGGCCGGTCAGCTCGACGAGCGCGGCGTCATCGGTGGCCGCCTGCCCGGAGGCGTATGCCGCGACGAGCACGTCGCGCGCGAACCCTTGCGGGGTCTGGACGGCCCGGAGCGAGGACCGGTCGAGGGTGCTCGTGATGAGCCCCTCGGCGTCGACGGTCTTGACGGTGTCGACGACCGGCAGGCCCGGCACGACTCCCGGGTCGCCCGCGCGGACCGCGGCGATGACCCGCTCGAAGACGTCGGGTGGGGTGAGGCAGCGGGCCGCGTCGTGGACGAGGACGATCTCGCAGGACGGCTCGAGGAGCTCCAGCCCGGCGGCGACCGAGTCCGACCGTTCCGCTCCCCCGGCGACGACGACGAGCCGGGGGTCTTCGGCATACCGGAGGGCGAGCTCATGGACGTGCCCGGGCGGGCCGACGAGGACGATGTGGTCGATGTCCGGGACCTCGCGCAGGCCGCGCACGGCGTGGTCGACGACCGGCGCTCCGGCGAGGTCGACGAAGGCCTTGGGGACCTCGCCGCCGAGCCGGCTGCCGGTCCCCGCTGCCACGAGGACGACGCCGACACCCCCGAGGGGAATGTCGGCGTCGCTCACGTGCGGGTTCTCGCTCAGGACGCGAGCACCTCGTCGAGGATGGACTCGGCCTTGTCCTCGTCGGTCTTCTCGGCGAGGGCGAGCTCGGAGACGAGGATCTGGCGGGCCTTGGCGAGCATGCGCTTCTCACCCGCCGAGAGGCCCCGGTCCTTGTCGCGGCGCCACAGGTCGCGCACGACCTCGGCGACCTTGATGACATCGCCGGAGGCGAGCTTCTCGAGGTTGGCCTTGAACCGGCGGGACCAGTTCGTCGGCTCCTCTGCGTAGGGAGCGCGTAGGACCTCGAAGACCTTGTCCAGGCCCTCCTTGGAGACGACGTCACGGACGCCGACGAGGTCGCAGTTCTCGGCGGGAACCTCGATGTCGAGATTGCCCTGTGCGACCTTGAGCTTGAGGTAGAGCTTCTCCTCGCCCTTGATGGTGCGGGTATTGATCTCTACGATGCGCGCGGCCCCGTGGTGGGGGTACACGACCGTTTCGCCGACCTTGAAGACCATGTGCTGTTATCCCCTTTCGCGACGTCCAGGATAACACGCGCCTACCGACGACGAGAATCGAACGCGAAAGCGTTTGTGCAGGTGGGAGGCCTCAAAAGGCTTGTGAGGGAAGCGAATCGGGGGTTGACATACCCCACGGAAACATGCTCTCTCCGGTCCATTCCGGGCCGGCGCACGTCCGGCGACGGGCGGGTCCGGGCGCGCCGTGGGAGCGGCCGCTACGCTGTCCCCGTGACTACCCGACTCGCCCCGGCCGCCGCGCTCCGCGTCGCCGCCGCTGCCGCCGCCGTGGCGGGCTCGCTTGTCCTCGGCGGCTGTTCGAGCCTCTCGCCCGTCCAGACGAACGTCAACGTCCAGACCGCAGACGGCGTCCCCGTCGACCTCGGGGCGGTCCAGATCCGCGACCTGCTCGTCGTCGCGTCCGAGAAGGGCGGCCCCGGCGTCGTCGTCGGCCACGTCGTCAACACCGGCACCGGCACGGCCACCGTGCGCTTCTCGGTCAGCCAGCCCTCGGGTGGGACGGCCGACGTCGTCCGGGCCAGCGTCGGCCCGAAGGGTTCGATGACCCTGGCCGCCGGTGGCGCCGGCGACACCGAGATGACCCTGCCGTCGGTGCCGGCCGCGCCAGGGGCACTCATCACCCTTCAGGTCGAGACGGCCGAGGCCGGGGTGACCGTCGTCAAGGTCCCCGTGCTGCCGCCCGACGGCTACTACGCGGGCCAGACGCCGAGCCCCACCGCCAGCTGACTCCCCTTCGGCGCCGCGCTCGACCCGCCGGGCCGGCGCGCCCACGGCCGAGGCCGTGCTCAGGCCTCGAGCTTGTAGCCCAGCCCGCGCACCGTGACGATGTACCGAGGGGTCGCCGGGTCCGGCTCGAGCTTCGCGCGCAGCCGCTTGACGTGGACGTCGAGGGTCTTGGTGTCCCCGACGTAGTCACTCCCCCAGACCCGGTCCATCAGCTGCAGCCGGGTGAGCACCCGGCCCGCGTTGCGCAGCAGCATCTCGAGCAGCTCGAACTCCTTGAGCGGGAGGGAGACCGGGTCTCCGTCGATCGTCACGGTATGCCGCTCGACGTCCATCCGCACCGGCCCCACCTCGAGCGTCGCCGGAGCGAGGTCCTCGCCCTCGCCGCCTCGACGCAGGACCGCCTTGATCCGCGCGAGAAGCTCCCGGGTGGAGTACGGCTTCGTCACGTAGTCGTCGGCGCCGAGCTCGAGCCCGACGACCTTGTCGATCTCGCTGTCCTTGGCGGTCAGCATGATGACCGGCACGTTCGAGCGCTGCCGCAGCGCGCGGCATACGTCGACTCCGGACAGTCCCGGCAACATCAGGTCCAGAAGGACGAGGTCGGCACCGCGGCGGTCGAACTCGGTGAGCCCGTCCGGGCCGGTCTCGGCAACCGTCACGTCGTAGCCCTCCTTGGTGAGCAGGTAGGAGAGCGGGTCCGAGAACGACACCTCGTCCTCGACGACCAGGATGCGGGTCATGCGGTGGGTCCTCCTTGGCTGGCCGCGGCGCGGGCGCGCCTGGCGACGGGGTGTGGCGGGAGTGCGGCGGCCTCGGGGACGGGGGCGGACGGAAGGGTCATCGTGAACGTCGAACCCTGCCCCTCCTCGCTCCACACCGAGATGGTGCCGCCGTGGGTGGCGCACACGTGCTTGACGATGGCCAGCCCCAGGCCGGTGCCCCCGGTGGCGCGCGACCGGGCTGGGTCGACGCGGTAGAACCGCTCGAAGATCCGCTCCTGTTCCGAGGCCGGGATGCCGTGGCCCTGGTCGGAGACGGCGATCTCGACGTTGTCGTCCCGGCTGCGGGCACCGATGGCGACCCGGGTGCCGCCCTCGGAGTAGTTGACGGCGTTGGTGACGAGGTTGCCCACGGCCGTGGCGAGCAGTTCGGCATCGCCGAAGACGGCGAGCCCGGGCGGGGCGGACACCTCGAGGGTGATCCCGACGGCGTCGGCGCGGATCCGGGCCCGGTCGGTCGACTCGGTGAGGACCGCCGCGATGTCGACGAGGTCCGGCTCGTGGAGGGTGTCGGCCACCTGGAGCCGGGAGAGCTCGACGATGTCCTGGACGAGACGGGTCAGCCGGGTGGAGTCGGTCTGGATCCGTTGGGCGAACCGGGCCACCGCCTCGGGATCGTCGCGGGCATCCTGGATCGCCTCGGCGAGGAGCGAGATCCCGCCGACCGGGGTCTTCAGCTCGTGGCTGATGTTTGCGACGAAGTCCCGGCGGATCTGTTCGACCCGACGCGCCTGGGTGTGGTCGTCGGCGAGGAGGAGGACGTGCGAGGCTCCGAGCGGCGCGACCCTGGCGCGCATGACCGCGCCGGTCACGTCACCGCGGGTCAGCTCGATCTCGACCTCGCGGATGACCCCGTCGCGTCGGGTGCGCCGGACGAGGTCGCGCAGGTCGCGGCTGACGAGCTCACCGCCTCGGACCAGGCCGTAGGACACCGCCGAGGCGGAGGTGTTGACGACGGCGTCGGAGGCGTCGAGGACGACGGCGATGGAGCGCAGGACGGCGAGGACGTCCGAGACGCCGGCCGGGAGCGCCGGCGGGGTGGGATCGGGCAGCCGCGTCCGGGTCAGCTCCGAGTAGCGCGCAGCGACGACGGCGGCGGCGCCGAGGACGAGCCCGACCCCACCGCCGAGCAGTGCGGCTGCCGTTGGATCCACCCCACCAGCGTACGGGCGGGCGAACGGTCAACCGTGCGCTCACCGGGCCGTTCCGCACGCCCGGCGACAGATGTTCACCTTCCCTCTGGTGCGTGTTCACCGCTCCGTGCCACGCTGCCGGGGCGGCGAGGCGGCACACTGGGTCCAACCAGCCGATGCCGGGACGCCCGTCGTGGGCCCGATCGGCCCGGACGACGCACCCGAACGACGACGACGAGCCGGCCCCGACCGGCCGATGAGGACGAGGAAAGAATGCGCGAACTGTTCCACGAGGAGCTCGGCCGAGTGACCTCCGGCCTGGTCGACATGACCCGGCTGGCGACCTCGGCGATGGAGCGGGCGACGACCGCCCTGCTCGACGCCGACCTCCAGCTCGCCGAGACCGTCATCGCGGCCGACGCCGACATCGACAGGGTCCGCGAGGACCTCGACGGGATGACGATCGACCTCATCGCGCGTCAGCAGCCGGTCGCGACCGACCTGCGGATGGTCGTCACGAGCATGCGGATGAGCTCGGACCTGGAGCGGATGGGCGACCTCGCCCGGCACGTCGCCCAGGTGGCCCGGCTGCGCTACCCCAACTCCGCCGTGCCTGCGGAGTTCCGCGCAACGATCCTCCAGATGGGGCAGGTCGCCGAGCGGATCGTCACCAAGGCCGGGACGATCATCGCGACCCGCGACGTCGAGGGCGCCCGCCAGATCGAGCGCGACGACGACGAGATGGACGACCTGCAGCGCGACCTCTACAAGCGGCTCGACGACGGCTCGTGGGGTCACTCGACGGAGACTGCCGTCGACATGGCGCTCCTCGGCCGGTACTACGAGCGCTACGCCGACCACGCCGTGTCGATCGCCCGGCGCGTCGTCTACCTCGTCACCGGGGAGTTCGACGACGCCGAGTACAGCCATGAGGACGACGAGGACCACATCGGCTCGGGCGCCTGACCCGGCCGTCACGAGACGGGCCGCGCCCCACCCGGCGTGGCTCAGCGCATACTGAGGCACATGCGCCGGGGCAGCGAGGAGGCCGCCGAGTTCGTGGCGGCGCGGTGGCCGGAGCTCGCCGCCACCGCGCGGCTGGTCACCGGTGAGCGCAGGGCCGCCACCGAGGCGAGCGCGGCCGCCCTGGCCGCGGTGGTCGTGCACTGGCGCTCCCCCGACCTCGCGCCCGGGGCCGCGGCCCGGGACGGCCTGATCCGCAGGCTGGCCGAGCGCACCGAGCCTGGGGCCGGGCCCGATCCGGGACCGCCGTCGCCGCCGCTCGACGCCCTGGGCGGCCCCGAGGACGGGGTGGCCACCGCCCTGCGCACGGCGTATGCCGCGCTGCCGGTCACGGCGCGGCTCGCCATCGCCCTCGACCATGTCGAGGGCCTGGGCGCCCCCGAGGTCGCCGCGGCGCTCGACCGCGACGTCGACGAGACCACCGCCGCGGTCGTCGAAGCCCGCCGCCACCTCGCCGAGGTCCGCGACGCCGCGGTGATCTCATCGGGAACCAGGCCACCGGGACACCCCGCGGAGGCCGACGTCGCCGCCATGCTCGACGGCATACTCCGTGAGGACCCCGACGTCCCCGCACCCGGCCGGCTCGTCGCGCGGCGCGTCGGCCGCACCAGGCGACGGCGTACCGAGAGCAGCCTCGCCGTCATCGCCGTCCTCGCCGCCGCCGTCGTGGGTGCGCTCCTGCTCACGTCCGCACCCGCGCCGCAGCCCCCCGCCCGGCCGGTCGTGCTGCCCTCCGCCCCGGCGACCGATGCCGCCTGGGCGACCGTCCAGACCTGGCCGGCGCGGGGCGAGCTCACCACCGACCCGACGGTGCTCCGGACCGCGGGGGGGCAGTGGGGTCCCGGCAGCCACCTCCTCTTCGCCGGGACGGTCGGAACGAGCCGCATCGTCGTCGGCTACGACTCGGGCCGGCTCGCGACCCCCCAGCGGATCGACGTCCTCGTCGCCGGGGCGGGCGCCGACCTGGCCGCCGCCCGGACGCACTCCTACTCCGTCACCGGGCCACCGCAGGGCCTCGCCGTGCGGGGCGCCGCGACGTCGACCGGCGTGCCGCTCCTCGTCCTCGCTCGCCCCACGACGAGGATCGCCGAGACCTCCACCCACGTCGCCCTCGCGGCCGGCGGCGAACCGTCCCGGTCGTGGGTCGCGGCCCCCCTCGTCGGCGGGGTCGGCCGGATCGAGCTGGCGGCGACGCCGTCCGCGGGGCAGCCGCTGCTCCCGGCGCTGCGGGTCCGGCTGGCCGGCTACGACGGACCACCCGTCAACGAGGACATCCCGGCGCAGCAGATGCCGGTCCCCACGTGCCCGGACTGCTCGGACGAGGCGTGGGCGGCGCGGACCAGCGCCGCCGCGGTCGCCCGCATCGCCGCTGCCACCGGGCTCGAGGAGTCCGAGATCCGCACCCAGCAGATCGCCCTCGGCACGCTCGTCTCCACGGCGATCCACGGCCCGACCGGTGGCCGGGCCGTCGCCGCACCCGCCGAGTCCCGGACCACCGAGGTGCCCGGCGCACCCACCGCCACCGGGGTCCTCGCCTGTGCGCTCTACCGGCTGCCGTCCGGCGCGGTCCTCGCCTCGTCGGCGATCCGGGTCCGGTCGGGCACGCTGACGACCTCGTGGGGCGGTGAGCTGTCGGCGGTGCGCTCCGGCGACCCCGAGCGCCGGCCCTGCCTCCAGCTCGTCTCGGTCGACGCCCGGGGAGTCGTCACCTATCTCGCCGCCGCACCGGGAGCGGCGACGGTCCAGCTCTCGCCGGCGAGCCCGATGACGACGCTGCCCGCCGGACCGCGGCTGCGCGCCGGAGAGCGGGTGGTCGAGATCGAGGCCCGCCCCGACCTCGTCCCCACCCAACGGGTGCTGACCACGCGCAACGCCGAGGGCGAGGTCATCGACATCTGGCCGTTCAACGACCTCGTCCGCTGGGTCGACCCCTTCGAGGTCGCCCCACCCTCGTCGGGCCTGATCTGAGGGCGCCCGCTGAGGCAGACTGGACGGATGGGCCACCGCTCCGACCGCGGCGCCGAGGAGTTCGTCCTCGCGCGCTGGCCGGACCTGGTGCGGACCGCGTGCCTCGTCACCGGCGACCGGAGCGCGGCCGTCGGGCGCACCGTCGAGGTGCTCGCCGCCGTCCTCGATGACTGGGCCGAGGTGATCGAGGAGGGGACTCCGGCCGCCACGGCCCGACGCCGCCTCGTCGCCGCCCTCGATGCCGCCGACGAGGGACACGAGCGGGACCTGCGGCCGGGCGTCGGCCTCCCCTCGGGCCCGGCCGACGAGCTGACCGGCGCGATGCTCGCCGCCTTCGACGCCCTCCCCGTGGCCGCCCGGGTCACCCTCGCCCTGCGCCATCTCGAGGGCCACGATGCCGTCGGCGCCGCCTTCGAGTCCGGGCTGTCCGTCGCCCGGGTCCGCGCCGCGCTGGAGGCGGGGCTCCCGAGCGTGCTCGCGGCATACACCGAGGCGGTGGCTCGCCTGCGCCGCGGCGGCGACGCCGGCGGGCCCCGGCCGACCGCCGAGGCCGCACCGGACGCCGAAGCATCCCCGGACGGGACCGGTCTCCCGGCACCGGTGTGGCACGCCCTGGACGTCGCGCTGGAGTCGCGACAGGCGACCGTGGAGAGCGGCGCGGACCCCGTCGCCCTCGTGGCCGCGGCCCGACGCTCCGGCCGGCGCAGGCGGGCCCTCGTCGGCACCGCCCTCGCGGTCGCCGCCGCCCTCGTCGCCACGCTCGTCGGCGTCCAGGTCCGCGGAGAGCCGCCCGCCGCACCCGTCGCCGCGGCACCGGGCGTGACCTGGGGGGACGCGCTCACCTGGCCGGTCCGCGGCGGCCTGGCCACCAACCCCGGCGTGCGGACCACCGTCCGGACCCGCTGGGGAAGCGACACGCGGCTGCTGTATGCCGGGGTGTTCGGCGGCAGCCGGTTCATCGTCGGGCTCACCCCGGCGACGGAAGGGACCTACCGGGTGCGCACCCTCATCGGGCCGAACGGCCAGCCGCGCGACGGGGTGGCCGACCGGGGGTATGACATCGGGGGCGTCCCGACCGCGATGGCGCTCATCGGGATCCCCACCGCGGCGACGGTGCCCGTGCTCGTCCTCGGCCGCCCCGACGTCACCCGGGCCGAGACCTCGGCGACGGTGGCGTACGCCGCGGGAGGCCGCGCGCTGCGCCAGTGGCGGTCGTGGCGGCTCGAGGACGGGGTCGGCGAGCTGACCCTGCCGGCCTCCGTCGGCGTCGACCAGCCGGTGCTGCCCGGCCTACGGGTGCGGCTGACCGGCCTGGACGGCCCGGCGGTCAACCAGGCCGAGCCGACGTTCCAGATGCCGGTGCCCGCCTGCGGCGGCTGCACCGCGAGCGAGTGGAGCGCCCGGACGAGCGCCGCCGCCGTCTCGCGCATCACGGCGGCCACCGGTCTGCCGGCGAGCGCGGTCCGCGCGAGGACGCTCGCGGTGGGCCCGGTCGCCCGGGTCGTCACGGGGTACGACGACGTGGGTGAGCCGATCGTGCGCAGCGGCGACTTCGCGTGCGCGCGGTACGACCTGCCGGACGGGACGACGCTCGTGTCGTCGGCCCTCCGGTTCTCCGACGGCGACCCGGCCTGGCCCGGCGGCGGACGGCTCACCCTCCTTCCCGGGGGCGCGCGAGCGGCGGTCCGGCCGTGCCTGCAGATCACCGGCGTCGACGGGTACGGCGCGGTGCACTACGTCTGCGCCGTCCCCGACGCGGCGGCCGTCCGGCTCGTCGAGACCTCGCCCACCGGCGTGAGCCGACGCGAGCCGCGAGTCCCGCTCGTCGGGCACGTCGGGACGGTGAGCGCCCCCGCGGCGCTGCTGCCGGACCGGGTCCGCCTCGTCGTCCTCGACCGCGCGGACGGCCCGATCCGCGCCTACGCCTTCGGCGATCTCGTCCGCTGGCGCGACCCCTTCGACGGCGGGTCGCTCTTCGACGTCTGACCGCAGGCCCCGACCCGGTGCGGGCACCGTCCCGCGCCCGGAGCACACTGGTTCGGTGAGGAGCGGGCCGGCCGACGACGTCGCGGCATTCGTCGCGGCGCGGTACGTCCCGCTGGCCGGGACGGCATACCTCGTCTGCCTCGACCCGTCCCGCGCGGCTGCCCTGGCCGCCGAGAGCCTCGCCGACACCCTCGCCGATGGACCGCGGGTCCTGGGTGAGGGGACGCCGACTGCGACCTCGCGCGCGGCGCTGCTGCGCCGGCTCCTCGAGGCGGGCGGCACCGCCGCTGCCGAGCGACCCACCCTGGCCGCCGACGACGTGCTCGTCGCCGTCGACGAGGCGTATGCCGCCCTGCCCCTCCTCGCCCGTCTCGCCCTCGGGGTCGAGCACGTCGAGGGCATCGACGCGGCCGAGACCGCCCTCGCGCTGGGCCGCCCGTGCGCCGAGCTCGCGGCGGCGCGCGACGCGGGCCTGGAGGCGGTGGGCGACGCCCACGAGGCGGCTCGGGCGGCGGCGCGCCTGGCTCCATGGCCGCTCGACGTGACGTCCGCCCTGGACGCGGCCCTGCGGCTGCGCCTCGACGGCGCCCGGGGCCTCCTCACCGCGGCCGACCCGATGCGGGCGGTCCGTCGGCGCCACCGACAGCGACGCCGGCGTTACGGCCTCGTGGCGGCAACGGTCGCGGCCCTCGCGCTCGTCGCCGGCGCCCTGGCCGTCACGGCTGTGGACGGCCGGGGGCGGCACCGGCCACCGGGAGCCCCGCCGCCGGTCCGACGAGCCCCACGCCGGCGCCCTCCGCCGCCGCGATCCCCTTCACGACCTGGCGCCCGCGCGGGGACCTCGCGCACGACCGGAGCGTCGTCGCGGCCGCCGAGCGCGGGTGGCCGACTCGCGCCCGGCTCCTCTTTGCCGGCCGGGTCGCAGGCTCGGCCCTGGTCGTCGGCTGGGAGCCGTCGGCGACGCCGGGGTTGGCCCGGGTGCGCGTCGTCGCGGGCGGACTTCGCACGTCCCACGTCACGTCGCAGGACGAGACGGCGCTCGTCCTCGCGGGGCCGGTCGATCGGGGGCGAACGCCCGTGGTGGTCCTCGCGTCGCCGGGCGAGCAGCAGGCCCAGCTGTCCGGTCACGTCTCCTTCGGCCGGGACGGGGGGCCGCTGCGCACGTTCCACACCCTCCCGATGCGCGACGGCGTCGCGGTCACCGAGCTGCTCGGCACGAGCCTGCCCGCCGTGCGGGTCCAGACCGGCGGCTACGACGGCCCACCGCTGGGTGCCGACCTCGCTCCGTCCGGGGTGTCCGCGCCGTCGTGCGGCCAATGCTCGGGGGAGCGCTGGTCGGCCGAGGTGGCCCGGGAGACCGCGGCCCGGGTCGCCGACGCCACCGGCCAGGCGGTGCGCTGGGTCCGGGTGCTGCCCGGCTTCCGCGGGCCCCTCGCACGGACCACGGTGTCCGTTGCGGGCGGCGGCCGGAGGGTGCTCGTCGGCGACATCGCGTGCACGGCATACCGGCTGCCGACCGGACGGCTGCTCACCTCCACCGCCGTCCGGCTCCGCGTGGACGGGCGCTACCGGTGGCGGGGTGGGCACCTCGCGGTCCAGCCGCCCGGCGCGAGGCGGCCTCCACCGTGCACCCAGCTCGTCGTCAAGGGCAGCGACGGGTCACGGGTGTATGCCGTGGCGGCGCCGGGAGCGGACGCGGTCCAGCTCGTCGCCACGGCGACCCGGCGCTCCGTGGCACCGGAGCCGACACGCATCCCTCACCACACGGCGATGCTGACCGCTGCGCCCACGGCGCCGGGCCAGCAGCTCGTGCTCCGCACGCTGGCCGCCGACGGCTCCCGGCTGCACATGGTGTCGGTCGACGGGCAGCAGGGCCCCGGCGACCCGTTCGACCTTCGCCCCTAGGGCTACTTCTTGCCCTGGTTGGCGACGGCGGCGGCGGCCTCGGCGGCGGCCTCGGGGTCGAGGTACTCGGCCGGCCTGACCGGCATGAAGTCCTCACCGAGGGAATAGACCAGCGGCATCCCGGTGGGAATGTTGAGGCCGGCGATGTCGTCGTCGCTGATCCGGTCGAGGTGTTTGACGAGCGCACGCAGGCTGTTGCCGTGAGCGGTGACGAGCACCGTGCTGCCCTCCCGCAGGTCTGCCTGGATGTCGTTCTCCCAGTACGGCATCATCCGAGGGATGACGAGCGAGAGACTCTCGGTGAGCGGGACGTCGACACCGGCATACCGGGGGTCGTTCGTCTGGTCGAACTCGCTGCCGACCTCGATCTCCGGCGGCGGGGTGTCGAAGCTGCGGCGCCACAGCATGAACTGCTCGTCGCCGTACTTGTCCCGGGTCGCGGCCTTGTCGAGTCCTTGCAGCGCGCCGTAGTGCCGCTCGTTGAGCCGCCAGCTGCGCCGGACCGGGATCCAGTGGCGGTCGCACGCGTCGAGGGCCAGGTTCGCCGTCGTGATGGCCCGGCGGAGCACCGAGGTGTGGACGACGTCGGGGAGGAGCCCCGCCTCCCGCATGAGCTCGCCGCCGCGGACCGCCTCGGTGCGTCCCTTCTCGGACAGGTCGACGTCGACCCAGCCGGTGAAGAGGTTGAGCTTGTTCCATTCGGACTCGCCGTGGCGCAGGAGGATGAGCGTGTATGCCGTCATGGACCCAAGCCTAGTGATCCCGCCACGGTGCCCCCGCCGCCGCCCGCCGTAGCCCCGATCTCACTCGGGCGGGGGGTCGCCCTCGCGCTCGAGGAGGGGACGGAACGCCTCGAGGTTGCGCAGGCTCTCCCCGCGGGTGACCCGCCAGTCCCACTCCTTCCGCATCGAGGTGAGGAACCCGATCGCGAGCAGCTCGTTGAACGGCGTGTCCGAGGCGTCGAGCACGACGCCGAACAGCTGGTCGAGGTATGCCGCGTCGATCCCCGCGGCGGGGAGCCGGCCGGCGAGGTAGACGTCGCCGCTGCCGTCGACGGCATACCCGAGACCGGGCAGGCGCAGGTTGCGGCGCAGGAGGAAGCGGTAGAACTCCTCGTGGTTCTCGTCGGCGTTGCGGATCACGAACGTCGAGACCGACAGCTCGGTCTCGGAGGCGACGAGCGAGACGACCGTCTGCAGCTTCTTCTCACCGGGCAGGATGACGACGAGCTCGCCATCCCGCGAGCCCTGCTCCCACTCGATGCCGTTCGCCTCGGCGAACTCGATGATCGCCGCGAGGACCCGCTCGCGCATCGAGCCGCCGCTCCCGGCCGTCGGGTTCACGGGATCACCGCCGACGGGATGCCGGCGAGCTGGTCGGCGTCGTTGATCGACGCGGTGCGGGGCAGGGTGAGGGCCTCGGTGTAGACCTCGCTGAGCCGGTCGACGGTCCGGTCCCAGCCGAAGCCGCTCGCCCGGCGGACTGCCCGCTCCCCGAGCTCTCGGCGGTGGGCATCGTCGTCGAGCAGGCCGCTCAGCGCGTCGACCCAGTCGCGGACGTGATGGGTGTCGACGAGGACGCCGGCGTCGCCGACCGCCGTCGGCAGACCGCCGACGTTCGCGGCCGCGACCGGCGTGCCACAGGCGAGGGCCTCGGCCGCCACGAGCCCGAAGGACTCGCTGTACGACGGCACCGCCACGACATCGGCGGCGCGGTACCACTGGGCGAGAGTCGCCCGCTCGACCGGCTCGACGAGCCGGACGAGGTCGGCGATGCCGAGGTCGCCGGCGAGGACGTCCAGGCCCATCGGGGTGCGGACCCCGGCGCCGCTCGCACCGCCGAGGACGGCGACCCGGAGCCGGTCCCGCCGTTGCGGCCGGCGCCGGACCATCTCGGCCGCGGCGCGGATGACGATGTCCGGCGCCTTGAGCGGCTGGATCCGGCCGACGAAGAGGACGAGGCGGGCGTCCGGCTCCACTCCCAGCTCGCGACGCGCCTGCGCGCGGGAGCCGGGCGAGAAGACCTCGAGGTCGACGCCCGGCGAGGCGACGACGACCTTCGCCGGGGGTGCGGCGTACAGCTCGATGAGCTCGCGCGCCTCGCCCTCGGTGTTGGCGACGAGGCGGTCGGCGGCCTCGACGACCTGGGCCTCGCCGATCTCCCGGCCGGACGGCTCGGGGGTGTCGCCCGCGGCGAGGTGGAGATTCTTGACCCGGGCCATCGTGTGCATCGTGTGGACGAGGGGGATGTCCCACCGGTCGGCGGCGAGCCAGCCGATCTGGCCGGAGAGCCAGTAGTGGCTGTGGACGAGGTCGTAGTGGTTCTCGGGGGCGCGCGCGGCCAGCCGCATCATCCCCGCCGCGAAGGCGCAGAGCTGGCCGGGCAGGTCCTCCTTGGACAGACCCTCGTAGGGACCTGCCGCGATGTGCCAGACCTGGACACCCGGGGCGAGCTCGACGACCGGGGGCAGGGTCGCGGTCGTGCGACGGGTGAAGATGTCGACCTCGGTCCCCCGCGCGGCGAGCCGCTTGGCCACCTCGACGATGTAGACGTTCATCCCGCCCGCGTCGCCGCTGCCCGGCCGCGCCAGGGGCGAGGTGTGCACGCTGACCATCGCCACCCGTCGAGGTGGCCGGGGCAGCCGGACGATCTCGGTCATATCCGGGAAGTCTGCCACCGCGGCCTGCGGTCCGCGTCCCGCGGTCCACGACCCGCGCTCCACGACCCGCGGTCCACATCGATGCCGGATGCCGCGGCCTACGCTGGCCCGGTGGGACGGAGCAGGCCGATCGGGGTGGTGACCCGGGGCACGACGAACCCCAACCGGCTCCGCCGGGTCGACCGGTGGCTCGTCGGCACCCAGGCCCGCCGGCTTCGCGCCCACGCCGGGACCCCGGTCGTCGTCGACCTCGGCTACGGCGCCTCCCCCGTCACCGCCCTCGAGCTGTCCGACCGGCTCCGGAGCATCCGGCCCGACGTCGAGGTCGTCGGGATCGAGATCGACCCGGCCCGGGTCAGGGCCGCGGGTCCGCTCGAGCGTCCGGGTCTGCGCTTCCGGCTCGGCGGCTTCGAGGTCCCCCTCGACGAGGGCGCCCGACCGCTCGTCGTCCGCGCGTTCAACGTGCTGCGGCAGTACGACGAGGCGGACGTCCCTGGCGCGTGGGACCTGGTCCGCTCCCGGCTCACCCCGGACGGCCTCCTCGTCGACGGCACGTGTGACGAGCTGGGGCGGCTCGCGTCCTGGGTGGCCGTCGAGCCGTCCGGGCCGGCGTCGCTCACCCTGTCCTGGCGGCTGCGAGGGCTGGAGCGACCGTCGGTCGTCGCCGAGCGGCTCCCGAAGGCGCTCATCCACCGCAACGTCCCGGGGGAACCCGTCCACGCGTTCCTCGGCGAGCTGGACGAGCAGTGGGCCAGGGCGGCCGGACACGCGGCATACGGTGTGCGGCAACGGTTCCGGGCCATGGCGGAGGCGACAGCCGGGCACGGCTGGCCGCTCCTCGACGGGCCGGCGCGCTGGCGGCTCGGCGAGCTGACGGTGGGCTGGAGCGCGGTCGCGCCCGCCGACTGACCTCAGCTCTCGAGGACGATCGTCACCGGACCGTCGCCGACCATCTCGACCTCCATGTGTGCGCCGAAGCTGCCGGTGGCCACCTCGATCCCCTTCTCGCGCAGCGCATCGACGACCGCGGCCACCACCGGCTCGGCCACCGGGCCGGGGGCCGCGGCATTCCACGAGGGGCGCCGGCCCTTGCGGGTGTCGGCATAGAGGGTGAACTGGCTGACGACGAGGACCGGGGCGTTCACGTCGAGGACGGACCGTTCGTCGTCGAGGAGGCGCAGGTCGGCGATCTTGCGGGCGATGAGGGCGACCTCGGTTGGCCCGTCGTCGTGGGTGACGCCGACGAGCGCGAGGAGACCCTGGCGGTCGATCGCACCGACGGTCTGCCCGTCCACGATGACGGCCGCGCGACTCACCCGCTGGAGGACCGCCCTCACCCCGGGTCACCGCCGGTCACGGCCGAGACGTCGCCGACCGGTTCCCCGTGGCCGAGCACGGGAGCGGACTGAAGGACCGGGTATGCCGCGGACTCGGACCCCCAGCCGGCGCAGGACGACCGCGAGCGCCACCGCCCGGGCCCGGTCGGCCCCGTCGGCGACCTTGACGGCGACGCCGCGCCCGTCGGGCAGGCCGACGGCATACACCCCTTCGGCGCCGTCCTTGGCGATCGCGCCGGCGGTCCCCCGCATGAGGGCGGTCACGTCGCGCTCGGTCCCGGCGACGAACTCGGGGTGGGCCCGCATCGCGTCGGCCACCCGGGCCTCGTCGGTGCCGGGCGCGGCGGCCGCGATCCGGCCGAAGGCCCGGGCGAGCCCGGTGAGCGATACGGCCATCGCCGGGGCGCCACAGCCGTCGATGACCGTCGCGGCCACCGGCTCCCCGGCCATCTCGGCGAGGGTCTCGGCCACGAGGCGCTGGAGGGGGTGGGCGGGGTCGAGGTAGGTCGTGGTGTCCCAGCCCGCCGCGACACACGTCGCGAGCATCGCCGCGTGCTTGCCGGAGCAGCCCTGGACGATCGAGGCGGGCCCGCGGCCGGCGGCGAGCCAGGCGGCGCGCTCGGCGTCGGGGTAGGGCAGGTCGGGGGTGTTCTGCAGGTCGGCCTCGGCGAGGCCCGCGCCGGCGAGGATGCGACGCACGCCGTCCAGGTGGAAGGACTGCGCCGAGTGGCTCGCCGTGGCGAGGGCGAGCAGGTCCGGCGGGCAGGTCGAGACCGGCCCGGAGCATGGCGAGGGCCTGCACCGGCTTGAGCGCCGATCGGGGCAGGACCGGGCCGGCCGGGTCGCTCGTCGTGAGGAGGACGGCTCCGGTGGCGTCGGTCGCCACGGCCGCGACCCGGTGGACCGACTCGACGAATCCGCCCCGGGTCACCTGGACGAGCACCTCGGCATCGGTGAGGACCGCCGGTGGGGCGGAGCCGGGTCGGGGCGCGGAGCCGGGTCGGGGCGCGGAGCCGGGTCGGGGCGCGGAGCCGGGTCGGGGCGCGGAGCCGGGTCGGGGCGCGGAGCCGGGTCGGGGCGCGGAGCCGGGTCGGGGCGCGGAGCCGGGTCGGGGGGCGGGCTGCTCTGGCACGCGATGACCCTAACCCCGAGGATCCCTCCCCCTCCGATCGAGGTATTCCATGGCCCACCTGGCGGCTCGGAATACCTCGAACGCGGGGGTGGTGCGAAGGCGGCGCCGGGCGGGGCGGGGTGGCGCGGGCCGGGCGCCGGCGGACGCGATGAGCCGGGGGAGCAGGACGCTCCCCCGGCTCGTCCCGGGTCACCTCGTGAGGTCACCCGAGCGGGTCACGAGACGGCGCGACCCGGGCTGAGTGGTTCAGGCTCAGTCGCCGACCTTCTCGGCGGCCTTCTTGGCGGCCCTGGTCGACTTCGTGGCGGTCTTGCGGGCGCTCGTGCCGGTCGCCTTCGCCGAGGTGCGGGCGCGCGTCGTCGCCTTGCGCGTCGTCGTCCGGGTGCGCTTGGCGGCGGTGCGGGTCGTCTTGATGCCCTCCTCGACGTCGACCGCGGTGACCTTGGCCTCACCGACGACGCGGTCGCCGAAGAGGTCGATGACGCGGTTCATCTCGTGGCGGCCGGTCGTGTAGGTCGCCTTGGCGGAGCGCTCGATGTCGGCGTAGGCCCTGCGCGCCGAGGTCATCGCGCCCTTGCCGAGCGACATCGTCGCCTCGGCCTGGGCCAGCAGGTCCTTGGTCGACTGCTGGGTGCGAACCCGCTTGAGCAGGTCCTCGCCGCGGTGGGCGAGCTCCTCGTAGGACTCGGCCACCCGGCCGGCGACGACGAGGCTCTGGTTGAGGGCGAGCGCCGGGAGCTCCTTGACCTGGCCGAGGGCCTTGGTGGCCTCCTCGGTGGCGCGGGCCTGGGCGACCTCGGGGGTGAGCTCGCCGCGCAGCTTCTCGGCGCGCTCACGGGCCTCGCGGGCGAGCTCGACGGCGCGGTCGGTCATGCCGACGGCGGCGTAGAACGGGGTGTCGATCGACTTGCGGAGGTCCTCGAGAACGGTCATGTCGTGCTCCTTCGTGATCTGGCGGTGGTTCGGAAGCTCGGTGGTCGGTGGTGGGTCTGGGCGGTGCTGCTCTGGCGTGGCCGGCCGCTGGCGCGGTCGGCGGGTACCGGCCGTCAGTGGCCGCCGGCCCGCTTCGTCGCGGCTCGGGTCGATGCGGTCGGCTCGGCGGATGTCGCCGGGCCCGTCGTGGCCGTGGCCGGCTTGTCCGTCGACTTCTTCGTCGACTTCTTCGTTGACTTCTTCGTGGACTTGTTCGTCGACGTCTTCGTCGACGTGGTGGCGGCCTTCTCGGCGGCTGCGGCCGGCTGTGCGGCCGCGCCGTCGAGGCCGACGAACGACTCGTAGACGTCGAGCAGGATCGCCTTCTGGCGGGCGGTGAGGTCGGGGTCGGCGGCGATGGCCATCCGGACGTCGGAGACGCCGAGCGGCTGGTCGGTGCGCTCGTCGAGGATCCCGGCCCTGACGTAGAGCGACTCCGCGGAGACCTCGAGGCCCTTGGCGAGCTGCTGGAGGATCTCGGCGCTGGGCCGCTTGAGGCCGCGCTCGATCTGAGAGAGGTACGGGTTGGACACCCCGGCGAGCTCGGAGAGCTGGCGCAGCGAAAGCCGGGCCGACTGACGCTGCTCGCGCAGATAGTCGCCCAAGGCGGCCAGGTCGTTGAGGGGGTTCCTGCTCATGTCCCCATTATGCTTGCTCCAGTTAGCAAAATGCAAACCGGAGACAGCGCCCCTCCGCATCAGCGGGGATGCGTATGCCGCCGGGCCCGGCGCGCAGCGGCGGCATACATGCAGGTCAGCGGGCCAACGAAGGGGCCTGGGCCGGTCAGGTGGCGAGGCCCTCCGGCCGCCGGAGCGAGATGTCGGCGCAGGCGGCACAGGCCTCCTCGGGGACCATGCCGAGGCGAATGAGCCATCCGAAGGCGTAGCAGCCGGCACAGAAGCCGAGCGCCGCCTCGAGGGTTGCGAAGCCGACGAGGAGTCCGACGAGGCTCATGAGCACGGCATCGGCACCGAGACCGAGGCCGAGGGCAGCCGCGAGGCTCGTCAGGGCCAGGCCGACCCCCTGGGCGAACCGCTTGGGCGGCCCAGCGACCAGACGCGGCGCACCGAGCCGCGGCGCGACCACCCTGGTCGCGAGGAGGCCGAGCGGGTCGAACCGCGGTCCGGAGGCCACCCGGAGGGCGAACCCGGCGGCGAGGACGAGGACGAGCCAGTGCCAGCCGGGCAGCAGGGCCAGCGCGCCGACGGCCGCGACCGCCGCGGCGACGGTACGGGCCGCCTTCTCGTTGACGAGCTCCGGAAACCCCAGAAGAGATCGAATGGGACGCATAACCGCCAATTATGGACAGCGCCGGCGGCCGCGCCGAGTGCCGCCCACGTTGTGGACACCGCCCGGCGACCGTCTCCTCGAGCCGCCGATATCTCATCGTGACACCGCTGCGACCGGGCCGCGATGAGATTTCGGCGGCGGGAGCCGCCTCACCGGGGCGGGTCAGCGGGCGCGCCGGTCCTTGATGCCGAGCAGGTCGCGGGCCTGGTCGGTGCTCAGCGGCGGGCGCTGCATGATCGTCGCGAGCTGCGCGGTCCGGGCGACGAGCTCGTCGTTGTGCTGCACGACCCGCCCGCGGGCGAAGACGATGTTGTCCTCCATGCCGACCCGCAGGTGACCGCCCGCGGACAGGCCGGCGGCGACCATCGGCAGGTGCCCTCGGCCGACGCCGGTCACCGACCACGAGGTCGTCTCGGGCGGGAGGAGGGCGACGCCGGCCATGAGCGCCGCCGTCGTCGCGGGCATCGCTCCGGGGACCCCGGTGACGAAGTCGACGTGGACCTTCCCCCCGAACGGCAGGCCGTGAGTGTCGATGAGCCGGCGCAGGGCGTGGACGTGACCGAGGTCGAACAGCTCGAACTCGGGCACGACCTCCCGTTCCTGAGCCAGGACGTAGAGCTCGCTCATGAACGGCCAGGGGTTGAGGAAGACATCGTCACCGAAGTTCGTCGTGCCGCAGGTCAGCGAGCACGAGTCGGGCTCGGCGTCGAGGACGGTGAGCCGCGCCTCGAGGGGGTCGCGGACCGAGCCCCCGGTCGAGAGCTGGACGACGAGGTCGGTCTCGGCTCGGACCGCGTCGACGGCGGCCTTGAGCCGGCCCGGGTCGAGGGTCGGCCGGTGCTCGTCGTCCCGGATGTGGAGGTGGATGAGCGCGGCACCCGCGGCCTCGCACCGGCGCGCGGTCTCGACGAGCTCCTCGAGCGTCGTCGGCAGCTGCGGCACGTCGGCCTTCGCATGCTCGGCGCCGGTGGGCGCGACGGTGAGGAGGGTGCCGGTCGGGGAAGGGGTCGTCGCCATGGCACCCATGATGTCAGGAGATCCTTCGGTGGATCACGGCGTGACGACGACAGTTTGCGCCGCCGCCAGGCCGTCTACGACAAGATCGACATCCGCGGGGGTGTTCCGCTTGACGACGGCCAGGGCGATCGGCCCGTCGACGTGGTGCCGGGCCACCGAGGTCACCCGGCCGACCTCGCGCTGACCCGCGAGGACCGGTGCGCCCGAGGTGGGCAGCAGGTGCGTCGAGCCGTCGACGTGGAGAAAGACGAGCCGACGCGGCGGCTTGCCGAGGTTGTGGACCCTCGCGATCGTCTCCTGGCCGCGATAGCACCCCTTGTGGAGGTGAACGGCGGTGCGCAGCCAGTCCAGTTCGTGCGGGATCGTCCGGTGGTCGGTCTCGAAGCCGAGCCGCGGCCGCCAGGCGGCGATCCGCAGCGCCTCGGCCGCCCAGCTGCCGGCCAGCGGCCGATCGCCGACGGCCGCCGCGAGACCCTCGCGCGGCACGATGAGCTCGCGCCAGGCCCGGTCGGCGCCGGGGTGGCCCTCGACCACGCCGTATGCCGCCGTGTCGCCGACGGGCCCCGGCCATGGGTCGCGCCACGCCAGGGCCTCGCCGGGGGCGGACTCGGCCGCCATCGGCTCGCCGAGCACGGCATACCGGTCGGTGACGTCCTCGATCTCGACCCGGAGCATGAAGCGCATCGACTCGAGCCAGGCGAGCAGCGCCGACGCGGTCCCGGGCTCGACGGTGAGCCAGGCGCGCTCCCCGTCGTCGACGAGATGGAGGTCGTGCTCGATGTGCCCGTGCGGGGACAGGACGAGCGACTCCACCGAGGTCCGGGGGGCGAGGTCGGCCACCTCCTGGGTCGTCAGCGACCGCAGCCAGGACAGCCGGTCCGGCCCGCCGACGATGACGACGCCGCGGTGGGAGAGGTCGACGACGGCCAGCCCCTCCTCGAGGAGGCGCTGCTCGCGCAGCGGGTCGCCGTAGTGGGCGGCGACGCCGGCGTCGCGCCCCTCGGCGGCGACGGCCCCCGGACGGGCGAGCAGGGGCGAGGCGGTCAGGTCGGTCGGGCTCACGGGGGGTCCTCCTGGGTCGGCGCGTCGGCCGGGTCTGCGGCGCAGCGGGCGCACAGCCCGTGCACCGCGGCGTGGGTGATGTCGGCGGCGAACCCGGTCCGCTCGGCGAGGTCGGTGACGAAGGCGTGCGCGACCTCGACGGGGACCTCGCCGACCCAGCCGCACCGCCGGCACAGCAGGTGGACGTGCGTCGCGTGGGTCGTCAGGTGGTAGCTCGGGACCCGGTGGTCGACATGCGTGTGGCTGAGCAGGCCGAGCTCCTGGAGCGCGTCGAGCGAGCGGTAGACCGTCGAGGCCGACATCGCCGGGCCCTCCTCGGCGGCCACCGCCTCGACGATCGACTCCGGGCTCGCGTGCCCGAGACGGGCCACCGCGTCGAGGACGCGCTGACGCTGAGGCGTCAACCGCATCCCCTTCGCCCGAAGTCGCTCGCCGAGGTCGCTCATCCCTCAACTGTATGCCGCGGGCGCACCCGCCCTCCCGGCCCACCGGGGGCTCACTCGGCCCGCTTCAGCTCCCCGGACAGGTGCGAGGTCAGCGGCTCCCCCATGGCGGCCATGTCCATGACCCACATGAGGTTGGACTGGACGTAGCCGTACATCCGGTGGCCCGCGGCATACGCCTTGGCGTGCGGGCTGCGCATCACCCCGTCGGTGCGCAGCTCGATCTTCGCCGGCGCGGCCGTCCCGGCGTACATCTCGACGATGCCGGTCGGGTGGGCGAGGAGAAGCTCCACGTTCGTGCCGTGCTCGTCGGGCTCGACGACCCGCCAGAAGCCCAGCTCGGTCCCGGCCTGGCGAACCGGCTCGCCGGCCTCGTCGAGCAGCCAGGTTCGGCTCTCCCAGCGCAGGAACGGGCGGCCGTCGTGGGTGCAGACGATCTCCTGGCCGAAGTGGTGCGCGGCATCCATCGTCGGGTAGCCGACGACGCCGGCGCCCTCCCATCGCCCGACCAGCCAGGCGAGGGGCGCAAGATCCGGATGCAGGTCGGTGTCGAGTACGAAGGCCACGGCACAGCAGCCTAACCGGGACCGGGTGCGGGCCGGAGGCTCGGCGTCAGCGGAGCAGGGTCCACGCGAGGGCGTAGGTGACGACGCCGCATAGCAGGACCGACGCGGTCCCGGAGGCGAGCTGTCCGCGGATGGTGCCGATGCCGGGCAGCGGGCCGACGACCCGGCGCAGGGCGTGGCTGACCGCCGCGACGACGAACCCGACGAGCACGGCCCGGACGGTCGCGGGCTCGCCCTGGATGCCGGCCAGGCCCGCGGCGGCCAGACCCCCGACGACCATTCCCAGCGGGAGGAGCCAGGGGCGAAGCGGCTCGATCGGCAGCAGGAGGTCGGTGAGCGACCCGGCGGCGATGGCGACGAGCGCGACGCCGAGCAGGGCGACACCGCTGTCAAAGCGGGCCAGCGCGACGTAGCAGGAGCCGATGGCCGCGATGGCGATCCCGGCCGAGGTCACCGCGATGGACTGGGTCAGCCGGGCCCGGCCGTCGCGCCGGAGCAGCTGGTGGAGGAACATGACGACGAGGGCGACGGCGAGGGCGACCGGGACGTAGGTGAGATACGCGTCCTCGTCGGTCCGCCACACGGCGCCGGCCGAGCCGAGGGCCGCGACGGCGATGGACAGCGTGGAGCCGAACCGGCTCGGAGAGCCCAGCAGCGACGGCCAGGCCCAGGCCAGGACGAGGCCGGCCCAGGCCACCCCGGCGGCGAGGAGCAGCTGGTCGGCGAGGGGCCCGGAGGTCGAGGCCTCGGCTCCCGCGTAGCCGAGGGCGGCCAGCAGGGCAGCGGTGACGATCGTCGCCGCCGCCACCCGCGCTGCGACGAGCAGCGACGCGGGCGCGCCGCTCGCGGGCGCCGCAGGTGCCGGTGCCCGGCCGTGCGAGGACCCGCCGTGCGCGTTCGGGGCGTGGGAGCCGCGTCGCCCGCTCATCCGGGGGCCGCGATGGACCGACCCGCTCCTGCGTCCGGAGCCGCTCGCGGCGCGCCGGGCGGCCCGGGTCTCGTAGGACACCTCGCCCACTCCCGCCACGGCGGGCGGCTCCGCAGGCGCCCCGGCAGGCGGCCCCGGGTGCGCGCCCGCGGTGCTCGGGGACCCGCCGTCGGGCTGCTCGAGGTCGGGCGGCTCCGGCGGGGTCACGCTCGGCATCCTCCCATCAGCCACCGGCGAACGGGGGGAGAACCTCGATGACCGTCGTCTCGGCCACGGGGGCATCGGGCGGGACGACGAGCCCGTCGACGAGAACCGAGCAGGCGGGAAGCACCGTCTCGAGCGCCGGATGGAGCCGGGCCGCCTCGCCGAGGGCCTCACCCACGGTGGCGGCCGGGCCGAGTCGCTCCTCGTCGACCCCCGCCGCGTGCGCGGCACCGGCCCAGTAGCGGACGACGACCTGCGCCATGGACTCGTGCTGACCTGGTCTCATCCCCCGGTGGTCACCGTCTGCGGCAGTCATGTCGTCCTATCCTGATGGGCAATGGCCCAGCTGCTCCTGTTGACGAACGCCTTGGCGCCCAGCGCCGAGGTGCTTCCGGCGCTGGGGTTGCTGGCCCACCATGTTCGCATCCTGCCCGCCGAGGCATCCGCGCTGGTCGACGCCCCGAGCGCGGACGCCGTCCTCGTCGACGCCCGCCGCGAGCTCGCGATGGCCAAGTCGCTGTGCCGCGTCATCCGCACGACCGGCCTCTCGGCTCCGCTCCTCGTCGTCCTCACCGAGGGCGGCCTCGCCGGGCTCACCGTCGACTGGGGCGTCGACGACGTGCTCCTCGACAACGCCGGCCCCGCGGAGGTGGAGGCCCGGCTACGACTCGCGGTCGGCCGCCGGGTCGAGGACGATGACGTGGAGACCGACCTGCGGATCACGAGCGGTTCCCTCGTCATCGACGAGGCGACCTACTCGGTGCGGCTGCGCGGCAGCATCCTCGACCTGACCTACAAGGAGTTCGAGCTGCTCAAGTACCTCGCCCAACACCCGGGTCGGGTCTTCACCCGGGCCCAGCTGCTCCAGGAGGTCTGGGGCTACGACTACTTCGGCGGCACCCGGACGGTCGACGTCCACGTGCGGCGGCTGCGCGCGAAGCTCGGCGCCGACCACGAGGCGCTCATCGGGACGGTCCGCAACGTCGGCTACCGCTTCGTCCCGGACGAGGAGCCGGCGATGGCCGAGGGGTCGGGGGCATCCTGAGCTCCGACGCACCGGCCACCGCGGAGTCGCTCGGCGAGGCCGAGCGGGCCGGCGTCCTCGCCGTCGCCGAACGCGCCACCACGGCCGACGGGGTCGCGCCCCTGTCCGAGGCCTTCGTCATCGGGCTGCGCGGCTCACCGCCGCAGGCCCGCCACATCGTCGGGTATGCCGCGGACGGCTCGGTGGCCGGCTACGCCCAGGTCGACGAGGCCGGGTCGGCGGAGCTCGTCGTCGCCCCCGAGCAGCGCGGGGAGGGTCTCGGCCATGCCCTGGCACGGCGCCTCGCCGAGCTCGGCGCGAAGCGAGTCTGGTCGCACGGGGACCTGGCCGCCGCCCGGGCGCTCGCCGCGTCCGCGGGCTGGGAGCGGGTGCGCGAGCTCTACCTCATGACTCGAGCCCTCACCGAGGCCGATGCCGCGCCGATCGACCTCCCCGAGGGGTTCCTCGCCCGGGCGTTCGTCCCCGGCCAGGACGACGAGGCGTGGGTCGAGACCAACGCGGCTGCCTTCGCCGACCACCCGGAGCAGGGCCGGATGACCCTCGCCGACCTGCACGCCCGGATGGAGCTGCCGTGGTTCGACCCGGCGGGGCTCGTCGTCGTCGAGGACGCTCGGCGCGAGCCGGAGGACCCGGCAATCGCCGCCTTCCACTGGACGAAGGTCGAGGCGTCGGAGGGGGCCACCCGCGACGCCGGCGAGGTCTACGCCGTCGCCGTGCACCCGGCATACCAGGGACGCGGGCTCGGCGCGCCGGTGACCCGGCTCGGCCTGGCCCACCTCGTCCTGCGCGGTCTCCAGGAGGTGCACCTCTACGTCGACGGCGACAACGAGCGGGCGCGGCGAACCTATGCCGCGCTCGGCTTCGAGGACGGCGCCCTCGACGTCATGTATGCCGTCCCGACGGACCGGTGAGCCGGCCGCCGAGCCGTCGCCGCGACCGGGCGGACCTGCGAGGATGACGCCATGACCAGACCCGACCAGGCGAGCGCCGAGGCCACCGCCGCAGCGGTGTCGACGACGACCTCCTCCCTCACCTCGAACCGGCCGGCACCGGCCCGGTCCGCCGATGGCAAGTTCATGCGGGTCCTCCGGTCGGCCCCGGTCGATGAGGACGGGATGCCGTCCGACCGCTTCCTCGACCGCGAGATCTCGTGGCTTCAGTTCAACGAGCGCGTCCTTCAGCTCGCCGCCGACGAGGCCGTCCCCCTCCTCGAACGCTGCCGGTACCTCGCCATCTTCACCTCGAACCTCGACGAGTTCTTCATGGTCCGGGTCGCCGGGCTCAAGCGGCGGATCGCCACCGGGATCGCACTGCGCTCCGCCTCGGGCCTGGAGCCCCGGGAGGTCCTCGAGCAGGTCTCGCTCGTCGCCCACGAGCTGCTCGACATGCAGGCCCAGGTGTACCGACACCAGGTCAAGCCGGCGCTGGAGGAGGAGGGCATCAACATCGTCCGGTGGGACGAGCTGTCCGACCCGGAGCGCGAGAAGCTCAGCCGGATGTTCACCGACCAGATCTTCCCCGTGCTGACCCCGCTCGCGGTCGACCCGGCGCACCCCTTCCCCTACATCTCCGGGCTCTCGCTCAACCTCGCCGTCGTCCTCATCAACCCCAAGACCGGCAAGGAGCACTTCGCGCGGGTCAAGGTGCCGCCGCTGTTGCCGCGGCTGCTCAAGGTCGACCCGCCCGCGGGCGGCGGCGGCCTGGCCGACATGTACGACGCGCGCTTCGTCCCGCTCGAGGACCTCATCGCGAACCACCTCGAGGAGCTCTTCCCCGGGATGGAGATCCACGAGCACTACACCTTCCGGGTCACCCGCAACGAGGACCTCGAGGTGGAGGAGGACGACGCCGAGAACCTCCTCACGGCGCTCGAGCGGGAGCTGACCCGGCGGCGGTTCGGCCCGCCGGTGCGGCTCGAGGTCGACGCCGACATGGACGACCACGTCATGGAGATGCTCGTCCGCGAGCTCGGCGTCGCCGACTCCGAGGTCTATCGGCTGCCGGCCCCGCTCGACCTGCGCGGCCTCAACATCATCGCCGATCTCGAGCACTCCGACCTCCACTTCGACGCCTTCGTGGCCCGGACCCACCCCGACCTGGCGCCGACGGAGAGCGCCAAGGCGCGGGATCTCTTCGCGAGCATCCGCAAGCAGGACGTGCTGCTGCAGCATCCCTACGACAGCTTCTCGACGTCGGTGCAGGCCTTCATCGAGCAGGCGGCCGCCGACCCGCGGGTCCTGGCCATCAAGCAGACCCTCTACCGCACGAGCGGCGACAGCCCGATCATCGACGCCCTCATCGATGCCGCGGACGCCGGCAAGCAGGTCGTCGCGCTCGTCGAGATCAAGGCCCGCTTCGACGAGCAGAACAACATCTCCTGGGCCCGCAAGCTCGAGCGGGCCGGCGTCCACGTCGTCTACGGCATCGTCGGGCTGAAGACCCACTGCAAGCTCTGCCTCGTCGTGCGCAGCGAGGCGGAGGGGCTGCGCCGCTACGTCCACGTCGGCACCGGCAACTACAACCCCAAGACGGCGCGGCTCTACGAGGACATCGGGCTGCTGACGACCGACCCGCAGGTGGGTGAGGACGTCACCCGACTGTTCAACCAGCTGTCGGGGGTCGCCCCGCGCAGCAAGTTCAAGCGGCTCCTCGTCGCACCGCGCTCGGTGCGCTCGGGCCTGCTCGAGCGGATCGAGCGCGAGATCGAGGTCGAGAAGTCGGAGCCGGGCGCCGGGTATGTCGGCCTCAAGGTCAACTCGATCGTCGACGAGCAGATCATCGACGCGCTCTACCGCGCCTCCCAGGCCGGGGTGCGCGTCCAGCTGTGGGTCCGGGGCATCTGCGCCCTGCGGCCGGCCGTGCCGGGGCTGTCCGAGACGATCGAGGTCCGCTCGATCCTGGGCCGCTTCCTCGAGCACTCGCGGATCTTCTGCTTCGGCGGCGGCGGGAACCCCGAGGCGTTCATCGGCAGCGCCGACATGATGCACCGCAACCTCGACCGCCGGGTCGAGGCGCTGGTGAGCATCGCCGAGGAGCGGCACATCGCCCAGCTGCGGGAGCTGCTCACGCTGGGGATGAGCGACGACTACGCCCACTGGCGGCTCGGGGCCGACGGGCGCTGGACCCGCGTCCACCTCGACGCCGCCGGTGAGCCGCTGCCGGATCTGCAGGCCGCCCTCATCGCCATGCATGCCAAGCGACGCCGCAAGGCCCGCAGAGGCTGACGCCGCCGATGTCGACGATCCCCGCCGCCGGAACCGTTCCCTGGCGTCACCGCGACGGCGTGCTCGAGGTGGCCCTCGTCCACCGTCCCCGCTACGACGACTGGTCATGGGCGAAGGGCAAGCTGGACCCGGGCGAGGAATGGGCGGTGGCGGCCGTCCGCGAGACGGACGAGGAGACCGGCCTCGAGGTGGCGCTGGGGCGGCCGCTGCCGTCGGCGGAGTACACCGTCCTCACCAAGACGGGCAGCCCGGACACGAAGGTCGTCCGCTACTGGGCGGCCCGGGTGACCGGGGGCCACGGTCGGCTGCTCAACGAGATCGACGACCTCGCCTGGCTCGACCCGCAGGCGGCCTTCGACCGGCTCGACTACGCCCGGGACCGCGACCAGCTGCTCGCCGTCGTCCGCGCCGAGCAGGCCGGGGCCCTCGAGACGTGGCCGCTCGCCATCGTGCGGCACGCCAAGGCCGTGCCGCGCTCGGCCTGGGACGGCGCCGACGACACGCTCCGTCCGCTCGACGCCGCCGGGAGCGCGCGCGCGGCGGACATCGTGCCGCTGCTCGCGGCATACCGGATCCGGCGGCTGGTCAGCTCGCCGTCGGCGCGGTGCACGCAGACCCTCGCACCGTATGCCGCGTCGGCCGGGCTGCGGATGCGGGAGCGGCAGGGGCTGTCCGAGGAGGGGCATGCCGCGGACCCGGCCGGCGCCGTCCGTCGCCTCGAGAAGGTGCTCGCCCGGCGCCGCCCGACCGCCATGTGCAGCCACGGACCGGTCCTGCCCGACCTCCTGGGGGCCCTCGTGGAGCGCGTCGAGCCCACGGAGCCGCATGCGCGGGCGCTCGCGGAGACGTTGGCCGAGGCCCGGGACGACAAGCTCGACAAGGGCGAGGTCCTTCTCTGCCACCTGGTCAGGGTGGGCGCAGACTCGCGGGTCGTGGCGGTGGAGCGGCACCGCCTCTGAGCGGACGGGCGCCTGGTGGCGAGGCTGGTGGGTCTGATGGGACGGGACGGGGTGACCGGACCGATCCGACGTCCAGGGTTGGCGAATCTCCCACCACCGTTCACCCCCCGTTCACCCGGGGCGGGCCATCGCGTCACCCACCATCCCTAGCGTTCGAGGCGCACGACCACGGTGGTCCTCTTCGGTGCTTCCGGGGCGGACCGGGTGGCCCCCCTATCTGAGAGGCATTACCGACGTGAAGCGTTCCCTTTCGGCCTGGTCGGCGATCTCGGCCGCGGTCGTCCTGTCCATGACGGTCGCGGCGTGTGGTGCCGCGAACGAGAGCTCGGGCAGCAGCTCCTCCGACTCGACCGGCGGGGGCCTCTCCGGCACGATCAGCGGCGCCGGCGCGAGCACCCAGACCGTCGCCCAGCAGACCTGGAAGGCGGCCTTCGAGGGCCAGAACCCCGACGCGACGGTCAACTACGACCCGATCGGCTCCGGTGGCGGTCGCGAGCAGTTCCTGTCGGGTGCCACGCAGTTCGGTGGTTCCGATGCCTACCTCAGCGACGAGGAGGTGGCCAAGGTCCCCGCCAGCTGCGGCGACTACATCGAGTACCCGGTCTACATCTCGCCGATCGCCATCGCCTACAACGTCAAGGGGGTCGACAAGCTCCAGCTCGACCCGCAGACGCTCGCCAAGATCTTCAAGGGCGAGATCAAGAAGTGGAACGACCCGGCGATCGCCGCGACGAACCAGGGCGTCAACCTCCCCGACGAGGCCGTCGTTCCGGTGCACCGGTCGGACGACTCCGGCACGACGGACAACTTCACCGACTACCTGCACAAGGTCGCCGGCGACGTCTGGACCAACGAGGCCGACGGCAACTGGCCGCTCTCGACCGGCGAGTCCGCCAAGGGCACCCAGGGTGTCGTCCAGGCCATCAAGGCCGGCGAGGGCTACATCGGCTACGCCGACGCCTCGCAGACGGCCGGCCTCGGTGTCGCCGAGGTCAAGGTCGGCAGCAGCTTCCAGGGCCCGAGCGCGCAGGCCGCCGCGAAGATCATCGACGAGTCCGACCGGGTCTCCGGCCGCGGCCAGTACGACTTCGCGATCGACCTCAAGCGCGACACCGCGACCGAGGGCGTCTACCCGATCGTCCTCGCGTCCTACACCCTGGCCTGCACGACGTACAAGGACCAGGCCACGGCCGACCTCGTCAAGGCCTACCTCACCTCCACGGTGAGCTCCGAGGGCCAGCAGGCCGCCGCGAAGGCCGCCGGCAGCGCCCCGCTGAGCGACGCGGGCATGAAGAACGCGATGACGGCGATCGACGCGATCACCGCGGGCTGACCCAGGCGTGGAGGATGGTCCCGGCATCCGGGGCCATCCTCCACGGCCGTGTCCGGAACCCCATCGGGCACACTGACCGGAGACGTTTTCTCCGACGCCCCCGCCAGGAGAGGAACCCACCGTGAGCAGCACCTCCGCCCCGGATCGGGCGGTCCCGCAGACGTCGCACCGCGGCGACCGCATCTTCTCCGGGACCGCGGTCGCTGCCGGTGTCCTCATCCTCATCACGCTCGTCGGCGTCGCGGCCTTCCTCCTGTGGCAGGCCCTCCCCGCCCTCACCGCCTCGCCGCACGACGTCCGAGGCGGCGAGGGTCTTGCCAGCTATATCGGGCCGCTGGCCTTCGGGACGATCCTCGCCGCACTCATCGCCCTCGTCATCGCCACACCGCTGTCGATCGGGATCGCGCTGTTCATCACGCACTACGCGCCGCGACGGATCGCCCAGGTGCTCGGCTACGTCGTCGACCTCCTCGCGGCGGTGCCGAGCATCATCTTCGGCCTGTGGGGCATCTTCGTCGTCGCGCCCGCCTCGGTGCCGATCGCGCAGTGGCTCGCCGACCACGCGTCGTTCATCCCGCTGTTCGCCGGGCCGGCCAGCACGTCGGGTCGCACGATGCTCACCATCGGCGTCGTCCTCGCGATCATGATCCTGCCGGTCATGACGGCCGTGAACCGGGAGGTGTTCCTCCAGACGCCGCGGCTGCACGAGGAGGCTTCGCTGGCCCTCGGGGCCACCCGGTGGGAGATGATCCGGATGGCCGTCCTGCCGTTCGGCAAGTCCGGGATCATCTCCGGGGCGATGCTCGGCCTCGGCCGCGCGCTCGGCGAGACGATGGCCGTCGCGATCATCCTCTCGGTCTCCCCCGGCGTGCACTGGGACCTCATCAGCACCGAGAACTCCGGCACCATCGCGGCCGACATCGCCCTGCAGTTCCCCGAGTCCAGCGGACTCGACGTCAACACACTCATCGCCTCCGGGCTCGTCCTGTTCTTCATCACCCTGCTCGTCAACATGGCCGCGCGATGGGTCGTCTCCCGCCGCGCGGAGTTCTCGGGAGCCAACTGATGGACAAGGTCAACGTCGAGGTCCGGGAGAGCCAGGGCGGTCCCACCAGCGCGGCGGCAGGTGGCGGCCCACCGGCCCCCGCCGCCGACGCCCCGCTCATCCGCCCGTCTCTGCCGGCGTGGGTCGTCTGGGGGACGCTCGGCACCGCCTTCGCGATCGTCCTTCTCCTCCAGCTGACGCTGTGGTCCTTCCACGCCGTCGCGCTCACGGTCCTGACGGCACTGATCTACTCGGTCGCGATCTACCTCCTCAGCGCGATGACCGAGGGGCGCCGCAACGCGCTCGACCGGCTCGTCACCTCGATTGTCACGACGTTCTTCCTCCTCGCGATCATCCCGCTCGTCTCGGTCCTCATCCAGGTGATCTCGGACGGCTACAAGCGCTTCGACGTCCAGTTCTTCACCTACTCGATGCGCGGGGTCGTCGGGGCCGGCGGCGGTGCGTATGCCGCCATCGTCGGCACCCTCATCATCACGGCCGTCACGACGGTGCTCTCGGTGCCGATCGGGATCATGGCGGCGGTCTACCTCGTCGAGTACGGACGAGGACGGCGCCTCGGCCGGGCGCTGACGTTCTTCGTCGACGTCATGACCGGCATCCCGTCGATCGTCGCGGGCCTCTTCGCCGTGTCGCTGTTCGTATTGTTCCTCGGGCCCGGCGCCCGGGCGGGGGTCATCGGCGCGGTCGCCCTCAGCGTCCTCATGATCCCCGTCGTGGTCCGAGCGACCGAGGAGATGCTCCGCCTCGTGCCGAACGAGCTCCGGGAGGCGTCGTACGCCCTGGGCGTCTCGAAGTGGCGGACGATCACCAAGGTGGTCATCCGGACCTCGATCGCCGGCATCGTCACCGGCGTCACACTGGCGGTCGCGCGGGTCATCGGCGAGACGGCGCCGCTGCTTGTCACGGTCGGGCTGACGACCTCGACCAATCTCAACCCGTTCCAGGGGCGGATGGCGACGCTGCCGGTCTTCTCCTACTACGAGTACGCGCAACCGGGCGTCCCGCAGGAGCCGTACTTCGACCGAGCCTGGTCGGCCGCCCTCGTCCTCATCATCATCGTCATGGCGCTCAACCTCATCGCCCGCGTCATCAGCAGGATCTTCGCACCGAAGACCGGCCGCTGAGCCGGCATACCCCCTGAAGGAAAGCAGCACCCGTGGCCAAGCGCATCGACGTCAAGGACCTCAACATCTACTACGACGACTTCCTCGCCGTCGAGGGGGTCACGATGACCATCGAGCCGCGCGCCGTGACCGCCCTCATCGGGCCGTCCGGCTGCGGCAAGTCGACGTTCCTGCGCACTCTCAACCGGATGCACGAAGTCATCCCCAAGGCCCACGTGAAGGGTGAGGTGCTCGTCGACGACCAGAACCTCTATGCCGCCGGGGTCGACCCGGTCGGAGTCCGGCGCCGGGTCGGAATGGTCTTCCAGCGGCCGAACCCCTTCCCGACGATGTCGATCTACGACAACGTCGTGGCCGGGGTGAAGCTCAACAGCAAACGGATGAAGAAGTCCGAGATGGACGACCTCGTCGAGGGCTCGCTCAAGGGCGCCAACCTGTGGACCGAGGTCAAGGACCGCCTCGACAAGCCCGGCTCGGGGCTGTCCGGCGGCCAGCAGCAGCGGCTGTGCATCGCGCGGACGATCGCGGTCAAGCCGGACGTCGTCCTCATGGACGAGCCGTGCTCGGCACTCGACCCGATCTCGACGCTGGCCATCGAGGACCTCATCAACGAGCTAAAGACCGACTACACGATCGTCATCGTCACGCACAACATGCAGCAGGCGGCACGCGTCTCGGACCGGACGGGCTTCTTCAACCTCAAGGCGACCGGCGAGCCGGGCCGGCTCGTCGAGTACGACGACACGCACAAGATCTTCAACAACCCCCGCGAGCGGGCCACGGAGGACTACATCTCCGGTCGGTTCGGCTGACCCGCGAGCCCGGCCACCCGCGATCGGGCCGTGGTGCCGCTCTGCTCTTCGTCAGCCGACGACGCGGATGACGGCGAACACGGCGGCCGCGGCGAGCGCGGCACCGGGGACGGTGAGGACCCAGGCACCGAAGATGGAGCGGGCCACGTTCCAGCGCACCCGCCGGGCACCCGACGTCGCTCCGGCTCCGAGGATGGCTGCGGTGATGGCGTGCGTCGTCGACACCGGCGCCCGGAACACCGTGGCAACGACGAGGACGACGGCCGCCGTCGTCTCTGCGGCGAAGCCCTGGGGCGGGTCGATGTGGATGATGCGGTGGCCGAGGGTGCGCATGATCCGCCAGCCACCGGCATACGTGCCGATCCCCATGACGGCGGCGGACAGGGCGAACACCCACCAGGGGATCGTCTCGGTGCCTGCGTCGTGCCGCCCGGCGACCGTCAGGGCGAGGATGACGACCCCAGCGGTCTTGGCGGCGTCCTGCATACCGTGGCCGAGCGCCATTGCGGCGGCGGACAGCGTCTGTGCGTAGCGGAACCCGCGCCGGGCGGCGGCCGGATCGCTGCGGCGGAACGTCCACAAGATCGCGGTCATGAGCAGATAGCCACCGATGAGGCCGACGAGGGGGGAGAGAAGCATCGGGAGGACGACGAGGTCGAGCACCTGGCCCCAGTAGACGGCCGCTCCCGCGGCCATCGCCGCGCCGATGAGCGCTCCGATGAGGGCGTGGGACGAGGAGGACGGAAGCCCGTACCACCAGGTCAGCACGTTCCAGGCGATCGCACCGATGAGAGCGGCCGCCGCAAGGGCCAACCCGGTGGACCCATGGGGCGCGTCGATGATGCCGTTCCCGATCGTCTCCGCGACCCGCGTGCCCAAGAACGCGCCCACGACGTTGGCCGCCGCGGCGAGGCCCACGGCGACCTTCGGCGTCAGGGCTCGGGTCGATACCGACGTCGCGACGGCATTCGAGGCGTCGTGGAATCCGTTCGTGTAGGTGAACGCCATGGCCAGGGCCACGACGACGATGACCGGGGCGAGATCCACCTCCTTCAGGCGCCCTTGACCGCGATGCACTCGAGCCGGTTGGCCAGGTCCTCGAACGCGTCCGCGGCGGCCTCCAGTTCGTCGATGACCTCCTTGAGCTTCATGATGTGCAGGGGGTTGGCCGACTCGTCGTCGAAGAGGTCGGCCAGGAGCCGACGGTAGGTCTGGTCCGCCTGGTTCTCGAGGCGGTTGATCTCGATCCAGTAGCCATCGAGATCAGTCAGCGTGCGTAGCCGGGGCATCGACTCGGCGGTGAGGTCCGCCATCCGGGTCAGGGTCTCGACCTGGTCGGCGATGCCCTGCGGCAGCCCGTCGAGCCGGTAGAGCACGATGAGATCGGCGGCGGCGTCGATGTGATCAAGGCAGGTGTCGAGCTTGGACGCGAGCCCGTGGATGTCTTCCCGGTCGAAGGGGGTCACGAAGGCGGCGTTGACCTGACGGATCAGCTCGTGGGTGGACTCGTCGGCGGCGTGCTCGATCTCATGGATCCGCTCGGCGATCTCGACGCGCTCCTCGAGGCTCGCTCCGAGGACGGCGGTCAGCTCGTGGGCACCATCGACGAGGTACCGCGCAGCGCGCGCGAACAGGTCATAGAAGGTGTCGTCGCGAGGGGTAAGGCGAAGGCCCACGGCGGTTCTCTCGGATCGGGCGGGCAGGTCACGACACAGGTTACCGGCCGACCACGGTCCGCCCCCGGATGGGCGACGTGTCCCGTCCCAGACCGCCGCCAGCAGCCTTCCGCTGCGCGGAACCCTGCCCCGCCCCTGTGTGCGCGAGGGCGAACGCCCGAGGGAGCCGTCGGGAGCGGCCCCGACTACTCCGCCGCGCTGTCCGGCTTCAGGCCCAGGGCCCGGTCGATGTCGTCCTCGCTCATGTGGTCGGAACTGGCCGCGGCGGCCACAACAAGATCACCCACCAGTTCGATCTCGTCCTGGAGGGTGACGTCAACGAGTTCCTCCGAGCGCTGCCCCACAGCACAAAGGTAAGCGCACAAGCGGCCGGAATGCTGTGAACTCTCCAAGAAGTTCATGGCGTTTTCGCGCCCACAGCTCCGCGTGACGTGGCGGACGACGGTCAGTGAGGCACAGGCGCCCGAGCGAGGCCTCTGAGCCGGAGGACCCATCTGAGGCCGGTGTGCCTCGTGTGCGCGCTGACCCCGGTGAGACGAGCCCGACCTGCCTGACGTCCCGCTATGCCGGCCCATACTGCCGACGCCGAGCCACACGGGGCGGGCGCAGGTGGGCAGCACCAGGAGGCGGCGCGAAGAGGGGGCGGCCCGGAGATCTGGGACGACAGACCAGAGAGTGGGTGGACGCCGGACCGGGAGCGCCTCACGGCGCGTGGCCGCTCGTAGCGGCTGATGTTGGGACCCGGGGCTGCCGCGGCCCGGCGCCCACAACAAGACCCTAACGCGGCACCACCCCAGCGTGTTCCCGATCTGCTGATCTGTGGACAGTGCACGGCGGGACGACGATGCCTCGACCAGCCAGTTCAGCCCACCCAGCAGCGCGCGGCGGGCTCACGGCAAGCGCAGCCGATCCGCCGGAGCTCCACGTACCCGGATCAGTCCAGGTCGTCGGCACGCCACAGGTGCGCACACGCTCGCAGGTCCTCGCCGGTCGTCAGCATGGCCGCGGCCTGCCGGGTCAGAGTGCCCGCGCCTGCGGGGTCACCGACGTCCCGATCGTGGGCCACCTCGGCTCGCCCGGCCGCGACGACCGAGCAGAACGCGGCGGCGCGCTCCAGGGCGATGCCGAGGTCACCGTCGAACACGCCGGTCAGCACCTGGTCGACGAGGCGGTTGACCTCCTCCGGACCCGGTGGCTCCTCGACCCCGGCGATGGCATGGGCGACGTCGGTGAAGCGGACGCCGGCGGCATACTGCTCGCTGGCCTGCTGCGGGCTGCGCCTGACCCATTCACGAAGCGCGTAAAGGCGCCACAGCGCACCTGGCAGGCTCCGAGCCGGCCGCCCGGACCACAGTTCCGCCACCGTCGAGAGACCGAGCTCGTCGACGAGTCCGACCAACCGTGCGGTCACGGCCGGGTCGCGCGTGGCGCGCCCGGTTCCGACGAGGATCGCCGCGGTCTGGTGGGCGATCTCGGTCACCTCGGCCGGACCGGGCAGCATCCCGCCATGCGCCTCCAGGGCATCGGGCCCGAAGTGCAGTGGGCGGCGCGGCCGATGCGCGCCAGCGGAATCGCTCATCGATCAAGTGTCGCATCCACGGCCTCGTAGGACCGCGAGGTCCCGCGTCGAGCACGATCAGTGGGCCCGACGCACAACTGCCCGGTCACGACGCGGCGGGCGGGTCCGGCCCGGCGTCGGGAGGACCGTCGTCGCGCGGCGCCGGGTCCCGTCGGTCGAGATCGCCACCACCTCGGCGCCTCTCGTGCGTCGTCGGGAGCAGCTCGTCATACGACCCGATCCGACGGTCCCAGGCGACGCCGTCGGGTGCCACCCATCCGGCGAGCCGGTCCCGGTGGACGATCGTGTGGTGACGCGCGCAGAGCAGCGCGGCGTTGGCGACGCACGTCTCCCCGCCATCCGCCCAGTGCACAAGATGGTGCGCATCGCACCAGAAGGCGGGCGCGTCACAGCCGGGGAACGTGCACGACCCGTCCCTCAGCCACAGCGCCCTCGTCTGCCCCAGCGTGAACAGCCGCGTACGTCGCCCGAGGTCGAGCACCTCCGACGTCGAGCCCAGCACCGCGGGCACCACACCCGCGTCGCACGCAATCCGCCGCGCCGTCTCCGGCGCGATCAGCGTTCCCGCTTCCGTCGTCCCCATGACCCGCGCCGCGGACGTTCGTGCGGTCAGGTCCTCGATCGCCATCGTCAACAGCAGCGTCGCCTTGGCCGGCACGACGACGACCCCGTCGTCGGCGGCAGCGGCAGCGGCAGCGGCCGTCGTACGACGGCACACCTCGATCAGCGCCTCGCCCCGGCGCCGGTCGTCCGGCCGCGGATCCGGCTCGCCGTCCTCCCCGACCATCGGCGCCGACAGCGGACCGATCGCGGCCTCGAGCACGGCCTGCCCCTCCGCGTCCAGGACGAGCCGGTATGCCGCCGTCCCCGGCACATCGGGCACGGGTCGCGAGAGGGCGACGAACCGACGAGCCTGGTCCTGCTCTCCCTGGAGCATCCCATCGGACCCGAACCGCTCGAGCAGCGCCGGTCGCACCTCCCGGACACCGCGCGCTCCGTGGGTGGCACCGAGGGCCAGCATGGCGCCCAGCACGTCGGCCTCGGCCGCCTCCCGCAGCGACGGTCGCATCCGGTCGAACTCGACCAGGACCGACGCCGCGACCTGCGGCGAGACCTCACCGGCCAACACCGCCGACCGGACCGCCTCGTGGCCGGGCTCCCCGAGCCCCTCGGCGACCCTCGCCACGGCGCCCGCGCCACCACCGCGTTGGCTCGGGGCGTTCTCGGCCACCCAGCGCCGGAGGGACCCCGCTTGGGAACCCGCCACCGTGCCGCGGGAGAGTGCCTCGGCGGTCACGGCCACCCGCCCGGCTCCGGCCAGGGCGGCCACCTCGTCGAGCTCACCGAGCAAGGCCGGAAGCTCGGCGTCGGTCGCCGAACCGAGCACGCCCTCGAGCCCTCGCAGCGCCGCCACCGCCTCGCCGAGGACAGCGCGCCGCATCGCCAGGTCCCCGGCCCGTGGCCCCAAAGATCCCCGGCCCGTGCCCCCAGGTCCGCGCCACGTGCAGATCCGGCCACTCCTACGCCCATGGGCCGACGCTACGACCACCCCGGGCAAACCGCGCCCGCCGTCACCGTGCCTGTGGGCGACGCATCCTGCAGCCTCTTTGTGTGGACAACCGCCGCCGACAGATCCCGCGAGGTGCGCCCGGCCAGGCCACCAGGCGCACCGGCCACCCCGCTCACTCCTCCAGCCCGAGCAGCCGGGCTCCGTTCTCCCACAGCACCGAACGCATCCACTCATCTCCCAGGCCGAGCCGCGTGAGGGCGAAGAGCTGGTGGGCGTACGCGTAGGGGATGTTTGGGAAGTCGGTCCCCAGCACGACCTTGTCCCGCAGCCGGGCCAGCCGCGCGGCATACCCGGGAGGCATCGGCATGAACGCCTCGGTGAAGTCCGTCGCGACCATCGTCGTGTCGAGATGGACGCCCTCGTAGTCCTCCGCGAGATCCGCGAACGCGTCGTACTCCGGCAGTCCCGCATGCGCGATGACGAGCACGAGTCGGGGAAAGCGCGACAGCACCGCTCGCACCCCCGCCGGACCGGTATGCCGCCCCGCGATCGGCCCGGAGCCCGCATGGATCACGACCGGAACCCCGGCCTCCTCGAGCAGGGCCCACGCAGGGTCGAGCAGCGGTGAGTCCGGCGCGTAGCCGCCGACCTGCACGTGCATCTTCACCAGCCGTGCGCCGTCGGCCAGCGCGGTGTGCAGATACGACGCGACCCCCTCCTCGGGATAGAGCGTCGCGCAGACGAGCACCCCGGGATGCGCCGCGGCGAACTCCCGTCCCCACTCGTTGAGCCATGCCGCCATCCCGTGCTTGTGCGGATACGTCAACGCGGGAATCGCCTTGAGCCCGAACCCTTTCAGCAGTTCCAGCCGCTCGTCCACCGTCCCTCGGTAGTGCACCGGCCACGCCCGGCCGTAGTGCTCCTCGGCCTCGTCGAAATAGGCCCAGACCTTCTCGTGCATCCGCTTCGGGAGGAAGTGCACGTGGATGTCCGCGAGCCCGGGGATCCCCAACCCCGAGACGTATGCCGCGACCTCCCCGTCCGACCTCGGGCCCGGCGTCGTGGTCCCGGTCTCCCCCGGCGCTTCGCCCTCCCCTACACCTGGCGTCGGCTGCGACATAGTCACACCATATCCCCCGGGGTATAGATATTCAGAGAGGCATATCACGCCCCGTTTCGTTCCGTGCACCAACCCCCCTTACTAGCGTCTCTGGTGGAACAGGTCGGATCACCACCGGTCCGAACGGTTCCGCCACGGGCGCCGGCTTCGGCCAGCACCCGCGCGACCCACAGGGGTGGGCATCGCCAGCGACGTCGGTGCCCAACAAACGACACTTCAACTCAAGAGAGAGACCATGCCTGCCAACGGCAACCTCACCACGACCGTCGAGACCGTCCCCCACACCCTGATCGCGCCGCACGACTACCTCGTCGCCGACCCGGAATCCCCTGCGGAGAGCTCGGCCTGGCTTGCTTTCCAGGTCGCCGCCGACCACGAGGAAGAGGCCCGCGCCCTCGCGCGCCAGGCCCACTGAGTCCCGGCTCCGATCCCGATCGGACACCCTGGACGCATGGCCGTCGCGGCCCGGCAATGGCGCCGGACCGCACCGCCGACGGGTTCAGGTCATCCTTCGTGGAAACGCCGGCCGCTCCGCACTACCGTCGGGTGCGGAGCAGGCCCACGGCCGACCACCGGCCGCCCCGCGCCCACGAGTGCTCGCGAGAGCCCTCTCGCACCCGCGAGACAGACCACCCCGGGCCGCACCGCCATCGCCGCCGGTGTCACCACCACATCGCACGCAGAAAGCATCACCATGCCTGACCTCGGCACCCTCACCGCGCCCACCCAGACCGCGCTGCACGACTACCTCGCCGCTGCCCCCGACTCCCCCGCGGAGGCCGCGGCGTGGCATGCCTACCAGGTCGCCCTCGACCACGACGCCGTCGAGGTCTCGCCGGTGTTCGCCCTCGCGTCCGCCTGACCGAGGCCGCACCCCTTCTCCCGCCCGCCCGGGCGGGGTCTGCCCGCCGGTGACGGCGGGTATGCCGCCGGCCCACCCCGGTGTGTCGGCTCGCCGTGCGGCGTTGCCCGGCACCCGGACCCGGTATGTCGACCTTTCCCGGCATACCCGGCGCGGCCGCGGCCGCGGGCCCACCGGGAAACCGCTCCCCCCTGGCTGGGATGCGAAGAGGGCCCGCGCCGCGGTTCGTCCGCCCCCACCGCCAGCGTCCGCGTTTCTGGTCGCCAAGGCGACCGTTTCCCCGGACGCAGCGCTTCCCGGCCACCCCCGAACCCGCAGCGTCCGCGTCTTTGGTCGCCCGGACGACCAATGACCCGGACACAGGAAGGGCCGGACACACGAACGACCCGGACACACGAAGAGCCCGGACGCACGAAGAGGGGTTGGGAGGCGTCAGGGCAGGCGGAGTCGGCCGTCCACCCGCACCGGCACGACCGGCGCGCCGTCCCGCAGCTCGACCGGTAGCACCGACTCCGGGGCGTTCTGCCACGCCACCGGCCGGAGGAACCGACGCACGGCGCTCGCCCCCACCGACGTGTGCAGCGAGTTCGTCGACGGCCAGGGTCCGCCGTGATGCTGCGCCCACGCGACGTGGACGCCGGTCGGGAAGCCCCCGACGACGAGCCGCCCGACGAGCGGCTGGAGTCGGCCCAGCACGTCGGCCAGCAGCGCCGCCTCCCGGATGCCGTGGTGCACCGTCCCGGTGAGCGATCCTCCCAGGCGGGCCAGAACGGCATACACCTCGCGCAGCGTCCCGTAGCGCACGATCAGGGTCGTCGGTCCGAAGCACTCCTCGAGCAGATCCCCACGCACCGACTCCGCCGGAGTCTCCAGGAGCATCGGCGTCACGGAACCGCCCGCACCACCCGAACCGGACGGACCGGACGAGCCGGTCGCCACGACCCGCACCCGCGAGTCGGCGGCATACCCGCCGGTCTTCTCGACGTATGCCGCGGCGATCCCGTCGGTCAGCAGCCGCGGCCCGGTGACCCCACCCGTCGCCTCGGCGGCGGCCGAGACGAGCACGTCCCCCGCGTCGCCGGCCGGCACGAACGCCAGCCCGGGCTTGGTGCACAGCTGCCCGCCCCGGACTGTGTAGGACGCCACGAGCCCCTCGGCGATCTCGTCGCCGCGCTCGTGCGCCGCCCCGGGCAGCACGACGACGGGGTTGAGGCTGGACAGCTCGCCGTAGAAGGGGATCGGCACCGGCCGCTCGTTGATCCGCGCCTGCAGAGCCTGCCCGCCGATGAGCGACCCGGTGAATGCCACCGCGCGCACGTCCGGGTGCTCGACGAGCTCGACACCCTCCTCCAGCCCGTCGACCGACCCGAAGACCCCCTCCGGGGCGCCGACGCTCGCCAGGCCCCGTGACACCGCGACACCCACGAGGCCGGACGTGCGCGGGTGCGAGGGGTGGGTCTTGACGATGACCGGGCAGCCGACGGCGAGGGCCGAGGCGGTGTCGCCGCCGGCGGTCGAGAAGGCGAGCGGGAAGTTCGACGCCCCGAAGACGGCGACCGGCCCGATCGGCACGAGCATCCGGCGCAGGTCCGGCTGCGGCCCCATCGGGGTGTCCTGCGGGTGGTCGATCGTCGCCTCGAGGTAGGAGCCCTCGCGCACGACGTCGGCGAAGAACCGCCACTGGTATGCCGTCCGCGTCAGCTCCGCGCGCAGCGCCGCCTCGGGCAGGTGCGACTCCCGCGTCGCGGTGGTGACGATGGCGTCGCCGTCCTCCTCCAAGGCGTCGGCGACGGCCTCACAGGCCCGGGCCCGGGCCTCGCGCGGCGCGGCGGCCCAGCCGGGCGCGGCCTCGACGGCGTGCGCGACGGCCTCGGCCGGCGGCAGCGGAGCGCCGGCCTGGGCGGCGCGGGCGGCCGCGGCATATTCCTGGGCGCCCTGGACGACAGAGATCAGCGTCGACTGGGCCGCCTTGGCGGCGGCCGTGGCGAGGGCGTTGTCGTACTCAGCGTCCTCGCGGGCGTGCCGGCGCTCCTCGTTCACGGGCTCTAGTCTCCCCTGTCCGGCTCGGCGCCGGTCGCAGGGCCAGCCACGAGCTCGGCGTCGTGAATCGCGGCGGAGACCTGTTCCGGGTCGGTGGGGACGACGATGACGCTCGCCCGCTCCGACCCCAGGGCCGCGACGAAGGCCGCCTCGAAGTCGGCCAGCGACGACACACGCACCGCCTCGACCCCCAGCGAGCGAGCCAGCCCGGCGAGGTCGCTCTCGCCGAGGGCGGTGGCGATCGGCCGGCCGGGGTAGCGCCGCTCCTGGTGCATCCGGATCGTCCCGTAGGTCGCGTTGTCGAAGACGACTAGGGTGAGCGCGATCCCCTCCCGCGCGGCGGTCTGCAGCTCGTTGGCCGTCATGAGGAAGCCGCCGTCCCCGGCCGTCCCGACGACGAGCCGGTCGGGGCGGGCGAGCCGCGCGCCGATGCAGGCGGGCACGGCGTAGCCCATCGCACCGGAGAGTGGCGCGACGAAGGTGCCCTCCGCGTGGACGGGGAGGTAGCGCGAGGCGTAGGAGGAGAAGTTGCCCGCGTCGGTGACGATGACCGAGCCGCGCGGGATGAGCCGGCGCATCACCTCGTGGACGGCGAACTGGTCGACGTAGCCCTCGCGCACCTCACGGGCGCGCGGGGTGGACTGGCGGACCCAGGCGTCGCGCCGGTCCGTGACCCAGGCGAGGCGGTCCTCGGTATGCCGCGGGCTCGGGCTTCCGGCGCCGAAGTCGAGGCACTGCTCGATGAAGGAGTCGGCGCCGGCGAGGATGCCGCGGCCCCTGCCCCTCGGCTCCAGGCGCCCCGCGTCGAGCCAGACATGGACGACGTCGGTGCCCTCGGCCGGCAGCGAGTAGCCGGCCGTCGTGTTCTCGTCGAGCCGGTCGCCGAGGACGACCCAGAGGTCCGCCTCGTGGAGCGTGTGGGTGACGCAGGGCAGGACGCCGAGGCCGGGGTGGCCGACATAGAGGTGGTCGTCGTTGGGGTAGGCATCCGGGCGGCGCCAGATCGCGGCGACCGGGACGTGCTCGCGTTCGGCGAGCTCCTGGAGCTTGGCCGCGGAACGGGTGGCGATGACGTCGAGGCCGGCGAGGATGAGCGGCCGCTCGGCCTCGCGGATCAGCCGCAGCGCCTCTGCCGCGTCGTCCGGGCTCGCGTGTGGCCGAGCGGCCCGGATCGGCTCGTATGCCGCCTCCGGCACCTCCGCGGTGAGCAGGTCCTCGCGGAAGGCGACCGCCGTCGGACCCGGGCGCCCCTCGAGGGCGCGACGGGCGGCGGCATAGGTGATGTCGCCGAGGGTCGCAGGGTCGTCGGGCTCGACGGACCATTTCGTCGTGGCGCCGAGGAAGGTCTCGAGGTCGATCTCCTGGAAGGCCTCGCGGTGCCGGGCGTCGGTGGAGACCTGGCCGAGCAGGGCGATGACGGGCGAGGAGTCCTGGAGGGCGGTGTGCAGGCCGACGGCGAGGTTGGCGGCGCCGACGGCTCGGGTGGCCAGGCAGGCGGCGGGCCTGCGGGAGACCTTCGCGTAGGCCTCGGCCATGAACGCCGCGCCGCCCTCGTGCCGGGTCGCGATGGTGCGGATGGCGGGTTCGTCGTGCAGCTCGTTGAGGACGCCGAGGAAGCTCTCGCCCGGCACCGTGAAGGCGTGGTCGACGCCGGCGGCCTTGAGCGCGGCCACGACCGACCGGGCGGCCGGGGCGCCGTGGACGTCCGGGGCAGCGAGCGCAGCCGGGTCGTCGTGAGCGGCGTCGGTCATGGGCGCCACTCTCCCACTCCGCGCGGGGCGGCCCTATCGCGCGACGGCGGGGCGCTGCAGGGAGCGCCCGTGGCGGGTGACGATCCAGGCGGCCACCGCGACCTCGATGACGACGGCGGCCCAGAAGGCGTGGTGGTCCTCACCGACGACGCCGGTGTAGGAGTACGCCGCGTCGGCGGTCGCGTGCCACACCGCGCAGAGCAGGACGCTGCCGCCGCTGCCGACATAGAGCCACGCGGTGATGAGGCTCGTCGCGACGGTGAGGATCGCGAACCCCCAGAACGGGACCGCGGCGTCGCTCTCGCTGCTCATGAGGAAGGTCGGCAGGTGCCAGCCGGCCCAGACGACGCCGAGGACGGTGGCGGCGGCGAGCGGGGACATCCGGGTCATCAGCCGGGGCAGGGCGACGCCGCGCCAGGCGGCCTCCTCGGTGAGGAGGAACAGCCCGATGCCGTAGCCGAGGTAGGTCAGCGAGGCGGGCAGCGACAGGGTGACCCCGAGGTATGCCGTGCCGGCCAGGGCCGCTCCGACGCCCGCGGCCGCGGCGGCGAGGGCCAGCGGCAGTCCGAGCGCGACGGCCCACCAGCGGCCGGGGACCCGCCAGCGGACCAGCCGGCGGCCGAGGTCGGCCAGGCCCGCGCGCCCGCTCGTCGCCGCGACGGCGGTGAGGGTGACCGGGACGAGGGTCCACAGCGCGATGCCGCCGGGGACGTGCCAGGTGGTCCAGCCGTGGTCCTGGGCGATCCGGCTGCCCCAGACGGTCCAGGGCAGGGCGTAGGCCGCGACGAAGAAGGCGACGAGGGGCAGGTCGAGCGGGCGGGTGGCTGCCTGGGGGGCAACCGACTCGGTGGCGGCAGTCCGCTCGGCGGTGCCGGCGGGGATGGGCGTGGGGGCGGGGGTGGTCATCGGGCTCTCCTGGGTTGCATCGGTTCTGGCGGTGGCGAGGGGTGGGCGTGCGGTCGCTGTCTCGTGGACGTGGCGGGTCAGGTCGCCGGGACGGGGGCGGGGCGGAAGGCCTCGGCCGCGGCATACGTGTCGAAGAACTTGCGGAAGCTCGCGATCCGGCCGTCCCGGAAGCGCCTCACGTGGACGAAGTCGGAGGTGTAGGTGCGGCCGGTGCCCGGGACGAGGCACTCGTGGTAGCCGACGACGGCGACCGCGTCACCGTCGGAGGTGACCGTGCGCGGCTCGAGGGCGGTGATCTCCTCGGCCTCGCGGCCGATCGCGGCCCACGCGAGGAAGCCGGCGTGGCCGTGCCGGGTGCCGCCGCAGGGGTTGACCGGGTTCTCGGGCTCGCCCCACTCGACGTCGTCGGTGAGCATCCTGAGGATCACCGGGATGTCGCGGCGCCCGAAGGCGGCGTACAGCTGGCGGGCGGTGTCGGCGTTGGTCATGGTCGGCTCCTGGCACGGCTTCTCGGTGGTATGCCGGGAACGCTATGAGCGCGTGGCCGGGGCGGGCGTCGGCGCAGGAGTTGATCTCGTGGGGCTGGCCTCCACCCACGGGTGGAGGCGCCGGGTGGTTCGTCGGTGTCCCGCTACGCTGGCCTGGCTGTTCGACGGGTCCCCGGGCGCTCCTGGCTCGGGCCATCGCCGGGCCTCTGGGGGAACGACCCCTTAACTCTGACCTGCGGGAACGTGCGAAGTCGCAGGTCACAGCATCGCTCTGGGGGAACGTCCGGGGTCAGCGTTGGGAATGCCTGACTGGTCTATCGGCATGCCGACACACTGGCTGTAGGGCTGTCCCCTACATCCGTGAGCGCGACCTGCTGCCAGGTCGCCCCGACGACCTCATTGGTCACGTCGGCGTTCCGCACGCGTGGCCCCGAGCGCCGTGGCAGGGTGGGTGGCATGACCGCGTGGGTGATCCGGGCAGGACGGCATGGCGAGCGGGAGCAGTGGTGTCTAGAGAACGGCGCCGCAGGGGGCGGCTGGGAGGAGGTCGGTGATCTGTCCGGGCTGTCCCGGGAGCAGGTTCGCGCCCGCGTTGACGCGGCGTACCCGTCGGAGACCCTCGGCCGTCAAGCGAACTGGGCCGGGCAATTGTGGGCGCTGCGTCTAGTCGAGCCTGGTGACCTGGTGATCCTGCCGCTGAAGACGACGAAGATGTTGGCGGTCGGGGTCTGCACCGGCGGCTACGAGTAAGCCTCTGGAGCGAGGGGATGTCGATGTGAGTGCTCAGCCAGCCGAGTCGGTGATGCCAGACCCGGGAGCAGCCGTGCCCCGGCCGCCCGAACCGGCGCCCCCTGCGGCCGGGGGGTCATCCCCGCCCGACCCGCCGAAGCGCCACCCGGCCTGGGCGTGGGCACGCCGGGTGGCGCTCGGTGTATGGCTGGTCTGGGGAACGTGGCGGTTGTATGTAGCGGGGGGCTTCCCACAGGAATGTCATCAGGAGGCTGTCAACGACGTGGTGACCCGGATGTGTCAGGACGTCCCGGCCACCGACGCGCGAGTGCTGCTCTATCTGCTGGTGGTCGCCGTCCTGCTGCTGCCGGAGGTGACCGAGATCGAGATACCCGGCCTGGTCCGGGTCAAGAGGGAACTCGACAAGGTCCACGGGGAGGTGGAGCAGACCAAGTCGGCAGTGGCCCAGGTCAGGGACCTGGTGCAGTTGAGCATGATCCAGTTCAGTGCTCGTCAAACCAGCACTCAAACTCAGAGCAACGCCTGGAATGTTGTCCTTCCCGGTGGCGGCGCGGGGGCGGTGGCACAGGTTCAGGAGGATCTCAACAGCGATGACACGACTCCGCTCACCGACGAGGAGTGGGAAGGCGGAGCCCGGGAACTGGCTTTCCGGGCCGCGTTCACCGGGCTGCGCAACCAACTGGCTCCGCCGCTGGGGTATGAGTCGTGGCCAACCGCGGCGCGGATCTACGGCTTCGTCGGCGGAGTCCTCGACCAGCCCCCACAACTGGTCCACGAGTCCTTACCCGAGGATCTGCCCGACCCCGACGAGCAGCGAGTGCGGGACGAGGCGACCGTCCGCGACGCGGGGCTGACCAGCGAGACCGTTCTCGTGCTCGACCAGGACCTCATCGTGACGGCGCCCTTCTTCCCCCAGTCAGGGGGAAGCCCGCTGGCCTGGCTCACCCTGGCGCTGCCACGGACCGAGGACACCGGCGCCAGCGACGACGCCGACGGTTCGCAGCGGGCCGTGGCCGTTGGCCGAATCCTCGCCAACGTCTACGGCATGCTCATAGCCAACCTGCTGGGGGAATGGACCGATGATCCGGTCTAATACCGGCAGAACCGTATACTCTGACGCCGTGGAAGGTTCGATGGCTGCGATGGAAAACCGGGAACTACGCGACCGGCTGCTCCGCTCCGCCCTGAAGGCACCGGGCAACCCCACCGTCGCGTTGACTCCACGCCAGCAGCGCATCCTGGGCGCGAGCAAGGTCCGCGTGGTCCGCAAGGACAACTGACTCGCCCGAACGGACGTCGCCCCTCGGCGTCGAAGGGGCAAGGTGCCACCCGGTAGGTGAGCGATTCTTGCTTCACCGATACCTCCGTGCCGACCGGTCCCCGCCGGGGCCCTGTGCGTCAGGCTGGGGTGAGACACATCCGCTGAGTCCTTCCCTTGCACGGGGCGAGAAACGAGTAGTAACCGATGACGATGACTCTGGCCGATTCCTCCGTCGATGATGGGGGCATGGGACCTCGAGCCGACCGGCCCAAGCGCCGCACGTTCACCGCTGAGTACAAGGCGAACGTCCTGGCCGAGTACGAGGCCGCGGACCGTGGCGAGCGGGGTGCGATCCTGCGCCGGGAGGGCCTGTACTCCTCCCACATCGTGGAGTGGCGCAAGGCCGCCGAGGCCGGCGCCCGTTCCGGGCTGGGCCCGGTCACGAAGGACCGACGAGACCGGGAGATCGAGCAGCTACGGACCCGGGCTGAGAAGGCCGAGGCCGAACTGACCCGGACCCGCGCGGCGCTGGACCTGGTGGGAAAAGCACACGCGCTCTTGGAGACGCTCTCCGAGAGCGCGGAGCCGCCGAGGCGGTCGCCGCGGTGATCAACCCGCTCGTCGACGAGCTCGCGGCCCGCACCAACGTCAAGACCGCCTGCGACCTGTTGGGTCGCCCGCGCGCCAGCCATTACCGGGCCAAGACGCCCCGGCCGGCACCGACGCCCGCGGCTCGGCCGGTGCCACCGAACGCGCTCACCGACGCCGAACGCGCTCAGGTGCTCGCCGTGTTGACCAGTGACCGGTTCGTCGACAAGTCGGTGGCCCAGGCGTGGGCAACGCTGCTGGACGAGGGCACCTACCTGTGCTCGATGTCCACGATGCACCGGATCCTGCGCGCCCACGACGCTGCCGGTGAGCGCCGCGCCCAGGCCGCCCACCCGGCCAGGACCAAGCCTGAGCTGGTGGCCACCAGGGCGGGACAGGTCTGGTCCTGGGACATCACCAAGCTCCGCGGCCCGCAGCGCGGGGTCTACTACGACCTGTACGTCGTGCTCGACATCTTCTCCCGCTTCGTCGTGGCCTGGACCATCGCGGCGCGCGAGGACAGCGAGATCGCCAAGGAGATGCTCGCCCACGCCATGGGCGTGCACGGCATCCCCGAGGCGATCCACGCCGACCGGGGCACCTCGATGACCTCCAAACCGGTCGCCCAGCTGATGGTCGACCTCGGTGTCGCCCGGTCGCACTCCCGCCCGCACGTCTCGAACGACAACCCCTACAGCGAGGCCGCGTTCAAGACGTTGAAGTACGCCCCGGTCTTCCCCGACCGCTTCGGCTCTCTGGCCGACGCCCGCGCGTTCGGCGAGCACTTCTTCAGCTACTACAACCACGAGCACCGCCACTCCGGGATCGGCCTGCACACCCCGGCCTCAGTGCACTTCGGCACCGCGACCGAGGTCCGCGCCCAGCGGCAGCAGACCCTGAACGCCGCCTACGCCGCTCACCCCGAACGCTTCGGGAACCGCCGACCCCAGCCACCGAAGCTGCCCGCCCTCGCCTGGATCAACCAGCCCTCGCAGGAGGCCCTCATACAGACCGCGTGACGAGACGTGTCTCAACCAGCTTGACACCTTCCGGGGCGCCGGGCCCCTCCCCAGACCCCTAACGGCGCGGCCCCCCCAGACTGCACTGGGCCCGCTCAACCGCAGGTCGCGTCGGTCAGTGACGGCCGAGCCCGTCGCGCATCCCGTGGCCCATTGGCCGCAACCTGCCCGCTCGCGATCTCGTTCTCGAACTTGAACCGCTCGAACACGTCGATGTTGGCAGAGAATTTCGAAATGTAGTCGACTAGGTCGGCCCGGATCCCGTCCGGCTCCTTCGTCAGCCGCGCCAGGTCGTACTCGCTGGTGTTGTAGAAGTGCAGCCCGAACTGCTGGCGGACCCGGACGTCGAGGATCTCCGGCCGAGACCCTGACGCGGCGAGGGCCCGGACCTGATCGCGCGTGGGTTCAAGGACGCAGTCCAGGCGACGCAGGATCGTCATCGGCAGGATCACGCTGCCGTACTGGTGCGGCCGATACACCCCGCGCAACTGATCCGCGATGCTCCACACGAAGTTGCCCAAGTTGCTCATCCGCCCGCTTCACCTTCCAGGCCTCGGCGGCCGAACGGGGCGGCCGCCGTAGTGGACGCGGCGCAGCCCACTTGGTGGCCCCCTGTCGACGACGCTTGAAAACGAGGCCATAGCGACGGTCGAAAACGAGGCCACCCAGACAGATTGGATGGGTGATCTCTGTGGAGGATTGGGCTCTGATCCGGCGGCTGGTGGCCGATGGTGTTCCGCAGCGTCAGGTTGCGCGGGACCTGGGCATCGGCCGGTCGACTGTTGAGCGGGCGCTGGCGTCTGACCGGCCGCCGAGGTACGAACGGCCGCCGGTGGCGACATCGTTCACGGCGTTCGAGCCGGCGGTGCGTCAGCTGCTGGTCAAGACGCCGGACATGCCGGCGACGGTGATCGCCGAGCGGGTTGGGTGGACCGGGTCGATCACCTGGTTCCGTGAGAACGTCCGCCGGCTGCGGCCTGACCACTACCCGGTCGACCCGTCGGACCGGTTGATCTGGCTGCCCGGGGATGCGGCGCAGTGCGACTTGTGGTTCCCGCCGAAGAAGATCGGTCTCGAGGACGGCACGAGGACGCTGTTGCCGGTGATGGTGATCACCGCGGCACACTCGAGGTTCATGCTCGGGCGGATGATCCCGACCCGCCACACCGCGGATCTGCTGTTGGGGATGTGGGTGCTGCTGCAGGTCCTGGGCCGGGTTCCGCGGCGGCTGATCTGGGACAACGAGACCGGTATCGGTCGCGGGAAGCGGCACGCCGAGGGCGTGGGCGCGTTCACCGGCACCCTCGCGACGACGCTGCAGCGCCTGAAGCCGAACGACCCGGAGTCCAAGGGGCTGGTGGAACGCCGGAACGGGTTCTTCGAGACCTCGTTCATGCCCGGTCGCGAGTTCGAGTCCCCGGCGGACTTCGACGACCAGTTCACCGACTGGCTGACCAAGGCCAACTCCAGGGTGGTGCGCACGCTTCGGGCCCGCCCGGTCGACCTGCTCGACGCCGACCGGGCCGCGATGCTGCCGCTGCCGCCCGTCGCCCCGGCGGTGGGGTGGGCCAACCGGGTCCGGCTGGGCCGCGACTACTACGTTCGCCTCGACAGCAACGACTACTCGGTCGACCCCGCGGTGATCGGCCGGTTCGTCGATGTCACCGCCGACCTGTCGCGGGTCGAGGTCCGCCACGACGGGCGCCTGGTCGCTGCCCATGACCGGGTCTGGGCACGCGGGATGACGATCACCGACCCCGCCCATCTCGCAGCCGCGAAGGTCCTGCGCGAGCAGTTCCAGCGACCGCGACCAGCAGCCGACCCCGACGACGGGCTGGTTCGAGACTTGGCCGACTACGACCGCGCCTTCGGACTCCTCGACGCCGGCCCAACCCATGGTCCAGCCGATGGCGAGGAGGTGGCCTGATGGCAGGCAAGGCGAAGACCGACGCCACCGAGGCACTCAAGCAGCTGACCTACCTGGCGTCGGCGTTGAAGGCGCCCCGGATCACCGAGTCAGCAGCAAGGCTGGCCGACCACGCCCGCGATGCCGGCTGGACCCACGAGGAGTACCTCGCCGCGGTCCTGGACCGTGAGGTCGCCGCCCGGAACGCCTCCGGCGCCCAGCTGCGGATCCGGGCCGCCGGGTTCGCCGCCAGGAAGACGATCGAGGAGTTCGACTGGGGCGCCCAGCCCGCCGTCCGACAGCAGGTCGCATCGCTGGCATCCGGCGGGTTCCTCACCGAAGCACGCAACGTCGTCCTGCTCGGCCCGCCCGGAACCGGGAAGACCCACCTGGCCACCGGGCTGGGCATCGCCGCCGCCAACCACGGCCACCGGGTCCTGTTCGCGACCGCGACCGACTGGGTCACCCGCCTCACCGACGCCCACCGCACCGGACGACTCCCGCACGAACTCACCAGGCTGCGGCGCTACGGGCTGATCATCATCGACGAGGTCGGCTACCTGCCCTTCGAACAAGACGCCGCGAACCTCTTCTTCCAACTCGTGTCCAGCCGCTACGAACACGCCTCCCTCATCCTGACGTCCAACCTGCCGTTCAGCGGCTGGGGCGGCGTGTTCGGCGACCAAGCCGTCGCCGCCGCGATGATCGACCGCGTCGTCCACCACGCCGACGTCCTCACCCTCAAAGGCGCCAGCTACCGGCTACGCAACCGCGGGATCGACACCCTGCCCAGCATCAAGACCCAAGACACGGCAAACTAGACAACACGAACCGGTGGCCTCGTTTTCGAGCGTCGCATCGGCCTCATTTTCGACCGTCGTCGACACCTACGAGAGCCGTGAGGAGAAGGCCGGCGCGCTGCTGCACTCGCTGGCACGCAACCACGCGCCTGTCGACGGGAACAAGCGGCTGGCCCTCGCGGCCACCATTGCGTTCCTGGGACTCAATGGCTACCGGCTCACCCTGACAACGACATGGCATACACCCTCGTCATGGCCGCCGCGGGCTACCGCCACGTTGGCACGATGTACTCCTGGTCGACCTTCATCGCGGATGCGAACGACGTGGCGGTCGGCTATCTGCGTACCGGGCGGGACAGGCCCCGGCCCTGCTGCTCCACGGCTTGATGGGTGCCGGTGCCACCTGGACGCCGGTGGCGCGTCTCCTCGAGGCCGAGCTCGACGTTGTCATGCCGGACGCGCGCGGCCACGGCCGCTCCTGTACCCCGGGCGCCGGCTATCGCTACTCGGGCCTGGCCGGCGATGTGATCGGCATGATCGTCGACCTGCCCGTGGACGCTCCGCTGCTCGTCGGTCACTCGTTTGAGTTCACCAACCGAGGAGGACGCCATGAGCGAGCCGACCACCCACACCATTGACGTGCCAGGCGCCGTTCTGACGTACGACGTGCGCGAGCCTGGCCTGCCGAGCGAGCATCGACCCCTGTTCGTGTTCGGTTCGCCGATGGCGGCGTCCGGGTTCTCGCAACTGGTGTCCCACCTCGACGACCGGACAGTCATCACCTACGACCCGCGGGTGAGCGAGCGCAGCAGGCTCGAGGAAGGCGCCGAGGTGTCCTACGAGGCGCACGGGGACGATGTTCACCGGGTCGTCCAGGCGACCGGTCTGGCCCCGGTCGACGTGTTCGCCACCAGCGGCGGTGCGGTGGCCTCTCTGGCATGGGTGCTGGCACACCCGGACCAGGTCGGCACGGTGGTCGCCCACGAGCCCCCGCTCTCCACGCTGCTGGACGACCGCGAGATGTTGGACCGGGTCCTTGACGACATCGCTGCGACATACCGGGAGAAGGGGCAGGGGCCGGCGATGGCGAAGTTCATCCTGCTGGTTATGCAGGACGGCCCACTTCCGGACGACTACCTCGACCGGCCGGCCCCGGATCCCGCCCAATTCGGGTTCTCCGCCGACGACGACGGCAGGCGCGACGACGCCCTCCTGGGACACAACCTGACGATGCCGGCGTACCAGCCCGACGGGGAGGCACTGCGGGCCTCGGCGGTGCGGATCGTTCCGGCCGTCGGCGCGAGGAGCGGCGGGACGATGGCCCACCGCGGCGGGGTGGCACTCGCGGCGCTGCTCGGGATGGAGGCAGTTGAGTTTCCTGGCGACCACGGTGGATTCGTGGCCCATGAGCGCTCGCCGTGGAACGACCCGGCCGCCTTCGCGAACCGGCTGCGCCAGGTACTCGACCACGGATAGCGGCACATGGCGCGGCCGTCTGCGAGACGGCCCGGTATCCCGTCAGCGTTCACACCTTGCCGCCACGATCGGCTCGCGCGACAGTCGTCTCCCGCCGTGAGTTCCGACCACGCGACCTCCAGGCACGGCCTTCACCGGCCGTGCCTTCGGGGACGGACGCTTGTGCGTCAGGAGCCGTGGTACTCGGCGCGGACCACCACGGCGTAGGACCCGACCCCGATGAGGCGGTCGGCCGCGATATCCGGGGCCCCGTCGAGGAGGAACGCTGTCAGGACCCCCGTCGCGGGGTCGAAGTCGATGTCCTTGACGATACCGAGATCATCGCCAGCGCTGGTCAGGACGCGCTTCTTCACCATCTCGCGGGCCTTATCTCCCAGTGCCTCCAGTTCGGCGTCGATGTCCGTGACCACGCTGGCGTCCGGGACTGTGACAGCCTCGCTGCCGAAGGCGGTGATGTCGCGCCACCGGACGACCTCGCCCGTCTTGGTCTTCTTCACCCGCAGGGCGACGATCGAGTGGCTCGAGGGTTCGACGAGGAACCCGCTCACGGTCCCCACGGTGTCGGCGCTGCTCGTGTCGACGACCTTGTGCCCATTGGCGGCCGAGAACATCACGGTCGGGAATCCTCTAGGTGCGCACGGAACCTGTCTACGGCCGCGCCGAAGCCGGCCAGGTCGTGACCGACGAAGTCCGTCACGCTGCTGGGGACCATGAGGTGCTCGCCCGAGGCGGCCAATGTGTCGGGCAACGGGATCAGCACCATCTGGCCCTGGGTGCCGAGCCCCTCGGACGCCTCGACCTCGTAGCCGACGACGTCGCACTGCTCGCCACCGGTGATGTCGACGGACACGATGACGTCGTGCACCGTGCCGAGGCCGATACCTTCCTCGGTCAGCACCTGGGAGCCGAAGACGTCGCCGGCGGACCCCGCATCACCCCGGGACCCCTCGACGATCGACGGGGCCGACGCCAACACGCTCTCGTCGCGCACCATCACCGCGTCCGCGCCCAGGGCGGAGACGCCCTCCCAGGCCAGGCCTTCTTTCAGTGGCCCGGCGAAGAGACCACGCCCGGCCAGCGTGAACCCCCTGACCGAGCCGCCGTCGGCGGCATACACGAGGTCCTTGATCTGGGCAATGTCCTCACCCGCCATCGTGACCACCGGACGCTGGATGATCTCGGAGGCCCGCATCAGCCTCATCGTCGCTCACCGCGGTCAGACGTCTTGGACGCGATGATCACGCCGCCCCGTCGTCGACGGGCTTGGATCACCAGCACGGCCACGACGAGCACCAACAGCAGGGCCAACAGGAGGATCAGCCATACCCACCAGTCCATCACGGCCTCCTCGCCGGACGAGAGTCCTCGACCTTACCCCGTGCGATGTGCACCGGTGGGCCTATTCAGGTGTCGGGAATCATTGTCGAGTCTGTCGCGATGCGATGCTGACCCCACGCGGCCCACGGCCTGACGGGCATGCGACACGGCTTGAGGACCGAACCCAGGACCAGCCTGGATGCAGCCGCTGTATGCCGGCCCTTGTCGGCCTGGCAGTCCTCCAGGCGCTCTGGGCGCTCAGAATCCCCGACCCCCTCCTCCGGGGCGGGGCGCCAGTGCTGACGAGAGGGTCCACGCGTCCCAGTTGCCGCCTGTATCGCCGTTCGCACATTCTCGAGGGGCACAGCGCCGGCCGACGCCGGCCAGGTGGGGCCAGACGTCCCCACGGACATCTCGACACGGCACGGCTCGCCAACGGGCCGCATCCACTCGGTCCGGGTTAGTGTCGATTTCATGCGCTATCGACTCCTCGGCCACAGCGGATGTGCCGTCTCTGAACTCTGCTTGGGCACCATGACCTTCGGGACCGAGACCGACGAGGCCGGCTCCCACGAGCAGCTCGACGTGTTCCTCGAGGCAGGCGGCACCCTCGTGGACACTGCCGACGTGTACTCGGCGGGGGCGTCCGAGGAGATCATCGGCCGATGGCTTTCCGCACGCCCGCGCGAGGTGACCGAGCGCGTGGTCCTGGCCACCAAGGGCCGGTTCGCCACCGACCCGGGCCCCAACGGCAACGGTTTGTCAGCCCGGCACCTGACCCGCGCCCTCGACGCATCACTGGGTCGGCTCGGGGTTGACGTCGTCGACCTCTACCAGGCGCACGCGTACGACGCGCACACGCCGCTGGAGGAGACGCTGCGCACCCTCGACGGGTTCGTGCAGGCCGGGAAGATCCGGTATTACGGCCTGTCGAACTTCACGGGGTGGCAGCTGACCAAGGCGGTGCTGACCGCGAGGGCGCTGGGTCTGCGCGAGCCGGTGACCCTGCAACCGCAGTACAGCCTCATCGTCCGCGAGATCGAGTGGGAAATCGTTCCGGCGGCGCTCGACGCCGGCATGGGGCTGCTTCCCTGGAGCCCCCTCGGAGGAGGCTGGCTCTCCGGCAAGTACCGGCGCGACGAGCGGCCCACCGGGGACACCCGGCTCGGGAACGACCCCGGCCGGGGGATGGAGGCCTACGACCGACGGGGCAGCGACCGCACCTGGCGGGTCATCGACGCCGTGGCCAAGGTCGCCGAGAGCCGCGGGATCTCCATGCCTGAGGTCGCGCTCGCCTGGGTCAACAACCGTCCGGCCGTGACGTCCACCATTCTCGGTGCCCGCACGACCGAGCAGCTGCGGACCAACCTGAAGGCCGCGGGACTCGAGCTGGCACCCGAGGAGTGCGCCGCTCTCGACGAGGCGAGCGACCTCGGGGCCACTGACTACCCCTACGGGGAGCTGGGCATCGAGCAACGGAGTCGCAACCTCGCGGGCGGCTAGTTAGTCGGCCCGCAAACCAACTGGAGCAATGGACGTGGCCCCCCTAGCTGCGCGATGACCCGCCTGACGTGCCGCACGGCGCGCGTGAGGGTGGCCATACCGTCGCTCGCCCCTCGTGGCGCACGCAAGGATGTGCACGCTGCTGGAATACTCAGTGACGACCCAGCCGCAGGAGGTGCGTGATGACGCCCGAGGACGTCCTGACCCGAGTGGGCGATCAGCTCGCCATCCGCCGGGTGTTTGGTGAAGCGATCGAACGCGATGGAGTCACCGTTGTCCCAGTCGCCGTCGCGATCGGAGGCGGGGGCGGAGGGAGCGGTCCCGAGGACCAGGGCAGCGGCGGCGGCTTCGGCGGCATGGTTCGGGGCATCGGCGTGTACTCCATCAGTAATGGCGAGGTCCGCTTCGTTCCCGCAGTAGACACCACGGCCCTGGCCGCGCTTCTCGTCGTCGCCGCTCGCGTCGTCATCCACGCGAGACGACCGCGAAGAGCCTGACCGCGGGGGTGGGCGCCGGAGGATCTACTCGTGCGGCGCCTCCATCAGCTAGCTCTCGAGCCCGCTTGGCTCCGGGGTAAGACACCTCGTCGAGCACCCTCATCGCCGAGCTCATCCCGCGGCGCGACATCCCCCGCCGCCGGCGCATCACCCCAGGACTGCACCTGCAGCCCCATCCTCCTCCATCGCTTCGATACGTCGCGCATCGGCAGGCAGGAGGGCCGGCCGATGTGCCAGTTGTTGAGCGTCACGGTGGTCGCCGCGGCCTCAGGGGGGCGGTCCGAGGTGGGGAGCCGGGGTCAGCAGCACTCGCGACGTCATCCCGACGCTGTGGCCGAGGGCATCGAGGAAGCGGTCGCGCAGGAACCCGACCCGGCGCAGCTCCCACAGGGTCTGCGCGGTCACCCACGACAGCTCGCGAGCCTTGTCGATGTTCCACGCGCTGACGACGTGGACCACGGCGCCGACCTGGTCATCGACGGCCTGGCCCACGGCGTCGAGGAAGGATCGGCGGATGCCCGACTCGACGGCGGCGAGGACGTCGTTGACCCGTTCGTAGTCCTCGTGGAGGTGGTCGGGGCGAAGGCTACGGGCCGCGCAGGTCTGCTCGACCGCGAGGGGAAGGTCGTGCTCGATGTGGGCGTTCATGCCGGCGAGGGCGTACTGGATCGGCAGCCGGCCGCTGCGGCGACTCTCGAAGAGCGGGCGCCATGCGGGTGCGGGGCGGCGGCCCGCGGCGTCGTCCTCGTAGGCGGCCAGCCACAGGTTCGCGAAGCGGACATCGAGTTCGGCCATGCCCGGGCCGTCACGGAACGGCGCCAGGTCGTGGTCCTCCCCAGCCAGCAGCGCCGCGACGCGCTCGGTGACGGTGAGGTACATCCCGTTGAACACGGCCACGCCGTCGGAGGTGGGCAGCGCCGCGTCGATACCGCGCAGGCGGAAGAGGACCTCGTCGACCGTGGCGGGTGGACCCATGACCCGAGTATGGGGGTCCCGCACGGGTTGTCCACATGACAGCCCGTGTGCGGGCTGTCCACAGGTCCTGGCCCCTCGAGCCCGGACGCCGCGCGCGGCTGGACGTCCAATGCTCTTGGGCCGGCTCGCAACGTGGCGCGGCCCCCCGGGTGACCGCGGATCAGCGGGTCCGAGGTCACTCACCGGCACCAGCGTCGACGAGATCGAGTGGCCGCAGTCTCTGGCGAGGCTCAGCCTCGGCCGGCGCGGGGGGCGGCTACTCGCCCGACGGCGTGCCTCGCGAGGCAACCATCCCGATGAGGGTCGCGGCGAGACCCGCCACCAGGGCCGGGGCGGCCGGCACGAGGGATCCCGCGACCACCGCCGGGTTGACCAGACCGACCAGCACCGGGGGCCCCACGACCGATAGCCCTACGAAGGTGAGACCGACGGACACCAGGCGCTGCGGCCACGGCCCGAGTGCACCACCCTTCTATGCCGGACGCGGCACGCCAACCGAAAGTTGCACCCTTCGGCGTTGAGCGCGGGTGGGTCAGGCGCTCTGTCGTGGGTGGACCTCCGCAAGGGCGTCGCCCAAGTGATCCTTCTCGATCTCGAGGTCGTAGCGGGTCCGCAGTCGGCTCAGTGGCGCGTCACCCACCACCCACGAGCCGGCCCGGGTCTCGCGAAGGCGTCGTCTCCACTGTCACCGGCCCGCTGCGGTCACTGCAATGGTGCGGGCTCTCTGTGGATGAGCTCCGGGCACGGGGCGTGGTGCGCACAGGAGGACGCCACGGACCCGAGATGGACCCCGTGGCGGTCCACCCGGCTGTGGCATCCCAGCACCAGCAGGTCGGCACCCTCCGACGCCCGGGCCAGCTCGATCCCCGCCGGTTGCTCGACGACGAGGGCCTCCACGTTGATCCCCTGGGCGTTGTCCGCGGTCTGGGCCAGGATGCGCTCGAGGGCCTCGAGGGCCTTCTCCTGATAGAAGGCCTCGGTGTGCGTGGGGGTCAGGAAGATGGTCCAGGGCTCCTCCCAGCACAAGATGACCCGCACGGCGGCCCCGGTGTGCCTTGCCTGGCGCAGGGCCCAGCGCAGTGCGTCTGCGCTGCGGTCGGAGCCGTCGACCCCGACGACGATGAACCGCTTGTCGGAGTGCTCAACCAGGGGAGTTCCTCTCCGCTGAACGCCGGCCCTCCGGGGCTCCGAGGCGCAACTGGACGTCTTCGTGATCCGAGTCTCCCACCCTCCGTGGTGGGGCGCCTCGCCCCCCGGGGCAGAGCTGTCCTAGGCCGCGACGAGCGCCACGAGGAACAGTCCCCCCAGTCCGACCGCGAAGCTGACGGTGTGGGTCATCTTCATCCGCAAGCGCTCCCGAGCGGTGAACTGCGGCACGAGGTCAGCCATCGCGATGTAGACGAAGGTCCCTGCCGCGAATGCCACGAGGGGGCGTGACCTCGATCGTGCCCGAGACTGCGAATGCGAGAAGCGAGCCCAAGCAGGAACGGGAGCGCGGAGGGGAAGTTGTACGCCAGGGCCTGCCGTTGGCTCCACCCGCTGTGGATCAGAAGTCCGAAGTCCCCCAGCTCCTGCGGCACCTCGTGCGCTGCGGCGACGAGCCAAGTGATGATCCCGAGGCGGACGTCCAACACGAAGGCGCTGCCCACAGCGGGGCCGCGAGGTTGTGCACGCCGTCGGCCAGCAGGATCTGGTAGCCGACAGGACGGTGGGCGCCGGAGGTTCGGTGGCAGTGGTGCCAGTGCGGGAACTGCTCAAGGACCAGGAAGCCGAAGAGACCCATCGACACATCTCGAGTCTGGCAGCGACGCAAGACCACGACGGCTACCAATCCAGTGACGCCCACCGCCGCGAGGCGGCGCCAAGTCCGCGCTCAGACGGCACCATGCGAACCGCGGGGGCCGACGTGTCCCTTCTTCGGCGACCGGGCGAGGGGTTGTCAGATCACCGGCAACGAGCCGATGTGTAACGAGTCGACCGATCGCGATGTGACGACTGACAGGTTTCGCGGGTTCGAGCGCACGCTTCGACACCTGCGCCACTCCGGCACCCCTCTGATGTCAAGAGGCTGGTTCGAGCGGTCTCGAGATCGTGCTCTTCCTTGTCGTGGTGGTCGGGCGTACGGTCGTGGTTGCGGGTCCCGGGAGTGGCTGATCCGAAGTGCCGGTGTGCGGGTGCAAGCCGGTCGCGCTGGAGTGAAGAGACGCCCCGCTGTGCCCTCCCGGGCCCGCGTCCATGTCCGAGGTGATGGCCGCTCGGGCGTCGGCGCGCAGCTGGCGGTACAGGGCGTCGGAGATCCTTCTCTTGAGGCAGCGCATCGCTTCGGCTCGGCTCTTGCCGGCGGCGAGCTTGCGCCGGTAGTACGCCCGGCCCTCGGTGTCGTGGCGCAGCTGGGTGGTCGCGGCCATGTGGATCATGTGGTTCATCCGCCGGTTCCCGGCCCGGGAGAGGCGGTGCCGGACGACCTCGCCGGACGAGGCTTCGATGGGTGCGGTCCCGGTCCATGAGGCGAACCGGTTGCGGTCGGTGAACCGGGCGACGTCTCCGACGTCGGCCAATGTGCGGGCGGCGACGACGGGGCCGACACCGGGTAGGTCCATCAACCTCGACCCGGTCGCGGTGACCAGCTCCTTCAGCTCCTTGGTCAACGCCTTGGCCTTCTTCTCGATCGCGACGAGCTCGGCGATCTGTTCGGCGGCGAGCCGGCGGCGGGTCTTGCCCGCGATGTCGCGGGGCTTGACGGTGGCCAGGATGGCCTTGGCCTGGGTGGTGCTGATGTTCTTCTTCGACTGTCCCGGAACCAGTTCCGACAGCAGCCGGTGCACCCGGTTCACGCACTGGATCCGGGCCCGGGTCAGCTCCGCTCGCCGGTCGACCAGCAGCCGGAGCGCCTCGAGCTGGGTGTCGTAGGCCAGCACACGCATGCCCTTGGTGCGCACCGCGACCACCGCCACGGCGTGCGCGTCGTGGGAGTCGGTCTTGCGGTTGTGCCCGGTGTCGAACGCCCGCGCCCGCGCCGACAGCTTGGCCGGCACGTCCACCACGTGCTCGCCGTCGGCCAGCAGCCGCTGCGCCAACGGCCGGCCGGCGCCGCTGCTGCCCTCCACCGCCCAGGTCCGACCCGGGAACCCGGCAACGTGCCGGCGCATCGCCGCGTAACCCGCCTTGTCGGTGCCGAACCGGCCGGTCGCCAGCACCGTCTCGGCATCATCGACGACCTCGATGGTCGCCGACAGCTTGTGGGGATCGACCCCGATGACCACTCTCGCCATCACCTGCCCTGCCTTCCGCCGTCATTGCTGGGTTGACGCCGGGCGGGCACTGCTACTGAGAGCTGGGCAGACCCCTCTTCAGCCACACACCGGCACGGTGTCCGGCGGGAACGCAGACCGAAGTTGAGCCACACCGATCCCGCTGGTGGGCAGCCGCATGGAGAGCTTCCCGCCGAACACCTAGACCGAGTCTCGCCAGACACCGGCCCTGCCGAAAGTCTCTAGTAGCCGCGATACGGGCGTGGGAAGAGGCGTCCCGCTGGCCGGTGAGACCGGTCCGTTGTCACCGTGCCAGGGATATGCCCGTCCAACGCTCGTCATCGCTGACATCCTCGAGGATCTCGAGCCAATCGGGAACGGCGGTGGACGGCTGGTCGCAGTCGTCGATCTCGGCGATGAAGGTGCCGTCCTCGTGCTCATCGATCGCCACTGCCCATCCGTCCCGCTGCACCACGTGCCGCTTCTTGCGCAGAAGTCGTGCAGGAAGGGTGGCGAGGACCGACCACTCCTGGTCGCTCAAGTAGAAGTTCGTGCAGGCGACCTCTGCTGGCCCCTTGCTCAGGCGCACCTTGTGGCCGAGCTTGCGGATCAGCGCGCCGTCGAGTTCCCGCACCTCACGCAGCCGCAGGCGGGTGCCCTCGATGTAGCGGTCGGAGATCTCCTTCGTGCCAACGACCCCCTCGGGTACCGCGGCGACCCGAAACCGTCGCTCGCGCTCCACCGCTGCGTACTTCATCGAATAGGCCACCAGCCACAGGCTACAGGCACGCCGGGAGAGGCTCCACGTGGCGTTAGGAGGCGCGTCTTTACGCCGCCTGACGACACTCGTGGCGGCCGCGGCTCGCCCGGGGTGAGTCCCCTCACGAAGAGGACTCGAGAGCCTGTTGCAGCCAGGCATTACGCTGCCGGATGAGTTTCGCCATGTAGCGGGAGAGGACTGGGCGGTCGACGAGCCTTCCCACGGGGCCGCCGGGCGAGCGGAACTCCACCACGTCGATCATCTGCGTTCTGCCCGAGGCAATCGGTTCGAAGCGGTGCTCATGCCGCCAGAAGGCAAACGGTCCGCGCACCTGCTCGTCGACGAACCGCACAGGCCGGTCGTACCCGGTGATGGCCGAGGTCATGCGAAACCAGACGCCGAAGTGACGAGCCCGCCACGTGACCGTGTCACCGAGGGCCATCTGGCCGGAGATGATCGCTCCGACGGCCTGCTCGCCCGAGGACCCCATCGACTCCGTATGCCCGTCCACGGACAGCGACAGGTCGAAGCATCGAGCCGGCTCAGCGGTGATCTGCGTCTGGACTTCGAAGCGTGGCACGACCCAAGTACACCGCGGCCGGTTCAGTGAACGGGCCAAGATGGTTCTGCCCGTGGGCGACGCCGTCCCCGAGCCGTAGCTGCACCGCAGGCATTCGCCGAACCAGGCGCGGCACTCCGCCGCCAAAGGGCTAAGCCTCGCCTCGAGCTGCTACTGCGCGCGATAGACATCCGCGCGGTGCTCGATCGCCATTATCGCCACCACCTGCTCACCGATGCGGTAGATGATCCGGAAGTCTCCGCGCCGAGTGCTGTGCAGACCTTCGAGCTCGAACCTGAGCGGCTTGCCCACTCGGTGCGGGTTCTCGGCCAGCGCCCCGTAGACGAACTCGACGACCGCGGCCGCGACCCTCTCCGGAAGCCGTACCAACGCCCGCTTGGCCGTAGGCGTCCACGCGATGTCCACGCAGCACCTCAGCGGCGCAGCAACTCGAGGGCCTCGTCCTTGCTCAGCGTCTCCGCCTCACCAGCGCCCGCCTCGGCGAGGCTGTCGCGGATCTGCTCGAGCAGGCGCGGCTTGCCCATGACGTCGAGGGTCTCCTCGAGCGACTCGAGGTCCTCCACAGACACGACGACAGCGGCCGGGCGGCCGTGCTTGGTGATGACGACCCGCCCGTGCTCGCGCTCGACCTGGTCGACCACTTCGGACAACCGGTTCTTCACGTCCTTGAGCGCCATCTGGCCGTCGTGCGTCATGGCTACAAGTGTAGCCACAAACGCGCCGGCGCACGCCGTTGGGACGTCTTGGGACGTCTCGCCTGCTGCAGGACGTCCCGAAACGTCCCGCACGGGGGGTGGGAACGTCCCCCCGAGGTCTTTCGTGGCTGGACAGGCACAACCTGCACCAGGAGGACCCATGCGAACCCAGCCGTCGACGACCCCGCTTCACGCGATGTCCGTGAGCCGAGAGCAGGCCACCACCCCGGGACGGGCCGCTGGCCCGTCACAGGTCCCGTGGACACCAATTCGGCAATGGCCCGTAGCGGGGTGGCAGGAAGACACGTACTGGCTCTCACCTGCGAAGACTCCCACGCGACCGCTTCATCCGTGGTGGTCAGGGGGGCTGTGGACGGTCGTTCGGCAACTGTGTCGGCGGCGGGGAGAATCGGCCCGAGGAGGACACCATGCGCGAGCTGCTGACCAAGGTCGGTCGGCGGTTGGTGTGGGACGTCGCCGACCTCGAGGTGTGGCTCGAGGCGCAGGGAGTCCGAGGAGATCCGGTGAGCGTCCAGCGGATCACCCGAAGTGAGACGCTGCGCTGCCGCGCCCGGGTGAAGTCGCACGGCCGCGAGGTGGCGACGCGGGTGTTCGAGCGCAAGCGCGATGCAGTCGCGTGGGAGCAGGAGCAGCGTCGGGCGCTGCGCTCGGGCGCTGCGCTCGGGCGAGTGGTTCGACCCACGGCGCGGACGCATCCCGCTGTCCGCGCTCTACCCGGAGCGGTTGCAGTCGCGCAGCGCACTGAGCGCAAGACCCGAGAAGCCGATGAGTCGGCCTGGCGCAACCACATCGAGCCGCGTTTCGGCGCCGCACCCCTCGCCAGCATCACGCAGGCCCAGGTCGCCCACTGGATCGGCGGGCTCATCGAGGGCGGCTCCTCGACGTCGACCGCCAACCGCTACCTGAGCACCCTGCGCTCGATGCTCGCGTTCGCCGTCGCGGACGGCCGGCTGGCCCGCAGCGTCGCGACGGGGTCCCGCTCCCCCGTGGCGCCAAGGTCCGCCGCGAGGGACAGTTCCTCACTCTCGACGCGCTGCACGCCCCGGCGTACGGGCCCGTCGCGACGGGCGCGACGGGCCGTACGCCGGGCCCGGACGGTCCCCCTCCCCGCCGTGGCGCACCAGATCGTCCAGCGCTGGGCGGACGCCCGACACCCCGACGAGTGGCTCTTCGCCGCACCGGAGGGCGGGCCGCTCAGCGAGTCGAACTGGAAGGGGGCCATCAACTGGGCACGGGCTACGGCCACGATCGGGCGACCGACCCTGCGCCCGCACGACCTGCGGCATACGGCCGCGTCCATGTGGCTCGGGTCCGGCGCCGACCCGAAGGTCGTCCAGCGGATCCTGGGGCACGCCTCTGACAGCGGACACGAGAAACTGCCCGGAGGCGGCCATATAGCTGCCCGGTAGTGGCCACGAAGAGTGCCCACTGGCGGTCATGGGATCTGCCCGACACGAAGTTCGTTGGCCTCGCCGCGTCCCGCGGTTGAGGCCCCTCCTGGAGTGCGGTGGCGGTGCTGATGCGCCGACCGCCCCCAGGAGGGACACCGTGAAGTCTGCCGAGGAGATCATGAACATGTTGGAAGCGTTCGATTTGACCGGGTCGTTGCGTGATGCCGGCGAGCTGGCTGGGGTCTCGCACCACACCGTCGGCCGGTACGTCGCAGCTCGTGAGGCGGGCGCGTTGAGCGACCGGCCGGCGTCACGAGCCCAGCTCATCGATGAGCACCTGCCGAAGCTTGAGGAGTGGATCGAGCGCTCCAAGGGTCGGCTGCGTGCGGACATCGCGCACGACAAGCTGGTCGCGCTGGGGTACACCGGTTCGCAGCGCACGACCCGCCGGGCGGTCGCGGCGGTGAAGCGGGACTACCGCCTGGGTCGGGTGCGGGTGCACCGCCCGTGGGTGAGCGAGCCTGGGATGTGGTTGCAGTACGACTTCGGCGACGGCCCGCTGATCGACGGGGTGAAGACGACGTTGTTCGTGGCTTGGCTGGCCTGGTCGCGGTTTCGGGTGGTGCTGGCGATCCGGGACAAGACCGCCCCTTCGGTGATGGCCGCCCTTGATGTGACGCTGCGCCGGATCGGTGGCGCACCGACGTACCTGCTCACTGACAACGAGAGGACCGTCACCACCGAGCACGTCGCCGGCATCGCCGTCCGCAACCCCCGAATCGTTGAGTTCTCACGCCATTACGGAGTCACGATCCACACCTGTGTCCCAGCGGACCCGGCGTCCAAGGGTGGGTCGGAGTCGAGCGTGAAGATCGCCAAGGCCGATCTGGTCCCCAAGGACACCAACCTCCTACCGACGTACGAGAACTTCGCGCAGCTGGAGGCCGCCTGCGAGCAGTTCTGTGCGCACGTCAACGCCCGCGAGCACCGGGTCACGCGCCGCGCCCCGAACGACATGCTGCAGGAGGAGCAGGCCCGGCTGCACCCGATTCCGGCGAGCCCGCACACGGTCGCGTTCGGGGTCACCCGGACCGTTGCGGCCTCGATGCCGATGGTCGCCTTCGAGGGCGGGCAGTACTCGGTCCCGGCCCACCTGCTCGGAGCCACGGTGTGGGTCCGGGTGCATGGCCGCGGCGCGCAGGAGCAGGTCATCATCGTCCACGTCGAGGCGATGGGGCCGGTCGAGGTGGCCCGGCACGCCCGCGCGATCCCAGGCAGCCCGATGGTCCAGGACGCGCACTTCCCGCCCGCACCGGCTGGGGCGTTGAACCGTAAACCATTGGCCCGCAACGCTGCCGAGGTGGAGTTCCTCGCCCTGGGCGATGGGGCCGGGCTCTGGTTGGCCGAGGCCGCCGCAGCCGGTACCACCAAGATCCGGGTCAAGATGGCTGAGGCCGTGACCCTGGCGAAGCTGTTCGACACCAAGGACGTGGACTGGGCGTTGGGGCATGCCGCGGTCCACGCCCGCTTCGGCCACGGTGACCTCGCCTCGATCCTGGACCACCACCACACCACCACGGTGCGCGGTCCTGCCAGTCGGGCCGGTGAGGACCGGTCACTGACCCAGGGCACCGCGTCCTGGGCCGCGTTCGGCGCCGCGACCGCAGCGACGCCGGCCACCGCGGACCTCGACGGCGCCGACGCCACGGACCAGCCCCGATGAGCGCGTCCGCTGTCGGCAAAGACCGTGGCGTCCCGGTCGCCGGTGTCCCCACCGCCCCGCCGCTTCCGCCCGACCTCGAAGCGCTGCTGCGCCGGCTGCGGCTGCCGCACATCCGCGCCCACGCCCCCGAGGTGATCGCAACCGCCCGCGCGCAACGGTGGGAACCGGTGGAGGTCCTCAAGGCCCTGTTCGCCGCCGAGGCCGCCGGGCGGGAACGCTCCGCGCTGGCCACCCGCCGCGCCGCCGCCGGCTTCCCCACCGGCAAGACCTTCGACGCCTGGAGCGCTGAGGCTTCCTCGATCCCCGCCCCGACCCAACAAGCCCTACGCACCCTGGAGTGGGTCCGCCGACGGGAGAACCTCGTGGTGTGCGGGCCGTCGGGGACCGGTAAGACGTTCCTGCTCGAGGCCCTGGGCCAACACGCCGTCGAGCAAGGCCTCAAGGTTGCCTGGTTCACCCTCGAAGACCTCGGCGTGCTACTGCGCCGGCACCGCGCCGACGACACCGTCACCAAAGCCATCGCCCGGGTCCTGCGAGCAGATCTGGTCGTCGTCGACGACATCGGCCTGCTCCCGGTGGCCCAGGACGCCGCCGAGGGGCTGTACCGCCTCGTCGACGCCGCGTACGAGAAACGCTCCATCGCGATCTCGAGCAACCTGCACCCCGCAGCCTTCGACGAGCTGATGCCCAAGACCCTGGCCACCGCGACCGTGGACCGGCTCCTGCACCACGCCCACGTATGCCAGACCACCGGCAAGAGCGTGCGCCTGTCCCAAGCCCTGGCCGGTCAAGGGGTGAGCCCCTTGAGCTGAGCACCAGGCCAGTGGTGGTCAGCACTGGGCAGATCCCATGGCCACCACCGGGCACATCTCGTGACCGTCACCGGGCAGGTCTCACGACCGCCCCTGGGCAGAAACCAATGGCCCTTGACACGCCTCGGCCGCCATGACGATGGACCTCTATGGACACCTCATCGACCGGAACCTATGGGAGGCGGCCGACCGGATCGGGGGCACCGCCGGGCACGCGTCCGAACGACACCCCGGCAAGGGGCCCTCGAGGTCGAGATCCCGAGGGCCTGACCTGCGCCGTCACGATGGAGCCGCCTGTGGGAATCGAACCCACGACCTATTCATTACGAGTGAATCGCTCTGGCCGACTGAGCTAAGGCGGCAGGTGCCCTGCCGGGCACGCCGACTGAGTATACGGATGCCGTGCCCCACGACGAAAATGGCGGGCCACCAGGCGGCGACTCATCGGGGCGACCTGGGCCAACCCCTCCCGCGGGACCCCGGCTCTCCCCTACGCTCGGTGCCATGTCTGAGATGCCTCCGCCTCCTCCCCCGCCCCAGCCCGGATACGGCTACCAGGGGCAACCGCCGGCCGGCCCCAAGCCGGGTGAGCTCGTCGATCGGTTCGCAGCCCGACTCATCGACGGGGTGATCCTCTTCATCGTCAACGCCCTGCTCGTCTCGGTTCTCATCGTCGGCCGGATCATGGGCGGCGGCAACGGCTTCTTCGGGACGGGGGGCGGCCTCGCCGCGGGCGCGGTCAGCGCCGTGCTCAGTGCAGCGATCTACCTCGGCTACTTCGCCTTCATGGAGTCCACCCAGGGCCAGACCGTCGGCAAGATGGTGATGAAGCTGCGGGTCGTCGGCCCTGACGGCAACCACCCGAACCTCGAGATGGCCGCCCGCCGCAACATCTGGACCGCCTTCGGCGTCCTCGGCGTCATCCCGTTCATCGGCGGCTTCCTCGGCCTCATCGCCGAGCTCGTCGCGGTCATCTTCATCGCGGTCGGCATCAACAACGACGCCGTCCGCCGCCAGGCCTGGCACGACCACTTCGGCGGCGAGACCCAGGTTCTCAAGGTCGGTTGACCCATCCGCGGCGCACCGCCGCGACCGATGTGAGCCCGCGGCATACCAACGTATGCCGCGGGCTCGTCACGTCGTCCGCCGCACCTCAGCAGCGCAACCCATCCCTCGGCACGGTGCCGTCGACGTAGTAGGAGTCGACGGCGTCGTCGACGCAGGCGTTGGAGCGCATGTAGGCCGTGTGGCCGTCGCCGTCATAGGTGATGAGCGAGGCGTTGTCGAGCTCGTTGCGCAGCCGCACCGACCACTCGTACGGCGTCGCGGGGTCGCGGGTCGTGCCGATGACGACGATCGGGGCGCTACCGGCCGCGGAGATCGGCACCGGGGTGCCGCTCGGCTTGACCGGCCAGAAGCCGCACGGGAGCGAGCTCCACATGAGGAACGGGCCCCACGTCGGCGCCTGCGCACTCGCCTGCTGCGCAAGCTTCTCGTGCTCGGCGACCGACGAGGACTCGGGCTTGTCGAGGCAGTTGACGGCATAGATCACCTGCATGATGTTGCCGGTGTAGCCGCCGCCGGGCTTGCGCTCGGCGTAGCTGTCGGCCATGCGCATCAGGCCGCTGCCATCGCCGTTCAGCGCGTCACGGATCGCACTGACGAGGTCGGGCCACAGGCTCTGGTCGTACATCGCGTACGCAATGCCCGTCGACGCCCAGCCCTCGGTGAGCCGGGTGACCTTCGCGTCCCCCGTCCGCGGGATCGGTGTCGCGTCCACCCGGTGGAGGAAGTCACGCAGCCCCTGCATGACGGCATCGACCGAGCCTCCCAGCGGGCAGCTACCCTGCTGGACGCAGAATGCCGCCCAGGTCCGGGTCGCGAGCTCGAACCCCTTCGCCTGGCCGAGGTTGAGCTCGGTCGAGGTCAGGTCCGGCGGCACGACCCCGTCGAGGACGAACCGGCCGACCTTGTCGGGGAAGAGCCCGGCATACGTCGCGCCGAGGAACGTGCCGTAGGACTTGCCGAGATAGGTCAGAGTGTTCTCGCCGAGGGCGGCGCGCAGGACGTCCATGTCGCGGGCGGCGTCCTCGGTCGACACGTGGGCGAGCAGCGGGCCGCCGTTGTTCCCGCACGCATCGGCGAAGTTCCGGGCGTTGTCGGCGAAGGTCTGCTCCTCGGCCGGGGTGTCCGGGGTCGGGTCCTGCCCGAGGAAGGCATCGAGGCCGGACGGGCCGAGGCAGGTGATCGGCGCCGACCGGTCGACCCCGCGCGGGTCGAAGCCGACGATGTCGTAGCGCTGGCGGACGGCGGGAGCGACGATGTAGTCGGCCGCCCGGGCGTAGTCGACGCCGGAGCCACCGGGGCCGCCGGGGTTGACCACGAGGTAGCCCATCCGCTGGGAGGGCCGGGTCGCCGCCGCCTTGAACAACGCGAGCTGGATCGTCTCCCCCGTCGGGTCCGCGTAGTCGACAGGCACGGTGAGCCTGGCGCACTCCCCCCCCGAGCACCGCTGCCAGCTGAGGCCCTGCGAGTAGTACGGCCCGAGCCCCGGGGAGTCGGCCGGCGGAGACTGCGGGGTGAAGGAGGTCTTCGGCGGGTTGGCCCGGTCGCGGACGCCGTCGACGACCGAGCAGCCACCGGCAAGGAGGGCGACCGCGGTCACGGTGGCGGCCACGGTGAGACGGCGGGCGGTCATGGGTGAGACCCTAGGCGAGAGGCCTGGGCGCCGCGCACCGGCACGCAGGGGCATGCCCCCCGGGGCAGCCCGACCGATCCGACCCGAAGGAACCATGAGCGAGCAGCAGTCCCCTCAGCCACCCGGCGACGAACCGACCGACCCGCCCCTCGACAGCGTCTACCGGCCGCCGGCGCCCCCACGCCGCAACCCCTACATCGTGCCGCTGACCGTGGCGGGCACCGCAGGGGTCGTCGCCCTCGTCATGGCGCTCGGGCCGTCGCTCGTCTCCTCCGGGAGCGCCGCACCGACGGTCACGGTGACCCGGACCGTGGGGCCGAACGAGTCGACCGAGAACGGCGGCACGGCGACCGGCAGCGGGTCCCGGGCCGAGGACGTCGACGTCGCTCGGCGCACCGACGTCGACCCGCTTGCGCTCGGCGCCGCCGACGCGCCGGTCGTCATGGTCGAGTACTCGGACTTCTCGTGTCCGTACTGCGCGTCGTTCGCGGCGAAGACCGAGCCGGAGCTCGTCAAGAAGTACGTCACCAGCGGGGTTCTGCGCATCGAGTGGCGGGACTTTCCCTACCTCACCGACCAGTCCGGAGTCGCGGCCATCGTGGCGCGCGCAGCGGCCCGGCAGGGGAAGTTCTGGCCGGTCCACGACGCCCTCTTCACCCAGATGCACAGCGCCGGCTTCGGCAAGCTCGACAAGGACGTCATCAACGGGATCGTCACCGCCGCCGGGCTCGACCAGGACCGGTTCATGACGGACTTCACCGCGACGAAGACGGCGGATGCCGTCTCGTCCGACCTCGACGAGGGCCAGCGGATCGGCGTCAACGGCACGCCCACGTTCGTCATCAACGGCCGACTCGTCGTCGGCGCCCAGCCGCTCTCGACGTTCGAGCAGGTGATCGAGCAGGCCGCGGCCGCCGCCGGGTGACCGGACCGGCGCCCCTCTGCCGCTCGACCGAGCCAACCCGATGACCCAGGTCAGCCTCGTCACCGCCTTCCTCGCCGGCGGCCTGGCGCTGCTCTCGCCCTGCAGCGCCCTGCTCCTGCCGTCGTTCTTCGCCTATGCCTTCGCCAGCCGGACCGCTCTGCTGGGACGGACCGTCCTGTTCTACCTGGGGCTGCTGCTCACCCTCGTCCCGCTCGGTACGGGGGCGAGCGCGGTGTCCCGGCTGTTCTACGGCCACCGGCCGGTCCTCATCGCCGTCGCCGGGTGGACGATCATCGTCCTCGGCGTCGTCCAGATCCTCACCGGCGGCCTCGCCATGCCGTTCGCCGGCCGGATCCGGTCCTGGGCAGCGGACCGGCAGCGGACCGGGTCGGCACGGGCGGCGCAGGGGGCGATCCCCACCGTCGCCCTCGGAGCGGTCTACGGCCTCGCCGGCTTCTGCTCCGGGCCGATCCTCGGCGCGATCCTCACCATGGCGGCCACGTCGGGTCGCCCGCTCGTCGGCGCGACGCTGCTCGCGGCATACGGGCTGGGGATGGCCGCGCCCCTCTTCGTCCTCGCCGCCCTATGGGACCGGCTCGGCGTCGGCGGCCGGGCGTGGCTGCGCGGACGCGAGGTGGGTCGGGGGCGCCTGCGTGTCCACACGACCTCGCTGGTCGCCGGGCTCCTCTTCATCGTCATCGGCGTCCTCTTCCTCGTCTACGACGGGACGGCCGGGATGCTGACGACCCTCGGCGTCGGCGACCCGACCGAGCTGGAGCTGTCCGCCCAGGACGCGATCACCCGGTGGGCGGGGTCGGTGCCGGGTTGGACGGTGCCGGCGGCGGTAGCCGTCGTCGCCCTGATCGTCGCGGCCCGGCGCGCTCGCGCCGAGCGCCGCGGCTCGGGTCCGCGCCGGGAGGGTCAGTGAGGAAGACGCAGGTCGAGTGCCATCGCCTCGAGGGCGAGCAGCGGCTGGACGTTGGCGCCGATCCGCTCGCGTGCCGTCCCGATGGCGTCCATCGCGAGGAGGAGCCGCTCGGAGGACAGCGATGACGCCACCTGCTGGACGACGCCGCGGCTGTCCTCGTTGACGAGGTCGACACCGGATCCGCCGCGGAGGACCAGGGCGTCGCGGTAGACCGAGAGCAGGTCGACGAGGGCGCGGTCGAGGACGTCGCGGACGAACCGGGTGGCCCGGGCCTTCTGCTCCTTCTCCAGCGAGGAGAGCTGGGCCCGGATGTGCGGGGGCTGGGTGCGTGCCGTCGGGTCGGCCCCGAGCGTTTGCATGAGCCGATCCCGTTCGGCCGCGTCGCGCTCGGCCGAGGAGGCCTCGGACTCCTCCTTGGCGATCTCGGACAGGTCGGAGGCGGCGTCGACCGCCTCACCGACGGTGTGGATCCTCGTCGCGAGGCCGATGACGTCGTGCCGTCGGATCCGGGCGCTCTCGTCGCGGGCCAGCCGGCGGGCGAGGCCGATGTGCGACTGGGCGGCGCGGGCGGCGTAGAGCGCCATCGGCGCCTCGACGCCGTCCCGCCGGACGAGCAGGTCGGCCACCGCCGCGGCCGGCGGCGTCCGGAGCCGGACGTGCCGGGACCGGGACCGCAACGTGATGATGACGTCCTCGGTCGACGGGGCGCAGAGCATCCACACCGTCCGGGCCGTCGGCTCCTCCAGCGCCTTGAGCAGGGCGTCGGCCGCGCGCTCGGTGAGCCGGTCGGCGTCCTCGACGACGATGACGCGGTAGCGGCCGACCGAGGGCCGGGCCGCGGCCAGCTGGACGAGGTCGCGGGCCTGCTCGACCTTGATCGACAGCCCCTCGGTCGCGACGAGTTCGACGTCCGCGTGGCTGCCGTCGAGCGCGGTGCGGCACTCGCGGCAGGCGCCGCAGCCACCATCCGGGCACTCCAGCGCCGCCGCGAACGCCCGGGCCGCCACGGATCGCCCGGAGCCCGGCGGGCCGGTGAACAGCCAGGCGTGAGTCATCGAGGCAGGGTCGGCGACGGCCCGGCGCAGGGTGGCGACGGCGTCGTCCTGGCCGACGAGGTCCTCCCAGACGCTCATGACGCCGCCCGCTCCAGCAGGCCCAGCTCGCGGAGCCGATCGAGGACCGCCTCGTGGATGGCCTCGGGCGGGAGGGTGCCGTCGACGACGAGGTAGCGGTGCGGGTGCCCCTCGGCCATTGCGAGGAAGTGGGCGCGGATCGCCTCGTGGAAGGCGTCCTCCTCGGACTCGAGCCGGTCATGGACGTCACCGCGACGCCGACGGCCCTCCGCCGCCGTCACGTCGACGACGACGGTGAGGTCAGGGACGAGGTCGCCGACCGCCCACATCTGCAGGTCGTGGACCTCGTCGGCGCCGAGGTCGCGGCCGGCGCCCTGGTAGGCGACCGAGGAGTCGGTGTAGCGGTCGGTGATGACGCTTCTGCCCGCGGTGAGGGCCGGGCGGATGAGCTGGTCCACATGGTGGGCCTTGTCGGCGGCGAAGAGCAGGGCCTCGGCGCGCGGGGAGACGTGGTCGCCGTGGAGGACGAGGTCGCGGATCCGCGCACCGAGCTCGGTACCACCCGGCTCGCGGGTGAGAAGCACGTCGTGGCCGGCGGCGCTCAGCGCCGCGGAGAGCAGACGCACCTGGGTCGACTTGCCCGCGCCGTCGCCCCCCTCGAAGGCGATGAACACCCCTGCCGCTGCCGTCACGCTGCGAAGCCTAGGCCAGGGCGGCGTCACGGTGCCGCCTCAGGTGCCCGGACGCGGCTCCCCCGCTCAGCCCCTGTCTGCCTGCCGGTCCGCGTTGGCGTGGATCGCGTCGTGGACGAATTCGGCGAGGCCGGGCTCGAGGTCCTCATAGGTCTTCGTGAACCTCGGGTCGGCGAGGTACATGTCCGCCAGGCCGCGGTGGAAGGTGTGGTCGAGGTGGTAGAAGCGCTCGTGGATGTGCCGGCGGTGTGCCTCAGCGGCGTCCATCGCCTCGGTCGACGTGGCCGCCAGGCCGGCGCGCTTCGCCGCCACGAGAGCGGCATTGACCGCCTCCGCCTCGGCCTTGATCTCCTCCCAGTCGGCCTTCGTGTAGCGGCTGGTGCGGCGCTGGGACTGCTTCCACGCCTCGGTCTCCCCCCAGCGCTCCTCGGCCTCGGCCGCGTCGTCGTCGTTGAAGCCTTCGGTGAAGAGCTCCTTGAGCTCCTCCCTCGTGGCCGGACGGTCGGTCATCTCTCTCTCCAATGCACGGTCGATGGCGTCGACGAGGTCGTGCAGCTCGTCGATCCTGGCGGCGACCGCATCGCGCTGCCGCCGCAGATGGTCGGCGATGCGCCCCTCCCCCCGCAGGAGGCCGGCGACCTCGTCGAGAGGAAGGCCGAGCCGGCGGTAGGTGACGATCGTGCCGAGCCGGCGCAGGTCGTCGCAGGTGTAGAGCCGGTATCCCGCCGTGGTGCGCTCACTGGGGACGAGGAGCCCGATCTCGTCGTAGTGGTGCAGGGTGCGCACCGTGACACCGAACTGGCCGGCCACCTGGCCGACGGTCAGAGTCACGTCGAGGTCGGGGATGTCCACCCCGGCAGTGTGCTGGCTCGTCGCGGTCATGTCACCACCGTCGCGCCTCACGCGGCGTGAGAGTCAAGCGAGATGCCGCGGCGCCCTCAGTCGAAGCCGAACCGGCGGCGCAGCTCGCCGAGGAGCACCTTGCCGGTCGCATTGCGCGGCAGGGCGGCGACGAAGCGCACCTCGCGCGGCACGACATGCCGGGCCCGGTGGGTGCGCACGTAGTCCCGCACCTCCTCGTCGCTCAGGGTCGCGCCGGGCTCGAGGACGACGAACGCCGCCAGCCGCTGCCCGAACTGCGGGTCCGGTATGCCGCCCACGGCGACGTCGCGGATCGCCGGGTGCTCGTGGAGCAGGCCCTCGGCCTCGATGGGATAGACGTTCTCGCCGCCGCTGACGATCATGTCGTCGGCTCGTCCGTCGACGAAGAACAACCCGTCCTGGACGTGGCCGAGGTCACCGGTGTCGACAAGCCCGTCGACGATGCCGGACCGCTCGCCCGAGGTGTAGCCCTCGAAGGTGAACTCGTTGCCGCAGAACACCCGCCCGACCAGGCCCTCGCCGACCTCGGCGCCCTCGTCGTCGAGGATGCGCACGGTCGTCCCGAGCGGCGGCGTGCCGGCCGTGTCGGGGTCGCGGCGCAGGTCGACCGGCGTCGCGATGCACACCCACGACGCCTCCGTGGAGCCGTAGAGGTTGTAGAGAACGTCGCCGTACTCGTCCATGAACCGGGTCGCGAAGCCCGTGGGGTAGGCCGAGCCGCTCGTCGCGACGACGCGCAGCCGGGGGAGCCTATCCCGTGCCGGGCCGTCGGGATACGCCGGCAGCTCCATCATCCGCTGGAGCATGACCGGCACGGCGAACATCGCCCGGCAGTCGAAGCGAGCCAGCGCGTCCCGCGCGTCGGCGGCCTCGAAGCGACGGCGCAGCACGACCGTGCCGCGCATCGCGAGGGCGAGCTGGAACGCGGCATACCCCCAGGTGTGGAACAGCGGCGCCGAGATCAGGACGGTGTCCCGGGCGCGCACCGGGATCCGGTCGATGATCGACACGAGCGGCCCGAAGCCGCCCGGCGTGCGCCGGGCCGCCCCCTTGGGCGTCCCGGTCGTCCCCGAGGTGAGGATGACGGTCCGGCCCGCGCGGGTCGGCGGCCCGAGGCTGCGTCGCGGCGCACCGTCCACGGTGCGGGCGAGCACCGCCGTGGCCAGCTCGGACTCGCCGACGAGCGCCACGCCCGACCCGAGATCGCCGAGGGCCGGGCCGAACTCGTCGTCGTGGATGACGGCGTCGAGGCCCTGCCGGTCGGCGACGAGGCCGAGCTGCTCGGCGCCGAGGCCGGTGTTGAGCAGGACGAGATCCGCTCCGAGGATGCTCGTCCCGACCATCGCCGCCACCGCACCTGCGTGGTTGCGGGCCAGCACGCCGATCCGGTCACCGGCGCGCAGCCCCCTGTCCTGCAAGGTCTGCGCGACGTCCTCGGACCGGGCGAGGAGCTCGGCGTAGGTGACCGGCCCCTCGGCCTCGTCGTGGATCGCGACGGCCGGACCGCTGCGCACGGCCGCCTGGCGCAGCTCCCCGGCGAGACCGAATCCCCAGCGGGCCAGCACCGCCAGCTGGCCGAGCTGCAGATGAGGCAGACCCGGGCCGATGACGCCCCGACGGGCGAGCGTCGTGGTGATCTGGAGGGGGTTCACCGCTCGCGCTGAAGGGTCGGCGTGGGCACGGCGGCCTCCGTTCCTAGGACTTCTTCGTCGTCTTCTTCGCGGTCTTGGCGGCCGTCTTCTTCGCGGTCTTCTTCGTTGTCTTCTTCGCCGCGCGGCTGCGCGTCGTCGGGCCCTTGGCGCGCTTCTCGGCCAGCAGCTCGAAGCCTCGCTCCGGCGTGATCGTGTCGGGGTCGTCGGTCCGGCGCAGCGTCGCGTTCGTCTCGCCGTCGGTGACATAGGGCCCGAAGCGGCCGTCCTTGACGAGCACCGACTTGCCTGACACCGGATCGGTGCCGAGCTCCTTGAGCGGGGGCTTGGCGGCGGCGCGACCGCGTGTCTTCGGCTGCGCGTAGATGGCGAGGGCCTGCTCAAGGGTGATGTCGAACAGCTGGCTCTCCGTCTCGAGCGAGCGCGAGTCGCTGCCCTTCTTGAGATAAGGGCCGTAGCGCCCGTTCTGGGCGGTGATCTCGTCGCCCGACTCCGGGTCGGTGCCGACGACGCGGGGCAGCGACAGCAGCCGCAGCGCGGTCTCCAGGTCGATCGTCGCGAGGTCCATGTCCGCGAAGAGGCTGGCCGTCTTCGGCTTCGGCTTGGCGGCCTTGCCCCGGCCCTTGGCCGGCGTGGCCTCCGCCTCGTCCGGGAGCACCTCGGTGACGTAGGGGCCGTAGCGGCCCGCCTTGGCGACGATGTCGCGGCCGGTGGCCGGGTCCTGCCCCAGCACCCGGCCGTCATCGGCGGCCGCCGCGAGCAGCTCGCGGGCCTTCTCGGCCGTCATCTCGTCGGGGGCGATGTCGTCGGGCACCGTCGCGCGGCGCGGGGTCGGGGCGGGCGCCGAAGCGGACTCTGCGGCAGAGGTCTCGGAGACCTCGCCGGTCTCGGTGTCCACGCCGGACGGCGCGACCTCCTCGACATAGGGGCCGTAGCGGCCGACGCGAACGACGACGCCATCGCCGATGTCGACGGTCGAGATTGCTCGGGCGTCGATGTCGCCGAGGTCCTCGACGAGCGAGCGCAGACCTTCGGCCGAGCCTGCCTCGTCACCGAAGTAGAACCGGCGGAGCCAGGCGGCGCGATGCTCCTCGCCGTCGGCGATCCGGTCCAGGTCCGCCTCCATCGACGCCGTAAAGTCGTAGTCGACGAGCCGGGTGAAGTGCTCCTCCATGAGTCGGGTGACGGCGAAGGCGAGCCAGCTCGGGACGAGCGCGCTCCCTCGGTTGGTGACGTAGCCGCGATCCTGGATCGTCCCGATCGTCGAGGCGTACGTCGACGGCCGACCGATCCCCTTCTCCTCCATCGCCTTGACGAGCGTCGCCTCGGTGTAGCGCGGCGGCGGCGACGTCTGGTGCCCGTCGGCCTCGGCGTCGAGGACGGTCAGCGCCGCGCCCTCGCCGAGCTTGGGAAGCCGGCGCTCCTCCTCGGCAATGTCCTTCTTGCGCAGCGACTGCTGTTCGTCGCGCCCCTCCTCGTATGCCGCGAGGAAGCCCCGGAACGTGATGACCGTGCCACTCGCGGTCAGCTCGACCTCACCGGCCGGAGCGCCGTCGGGGAGAGTCGCCGTGATCTTCACCGTGGCGGTGGACCCACGGGCGTCGGCCATCTGCGAGGCCACGGTGCGCTTCCAGATCAGCTCGTAGAGGGCGTACTCCTCGCCGCGCAACTCACCCGCGACCTGCGCGGGGGTGCGGAACCGGTCGCCGGCGGGGCGGATCGCCTCATGCGCCTCCTGCGCATTCTTGACCTTCTTCTGGTACATCCGCGGCGCGTCCGGGACGTACTCGGCACCGTAGAGGTCTCGCGCCTGCTGTCGCGCGGCGGTGAGGGCCGCGGCCGACAGCGTCGTGCTGTCGGTCCGCATGTAGGTGATGTAGCCGTTCTCGTACAGCCGCTGGGCGACTCGCATGGCGTTCTTGCTGGAGAGGCGGAGCTTGCGCGATGCTTCCTGCTGCAGGGTCGAGGTCGTGAAGGGTGCGGACGGCCTTCTCGTGTACGGCTTCTCCGCGACGCTGCCCACGCGCACGCCCGGGTCGGCGCCGAGAGCCGTGAGGGCGTCCGCGATGCCGGTGGCCCGCTCCTCGTCGAGCTGGACGGCCTTGTAGTGGGTCAGCGTGCCGCTGTCGTCGAAGTCCCGGCCGGTCGCGACCCGATGGCCGTCGACGCCGGTGAGCCGGGCGGTGAAGCGCTCGTCCTGGCCGCCCGGGGAGAAGTCGCCGTCGACGTCCCAGTACGAGGCGGTGACGAAGGCCATCCGCTCGCGCTCGCGCTCGACGACCATCCGGGTGGCGACGGACTGGACACGACCCGCGGACAGGCCGGCCCGCACCTTGCGCCACAGCACCGGCGAGACCTCGTAGCCGTAGAGCCGGTCGAGGATGCGGCGCGTCTCCTGGGCGTCCACGAGGCGCGTGTCGAGCTCGCGGGTGGCGTTCGCGGCCCGCTGGATCGCCTCCTTGGTGATCTCGTGGAAGACCATCCGCTTGACCGGCACCGTCGGTTTGAGTGTCTCGAGCAGGTGCCAGGCGATCGCCTCGCCCTCTCGGTCCTCGTCAGTCGCGAGATAGAGCTCGGAGGAGTCGGCGAGCTTGCTCTTCAGCTCGCGGACCTTCTTCTTCTTGTCGGCGTCGACCACGTAGTACGGCTCGAAGTCGTCGTCGATGTTGACCCCGAACTTCCCGAACGGGCCCTTCTTGATCTCCATCGGCATCTCCGACGGGGTCGGGATGTCGCGGATGTGGCCCACCGAGGCCTCGACGTCCCAGTCCGCCCCCAGGTAGCCCGCGATCGTCTTCGCCTTCGCCGGCGACTCCACGATGACGAGCTTGCGCCCCGTGCTCACTGCTCACCTGCCGTCCCTCTCCCGCGTGCAGCGGATTCGTCGCTGCTCCGACGCGGGAGACCATGCGAACCGTAGCGCCCCGACCTTGACGGCGCACGAAGCGGGGGCCGCCGGACCCACCGGAGCCCCGGCGCTGGAGCCGACGGCGCGCCCGGTGCGAAGGCGCGCGTTGGCCCTGCGACCTGCGCGGACGGCACACCTGGACCCACGGGCGCTAGCCGCGGCCGTCGCCCCGCCCGCCGGTGCCCGGCAGCCGCGAGACGCCCGCTCGGATCCGGCGCCTGACCGAGGCCCGGCCCCGCTTGGCCAGGATTCTCATCAGCTCGGGGCTCGACTTCTCCTTGGGCGCCCGGTTGCGCCGCGGCGCCGGACGCGGCTTGTCCAGCGACCAGCTTCCCCGGGTGGCACCCGCCACCGCGCCGGCCACCGCCTCCACGGCGGCACTCAGGGGCACGCCCCGAGCCTCGACGGCCTGCGCCGACAGCCCCGTCGTCCGCGGGGGCCGGGCGAGCGCCCGCAGGTCGCCGACGACCCGGACGTTGAGCGACTCGATGCCCTCGACGATCCGTTCGCCCTCCCGCAGCACCTCCGGCACCACCCACTCCGGCAGGCTCATCCGGGGCTCGTCCGCCGCCGGGACCCGAACCTCGACGAGCCGACGGATCAGCCCGTAACGGATCAGCGAGGCGTACTCGGGCCAGGTCAGCTTGTCGCGCACCGCGACGTTGACCCGGCGCACCAGCTCGGACTCGATCGCGCTCAGGCCGCGGTTGACCATCGGCGCCGGCCGATCCAGGATCGTGCCCGGCGGCAGGTCGAGCAGCTTCTCGAAGGTGCCCGGCAGCAGGGTGCGGTCGCCCTCATCGATGGCGACCACCGTGAGCCGGTCCGGGCCGACGACCTGCGACCATCGCTCGATCACCGTCACCGGGTCGAACCGCTTCCAGAAGGCGCTCGCTTCCCCGGACTCGGGTCGGCAGAAGGTCTCCTGCAACCACTCCTCCAGGGTGTGGGTACGGCCCTGCTTCAGCGCCTGGGCCCACCAGGACACCGCGAAGGGACCGACACTTCGCACGCCGACGACGACGTGCACGCGGTCCGGACCGAGGTCCCCCACGAGCTGCTGAACGGCCTCCGGAGCGGCGCTGGAGAAGTACTCGCTGCTGACGACGACCCGTGCCGGGCTGCTTCGCACCTGCTCGGCGAGCTGCTGCCAGACCTCGATCGGGGGCGGCGCCTCGGGCTCGCTGGCCCATCCCACGGCGCGCCGCAGCAGGGCCCGGGCAGGCTGGTGGTGGGCCTCGTTCCGACCCGGGTAGTGGACGCCGAGAGGCTCCAGGTCGCGCCGGATCGACCAGAGGGTCGACTGCAGGGCCGTCGTGCCCGTCTTGTGCATCCCGATGTGCACGAGCACCGCGTCCGGCGGGAGGGGGTCGAGCGACCCCGCCTGAGGGCGGTCCATATCTCTTGAGCCTACACAGGGCGAGCGGCCGTCCGACCGGCCTCTCCCGGGGACGAGGCGGAGGATCGCGCCACCCGGCGCCCCCGGCTATCCGCCTCGGGCACGCCGCCGGACGGATGTCGGTAACGAGGCGAGGCCTCGGATCCGGCGCCTGACCGAGGCCCGGCCCCGCTTGGCCAGGATTCTCATCAGCTCGGGGCTCGACTTCTCCTTGGGCGCCCGGTTGCGCCGCGGCGCCGGACGCGGCTTGTCCAGCGACCAGCTTCCCCGGGTGGCACCCGCCACCGCGCCGGCCACCGCCTCCACGGCGGCACTCAGGGGCACGCCCCGAGCCTCGACGGCCTGCGCCGACAGCCCCGTCGTCCGCGGGGGCCGGGCGAGCGCCCGCAGGTCGCCGACGACCCGGACGTTGAGCGACTCGATGCCCTCGACGATCCGTTCGCCCTCCCGCAGCACCTCCGGCACCACCCACTCCGGCAGGCTCATCCGGGGCTCGTCCGCCGCCGGGACCCGAACCTCGACGAGCCGACGGATCAGCCCGTAACGGATCAGCGAGGCGTACTCGGGCCAGGTCAGCTTGTCGCGCACCGCGACGTTGACCCGGCGCACCAGCTCGGACTCGATCGCGCTCAGGCCGCGGTTGACCATCGGCGCCGGCCGATCCAGGATCGTGCCCGGCGGCAGGTCGAGCAGCTTCTCGAAGGTGCCCGGCAGCAGGGTGCGGTCGCCCTCATCGATGGCGACCACCGTGAGCCGGTCCGGGCCGACGACCTGCGACCATCGCTCGATCACCGTCACCGGGTCGGAGCGCTTCCAGAAGGCGCTCGCTTCCCCGGACTCGGGTCGGCAGAAGGTCTCCTGCAACCACTCCTCCAGGGTGTGGGTACGGCCCTGCTTCAGCGCCTGGGCCCACCAGGACACCGCGAAGGGACCGACACTTCGCACGCCGACGACGACGTGCACGCGGTCCGGACCGAGGTCCCCCACGAGCTGCTGAACGGCCGCCTCGTCGGCGCCTGAGAAGAACTCGCTGCTGACGACGACCCGTGCCGGGCGGCTTCGCACCTGCTCGGCGAGCTGCTGCCAGACCTCGATCGGGGGCGGCGCCTCGGGCTCGCTGGCCCATCCCACGGCGCGCTGCTGCAGGGCCCGGGCAGGCTGGTGGTGGGCCTCGTTCCGACCCGGGTAGTGGACGCCGAGAGGCTCCAGGTCGCGCCGGATCGACCAGAGGGTCGACTGCAGGGCCGTCGTGCCCGTCTTGTGCATCCCGATGTGCACGAGCACCGCGTCCGGCGGGAGGGGGTCGAGCGACCCCGCCTGAGGGCGGTCCATATCTCTTGAGCCTACACAGGACGGCGAGCGTGCGGTCCCCTGCTCACCTGCGGCCGGACGAGGGCCGGGAGCCCGATCCGGCGGGCGGGCCCGACGGCCCGTGGGAATGGGTCGACAGCCCAGACCGTTCAGCGTTCAACCAGTCAGGAGACGATGGCCATGACCGCCGACCCGCCCTCGGCCGCCCGGATGCCGGTGCTCTACCTCAGCCACGGCGCGCCGCCCCTCGCCGATGACGAGCGATGGCGCGGCGAGCTGGCCCGGTGGGCCGGCGGCATACCGCGGCCGCGACGCATCCTTGTCGTCTCCGCCCACTGGGAGCAGGCGCCGACGGCGGTGTCGGCGACGAGTGGCGACGTGCCGCTGCTCCATGACTTCTGGGGGTTTCCCCAGCGCTACTACGAGGTGACGTATCCCGCCCCGGGGACGCCGCAGCTCGCGGCCGAGGTCGCGGGTCTGCTCGGCGGTCCGGGCTCCGGCGGGGAGCCTGGCGAGGTGCTCCACCAGGACCCGGGACGGGGGCTGGACCACGGCGCTTACGTGCCGCTCGTCGAGATGTACCCGAAGGCCGATGTCCCGGTGCTGCAGCTGTCAATGCCGACGCTCGACCCGCGGCGGCTGTTCGCACTCGGCCGGCGGCTCGCCCCGCTGCGTGACTCCGGGACGCTCATCATCGGGTCCGGCTTCACGACGCACAACCTGCGGTGGTTCAACCCGAGTGGGCGTGCGGATGTCCCGCCGCCCACCCCGTCGAGCGAGTTCGACCACTGGGCCGCCGAGGCGGTCCGCGCCGGAGACGTGGACCTGCTGCTCGACTTCGCCGCGAAGGCTCCGGCCGCCCGGGAGGCTCATCCCCGCACCGAGCACTGGGCGCCGCTCTTCGTCGCGCTCGGGGCAGCGGAGGAGACCGGGCCCGCGGGTAACAGCGTCATCGACGGGTTCTGGTACGGCCTGTCGAAGCGCTCCTGGCAGTTCGCCTGACCTCCTGGCGCCCTGGCCACCCCGTGGGTGGGCGTCCACCCGGCGAGCGATGGCGAGCCGACCTGGCGGGTGCTCGTGGGACCGACCGGCATACCGGACACCCCCGCGAGCACCCACGCTCGGGACAACCGGGTGCTCGCGCAACCGACCGGCATACCGGACCCCCCGCGAGCATCGGCGTCACGCCGAGCGGCGTGAGGGCCGACTCAGCCAGTGGTGCGCCTCCGCGACCTGACCCATGAACTCCGAGGTACGCAACCGCAGCCCGACGAGGTCGATGGTGAGGACGATCTCACCGGAGATCGCGAGCGCGTTGCGGCGGAGGTTGTCCTCGCTCACGGCCAGCCCCTGGCGGTGCTGGGCGCCGTCGATCTCGACGACGAGGCCGATGTCGTCCCACCGCACATCGAGGTAGATCCGCCCGCGTGGACCGTGGCGCACCACCTGCCGGGAGGGCTGGGGAAGTCCCCGGAGCCGACACAGCCGGGCGAAGTCGAGCTCGCCGAGGGCGTGCGCGCCGTCGGCGATGTCCGCGACGACCTGGGCCACGAAGGCCCGACGCGAGCGCCCTGGGACGGGATCGACCAGCTCGAGGAGATGACGGCCGAGGACGAGACGCTGCTGGACCGCGAGGCAGAGGATGAGCGCGGCCTGTCGGTCCGATGCAGCCCAGTGAGCCGCCCGCACCGCGGCGAGCGCCGGTCGGACGCGTGGGACGCCCATCGTGACGACGTCGGTGCCGCCCGACCGACGCAGGTGGTGGACCCGGACCCCCGGCACACGCAGAGCCTGACGACCGGGTGGGACCGAGATGTCGACGAGTTCAGCGGTGAAGCCCTGCATTCCGGCGGCCAGCAGCGCCGAGACGCCGTCGAGGGCCGCGCCGACGCCGCCCTCCCAGACCGCTCGCCAGCGCAGCGCCCCGGCATCGAGCGGCGCGGTGTGCACCGCAACCGTCCGCCGTCCGTGCAGCCGCCACCGCCCCGCGGCGACCTGTCGGGCAACCCGCCGCCGGTCGATCCCCAGCGCCCGCAGCTCGGCGCGGCTGAGCACCCCGCCGCGCGAGGCCGCGGCCACGTGCGCCGAGCCGTAGAGCCGCCTGCGCTCCTCCGCCGTCGTCATCGTCACAGGCTGGACGACCTATCGCCGCTCCCACCTCCGGCCGTCCGCCACCTGTGGACGGCGCTCCCGTTCGACGGTCTCTGTGGACGATGTCCCCGACCGGCGGGTGCTCGCGCCACCGACCGGCATCCGGGTGCTCGCGCAACCGACCGGCATACGGGGACAGCCCCGCGAGCACCCCCTCGCCTCACCTCCGGGTGCTCGCCGAAACGACCGGAAACCCGGACACCCCCGCGAGCACCCACCCGGGCATCCCGGACACTGAACCCGAGCACCCGGGCCGGATCGACCAGCCCCGACGCGAGGTACGCCACGAGGGCTCGCCGGGAGCCGCCGCTGCTGGCACAGTCGAGACATGAGCCCGACAGCTCCCCCGCTCCTGAGCACCCGCGACCTCCTCGACGGCCTCGCCGCCGCCGCGGAGCGCCTCGCCTCGGCCGCGAGCATCTCGTGGATGGGCGCCGAGGTCCCGACCTGTCCCGACTGGACCCTGCTCGACCTGCTCGCCCACACCGGGATGGTCCATCGCTGGGCCGCGGCCGCCGTCGAGAACGACCGCGAGACGATGGGGGACGCGGAGCTGATCGAGGAGGAGGGCCGCACCGCCGCCGACCCGCCGGCCTGGCTGCGGGCGGGCGCCGCCCGGTTCGCCGAGGTCCTCGAGAACGCCGACGACGGGCTCGAGGCCCTCGTGTTCCTCAAGGAGGCGCCCCCGCCCAAGCAGTTCTGGGCGCGCCGGCAGTGCCACGAGACGACGATCCACGCCCTCGATGCCATCGCCGCCCGAGACGGGCGCCACCCGACCGCGGCCGACTGCTGGTTCGGCGCCGAGCTCGCCGCCGACGGCATCGACGAGCTCCTCGTCGGCTTCTGGCAGCGCGGGAAGTACAGCCCCCATGCGGACATCCCGTATGCCGCGCTCATCCGGGCGACAGACGTCGACGCCGCCTGGCTCCTGCAGGTCGGACCCGAGACCCTCGTGACGACGCGAGTGCCTCCGGGCGAGAGCCCCGCGGCCGACGCCACCCTGTCCGGCACCGCCGTCGACCTCTATCTGGCGCTGTGGAACCGCGGCGGCGAGATCGACGACCCGCAGACCGTCCTGGACTCGCTGCGCGAGCGCACCTCGGTCGTCTGGAGCTGACCACGAGAAGGCCTCCGGCGCCGGACCGCCCGCCGCGGTCAGGCCCCGCCCCGCCGGACCGCCCGCCGCGGTCAGGCCCCGCCCCGCCGGACCAGCCCCGACTCGTATGCCGCGACGACGAGCTGCGCCCGATCACGCACCCCCAGCTTGGTCAGCAGCCTGCTGACATGGGTCTTGGCCGTGGCGTAGCTCATGATGAGGTCGTCGGCGATCTCGGCGTTGCTCCGCCCCTTCGCCACGGCGACGAGGACCTCGCGCTCGCGCTGGGTCAGCAGGTCCAGGCCAGGGAGCGGCCCGTCGCTGCCGGCGGGACCGCTGCGGACGAACTCGCCGATGAGTCGCCGGGTCATCGTCGGCCCCAGGAGCGCGTCACCGGCGGCAACGACCCGGACCGCGGAGACCAGGTCCTCCGGCAGGGTGTCCTTGAGGAGGAAGCCGCTCGCCCCCGCGCGCAGGGCGCCGTAGACGTACTCGTCGAGGTCGAACGTCGTGAGAATGAGGACCCGCGTCTGCGCCGTGGCCGGGTCGCTCGTGATGATCCGGGTGGCCTCGATCCCGTTGAGATCCGGCATCCGCACGTCCATGAGGACGACATCCGGGTGCTCGGTGCGCACGAGCGACACCGCACCGACGCCCGTCCCGGCCTCGCCGACGACCGTGATGTCCGGCGCCGAGCGCAGCAGGACGGCGAACCCCGCCCGGACGAGGGCCTGGTCGTCGACCACGGCGACCCGGATCACGGGGCGGTCACCCGCGGAAGCACGACGTGGACCCCGAAGCCCCCGCCGGGACGCGGCCCGGTCTCGACCTGCCCGCCCCAGACCCTGACCCGCTCACGCATCCCCGCGAGGCCGGAGCCCCCCTCGGACGGCGTCGCCATCCCAGCGGAGCCTCCATCGTCGACGACCTCGAGGACGAGCCGCTCCGGCCCGCTCTCGACGAGCACCTCGGCGCGAGCTCCAGGCGCGTGCCGGACGACGTTGGTCAGCGCCTCCTGGAGCACCGCGTATGCCGCGCGGTCCAGGCCCTCCGGCAGCGTTCCGCCGGCGCCGTCCCGGCGACAGTCGACGGCGACACCGGCCCGACGGGTGCGGTCGATGAGCGCATCGAGGTCGGCCAGGCCCGGCTGCGGCGCGTAGTCGACCTCGTCCCCGCGCAGCACACCGAGCAGCGCCCGGACCTCGGTGAGGGACTCCCGGCTCGTCTCGGCGATCGCCTCGAGGGCGTGGCGGGCCTCGTCCGGCTCCGCGTCCATGACGTGGGCCCCCACCCCCGCCTGGACGGCGATGACGCCGAGCGAGTGGGCGACGACGTCATGCAGCTCGCGGGCCAACCGCAGTCGCTCGTCGGTGACCCGCTGCCGGGCCAGCTCCTCCTGGTGCAGCTCGAGCAGCTCGGCGCGGGCCGCGGCGAGTGCGGATGCCTCGCGCCGGGCCCGGGTCGCCTCGCCGAGAACGAAACTCGTCGTGAACAGGACGATGTTCTCGACGAGCTGGAGGTAGCTGAGCCGGTCCGGCCAGGCCAGGTGGATGGCCACGAGCATCGTGGCCACGAGCACCGCCCCGGCGACGAGCGCGGGTCGCGAGGACCAGGCGCCGACGGTGTAGCAGGCGATGAACATCCCGGCGCCCAGCACGCCGGGGGTCACCCCCAGCGCCGTCATCGCCACGACCGGCGCCGCGGCCGCCACGAGGACGGGCAACGGCCAGCGCCGCCGGACGTAGTACGGCGCGACGCCGAGGACGACGAGCAGATAGCCCACCCATCCCACCGTCCGCGGGGAGCTCGTGCCGGCGATGTCGCCACCGAGGCTGATCAGGGCAGCGACGAGGAGCGCCGTCGCCAGAACGGCGTCCAGCGCGGCCTGCTCGCTCCGGGCGAGGTCGCGTAGTCGCACCCATCGGGCTCGCACGGGTCGACCGTAGCAACGGCAGAGGCCGGTGCCGTCCGTCCCGAGATGTATCTCGCGTGCGTCCCGGGACCGAGGCCGCGGCTCCTCGAGGGTCCGCGGACCGACGGCATTGACCATCCTCGGCCCGACGACGCCGAGATCGGACGGCGGGAGCGTGGAGGCGGACCAGAAACCGACCCCAAGGAGCCGACCATGACCCTCCACCGCCTCATCCTCGGATCGACGGCACCGCTCGTCGCAGCGGTCGCGACGGGGCTGCTGCTCCCCCGGGGACCCGTCTCGCCCGGTGAGGCAGTCGCCTCGCTCATCGTCTGCGGCCTCGCCGGGGTGCTGTCCGGCCTCCTGCTGCGCTCCCGATGGGCGATCCTGCTCGCCCCGGCCCTCTTCGCCGCCGTCGTCGAGATCACCCGCATCCGGGCCGTGGGCCCGACGGTCGACCTGACGCGGCCGGTCGGCATGTACGGATGGCTGGCGGTGCTCGCCGGGCGAGGCGTCCACGGCCTGCTGGCGCTGGCCCCGATGGCACTCGGCGCGGCGTGGGGAGTCGGCCTCGCCCGTCGCTCGGCGAGCCGGCGTCCGAGCGGGGCCGTCGAGGTGCCCGGCGCAACCGGCGGCCGCGTCTGGCCGATGGTTCGCCGGGCCGCCGCCGTCGCCCTCACGGCCTGTCTCGTCGCGCTGGGCGTCGTCGTCTCCCGGCCGGCCGAGACCTCCGCCATCGTCGGCGCCGACGGGCGCCCACGGCCGGGTAGCGTCGCCGAGCTGACCCGCGTTCCGGCGGCGCAGCGAGAGCTCTCCGTCCTCATCCGTGGGCGAGACGCGCATGCACCCGTCGTCCTCTACCTCGCCGGAGGACCGGGCGGGTCGGAGCTCGGCGCCATGCGGCGACACGGCCAGGCCCTCGAGGAGCACTTCGTCGTCGCCACGCTCGACCAGCGCGGCACCGGCCGGTCCTACGACCAGCTCGACGTGGGCACGGCATACACGCACCGAAGCGCCCTGGACGACGTTGCGGACGTCACCGACTACCTGCGCCACCGCTTCGACGAGGACCGGATCATCCTCGTCGGCCAGTCGTGGGGAACCCTCCTCGGGACGATGGCCGCCCAGGAGCACCCGGAGCGGTATGCCGCGCTCGTCGGCGTCGGGCAGATGGTCGACCCCTTCGAGACCGACCGGATCATGTACGACGACACGCTCGCCTGGGCCCGGCGCACCGGTGACTCGGCGCTCGCGGCCGAGCTGGAGCGACTCGGCCCGCCGCCGTACGACGACCTGCTCGACCTTGCCGTGACGAGCGGTCAGGAGCAGGAGGTCTACGCCTACGACCACAGCGTCAACGACGAGGGCGCCGGACAGATGCTCGAGAACGTGCTCGTCCCGGAGTACGGCCCGATGGACCTCGTCGCGGTCGTGCGAGGGCTCCTCGACACGATCGTCCAGCTCTACCCCCAGCTCGGCGAGGTCGACCTGCGCCGCGACGTCCCACGCCTGGCGGTCCCCGTCGTCCTCGCGGAAGGGCGTTACGAACCGGGCGCGCGGGCGGACCTCGCCGCGCAGTGGTTCGACGCGCTCGACGCGCCGGCGAAGCAGTGGGTCGAGTTCGACACCTCCGGCCACCGGCCGATCTTCGAGCAGCCCGAGGAGTTCGCCGACCTCATGACCGACACCGTCCTGCCGCTCACCCGGCACCACACCACGATGGGAGACATCTCATGACGACCTCACCAGCCGCCTACCCGCACCCCACCCCCTCCGGCACACCGGCATACCGCCGCCGCGCCGGCCGCTGGGTCGCCGCCCTCGTCGCCGTCGTCCTCGGCATCCTCGTCTCGGGAGGGTGGTCCATCCTGGCCTGGACGGCCATCACGGACCGCCCCGAGACCTTCCACCGCGGGGACCTGCCCGGCTCGGTCGTCCTCGATCTGCGCGCCGGGGAGACGGCCGTGGCCTATGTCGAGACCAACGCCGGCGCGGCCCCGGCCGAGGTCTCGGTGTCGGTCACCGGGCCGAACGGGGTGCCGGGCGTCGCGCGGCCCTACCGCGGGGACCTGACCTACGACGTCCCAGGGGAGAGCAACCGACTCGGCCGAGCCGTCGCCCTCGTCACCGCCACGGCCGACGGGCCCCACCTGGTCGCCGCCGACGGCCCGGCCGGAGGACGAACCCTCGCCGTCGGACCGGACCTCGCCCACGGCGCCGTCCTGGCCCTCGTCGGCCCGGGCCTCGCGCTCGTCGGCTTCCTCGTGCTGGCCCTCGTGTTCGTCCTCGCGGCGGGACGCCGCCGGCCTCAGGAACCCCGGGCGGCCATGACCCAGGCGAGCAGGTAGGCCCGGCTGTTGCCGTCGTCGATCGCGCCGTCCGGAAGCGACCGCGCCCTATGTAGTGCCGCGCTCGCCTGGTCATGCCCGGCGAGGGCGGCATACATCAGGAGGTAGTCGCCGAAGGGCCGGGCGTAGCCGCGGCCGTCGCGCGCCTCCCGCACGGCGGCCTCGATCCCGCTCCCGTCCCCGCCGAGGTATCCCACCGTGGACGGTGAGGCCGGGAGCACCTCGATGGCCAGCTTCGCCGCCGGATCGGGCGAGAACCAGGTGGCGTAGTCACGCTTGCCGCCCCAGGTGAGCGACACGATCCGATGCTCGAAGCCGTCGTAGACGGGGGCCGTGTGGTCGAGCCTCAGCCCGTAGGCCAGCGCCGTCGACTCCTCGCCGGAGAGCATCCAGGTCGCCTCCTGGTGCAGGGCGTCGTTCTTCGTCGCCGACGCCCAGAGCGAGAGGCCGATCCACGCGTTGACGGCCTCGCTCGTCGACTCCTGGTTGTTGCCGTCGGCGAAGGGGGCGGTTCCGCTGGCCCACGAGTGGCCGGCATACGGATCGAAGACACGACGGTTCGGGAAGGTCGCCGTCGCGCCGTTGCTTGCGATGTCGGCGGCGAGGAGGTTCATGACCGGCGCCCATCGTCTCGCCAGGGTCGGGTTGTCCGCGGCGAGGATCCCAGCGGTGTAGAGGAAGTAGCCGTAGTGGAAGTGGTGGTCGTTGTACTCATCCGACCCGAACGACGGCGTCATCCCGATGAGGCCCTTGTCCTTGCCGTCGTAGACGAAGCAGAAGGCCGGGCGCGTGTCGCACCCCTTCGGCTGCGTCCACTTGTCGAGCTGGTCGACGAGGCGCCCGCGAACCGTGTGGGCCACGCCGTTCAGTCCGAGCTGTCGGGCGAGGACGTAGAGCTGGACCGACCGCTGCAGCGCCTTGCCGCCGAAGTAGGTGTCGGCGGGGAACGGGGGCGCGGCGGCGACGTCGGCACGGACCTGCTTCGCGAGCGTTGACCGGTCGGCGTCGCTCAACCCGGAGAGGTCCAGGGACCTGCGCACCGGATGGACCGGCGCCGTCCAGGTGAGCGAGGAGCCGCGGCACACCTCGAGGGATCCCTCGATGCTGGGCAGCGTTCCGAGGTCACAGGCCGTCCGCTTGGCGAGACCGTTTCGCTGGTGGGGTAGGACGGCGAACACCTGGTCCGAGCCCGACGGGACGTCCCACACCAGCCGCGTCGTCGCCGAGTCGCCGTCCACCGCGTATGCCGCGTGCCCGCCCCTGATCGGGGCGACCACCCTGGCCATCGTGGCGGCCGAACCCCCGTCCGGCACGGCGAACCAGGTGATCCGGCCACCGCGGTCGAGGTCGACCGACGAGCCGGAGGCGCTGCCGCCGGAGACGGTCGCGCCGTACGTGCGGCCTTCGACCGTGGTCGTCAGCTGCGGCCCGGTCATCGCCGCACCCATGGACACGGTGACCCGGCGGGTGGCCGTGAAGGTGACGGCCGGCGAGCCCTCGGCGAGCACGACGTGCCCGATCGCCGAGCCGTCCCCGGAGCGCAGCTCGAGGGTGACGGTGAGGTCGTCGTAGCCGCTGACGACCGTGCTGGCCAGACCGGGGACCCTGGCGACGATGTCCTTGGCGACGGGACCCGCAATGGTGTCGGGCGACGTCGAGACCCGCGGGACACCGAAGGCGAAGCCGGAACCGGACTCGGCGAAGGACAACGGGGTCGGGAAGACCGGCTGCGGCGCGGGTCCGAGGGCCAGCGCGGAGAACCAGCGGTTCGTCGGTGGCACAAGACCCACGGCGAGGCGGCTGGTGTCCAGCGGTTTCGGCGAGCGCTGCGTCATGGCCGAGGCGTCATGGGCCAGGGTCGTCGCGTCGAAGACCGAGGGGTCGTGGGCGGAGCCCGCTGCGCCGGGTGCGCCCGCTGTCCCGCCACCTCCGGCGGTCCCGGGGCGGCTGCCCCCGGTGAGCACGACGGCCGCCACGGCACTGACCGCCAGAGCGACCCCCGTCGCCGCGAGAACCGCCACGAGCCGGGCCCAGGGAAGCGAACCGATGCCCCGGCTCACTTGAGCCCGATCTTCCGCAGGAAGCCCATGAAGGCATCGCTCGGCCCGGCGAGGAAGCCGTCGTCACGCAGCGACAGGGTCGCCGTGACCGGCGTCCCTGGATGGGTGAGCCGAGCCAGTGTCGGGTCGTGGAGCGCCGAGGAGTCGACGAGCACCTGGGTCAGTGCCTTGCCGCCCTTGGTCTTCACCGAGACGTCCTTCACCTGGCCGACGACGGTCTTGTCGTTGGGCAGGAGCAGCTCGACGCGAGCGCCGTGGTCGATCCGGGCGTAGTCCTGGGGCGAGAGGACGAAGTCGGCGACGGCATACTGCGCCCCGACCGACTCGATCGTCGCAAGGTCTCCGCCACCTTGGATGTAGCCCCCCTCCGGTGCGCTGACGTCGGTCAGCTGCCCGGTGGCGAGCGCCTTGTAGGTCACCGTCGACGCCGACGTGTTGACATCGAAGGCCTGGGTGGAGGCGACGTGCACGCCCTGTCGGCTGTCCTGGCGGACGACCGGGCTGACGACAGTGAAGAGGTCCTGGCCCCGCTTCACGGTGTCGCCCTCGTGGGCGTACTGCTTCGTGACGACGCCGCCGTAGGCGGCACCCACCGAGGCCTGGTCGGTCGCGATGTGCGCCGATTCGCTGAGGACCTGCGACTGGCGCTGGTTGAAGATGAGGACGAGGGCGGCGACGATCCCCAGCACGAGGATCATCCCGCCATACAGGCGGAGTCGGTTGGTCCAGGTCATCGGATCACTCCCATGGGGTTGGCGACCGCGGGTGCGGTCGCGTCGGCGAGGGGAACGGTGGCGGTCGAACCGGCCAGTGCCTCGACGGGACGGCCCGTCGTCAGCGCCGGCCCGGCCGGGCGCGCGGCGCCGGTCGGCGCGTGGCGCGGCGAGGAGGCCCTGCGCAGCCGCCGGGACTCCCGCAGCCCGGTGAGGACGAAGCCGCCGAGGATGACGGTGTTCGTGATGTTCCACAAGGTCGCGAGGGTGAGCTGGCTGTCACCCACGTCGCGCCACACCGCGACGGCCGAGGTCGGCAGGAGGAAGGTGAACATGAGCACCTGCGGGATCATGAAGTTGAAGGGCGACGTGAAGCGCCGTCGACCACCGGTGACATGCCACTTCTGCTCCTTCCCGGCCAGGACGCTGTAGAGCGCGCGCAGGTAGATCGGGAAGGACACGGTCGCCAGCAGCAGGACCTCCCATCGGAACGAACCGACCGTGAAGAAGGCCAACACCACCTGCATGACGTAGAACGCGGCATAGAAGGCAAGCCAGCTCCAGAGGCTCTGCTCCATCGACACCGGGCGGAGGTCGAAGTAGATCTCCAGGGGAGGGACGAACAGGAGCAGCACCGGCATGATGCCCCCCACGTAGTGGGCCGCGGTGTCGAGGTACATGATGCGTTGGTCAGCGGTCAGCCGCCGACGCGGGCTGAGCGGGTTGTGGGTGAGGAGGATCTCGAATCCCCCTGTCGCCCAACGCTGTTGCTGCTTGGTGAAGCCCTCGATCGTCTCCGGCGCGTCGCCGACGGCGAGCTCGTCCGGGATATAGACGCTGCTCCATCCCCGCTCGTGCATCATCAGCGACGTCCACACGTCCTCGGACTTGGAGTCGGTGTAGAACCCGCCCACGTCATCGACGGCAGTACGACGGAAGACGACGTTGGTGCCCACGCAGAAGGCCGCGTTGAAGTGGTTGCGCCCCGGCTGGATGAACCGGTAGAAGACGGTCTGCATGTACCCGGCGCCGCGGGAGATGACGCTCGTGAGGTTGCCGTAGACCTGCGGTGTCTGGACGAAGGCGACCTGGCTGCGGACGAAGAACGGCATCGTCTCGAGGAGGAAGTTCGGCTCGGGCACGAAGTCGGCGTCGAACACGGCGAAGAACTCGCCCTTGGCCACCGACAGGGCGTGGTTGATGTTCCCGGCCTTGGCGCCGTTGTTGGACAGTCGGCGTAGGTAGTTGCACTCGAGCTCGGCGGCGAGGTCCCTGATCTCATCGGAGCGGCCGTCGTCGAGGATCCAGGTGCGGTGCCGGCCCGTCATGGCCATGGCCGCGGTGGCGGTGCGCCGGACGGTCTCGACGGGCTCCCCGTAGACGGTGACGAAGACGTCGACGAGCACCTCCCTGCCCGCGATGACGAGCGGCCACGTCGTCGGGTCCTCGCCGTGCGCCGCCACCCAGGCGGGGTCGACCAGCGCGTCGCGCGCCGCGTAGTAGTCGTAGTCGCGCGGGCTGGGCGCCCCCGAGAGGATCGTCCACATGGCCAGGAGCGCCTGGACGATGAGGACCGTCTCGGCGACGATGACCAGCGACCATGGCAACCAGTCGCCGCGGTTGGCGGGATTGAACAGGAAGGCCGCGTAGAGCAGGATCCCCATCGTCGCGAGGACGGTGAGCAGGATCATCACCGGCGTGTACTCGCCCCCGCTGCGGGGGTGGCGCTCGGCGGGGAATCGTTCCTGGCCGGCGAGATCGTGGTACGGGTCGAAGGTCACGGGTCACCACCTGTGGGTCGGCGGGCAGCCCCCGGGGCCGGACGGCCCATCCAGGAGAGGGCCGTGCAGCGCGGTCGCGCGTGACCGGGTGGGGGCGAGGGAGGTCATGTGGCCCGCGCCAGGCGGCGGTGCAGGGTGGCGGGCGGGCGGCGGCGATGCCTACGTCGCGGGTGTGCGCCAGGGGCGGTCCGCGTCACGGACCGGGCGTCGCTGCCTCATCGCCACTGTATGTGCAGACCGGGGGCCGAATGCAAACCCGCTGCTCATCCCCCTGTGTCCGGGTTTCTGGTCGCCCCGCCGACCAGAAACCCGGACACAACGGTGGGGGCCGCGGCATACGGTGGGAGGGTGAGCACCGAGCGCCTCGACCTCGCCGACCCCACCCTGCGTGACTGGACGGCCACCGTCCTCGACGCCGACGCCGAGCGGGGCATCGTCCTCGACCGGTCGGCGTTCTACCCGGGCGGTGGCGGGCAACCGCCGGACGAGGGAGTCCTCGTCTGGGGAGGCGTGCAGTCCCGCGTCGTCGGCACCCGCAAGGACGACGGCGAGCAGCGGCTGATCCTCGCCGAGGGCGACCCCGTCCCGCCGGCCGGCACCGAGGTGCGCGGTGCGCTCGACGACGTACGACGCTCGATGCTCATGCGCACCCACTCCGGGCTGCACCTGCTCTCCGGTGTCGTCTTCCGCGACTTCGGGTCGCTCGTCACCGGCGGCAACATGGAGCCGGGAACCGCACGGATGGACTTCGACCTGCCCGAGGTGCCCGGAGGCTTCAAGGAGCGGGTCGAGGCCGCCTGCAACGCCGAGATCGCCGCGGACCGAGCCATCGAGGTCAAGGTCCTCCCCCGCGACGAGGCGTTCGCCATCCCCGACATCATCCGCACCGCGACGAACCTGCTCCCGCCGGATCTCGAAGTCGTGCGGATCGTCGACATCGTCGGGCTCGACACCCAGGCCGACGGCGGCACGCACGTCGCCTCGACGGCCCAGATCGGCCGGATCGAGGTCGCCAAGATGGAGAGCAAGGGCCGCGGTTTCCGGCGGCTACGGATCCGCGTCGTCGACTGAGTCGTCGCTCCCGGTGGCGACCCTCCGGACCGACGCCGCGGCCCGCCCCGGGAGCCCCTCCCGCCAGTTTCGCACCCAATAGGGGAGTTCTTGGCCGGCAAGAACTCCCCTATTGGGTGGAAAACTGGCGGCGGTCAGGGGGCGGGGGCGGCCGCCGGGGCCGGTGCGGGAGCGGATGCCGTGGCGCGGCTCCCGGCCGAGCCGGCGCCGGCCAGTTCCTCGAGGTCGACCGCCGCACCCTCGAACTGCGCGGCGAACAGCCGGGCGTAGGGCCCGCCGGCGGCGAGCAGCTCCTCGTGGGTGCCCTGCTCGACGATCCTGCCGTGCTCCATGACGAGGATGACGTCGGCGTCCCGGATCGTCGAGAGGCGGTGGGCGATGACGAAGCTCGTCCGGTCGCTCCGCAGCGCGGACATCGCTCGTTGGACGAGCCGTTCGGTGCGGGTGTCGACCGAGCTCGTCGCCTCGTCGAGGATGAGCAACGCCGGGTCGGACAGGAAGGCCCGCGCGATCGTCAGCAGCTGCCGTTCGCCGGCGCTGATGTTGCCGGCGTCGGCGTCGAGGACGGTGTCGTACCCCTGGGGCAGCGAGTGGACGAACCGGTCCAGATAGGTCGCCTCGGCGGCGCGGTAGACCTCCTCCGCGGTGGCCCCCGGCTTGCCGTAGGCGATGTTGTCGCGGATCGTGCCGCCGAACAGCCAGGTGTCCTGCAGGACCATCCCGATCTCGGAGCGCAGCCCGCGCCGGGTGAGGTCGGTGATGTCGACGTCGTCGATCGTGATCCGGCCGCCGTCGAGCTCGTAGAAACGCATGATGAGGTTTACCAGGGTCGTCTTCCCCGCGCCGGTCGGGCCGACGATGGCGACCATCTGGCCGGGCTCGACGGCGAGGTCGAGGTGCTCGATGAGCCGCACGTCGGGGCTGTACGAGAACGAGACGTCCTCGAACGCCACCCGCCCGTGCGGGTCGTCGAGCGGGGTCGGGTCGCCGTGCTCGGGAACCTGCTCGTCCGCGTCGAGGACCTCGAAGACCCGCTCGGCCGACGCGACCCCCGACTGCATGAGGTTGGCCATCGAGGCGACCTGGGTCAGTGGTTGGGTGAACTGGCGCGAGTACTGGATGAACGCCTGGAAGTCACCGAGGCTGAGCGATCCCGACGCGATGCGCAACCCCCCGACGACGGCGATCGCGACGTAGTTGAGGTTCCCGATGAACATCATCGTCGGCATGATGATGCCGCTGATGAACTGGGCCCCGAAGCCCGCGGCATACAGCTCCTGGTTCTTCTTCTGGAACTCCTCCTCCGCGACCCGCTGCCGACCGAACACCTTGATCAGAGCGTGACCGGTGAAGGTCTCCTCGATGACGCCGTTGAGCTCACCGGTGCTCTTCCACTGCTGGACGAACTTCTTCTGGGAGCGCTTGCCGATGGCGGTGGTGACGATGATGGACAGCGGGATCGTCACGAGCGCGATGACGGCGAGCAGCGGCGAGATGACGAACATCATCGCCACCATGGCGACGACGGTGAGCAGCGACGTGACGAGCTGCCCGAGGGTCTGCTGGAGGCTCTGGGCGATGTTGTCGATGTCGTTCGTCACCCGGCTGAGGACCTCGCCGCGCGGCTGGCCGTCGAACCACGGCAGGGGCAGCCGGTGCAGCTTCTCCTCGACGTCTCGGCGCAGCCGGAAGATCGACCGGTTGACCACCCCGACGAGGAGATAGTTCTGGAGCCAACCCAGCAGCGCCGCGATGACGTAGATCGCCAGGACGAACAGGAGCACCTGGCCGACCGCCCCGAAGTCGACGCCCTGTCCCGGGGTGAAGTGGCCCATCGCCGCGACCATGTCGGCGATCCGGCCCTGGCCCTGGCCGCGCAGGTAGGCGACGGCCCCCTCCTGCGTCGTCCCCGCAGGGAAGCGCGAGCTGAAGAAACCGTCGAAGATGAGGTTGGTCGCGCGGGCGAGGATCTTCGGCCCGATCGCGTTGAGGGCGACGCTGCCGACGGCGAGGGCGAGCACGGCGACGAGCCCGGCGCGCTCCGGGCGAAGGGTCCCGAGCAGCCGTTTCGCCGAGGGGACGAAGTTCTGCGACTTCTCCCCCGGCATACCCATCCGCATGTGCGGCGGGCCACCGGTGACGCGGGCCCCGGGGCCGCGACGCGCCTCGGCCGCCTTCTCCTCCTGGGTCTTCACGCCCTCGCTCATGCCGCCTCCTCCGCCCCGCGCTGCGACTCGACGATCTCCTGGTAGGTCGGGCACGTCTCGAGGAGCTCCCGGTGGCGACCGATCCCGACGACACCGCCGTCGTCGAGGACGACGATCTGGTCGGCATCGACGATCGTCGAGACCCGTTGTGCGACAACGATGACCGTCGAGCCGCGCGTTTCGGGGCGGAGCGCGCGCCGGAGCCGAGCGTCGGTGGACAGGTCGAGGGCGGAGAAGGAGTCGTCGAAGAGGAAGACCCTCGGCCGGCGGACGAGTGCGCGCGCGATGGCGAGGCGCTGGCGCTGACCGCCCGAGACGTTGGTGCCGCCCTGGGCGATGGTCGCGCCGAGGCCCCCTGCCATCTCGGCGACGAAGTCGGCGCCCTGTGCGATGCGCAGCGCGTGCCAGAGGTCCTCGTCGGTGGCGTCGGGGTCGCCGTAGCGCAGGTTGGACTCCACGGTGCCGCTGAAGAGGTAGGGCTGCTGGGGGACGAGGCCGACGCGCTGCCAGAGATCCTCGAGGGCGAGGTCACGGATGTCGACGCCCTCGAGCCGGATCGTCCCGCCGGTGACGTCGTAGAGGCGCGGGAGGAGGTTGATGAGGGTCGTCTTGCCCGACCCGGTCGACCCGATGATCGCCGTCGTCTCGCCCGGACGGGCCGTGAAGGTGACGTCGTGCAGGACGGGGGCGTCGGCACCGGGGTAGGTGAACTCGACGCCGTCGAACTCGACGGTCGCGCCGTCGGAGGCGATCGTCACCGGGCTCGCCGTCTCGCGGACACTGCCCTCGGTGTCGAGGACCTCGAGGATCCGCCCGGCGGAGACGGTCGCCCGCGGGATCATCATCGACATGAAGGTCGCCATCATGACCGACATGAGGATCTGCATGAGGTAGGACATGAAGGCGATGAGGGCACCGATCTGCATCTCACCGGAGTTGATCCGCATCGCGCCGAACCACAGGACGGCGACCGTCGAGGCGTTGAGGACGACCATGACGATGGGGAACGCGAGGGCGAACAGGCGACCGACCGACAGCGCCGCCGAGGTGTACTCGGTGTTGACCTCCTCGAAGCGCTCCCGCTCCTGGTCCTCGCGGACGAACGCACGCACGACGCGGACGCCGGTGATCTGCTCGCGCAGGACCCGGTTGACCGAGTCGACGGCTGCCTGCATCCGCCGGAAGTTGGGGATCATCTGCCGGATGATGAGGCTGACGGAGACCGCGAGCACCGGCACCGCGACCGCGACGAGCCAGGACAGCCCGACATCCTCGCGCAGCGCCATGATGATGCCGCCGACCATCATGATGGGCGCGGTGACCATGAGCGCCAGTCCCATGTAGGTCACGAGCTGGACCTGCTGGACGTCGTTCGTCCCGCGCGAGATGAGGGTAGGGGCCCCGAACCGCGAGACCTCCTGGGCGCTGAAGCCACCCACCCGGTGGAAGAGCGCGCGACGCAGGTCGGCCGCCGTCCCCGACGACGTCCTCGACGCGAGGTAGGTCGCGCCGATCGTCGCGGCGATCTGGAGGACCGAGACGGCGAGCATCCAGCCGCCGGTCCGGAGGATGTATGCCGTGTCGCCCTTGGCGACGCCGTTGTCGATGATCTGGCCGTTGAGGCTGGGGAGATAGAGCGAGCCGATCGTGCCGAGCAGTTGCAGGACGAGGAGCACGATGATGGGGCCACGGTAGGTCCCGAGGAAGCGACGCAGCAGGGTGACGAGCATCAGCGGGTCTCGCTTTCGGTGGGAAGGGCCGCGAGGTCGGGTGTCAGCACTCCGGTGAGGAGCACGTCGACGACCTCGGTGGCGGTGGCCTTCGTGTCAGGCAGGAACGGGTGCACGCTCGCGAGGGTGAGCATGGACAGGTAGGTGACGACCCGGTCGACCGGGACCCGCAGCCGGACGGCATCCTCGCCGATGAGATCGACGAACTCGGCGTCCACCTCGGGGTTGCCGCGGCGCCGGCGCGGGCCGTCCTCGTGCGTCGGGCGGGGGAGGTGGACCCCGCTCGTATGGAGGACCGTCATGAGCGACATGACGGACTCGACATGCCGCTGGGCGACCTCGACGCCCCGGACGAGTCGCTGGGCCAGGGGCAGCGCGCGGTCGACGGCTCGTAGGGCCACGCAGATGTCGTTGGTGTCGGTGACCTTCTTGACGCAGGCATGGATGAGGTCGTCCTTGGTCTCGAAGACCCGGAAGACGGTCCCCTCGGCGATGCCGGCGGCCGCCGCGATCTCCTTCGTCGTCACGCCGGCGCCCGCGGTGCGCAGCAGCGGGATCGTCGCCGTCACGATGGCATCCCGCCGCTCGTCCGGCGTCATGGAGGGGGCTCGCGGCGTCACCCGGACACTATAAGTGAGTGAGCGCTCACTCACAAACCCTTTTCCTCGGTCAGGGCCCGACGAGCAGCCCGTCGGGCGCGGCCTCGCGGACGAAGGCCGCGACCTCGGCCGCCACCTCGCCCGTGTCGAGCCCGAGGATCCCGGCGATGGCCGCGGCGGCCTGCCGCGCGCTCAGCTCGCCGTCGGCGACCGAGGCGTATGCCGCGGTGACCGTCGTCATTCTCAGGTGCCGGCGCAGCCCTCCCCCCTGGCGCAGGACGATGACGGTCGGGTCGGTGGCCCCCGGCATGGTGTGTCGCTCCTCGTGGACGTCCGGGCCGCACCGCCAGGTCGCGTCGAGGACGGCGGCATCGTCGTGCTCCGCGAGCCACGTCCGGGCCCGCAGACCGGCGAGCACGGCCTCCCCCATCGGGCTCTGCACGGGCCAGGTCACCTCGTCGAGGTCGACGAACGGCGCCCGGTCGGTCGCGGGCCGCTGGAGGGTGATGACGCCGAAGCCGATCGACTCCACGTCCCGGGCGGCGAAGTCGTCGAGCCACGCGGCATACATCGCGTCGAACTGGGCCGTCCCCGGGTGGTGACCGCCATCGCGCGCCCACGTCTCGGCGTACTCGGCCGGGTCCTGGACCTCGCGCTGGACGACCCACGCGTCGAGGCCGGTCCCCTCCACCCACGATCCGACGCGCCCGGTCCACGTCGCGCCGCGCGGCACCTCCCAGTTGCCGAGGAACTGCGCGATGCCTCCGGGCTCGAGATGGCCGCCGATGCCGCGGACGAGGTCGGCGACGACGGCATCCCCCGCGCCGCCGGCGTCGCGGTACTCGAACAGCGGGACGACGCCAGAGCGGGGCGTGATGACGAAGGGTGGGTTGCTGACGATGAGGTCGAACCGTTGTCCCACAACGGGTTCGAGCATGGACCCCTCGAGGACCGCCCAGTCGACCTCGTTGAGTGCGGCGTTGAACCGGGCGAAGCCGAGCGCCCGTTGCGACAGGTCGGTCACCGTGACCGCCTCCGCGTGGGTGCCCAGGTGAAGCGCCTGGATGCCGCAGCCGGTGCCGACATCGAGGGCCTTGGCGACCTGCGGCCGCGGGGTCCAACAGGCGAGGGTCGTCGACGCGCCGCCGATGCCGAGGACGTGGTCGGGCCTGAGCGGACGGCCGGTTGCGAGCTCGGAGAGGTCCGAGGCGATCCACCAGGCGTCCCCGTCGGCGGCATACGGACGGAGGTCGACGAGCGCGGTCACCCCATCGCCCTCCTGCGCCACGAGCCCGAGCCGGATCGCGCCGTCGACGCCGAGGGTCGGCAGCGCCCGCTGGGCCTCGCTCGCGTCGACGGGGTCGCCGAGGGTGAAGAGGCGCACGAGGGTGGCGCACGGCTCGGCGGAGTCGGCGGTCACCCGTTGCGCGGGAAGCGCCTGCTCACGGTCCAGGGCGGCACTGGCGAGGGGGCCGAGCAGCGCTGTGACGTCCTCAACGGTGAACCGCGACGCGCGCAGGTCGGCGCGCAGCCGGGCCATGAGGTCGGGGTCGATGCGGGGCGGGTTCGCGTTCATCGGGACGAGCGTATGCCGTCCCGCGCGCGCTGGGGCGTCCCGCCCACGGCCGGGTGCCCGGCTCACCTCGGGCCGAGCGCGACGAGACCCAGCGCGGCCTCCTCGCGGCCGTCGATCCGCAGCAGGGAGTTGATCGCGTCGTCGACGAAGGCGCCGACCATGCAGGCGCCCAGCCCCGCGGCCTCGGCCGCGAGGTAGAGGTTCTGGGCGATGTGGCCGCCCTCCCAGCAGACGTAGCGGTAGTGGCGCGCGTGGTACTTCCAGCGGGACCGCTGGAAGAGCCCGGTGAGGACGACGACGACCGGGGCAGCGCGGAGGAAGTCCTGGCCGAGACCGGCGAGCAGGAGGTCGCCGCCGACGGAGCCCTCGCGCATGGGCTCGAGGGTCTGGGACCGGACGCCGAGGTGGTAGAGCCCGGGGGCGACGCCCTCGACCCCGTCGACGGCGAGGTAGGTCTCGATCGGGTACAGGGCCCCCGCCGACGGCGCGGTGCGGCGCTCGCCGTCGGTCAGGCCGGTGGCGGCCGCGAGGACCCAGGCGAGCTCGGCACCGGTGAGGGGACGCCCGGCATACTCGCGCAGCGAGCGTCGACGGCCCAGCGCCTCCGCGAGGGCCATGTCCGGGCGGACCGGGGCGGGCAGCGCGACCGGCGGCGCGTCGGCGAGCCTCTTGTACGGAGCCGGGCGCGACCCCCAGCTCGTCAGGTCACCGAGCAGCCCGCGGATCCCCAGCGCGCTCTGGCGGTGGTAGAAGAGCCCGACGTCGCCGCGTTCGTACGGCTGCGGGGAGAGCTCGGACCGGGCGAGCCAGCCCAGGGCGCCGCCGGCGACGCCGGTGCCGACGAACCCAGCCATGGCGGCCCGCCGCGAGGGCGTGGACGTGGAGGGCGGGACCGGGGCCTGTGGGGGCGAGGCAGCCGACGTCGACGGCACGGCTGTGGCCGACGACGAGACCGGCGCCGACGCGGCGGAGGTCGGGGAACCGGCTACGCGGACGTCGCCGCGGTCGCGGGCCCGTCCGGGGAGGAAGGCCCGCCAACGAGGGACGACATGGAGTGCGGCGAGGCCGGCGAAGGTGTAGCCCGCCCACCGATGGAGCAGGACGTCGTGGAGGTCGAGCCGGTCGACGACGAACCCGGTCGTGACGACGACAAGGGCGGAGACGAGCAACCCCACGTCGAGGAGCAGGCGCAGTGGTCTGGTGGGCATCGACGGCTCCTTCCCGGCACGGCGCGGGGCGCGCGGGACGACACCCCCATCCTGCCGCTCCCCCCGGGTCTCGGGCCATCTCGGCTCCCGAGGCCCCCAGGCCGGCCTACCCCGCAGGGCGACCCCGCCTCAGTCGCGAAGGGTGGCAATCCGCCCCATCCTCAGTCGCGAGGGGTGGCAATCCGCCCCATCAGACCCCTTTGAAGGGGCGGATCCCCACCCCTCGGCGCGAAGAAGGGAACCGACCAACGCGTAGCAGAAGCCGGCCACGAACGTCGGCCGGGGCGGCCCCTCAGCGCGCCTGCGAGTGACGAGACCGAGGGTTCGAATTCCCCCAAGCGGCAACGGGATCGCCGTGATGGGAAGTGAAGCGATGCGGGCCCCGGGTTCGACGAAGGCCAGCTCATCCCGCGTGAGGGCACGGCGCAGTGGGCCGTCGCCCACCACGAGGCCGCGGGGAGAGAGCCGAACCCCGATGCGGCCCGGCACGGGCGGCGCACGCCGCAACCCATCGATCAGGCCGACGAGAACGGCCACACCCCCGAGGACCACGCCGACCCAGATGGCCGGCCCGGAATGCGGCATGAACGCCAGGACGACGCTACCGCCCGCGAGGAATGAGCACTGCCCCGACCGTCCGCATCAGAGCGCGAGGATGCAGCGGAAGGAGCACGCCAGCGGTGCCGTCGGAGCCACGCCGGTGGACGACGGCGGACGGTCGTCGTGCCATGCCGATCCCGCCAGCGGCCAGCAGGAAACCCCACAGTCGCCACACTCGAGGCGGCCGCCAGGCCTGGGGGCTGGGGGCGGGGACGGGGCGGGGACGGGTCACCGCGCACGGCGACCCGGTCTCAGGAGGCGGAGGCCCGCTTCGTGGCCGGACGCCTGGGCGCCCGCTTGGTGGCGCCGGTGGTGGCTGAACCGGCTCCCTTCGCGGCGGCCTTCTTCGCGGCACCGGACCCCGCGGCCTTCTTCGCGGCCCCGGACCGGCCCGAGGACCGGCGGCGGGGGGTGACCCGCACCCGCATCGGCCCGTTGCCGCTCTCGGGTTCGGCGAGGTCGAGGTACTCCTGCGCCCGCACGAGCGTGCTCAGCTTGGAGTAGCCGTAGTTGCGTGGGTCGAACGACGCCGTCGAGTTGGACAGGTAGTTGCCCATGCCCGACAGGGTCGTCCACCCGTCGTCCTGCGAGGTGCTCTCCACGGCCTTGAGGAGGAGCCGCCGCAGCTCGACGAGCGGGATCTCTCCGTCGTCGCCGGATTCCGCGCCGGTTGCCTCCTCGGCTGCTGCCTCGGCCTTGTCGCTCTCCTCGTCGCTCTTCGTCGAGAGGACCTCGAGGAAGATGAACCGGTCGCAGGCGCTGCGGAAGGACTCCGGCGTCTTGCGCTGGCCGAGGCCGAGGACCGTCTTGCCCGACTCGCGCAGCCGGGTCGCGAGCCGGGTGAAGTCGCTGTCGCTGGAGACGATCGCGAAGGCATCGAGCTTGTCGCTGTAGAGCAGGTCCATCGCGTCGATGATGAGCGCCGAGTCGGTCGAGTTCTTGCCGCGGGTGTAGGCGAACTGCTGGATCGGCGTGATCGCGCTCCGGTTCAGCTCGTCCTTCCACCCGGCCAGCTGCGTCGTCGTCCAGTCGCCGTAGGCGCGCTTGACCGTTGTCACGCCGTACTTCGCGATCTCCTCGAAGAGGTCACGGGCGTGCCGCGCGGAGGTGTTGTCGGCGTCGATGAGGACGGCGATCCGGGAATGTCCCTCGTCGGCCACCACGGCTCCGTTCGTCAGGGGGTGTGTGCCGCCATCATGCCGCACAGGTCCTTCGGTGCCGGAACGCCGGATGGCCGGACCCCGCTGGGACCCGGCCATCCGGCATACCTGCTCGGGCTATGCCGAGGCGGCCTCGGCCTCGGCGGCCTCCTCGAGGTCGTCCCCACCGATGGCGAGGTCGCGGCTCTTGGAGACGGCGACCGCGCCGATGACGATGACGAGCGCCACAGCTGCGATTCCGTAGCGGATGGCCGCATTGGCGTCGGCGCCGATGCTGAACTTGATGATCGCCGGGGCGACGAGCACCGAGACGAGGTTCATGACCTTGATCAGCGGGTTGATCGCCGGGCCGGCCGTGTCCTTGAACGGGTCGCCGACCGTGTCGCCGATGACGGTCGCCGCGTGGGCCTCGGTGCCCTTGCCGCCGTACTTGCCGTCCTCGACGATCTTCTTGGCGTTGTCCCAGGCGCCGCCGGAGTTGGCGAGGAAGACCGCCATGAGGGCACCGGAACCGATCGCACCGGCGAGGAAGCCGGCGAGGGCCCCGATGCCGAGGCCGAAGCCGACGGCGATCGGCATGAGGGCGGCGAGCAGACCGGGCGTGGCGAGCTCGCGCAACGAGTCCTTGGTGCAGATGTCGACGACCCTGCCGTACTCGGGCTTGGTCGTGCCCTCCATGATCCCGGGGATCTCACGGAACTGACGACGGACCTCGAAGACGATGGCGCCGGCGGCCCGGGTCACGGCGTTGATCGCCAGGCCCGAGAAGAGGAACACGACGGCGGCACCGATGATGACCCCGACCAGCGTGGACGGGACCGAGATCAGGCCCTGGGCGTTCGTGATGAACTCGTTCGCCGTCCGGATCTGGTCCTGCGACAACCCCGTGGCGTCCAGCGCGTTGACGGCACTCTTCCAGGCGTCGTTGTAGGAGCCGAACAGCGCCGTGGCCGCGAGGACCGCCGTGGCGATCGCGATGCCCTTGGTGATCGCCTTCGTCGTGTTGCCCACCGCGTCGAGCTCGGTGAGGACCTGGGCGCCTGCGCCGTCCACGTCGCCGGACATCTCGGCGATGCCCTGGGCGTTGTCCGAGACCGGGCCGAAGGTGTCCATCGCGACGATGACGCCGACGGTCGTCAGCAGTCCGGTTCCGGCAACGGCGACGAGGAAGAGCGACAGGGCGATCGAGCCGCCGCCGAGGAGGTAGGCGAGGTAGACCGCTCCACCGATGATCCCGGCGGTGTAGACCGCGGACTCGAAGCCGACGCCGATGCCGGAGAGCACGACCGTCGCCGGGCCGGTGAGCGAGGTGCGCGCCACGTCCTGCGTCGGGCGGTTCTCGGTCCCGGTGAAGTGACCCGTCAGCCAGAGGATGATGCCGGCGAGGACGATGCCGATGATGACGGCGAGCAGCGCGGTCAGCCGCGGGTCGCCGCTCAGCCCACTGACGGTGTCATCGGACGACTTCAGCTCGGCGAACGTGGCGGGCAGGTAGACATAGGCCGCGATCGCCGACAGGACGGCGGAGACACCGGCAGCGATGTAGAAGCCGCGGTTGATGGCCTTGAGGCCGTTCTCGCCGGGGCGGGCCTTGGTGATGAAGACACCGAGCAGGGCGGTCAGGGCGCCGATCGCCGGGATGATGAGCGGGAAGACGAGGCCGTACTCACCGAAGGCCGCCGAGCCGAGGATGAGAGCGGCGACGAGCATGACGGCATACGACTCGAAGAGGTCGGCGGCCATGCCCGCGCAGTCACCGACGTTGTCACCGACGTTGTCGGCGATGGTGGCCGCGTTGCGCGGGTCGTCCTCCGGTATGCCGGCCTCGACCTTGCCGACGAGGTCGGCGCCGACGTCGGCGGCCTTGGTGAAGATGCCACCGCCGACTCGCATGAACATCGCGAGCAGCGCGGCGCCGAAGCCGAATCCCTCGAGGACCTTGGGCGCGTCGCCCTTGTAGATGAGGACGACGACCGAGGCGCCGAGCAGGCCCAGGCCGACCGTCGCCATGCCGACGACGCCCCCGGTGCGGAAGGCGATCCGCATGCCCTCATCGCGGCCACCCGTCTCGTGACGAGCGGCGGAGGCGACCCGGACGTTGGCCTTGACGGCCAGGCTCATGCCGAGGTAGCCGATGGCGGCGGAGAACAGCGCGCCGAGGACGAAGAAGCCCGATCGGCCCCAGCGGATGCCGGCGGTGTCGGCGGGCAGGAGGAGGAGGAGGGCGAAGACGAGGACGACGAAGACGCTGAGGGTCTTGAACTGGCGCGCGAGATAGGCCTGCGCACCCTCCTCGACCGCCGCACCGATCTCTTGCATCTTGTCCGTGCCCGGGTCCGCGGCGAGCACCTGCCGCCGGAAGACGAAGCCCATGACGAGAGCGATGACGGCGATGACGGCAACGGTGATGACCAGGGTGAGGTTGGTCCCGCTGAGGTCCAAGGTCGAGCTCGACGCTGCTGGCGCGAGCAGGTGGGACATTCCATCCTCCTTGAAGGGTTGTGCGCCCGGGTGTGGCGTCTGGTGGGCACGAGCGCGCTCCGGACGTTACCCGCATGGCGCGGGAGCGGGCGAGCGCGGGCTCGCCCGAATGTACCCGCACGGGTGGCTTTGTGACAGTTTTCACGACCTCGGTCGGGCGGGCGGTGCCGACCGCTCCGTCAACGGCATACCCCAGGGGGTGACCGGCGCCGCCGCACCCCTCGCGGTGGGACCGGTCGCGGCGCCGATCCGGGGCGCATCGAGGGGCGGGGGGCTGCGCCGGCCGGCGGCGGCTGCGCCGGCCGGCGGGGGCTGCGTCAGCCGGCGAGGGCGGCGTCGACGGAGGTGTGGATGGCGAAGACCTTGTCGAGGCCGGTGATCCGGAAGACGCGGAGGATCCGCTCGTTGCTGCAGACGATCCGCAGCCAGCCGGCCTGGCCGCGGACGAGCTTGAGCCGGCCGACGAGGACACCGAGGCCGGTCGAGTCGAGGAAGTCGACCCGGTCCAGGTCGACGACGAGACGGGAGTGACCCGCTGCGATCTGCGCGTCGAGGGCGGCTCGCAGCTGCGGCGCCGTGTAGACGTCGACCTCCCCGCCGACGAGCACGACGACCGCACCGTCCCGCTCGTTCGAGACGACGTTGAGTTCCACCATCGAGCTCCTCGCTGACCAGGTGCGCGGCTCGGACACCCTGCCGGGAGGGTCCGCCCACGCACGGACCGGGGCGGCGGCACCGTCCCTGTCGGGCACTACCGTAACCAACGTGTCCAGTTCGGCCGAAAATGTCGGCGGCGCGTCCCGAGCGGGGGCGGCCCGCCGGGAACGGGGCCGGAGCGGCGCCGGTCGCGTCCCGGAGGAGCTGCTGGCCCGGCTGAGCGGCTCGGGCCGCGGCGACCGCCTGCTGCACGTGCGTCGGCTGCCAGCCCGCCCGGCCGTCCTCGCCGACTGGCCGGACTGGGTGTCCCCGCCGGTCCGGGCGGCCTTCCTCGGCGCGGGCATCGACCGGCTCTGGTCCCACCAGCGGACCGCGATGGACCTCGCGCACGACGGCAGCAACGTCGTCCTCGCGACCGGGACGGCGTCGGGCAAGTCGCTCGGCTACCTCGTGCCCGTCCTGTCCGACCTCCTCGACGGGTCTGCCGCCCCGACGGGTCGGGGCGCGACCGCCCTCTACCTCTCCCCGACCAAGGCACTCGCCGCTGACCAGCTGGCCCGGATCTCGGCGCTCGCCGTGCCCGGGGTGCGGGCGGCCACCTACGACGGCGATACCCCGCCGGACGAGCGGCGCTGGATCCGCGAGCACGCGCAGCTCGTCCTCACCAACCCCGACCTCGTCCACCACTCCCTGCTGCCGGGCCACCGGCGCTGGGCCCCCTTCTTCCGCTCCCTGCGATATGTCGTCGTCGACGAGTGCCACGTCTACCGCGGCGTGTTCGGCTCGCACGTCGCGGCGTTGCTCCGCCGGCTGTGGCGGGTGGCCGCGCGGTACGGCTCCGTCCCGGTCGTCGTCCTCGCCTCGGCGACGGTGACCTCGCCGGCCGAGCACGCCTCCCGCCTCGTCGGTATGCCGGTGGCCCCGGTCGAGGACGACGGCTCGCCCCGAGAAGCCCTCACCTTCGCCCTCTGGGAGCCGGAGCTGACGGCCGAGGGGAGGCGCCGGTCGGCGACGACCGAGTCGGCGGAGCTGCTGGCCGAGCTCGTCACCGCCGGCGTCCAGGCCGTCGCCTTCGCCCGCAGCCGGGCCGGGGTCGAGGCCCTGGCCGCCGGCGCCCGACGGCGGCTCGAGGGTGGCTCGCCCCTCGACCCCGGGGCCGTCGCGGCATATCGGGGCGGCTATCTGCCCGAGGAGCGCCGGGCGCTGGAGCGGGCCGTGCGCGACGGGACGATCCGCGGCCTTGCCGCGACGAACGCCCTCGAGCTCGGCGTCGACATCAGCGGCCTCGACGCCGTCGTCATGGCCGGGTGGCCCGGCCGCCGGGCGAGCCTGTGGCAGCAGGCGGGCCGGGCCGGCCGCTCGGGCGCCGAGTCGCTCGCGGTCCTCGTCGCGGCCGACGACCCGCTGGACACCTACCTCGTCCACCACCCGGCCGCGATCTTCGACGCGCCGATCGAGACGACCGTCATGGACCCCGACAATCCCCGGGTGCTCGGCCCCCACCTCGCGGCGGCCGCCGCGGAGCTCCCGCTCACCGACGAGGACCTCGCCCGATTCGGAGCCTCGGCACGCGGACTGGTCGACGCCCTCGTCGCGCGCGGCATCCTCCGGCGGCGGCCGACGGGGTGGTACTGGGCGCGCGAGGACCGGCCCGGCGACCACATCTCGCTGCGCGGAGCCGACGAGGTCGTGGCCGTCGTCGAGGCGCGGACCGGCCGAGTCATCGGGACGATCGACGAGGCGTCGGCCCACACCCAGGTGCACACCGGCGCCGTCCACGTCCACCAGGGCGAGACGTGGGTCGTCACCGAACTCGACCTCGAGGCCGGGACGGCGAGCGTCGTCCGCGGCGACCCCGGCTGGTCGACATACGCCCGGTCGGTCAGCGAGTTCACCGTGCTCGGCACCGATGTCTCGGCCCGATGGGGCCCGGCCGAGGTGAGCTACGGCTCGGTCCGGGTCAGTGGCCAGGTCACGTCCTTCCTCCGACGGCTGCCTTCGGGGGAGGTCATCGGCACTCACCACCTCGACCTGCCCCCGCGCTCGCTGACGACGAAGGCGGTCTGGTGGACCCTCCCTCCGGAGGCGCTCGAGGCCGCCGGGATCGGCGAGGCGGCGATCCCCGGCTCGGCCCACGCGGCAGAGCACGCGGCCATCGGGATGCTGCCGCTCGTCGCGACCTCGGACCGATGGGACATCGGCGGCGTCTCGACGGCCTGCCACCCCGACACCGGCCTACCGACCATCATGGTCTACGACGGCTACCCCGGCGGGGCCGGCTTCGCCGAGCGGGCGTATGCCGCGTTCGGCGACTGGCTACGAGCCACCCGGGACGCCGTGCTCGGCTGCGAGTGCCTGGCCGGATGCCCGTCGTGCATCCAGTCCCCCAAGTGCGGCAACGGCAACGAGCCGCTCGACAAGGCCGGAGCGGTCGCGCTGCTCGACACCGTCCTGGCGGCCCGACCGGGCCGGGGCTGACCGCATCCTTCCCCCATCGATGGGTAGGAGATCCGACGTCAGGGTCCGCGTCGACGGACAGCCGCCCCGGCTCGCGCGCCGGGCGGGCCGCCCATCGAGAAGATAGGGTCACCGAATGGTCATCCTGGGTCTGCTCATCATCCTCGTGGCGATCGCCGCCGGGGCCGTGGTCTACCTCGGCGCTGCCTCGCTCAGCGATACCTTCACCTTCGACGTCCTCGGCGCCCAGGTGACGACGAACCCCTTGGGCTTCGTCCTCGGCAGCGCCGTCGTCGTCCTTCTGCTCTGGCTCGGCTGGTCGATCGTCCGGGTCGGCATGCGGCGCAACGCTCGGCGCCGGCGGGACCACAAGGAGGCCGAGCGCCAGGCCGAGATCGAGCGCACCGAGGCCGAACAGCGCCGCGGCGAGGAGCTCGCCGCGCGGGAACGCGAACTCCAGGAGGAACGCGATCGCGCCCAGGCCGAGGCAGACCGGCTCCGCGCCGAGGCCGATGCCCGGCTCGAGGAACAGCACATGGCCACCGAGACGGCGCGCCAGCGCGCGCAGGTCGCCGAGGACGAGCTGAAGTCACGCGAGGACACGAACGCGACCAGGGCGCCCGAGGGCGACGAGGCGGTCACGCCCCCCGGGCAGACTCCGCCGCCACCACCGCCGAACGCCACCCGCAGCTGACGGGCACCGCCTGGCGGCCTCGGTTCTCACCCGCCGGACCACCCGCCCGCGGCCGGTCCGGCCCGAGACGGGACGCCGACCCGCTCCGGCGCGAACGGCACCACGATGGCGACGGGCACGGAGACCCGGACCGAGACCTCCCCGCCGAGGCCGAGCGCACAGCCGTCGAGACGGGCTCCGTTGGCCAGGGCCACCTCCCGGGCCGCCGAGCAGGCGCCGGCGCCCGTCCCCCTGGCCCGTTCGGCGCCACCGAGCGCGGCCAGGTCGGCCGCCGCCTCGGCCCGATGCGCGGCCAGGACAAGGGCGAGCAGCCAGGACGCGGCGAGGCTGAGAACGAGGAGGACGCCGACCATCCCGGCGGCGAGCACCGACCCCGAGCCCGCCTCCTCCACCCGGCCGACCGTCGGCCTGCTCGAGGCGGCGGCCACGGCCGCGCTCATCGGGCCTGGGCGCCGGGAGCGACTTCGAGCATGCTCTCCGCGGTGGCGGACGGGGTGAGGGAGAGGACGCGGTGGGGGCCTCCGGTGACGGTCACCGTGACCCGCGAGCCTGCGGTCCGCACGACGACCCGTGCGCCCGCGGGTGCGGCGCGCCCCGCCTCGACCCGGACGGCGGCAGCCGAGTCACCGCGGGCGGCCGCCCGGGCCCCGGCGCGTGCCGCGTCGACGCACCGCACCTCGTCTAGTCCGAGGGAGACGGCGCCGAGAACGACGGCGAGGACGAGGACGACGGCGGGCATGGCCACGGCGAGCTCCGCAGTAGCCATGCCCGCCTCCGGTCTCTCGGTCATGAGCCGGTGCGCAGGGCGCCGACGATGATGCTCGTCAGGGCCGACTTGACCGGGCCGGACTTGATGATGGCGATGAGCAGGGCCGCGAACGCGACCGCGGCGACCGCAGAGGGTTTATGGAGTACTTCGCTGTCGATGGGCGGGCGGGGCCGTTGGTGGGCGTTCTGGTGGCCATAAGGGCCTGTTCTGGAGGCTTTGGGGGGGTATGAGGCAGACAGGTCGGGTGGTGGCGGCGCAGGTGGGGGTGCGAGTGGTGCTGCGGCCTGTGCGCGATCCGGGACAGCTGGACCGCGTCGGCGCCCGGCTCCTGCGGTCCGCGTCCGGGCGGGAGCGGGCCGTGAGGAGCGCGTCGTGACCGGGCTGCGTGTTGCGACGTACTCGCGGGTGTCCACCGCCGAGCAGGTGAGCTCGGGGACGTCGTTGGCCGACCAGCGGGCCCGGCTGGCTGCCGCGGTGGTAGCCCGTGGCGGTGTCCATGTGGGGCACTTCGAGGACGCCGGGATCTCGGGGGCGTTGGACCATAGGCCCGGGCTGGACGCGTTGCGGGCCGACGTCGCCGCCGGGCTGGTCGATGTGGTGATGGCCACCAAGATCGACCGGGTCTCCCGTTCCGCGGTCGGTCTGCTCAACTTGGTGGACCAGCTCCGCGGGCAGGGCTGCCACCTGGTCCTGATCGACGAGGGTCTGGACACCTCCACGCCCGCCGGGGACCTCACCTCCGGAGTGTTGGGGGTGATCGGCGGGTGGGAGCGGCGGCGCATCGCCGAGCGCACCAAACAGGGCCGGCTCAGCGCGGCCGCGACGCAGGGCCGGTTCGTCGGGTCCACCCCACCGTTCGGGTACCGCGCGGTCCCGCGCGCTGACGGTCCCGGCAAGCAGCTGGTCATCGACCACGACGCCGCCGCCACCATCCGGGCCCTGTTCCGCCACCTCGTCCTCGAGGGCTACCCCGGCGAGCACGTCGCGGCCCGGCTGAACGAGCACGGGCACCGCCCCCCAGGGGTCGGGCGGTGGACCGCCGAGCACGTGCAGCGCTGGGCGCGCCGCCCCGAGCCGCTGCGCGCCGCGTCAGGGATCTGGGTGTTCTCCGGGGTTGCGGTGCCCATCCCGGCCATCCTCAGCCCCGCCGAGGCCGCCCTGTGGGAACACTGGCAATCCAGCCGGCGACGGGCCCAACACGCCAGGGGTCCATACCTGCTCTCGGGGTACCTGTTCATGCCCTGCGGCCGCGTCGCGATGGGCCGAACCGCCGGCACCCAGCGACCCACCTACTCATGTCGGATGCACTACCTGCCAGCGTCCAACCCCGAGCGGCACCAGGGCTGCCTCAACGTCGGGCGCGACATCACCGACGACGCCGTCACCCAGCAGATCCGGACCATCCTGACCAACCCCGACCTGCTCTCCGCGATCGCCGCCCGGCGACTCCAGGACCCACCAGAGGTCGGGGATGTGGCCGCGCTCGTGGAACAGCTCGCAGCACTGGACCGACAGATCCACCACGACGCCACCGCGCTGCGCGGGCACGGGTTCACCGGGCCGGCCCTGGCCGCCGCCCTGGCCGACCTCAACACCGAGCACACCCACCTCACCCAAGCCCTCAACAGCGCCCAAGCCCGACACGCACGCACCCTACGAACCTCCACCACCCAGCGCCACCACCACCTCGTGGCAGCACTACGCCAGAGCGCAGACACCCTCGACGACACCGACCTTCGAGGCCTCCTCGACGTCCTGGACACCCGCATCACCATCACCAGCTACCGCCAATGCCACCACTGCCACGGCAGCGGCTACCTCCCCCTCACCCCCGGCAGCGGCCGCCGCTTCCCCCAAACCTGCCCCCACTGCCTGAAAGGACGAAACCCCAACCTCACCATCGAAATCGACGACATCACCGCACTCGCCCTCTCCAACCACCCCGGCCAAACCCCCACCCCAAGAGCCAGCTAACGACACCAGGCAAAATCGTGCCCAAGAGCGCCCACCAGACTCCCCATGGGCGCTGCTCTCCTCCCCACAATGGGCTCAAACGCGGCGGAACGGGTCACCCGCCGCGCGCTGCCGCCGGCACGGTCCTGGGCTGCCATAGCGGGTTCGGCGTCGCGCCACGGCGATGGCGTGACTGTCTATGCGACGGTTGCGCAGGCGCACGGTCCCTGGCACAATGAATAACGGAGAAAGGACTATTCAGATGTATGTGGACATGACCGCGCTCGGTCGCCGAGTGCGCGAAGCACGCGAGGCCGCAGGCATCTCGCAGGACGAGGCGCGAAGGGCGATCGGCGTTTCTCAGCCGACCTACTCCCGGATCGAGAGCGGCGACCGGCCGCTCAAGGGCGATGAGCTGGTGCAGCTGGCGGACTGCTTCGGCATCCGCGCGGCCGCGATCAGCGGTCTGGCTGCGGTGCGCGGGCGCGCGCGATTCGCAGCCCGGACGGACGGCGGCTCCTCCGCGATGACGGCGATGCGCGAGCGGCTTTACGCCTACCTCGAATTGGACAGCTACCTGACCAGCCAAGGCATCGCAGGGGGATGAGCTGAGCAGGAACGAGAAGCGCGCCCAGAGGCTCGCGGAGGACTTCCGCGCCGAGCACGGGCTGGGTGACGGCCCGATCAAGGACATGTTCGAGCTCGTCCACGTCGCCCGCGGGGCCGACGTGATCAGCATGGGGGTGCCGGAGGACGAGCACGGCCTGTCGATGGGTGACCCTGCCACCGGTCGGGTGGTGATTGTGGTGGCCACCACCCCTCACCCGATGCGGCAAAGGTCGTCGATCGCACACGAGCTCGGGCATATCCTGGCCGGCGATCTCGACCGTGACGAGCCGCTGGTTCCTGGCGAGCGGTCGCCTGCGGAAATCTGCGCAGACGCGTTCGCTCGGCACCTTCTCCTGCCATTGGCCGCTGTCCAGCGACGCTTCCCCGCCAAGTCCGAGTTGTCGCTGTCAGACCTCTCCGACCTGGTGCAGGAGTTCGAGGTCTCTCCGGCTCTGGCCGCGATCCAGCTGCGCACCCTCAAACTGATCGACGATGCGACGTGTGCCGAGTGGAGCAGGCGTTCGGCATCGAACCTGGCCACAACGTTCGGGTGGGCCAGCCAGTACCGCAGCCTTGCCGCGGACTCCAATGGCGCCAGGGCGCCGCAGGCTCTGATGACGCGCGCGGTTGCGGGCTACCAGCGCGGCGTCTTGGGCATCGCTGAGCTGGCCTCCTGGTACGGCCAGGACCCAAGCGAGTTGGAAACAGAGCTGGGTAGCCCTCCTCCGGTCGTCGAACCCGCCGCCCTGGATGGTCTCGACGACTGGGACGACGACGCCCCACTGTTCTCGAACCCTCCCGCCGAGGAGGGCACGGTCTCGTGAGCATCCTGCTTGACGCGGGCCCCTCCTTGAACTTTCTCGCCGTCGGACAGGAGAACATCCTGATCCAGGCAGCGGCGTCGCAGAGCCTCCAGCTCGCCGCGCCCGCCCGTGTCGACAGCGAGATCATGGGAATGGCTCACAACTACCGGTTCAAGCGCACCCGGGTCCGGACCACGTGGGCAACGCTGAAGTCCTCGCGGCGGGTCGAGATCCTGCCCGACGAGCTCACCACACAGCAGTTCATCGAGGCGGTCACCCGGATCAGCGGCGTGGAAGCGAAGGATCGGATCCGTGACAACAAGAGCCTCGGCGAGATCATGGTGCTGGCCCACGCCTCGGTCTTCGTGCAACAAGGGCGCGAAGTGTTCGTCCTGATCGACGAAGGCGACGGGCGCCGGCGAGCACAGCTGGAATCGCGATGGCTCGGCCACCAGGGCTTTAAGAACCGACTCACCCTTTGGACCACGCGGCGCATCGTCCAGGAGGCCGGCCGCCAGAAGGGCTGGATCAAGGGCGACCTGACCTGGGAACAGGTCTACGACCAGATGATTGCCTTCGACGACGGGCTGCGGCCGCGCTCGGAATGGCAGAAGCAGCCCTGAGACCGGCCTCGAGCCGTTCCTGAAGAGATCGAAACGGCAATGACACGCCCGGTGTAGACCGGGACGGTACGCGGCGATATGACTCACCTGTTCGGTCGGGCGGATCACGGCGAGACCGGATGTCGCTGATGGATGTCCGCGCCCGCCATGCGGTATTGCGGTCGATGGGTCCAAGGCTCGCCGCGGTGCCCCCGTGGGTCGGGACGGCGTCGGGGTCCTCCGGGAAGACCCGGTGCAAGCCGCACAGGGGTGGCCTTTCAGGCTGTCGACTGCGTGGTGTTCAGGGAGTCTGCAGCCGCGAGCAGGAGGAAGGCGAAGATCACGAGAACCGCGGCGGTGATCCATCCGCCGAGCGCGAAGGGGGCGCGAACCCAGAGCAGGAGGATGACGCCGGGCACGGCTAGGGCGATGGACAGATAGGCGAACATTCGCATTCCATAGAGGAAGACGAAGGGGAGGTAGTGGGCTCCGACGATCACCATGCTCGCGGGGAAGAACAGCTCGCTGCGCCCTGTCAGCAGGGCCAGGACCACGAGGAGGCCGAGCGGGACCGTGAACGCGATCTGCATCGCCAGAGCTGCCATCGGGTGACCCGTCGGGAGGGATGCGGGTCGTCCGGTGAGCCGGATGACGAACCAGGTGAGCGGGAAGATCAGGATGCCGCCAAGGAAGAGTACGGCGACCGCGCCCTCGGTGGAGACCCAGGTGGCCACCGAGGCCGCCGACACCCAGACTGCCGCCGACACCAGTTGGCCGTAGAAGCCGCCCCGGTAGAGGCGACGTACGTCGCGTTGGGCATCGGCTATCGACATCGTGGTCATGGTCGTAGTCTCCTCGCGCTCCCGCTACCGGGTGGGAACTCCACGTGGCAGGCGGAGTCGCTCGGTTCGCCCTGCGACACGACGGCGGAGGCCGGGCCTGGCACCCCAGAAGCCGGCATCTCGGTGTCGATGAAGTCCTCGATCGAGCCAGAAGGCACACCTGCAGGTACGAGAGCACTGGCGCCATGTACAACAACAGCGAGCAATCGCCACACGGTCTTCTCCTCTCGTCTGCATCGCGGGTCGCGCGGGGTGGTTGCGGCACCGGCTGCCAGGTAGCTATCCAGTCGATGAGCCCTCGTCTCGGAGCTTCCGCTTCCGCCTGAGCACTGAGAGCGGGGCCAGGGCGGTGCCCATCCAGACAGCCAGCGGCCACGCGATGTCGCCGGTGTCGATGATGACCGCGGCCCAGATGATCGATGCTGCGGCGAAGCCGATCTCGGGCAGGTGGCGCCGGAGGAAGCCGGCGGGTCCGAGGCTGAAGATGCTCGGCGTCACGACCGAACCGTGATGACAGCCTTGGCGGTGAGCGTGCCGGCCTCCATCGCTTCGATGGCCCGGGGCACCTCCTCGAGGGTGAACTGGTGGCCGACCGCGGCGGTGACGGTGCCCGTGGCGAGGTGCTCGGCCAGCTCTTCGATGGACTCGAGCGACTCGCTGCTCATGAAGAACGTGAGTCGCTGCTTGACGAGGGGTGACAGCAGCGCTGCCCGTAGCTGGCGTCCGATGCCTCCGGTGAGGCGGTCGCCGTCCTCGCCGCCGACGATCACGAGCGTGCCCGTGGGACTGAGGGCTCGACGGAGGCGGGAGAGCGTGTTGCGGCCTCCGATGTCGACGATGAGGTCGTACCGCCGTCCGCCGTCGTCGATCGCCTGAGTCGTGTAGTCGATGACGTGGTCGGCACCGAGAGTGCGGACCGTGTCGAGTTTGCCGGCGCTGGCGACCCCGGTGACGGTGGCGCCCAGCGTCTTGGCCAGCTGCACCGTGAAGGAGCCGACCCCGCCGGACGCGCCGATCACCAGGACATGCTGGCCAGGCTCGAGGCGTCCGTGGGTGGTCAGGGCCTGCAGCGCGGTGATGCCCGAGATGGCTGACGCCGCGGCCTGTTCGAACGTGACGCTTGCGGGCTTGTGGGCGAGCTTGAACTCCTTGGCCGCGGCGAACTCGGCGTAGGTGCCGGTGCCGATGCCGAACACCTCGTCGCCGACAGCGAACCGGGTGACGTCATCCCCGACGGCGACGACGCGACCGGCGACGTCCATGCCCGGCACCGAGTTCTTGGGCTTGGCGAAGCCGAAACCCATGATCCGCATCAGGTAGGGCTTGCCGGTCATCAGGTGCCACACGCCGCGGTCGAGCCCGGCCGCCTCGACCTCGACCAGGACCTCGTCCCCGGCGATGGACGGTCGCTCGATCCGGGCCACCTCGAGCACGTCGGCTGACCCGTACGCGCGCTGGGTGAGCGCCCTCATCCGGGTGCCTACCTCAGCCTCAGCGGTTCGGTCGTCGAGAGTCTTCATCGTCATCACTCCATAGGTCGTACTTTGTACTGGTGTCGGTGTTACCGTATCGGTACTTAGTACTGTTGGCAAGGACTCGACCCTGAACGGAGACCCTCATGGCAACGCACGACGTCGCGCCGGACACGAAGAAGCCACGGCTCACGGCCGATCGCGTCCTCGACGGTGCCCTGGAGCTCGCGGACCAGATCGGGGTTCACCCGCTCACCATTCGCCGGCTCGCCGACGCCCTCGACACGAAGCCGATGACGATCTACCACCACCTCCCCAACAAGGAGGCCATCCTCGACGGGATGGTCGACCGGGTCTTCGCCGAGATCGACCGGCCGCCCACCGATCTGGGCTGGAAGCCGGCCATGCGCCATCGCTGCCTCTCCGCCCGCAAGGTGCTGAGCCGGCACCCCTGGGCCGTGCCGCTCATGGAGTCCCGCACCAACGCCCTCCCCGAGACCCTCGGGCATCACGACGCCGTGCTCGGATGCCTCCGCCGGGGCGGACTGTCGCTCGAGATGACGGCGCACGCCTACGCCCTGCTCGACAGCTATGTCTACGGTTTCGCCCTGCAGGAGGCGAGCCTCCCGGCGACCGGGGGCGCCGAGATGGCAGACCTCGCGGGAACCCTCATCGAGCCGATACCCGACGGGGTCTTCCCCCACCTGACCGAGTTCGCCACCGACTACGTCCTGCGGCCCGGCTACGACTTCCGGACCGAGTTCGAGTTCGGTCTCGACCTCATCCTCGACGCGCTCGAAGCCTTGGCCCCTCGGCCCGAGGTCGGTTCCTGACCCCTGACGCCCGTAGCTCTGGTCCAGCTCGACGTGCGCACCTCGCCGAAGGTGAGTCTGGCAGCCGCATCTCGACGCTCTGGCGCTGCTGAAGGTGCGCGCTTCACGGCGGAGTGGGGCACCTTGCTTGGGCCGGCGTGCGGAGGCGACGTGGGGCTGTGGGAGCGCGCGGCCGGTCCGCCACGCATAGGCGGCGGACCGGCCGTGGTCGCAGGTGTGGGTACCCGGGTCCTCAGCGTCGGCGCAGTGCGAGTCCGAGCCAGGTGAACCAGACGATGAGTCCGATCCCGAAGATGGACGTCGCGACCTCGGACGCGACCGGGATGACCGTCGCCATTCCGACAGCCCCGAGGCCGAGCGCGAGCCCGCCCAAGGGGGCCGAGAGAGCACGGGTCCGCAGGGCGGCGAGTCCGACCACGGCCGCCCAGAGGGCGCCGATGACCTCGATGCCGCCGCCGAGTGCGTCTTGGACCACGCTGGTCGAGACCCACGTGTTCACAGCGAGGTCTGGGTCCTGGGCGTGGAGGGTCACCGCGGCGTGCTGCCCGACGAGGGCGATGCTCCCGCTGGCGACGAGCAGTCCCGACCAGATCAGCCCGAGTGCGGTGGAGACCTGGCCAAGCGCGGGGGCCGCGGCCAGTCGCTGGCCGACTCCGAGCGAGACCACGGCCATCGCGATTCCACCGAGGAGGTAGAGAACCAGGTACCAGCCGGCCAGCACGGCCTGGTGGTCCAGGAGGAAGCCGAGCGAGCCCGCGGGGTCCTCCACGGGCCCGGTGAATCCGCGAGGGAGGAGGTAGGCGGCCATGGCGAGGAAGCCCACGACGTAGGTGCCGGCAACGACCTGAGCGGCGGTGCCGCCGGCGCGGATCAGAGCGGGCGACGGTCGGGGCGAGGAGGGGGGAGGAGGGACCGGAGCCTGTCCGGCCGTGGTGGCGGTGTCATGTGCGGTGGTAACGGTGTCTCGTCTCATGCATCGATCCTCTGGGAACTGGCGCGCCGCCACATCGGAGTCAGGGCCGAAGTCGTCTCGTCCCTGGGGCCGGACCGAGCCAACCGAAAGTTCCATCCGGTCACCGGCGTCGGCGGCCTAGGATGAGGCGATGGGCGGAGGTGCGCTGCGCGCGCTCTGGGACGAACCGCGGGCGATCGCTCCCGCGGGGCCAGCCTGGTGGGACCGCGCCCTCGTCGCGGGACTGATCCCGGTCACCGTCCTCGAGGTTGGGCTTCGCGAGGACATGGTGTGGCCGCTCTGGCACGCGGGCTGGTCACTGGTCTGCGTGGTCACGCTCCTGTGGCGACCCCAACACCCTCTCGCGATGCTCGTGGTGGCCTTCGCCGCCCAGACCGTCGACGGCGTCGTCCCCGCGCTCGCCGGGGAGCCTCACAGCGTCCCCGATGTCACCGCTGTCGTCCTGCTGCTGGCCTACTCATTGGGCCGCTGGGCCAGCGGGCGCGCGGTGGTCGCGGGTAGCTGCTTCCTGCTGGTGCTCCACCTGGCGCGTGAGCCCCTGTACGACTCCAGCGGCTCCTCGATGGCGCTCGGCGTCGGGGCGCTGATGCTGCCGGTCGCTCTCGGCGCGCTGATGCGGTTCTGGGCCAGGTCCCAGGTGCGAACCCGCGACGAGATCCGGGCCCGCGAGCGTGAACAGCTGGCCCGCGACCTTCACGACACTGTCGCCCACCACGTCTCCGGCATCCTGATGCACGCCCGGGCCGCCAAGGTTCGTGCCCGCGTCGACCCCGGCGCCGCCGCCGAGGCGATGGACGGGGTGGAGGAAGCCGCCGCACGCACCCTGGAAGATATGCGCGCGATGGTGGCCCTGCTGCGCCACGACGAGCAGACCGGCAACGGGGGCCGAAGTCCTACCTACGGCGTATCCGACATACCGCGGCTCGCCCGCGACCAGGACCCCGGCCCTCGGGTCGTCGTCCAGACCTCTGGTGACCTCGACCGGCTGCCGGCACCGGTGGGTTCGGCGTTGTTCCGAGCCGCTCAGGAGGCGGTGACCAATGCGGGACGTCACGCCCAGGACCCCACGATGGTGTCAGTCGACCTCAACAGGGATGGGCCCACTGTGCGGCTGCGGGTGCACGACGACGGGCGACCGGCGACCTCGGGGCGCACGCGACGAGCGAGCCCGTCCTATGGCCTGGTCGGCATGCGAGAACGTCTGGCGTTGCTGGGCGGCGACGTTCGCGCCGGTCCCGATCCCGAGGGCGGCTGGACTGTCGAGGCAACGGTCCCGGTCGCCACGGTGGACTCCGAGGCCGGCTCGTGACGGCGCCGGTGCGGGTCCTCATCGCAGACGACCAGGACATGGTTCGCGTAGGACTTGCCACGATCCTCGACGCCGACCCCTCGATCGACGTCGTCGGGCAGGCTCGCGATGGGCTCGAGGCCGTCCAACAAGTCCGGTCGCTGCGTCCCGATGTCTGCCTCTTCGACGTCCGGATGCCCAACCTCGACGGGATCGAGGCCACCCGACAGGTCGCCGGTCCCCACGTCGAGGACCCGGTTCCCGTCATCGTGATCACGACCTTCGACCAGGACGAGTACGTATACGACGCGCTGCGGGCAGGCGCCCGCGGCTTCCTGCTCAAGGACGCCGACCCCGACCTCCTGGCCCGCGCTGTTCGATCCGCCGCGGCGGGCGAGGCCCTGATCGCGCCAGCCGTCACGGCTCGGCTCCTGGCGACCTTCGCCTCGTCCCGCGGCGAGGCAGTGAGGGAGCCTGTCGAGCCGTTGACCCCTCGGGAGGAGGCTGTCCTCGATCTGGTCGCCGCCGGCCGGATGAACACCGAGATCGCCGAGGAGCTCCACCTCTCGCTCAGCACCGTCAAGACCCACATCAGCGCACTCATGACCAAGCTCTCAGCACGCAACCGCGTCGAGATCGTGATCTGGGCCTACGAGAGCGGCCGGGTCGACGATCGAGGGCGCCCCTGAGCCACCCCACTCGTGCGTCAGGG
>CAVSJJ010000009.1:0-285826 GCA_963728395.1 uncultured Actinomycetota bacterium
TGTCAAGGGCCATTGGTTTCTGCCCAGGGGCGGTCGTGAGACCTGCCCGGTGACGGTCACGAGATGTGCCCGGTGGTGGCCATGGGATCTGCCCAGTGCTGACCACCACTGGCCTGGTGCTCAGCTCAAGGGGCTCACCCCTTGACCGGCCAGGGCTTGGGACAGGCGCACGCTCTTGCCGGTGGTCTGGCATACGTGGGCGTGGTGCAGGAGCCGGTCCACGGTCGCGGTGGCCAGGGTCTTGGGCATCAGCTCGTCGAAGGCTGCGGGGTGCAGGTTGCTCGAGATCGCGATGGAGCGTTTCTCGTACGCGGCGTCGACGAGGCGGTACAGCCCCTCGGCGGCGTCCTGGGCCACCGGGAGCAGGCCGATGTCGTCGACGACGACCAGATCTGCTCGCAGGACCCGGGCGATGGCTTTGGTGACGGTGTCGTCGGCGCGGTGCCGGCGCAGTAGCACGCCGAGGTCTTCGAGGGTGAACCAGGCAACCTTGAGGCCTTGCTCGACGGCGTGTTGGCCCAGGGCCTCGAGCAGGAACGTCTTACCGGTCCCCGACGGCCCGCACACCACGAGGTTCTCCCGTCGGCGGACCCACTCCAGGGTGCGTAGGGCTTGTTGGGTCGGGGCGGGGATCGAGGAAGCCTCAGCGCTCCAGGCGTCGAAGGTCTTGCCGGTGGGGAAGCCGGCGGCGGCGCGGCGGGTGGCCAGCGCGGAGCGTTCCCGCCCGGCGGCCTCGGCGGCGAACAGGGCCTTGAGGACCTCCACCGGTTCCCACCGTTGCGCGCGGGCGGTTGCGATCACCTCGGGGGCGTGGGCGCGGATGTGCGGCAGCCGCAGCCGGCGCAGCAGCGCTTCGAGGTCGGGCGGAAGCGGCGGGGCGGTGGGGACACCGGCGACCGGGACGCCACGGTCTTTGCCGACAGCGGACGCGCTCATCGGGGCTGGTCCGTGGCGTCGGCGCCGTCGAGGTCCGCGGTGGCCGGCGTCGCTGCGGTCGCGGCGCCGAACGCGGCCCAGGACGCGGTGCCCTGGGTCAGTGACCGGTCCTCACCGGCCCGACTGGCAGGACCGCGCACCGTGGTGGTGTGGTGGTGGTCCAGGATCGAGGCGAGGTCACCGTGGCCGAAGCGGGCGTGGACCGCGGCATGCCCCAACGCCCAGTCCACGTCCTTGGTGTCGAACAGCTTCGCCAGGGTCACGGCCTCAGCCATCTTGACCCGGATCTTGGTGGTACCGGCTGCGGCGGCCTCGGCCAACCAGAGCCCGGCCCCATCGCCCAGGGCGAGGAACTCCACCTCGGCAGCGTTGCGGGCCAATGGTTTACGGTTCAACGCCCCAGCCGGTGCGGGCGGGAAGTGCGCGTCCTGGACCATCGGGCTGCCTGGGATCGCGCGGGCGTGCCGGGCCACCTCGACCGGCCCCATCGCCTCGACGTGGACGATGATGACCTGCTCCTGCGCGCCGCGGCCATGCACCCGGACCCACACCGTGGCTCCGAGCAGGTGGGCCGGGACCGAGTACTGCCCGCCCTCGAAGGCGACCATCGGCATCGAGGCCGCAACGGTCCGGGTGACCCCGAACGCGACCGTGTGCGGGCTCGCCGGAATCGGGTGCAGCCGGGCCTGCTCCTCCTGCAGCATGTCGTTCGGGGCGCGGCGCGTGACCCGGTGCTCGCGGGCGTTGACGTGCGCACAGAACTGCTCGCAGGCGGCCTCCAGCTGCGCGAAGTTCTCGTACGTCGGTAGGAGGTTGGTGTCCTTGGGGACCAGATCGGCCTTGGCGATCTTCACGCTCGACTCCGACCCACCCTTGGACGCCGGGTCCGCTGGGACACAGGTGTGGATCGTGACTCCGTAATGGCGTGAGAACTCAACGATTCGGGGGTTGCGGACGGCGATGCCGGCGACGTGCTCGGTGGTGACGGTCCTCTCGTTGTCAGTGAGCAGGTACGTCGGTGCGCCACCGATCCGGCGCAGCGTCACATCAAGGGCGGCCATCACCGAAGGGGCGGTCTTGTCCCGGATCGCCAGCACCACCCGAAACCGCGACCAGGCCAGCCAAGCCACGAACAACGTCGTCTTCACCCCGTCGATCAGCGGGCCGTCGCCGAAGTCGTACTGCAACCACATCCCAGGCTCGCTCACCCACGGGCGGTGCACCCGCACCCGACCCAGGCGGTAGTCCCGCTTCACCGCCGCGACCGCCCGGCGGGTCGTGCGCTGCGAACCGGTGTACCCCAGCGCGACCAGCTTGTCGTGCGCGATGTCCGCACGCAGCCGACCCTTGGAGCGCTCGATCCACTCCTCAAGCTTCGGCAGGTGCTCATCGATGAGCTGGGCTCGTGACGCCGGCCGGTCGCTCAACGCGCCCGCCTCACGAGCTGCGACGTACCGGCCGACGGTGTGGTGCGAGACCCCAGCCAGCTCGCCGGCATCACGCAACGACCCGGTCAAATCGAACGCTTCCAACATGTTCATGATCTCCTCGGCAGACTTCACGGTGTCCCTCCTGGGGGCGGTCGGCGCATCAGCACCGCCACCGCACTCCAGGAGGGGCCTCAACCGCGGGACGCGGCGAGGCCAACGAACTTCGTGTCGGGCAGATCCCATGACCGCCAGTGGGCACTCTTCGTGGCCACTACCGGGCAGCTATATGGCCGCCTCCGGGCAGTTTCTCGTGTCCGCTGTCACGCGTTCGTCGGAGCGATCGTCCCGCGAGCGAAGAGTGTTCAGCGCCGCCGCCGCGATGTATGTCGCAGGTTCCATCGGGGTCATCGCGGGGGTCGCAATACCGGGCTTCGTTGCCTCCTAGCCCCTCAACACGCGGGGTCGCGAGACGTCCTCAACTCGGCACGATCAACCGCGCCGCCAGCGGCAATGAGCGGACGGCCGCTCCGCGGCATGGTCGGACGCTACGCGCCCGACAGCGGCAGAAGAGGAAATCTGGAGGCCGACGCCCATGCATAGTCATGCAGAGCGGCCAGCGGCCGGCATCAGCGCTGGTGGTAGGAACCGCCCCCGGGCCAGCGATGCGGCCGTGCGGAGCAGGAGTGCGAGTACGGCAGCCGAGACGATCGCGAGCAGCAGGTAGGACCACTCGCGACCGTGGCTGGTGTGTGTTGCGCCCAACCACCGGATGCCGTCGACGAATACCGCCGCATACGAGAACGAGAAGGCCCACCAGGCGGGTCCGAACGGCACCGTGCGGTAGATCGGAACGAGTCGCAGTTGCACCAGGACCATCAGGCCGGCGTAACCGGCCAGCCCGAGCGCGACCCCGTCGACGATCCCGCCGTTGATGTCGAACCAGGTGACCCCGGCAACGACGGGTGGGGCGACCTCGATCGCCATCGTCGGCAACAAGGGCACGGGTAGGCGTGGTTGGGTGAAGAGCCGTTGCAACAGGATCGACCCAAGCACCAACCAACAGATGGCTCCGTACCCGAACATCACCCTCGCCAACGAGCCGTATCCGAGCGTGGCGCTCGATCCGGCGGCCAGCAGGCCGCCCGCCACCGTGGGTAGGAAGTACCCCGGGTGCCACTGCGCGAGGGTGAGGTCGGAGATGATCCACTCACCGCTCAGCCAGCCGCCGACCAGAACCGTTGCCACCAGCGAGAGGGCGAACACCGTGACGCCCGCGGTCCGCGCATGCTGGGCCAGCGCCACACCGAACAGCATCGGCACCAGAGGCATCAGGGCGACGAACGGAGCCAGAACGGGGTCACCCAGCTCGGTCGCGAACCTTCCGCTGCGAACGACATCGTGCACGTACGCGATGGCGATGACCGCCCATGACACCGCGACCGCGACCCACAACACGTCAGCGACCACACCGGGCAACGCGAACAGGTCCACCCCTGCCGACCACGCTTCGGCAACCCCCGCCAGGCCGAAGCAGATGCCAAACAGGTTGGGCGTGATGCGCGCTCGTGACACATCCACTCCTTGTGATCGTCCTCGAGCCTGGGCAGACAGGTAAGCGCGGCGCTCGGATCAAGCTGTCCAGGTTTGGGCTGACCGGGTGACCTAGATCGAGGTCTGGAACGAGTCGGACTCGTCACCAGATGCCGGCGCGGCGAGCTGCCGTGCCTCGTCGTCGGGCGCGTGCTGAACTCCGCGCCGAAGCCCCCACAGCGCCACGAGGGCTGCGAGAGCCATGATCACAGCCATCGCAAGGAGCACGTCGCGGGTGGCGCCGGCAAACGCCGTTCGGACGAAGGGCGGGATCGCCTGCGGGTCGCCGTTGCCACCTTGCAGCTGTGCGATCTTGGCGGCTTCGGCCAGTGCCGCCGGCCGGGGCAAGCCTTTGCTGACGAGCGAGTCGGCAACGGCGGACTGGAACCGCGTGATCATCAGCGTGCCCAAGATCGCGAACCCGAGGCTCGCGCCGAAGTTGCGAACCGTCTGCGTGATGCCGGTCGCCTCGCCGTAGGAGTAGCGGGAGGCTCGGTTGATCGCATCCGTGTTGGCCTGTCCCAGCATCAGACCCATGCCGGCCCCGGACATGACGATGTAGACCACCTGGGTGCCGACCTGCAGGTCGGTCGTCCTACCGGCCCACAGGCCGAAGCCGGCCGCCGCTAGCGCCGAGCCGAGCACCACCGGTCGTTTGGCCCCGATGCGATCGAGCATCCGACCACCGATCTGTGCGCTGACGACGAACCCGAGGAAGAAGTACAGGATCAGCAGACTGGCGGTCATGGCACTCTCGGCCAGCGCGACCTGCCCGTAGATGCTGACGAAGAAGAACACCGGGATGAACGCCATCATCGCTATGCCCAGGATGATGTTCTGCACCAGGAAGGTGCGATTCGCGAAGATCTGCACATTGATCAGTGGGGTCTCGGCTCGCCGTTCGACGGCGACGAACACGATCAGCAGCAGCACGCCAACGGCGATGCTGGCCACGATCGCCGGGTTGGCCCAGCCCCACTGGGCAGACTGCTGGAAGCCGAAGATGCTCAGGCCGACACCGCTGACGATCAGGGCCAGCCCCCGGTAGTCCATGGGCGAGGGACGGCTCTCGTTCGCCGGCTTCGCGAGAGCGACCAAGGCGAGCGCGATGAGGGCGACGGGGACGTTGATCCAGAAGATCGACCGCCACGTCCATTGGATCAGGTAGCCGCCGGCGATCGGACCGACCGCGGTGAGCCCCCCGGCGATGCCGAAGAACAGAGCTAGCGCCCGGCCTCTCGAATGGAGGTCGAAGGTGACCACTACGATAGCGATCGCAGCGGGGAACATGATCGCCCCGCCGGCGCCTTGGACCGCACGGAACACCACCAGCCACGCCTCCGCAGCGGCTCCGCGCGGGGTCAGGCCGCACATCGCTGAGGCGCCCGCGAAGATGATCACCCCCACCACGACCATTCTGCGGTGCCCCGCGACGTCGGCCAAGCGGCCTCCGAAGGCGAACAGCGCCGCCAAGGCCAACAGGTAGGCGTTGATCGCCCACTGCACACCGCTGCTGCTGAGGCCCAGGTCGTGCTGGATGGTGGGGGCGGCGATCGACACGATGGTCTGGTCGATGAAGGTCATGGCGACGGCGAAGATCATCGCCGTGAGCACCAGGGTGTTCGACTGGCCGCGGCTGGAACCCCTTGCGCGCATGCTGGCACTTCCCTCCGAGGCCGGCCGGTCGTCGGCCCAGAGGTCAATCGTGCTGGCCGGGATCGCCGGGTGGCATCTGTGTGATCCCTAGCCGGACCCCAGTCTCGGCCCGCCCTGATCGCTGGCGCCGTGCGACGGCGCGGGCTTAATGTCTTCAAGAGCGCGCCGTGACGAGGTGGGGTGGAATGCTACTAAGCCGTGCACCGCAGTGCCTCGCCGTCGACAGCGTGATCGCAGCCGTTCGAGCAGGGGGCAGCCGATCCCTCGTCGTCTTCGGTGAGCCGGGGATCGGGAAGACGGCACTGCTGAACTACGCGGCCGACAGCGCGCCGGGCTTTGTGGTGTTGCGCGCCGAGGGTGTTGAGTCCGAGATGGAGCTGCCGTTCGCGGCGTTGCACCAACTGTGTGCTCAGACGATCGAGCGGGCCGGCGCACTGCCTCCACCCCAGAGAGCGGCCCTCGACGTCGCCTTCGGACTGAGTACAGGCGAGCCACCGGATCGTTTTCTTGTCAGCCTGGCGGTTCTTAGTCTTCTGTCGGAGGTGGCCGCAGACCGGCCAGTGCTCTGCCTGATCGATGACGCACAGTGGCTGGACCGCACGTCTGCTCAGGTTCTCGCGTTCATCGCCCGGCGGCTGGGCCGGGATTCGATCGGCCTGGTCTTCGGCATTCGTGACCCCGACACCGCAACCGTCACCACCGGCCTGCCCCAGTTGGCGATCTCCGGGCTCAGCGACGCGGATGGCCGGGCGTTGCTCGCCTCGGCCCTCCCCGGGCGGCTGGACGAACGGGTCCGTGACCGCATCCTTGCCGAGGCCGGTGGCAATCCGCTCGCCCTGCTGGAACTGTCGCGCGCGATCACGGTGGCCGACCTGGCGGGCGGCTTCGGCGTGGTTCGCGCCCCCACGCTGACCGGCAGGATCGAGCAGATCTTCCTCCGCAGGATCGCGCCACTTCCGGAGGAAACCCGGCGGGTGCTGCTGTTGGCGGCCGCCGAACCGGTAGGCGATCCGGCGCTCCTGATGCGCGCCGTGGCGAGCGTCGACATCAGCGCCGACGCCACCGATCCGGCCGAAGCAGACGGACTGCTGACCATCGCCGGGAAGGTGGCCTTTCGCCACCCGCTCATCCGCGCCGCCATCTACAAAGCGGCATCGGCTGCCGACCGGCGAAGCGCCCACCACACGCTGGCCAAATGCATCGACCCGGCCGCCGATCCCGATCGGCGTGCGTGGCACCTTGCGCTGGCGGTGGCCGGGCCTGATGAGAACATCGCAAGTGAGCTGGAGCAGTGTGCCGGCCGCGCCAGCGCCCGAGGCGGCCTGGCCGCCGCCGCCGCTTTCCTCGAGCGGTCTGCCGCCTTGACGCTCGGGCCTCACGCTAAAGCGGCACGCGCCTTGGCCGCGGCGCAGCTCACCTACGAGGCCGGGATGCCGGATCTGGCGCTCGAACAGGCGGCAACGGCGGAGGCAGGGGCCCTGTCCGAGCTGGAACGGGCTCACTTCGAGCGACTCCGGGCCCGGATCGCCTTCACCCGACGGCGCGGCAGCGACGCACCCTCGCTGATCTTGCACGCCGCCAGACGTATGGGCCCGCTGGATGTGTCGCTGGCCCGCGAGACCTACCTGGAGGCGTTGTGGGCAGCGATCCGAACCGGTCGCTCTGAAGGAGGGATGTTGCTCGAGGCGGCCCTGGCCGCTCGGTCGGCGCCGTTGGCCAGCAACCCGCCACGGGCCGTCGACCTCCTGCTCGACGGCCTCGTGGCGCGGTCCATCGAGGGGTACTCCGCGGGCGTGCCGAAACTGCGCTTGGCCCTGCGGGCCTTGCAAAGCGAAGACAACGCCGACGACGCCGGTTGGCTCTGGCTCGGCTGCCACACCGCCATGGACCTCTGGGACGACGAGACGTGCCGCGAGCTGGCCGCCCGTCACGTCCAGTACGCGCGAGATGCCGGGGCGCTCACGACACTTCCCTTCGGACTGAACTACGTCGCCGCGCATCACATCTTTGCTGGCGAGTTCCGAGAAGCGGCAACCCTGCTCGAGGAGGCCAACACCATCACGGCAGTGACCGGCAACGCGCCGATGGCCGACTTCTCCCTCCTGCTCGCGGGCTGGCGAGGTCACGCATCCGATCAGTTCGAAGCCGCGATCGAAGACGCCAAGACCCGCGGCGAGGGCCTCGCCATGGCCAACGCCGAATTCGCGACGGCCGTTCTTCACAACGGCCTGGGTCACTACGAGGCGGCGCTCACCGCCGCACAGCAGGCCTGCGAACACGACGAGCTCGGTTTCGGCGTCTGGGTGCTGCCCGAGCTCGTCGAAGCCGCAGCGCATTGCGTTCGCCCCGACATCGCAGCGAAGGCCCTTGCGGAGCTGACCGAACGCACCCGCTTAAGCAACAACCCCTGGGCGCGTGGCATCGAAGCCCGTTCCCGCGCGCTCGTCACCGATCGGGAAGGGGCCGAGCGCCACTTCGAAGAGGCGATCCACCACCTTGCCGACAGTCGGATGACGGTGCATCTCGCCCGGGCGCACCTGATCTACGGCGAATGGCTACGTCGCCAGAATCGTCGCACCGACTCCCGATCGCAACTGCACACTGCGCTCGAGATGTTGACGGCTATGGGCGCCGACGGGTTCGCCGAGCGAGCTGTTCGCGAGCTACGGGCCACCGGCGAGCGCATCCAGCGAGGCCGTTCGTTCGACCCGTCGCGGCTCACCAACCGTGAGGCGCAGATCGCCCGTCTCGTCGCGGACGGGTTCACCAACCAGCAGGTCGCGGCGCAGCTGTTCGTGAGCCGGCGCACCGTCGAGTATCACCTGCACAAGATCTTCTCGAAGCTCGACATCACTTCTCGTCACCAGTTGCACAGCGCCCTCGGCGTCGACGCGACCAGGCCGCACGCAAAGTCGCGATAGGAACGGCCGGACTTCGACCACCCCGGAGAACGTGAAGATCGCTCGTGGCAGCAAGAACGGCGCGGACGGCAAGCGGAAGCCGGACCCAGAACACCCGCCCGCGATACTGCCCGGTGAAGGTGCCTCACCTGGGACACGTTCACGGCGACCCACCCGAACCGATGAACCGGCACGTGCAGCCGACCGAGGTTCGCCTGACCAGATGACAGTAAGCGCTTCAGGCATCAGACGCCCCGTGCAGTGAATAGCAATCCATGACGATGCATGGTCAACCATTCGGGTAACGTCCGCTACTCGGCATGTGGGGGCGGTTCGCAGGTGCGTCCTATCGCCGCGTATAGCCTCCGGCTGACGCGGCCGTGTCCTACCGCCGCCTGTCGCCGAATGCGGGTCAAGTCGGATGCCGCTCCCGTTCCGGGCCAGCGAGACACGGCCGACTTGACCAAACTCTCGGGCGGGCCAGCGCTACGACGCCTCGCGTAGGACGGGCCGCCCCTCAGCGTTCGCCGCCGATCGCCAAGTGGTCGCGCCGGGCGGTGGTTGCCGGAAGCTGGGGAGTCGCGACGAGCCAGCTGAAGTCAGAAGAGTCTCGGGGGTCGGTCGCGGCTCGCCGAGCTCCTCTCGACGCCGACGCGGGACCCACTCGAACCCGTTCAACCGGCCAGGAAGCGCGTGAATCGCTGCTCCAGACGGCCCGGGTCGGGCCGGTCCTGCCGTCGGGTAGGCGTGGTCAGCGAACGGCCGTGCATCTCCTGGAGGCCGTGGCGCAGCATCGGCCCGTCGATCTCGTGGAGTAGGTCGGTGTTGATATGGACGATGTAGTCCGGGGCGATGCCCATGAGTCGCCGGTCATAGGCCGCGTGGTGGATCTTGCACAGGCTCAGACCGTTGGTCACGACTGGGTCTCCGCCTGGCTCGCCGTCCTCGATGATGTGCGCTGCGTCCAGAAGCTCCGGGTGCTTCAGGTCGCAGACGGTGCATCGCCCGTCGTAAGCCAGCATGACCCGGGCGCGGAAGGCCGGCTGGTGGACCCGCTGCTGGATGATGCGCGCGGCATACGCCTTCTCGATGGGGCTGAGCTGATGCCCAACCGGCACGCTTCGCAGGACCTCGTCGACGGTCAGGGTGAACTCACGGGTGATCGGGTTGTCGCCGACGACAAACACGGGATAGATCGGGTTGTAGGCGTTCGCTCCGACCTTGTTGAGCCGGATGACCGGGAGTCGTAACTCCAATGCGGCGCGCAGCTTGAGGTTCTTCCCGCCTTCGGGACCCTTCTGGTAGCTGTACTGGAGCAGGCCGCCGTCGATCTCGCGATCCGGGTAGGGGCCGTCGGGCGAGGTGACAATCGTCAACGTGGCCGCATAGCCTCGCGGGTTCCAGATGCCGCCCCTGCCTGGGTCTACCAACCGCTCGACGGTGCCGTCGGGCAACGCGAAGTCACTGAGCTCGCCCCAGCTGACATAACCGCCAGTCTCGTCTGCACGGCGGAGCAGAGCGGCGGCGATGAGCTCGCGCCGAAGGTACTCCTCGCCGACAGAGGGCTCACCGGTCATGGGGCGAAGCTTAGGGCGCGACGGCTCGCGAGACGCTGCCGTCCCCCGGCCCCCGGCGTCGAGGGTCCGGTCGGTGCCCGGCCTCCCGAGTTCCGAACGCCCGCCTCTGCCGGCGGACGGCGGATTGGCTGGATCGCCAGCGCCACCTGCTGGAGGACCCGTAGCGTTGGGGCGTGGCCGATTCGGGCGCTTCGCAGGTCGATGCCGAGAAGCGGATGAGACTCCGCTACGCAGGCGTGTGCCGAATGTGCGGTACGCAGTTGGCGGCGGGAGCGTCGGCGGTCTATGAGCGTGCGAGTAAGACAGTGCGCTGCACCGAGTGCATCCCTGAAGTCGCGACCGCGACCCCGGAGCTCGATGAGTTGGCAGAGAGTCCTGTCGAGCCGATGGCGGGCACGGCTGGTGCGTCGGCTCGGCGGGAGTTCGAGCGTCGCAAGACCCGCCGGGAGGAGCGGATCCACGCAAACCATCCGAAGCTGGGTGGACTCATCCTCGCGTTGTCCGACGAGCCGCAGAGCACGCGTGCCTGGGCGACCGGCGCCGCCGGAGAGGAGCGGCTCGGCGCGGTGCTCGACAGCTTGAACAGCCCTTTGGCTCGAGTGCTTCACGACCGGAGGATCCCAAGGACGCGTGCCAACATCGACCACATCGTGGTGTGCGCTGGCGGCGTGTTGGTGATCGACGCCAAGAAGTACCAGGGACGGCCGCACCTGCGCGTCGAGGGCGGAATCCTCCGCGAACGCACGGAGAAGCTCATGGTCGGCTCACGGGACGCCACCAAGCTCGTCGACGGCGTGCACAAACAGGTCGGCCTCGTTCGCGGAGCTCTCGGCGATGAGACGCCGGTTCCCGTGCGCGGTTTCCTCTGTTTCGTCAACGCCGACTGGCCCTTGATCGGTGGCTCCTTCAACACCCGCAGCGTCTCGGTGCTCTGGCCGAAGAAGCTCGCCTCTATCGTCTCCGAGCCGGGACCGCTGTCAGAGTCCGAAGTCGCCACGGCCCACCAGCGGCTTGCAGATGCCTTTCCGATCGCCTGAATGCCGATGGGTGCGAGGCGTGCGCGGGGCACACGTGTGAGAAGAGGTCACGCCGTCCGGCAGGGGCTCGACTAGCTTCCTGGTCCATCAGCTGCGAAGCTGCCGAGCGTGGCCATCGAGTACGAGCGCTTCCAGCGCTCACAACTCGAGGCCCGCTACACCGAGTCGATCCGTTCGGTTGATCGGTTGGCTGGCCAGCTCCGCGCGGCCCTCGAGCTCGAGTCGGCTGCGATCGACGCCGCCCACATCCATGGCGCGAGCAGCTCGGCCGTCCAAAGCATCGTCTCGTCGATCCTCAAGGACCACCTGGGCTTCGACGAGGAGGTCGTGTTGACCCCCGAGACCGGGATCGTCTCGCGGCCCAGGCCGGACTTCTTCTACCGACTCGGGCCAGATGAAGGGGTGATCGCCGAGGTCGAACGAGGCGGCACCGTCACGAACAACCACGACCTCAAAGACATCTGGAAAGCGCACATCGCCCCGGACGCCCAGCACCTGTTCCTCATCGTCCCCAATTCCAACTGGCGAGAGGACGGCCAGTCTCGCGAACGACCCTACGTCCGCGTCACCCACCGCATGGGTGCGTTCTTCGGCGACCCCCGTCGCGAGATCGACGTGCTCACCTGTCACGTCTTCGGGTACGGGCGACTCGCCTGACGGATGGCGCGCCCGTCGACGACGTTCCTTCGGCCAGGTGCAGCAGATTGCAGCAGCAAATTGCAGCAGTAGGGACGCCAAACTGAGGTATTCGGCGATCCTGAGAGCCCAGATTCGTGCGTAACCGCAGGTCAGAGGCCCTTTCAGGGCGTCTTTGCAAGCAGGGGGTCGGAGGTTCGAGCCCCCAGGGTTACGCGGTGCTGGCGGTGGCAGCTGGGCGCTGGCGCCTCATGGGGATGCCGGCGCGTTCGTCCAAGATGAGCGGATGGCACTGGCTTCTGGTGGGACTCCGTTGGCGGCGATGGTCGACTGCCGGCGACGTAGCCGGGAACGAGCTCGTCGCCGGGCACGCCCGGCGACGCCCTGACGTGCGAGTGGCAGTGGACGGATGTCCTCCCAGTTGGTGCGCGTGGGTCCTCTCCACGCCGAATCTTCGGCCGCGGCGACCCCCGATCGTCAGCTCGGCCTGTTGGCGGCGGCGGCGAGGGCGAGCGCGATGGCTCGCGCCTTGTCGTCGCTGACCCTGAGTGTGGTGGTGGAGACCACGACGTTCGTGTCAGCCAACGCGGCGACGCGGTTCTTTCCCGTGCGGATGGGCTGCCCGGCCGCGACCCACAGTGCCGTCGCCGGGCGGAACGCGAGGTCGACGGCTCGACCATAGACCACCCGATGCTGCTTGGCCGATGTCTCCAACTGCATCTCGTATGCCGCATGGCGGGGTTGCGTTCGGATGCTCACCAAGACCGTGGTGGGGTCGTCCAGGCGGGTGCCCCACGTGCAGCCGGTGCTCGTCGCGACCGGCTTGACCGCGTGCCCGAGGATCTTCGTGACCTGAGCGCCGGTGAGGCGGGCGCAGTCCGGGGCAGCGGCTCTTGCGCCGGATGAGGGGGCCGGGGCCAACCCCCCGGAAGGGGAGGACGGCGCGGCCACCATCCCTGCGATGCTTGAGGCCACGTGTGCGCCGATGCCGGCCGTGGCGAGAGGAAGGATGACGGCAAGGAAGACCAGGGCGACGAGTATCCGGAGGACGAAACCACCGAACGAACGCTGCGAGGCCGACTGGGCGCCCTTTGCGGCGGTCCTCACTGGTTGCCTGGCCGAGCGCCGGGAAGCCGCAGGAGCGGGGCGCGGTGGTGTGTGCCGCTGCTTCCTCTGGGCCGCGGCGCGGCCGATCGCTGACAGCAGCTCGGGGTCGGTGGTCGTGGACGGGAAGTCGGTCATGGCGCGGGTGGCGAGCCGTGCCGCACTCTCCCTCTCGAGTCTGGCTCTGGGCATGGCCGTCCCGGGCTACGTGCTGGAACCCCCCCCGTCCCACTCGGTGACCCGGCCGGCGCGGTTCTTCGCGTCCACGAGGAACAGGCCACCAGGTCCGATGACGACATGGTCGAGGTTCGCCTCGGACTGGCCGGGCCGTAGCAGTCTGTCGTGCAGGACGGTCCAGGCCTCCCGCAGCTTCGACAGCTCGGCCGCAACCCGGCGCTCGCCCTCCGCGCCGGCGGCCCACATCCCTGCTGCCGGATCCGCCGCGGCCGCGAGCTCGTCGGCCCTGCGCTCCGCGCTTCCTCCGGCGGAAGCCAGGCGGTGCCCGGGTTCATCCCCGCGAGGACGATCCTCCTCCTCGCGTCCATCGTGAGGCGACGGCTCGTCGGGGGGCAGAGGGCGCTGCTCCGACACGCCGACCCCTTCCTGAAGGTGGAACGCCGCGATGTTAGGGCTGGGACACGCAGAGCGGCAGGCGAATGTTGGAAAGTCGCGACAAGCCCGGCCAAAGGTCTGAGGAGCCTCCTGGTGGGCACGGGTCGGAGAACTGCCTTGTCCGCCGGGGCGGCGCGGTCGCAGGATGAGGGCGCCGGGTGAGCGCGCCGCCACCGACCGGCGAGCCCGCGGCATACGGACCCGGACGCACGACCTTCGAGGAGTGGCTGGGGAGCGAGGACCACCACCCGCCCGCGTGACGCCCAGAGACCGATCCGGCATGGGCACCGGTGTGACGAAGGCGACAGCGCGCAGCAGCAGGAGCGGAGGCGCGGCGGCCGACGGCGTCGTTACGGTGCTGGGATCACCGGAGTCGAGGGGAGAGACGATGGCAGAGCAGCAGACGCCGGCGGGGTGGTACCCCACGCCGGACGGCCAGCAGCGCTACTGGGACGGCAACCGGTGGACCGAGCACGTGGCCCCGGGCACGGGGACCACGACACCCGCCGCCACCGCCCCGACGGCCGCCACGCCGGGCGCCCCCTATGGCACCAGCACGCCGGGCGCCACCCATGGCACCGGCATACCGGGGGCCACCCCGCCGCCGAAGAAGGACGGCGCGCTGAAGTGGGTCCTCATCACGATCGGGGTGGTCCTGGTCCTGGGCGTCGGCTCATGCGTGGCCTTCGTCGCCACCGTGGGCCGCGAGGTCAACAAGGCGATCGACAGTGCCACGTCCCTCCCGACCAGCCTCGGCGACGGCGGCGACACCACCGATCCGGACAACAGTGACCAGTCCGGCGACCGGAACAACCCGGTCGAGATCACCGAGGGGACGTCCTTCGACATCCGCGGGTTCACCTACTCCGACGGCTGGGAGATCACGAGCACACCGATCGGCATGAGCATCGACAACCTCGAGGTCACGAACAACCGTGACAACCAGGACAGCGCGCTGGTCGACATCAGGTTCTGGAAGGGCAGCGAGGTCCTCGCGAGCCTCAACTGCGCATCCGAGCCGATCGATCCCGGGACGACCGCCACGGTGACCTGCATCTCCGGTGACGAGGAGCCGGGTGACTACGACCGGATCACCATCCAGGACATGTTCTGACGCCTGCCTAGCCGCGCCGGCCCATCCCGGCGATCGCGCCCGCGGCGACCGCCACGGCGCCCACCCGAGCCGCCCGGACCAGCTTGGTGCGCATCGGCGCCCGCGGCCGCCGGATCGGCACGGCCTTCTCGGGCGGCCGACCGCCGGCGAGGGCCTCCCCTGAGCGCGCGAGAGCCATGACCTGGGCGAGGTGCAGTGCCCGCCGGCCGACGCCGGAGTCCTGGAGCTGGGTCTGACAGGAGAAGCCGTTCGCCACGACGACGGTGTCGTCGTCGGCGCCGCGCACGGCCGGCAGGAAGCCCTGCTCGCCGCACTCGAGCGAGATGTCCCACTTGCCCTTCTCGAAGCCCCAGGAGCCGGCGAGCCCGCAGCAGCCTCCGTCGGCCGCCTCCACGGACAGGCCCATCCGCTCCAGGACCTTCTGCTCGGGCTCGACCCCCCCGGTGGCCCGGTGGTGGCAGTGCCCCCACAGCACGGCGGCGCCCTCCACCTGGGGGACCGGGACGTCGTAGGTGTCGAAGAACTCACCGAAGTGCATCGCCTGGGCGCTCAGTCGCTGGGCGTCGTCGTCATGCGGCAGCAGGCCGGTCAGCTCGTCCTTGAGGACCGCGAGGCAGCTCGGCTCCATCCCGACGATGGGCGTCCCGGCGCGGATCTCGTCCCGCAGCATGTCGAGGACGTTGTGCAGGTACCGGGCCGCCATGTCGAGGAAGCCGTAGTCATAGAGCGGCCGCCCGCAGCAGATGTGACCCTGCGGCATGACGACCTGCCATCCGGCCTCCTCGATCGCCTCGACGCAGGCGACCCCGACCTCGGTGTGCAGGTTGTTGTTGAAGGTGTCCGGGAAGAGGACGACGCGCCGGCCCTGCGGGTTCTTGCTGCCACCGCGACGGCGGAACCACTCCTGCAGGGTGATCGGCGCGAAGGACGGCAGCGGCCGGTGCCGGTCGATGCCGCCGGCGAACTTCGCCAGGCGCGCCAGGCCGGGGGTGTGCGTCGCGGCATTCACCAGTCCCGGCGCCAGGGCGACGAGCCGGGCGACCTGGTCGATGAAGCCGAAGGCATAGGCGTAGCGGGGCCGCCACCGCCGCCACGACCGGTAGTGGTGGCTGAGGAACTCCGACTTGTAGGTCGGCATGTCGACGTTGACCGGGCAGTCGCTCGTGCAGCCCTTGCAGGCCAGGCAGAGGTCGAGCGCCTCGGCGACCTCCTTCGACTGCCACCCGTCGGTGATGGTCTCGCCCTGCAGCATCTCGAAGAGCAGCCTCGCCCGCCCCCGGGTGCTGTGCTCCTCGTCCCGGGTGACCTGGTAGCTGGGGCACATCGTCGGCGAGCCCTCGGGGTCGCGGCACTTGCCCACCCCGACGCAGCGCAGGGTGGCGTGCGCGAAGTCACCGTGGTCCTGCTTGTAGGCGAAGTGCACCGGGGGCCGCGGCGGGTTGTAGTCGGTGCCCAGCCGCAGGTTCTCGTCGAGCCGGTAGGGATCGACCACCTTGCCCGGGTTCATCTTCCACTCCGGATCCCAGATGCGCTTGAACTCGCGCATCGCCCCGATGATCCGCGGACCGTACTGTCGCTCGAGGAGCTCGGCGCGCTGCTGCCCGTCACCGTGCTCGCCCGAGAGCGACCCGCCGTAGGAGACGACGAGATCCGCCGCCTCCTCCATGAACCGGCGATAGCGGGCCAGCCCGTCCGCGGTGCGCAGGTCGAAGCTGATCCGGGAGTGGATGCAGCCCTGGCCGAAGTGGCCGTACATCGCGCCGCGGTAGCCGTACCGGGCGTACAGGGCCTGCAGATCCCGGACATACCCCGGGAGCGCGTCGACCGGGACCGCCGAGTCCTCCCAGCCGGGCCAGTGGTCCGCGTCGGGCGGGAACGCGGTCGACCCGAGCCCGCTCTCGCGGATCTGCCACAGGTCCTCGCTGTTACCGCCGTCCTGGCGGGCGCGCATGAGCTGGACCCGGTCGTCGGTGTACCCCAGCTCGCCGCACAGGTGGCGGCGGAAGGCGGCGGCCTGGGCCTGGACCTCCTCGTGGCTGTCGGCACCGAACTGGACGAGCAGCCAGGCTCCCGCATCCTGCTTGCGCGGCAGCTCCTGGAGCTCGTCGGTGTTGAGGTCGAGCGCCTGCTGGTCCTCGATGAGCCGCCGGTCGATCCCCTCCAGGCCGATGGGCCGCCACTCGACGAACTGGGGGATGTGCTGCGTCGAGTCCGCAACGTTGTCGTAGGACACCACGACGAGTGCGCGATGGAGCAGGGCCGGGGTGAGCTTCAGCGTCGCCCGGGTCACCGTGACGCAGGTGCCCTCGGTGCCGACCAGCGCTCGCGCGACGTTGAACCCCTTCTCCGGGAGCAGCTCGTCAAGGTTGTAGCCGGAGACCCGGCGCGGCATGTCCGCCACCGACGGGTATGCCGCCCGGATGTCGTCCGCATACTCGTCGCGCAGGTCGCGCAGCCGCGCATAGATCTCGCCCTTGCGCCCGCCGGCAGAGATGATCTCCTCCAGCCGGTCCTCCTCGTCCACCCCGACCCAGAACTGCTCGCCGTCGTAGGTGACCACCTCGAGGGCCTCGGTGTTGTCCGACGTGCGCGGGCCCGGCCCGTAGAGCTGGGACTGCACCGAGTGGATGCCACACGAGTTGTTGCCGAGGTTGCCACCGATCGTGCAGCGCGAGTGCGAGGACGGGTCGGGACCGAAGACCAGGCCGGTCGATCCGGTATGCCGGTTGAGCTGCTCGTTGATGATGCCCGGCTGGCACGTGACGAGCCGCCGGTCGACATCGACGTCCTCGGCGCCGGTGAGGTACTTCGAGGTGTCGATGACGACCGCATAGTTGACCGTCTCGCCGGACAGGCTCGTGCCGCCTCCCCGGTTGACGATGGGGGCATCGAACCGGGCGCAGACCCGGTGCGCCGCCAGCACATCCTCCTCCGTGCGGGGCACGACGACGCCGATCGGCACCTGCCGGTAGTTCGATGCGTCGTTCGCGTACATCCCCTTCGCGGCCCGGTCGAACCTCACCTCGCCGGTGACCGCCTTGCGCAGGGCCTTCTCGAGGCCCTGCACGTCGATGGTCACCTCGCCGTAGATGCCGCCCGGGATCGTCGGGCTGGTCTTCGCCGGGACCGTGCGGTGGGATGCGGAGACGTCCGTGGTCATACCGTCCTCATTCCCTCGACCAACGCTGCTCAGTCGTCGGAGCCGCCGGGCAGCTCTTCCTTGATGTGTTCGACAGCCTCGGACACCTTGCCCTTGAAGCCCTTGGTGGCGATGCCGACCGCGTCCTCGTCCCCGTGCGCGAGCGCCTTCACCGTCTTCTTCATCTGCGAGGTCCGCACGTGCGGCGGCAGCGGCGGGATCTGCGGGTCGGTGAGGAACTCGAGCAGGACCGGTCCGTCGGCGCTGAGCGCCCGCTCCCAGGCCGGTCCGACCTGGTCGGGACGCTCGACCTTGATGCCCTCGAAGCCGAGCAGGCGGGCGAACTCGGCCGCCGGCACATAGGGGATGGTCTGGGTCGCGGGGTTCTTGGGGTCCGAGGCGAGCACCCGCTGCTCGTAGGACACCTGGTTCAGATCCTCGTTGACGAGCACCGCGAAGATGAGCGTCGGGTTCTTCGACAGCAGCTCCTCGGCGTATCGCTTCACGGTCAGCAGCTCGTTCATGCCGAGCATGGAGAAGGCGCCGTCACCGGTGAATGCGATGACCGGGCGATCGGGGAAGGCGAACTTGGCGCCGATGGCATACGGGACCCCCGGGACCATCGTCGCCAGGGTCCCGGAGAGGGACGCCGACATCCCGTCGCGCATCGTGAGGTATCGCGCCCACCAGTTCGTCGCCGAGCCGGAGTCGGAGGTGGTGATCACGTTCGCCGGCAGCCGTTGGTTCAGCTCCCAGAAGACGAGCTGCGGGTTGATCGGGTCGCCGTCCTGGTGGGCCCGGTCCTCCAGGACCCGGTCCCACACCTCACGCTCCTTGATGATGAAGTCCTGCCAGCTGCGGTCCTTCTTGGGCTTGAGCAGGGGGATGAGCGCGTCGAGCGTGTCGGCGGCGTCACCCACGAGCGAGACGTCGTTGGGGTAGCGGACGCCGATCATCTTCCCGTCGATGTCGATCTCGACGCACCGGGCCTGGCCGGGCTCCGGCAGCCACTCGGCATACGGGAAGCTCGTGCCGATCATGAACAGGGTGTCGCAGCCCATGAGCATCTTGTGGCTCGGCTCGGAGCCGAGCAGGCCGAGCGGCCCGGTGACGATCGGGACGTCGTCCGGGATGGCGTCCTTGCCGAGCAGCGCCTTGGCGATGCCCGCGCCGAGAAGGTCCGCGGCGTGCAGCACCTGGCTGGATGCCTTCTTCGCTCCCTGGCCGATGAGGATGGCCACCTTCTCGCCCTCGTTGAGGACGTCCGCCGCCTGGCGCAGGAGGCTCTCGTCGGGGACGACGTGCGGCTGGTTCCACCCCACGCTGGTGTTGACGGCGCCATGCTGGCGCGGTGGCGGGGTGTACTCGCTCTCCTGGACGTCCTCGGGGACGATGATGACCGCCGGGCGTCGCTCGCTCAGCGCCGACTTGATCGCCCGGTCCACCTGATGCCGGGCCGACGAGGGTTCCATGACGGTGGAGACGAAGCCGGCGATGTCCTTGAAGAAGGACTGCAGGTCGATCTCCTGCTGGTAGTGGGTGCCCACCGAGTAGCGCTTCTGCTGACCGACGATCGCGAGCACCGGCTGGTGGTCGAGCTTGGCATCGTAGAGGCCGTTCGCCAGATGGACCGCCCCGGGCCCGGAGGTGGCGATGCAACAGCCGATCTCGCCGGTGAACTTGGCGTGCGAGGTCGCCATGAAGGCGGCCATCTCCTCGTGGCGGGCCTGGGTGAAGATCGGCTCCTCCACCTCCTCAAAGGCACCGAGGAAGCCGTTGATCCCGTCGCCGGCATATCCGTAGGCGCGGTGGATCCCCCACTCCCGCAGTCGTTCCAGGATGAACGTCGCAACATCAGGCATCGGTGGCATCTCCTCGTCGACTATCAACTGGTCGGACGCCGGTGCTGGCTCGGTCGGCTCGGCGCCCCGACTCCTTTCGCGGTACCCAGGCCTCGGCCCGATAACCGGGCGGGCCGCCAACTCGCCGTCGGTGGGACGGTCCGGCTCCGAACGAATGCGTGCCTCCGGCGCCCCCAACGGGTGACGGTCGATCCCGTCGCGGAGGAAGGGCTAAGGAGGCGCCGCGGCCGGCCGATGGGACCCACGTCCCCCCGTCCACGTGTTCACCTGGAGCGTGTCCCCATGCTGCTGCGCCGCCGAAACGCCGCGACCTCCACCCTCCCGCCGATCCTGCACGAGCTCGGGCTCGCCGAGATCATCCAGGCCTCACCGGCCGCGCTGCTGGTGACCCGGCTCGACGGCGAGATCGTCTACCGCAACCAGGCGGCCACCCTCGTCGCGGCGCAGGTCGCGGGCGCCGGCGGCGATGCAGTCCTCCAGCAGCTGCGCGACGGGCTCCGGCGGATCATCGGTGAGCGGCACGAGCTGCCGCACACGACGACCCTCCACGTCCAGGCCGGCACGCACGTGGCCGATGCCGAGGCGACGATCGCCGGTCTCCCGGGCGCCTTCCTCGTGACGTGGAAGGACGTCACGGCCGCGACGGCGCTCGCCGGCCAGACCTCGGAGATCTCCGAGGCGCTCGCCGGCGCGTCGTCCCAGCTCGCCGCTCTCGCCGATGAGCTGGCGGTCGAGACCGGCGAGGTCTCCTCCCGGGCCGATTCGGTCGCCGCGGGCGCCGAGCAGATGACGGCCTCGATCCGCGACATCGCGAGCACGGCGGCGTCGGCGGCGACGAGCACCGGGACCGCCGTCGAGTCGGCCGGCACCGCGAGCGAGATCGTCCGCGAGCTCGCCGAGGCCGGCGAGCGGATCGGCGTCGTCAGCAAGCTCATCACCTCGATCGCCGAGCAGACCAACCTGCTCGCCCTCAACGCCACGATCGAGGCGGCGCGGGCCGGCGAGGCGGGCAAGGGCTTCGCCGTCGTCTCCGGTGAGGTCAAGGAGCTCGCTCAGCGCACCGCCCAGGCGACCGGTGAGATCGGCGAGATGATCGAGTCGATCCAGGGCAGCGGCGGCAAGGCCACCGCGGCCCTCGAGCGGGTCGTCGAGCTGATCGGGCAGATCGAGTCCCAGCAGACCGTCATCGCCTCTGCGGTCGAGGAGCAGGGCACCGTCGCGACCGACATGAGCAAGAGCGTGACCGTCTTCGCCGGCGCGGCCCAGTCGTCGAAGGAGCTCATCGCCAGCCTGCGCAGCACCGCCGCGGAGGTCGCCGAGCGGGCCCAGCACCTGAGCAGCCTGGGCCGCCTCGGCTGATCGAGCCCCGCACTCCCGGAGCCGACGGTCCGGAGCACGAGGAGGCTCAGCATGACGACGGCGCACGACCACATCGACGACACGGTCGCGGCATACCTGCGAACGCAGCATCTCGGACGGCCGGCGACGGTCGACCCCAGCGGGGCCCACAACAACACGGTCGGCTTCCGCTAGGACCGTGAGCTCGGCGTCATCGACATCGGCGGGATGCGGATGGCCGGCACGAAGAAGTACCGCAACCTCGCGCACAACGACAAGGTGGCGTTCGTCGACGACCTGGCCTCGATCGACCCGTGGCGTCCGCGGATGGTCGAGATCCGCGGTCGGGCCGAGCGGGTCCGGCTCGACGAGCCGCTCATGCCGGGGATGACCCACGAGGTGATTCGGATCCACCCGGAGAGGGTCTTCGTCTTCGGCGCTCGACCAGCCCGGCGGGTCGCCCAGCCCGGCGGGTCGCCCGACCTCCGGCGACGGGTGACCTGACCGGCGCGGGATGCCGTATGCCGTCCCCGACGGTCATCCCGCCGCTCGATCCGCCGAAATCTCACCGGAACGCTGTTGCTGCGGGGTCCCGGTGAGATTTCGGCGAATCGAGCCAAGGGGGGAACCCTTGACACCCACCTCGGGGATCCCCATACTCCCTCTATGTCCCACGAGGATCCACACCAACCCTCGATCGTCCTCATGCCCGAGGTGCGCCGGGACGCCATCGCCCGGGAGGTGGCTCGCGTCGGTGCGGTGCGGTCGGAGGAGCTGGCGCACCGGTTCTCCGTCTCACTCGAGACGGTCCGCCGCGACCTGCTCGCCCTCGAGCGCGCCGGTGCACTGCGCCGGGTCTTCGGCGGGGCACGCAGCGCCGGCGGTCGCACCGTCGAGCCCTCATTCGAGGAGCGCGCCGTCCTGCACCTGGAGCAGAAGCAGGCCATGGCCGCGCTCGCGGTGGAGCTGATCCATCCCGGGGAGACGGTCTTCCTCGACGTCGGCACGTCCGTCGCCGAGGTGGCCCGAGCCCTGCCACCGGACCTGACCTGCCGCATCCTCACCAACTCGATGCTCGCGGCGAACGAGCTCGTCGACCGCCCACAGGCGGAGGTCGTGCTCAGCGGCGGCCGGCTGCGCAAGGGTGACCTGGCCCTCTCCGGCCCGGACGCCCAGCAGTTCTTCGCCGGGTACTACGCCGACCGGGCCTTCCTGGGGTCCGGTGGGCTCGATCTCGAGGCCGGCCTGACGGACTACCACCCGGACGAGATCGCCGTCCGCAAGCTCCTCGTCGCGCACTCGACCGAACGCCATGTCCTCGTCGACTCGACCAAGCTCGGCCAGGTCGCTCTGGGCAAGGTCTGCGACCTCGCGGACCTGACCGGAGTCATCACCGACGACGGCGCCGACCACGCCGTCGTCGACGCCCTCCGCGCCACCACCGTGGAGGTACTCGTCGCCCACAGCGACGGCGCCGGGCGCCGCCGCAGCAGCCGCAACGCCGACTGACGCGTCACCTCCCTCGAGAGGAAAGGGAAGGCACCACATGAGTAGTCACGACACCGGCCACGTCCTCGAGCACTTCGGGTACCGCGAGGAGTTCGACCGCACCCTGCACCGCTTCGCGTCCTTCGCGATCGGGTTCTCCTTCATCTCCATCACGACCGGGATCTTCACGACCTACGGCTCGGTCCTCAACACCTCCGGTCCGCTCGGCATCTGGACCTGGCCGATCGTCATCGTCGGCCAGACGATGGTCGCCCTCGTCTTCGGCGCGCTCGCCAGCCGGATGCCGCTCGCCGGCTACTCCTACCAATGGATGTCCCGCCTGGCGAACCCCGTCGTCGGCTGGATCCTCGGCTGGCTGACCTTCTCCTTCCTCGTCGTCGACGTCGTCGCGGTCGACTACGCGCTGGCCTCGACCGTCGCGCCGGCCCTCTTCGGCTACACCGCGACGACGGGCAACACCTGGCTCGTCACCGCGATCGTCGCGCTCATCCAGGCCGCCGTCATCGCCCAGTCGACGGTCCTCACCGAGCGGGTCAACAACATCGCCGTCGGCACCGAGATCGTCGGGATCCTCCTGCTCACCGTCCTGCTCTTCATCGTCGGCGCCGTCAAGGGTGAGCTGTCCGGCGGCAACCTCTTCGACAAGGCGGCCGTCTCCGCCGACGGCTACTTCGGGCTCGGCTCGAGCTTCAACCACGTCTCCCCCTGGATGCTCGCCTTCCTGCTGGGGTCCTTCACCATCGTCGGGTTCGAGGCCGCCAGCAACCTCGCCGAGGAGACCCACGACGCCGAGAACGTCGTCCCCCGGGCCATGTGGCAGTCGGTCGTCCTGTCCGGCGTCATCGGCATGGTCTTCCTCATCGCGATCACCATGGCCGGATCCGACTTCACCGCTCTGGCCGCCTCGAGCACCCCGGTCGCCGACATCGCCGTCGCCGTCCTCGGGTCGTGGGTCGGCAAGGCGCTGCTCGTCCTGGTCCTGTTCTCGATCTTCGCCTGCGGGATGGTCATCTTCGTCAGCGCCAGCCGGATCGTCTGGGCAATGTCCCGCGACAACCGCTTCCCCGCACACGCGATGATGCGCAAGGTCGACCCCCAGCGCGGCACCCCCTTCATCGCGGTGGTGTCGGTCGGCATCCTCATCGAGATCGTCCTCGCGATCTTCGCCCAGACGACGAGCGTGCTGTTCAACCTCTTCAGTGCCGCCACGCTCATGCCATGCCTGATCTACCTCGCGACGGTCATCCTCTACGTGGCGGCCCGCAAGCGGCTCCCCGAGGCCCGGGGCTTCTCGCTCGGCCGGTGGGAGAACGGCGTCATCGCGCTGGCCCTGGTCTGGCTGCTGTGGGAGCTCAACATCTTCCGTGACGCCGGCTTCAAGGACCCGTGGCTGTATGCCGTCGGCATGCTCGTCATCGGTCTGGTCTACCTCGGCGTCCTCGTCGGTCGTGGCCACAGCCTCGAGATGCCGAGGATCATCACCGAGGACCCCGAGGCGTTCGCGAAGACCTCCGACGACGCCTCCTAGCCCGGTGGTGCGCGGCGGCCGGTGCATCCGCACATCCCCTGGCGCCCGCCGCGACCACCGCAGGGGCCGGGTCGCTCCCTCCGCGACCCGGCCCCGACCCCTCGCCGACCCTCCTTCCCGAGCGTGGTGATGACACGATGAACAGCGTCCTGGCGATCGACCAGGGGACGTCGGGCACAAAGGCCGTCGTCGTCGACGGCGCCGGCTCCGTGCGGTCGGTGGCGGAGGTCCCGATCCGCCCCGAGTACGGCGGCGGCGGCCGGGTCGAGCAGGATCCGCGCGAGCTGCTGGACTCGGTGTATGCCGCGTCGCACCGCGCGGTGGAGGACGCCGGCATCGCCATCGACGGCGTGACCCTCACCAACCAGGGCGAGACCGTCCTCGCCTGGGACCCGGACACCGGCGAGCCCCTGTCGAAGCTCGTCGTGTGGCAGGACCGGCGGGCGGAGTCGGTGTGTGCCGCCCTGGCCGACCGGGCCGAGGACATCGCGCAACGCACCGGTCTCGTCCTCGACCCGTACTTCAGTGCGCCCAAGCTCGCCTGGCTCCGACAGAACGTCACGACCGACGGCCTGGTCAGCACGAGCGACGCCTGGATCCTTCATCGCCTCAGTGGCGAGTACGTCACCGACGCCGCCACCGCCGGCCGCTCGCTCGTGACGTCACTCGACACCGGCGACTACGACCCCGACCTGCTCGCCCTGTTCGGCCTCGCCGGTGAGCGCATGCCCCGGATCGCGGCCAACGACGAGATCGTCGGCACGACGAGCCTGCTCGGTCCGGAGCTGCCGCTCGGCGGCCTCGTCGTCGACCAGCAGGCGGCGCTTCTCGCCGAGCGGTGCCTCGAGGCCGGGGAGGCCAAGTGCACCTTCGGCACCGGCGCCTTCTTCCTCACCAACACCGGTCGGGAGGCACGGCGCCCGGCGAACGGGCTCGTCTCCTGCATCGCCTGGCGGGTCGGTGACGAGATCACCTACTGCTCCGATGGCCAGGTCTACACCGCGGCCTCGGCGGTCCGGTGGCTCCAGGACGTCGGCCTCATCTCCGGCCCCGAGGACCTCGACGCCCTCGGCGGAGACGATGCCGAGGGCCTCCTCTGCGTTCCCGCCCTGGCGGGACTGGCGGCGCCGTGGTGGGACCCCTCGGCGACCGGCACCCTGCGCGGTCTCACCCTCGGGACGACCCGGGAGCACATCGTCACCGCGCTGATCCAGGGCCTGGCCGCGCAGGTCGCCGAGCTCGCCGATCTCGTCGCCACCGACCTCGGCACGCCGCTGACCCGGCTGCGGGTCGACGGGGGCCTGACGAGGAGCATGGTCTTCATGCAGGCCGTTGCCGACCTCGCGCAGCTGCCCGTCGACGTCTACCCCTCGTCGCACGCGACGCCGCTCGGCGCCGTGGCCCTCATGCGCACGGCCTTGGACCCGACCCTCCCGCTCGCCGATGCCGTGGTTGGCTGGGAGCCGACCACCTCCTACGAGCCGCGTTGGTCGACGGATCGCACCGAGACCTTCCGGGCCCGGTGGAGGGCGACGGTCGAGGAGTCACGAGAAGGAGGCGAGTGATGGCCACGGTTCATGACGTCGTCGTCATCGGGGCGGGAGTGGTCGGCTGCGCCATCGCCCGACACCTGGCCGGGCACGAGCTCGACGTCGTGCTCGTCGAGGCCCGCGGGGACGTCGGCGACGGCACGTCGAAGGCCAACACCGCCATCCTCCACACCGGCTTCGACGCCTCCCCGGGAACCCTCGAGTCGCGCCTCGTCCATGACGGGTACCGGCTGCTCAAGGACTACGCGGGCCGGACCGGCATACCGATGGAGCCGACGTCCGCGCTCCTCGTCGCCTGGGACGACGAGCAGCTCACGAGCCTGCCGTCGCTGCGGGACAAGGCGGAGCGCAACGGCTACCACGAGACCCGGATCGTGGACGCGGAGCATGTCTACGCCACCGTGCCTCACCTCGGCCCCGGCGCGCTGGGCGGGCTCGTCGTCCCCGGGGAGTCGATCATCTGCACGTGGTCGACGTCCATCGCGCTGGCCACCGACGCCGTCGGGCGCGGGTGCGACCTGCGCCTGGACTCGGCGGTGAGCGCGATCGAGGTCGGGGATGCCGCGACGACGGTCCACACGGCCACCGGCGACATCGAGACCCGGTGGGTCGTCAACGCCGCGGGCCTGGGTGGCGACACGATCGAACGGATGGTGGGCTACGAGCGCTTCACCCTCCACCCGCGCCGCGGCGAGCTCGTCGTCTTCGACAAGCTCGCCCGTCCCGCGGTGCCCGTCATCGTCCTGCCCGTCCCGAGCAAGGTCGGCAAGGGCGTCCTCGTCTCCCCGACCATTTACGGCAACGTCATGGTGGGCCCGACCGCCGAGGACATGGCGGACCGTGGCGACACCTCCACGACCGAGGCGGGCTTCGCGTTCCTCCGGGAGAAGGGTGAGCGACTCATGCCGTCCCTGCTCGGCGAGGAGGTGACCGCCGCGTATGCCGGTCTGCGCGCCGCTCATGACCAGAGCGACTACGTCATCGAGGCGGACGGCGAGCGGCGGTATGCCGTGGCAGGCTGCATCCGCTCGACCGGGCTCACCTCGGCGATAGCGGTCGCGGAGTACGTCGGCGGCCTGCTCGAGACGGCCGGCCTGGCGCTGACGCCCCGGGCCGACCTGCCGCCCCCACCGACGATGCCTCAGCTCGGCGACCACGCCCTCCGCCCGTTCGCCGACGCCGACCGGATCGCGGCCGACCCGGCATACGGACGGATCGTCTGCTTCTGCGAGCGGGTGACCGAGGGCGAGATCCGCGACGCGCTCGGCTCGACGATCCCCGCCCGCGATCTCGGGGGGCTGCGCCGCCGCACCCGGGCCCACAACGGGCGCTGCCAGGGCTTCTTCTGCGGCGCCCGGCTCACGGCGATGCTCGACGAGGCGGGCCCGACCGGCTCGCCCGGCGCCGCCCGCCCGACCTCGAGGACGGTGACGGCATGACGGCGACCCGCTCGGTCCCGGTTGTCATCGTCGGCGCCGGCCCGGCCGGGCTGCGCGCCGCCCGCGAGCTCGCTCCCCTGGTCGACGGCGAGGTCCTCGTCCTCGACCGGGAGGCGACGGCCGGCGGCATACCCCGACACTCCGATCACCCCGGCTACGGCATGCGGGACCTGGGTCGGGTCCTCGGCGGCCCGGCCTACGCCCGGCGTCTCGTCGCCGACGCGGAACGGGCGGGGGCCCGGATCCGGACCCACGCCATGGTGACCGGCTGGGCGGACGAGCGCGCCCTCGAGGTGACCTCGCCGGAGGGCCGCCAGGTCATCTCGGCCGATGCGGTGATCCTCGCGACCGGTGCCCGGGAGCGACCCCGCGCCGCCCGATGGGTGGCCGGCGACCGACCCGGTGGCGTGCTCACCACCGGCGAGCTGCAGCAGCTGGTCCATCTCGAGCACCTGCCGGTCGGCACCCGAGCCGTCGTCGTCGGCGCCGAGCTCGTGTCATGGTCGGCCGTCCTCACCCTGCGCCAGGCCGGCGTCGAACCGGTGGCCCTCGTGACCGAGCACCCGCGGCCGGAGTCGTATGCCGCCTTCAGCGTCCCGGGCCGGGTGGCCCTGCGAGTGCCGGTCCGGACATCGACCCGGGTCGTCGCGGTGCACGGGCGGGGACGGGTGAGCGGCGTCGAGGTCGAGCATCGCCACACGCAGGCCCGCGAGACGATCGCCTGTGACACCGTCGTCTTCACCGGGGACTGGATCCCCGACCACGAGCTCGCCCGCAGCGGCGGCATCGCCCTCGACCCCGGCACCCTCGGCCCGCGCGTCGACACGGCGCTGCGCACCGACCGGCGGGGGGTCTTCGCCGCCGGGAACGTCCTGCACCCGGTCGACACGGCCGACGTCGCCGCCCTCGACGGCGCCCACGTGGCGCGCTCGGTCGTGGGCTTCCTCCGGGGCGAGGGCTACTCGGCCACCGGCGTCCCGCTTGTGGCGACCCCCCCGCTGCGGTGGGTCTCCCCCTCGGTGATGCGCCCGGGCGATCCGGCGCCGGCGCGGGAGCGGCTGCTGCTCTGGGTCGAGGAGCTGATCCGGATGCCCCGGGTGACGGCCCGGCAGGACGGACGGCTCCTCAACGCGATGCGGGTGCCCTGGCCGGCCGCGCCGGGGCGGGTCTTCCGGGTCCCCTGGTCCCTGCTGCGGGGCGTCCGGCCCGACGCGGGTCCGGTCTCGATCGGCCTCGACTAGCGGCCTCGCCCGGGCACCACGGGGCCTCAGAACGCCGAAATCTCACCGGAACCCTGCTACATCAGCGGGCCGATGAGATTTCGGCGAATCGAGGGGGCGCAGAGCCGCGAAGCCGCGGATCAGAGGCCTAGGAGGAGCCGGACTCCTCCGCGTTCTCGGTGTTCTCGGCGTTCTCCGCGTTCTCCGCGTTCTCGGCGTTCTCGGTGTTCTCCGCGTTCTCGGCGGCAGCGGCGTCCTGCGCCGCCTTGGCCTGCTCCGCCTCGGCCTTCTCCTCGGCGCTCTTCGCGCCCGAGACGGCCTTGTCGGCCGCGGCATGCTTGGCCTCGGCGGCCTCGGTCTTCGTGCCCTCGGCCACGCCGGAGGCCTTCTCCTTGGCGGCCCCGGCGGCACCGGCGGCCTTCTCCTTGGCGGCACCGGCCGCCGCGCTCGCCTTGGCCTTGGCGTTCGCCGCCATGCCGCTGACCGAGCCGCCACCGGAGCTCGAGGCGCGACCGGACTCCGGCGGCGTGTACGCCCCGGCGCTCGCCCACGGGTCGGCCTTGTCGGTGCTGCGCTTGTAGACGATGCCGGCGATCGCGGCGCCGAGCAGGGCGAGGAGGACGAAGCGCTTCTTGCCGCGCTTCTTCTTCGAGCCCTTCGAGAGCGCCTTGGCCTCCTTCCGCAGCTCCTTCGCCGCGATCGAGGCCTCCTTGGCCGCCTTCTTCGCGTGCTTGCGGGAGCGCTTGGTCGACTTCGTCGCCGTCGACCTCGCCTCGGCCGCGGCCTTGGCCGCCGCGTCGCGGGCCTCCTTGGCCGCAGCGAGCGCCGCGGCCCGGGCATCCTTCGCCGTCCGCGTCGCGGCGGGCTTCACCTCCGCCGCGAGGTCGGACGCCTTGCCCTCCGCCCTCGACGCCGCATCGCCGGCCGCGTCCCGCGCCGTCTCTCCAGCGTGGGAGGCGCTCACCTTGGCCGTCTCGACGGCCTCCTTCGCGCCGGCCCGCGCCGCCTCGGCGGCGACCTTCGCCCCCGTCGACAGGGAGTGCGCGACATCGGCCGCGGTGGACTTGAGCATCGCGGCGTAGTCGCTCTGCGCGGCGTCGTGCGCGCTCGCCCTCAGGGCGGCCGCTGCCTCCCGCGCGGCATCCTTCGCGTGGGTGGACACCGACCCCGCCGCATCGGCCGCACTCGACTGCACGGAGTCGGCGACCTTGGCGGGCTTGCTCTTGGTCCTCAACACAGGTCCTCCTTCGTCGGGACTTCCGTCTGCCCCCATCCTGCCCCCTTTGCCCTGGGTAAAACCACCGCAGCCGTATGCCGGGGCCCCACCCGGGCCCCGGCGGGCACCGTCACAGCGGCCCCCGGCATACCCGTGAAACAATCCCCCCATGAAGGCAACCCTGCACACGAACCACGGCCCCATCGCCATCACCCTGTTCGCCGACCAGGCCCCCAAGACGGTCAAGAACTTCGTCGGACTCGCCACGGGCGAGCGGGACTACCGCGACGACGCCGGGCGGACCAACCCGACGAAGTTCTACGACGGGCTGGTCTTCCACCGGATCATCCCCAACTTCATGATCCAGGGCGGCTGCCCGAACGGGCAAGGCACCGGCGGTCCGGGGTACACCTTCGACGACGAGATCCACCCCGACCTGGCCTTCGACCGCCCCTACCTCCTCGCCATGGCGAACGCCGGCAAGCGGATGGGCAAGGGCACGAACGGCTCGCAGTTCTTCATCACCGTCACCCCGACCGCGTGGCTGACGGGCAAGCACACGATCTTCGGTGAGGTCGCCGACCAGGCGAGCCGCGACGTGGTCGACCGGCTCTCGGCCGTCCCCACCGGCGCGATGGACCGTCCGGTCGAGGACGTCGTCATCGAGCGCCTCGAGATCGAGGACTGACCCCGGCCGCCCCAACCGCACCGACCCCCGCCACCCACCGGACCACCCCGAGCCATGACCGAGCCGACGGCCGCCGAGACCGCCGAGCAGACCCCCGTCTGCCCCCGCCACCCCGACCGGGTCTCCTATGTCCGATGCCAGCGCTGCCACCGGCCGGCCTGTCCCGAGTGCCAGCGCCCGGCGGCCGTCGGGATCCAGTGCGTCGACTGCGTCCGCGAGGGCCAGCGCTCGACGCGTCAGGGCACGACGGTCTTCGGCGGCGGGGTCACCGACGGCCGGCCGCTCGTCACCCAGGTCATCATCGGGATCTGCGTCGTCGTCTACCTCGGCCAGCTGTTCATCCCGGGACTGACCCGCTCGATCGAGTTCGTCCCCTATCTCGGGGACACCGAGCCGTGGCGCTTCCTCACCTCGGCCTTCGCCCACAGCCCGGGGTTCATCTTCCACATCCTGTTCAACATGTACGCGCTGTGGATCATGGGCTCCTACCTCGAGCCGCTCATGGGCCGGGCCCGGTTCGTCGCGAGCTATCTCGTCACGGCCCTCGGCGGCTCGGTCGGCTACCTGCTGCTCGCCTTCCCCCGGACGGCCACCCAGGTCGCGCAGCAGGGCTACGGTCCGTGGACGACCGGCGTCGTCGGGGCCTCGGGCGCGGTGTTCGGCCTCTTCGGGGCGTTCCTGCTGCTCCAGCGGCGGCTCGGCCGCTCGTCGGCGGGGATGTTCGTCACCCTCGCCATCAACGCCGTGCTGGGGTTCATGATCCCCAACATCGCCTGGCAGGGGCATCTCGGCGGGTTCATCACCGGTCTGGCCTGCGGTGCGGTCATCGCCTACACCGGGCGGCGACCCGACGGGAGCGCGGGCAACTGGCGCGTGCACTGGTACGGCCTGAGCGCCATCACGGTCGTCCTCGTCGTCGCGACCGTCGCGAAGTATGCCGTGACGGCCAGCCCCTTCTGAGGCCCCCGTTCCCAGGAACGGACCGAGTTCCCAGCGATCTCCCAGACTCACACCCAGGACTTACACAGGTGTGATTCTTTCCCCAATGTGGACAAGCCCTGTGGAAAACCGGTCCTCGGGGGCGGGAGTCAGCGCCAGCGAGTCGTCATCGCGAAGCCGGCGACCATGAGGCCGAAGCCGACGCCGAGGTTCCACTTGCCGAGCGACTCGATCGGGTACTGCTGGCTCGTGATGTAGAAGGTGACGACCCAGAGCAGGCCGATGACCATGAGGCCGACCATGACGGGCACGAACCACGGCGGGTTGCCCGCGTCGACCTTCTGGGACCGGCGCGGCGGGGGGGTGTAGCTGGGCTTGGAGCGACCCTTGGACTCGGGCACGGACACTTCTCCTCGTGGATCAGACGTTTGCCCTAGCGTAGAGGCTGTTTCACTCCGAGGAGGTGCCCACCGTGTCGATGCGACGACACGCGCTGCTCACGCGGCGGCCGACACGGTGGTCCATCCTCGTCCCGGTCGTCGGTGTCCTCGCCGGTGCGCTCTTCGCGACGAGCAGCCAGGCCTCCCAGTCCGGGACCCTGCGTAGCTCCGCCACCGGTCTGCCGGACCTCATCCGGTCCCAGACGGCGAAGAACGCCCGGCTCGCCCACCAGCTGAGCAGCCTCGAGACCGAGGTCGACCAACTGACGAAGGCCAACGCGCCGGGCAGCGCCACGACCGACTCGTTGTCGAACCGGGCCGACGCCCTCGCCGGCGCGGCGGGACGCACGGCGGTGCACGGCCCGATGATCCGGGTCAGCCTCAACGACTCGCCGCTGCGCGGTGACCAGATCCCGGCCGGGTTCGGCGTCGACGACGTCGTCGTCCACCAGCAGGACGTCCAGGCCGTCGTCAACGCCCTGTGGCGCGGAGGGGCCGAGGCGATGATGCTCCAGGACCAGCGGGTCGTCAGCACGAGCGCGGTCCGGTGCGTCGGCAACACCCTCATCCTCCAGGGCCGGGTGTACTCCCCGCCCTACGTCGTGCGCGCCATCGGTGACATCGACCGGATGCAGGAGGCCCTGGCCACCGACCCGGCGATGGTCATCTACCAGGAGTACGTCACCACGGTCGGCCTCGGCTACGACGTGACCACCGAGGACGACGCGAGGTTCCCGGCATACGGGGGGTCCATCGTCCCGAAGTACGCGAGCGTCACCACCCCATGAGAGGCGCCCGCGTCCTCTCCGTCCTCGGGGAGGTCCTCATCACCCTGGGAGTCCTTGTCCTCCTCTTCATCGCGTGGGAGCTGTGGTGGACCGACGTCACCGCGAACCGCGCCCAGACCGTCACGGTCCACCGGCTCGTCCAGGACTTCACCGACCACCCGTCGGCCGGCACGGTCCACCCCGACGACGCCGGGCCGGGCGACGGGGCGTTCGCCATCGTGCGCATCCCGCGCTTCGGGTCCGACTACGCCCGCCCCGTCTACGAGGGCACCGACCACGACACCCTGGCCAAGGGACTCGGGCAGTACACCGGGACCGCGCAGCCCGGCACGATCGGCAACTTCTCCCTCGCCGGGCACCGGACGACCTACGGCCGCCCGCTCAACGAGGTCCAGCGGCTGCGGGACGGCGACCGGATCATCGTCGAGACGGCGGCGGACTTCTATGTCTACGCCGTTGCCTCGCACGAGATCGTCGCGCCCACCGACATCGATGTCATCGCCCCGGTCCCCGACCGCCCCGGGGCGGCGCCGAGCAACGCCTATCTCACCCTGACGACGTGTCATCCGGAGTACAGCGCCCGGGAGCGCTACGTCGTCCACGCACTGCTCGAGGCGACCTACTCCCGGACGGCCGGCCTGCCGCGCGACGTCATGACGATCCCCGGGGAGGGATGAGCGATGTATGCCGCGCTGTGGCGCCTGCTTCCGGGCCCGAGGGCCGTCAAGGTCATCGAGGCCGTCGTCCTGCTCCTGGTCGTCCTCGTCGTCCTCTTCCAGTGGGTGTTCCCCTGGATCTCGCCGCACCTGCCGTTCAATGACAACACCGTCGCCGCGGGCCCCCGCGCGCTGACCGCTGTGACCGGGTCGACCGCTGTGACCGGCTCGGGCGTCGTCACGGGGTCGGGCGGCGCGCCCGGCTCGAGCGGCGCGCCGACCGGAGGGAGGGGACCGGCATGACCCGGATCCTCGTCGTCGACAACTACGACAGCTTCGTCTTCACGATCGTCGGCTACCTCGAGCAGCTCGGGGCCGAGTGCGAGGTCGTCCGCAACGACACGATCGGCCCGGCGGACGGCGCCGACTTCGACGGGGTGCTCGTCTCTCCCGGACCCGGGACTCCGGAGGAGGCCGGTGTCTCGATGGCGATGATCGACGCCTGCGCCGAGCGCTCCCAGCCGATGCTCGGGGTCTGCCTCGGGCACCAGGCGCTCGGCGTCGTCTGCGGGGCCACGGTCGGGCGGGCGCCGGAGCTGCTGCACGGCAAGACCTCGCGGGTGCACCACGACGGGTCGGGCGTCCTCGCCGGACAGCCGGACCCGTTCACCGCGACCCGCTACCACTCGCTCGCGATCGACCCGGCGACCCTGCCGGAGAGCCTCCACGCCACCGCACACACCGCGTCGGGCGTCGTCATGGCCGTCCGGCACCGCGACCTGCCGCTGCACGGGGTGCAGTTCCACCCCGAGAGCGTCCTCACCGAGGGTGGCTACCGGATCCTCGGGACCTGGCTCGAGACGTGCGGGCTCGCCGGGGCCGTCGAGCGGAGCGGACACCTCAGCCCGCTCGTCCACGACGCCGCCGGACTGGCCGCGATTCCCCCCGCCGGCTGACCGGCACCGGCATACTCCCGCGCCGCCGGCGGGGGACAACAACTCACCCAATAGGGAAGTTGTTGCCGGTGCGGCGCTGATCGGGGCGATCCGACCCGGGTCAGGAACTGACCCAATAGGGAAGTTACTGCCGTTCGAGGACGGTCCGGGAGCTTGGCTTCGAGGCAACAACTTCCCTATTGGGTGAGTTGCCGGCGGTATGCCGGGTGCGGCGGGCGGTGAGTGGGGCTGGCCGAGGGCAACAACTTCCCTATTGGGTGAGATGTTGGCGGGGTGGTTCGCGGGACGGGGGTGGCGGGTCGGGGGGCGGGGGGAAGGGGGGGAGTCTGGGCGAGTTGGCGGGTCGGGGGCGGGGGGAGGAGCTCGGGCTAGTTGGCGGTGCTGGGGCTACTCGTCGGGGTGCCCGAGTCGCTCGGGCTCGGGCTCGGGCTCTGGGTCGGCGTCGAGGCGGGGGCCTGGGCCACGACGATCGTCACCGTCGAGCCGCGGTTGGCCTTGCCCTTGGCCGGGTCCTGGCTGAGCACCGTGCCCTCCTGCTGACCGGCGACCTCCTTGTACTCGGTCTTCGGCACCAGGCCCGCCTCGGCGAGGGTCGAGAGGGCGTCGTTCTGGATCATCCCGACGACGTTGGGGACGGTGACCTTGCCGGAGGAGACGTTGATCGCGATCGACGTGCCCGGGGCGACGAGGGAGTCGGCCGACGGGCTCGTCGAGATGATCTGGCCCTTGTCGAGCTTGGAGTCATCGACCTGGCTCGTCTTGCCGAGCTTGAGCTTCATGCCCTCGAGGATCTGCTGCGCCTGGTCGACGGTCTTGCCCTCGAGGTCGGGCACGGCGACGTTGTTCGGTCCCGTCGAGATGGTGATCGACACGACGTCGTTCTTCTGGGCCGACGAGCCGGCGGCCGGGTCCTGGCTGATGACCGTGCCCTGGTCGGCCGAATCGCTTGCCTCCCGGCTGATCGCGACGCGCAGCCCGGCCCGGGTCAGCTCGGCCTTGGCGACCTCCTCCGGCTTCTGGACGACGCTCGGCACCTCGATGGTGTTGGCCTTGGTCCGCTGGTTGTCGAGGTAGGCCTTCAGCCCGAAGCCGAGCAGGCCGAGGATGAGGACGACGGCGACGGTGATCCACACCCCGCGCCGCGAGCCACCCTTGTCGTCGTGGACCTCGGACCGGCTGGGATAGCCGCCGTCGTACGGGAGCGGGTCCGGCGTCGGGTCCGGAGGCGAGGTGACCGGCGTGTAGACCTCGGTCGGCTCCGCCCCGATCGAGCCCATCTGCTCGGTCACGGCTCCGGCGGTCAACGCCCCCGCCCCGGCGCCCGCGGCGCCGGCGGCGGCCAGGCCGCCCCCCACGCCGCCCGCGGCGTTCTCGGCGCTGCCGAGCGCCCCGGCGCTGATCGGCCAGCCGAGTCGCACCGAGCGCAGGTCGGAGCGGAAGGTGACCGCGTCCTGGTAGCGAGCCTCACGGTCCTTGCCGAGCGAGTGCAGGACGACGGCGTCGAGCTCGCCCGTCACACCCTCGGCAAGCCGGGACGGCGGGGTCGGCGCCTCGCCGACGTGCTGGTAGGCGATCGAGACCGGGGTGTCGCCGGTGAACGGCGGCCGCCCGCAGAGCAGCTCGTACAGCATGCACCCGGTCGAGTAGAGGTCGGAGCGCGCGTCGACGGTCTGCCCCTGGGCCTGCTCGGGCGAGAGGTACTGGGCGGTCCCGATGACGGCCTGGGTCTGGGTCATCGTCGCGTTGGAGTCGGCGATGGCGCGGGCGATCCCGAAGTCCATGACCTTGACCGAGCCGTCGGTGCCGATCATCACGTTGGCCGGCTTGATGTCGCGGTGGACGATGCCCTTGCGGTGGCTGTAGGCGAGCGCGTCGAGGACGCCCTCGGTGATCCGGGCCGCCTCGGCGGGCTCGAACCGGCCCCGGTCGTCGAGGACGTCGCGCAGCGTCCGGCCCTCCACGTACTCCATCACGATGTAGGGAACATCCACCTGAGCGCCCCCGGACTCGGTCGAGTGGTCCTCTCCGGAGTCGTAGACCGCGACGATGGCGGCGTGGTTGAGCCCCGCGGCGGAGGTCGCCTCGCGCCGGAAGCGGGTGAGGAAGGAGGGGTCGCGCGCGAGGTCGCTACGCAGCATCTTGATCGCCACCTGGCGGTCCAGGCGCATGTCGTGTCCGACGTGCACCTCGGCCATCCCGCCGCGGCCGATGAGGCCGCCCACCTCATACCGGCCGCCGAGCAGCTTGGGGACCTCACTCATCGTGGACTTCTCCTCATGACTCACTTCAGCCGGGCTTCCATCATGGCCTTGGCGATCGGGGCCGCGACGCTGCCGCCGAACCCCTCCTGGCCGAGCTTCCCGCCGTCCTCGACGACGACGGCGACGGCGATCTTGGGGTCGTTCGCCGGGGCGAACGAGATGAACCACGCGTGGGGGGCCTTTCCCTGACCATGCTGCGCGGTCCCGGTCTTGCCGGCCACCGTGACGCCCGAGATCTGCGCGCGGGTGCCGGTACCCCTCTCGACGACGTGGGTCATCATCTGGGTCAGCTCTCCGGCGACCTCGGGCGTCACCGCGTCGGACAGCTGCTCCGGCGGCGGGCTGTCGATGACCTTCAGGTCGGACCCGAGGATCGACTGGACGAGGTAGGGCTTCATCACCGTGCCGTTGTTGGCGATGCCGGCCACCACCATCGCCATCTGCAGCGGGGTGACCCGCACGTCGTACTGCCCGATCGAGGACTGGGCGAGCTGGGGCGGGTTCGGGTCGGGCGGGAACTGGCTCGGGGTGACCCGCATGGGGATGTTCAGCTCGTCACCGAAGCCGAACTTCGCCGTCTGGGCCTTGAGCGCGTCCGCGCCGAGATGCATGCCGAGCCAGCCGAATGCCGTGTTGCACGAGATCGTCAACGCGTTGTCGAGCGAGGTCTTGCCACCCGGCCCGCAGGCACCGGGGAAGTCGTTGGGCAGGTTGGCGGTCGTCTGTGGCAGGTCGAGGGTCGCCGGACCCGGGATCTGGCTGTCCGGGGTGAACTGGCCGGAGGACAGCGCCGCCGCCGCGACGAGGACCTTGAAGGTCGACCCGGGCGGGTAGAGGTCGCCGTTGATGGCCCGGTCGACGAGGGGGCGCTCCTTGGCCGTCGAGAGCTTCTCGGAGTTGGCGACGACCTTGTCGAGGTTGTGGCTCGCCAGCTGGTTGGGGTCGTAGGACGGGTGGCTGACCATCGCGAGGATCGCGCCGGTCCGGGGGTCGAGGGCGACGGCGGCACCGCGCTGGCTGCCCAGACCCTTCGCGGCGGCGGCCTGGACCTTCGGGTCGATCGTCAGCTCGAGGCTCGCGCCCTGCGGCTTGCGGCCGGTGAACAGGTCGGACACCCGGCGGTAGAAGAGCTTGTCGCTCGAGCCGGACAGCAGCGACTGCTCGGCGGCCTCGAGCCCACCGGCGGCCCCGAAGAAGGAGTAGTAGCCGGTGATGTGGGCGTACTCCTTGCCCTGGGGGTAGGTCCGCAGCCACTTGAACTGGTCCTTGGTCGCGACCGACTTCGCGATGGGGGTGTCGCCGACGAGGATCTGGCCGCGCTCGCGGCCGTAGGTCGACAACAGCGTGCGGCGGTTGTCCGGCCGGGCGTTGAGCGACTTGGCCTCGACGAACTGGATGAACGTCGTCGAGACGAGCAGGGCGGCGAACAGGGCCGCGACGATCGTCGAGATCCGGCGGATGGGCGCGTTCACCGTAGCCTCACCACCTCGGTCTTCGCCTCACCCGTCGGGCTCGGCGACCCCGGCTCCGGGACCGGACGTCGCGCGTTGTCGCTGATCCGAAGCAGGATCGCGATGAGCGTCCAGTTGGCGAGGAGTGAGGAGCCCCCCGAGGAGAGGAACGGCATCGTCAGCCCGGTCAGCGGGATGACCCGGGTCACGCCGCCGACGACGACGAAGCACTGCAGCCCGAGCGAGAAGGCCAGGCCCGCGGCGAGGAGCTTGCCGAAGCCGTCCCGGGCGCCGATGGCGGTCCGCAGCCCGCGCTCGACGAGGAGGGCATAGAGGACGAGGAGGGCGAACAGCCCGACCATCCCGATCTCCTCGCCGAAGCTCGGCACGATGAAGTCGGACTCGGCGAACGGCGTCAGGTCGGGCCGCCCCTGGCCGAGACCGGTGCCGACCATCCCGCCGGCGGCCATCCCCATCAGGCCGGTGGCGAGCTGGCTCGAGGCGGCGAGGGCCTGCTGGCTGAACGTGTCGAGCCAGAGCAGCACCCGCTCCTGGACGTGCCCGAAGAGCAGGTATGCGGCATACGCGCCGGCGCAGAAGAGGAGGAGTCCGATCGCGATCCACGACACCCGCTCCGTCGCGACATACAGCATGGCGACGAACAGGCCGAAGAAGAGCAGCGAGGTGCCGAGGTCCTTCTCGAAGACGAGGACCCCGAGGCTGAGCAGCCACGCGACGAGGATCGGCCCGAGGTCACGGGCCCGCGGCAGCGTCATCCCGACAACCTTGCGCCCGGCGACCGAGAGGGCGTCCCGGGTCTGGACGAGGTAGCCGGCGAAGAAGACGGCGAGGATGATCTTCGCGATCTCGCTCGGCTGGAACGAGAACCCGCCGAGGTTGATCCAGATCCGGGAGCCGTTGATCTGCTGGCCGAGGACCGGCAGCAGCGGTAGGAGGAGCAGCCCGAAGCCGACGGCGGCCGCCGTGTAGGTGTAGCGGCGCAGGATCCGATGGTCGCGCAGGACGATGAGCACCCCGGCGGCGATCGCGACGGCCAGGGCGCTCCACATGAGCTGGTGGAATGCGAAGCCCTGGGTGAAGCTGCGGCCGCGGGCGAGATCGAGCCGGTAGATCATCACCAGGCCCAGGCCGTTGAGGAGCGTGACGATCGGCAGCAGCGTCGGGTCGGCATACGGAGCACGCCACCGCAGGACGAGATGGAAGCCGACGGCGATGGCGAGGAACGCGAGGGCGTAGGTCACCAGGCTCGGCGGCACGGCTCCGTGGACCGCCATGCCGACGTTGGCGTATGCCGCGGCGACGATGCCGACCGCGAAGACGACGAGGAGCAGCTCGACGTTGCGCCCGCTACGCGGCTGGAGGGGGGTGACGACGCTCATCGCTCATCCCGCCTTCGTCGTCGCGGTCCCGCGCGGTGACGCGGTCGGCGTCGGGCTCGGCTCGGTCCACGAGTCCGGCACCGACCGGCACTGCTGCCCCTGGTCGCGGGCGTAGCGGCAGGCGGCGGCCTGGACCCGGAGGCTGTCGACGAGGGCGTCAGCCTGCTCGCGGCTGCCGACGTCGGCGCCCTGGGCGAGCTCGCTCTGGTAGATCGTCGGCAGGTCGCTCACCGAGACATCGGACGTCGAGACCGCCGAGGAGAGGGCGATCGGGCCGAGGCTCTGCCGCACGCCCTGGAAGACGGTCACGAGACCGTTCTCGGCCGCGACGTAGTACTGCTGCTGGGTCCACCGGTATGCCGCGAAGCCGCCGCCGACGACGATGACGGCCACGAGCAGGAGCGCGCCCAGCCAGCGGCCAACCCGTCCGGCCCGGCTCGTCGGGCCCTCCTCGGCGAGGGTGACCTCGTCCGGCTCCTCGTCCGCACGGGTGAGGGCAGCCGCCTTCTCCGCGGGTGTCGCGGGGATCGGCCGGGTGCGCCGCTCCCGGGCGGCCGCGGCGCCGACGACCTGAGGCCTCGTGGGCGGCGGCGTGCCCTTGGTCCCGTCGACGACATCGCCGACGACGACGGTGACGTTGTCGGGGGCCCCGGCCCGCAGCGCGAGGGCGACGAGGCGCTCGCAGCACTCGGTCGGGTCGGCGACCTCGAGCAGGATGCCGTTGACGGTGTCGGGGGCGACGTAGTCGGTCAGCCCGTCGGAGGCGATGAGGTAGCGGTCGCCGACCTTGGCCTGCCGGACGACGAGGTCGGGCTCGTCGGTGGGCTGGCCGGTGAGGACCCGGGTGACCAGGGAGCGCTGCGGGTGATGGGCGGCCTCCTCGGCGGTGATCCGGCCCTCGTCGACGAGGCTCTGGACGAAGCTGTGGTCCTTCGTGATCTGGGTGACCTCGCCGTCGCGGGCGAGGAAGGCGCGGGAGTCGCCGATGTGGGCGAGGACGAGCTTGTCGCGGGCGCGGAGGATGGCGATGAGGGTCGTGCCCATCCCGTCGAGCTGCGGCTCGTCCGTCACCCGCGACCCGAGCTCGGCGTTCGCCGAGGCGATCCGCTCGAGAAGGGCCGGGCCCGCCTCGCCGCCACCGAGGGCCTGACCGTCGAGGTCGACGAGCGCGGCGATGACGGTGGAGGAGGCGATGTCGCCACCGGCGTGGCCCCCCATCCCGTCGGCCATCGCGAGCAGGTGCGGCCCGGCATACCCCGAGTCCTGGTTGTTGGACCGGACCATCCCGACATCGGACTTGGCCGCGTAGCGAAAGGCGAAGGGCATGGGCTACCTCTGCAGCTCCACCGTCGTCTGGCCGATCCGGAGCACGCTGCCCGCACGGATCGGCTCGGGCTCGGTGAGCCGCATGGTGCCGAGATAGGTGCCGTTCGTGGAGCGGAGGTCCTCGACGAGCCACTGGGTGCCGTCGTGGAAGATCCGGGCATGCCGGCCCGAGGCGTAGTCGTCGTCGAGGACCAGCGCACACTCCGGGCTGCGGCCGATGAGGATGCCGGACTCGCGCAACGGCAGGGTCGTCCCGGACAGTGGCCCACCGGTGACGACGAGCTTACTGGCTTCGCCCTTGGCGCGGCGGCTGCGCTTGGCCGGCCTCTGTTCGCCGCCCCCGCCGGCGCGCGGGGTGCGGCGGGAGACCTGGGTGCCGAAGAGGTCGCCGCGGAGCACCCCGACGATGGAGAAGACGAACGCCCAGAGGAGCACGAGCATCCCGAGACGCATGATCGTCAGCGTCAGCTCACTCATCGCAGGCCTCCGCGCCGGTCACCGGCGGCCGGCCCGGTAGGTCACCGACGTCCGCCCGACGGTGACCCGGTCGCCGTCGTGCAGGTGCTCCGAGGTCACCCGGTCGCCGTTGACGAACGTGCCGTTCGTGGAGCCGAGGTCGCGGATCGTCGTGACGAAGTGCGGCCCGTCCGTCGTCACCCGGATCTCGCTGTGCCGCCGCGAGATGCCGGGATCGTCGAGGACGATGTCGGCCGAGTCGTCGCGGCCGAGGATGGTCAGGGCACCCATGAGCGGGTAGCGGTCGCCGTCGACGTCGAGCCAGGGACGGTCGGCGGGGTTGACCCGGCGGGTCCGTTCGGGTGCGCTCGCCGTCTCGGCCGTGTGCCGTGCCGTTGCCGAGGCGGCTGCGTCGGCGCCGGCCGCGGCGCTCGCGGCTCCGGCAGCGGCACCCGCCTGGGCCGTCCCGGCCCCCGCGGGAGCGCCGGCCGGGCCGGCGCCGGGCTCGGCGGCATGCCCGCCGGGGGCCGGCACGGCTCGGGACTGGCCGGTCTGACCGGTGGCGTCGGGACGCTTGGCCGTCGCGGGCCGGACCCGGAAGACCCCGGTCTCGAGGGTGTCGTCGACGTCGAAGGCGACGTCGAACGGTCCCCCGGGCTGGTAGTGCTGGCTGTCGGCATGCTCCATCGCCGCGGCGACGAGCTCGTCCTTGAGGCCCTCCTCGTCCTGGGAGAGCCGCTCGTAGTCGGTGCCGCTCAGCTCGATCTGGAAGATGTTGGGGACGAGACTGCGGCCCTTGCCGATGATCGAGGCCCGGTCGTCCATGGCCCGGCGGATGGCGCTCGCGATCTCGACCGGCTGCACCTCGGCCCGGAAGGCCTTGGCGAACACGCCGTTGACGGCCTGCTCGAGGCGAGCCTCCATGCGGTCGAACAGGCCCATGCGGCTCACCTCCCAGGGGTCACGTCGGTGTCGCGTCGCGGGGGCACGGCGCGCGGCCAGGGCACATGTCTTCCGTGCGATGGTATCCGCCGTACCGCCATACCCGGTCATTGCGGGCCCGTGGGGCGCTGACCCCTGCCCGGCCGTCCTCCCGGCTCCGGGCCGCTTTGAAGTGGGGGCGGGTCATGCGGCACACTGGGACGGCTCACGCGAGAGTGGCGGAACGGCAGACGCGCTGTCTTCAGGTGGCAGTGTCCTTATGGGCGTGGGGGTTCAAATCCCCCCTCTCGCACTCAGCGGTCAGATGGAGTAGGGCTGCGGGTCCTCGCGGGCCCGCACCCCGATTGAGTAGCCGGCACTGGAGAAGTCGGTGAGCACGGCATACCGATCGCCACGAACGACCGTGTCCCGCACCTCCATCGGCGTGCCGGTCCGCCGGCCGAGCCGCTCGATCCGCAGGCAGGCGACGGCGTCGGGCACCTCGAGCAGCGCGCCCGTCCGCTCGTCCGGGACGATCGCACTCACCCGCTCGGTCCCGTCGGTGAGCACGACCCCGGTCCGCGCCGCGAGCTCGTCGTAGAGCGCCGTGTGGGTGAATGCCACCTCCATGAGGCTCCGAGCGATCGAGGCCGGCAGCCAGGTCAGGTCGTGCGCCAGCGGCTCCCCGTCCGCCAGTCGGACCCGCTCGAGGTGGAACAGCTCGGCCTCGGGAGCCAGGCCCAGCCGGCTCGCCACTGCCGGGTCCGCGACGAGGGCCTGGGTGAGGACGACGCTCGTCTGGACCATCCCGCGCGCCTCGACCTCGCGGAAGAGTGAGTACAGCGTGCCGAGCGGCTGGTCGATGCCTCGCCGCACGTGGCTCGCCCGCCCGCGGGAGGTCTCGAGGACGCCCCGCTCCCGCAGCCGCCGCAGGGCCTCGCGGACCGTATGCCGCGACACGGCATACTCCGCGACGAGCTCGTGCTCGCCGGGGAAGGCGGACGCGAACTCCCCGAGCGCGAGCCGGCGGGTGAGATCGTCGTGCAGCTGCGACCAGAGCGGGGTCCCGGCGGACCGGTTAAGCGCCCGGGCCCCCGCCCGGCCGGGCGTCGGCCCCGACGACCTCGGTGTGCTCACCCATGCCCCTTCCCGGGAGCGGTGCTGACGCGCTCCCCTCGCGCCGTCGACCCTACGCGGCGGCCGGGTGCGCCCGAGCCCGTCGTGGCCGAGAGAGCCTGCCCCCTCCCGCCCGGGCCGTCCCGGTGCCAGAGTGGGGGCACCCGGTGATCCACGACGACGTGATGGGCGAGCGATGACTGCTGCGGCGATCCTCCACGAGGGGCTGGCATTCGGCGAGGGCCCGCGCTGGCACGACGGGGCGCTGTGGTTCAGCGACTTCTACCGACGCGCCGTCTACGCCCTCGCCCCGGACGGCACACAGACCAAGGTCGTCGACGTCCCCGCCCAGCCCTCGGGCCTCGGCTGGCTCGCCGACGGCCGGCTCCTCGTCTCGAGCATGACCGACCACAGGGTGCTGCGTCTCGAGCCGGACGGGAGCCTCGTCACCCATGCCGACCTGAGCGAGCTCGCGGACCACCACCTCAACGACCTCATCACCGACGCGACGGGTCGGGCCTACGTCGGCAACTTCGGCTACGACCTGCACGCCGACATGGCCGAGCGCGACATCCCGACGATCCTCGCCGACGAGGCCGCCGGTGCGACGCGGCTCGCCCGGGTCGACCCGGACGGCGCCGTCAGCGTGGCCGCCGAGGGGGTCCGCTTCCCCAACGGGATGGCCTGGCAGGACGAGGGGCGCACCCTCGTCCTCGCCGAGACCCTCCGGCTCCGGCTGACGGCATACGACGTCGCCGCCGACGGCACCCTCTCGGCGCCGCGCGTGTGGGCCTCGACCGCGCCCCAGATGGTCGCGCCCGACGGCATCTGCGCCGACCCCGAGGGCGGCATCTGGGTGGCGGCCGCGCTCGGCAACGCCGTGGTCCGCTATGCCGAGGGTGGCGAGGTGACCGGTCGGGTCGAGACGAGCCAGATCGCCTACGCCTGCGCCATCGGGGGGCCCGACGGCCGGACCCTCTATGCGATGACCGCACCCTCGAGCGAGCCACGGATCGTCGACGGGCAGCGGCTCGGACGGATCGAGTCCGCCCGGGTGTAGCCGGCCGCATCTCGACGGGAACCGCGGCGCGACGCCACCGATGGCTAGCCTGGAGCCGTCCCCGTGCCCAGCCGCCCGAGCAGAGGAACCCGCATGCCGTCCGCCACCCACCGAGCCCAGACGATCCTCGCGGGGTCACGACTGCGGAGGGTGCTCGGGAAGCACACGGTGATCCTCCGGTATGCCGCCCCGTCCTCCGGCCGCCCCGTCGAGCTGCCCGTCTGGGCCGCCCCGAACGGCACCGGCTGGGTCGTCCTCGTCGCCAGGCACGACGACGAGCACTGGTGGCGCGCCTTCCGCCGGCCCCTGGCGGCGACGGTGACCGACGACCAGCCGACCTTCGACGTCGTTGGCCGTCTCGTCACCGACCCCGAGGAGCGGCTCCGGTTGACCGAGACCTATCTCGCCGCGATCCCCATGGCCAGGCGCCAGGTGCGGCCCGGGACGCCGGTCGTCGTCTTCGACCGGGTCGGCCGATGAGCGCGCTCGACGGCTGGGCGCGCGGCTCGCACACCGCCGAGGGCTTCACGCACGACACCTACCGCAGGGGATCCGGGCCCGGCGTCATCGTCATCCACGAGATGCCGGGGATGACCCAGGAGGTGATCGCCTTCGCCGAGGAGGTCGTCTCGGCCGGCTACACCGTCGTCATGCCCCAGCTGTTCGGGACCCCGGGCGCCCCGATGGGGGTGCGGACCTCGGTCAAGGCCTTCGCCCAGGTGTGCGTCAGCGCGGAGTTCACCAAGCTCGCGACCGGCGTCACCGCTCCGCTGGCCGGCTGGCTGCGCTCGCTCGCCCGCGAGCTCCACGCCGAGCTGGGTGGCCCCGGCGTCGGCGCCCTCGGAATGTGCTTCACCGGCGGATTCGCCCTCGCGATGATGGTCGACCCGTCGGTCGCGGCACCGGTCCTCGCCCAGCCGGCCGTCCCCTTCGCCATCGGCCGACGGCGCTCCGCCGACATCAACCTCTCGCCGCGGGACCTCGAGCGGGTCAAGGCCAGGGCCGCCGCCGGCTGCCCCGTCCTCGGCCTGCGCTACGCCTCGGACCGGGCGATCGGCACCCGGTTCGAGACGCTGACCAGCGAGCTCGGGGCGGCATTCGTCCCGATCGACCTCGACGGCAAGGGCCACTCGACCCTCACCCTGCACCGCCAGCAGGTCGCCGTCGACGCCGTCCTCGACTTCTTCGCCGACCGGCTGCGCCGCTGATCCGGCCGGCTCCGCGCCGTGCCGGGGACTACCTGTTGAGACCGGAGTGATGTGGGACGGAGGCGGTGATCATCGTCCCGTCGGCACGCATGTGCGGGCGCAGGGCGACCGGGTCCGGCTGACCGTCGATCCGCGGGCCCTGGCCGTCGAGCTCGACGCGCACCGGGCCGGACGGGGTGACGTCGTAGGCCACGCCGCGCACCGACACCCGGGCTCCCATCCCGTCCTCGATGAGGAACGTGAGGGCGTCCTGCTCGAGGGTGATCCGCAGCCGGGTGCCGCGGATCGTCACCCGGAAGGTCAGGCCGGACCAGGCCTCCGGCAGCCGGGGATCGAAGGAGAGATAGCCGCCGTAGTCGCGCATGCCGCCGAAGCCGTAGACGAGGGCGTTCCAGATGCCGCCCGCGCTGGCGACATGGATGCCGTCGGCCGTGTTGTCGTGCAGGTCGCTGAGATCGGTGTAGAGCGACTGCCAGAAGTAGTCGAGGGCGAGCTGGTGGTAGCCGACCTCGGCGGCGATGATCGACTGGACGACCCCGGAGAGCGTCGAGTCGCCCGTCGTGATCGGGTCGTAGTACTCGAAGTTCGCCTTCTTCTCGGCGAGGCTGAACTGGTCGCCCTGGAGGAAGATGGCGAGGACGACGTCGGCCTGCTTGAGCACCTGGAACCGGTAGATGACGAGCGGGTGGAAGTGGAGCAGCAGCGGACGCTTCTCCGGCGGGGTGTTGGGCAGGTCCCACACCTCGCGCTCGTGGAACTGGCTGTCCTGTGGGTGGATCCCCAGCTCGCCGTCCCAGGGGATCGCGATGGCCTCGGCCGCCCGCTCCCACTCGACGACCTCGTCGGCACGTAGCCCGAGCCGCGAGACCATCTCGGCGTGGGCATGCGGCCGGGTCGCGTCGAGCTCCCGAACCGCATGCGCGGCACAACGCAGGTTGAAGCGCGCCATGACGTTCGTATAGAGGTTGTCGTTGACGACCGTCGTGTACTCGTCCGGTCCGGTCACGCCATGGATCCGGAACGAGACCTCACCGTCGCCCCGCCAGAAGCCGAGGTCGACCCACATCCGCGCGGTCTGGACGAGGATGTCGATCCCGTTGCGCGCGAGGAAGTCCTCGTCGCTCGTCGCCTTGATGTACTTGTCGAGGGCGAAGCTGATGTCTGCGTTGATGTGGTACTGGGCGGTTCCGGCGGCGTAGTAGGCGGAGGCCTCCTGCCCGTTGATGGTCCGCCACGGGAAGAGGACGCCGTTCGTCGTCAGGTCCTCCGCCCGGCGCTCGGCCGCGGGCAGCATCGTGTAGCGGAAGCGCAGCGCGTTCCGGGCGATCTGCGGCGTCGTGTAGATGAAGAACGGGACCGTGTAGATCTCGGTGTCCCAGAAGTAGTGCCCGCCGTAGCCGGATCCGGTCACCCCCTTCGCCGGTATGCCGTTGCCCTCCGCCCGCGCCCCGGCCTGGGCCAGCGAGAAGAGGTTGAACCGGATGGCCTGCTGGGCCGCGGGCTGGTTCTCCAGCTCGACGTCCGAGCGATCCCAGAAGCCGGTCAGCCACTCCCGCTGTTCCTCGAACTGCTTCTCGATCCCCTCGTGCTTGACCCGGTCCAGGGTGCGGCGGCAGCGGTTGACGAGCTCGCTCGGCGGGACGGCGCGGGAGGTGTGATAGCTGACGACCTTCGTGATGGTGATCGGCTTCCCGGCCTCCGCCCGGACCCGGTAGACCTGCTTGGTGTAGTCGTCGGCGGACTCGGCGAAGGTGCGGTAGTCGTTCTCGGTCTCGATGTTGTGGTCGGTCGCGACGGCGAGGGTCATCCTCGAGTTCGTGCACCGGTAGCCGAGGAAGGCGCGGTAGTCGTCGGCGTAGTTCACGGCGGGTCGGAGCACCCGCCCGTTGAAGGCCTCCGCCTTGCGCGGGTCCGCCAACCCGACGGTCTCCGCGGGGTCGTCCGGGTTCGCCATGGCCGTGTCGTACTCGTCGATGCCGGCCTCGCGGTTGATCACCTGGCTCGAGACGACGAGTGGGGCGTCCCGGTCGAGCAGGGTCACCTCGAAGGTCATGATGCCCAGGTGTCGCTGCGTGAACGACACCATCCGCCGGGTGCGCAGCCGGACCCGGTTGCCGGTCGGGGTGAGCCACACGAGGTCACGGGTGAGGACGCCGGTGCGGAAGTCCAGGGCCCGCTCGTAGCTCTGCAGGTCTGCCACCGAGAGGAGGAGCGGCTCGTCGTCGACATAGAGCCGCATGACCTTCGCGTCGGGCACGTTGACGATCGTCTGGCCGATCCGGGCGAAGCCGAACGCCTCCTCGGCGTGCCGGATGGGCCAGGTCTCGTGGAAGCCGTTGACGAACGTGCCGTGCTGGAAGGTCTCGCGCCCCTCGAGGACGTTGCCGCGCATCCCGAGGTAGCCGTTGCCGACGGCGAACAGCGTCTCGGTCACCCCGAGGTCGTGGGACTCGTAGCGGCTCTCGACGAGTCGCCATACCTCGACCGGCCATCGGGACCGGTCGAGGTACTCGGGCATCGAGCCCAGGCCGCGCCCGGACTTGTTGCGGGCGGCCTTCATCGGGGGACCAGTTCGGCGAGGTCGGACACGACGACGGTGGCGCCGCCCGCCAGCAGGGCCTCCGTCCCGGCGCCCCGGTCGACGCCGACGACGAGCCCGAAGCCGCCGTCCTTGCCGGCGGCCACGCCCGACACGGCATCCTCGACGACGACGGCGCGCTCCACGGGCACCCCCAGCTGCCGAGCGGCATACGCATAGGTCTCGCCCGAAGGCTTGCCACGCAGGCCTTCTCGGGCCGCGACGTTGCCGTCGACGACGACGGAGAAGTAGTGGTCGATGCCCGCGGCGGCGAGCACCGCCGGGGCGTTCTTCGAGCTGGAGACGACGGCCATCTCCACCCCGAGCGCGACCAGCCGGTCGACGAGGGCGATGCTGCCCGGGTACGGGGTGACACCGCCCTGGGCGAGGAGCCGGTCGAACATGTCGTTCTTCTCGTTGCCGAGGCCACAGACGGTCTCGGCCCCGGCCGGGTCGCGGGGGTCGCCCTCGGGCAGCTGGACGCCTCGGGAGGCCAGGGCGGAGCGGACCCCGTCGTAGCGGGGCTTGCCGTCGACGTAGGCGAAGTAGTCCTCGTCGGAGTAGGGCGGGGTGATGCCGTGGCCGTCGAAGTAGTCGGTGAACATGGCGTGCCAGGCGAGCATGTGGACCTCGGCCGTCGGGGTGAGGACCCCGTCGAGGTCGAAGAGCGCGGCGTCGAAGCCCGCGCCGCCGTTCAGGGTCGCCAGCCAGGGGACATGCGGCTCGGCCATGGGAACCTCCTCGGTCGAAACGCTTTCACCCTAGCCATGCCTGTCTGGGCGGGAAGGGTTTCGTCGCAGCTTGATCTTTTCGGCCGAGGAGCCCCCCGCCCCCGCCCCCGCCCCTGCCCCCGCCCCTGCCCCCGCCCCGTCCCTTGCCGGGCATACCGGCAACATCTCGCCCAAGAGGGAAGTTGTTGGCGCGCCTGTTTGGCCGGTGTGGCTGGGTATGCCGGGCAACATCTTCCCTATTGGGTGAGAAGCCGGCGTCGGGGCGAGTTCGGCCGTCTCGGGGTCGGGGTCGGGGTCGCGGTTGCGGTCCGGGCCGGCGTGGTTGGGTGGGTGGGTGACTTCTGCCGAGGGTTCCTCCGCCGCTTCCCCCGCCGAGGCTTCCTCCGCCGAGGGTTCCTCCGCCGCTTCCCCCGCCGAGCCTTCCGCTGCCGGGGGCTCGTCGACGGGTGGGTCGTCACTCGAGGGTCGGCCCTCGGGCGATGAGGTGCGGCCGGCCGGCCGGCCCACCGGCGGCCGGGCGTCCACCGGCACCCGCCCGCCGACGCCTCGGTCCAGCAGCGCAGCCCCCCGCGCGCCGCTGGACCGGAACGGCATACCGGAACCGGTCCTCGACGCGCGCCCCGACCTCGTCGAGCTGTACTGGCTGGCCTGGGAGCTCGCCTGGGACCACGTCGTCGAGCGGGACGGCGTCGCACGCTCGCCCTATCTCGACGAAGGGTTCGACCCCGACACGATCTGGATCTGGGACACCTGTCTCATGGCGCACTTCGCGAAGTACGCCCCGCAGACCTTCCCCGGCATCGAGAGCCTCGAGAACTTCTACCTCCCGCTCCACGACGGTGCCGCGACCCCGGTGCGGATCCAGCACCCCGACAACCCGCCCCTGCTGGCCTGGTCCGAGGAGGAGTACGTCCGGCATACCGGCGACCTGGACCGGGTGCGCCGGATCCTCGGCGCGGGCTATCTCCAGCGGCACTTCGCGTTCTTCGACGAGGTCCCGCGCGGCACGGTGCTCGACTGCAGCGCCATGCCGACGTTCGTCGAACGAACCGACCGCGGCTACCGATGGAGCGGGATCAGCAGCGGCATGGACAACTCACCGCGCGGTCCCGAGTGGGTGGGCCTCGACACGGCGGGTGACATCCTCTGGTTCGACGCGGCGGCGCAGCAGGCACTCGCTGCGCGCAGCATCGCCCGGCTCGCGCGGCTCGTCGGGTGGGAGGAGCTGGAAGCCGAGTATGCCGCGCACCATCGCCGCCTCGTCGACCTCGTCGGCGACTTCTGGGACCCCGAGGACCGGGTCTACTACGACCGCTTCGACGCCACGCCATTCGACTTCCATCGGGTACGGACCCCGGCGGTGTACTGGCCGCTCCTCGCCGGCGCCTGCGACGCCGAGCAGGCCCGGGGACTCGCCGAGCTGCTGCGCGACCCGTCGTGTTTCGGTGGCCTCGTGCCGTGGCCGTCGGTCGCCCGCAACGACCCCGCCTTCCGCGGCACGGGCCACTACTGGCGTGGCGGGGTGTGGGTGCCGACCGCCTACGTCAGCGCCAGGGCACTGGCCGAGAACGGGTATGCCGCCCTCGCCCGCGAGGCGACGATCCGCCTCCTCGACCACCTCGCCGCGACGTACGCGGCATCCGAGCCGGCGACGATCTGGGAGGCCTATGCGCCCGACCGGCCGGCGCCCTCGACGGGCAAGGACGACGCCTACCTCGTCCGACCCGACTTCTGCGGCTGGTCGGCGCTGGCGCCGATCGCCATGCTCATCGAGCACGTCCTCGGTGTCGGGGTCGATGCGACGACAGGGACCGTGCGGTGGGACCCGCCGGACCTCGGCCGCACCGGCATCCGGCGACTGCGCTGCGGGCCGACGCTCGTGAGCCTCCTCGCGGAGGACGACCGGCTCGTCGTCGAGACGGACCGGCCGCTGCGCGTGCGCGTGGGCGCGGCGGCTCACGCGTTGGCCCCGGGTCGGCACATCCTGAACCGCTGAGTCGCGAACGGGTCGAGGTATCCGCGTCCCCCAGGTGCGTCATGGATCACCTCGAACCGGGGGTGGTGGGGCGGGTCAGCGTCGACGGTCGACGGGGCGGCGCAGGGCCGAGCGCAGGTATGCCGCGCCCCCAGGCGAGCCGCCGGCGGCCCGGTCGTCGGGGTTGGAGATCTGACAGCGCTGCAGCGACAGGCAGCCGCAACCGATGCATGAGTCGAGCCCGTCGCGCAGCTGCTCGAGCGCCGCGATCTGCTCGTCGAGTCTGGACCGCCAGTCATGGGATATCCGCTGCCAGTCCCTCTTCGTCGGTGTTCGGTTGCGTGGCAGCAGATCCAGCTCGGCCCGCACCTCGTCGAGGGTGAGCCCGATGTTGCGGGCCGCCTTGACGAAGGCGAGCCGGCGCAGCGTCTCGCGCCGGTAGCGCCGCTGGTTGCCCGACGTCCGCAGGGCGGCAATGAGTCCCTCCGCCTCGTAGAAGCGCAGTGCCGACGGGGCGAACCCGGAGCGCTCGCTGACCTCCGTGACGGTGAGCAGGTCGGTGGCCCTCACGATTGCTCCTTGACTTCAAGTCCACTTCAACTTCAACCATAGGTGTCACAACCCCCGAACGGAAGGACATCCCATGCGAACAGCCCTCGTCACCGGAGGGTCGGCCGGCCTCGGGCGCGCCCTGGCCACCGAGCTGGCCGTGCGCGGCTGGCGGCTCATCATCGACGGGCGACGGGCCGGGGTGCTCGCCTCGGCCGCCGAGTCGATGCGAACCACCGCCCGCGGCGGCTTCGTCGACGCGGTGCCGGGCGACATCACCGATGCCGCGCACCGCCGCGCCCTCGCGCGGGCCGTCGGCACCGCCGGTCTCGACCTGCTGGTCCACAACGCCAGCACCCTCGGAGCGACGGGTCTGCACCCACTGTCGGAGCTGTCGATCGAGGATCTGCGCGGCATCCTCGAGACGAACGTCGTCGCTCCTGTCGCGCTCACCCGGCTCCTCCTCCCCGCACTCGTCCGGGCCGAGGGCGTCATCGTCACCGTCAGCTCCGACGCGGCGCTCGAGCGCTACGAGACATGGGGCGGCTACGGCGCGAGCAAGGCGGCCCTCGACCACGTCGCGGGGACCCTGGCGGCCGAGCACCCCGCACTGACGGCCTACGCGATCGACCCCGGCGACATGCGCACGGCCATGCACCAGGCCGCCTTCCCCGGTGAGGACATCGGCGACCGGCCGCTGCCCGAGTCCGTCGTGGGGCCGCTGGTGGACCTCCTCGACGCCCGGCCACCGAGCGGGCGCTATCGCCTCGCCGACGTGCCGGATCTCGTGGCGCCGGGTGCGCAGGTGTCGGCATGAGCGTCACGGCCGCGCCGCACACCCACTTCGACCTGCCGCAGGAGCTGACCGCCCGGCTGCCCGCCGAGGAGCGCGGCCTGCGCCGTGACGAGGTGCGCCTCCTGGTGGCGTCGACGGAGCACGGGGTGAGTCACACCCGCTTCTCCCACCTTCCCGGGCAGCTTGCTCCGGGTGACCTCGTCGTCGTCAACACCTCGGCGACCGTCGCCGCCGAGATCGACGCCCGGGCGTCGATGGGCCCGCGCGTCCTCCACCTCGCCGCCCAGGTGTCGCCGACCCGCTGGGTCGTCGAGATCCGCAGCGCCCCGGACGGTGCTCGCGCGATGCTCGACCACGTGCCCGGAGACGCCCTCCTCGTCGACCGGACCGAGGTCGTCCTCCTCGAGCCGTATGCCGGCCGGCCCGCGTCCCCGACGCGCGCGGGCAACCGGCTGTGGCTCGCCGAGGTCGCCCGTCCCGTCGCGCTCAAGCGGGCCCTGCGCCGTCGCGGGCGACCGATCGCCTACGGTTACCTCGACCGGCCGCTGCCGCTCGCGGCATACCAGACGGTCTTCGCGCGCGACCCGGGCAGTGCCGAGATGCCGAGCGCGGGGCGACCCTTCACCCACGACACCGTCCTCGACCTCGTGACCCGGGGCGTGCAGCTCGCGCCGATCACCCTGCACACCGGGGTCTCGTCCCAGGAGAGCGGCGAGCCGCCCCAGGACGAGTGGTTCTCGGTGCCGCCGGCGACCGCCGCGCTCGTCAACGCGACCCGGGTCGGGGGCCGCCGGGTCGTCGCGGTCGGGACGACGGTCACCCGGGCCCTGGAGTCCTCCGTGGTGGACGGGCGGGCCACGCCGCGCAGCGGGTGGACCGACCTCGTCCTCGGACCGGAGCGCCTGCCGCGGCTGGTCACCGGGCTCGTCACCGGGTTGCACGACCCCCACGCCTCGCACCTGCACCTCGTCGAGGCGGTCGCCGGGAGCGAGCTGGCCCAGGCGGCGTACGACGCGGCGGTGGCGGAGGGCTACCTGTGGCACGAGTTCGGTGACTCGTGTCTCTTCCTCCCCTGAGCGGGCGCGGGAGTCAGCGAGTCCGGGTGAGCCGCAGGGTCCAGGCCTCGGGGCCGCTGACGAGGTAGGTGACGTCGATCGCGCCGCTCTCGGCCTCGGCGATCTGTGCCAGCAGGGGCGTGGGGTTGTGGGGGGCGGTGAGGTCGAGCGCGCCCCCGGCCGGGAGCGAGGCGACCGCACCGAGGATCGCGCCGTGCCGGATCGCGTGCGGGATCTCCCTCGCGTCGAGGGAGGGGACGGCGGCATCGTGGTGCCCGCACCCGCAGCCGGCGGAGGTGGGGGTGACGTGGAGGTCGGTCGGCTGGCTCATGGCGGCCTTTCTGGCGCGGTGGGAGGAACGAATAACGAGGATACAGTCCTCTAAAATAGAGGCCGCGACCCGGGGTGTCCGGATCGTGAGCGCCGTCTCGGGCTGCGGCCTGGGCTCTTGCATCGATTCCCCGGGTGGCTACAGTTCACCTACTTATCCTCTTAATTCTCAGTTCGGGAGCCGACATGGCGGAGTGGGGCCGCAGCGATGGCGGTGGGGCGCGTCGCGAGATCCTTGCGGTCCTCGGGGCGCTGCCGCTCAGCGCGGACGCCGCGCCGACCCGCGACGTCGGTCTCAGCGCCCCCGACATCGCCGAGCGGCTCGGGCTGCACGTGACGACCGTCCGGTTCCACCTCGACCAGCTCCTCGCCTCCGGTGAGGTCGTCCCCGGCCGCGCCGTCGCCGTCGCCGGCCGACGGGGCCGCCCGGCACGCACGTATGCCGCGGCCGTCGGGCCGCTCCAGGGCGCCCGCGACGACCGGGCCTACCGGATGCTTGCCGAGCTGTTGACCGACCTGTGCGGCGACCGGGGTGACGGCGGCCTGGTGACCCCCGAGCAGGCCGGACGGCGCTGGGCCGAGCGGCATACCCGGACGACGCTGCCCTCCCGGGTCCCCGACCATCCCCGCCCGTCGGCCTCGGCGAGCGAGTGGATCGGCCGGGTCGGCCAGGTCGTCGAGTTCCTCACCGAGTGGGGCTACGACCTCACCGTCCACATCGTCGGCGGCGGCCGGGCCGCCGAGATCGAGCTGGCGCACTGCCCGTTCGCCGAGATGGCACGCACCCGCGAGGAGGTCGTCTGCGGCATCCACCGGGGTCTCGTCGGGGGTGCCCTCGAGGTCCTCGGCGAGGAGGGCACCCGCGTCGGCCTCGACCCCTTCGTCACCCCGCACCTGTGTCGGGTGCGCCTCACCAGCCCTGCCCTCCCGACGGAAGAGACGACCCGATGACCGACCAGGTCACCCCCGCCCGCCCCGCCACGACGACCGGGTCTGGGGGGTTGGACGGCCCCCTCACCGAGGCCCTCGTCGGCACCCGCCGGTTCTTCACCCGCGCAGAGGTCTCGGCCGACCGGCGGACCCTCCACCGGGAGGGCGGGCGCGCCGGTGACGCCTTCTACCGCGACAGGTGGAGCCACGACAAGGTCGTCCGCTCCACCCACGGCGTCAACTGCACCGGCTCCTGTTCATGGAAGGTGTACGTCAAGGACGGCATCATCACCTGGGAGGCGCAGCAGACCGACTACCCCTCGGCCGGTGCCGACCGGCCCGACTACGAGCCGCGGGGCTGCCCGCGGGGCGCGGCCTTCTCCTGGTACACCTACTCCCCCACCCGCGTTCGCTACCCGTACGTCCGGGGCGTCCTGCTCGAGATGTTCCGGGAGGCCAAGGCCCGGCTCGGCGACCCCGTTCTCGCCTGGGCCGAGATCACCCAGGACCCCGAGAAGGCCAAGCGCTACAAGAGTGCCCGCGGCAAGGGCGGCCTCGTGCGCGCGAGCTGGGACGAGGCGACCGAGCTCGTCGCCGCCGCGCAGGTCTACACGATCAAGCGGTGGGGCCCGGACCGGATCGCCGGCTTCTCGCCGATCCCGGCGATGTCGATGGTGAGCCATGCCGCGGGGTCGCGCTTCGTCAGCCTCATCGGCGCCTGCATGCTCAGCTTCTACGACTGGTACGCCGACCTGCCCGTCGCCTCCCCGCAGATGTTCGGGGACCAGACCGACGTCCCGGAGTCCGGGGACTGGTGGGACGCGGCATACCTGCTCATGTGGGGGAGCAACGTCCCGCTCACCCGCACCCCCGATGCGCACTGGATGACCGAGGCCCGCTACCGCGGCCAGAAGGTCGTCGTGATGAGCCCCGACTACGCCGAGAACGTCAAGTTCGCCGACGAGTGGCTGCCGGTGGCGCCCGGCACGGACGCGGCCCTCGGGATGGCGATGGGCCACGTCGTCCTCAAGGAGTTCTTCGTCGACCGGCGCGTCGAGTACTTCGACAACTACGTCCGGACCTACACCGACCTCCCCTTCCTCGTCGAGCTGACCGAGGGCGAGGACGGACACCTCCGGCCCGGCAAGTTCGTCGTGGCCGGGGACCTCGGCGCCGAGCTGCCCCGAGAGGCCACCTCCGAGAACGCGATGTTCAAGCCCGTCCTGTGGGACGCGGCCACAGATGCGCCCTCGGTCCCGGGCGGCACGCTGGGTCACCGCTACGGCGAGGAGGGCATGGGGAAGTGGAACCTCGACCTCGGTGGCCTCGACCCCGCTCTCTCGATGTATGCCGACGGCTCGGGTGAGTCCGTGTCCGTCCGGTTCCCCCGGTTCGACCTGCCGGGCGACGCCCCGGGCACCATCGAGCGCGGCGTCCCCGTCCGGCGCATCGGGAAGCGCCTGGTGACGACGGTCTACGACCTCATGCTCGCGCAGTACGGCGTGGGCCGGGAGGGCCTGCCCGGTGCCTGGCCGACCGGCTACGACGACGCGACGGCCCCCTATACCCCGGCCTGGCAGGAGGAGATCACCTCGGTCCCCGCCGAGCAGGTCGCCCGGATCGCCCGGGAGTTCGCCCAGAACGCCGAGGACACCCAGGGCCGGTCGATGATCCTCATGGGCGCCGGCACGAACCACTGGTACCACTCCGACCTCATCTATCGGACGATGCTCACGCTGACGACCATCACCGGGTGCCAGGGGCGCAACGGCGGTGGCTGGGCCCACTACGTCGGCCAGGAGAAGGCGCGCCCCATCACCGGCTGGGCCCAGCTCGCCTTCGGCCTGGACTGGTCACGGCCGCCGCGCCAGATGGTCCAGACCGGCTACTGGTACACCGGGACCGACCAGTGGCGCTACGACACGTATTCCGCGGACGCCCTCTCCGGCGCAGCGCCGGGCGCCGGGGCATTCGCCGGCCGGACGACGGCGGACCTGTGGGCCCAGTCGGCCCGCTCGGGGTGGATGCCGTCCTACCCCACCTTCGACCGCAACCCGATGACCCTGGCGGACGACGCCGAGGCCGCGGGCAAGCCGGCGGGCGACTACGTGGTGGAGGAGCTCAAGGGAGGTCGGCTGCGCTTCGCGGTCGAGGACCCCGACGCCGAGGAGAACTGGCCCCGCGTCCTCATGATGTGGCGCGCCAACCTCCTCGGCTCCTCGGCAAAGGGCGATGAGTACTTCCTCAAGCACCTGCTCGGGACCGACCACGCCGTGACGGCCGAGGAGACGCCCGAGCACCTGCGGCCCAAGGACCTCGTCTGGCGGGAGAAGGCGCCGGAGGGCAAGCTCGACCTGCTCCTCACCCTCGACTTCCGGATGACGAGCTCCACGGTGTTCTCCGATGTCGTCCTGCCCGCCGCGACCTGGTACGAGAAGCACGACATCAACACGACGGACATGCATCCGTTCATCCACTCGTTCAACCCGGCCATCGCCCCACCGTGGCAGAGCAAGACCGACTGGGACGCGTTCCGCGAGATCGCCCAGGCCTTCTCCGAGCTGGCGGCCACCCACCTGGGCACCCGCAAGGACGTCGTCGCCGTCCCGCTGCTCCACGACACCCCGGACGCCATGGCGACACCGCACGGGACGGTCCTGGACTGGAAGGCGGGGGAGTGCGAGCCGGTCCCGGGCAAGACGATGCCCAAGTTCGTCGTCGTCGAGCGCGACTACACCGCCATCGCGACGAAGATGGGCGCGCTCGGCCCGCTCATGGACACGCTCGGCACCACCCACAAGGCCCTCACCATCGACGTCAGCCAGGAGGTGGAGTACCTCAAGGGCAAGAACGGCGTCCGCCACGGCGGCATCGCCGACGGGCGCCCCCGCCTCGAGACCGGCATCAACGTCGCCGAGACGATCATGGCGCTCGCGGGCACGACGAACGGACACCTGGCGACCCAGGGCTTCAAGACCCTGGAGAAGCGGACCGGCACCGAGCTGCACGACCTCGCGGCGGAGCACGAGGGCAAGCGGATCACCTTCGCCGACACCGTGGCCGCTCCGGTCCCGGTCATCACCTCGCCCGAGTGGTCCGGCTCGGAGACCGGCGGTCGTCGCTACAGCCCGTTCACGATCAACGTCGAGCGGCTCAAGCCCTGGCACACCCTGACCGGCCGGCAGCACTTCTACCTCGACCACGACTGGATGCTCGAGCTCGGTGAGTCGCTGCCGACCTACCGGCCACCGCTCAACATGACCGCCCTGTTCGGTGAGCGGGCCGTCGGCGACACCTCCGAGCTCGGGGTCTCGGTCCGCTACCTCACGCCGCACAGCAAGTGGTCGATCCACTCCGAGTACCAGGACAACCTGTTCATGTTGTCCCTCTCCCGCGGTGGCCAGTCGGTGTGGATGTCGGACCAGGACGCCGAGAAGATCGGCGTGAAGGACAACGACTGGGTCGAGGCGGTCAACCGCAACGGCGTCGTCGTCGCCCGGGCCATCGTCAGCCACCGGATGCCCGAGGGCACGGTCTACATGCACCACGCACAGGACCGGCTCATCGACGTGCCTCTCACGGAGACGAACGGGCGACGCGGCGGCATCCACAACTCGATGACCCGGATCCTCATGAAGCCGAGCCACATCATCGGCGGCTACGCCCAGCTGGCCTTTGCCTTCAACTACCTGGGCCCCACCGGGAACAACCGCGACGAGGTCACGATGATCCGGCGCCGCGACCAGCACGTCGAGTACTGACGCCACGGACCGAGGAAGAGGGAAGTTCTGACATGCGAGTCATGGCGCAGATGGCGATGGTGATGAACCTCGACAAGTGCATCGGCTGCCACACCTGTTCGGTCACCTGCAAGCAGGCGTGGACCAACCGAACCGGCACCGAGTACGTCTGGTTCAACAACGTCGAGACCCGCCCCGGCCTCGGCTACCCGCGCGGGTACGAGGACCAGGAGAAGTGGCGTGGCGGGTGGGTCCGCAAGCGCAACGGGCGGCTCGCCCTCAAGGGTGGCGGACGGTTCCAGAAGCTCGCGACGATCTTCTCCAACCCGAAGATGCCGAGCATCGACGACTACTACGAGCCGTGGACCTACGACTACGAGACGCTGCTCAACGCCCCCGCGCAGAAGCACTTCCCGGTCGCTCGGCCGCACTCGCTCATCTCCGGCAAGCCGATGAACGTGTCCTGGTCGGCGAACTGGGACGACGACCTCGGTGGCTCCCGGGAGCACGCGGTGAAGGACGAGATGCTCAAGGGCATCGAGGACGGCGTCCGCATGGAGTTCGAAAAGACCTTCATGTTCTACCTGCCCCGCATCTGCGAGCACTGCCTCAACCCGAGCTGCGCGGCATCCTGCCCGAGCGGCGCGATCTACAAGCGGTCCGAGGACGGCATCGTCCTCGTCGACCAGGACCGCTGCCGTGGCTGGCGGATGTGCATCTCGGGCTGCCCCTACAAGAAGGTCTACTTCAACCACAAGACCGGCAAGGCCGAGAAGTGCACGTTCTGCTACCCCCGGATCGAGGTCGGCATCCCGACGGTCTGCTCCGAGACGTGCGTCGGACGGCTGCGCTACATCGGGCTCATGCTCTACGACGCCGACAAGGTCCTCGAGGCCGCATCGACCGAGAACGACCACGACCTCTACGAGGCCCAGCGCTCGGTGTTCCTCGACCCGTCCGACCCGCAGGTCCAGCGCGAGGCCGAGCGGGCCGGCATACCGGCCGACTGGGTCGAGGCCGCGCAGCGCTCGCCGGTCCGGCGGCTCATCCAGGACTACCGGGTGGCGCTGCCGCTGCACCCGGAGTACCGGACGATGCCGATGGTCTGGTACATCCCGCCGCTCTCGCCGGTCGTCGACGCGGTGACGAACTCGGGTCACGACGGCGAGGACCGAGGCAACCTCTTCGCGGCGATCGACACCCTCCGGATCCCGATCGGCTATCTCGCCAACCTCTTCACCGCCGGCGATGTCGCCCCCGTCGACGCCGTCCTCAAGCGGCTCGCCGCGATGCGCTCCTTCATGCGCGACATCAACCTCGGCCGCGACCCCGACACCTCCATCCCGGAGAAGGTCGGCATGGAGGCCGAGGAGATGTACGAGATGTTCCGACTCCTCGCCCTGGCGAAGTACGACGAGCGCTACGTCATCCCGCCGGCCCACGCCGAGCAGGCCCACGCGCTCGAGGAGCTCGCCACCGAGTGCTCGCTCGACTTCGACGGTGGCCCCGGGATGGGCGGCTCAGGACCGTTCGGTGAGAGCTCGGGCGACCTCACCCCGGTCGCGGTCGAGAACTTCCAGATGCTGCGCGAGCGACAGACGAGCGACGATCTCGTCGGCGGCGGCAGCAAGACCGGCCGGGTCAACCTGCTCAACTGGGACGGCAAGGGGATGCCCGACGGGATCTTCCCGGACCGTGAGGACGACGGGGCCGGCCGATGAGGCCGCGACTGCGCCGTGCGCCGTCGGCTCGGACCGACGACCGCTCCCTCGCGACGGCCTGGCAGGTCGCCTCGCTGCTGCTGGAGTACCCCACCCCCGAGCTCGTGGGCCGGATGCCGCTGCTGCGCGATGCCGTCGCCGAGCTGCCCGCCACCATCGGGTCCGGGCTCACGGCATACCTCGATGCGCTGGAGCGCACGGACCTCGTCATGCTGCAACGGGACTACGTCGAGACCTTCGACGTCACCCGGAAGTGCGCGCTGCACCTGACGTACTTCACCGACGGCGACACCCGCAAGCGTGGCGTGGCGCTCGTCCGGATCAAGCAGCGCTACCGCCGGGCCGGGGTCGTCCTCGACGAGACCGAGCTGCCGGACTTCCTGCCGGTGGTCCTCGAGTTCGGCGCCGTGCACGACCTCGACGGCGGGTGGGCGCTGCTCACCGAGTACCGCGTCGGCATCGAGCTGTTGCGGCTCGCGCTCGAACGCCGCTCCTCCCGATGGCTTCCGGTCCTCGACGCCGTGCGCGCGACCCTGCCGATCCTCGACGGCGATGGCGAGGAGGCCCTCGCGCGGCTGATCGCCCAGGGCCCGCCCCAGGAGGAGGTCGGCCTCGACACCAGCCCGTATGCCGTGGACCCGCGGCTCAACCCTCGGCCCGAGCCGTTGCCCGCGCAGGACGCGCTCGCGGCATACGGCCGTCCGGCCGCCTCGGAGGCAACCCGATGAACGTCGTCCTGTGGGTGATCGTCCCCTACGTCTGTTGTGCCGTGTTCGTCGTCGGGCACTACTGGCGCTACCGCTACGACAAGTTCGGCTGGACGACGCGGTCCTCCCAGCTGTACGAGCGGCGGCTGCTGCGGTGGGGGAGCCCGCTGTTCCATTTCGGGCTGCTCGGCGTCGTCGTCGGGCACATCGTCGGGCTGGTCGTCCCGCAGTCGTGGACCGACGCCCTCGGGATCAGCAACGACGCGTACCACGCCGTCGCCCTGACCGGCGGGATCGTCTTCGGGCTGATGACCGTCGCCGGGCTGACGATCCTGGTCTACCGGCGCCGCACGGTCGGGCCGGTCTTCACCGCGACGACCGTCATGGACAAGGTCATGTACGTCTTCCTCGGGGTCGTCATCGCCCTCGGGATGTGGAACACGATCATCTCCGGGTTGCTGCACTACGGCGGCGAGTACAACTACCGCGAGGGCGTCTCGCTGTGGTTCCGGGGGATCTGGACCCTGCATCCCGACCCGGACCTCATGGCGGCGGCGCCCCTGGGCTTCCAGATCCATGCCCTCGTCGCGACCCTGCTGTTCGCCCTGTGGCCGTTCACCCGGCTCGTCCACGTCTTCAGTGCTCCGGTGGGGTACGTCACCCGCCCCTACATCGTCTACCGCTCCCGCGACGTCCGCCCCGGGGCCGCGACCGGCAGCCGGGCCCCGGCCCGTGGCTGGGAGCGCCCGACCCTGACGAAGGGGCGGTCATGAGCGACCTCGCCGCCGCCGAGCGGGAGTGGCAGTCCTGGATCGAGGAGGCGTGTGCCGCCGTCGGCGTCGACCCGGCCCTCGTCGACGTGGCCGGCGTCCATGAGCTGACCCGCGACATCGCGCACGGGTTCTCCCGGCCGATGGCGCCCGTCGGGGCGTTCATCTGGGGTATCGCCCTCGGCCGGGCCAGCGCCGTGGCCGGCGGTCCGGGCCCCCGCGGCGGCTCCGCGGCGGTTGCGGCCGATGCAACGGGTGCGGCTGGCTCCGGTGCGACGGACCTGCGGGCCGCCATCGCGGCCACCGCCGAGGCCGCGGCGGCCGGCTGACCGGCATACCCGGTTCCGGGGCGAAACCGACGCCGACGGACAGGTTGCTGCAGAACGGGCGTGTTGCACCATCCCCGTTCTGCACGAACCTCTGCTAGCAGAGGTTCGTGCAGGGGGGCGGGTGCAAGGGGGGGCGGGTGCAGGGGGTCGGGATCGTGCGGGGTCTAGACGATCGAGCCCTGCCGAGCGGTCCACCGCTGCAGCCAGGTCACGACCGGGAGGGCGACGACGACGAGGGCGGCCACCGGAAGGAACCCGCGGGCGTAGCCGGTGGCTCCGCCGACCGCGCCGGTCACCGCGCCGATGACCGGCGGCAGGATGAAGCCGCCGAGCGCTCCGAGCCCACCGATCCAGCCCGAGGCGCCGCCGACGGCATCCGGGACGTAGTGGGGGAGGAGCTTGAAGACGATGGCGTTCTGCAGGCCCATGCCGAGCGCGACGGCGATCGAGGAGAGGAGCGAGACGGCGAAGGTCTGGGAGAAGGACAGGCCGAGGATGCCGACGAGCATGAGGAGGAAGTTGCCCTGGAGGGCGTACTTGATCGAGATGCGGTCGGACAGCAGCCCGCCGGGAACTCGGATGAGGGCCGAGATGAGCGAGAACGTCGCGGTGAGGAGCCCCGCCTCGCGCAGCGACGAGCCGTACATGCCGTGCCAGTAGGTCGGCAGCCACGAGGTGAAGGCGAGGAAGCCACCGAAGGAGAGGAAGTAGAAGAAGACGAGCACCCACGTGGCGGGGATCGAGGCGGCGTGCTTGAGGCCGTGGACGGCCGAGCCGCTGGGCCGGCGCTCGCCCCCACCGAGCGGTGCCAGCTCGGCCTCGGGGACGTCGATGCCCTGCCTGTTCAGCTGGAACCACGGAGCGTCCTTAATGAAGATCCCGTAGCCGAGGGTGATGACGAGGAGGATGGCGAACCAGATGCTGTAGGCGCCGAGCATGTCGAGGGCGCCGACGGCGAGCGGGAGGAACATCGTCGACAGGCCCGGACTGGTGTTGCCGAGACCGGCGTAGATGCCGAGCGCGCCGCCCTGGTCCTTGTGCGGGAACCAGTAGGAGACCTGGCCGATGCCGACGGAGAAGGTGGCGATGCCGCAGCCGATGAGGACACCGAGCAGGAGGAGCAGCGGGTAGGTCCCAGCCATGTTGTCGGGGTAGCGGGTCCCGAGGAGGGCGAGCAGCGAGATGACGCCGAGGTTCGTCACGGCGAGGAGGGTGAGGAACGGCCGCTTGCCGCCCATCTTGTCCACGGCCGCCCCGAAGGGGATGCGCAGGAGCGAGCCGGTCAGCGCCGGGATCGCGGCGAGGATGCCGGCCGCGAACGGCGAGAGGCCGAGGATGTCGGTGAACTTCGGCACGAGCGGCCCGAAGATCGAGACCCCGGCGAAGCCGCCGAAGAAGCCGAAGGTCGCGAGCCACATGGCCTGCTTGCGGGTGCCGCGGACGAGGTCGGCCGCGTTCGAGGGGACTGAGGTGGGCACGGGTGCTTCCTCCGGGGTCGGTGATGGGGAGTGGCCCGTCACGTCCGTGGTTCTCATGGTGGGGCTCCGTCCGCCGTCGTGGTGGTCTCGGTGGGGTTTTCACCGTCGATGTGTTTTTTACATGAAGTACGGGTAATATTCAACTCGTGACCACCTCGCAGCCCTCGACCCGGCGCCACCAGGCGCTCTCGGCCCAGAGTCGGGTCGACCTCCTCGAGGCCCTCCGGCGGGCCGAACGGCCCCTCACCGTCACCGAGGCCGCCGCCGCCGTCGGACTACACCCGAACACCGCCCGGGTCCATCTCGAGCGGCTCGTCGAGGTGGGCCTCGCCGAGCGTCGGCCCGAGGACCGGGACCAGCCGGGTCGGCCCAGAACCCTGTATGCCGCGGCCGACGTCGCCGAGGAGCCCGCCGCCGAGGACGAGGAGGACTACAAGACCCTGGCTGCGCTCCTCGCCCGGGAGCTCGGTGCCTCACCCGGCGCCCGCCGCGCGGCCATCGACGCCGGACACCGGTGGGCGGAGGAGCGCGACCGGCATACGCCCGAGGTCGTCGCGTCCGACCCGGACGCCGGCGAGGTCATCGACGGCGTCGTCCGGATCATGGACGGCCTCGGCTTCCGGCCGAGCTACGACCCCGAGGGCAACGAGATCCTCCTGCGCCGCTGTCCCTTCGAGGACGTGGCCCGCGAAAGCCGGTCCGTCGTCTGCGGGGTCCACCTCGGGCTCATCGAAGGCACCGTCGACCAGCTGGGCGGCGGGGTGCGGGTCCGACGGCTGGAGCCCTTCCGCGAGGACGAGCCGCTGCTGTGTGCAGTGCGGCTGGAGAAACCGACGACGAACGAGGACGAGTGACATGTGTTCCTACTGCGGCTGCCAGGAGCTGACCGTCATCGGTCGGCTGACCGACGAGCATCTCGCGATCATCGAGGCGAGCGGTGCGTTGCGTCTCGCCGGCGCCGCGGGTGACCTCGGGGCGGCCGCGGCCGCCGGCGGGGCGCTCGCAGCGCTGCTCGACCCCCACACCGCCAGCGAGGAGGACGGCCTGTTCGCCGAGCTGTCCCAGGTGGACGGCTTCGCCGACCACGTCGCGTCGCTGTGCGCCGACCACGTCGACCTCGACGCCGACCTGGCCGCCATCGTCGGTGGTGACCTCGCCCGCATCCCGTCCTTCCTCGGGGGCCTTCGCCGGCACATCGACCGCGAGGAGAACGGTCTCTTCCCGGCCGCAGCCATCGCCCTCGATGCGGATGTCCTCCAGCGGTTGGGCGATGAGGTCCCGGTGACGGCGGGCGCGGACTGACCGCAACGCAGCGGGTGGCCACCCCGGGCCCGGCCCGGCATACGCCTAGGGTGGGTGGGTGACCGCGACCGCGGCCCTGCCGGCCGAGCTGCTCCCGCACTGGCTGCGCGACCCGCAGCCGGTGGTCGGCGGTGCCCTCGTCTTCGTCCTCGCCGTCCTGGCCACGGCCGCGGTGCGCTACGGGCTCACCCGGACCCTTGACCGGGGCGAGGCGGACCGCACGGTCGGCCGCCGCCTCGGGCGCTTCCTCGGCCTGATCGTCTTCATCGCGGGCACGATCTACGCGCTCGGCGTCGCCGGGGTCCAGGTCGGTCCGCTGCTCGGCGCTCTCGGCGTCGGCGGCATCGCCGTCGCTTTCGCCGCCCAGGACATCCTCCAGAACTTCGTCGCCGGGCTGCTCATCCAGGTGCGCCGGCCGTTCCGGGTCGGGGACCAGATCACCTCGCTCGACTTCGACGGCGTCGTCCAGGACATCGACCTGCGCGCCGTGCGGCTGCTGACCTTCGACGGGCTCGACGTCGTCCTCCCGGCCGCCGAGGTCCTCAAGGCGCCGATCACCAACCACACCCGCACGCCGCACCGACGGACGACGCTCGAGGTCGGTGTCGCCTACGACACCGACCTCGAGACCGCACGGCGGGTCATCCTCGACACCGTCCCCGGGGTGGCGGGAGTCGAGGCGCGCCCGGAGCCGCAGGCGTTGGTCAGCGAGTTCGCCGACTCCGCCATCACGATCGACGTCATGTACTGGCACCGCTCCGAGATCGCCGTCCTGCGCCAGGTCCGCAACGACGTCGCCATCGCGATCAAGCGCCGACTCGACGCCCACGGCATCGAGATCGCCTTCCCGCAGCGGACCGTCTGGCTGCGCCGCGAGGACTGAGCCCGCCGGTACGGTGGCTATGCCGTCCCGGCCGTCGGCACGGATTCCACCCCGGCTGCTGCCCCGGTCGCCGCCCCGATGCGGCGTGCGTCATGGCCCCGCGGGGCCGGAGGGAGTATGGATGGGGTGTGGCCGTCGTCGGATCGCCCGAGGTCCCGCTCGAGGACCCCAGCCTCCTCGAGGGTGAGGCGGTCGCGCGGTCGCTCGGCGTCGACCCACGGCACGGGCTCACCGGAGGCGAGGCGGCCCGGCGGTTGGCCCAGGACGGCCCCAACGAGCTGACGCCCGGCGAGCCCGAACCGCTGTGGCACCGGATTGTCCGTCAGTTCGCGGACCCTCTCGTCTACCTGCTCCTCATCGCGATCGTCGTCGCCCTCGGCGCCTGGCTCGTCGAGGGCGGTCACGGGGTGCCCGTCGACGCCGTCGTCATCGCCGCCGTCGTCGTGGCCAACGCGGCGATCGGGTTCGCCCAGGAGGCCAAGGCCGACGCGGCCGTGGCGGCGCTGGCCGACATGACGGCAGCGATGTCGACGGTGGTGCGCGACGGGCGGCCGATCACGATCCCCTCCAGCGGCCTCGTCCGTGGCGACCTCCTCCAGCTGGCCGAGGGCGATGCCGTGGGTGCCGATGCGCGAATCGTCACGGCGACGGGGCTGCGGGTGCAGGAGGCGCCGCTGACCGGGGAGTCCGGCGCGGTGACGAAGGAGCCGCGGCCGCTCGGCGTCCCCGCGGTCCTCGGCGACCGGGTCAACATGGTCTTCAAGGGCACCGGGGTGGTCCAGGGTGTCGGCACCGCGGTCGTCACCGCGACCGGGATGTCGACCGAGATGGGCGCCATCGCCGTGCTGCTCGACCAGACCGAGGCCGAGCCCTCACCGATGCAGCGGGAGATCGCCGCGGTCTCGCGCCGGCTCGGGATCGCCGTCCTCGTCATCGCGGTCGTCGTCATGGCCGCCACCGCGCTCGTCGGCGGCGTGCACTCGCTCGACGACGTCGTGGCCGTGCTCCTCCTCGGGGTCTCGCTCGCCGTCGCCGCGGTGCCCGAGGGGCTGCCGGCGATCCTCTCGCTCGTCCTCGCCGTCGGCGTGCGGGCCATGGCCCGGCGCAACGCCGTCATCAAGCGGATGGCCTCGGTCGAGACCCTCGGCTCGGCGACGGTCATCTGCTCCGACAAGACCGGAACCCTCACTCGCAACGAGATGACCCTCCGAGCGGTCATCACCCCGATCGGCGCCGTCGAGCTCACCGGGACCGGGTACGAGCCGGCTGGCGTTCCCCGGGTGGTCGCCGCGCCCGACGACCCCGCGGCGGTCTGGCCCGGCGCTGGACCGCACCCGAACGCCGAGGTCATCGAGGCCGCGACGGAGGTCGTCGTCGGCGGGTCGCTGGCCAACAACGCCTCCGTCGGGCACGACGGCGACGGATGGCGGGTTCAGGGCGACCCGACCGAGGCGGCATTCCTCGTCGCGGCGCACAAGCTCGATGGGGCCCTCGATCGGGTCGGGGGCTTCGAGCGCACGGCCGAGATCCCGTTCACCTCCGAGCGCAAGATGATGTCCGCCCTCGGCGCCCTCGACGGATCGGCCGAGCGGCACCTGTTCACCAAGGGCGCTCCCGACGTCCTCCTCGACCACTGCTCCTGGGTCCGGGTCGGTCAACGGGTCGTCCGGCTCGACGCGTCGGGACAGGCACGCGCCCTCGACGAGGTGGAGCGCCTCTCCCGGCGCGGGTATCGGACGATCGGGGTGGCCTACCGCCCGGTCGACCCGACCGACCCCGGCCCCGAGGACCTCGACGACTCCGCCGAGGATGACCTGGTCTACCTCGGCGTCGCCGGCATCATTGACCCGCCACGGGACGAGGCGCTCGCCGCCGTCGCGGAGGCACACCGGGCGGGCATCCGCATCGTCATGATCACCGGCGACCACCCGAGCACGGCGAGCACGGTCGCCGCCGACCTCGGCATCGTCGGCGAGGGGGCGGGGGTCCTCACCGGCCTCGAGCTCGACGAGCTCGACGACGACGAGTTCGCCCACCAGGTGGCGCGGGTCAGCGTCTTCGCCCGGGTGGCGCCCTCCCACAAGCTCCGGATCGTCGACGCCCTCCAGGCCAAGGGCCAGGTCGTCGCGATGACCGGCGACGGCGTCAACGACGCGCCGGCGTTGAAGTCGGCCGACATCGGGGTGGCGATGGGAGTGACGGGGACCGAGGTGACCAAGGAGGCCGGGACGATGATCCTCGGCGACGACGACTTCGCGACGATCGTCGCCGCCGTTCGCCAGGGCCGCCGGATCTTCGACAACATCACGACGTTCCTGCGCTACCTCCTCTCCTCGAACATGGGCGAGGTCGTCACCGTCTTCTTCGGCGTCGTCCTCGCCGGGGTCATCGGGTTGACCGGGTCCGGAGAGGGGCTCGTCCTGCCGCTCCTTGCGACCCAGATCCTGTGGATCAACCTCGTCACGGACTCAGCGCCGGCCCTCGCGCTCGGCGTCGACCCGGGCGTCGACGACGTCATGGCGCGGCCCCCGCGCCGACCGGGCGAGCGCATCCTCGACGGGCAGATGTGGGCCACGGTGCTCGGCGTCGGCGTCGTCATGGGCGCCTCGACCCTGCTCACCCTCGACATCTTCCTGCCCGGTGGCCTCGTCGCGGGAACGGCAGACCTCACGACGGCCCGCACCGCAGCCTTCACCACCCTCGTGTTCGCCCAGGTGGCGAACGTGCTCAACTCCCGGTCCGCGACCGCGAGCGCCTTCCGCCACCTGTTCGTCAACCGCTGGCTGTGGGGAGCCCTGGCGCTGGCGGTCCTGCTCCAGGTCGCCGTCGTCGAGATCCCGGTCCTCCAGGCGGCCTTCGGCACCGCGTCGCTCAGCCCGGCGCAGTGGGGCGTCACCGCCGCCATGGCCTCGGTCGTGCTGTGGACCGGTGAGATCGCCAAGCTCCTCCGGCGGTGGCTCCGCGCGCGTTGAGCGCGGCCGGGGACGCTGCGTCCGGAGGCCTCAGCGGGCGCCGTCCCCGTCGCGACCCACCCGGGAGACGACGACCTGGGTGATCGCGCGGCGGGTCACGGCCGCGACGTCGAAGCGCCAGCCGGCGACGACGACGCAGTCCCCGGGACCGGACGGGAGTCGTCCGAGGTGCCACAGGATCAGTCCGGCAACGGTGGTGTAGACCCGTCCCAGCTCGCCCTCGTCCAGCCGAATGCCGAGATCCTCGAGATCGTGGACCGGGAAGGTCCCGGGGAGCCGGAACGTGCCGTCCGACCCCTCCACACGCCCGCCGGCGTCGCGGTCGGTCTCGTCGTAGATCTCCCCGACGATCTCCTCGACGAGGTCCTCGAGGGTGACGATGCCGACGGCCGACCCGTGCTCGTCGATGACGAGCGCCAGTTGCTGCCTGCTGACGATGAGCTCGTGCAGCGCCTGTCCCACGCTGAGGGTGTCCGGGAACAGCACCGCCGGGGCCATGACCTTCTCGACCGTCGTGTCGGGCTCGCCCATGAGCGCGGCCCAGTGCACGACCCCGACCGTGTCATCGAGGTCCCGGCCGCGCAGGACGGGGGCCCGGGAGTGGCCGGCGGCCGCCAGACGGCGGCGCGCCGTGGCGGCGGCCATGTCCGCATCGACGGCATGGACCTGGACCCGTGGGACGAGGACCTCGCGCAGCGTGCGTTCGCTGATCCCGAGGGCGCTCGTCATGATCTGTCGCTGCTCCCGGCTGAGCGAGGGCAGGCCGGCGACGACCTCACGCAGCTCATCGGGGCTGGTCCGCTCCCGGCCCGCCTCCGGGTGTCCGCCCGTCATCCGCACCACGGCGTTGGTCGAGGCGACGAGCAGCCACACTGCCGGTCGGGAGATCCGCGACATCGCGTCGAGCGGGACCGCGACGACTCGCGCCCATCGTGCCGAATGCTCCATGGCCAGCCGCTTGGGCGCCAACTCCCCGAAGACGAGGGTGAAGAAGGCCAGCACCAGCGTGACGGCCGCCACCGTCACCGGTTCGGCCGCCGAGCCGAGGAACGACACGTGCGGGGCGATGGGCTCGGCGAGGGAGACCGCCGCCGTCGCCGATGCGAGGAATCCGGCCAGGGTGATCCCGATCTGGATCGTCGTGAGGTAGCGGGCGGGGTCCCTGGCCAGCCGGACGAGCCGGCGGGCGCCGAGCCCGTGCTCCCGCTCGATCTGCCTCAGCTGGCCCTCGCGCAGCGAGACGAGGGCCAGCTCGCTGCCGGCGAACGCAGCGTTGACGAGAACGAGGAGGACCACCAGGAGGATGTCGAAGACGTAGCCGACCATGTGGCGTCAACGCCCTTCCCTTCGACTTCTCTCCCACGGGCACGGGAGGGCACCCGCCCGCCCTCGCCCCGGGTACCGATCATCATCCCGTCGCTGCCGCCTCCGGGACGACGGCAACGGGACAGGTCGCGCGCTCGAGGACCGCCGTCGCGATCGAGCCGGTCAGGGCCCTGCCGAGCGAGGTCACCGGGTGCCGGCCGACGACGATGAGCCCCCAGCCCGCGCTTCCCGAGGCGAGCACCCGGTCCAGGAGCCCATGTCGGGCGCTGAGGGTGAGCGTCACGTCGGGAAAGATCTCGCCGAAGCCCGCGACGGACTCGGCCAGAACGGCGCGCAGCTCACCGAACTCGGGTCGGTCCAGCATCTCCGGCGTGGCCTCCTCGAGTCCGCTGACGGCGGCCGCGGCATCCCAGTAGCAGTGCAGGACGGTCAGCGGGGAGCGCCGGAGCGAGGCCTGCCGGAAGGCGAACTCGATGACCTGACGGGACTGCGCCGTGCCGTCGGCCCCGACGAGCACGCCGCCGCCGCCGGACCCGGCGGGCGGGCGGCAGACGACCACCGGGCAGGCCGCGTGCGCGCTGACGGCGGCACTGACCGACCCCAGGAGCAGGCTCCCCAGCGTCCCGCGCCCTCGGGACCCGAGCACGAGCAGATGGGCCGTCGTGGACGCGTCGATGAGCGCCTCGCGCGGGTCCGCGGCCCGGGTGAGGGCCTCGACCGACAGCCCGGGATGGCGTGCCCGGGCGGACTCGGCCGCGGCCCGACCGTGCTCGGCCGGCACGTCGCCGGCGGTGAGCGTGACGAGCCGCCGTCCCTCGAGGGCCGCCTGGTCGACCGCCCACTCCAGGGCCCGATCGGCGTCCTGGGAGCCGTCGATGGCGACGACGACGGCCCCGGCGCTGAGGTCCCTGCTCACAGGGCCAGGGTCGCACGGGTGCGGCGAGCGGGGTCCCTCCCGTAACCGAGGTCACGGCCCTCGGCTCGGGTCGCCGCCGGGGCCTCGGCGCCGGTCACTGGTATCAGGCGCCGGTCCGCCGTGCTCCTTGCGGCATGGCTCTTGCTGCGGTGCTGCGGCGCACCGGTCTCACGTCGGGACTCGTCGGGCTGCTGTCCGGCGCGGTCCTCGCGAGCGGCATGCTCTCGACGCGGACGCCGGGCACCGGCCAGGTCACCGGCCCCGGCGTCGAGGCGGCCACCGGTGCCGCGACCGAGCCCGGCGCCCCGCTGCGCCTCATCGACCTGACGACGACGGGGGCGGGCCGCGACGCCCTCGACGGCGACCACGACGGGTGGGCGGACTGGGTCGAACGGATCGAGGGGAGCGACGCCGCCCGCGCGGCCAGCCGGCCCACGGCGGTCACCCTCGAGATCGTCGGCACCATCGTGTGCCTGCGCCCGGCGGCACACCCGGGCGAGGTGGCGGTGCTCGACCTCTCGCTGCCCGAGGGCACCGTGCCGGGCCGGGACCTGCTCGCGACCTTCGGCTCCCTTGTCGGGCTCAGCCCGCGCGGCGTGGCCCATACGCGGCTCGCGACCCTGCTGCGCAGGCTCGCGGCAGCGGGCCTTCTCACCGGGTCGGGCGTGTCGGCCGAGGTCGGGCCGGGTGCCCGGGCGGCGTTGCGCAAGCGGGTCGCGGGGATGGCCGTGCCGCTCGTCGGCGGAGGTGACGACTGGGACCTCGGCGCCCGGCTGCAGCGCGACCTCGCCGGCGCGCGGACCGCCCGGCTCACCATCGGCCTGGGCCGGGACGGCACGTCCTACCTCGCCGTCGACAACGGGACGACGCTGCAGTGGCACGCGGGTCGGCACCGGGCCGGAGGGCGTGGCCTCGCCGTCCACTCGCTCCTGGCCAGCCCGGTCCGGGAGGCGGGCGGACGGACGACGACGTACTGGGAGCGGCTCGTCGACGGCCGGACCGTCCGGACCGGCACGCTCACCGACCCCGGCAGCTCGCCCGTGGACCCGGCCACCCCGACGCAGATCGACCGGACGTTCCCCTGGGCGTGACCGGCGGGTGTCGTCAGCGGCGCCGAGCACGCACGTCGGCCATGGTGCTCGGGCCGACGTGGCTCACCAGCCACTCCACGAGGGGACGCACGGCGCGCCAGTCCGCGCGGACCCGGTCGGCCACCTCGGGAGTGGCCATCCACGGCACCTCGCCGTGCCGGCGGACGACGATGACGTGCTTCAGCCGCATGAGGTCCAGCCGCGGATGGTCGGCGGCGACGCCGCGCGGGCGGGTCTTCACCGCCTCCGCCTCGAGGTCGAAGCCGGCCTCGTCGAGCCGGTTGAGGAGGGTCTCGAGCTGCCGGCCCGCCGCGGGAGCGTCGATCGCGGCACGCAGCCGGGTCAGCTGGTCCGGCCCCTGGGGCAGGTAGCCCGCACCGGTCAGCAGGCCGTCGGCGCTGACCTGGACGTAGTAGCCCATGCCGGGGACCGCCTGGACGAGGGCGCCTTGATGGTCCTTGTAGGGGGACTTGTCCCGGCTGAACCGCAGGTCGCGCTGCGGCCGGTAGGGCGTGCCCTCGCCGAACTCGTCGGCCAGCACGTCGAGGAGGTCCTGCACCGGACCGCGGACGTGCGCGGCATACCGCTCGCTGTTGGCGGCCCACCAGTGCCGGCTGTTCGCCAACGTCAGCTCCCGGTAGAACTGCGTCGCGTCGGCCGGGATGCCGCCGAAGGTCGCCATGGCGCGAGGTTACCGGTGCCGCCTCAGCGGTAGCGGACCTCGATCTCGTCGAGGAAGGCCTCGCACAGCCGGGTGAAGCTGTCGGGATCGAGCCGGATGAGGTCACCCGCCCGGTAGCCGAGCACCGAGCGCTCCGGGGCGTGCGTGACCGGGCCGTCGTCGAGCAGCCGACCGTCGTTGGCCATGATCGACTCGGCCAGGACCCGGACCTCGGTGAGCGGGTTGCCGTCCTTGCCCTCGAGCCCGCGCTGACGGTGCGAGAAGTACATCTCGAGGGCGAGCACCAGGTGGTTGAAGAACTGGCGCTCGAAGTCGCCCTCGGGCGCGCCGGACTTGGCCAGCTTGCGGTACTCGGTCACCGTCGCGCGGAGCGTCGTCCGCGTCGAGGCGATGTACGCCTGGCTGTAGCTGTTCCTCACGAGCATGGCGTCCCTCTTCACCTGCGCCCCGTCGACCGGGCGTCTGCCCTGCCACCCGGCCGATCGCTCAGCGTAACCCCGGACCTCGCGCGCGGCGACGCGGAGGCGGAGGACCGCCAGCGGCGGATACACGGCATTCGTCCGGCATGCCCGGCGCGCCCGGACCGGCCCGGCACAACCACTCGTCGCCCCCTTTTCACCGGGCGGCCATGTCGGGCTCGCCCGCGCGTCGCCGGGGCCGGGGTCTGCTGGGTGCTGCGGCCGGGACCTGCCCGGCCCGGAGCCAGGAGAACCGATGAACAAGCGCACGACCACGGCAGCGCTCGCCCTCGCGGCCGCCGCCACCGGCCTGATCGCCTGGACGCCGGCGACCGCCTCCAGCGGCCTGAGCGTTCTCGACGTCCCGAACCCGAACCCCCGAGTCGGCGTCGCCAACAACGTCCTCACCCCGAGCGCGAGCCAGGTGGCCGTGGCCTGGGGGACCATGCCGTTGGCCAACCCGGACACCGTGAACGGCCTCACCCACTACGGCTACAACACGAGCAACGGCGGTCCGCTGACCCAGGACCAGCACGAGGCCTTCAAGACCGAGCCGGACAAGAACGTCTACCTCATCTTCGGCGGTCGGCACTACCTCTACCAGGGCCACGAGGCGGGGCCGCGCGGCTACGTCACCCGGATCGACCTCGACGAGAGCGACCCGGCCAAGCGGGTCACCCTCGTCTGCGACGGCCTCGCCGATGGGTCGGCGTTCCCGACGATCGACGGCATCACCTGGGACCCGTTCACCCACCAGCTGCTGCTCACGGCCGAGTCCGGCGCCCCGCGGGGCGGGGTCTTCGGCGTCGAGCTCGACGCGGCCGGCGACCCGACCACGGGTGCGGCCGTGCCCCTGTCGGGGCTCGGCTCCGGGGGCTACGAGGGCATCCAGAACGACAAGGACGGCAACGTCTGGCTCGTCGAGGACATCGGCGGCGCGAAGGCGTCGGGCGGCAAGGTGCCCAACAGCTACGTCTACCGGTTCGTCCCGGACGACAAGTACGACCTCACCGCGGGTGGGGCGCTCCAGGCGCTGCAGATCCAGCGCCCGGGCGGGTCGCCGGTGACCGCGGGCGAAGTCCAGGCCGACCCGACCAGCTCGTTCCTCACCGACCTGCACACCTACGGCCGGTCCTTCCGCACCCGGTGGGTGACCGTCCACGACGGGACCGATGCCTTCGACGCGACGGCGGCCGCCGCCGCGGCGTCCGCGACGCCGATGAAGCGGCCCGAGAACGGTGTCTTCCGCCCGGGGACCGGCTTCCGGGAGTTCTACTTCACCGAGACCGGTGACACCTCGACCGCCAGTACCCTTCCGGGCGCCTACGGCGGCATCTTCCGGATCGCGCAGCGCTCGGCCAGCGCCCGAACCGGCCGGATCTCGATGGTCCTGGCCGGCGACGTGGGGCACACCGGCTTCGACAACATCGCCTTCGCGACGAAGGACGACATCCTCGTCGTCGAGGACGCCGGCGACGGTCTCCACGCCCAGCGTGACGCGCTCGACTCCGGCTACGTCGTCAGCCTCGACCGGGAGGACGACCGCGACCACGACGCGCGTGCACCGCGGGTCACCCGGTTCCTCGCGGAGGGCCGGGACGCCTCAGCGCTCTACGACGCGACCACCTCGCCCGGCTACAACGACGGCGACAACGAGATCACCGGGATCCATGTCTCGGACGGCGACCCGAGCATCGGGGGCCTCCTCGGCGCCACGGCCCCCCGCCCCTACGAGAGCACGTGGCGGACCTTCTGGACCCAGCAGCACGGCGACAACGTGACCTGGGAGATCGCCTGGGGCGGTCAGCGCCGTCGCTGACCGCCCCACCCGCGCGGCTCCGCCGGACGGCGCAGCGGCGGCCGGCCCTCACCGGGAGCCGGTCGCCGCTGCCGCATGACGGGCCGACGGCACCGCCGTGCACGAGCCGGTCGCCGGTCCAGGCCTGTGGAAGAGTTGGCGGCATGATCGCAGCCCATCTGGCCGAGCACATCCCCACCGTCTCGCGGGACACCCTCGGGTCGGAGGCGGCGCGGGTCATCGCGGAGTACCGCCTGCCCGGTCTCGTCGTCGCCGACGACGCGGGGGTGCCCATCGCCGTCGTCCCGGGCAGCCAGCTGCTTGCCGTGATCCTGCCGCAGTACGTCCGGGACGACCCCCACCTCGCTCATGTCTTCGAGGAGAAGGGCGCCGACGAGCTGTGCGCCAAGCTCAACGACACGACGATCGGAGAGCTCCTGGACGCGCAGCAGCTCGTCGCCAAGACCCTCCCGTCCGTGCTCCCCGAGGACACCGTCCTCGAGATCGCCGCCGTCATGGTGGCCGAGCACGCGCCGCTCATCGTCGTGCGCGACAAGGACGGCACCTACCACGGCGCGGTCATGCTCTCCCGAGCCCTCGCGGCCATCGCGACCCGGGCCGGCCAGAGCAGTCCGCTGATGAGACACCGGCTCGAGAAGGACATCCTCCCGCCACCCGCGCAGCCGCAGGAGGACGGTCAGCGGTGAGCCTCACGGCATACCTGGCGATCATCGTCTTCGTCACGGCGTACGTCCTCATCGCCACCGAGCGGGTCCACCGCGTCGCCGCCGCGCTCGGCGGAGCCGCGGCGATGGTCGTCATCGGTGCGGCTCGGGGTCACAGCGCGTTCTTCTCCCAGGAGACCGGGATCGACTGGAACGTCATCTTCCTGCTTCTCGGGATGATGATCATCGTCGGCGTCATCAGACAGACGGGGGTCTTCGAGTTCCTCGCCATCTGGGCCGCCCAGCGCTCCGGCGCGAGACCCTTCCGGATGATGGTGCTGCTCTGCCTCATCACCGCCGTCGCCTCCGCGCTGCTCGACAACGTGACGACGGTGCTGCTCATCGCGCCGGTCACCCTGCTCGTCACGGACCGGCTCGGGCTCAACCCGATCCCGTTCCTCATCGCCGAGGCGATGGCGAGCAACATCGGCGGCACGGCCACCCTCATCGGCGACCCGCCCAACATCATCATCGCGAGCCGGGCAGGCCTGACCTTCAACGACTTCCTCATGCACCTCGCGCCGATCGTCGTCGTCCTCATCGGCGTCTTCATCGTCCTCATCTGGTTCATCTGGGGCCGCAGGCTCGGCTACGACCCGGACAAGGCCAAGGCCCTCATGGCCCTGCGCGGCGCCGACGCCATCACCGACCGGCCGCTGCTCTACCGGCTGCTCGCCGTGCTCGCGCTCGTCCTCACCGGCTTCGTCACCCACTCGCTCCATCACATCGAGCCCTCGCTCATCGCCCTGCTCGGCGCCGGCGCCGCGGTCCTCGTCTCACGGATGGACCACGCGGTCTATCTCGAGGACGTCGAGTGGGAGACGCTCGTCTTCTTCGCCGGGCTGTTCATCATGGTCGGCTCGCTCGTCGACCAGGGCATCATCGGCGAGCTGGCCAGCAGCGTGACGAACGCCGTCGGTGACAACCACCTCCTCGCCGCGCAAGGCATCCTCGTCGGGTCGGCCTTCCTGTCCGGCCTGGTCGACAACATCCCCTACGTCGCGACGATGTCCCCCCTCGTCCTCGACCTCGTCGGCCCCCACGCCGGCCTCGCTCCCCAGCAACAGTCGCTGTGGTGGGCCCTCGCGCTGGGCGCCGACCTCGGCGGCAACGCGACCGCCGTCGGCGCGAGCGCCAACGTCGTCATCGTCGGGATCGCCAAGCGCAACGGCTATCCCATCTCGTTCTGGACGTTCACGAAGTACGGCCTCATCGTCACGGCGGTGACGATCGCCTTCAGCGTGCCCTACGTCCTGCTCCGCTACTTCACCTTCTCTTGACCGTTTCCCACGTATGCCGCGGCCGAGGGATGCGGCGGCGGCGCGGGGGTAGGTGACCCAGCGGCATACCGGGTCCCGCCCCGGGACCACGGCGACCACGACCACACATCGACGGCGCCTCGAGCGCGCCGACCGCTTGGAAGGTGGATCGACATGACCTCATCGGCCGACTTCGTCCCCGCACCCGACCTCGAGCTGACCCGCGGCATCCTGATGGACGCCTTCGCGCGGGTCCGGGTGGCCATTCCGGACCTCATCGACGGACTCGGGGCCGAGGACCTGCTGTGGCGGCCCGACCCCGGGTCGAACTCGATGGCCTGGCTGCTGTGGCACCTCTCCCGCGTCCAGGACGACCACCTCAGCGACCTCATCGCCGAGGAGCAGGTGTGGATGGAGCAGGGGTTCGCCGACCGGTTCGCCCTGCCCTACGACGTGGCGACCATCGGCTACGGGCAGAGCGCCGAGGAGGTCGGCGCGTTCGTCCTGACCGAGCCGTACCTGCTCGCCGAGTACCACGAGGCGGTCTACAACCGCACGGCCGGCGTCGTGCGCTCGTTCACCGTCGAGGACTTCGACAAGGTCATCGACGAGCGTTGGGACCCTCCGGTCACCACGGCGGCCCGGGTCGTCTCGGTCCTGGGCGATATCACGCAGCACCTCGGGCAGGCGGCCTATGTGCGCGGGCTGCGCGAGCGCAGCCGATAACGGGTCGGGCACGACCGGGCCCGATCGTGCCACCGGGGGCGTCCCGCTCGTATCGTCGGGGGTATGCCGTCGCTGCCGCTCTTCCCGCTCGGCGCCGTCCTGCTGCCGGGCGCACGTCTGCCCCTGCAGATCTTCGAGCCCCGCTACGTCCAGCTGCTCCACGACCTGCTCGAGCGGCCCGAGGAGGAGCGCCGGTTCGGGGTCGTGGCGATCCGGCGCGGCAACGAGACCGGCGAGGGTGCGGCCACCGACCTCTACGGAGTCGGCTGTGAGGCGCGGATCGACGCGCTCGCCGCGGCCTCGTCGGAGGCGGGCACCCCGCGCTATCCCCTCGTTGCGACGGGGACCCGGCGGTTCACCCTCGACGGCATCGACGACGCGGCCCAGACGCCGTACCTCACCGGTTCGGTGACCTGGCTACCCGAGGCCGGCAGCGACGAGCCCGTCGTCGGCGAGCTCGTCGAACGGATCACCGAGGCGTATGCGGCATACCGGGCGGCCCTCGGGGCGGAGCCGACCGAGCTGACCACGACGATGCGCGAGCTGCCCTACCGGATCGCCGACGAGACGATCCTCGAGATCCCGGACCGGCAACGGGTCCTCGAGGCGCCGGACCTGCCGGCCCGGCTGCGCGCCGTCATCGCGATCCTGCGCCGCGAGACCGCGCTCATCCAGCAGTTCCACGCGGTGCCCCAGAACCCGGACCCGGGCGGGGCCGCGCTCAACTAGCCCGGGTCGGCCGCCGGGCCGACCCGCCGCGGCCACCAGAACCGGTCGCCGAGGAGGACGGCGATGGCCGGCACGAGGACGGTCCGGACCACGAGGGTGTCGAGCAGGACGCCGATGCAGATGATCGCGCCGATCTGGGCGAGGACGACGAGCGGAAGCACGCCGAGCACGGCGAAGACGGCCGCGAGGAGGATGCCGGCGCTCGTGATGACCCCGCCGGTCGCGGCGAGAGCACGCAGCATCCCCTCGCGGGTCCCATGGCCGGCGGACTCCTCCCGGGCCCGGGTGACGAGGAAGATGTTGTAGTCCACCCCGAGCGCGACGAGGAACAGGAACGACGTCAGTGGGGCGGTGACGTCGAGAGCCTCGAAGCCGAGGACGCCGGTGAAGACCCACCAGGCGGCGCCGAGGGCGGCGAGGTAGGTCGCGACGACGGTCAGGACGAGGATGACCGGCGCGACGAGCGAGCGCAGGAGGAGGACGAGGGCGACGAACACGAGGCCGAGGATGAGCGGCAGGATGACGAGACGGTCGCGCGAGGCGGCGTCGGCCGCGTCGATGGACTGCGCCTCACTGCCGCCGACATAGGTGCTCGGCGAGTCTGCCACGGCGGCGCGCACGTCGCGCACCCCCTGCGCGGCGGCGTCGGTGCCGGGTCCGGCGTCGAGGACGACGTCGACCCGGGTCAGGCCGTTGCCGCCGTTCGTCACCCGCGCGGAGGCGACACCGTCGACCGACGAGGCGGTCTCGGCGACCTGTTGCCCGTCGCCGCGGGTGATGACGATGACAGGGTCGGCACTGCCCGCCGGGAAGGACCGGGCGAGTCGCTCGGCCGCCGCGATGGCCTCGGGCTTCTTGATGAACTGGTCGGATGTCGACAGGCCCTGGTCGATCTGGCCGATCCCGACGGCGAGGCCGGCGAGGACGACGAGGGTCCCGGCGACGAATCCCGCAGGGCGCCGGGCGACGACGTCCCCGATCCGCCGCCAGGTCGAGCGGGTCTCGACGAGCTGGTCCTGGCCGACGCGGGGGACGACCGGCCAGAAGATCCACCGCCCGAAGAGGACGAGCACCGAGGGGAGGACGACGAGGGCGTAGCCGGCGGCGACGACGATGCCGATGGCGCTCGCGGCACCGAGGCCGCGGGTCGTCGGGATGAGCGACAGCAGGAGGGTGAGCACCCCGAGGACGACCGTCGTCGCGCTGGCGATGACCGCCTCGCCGGTGCGCTTGAGCGCGTGGGCCATTGCGGCATACCGGTCCTCGGTGAGCCGCAGTTCGTCGCGGTAGCGGGAGATGAGCAGAAGGGCGTAGTCGGTGCCGGCGCCGAAGACGAGGACCGAGAGGATCCCGACGGTCGACTCGTCCCACTGGATCCCGAGCCAGCCGAGGGCGTGGGTGGCGATCGTCGACGTCATCCGGTCGGCGATGCCGACGACGATGAGCGGGACGAGCCAGAGGATCGGGCTGCGGTAGGTGATGAGCAGCAGGATGGCCACGACGGAGGCCGTCGCGAGGAGGAGCCGGGTGTTCGCCCCGTTGAAGACGGCGCCGAGGTCGGCCTGGACGGCGGCCGGGCCGGTGACCTGGGCCGTGACGCCGTCCGGGGCGTCCTTGCTCACCTGGGCGCGCAGGTCGGCGACCGCCGCGGAGTTCGCGGCGTTGCCCTCGGCCGCGATGGGCACGATCCCGAACGCGGCGCTCTGGTCATCGCTGACGACGAGCCCGGGCGGGCCCTGGCCGCCGGCGCCCTGGGTGCCGGCCTGCTGGCCGGTCGAGCCGGTGCCCTGGTCGCCGCTCGAACCGGTGCCCTGGTCGCCGCTCGAGGCCGCGCTCCCGGTCCACGTGCGGCCCAGGACATCGGCGAAGGAGCCACGCAACGACGAGACGTCGGCCTGCGAGAGTGTCCCCGCATCGGCGCTGAAGACGACGATGGCGCTCGATCCCGAGCCCTGAGGAAGCTGCTCCTGGAGCCGGGCGACTGTCGCGCTGTCGGAGCCGCGCGGCAGCGTCTCGGTCGGGGAGGGCTGGCGGTCGGCCTCGCCGAGGGCGATGAGGACGAGGCCGACGAGGATGGTCGCGACCGCGACCACCCAGGCGCGGCGGCGGCGGATGAAGACGGTGGTCAGGTCGGTCATCGTCGCTCCCGGGTACAGTGGTCTGGTCACTTAGTAGGTAACTAAGAAGGTTGCTAATTTCGTGAGCGATCGTAGATCAGCCGAGCCGATGGGCTCAACCGGGCCGTCGAGCGTTGGCGCCGACGGTCGCGTCCCGGACTCCGACGGACCGGGCAGCCATGGCCGCGGCCCGGCCGCCGACGGACCGGGCACCCCGGAGCTGCCCAACACCGCCTTCGCCGCCGCCTGGGAGCAGACCGAGTCCCTCCTCGCGCTGCGCGAGCTCATCGCGGTCGGCAGTCAGGTCACGCCGGCCGTGGCACGCCGCGCCGCCCTCAGCCACCACGAGCTGCAGACCCTCGAGGTCGTGATCGAGGGCGCGGTCGGCCCGGTCGAGATCGCCCGCGAGCTGGGGGTGACCTCGGCGGCGGCCTCGGGGATCGTCGACCGGCTCGCCGATCGCGGCCACGTCGTCCGTCGGCCGCATGTCTCCGACCGGCGGCGCACGCAGGTCGTCATCACCGAGTCCGGCCGCGAGGAGGTCCTGGGCTACCTCATGCCGATGTTCACCTCGCTCGCCGGGCTCGAGCGCACCCTCACCGTGGAGGAGCGCGCGGTCATCACCCGCTACCTCCGGGGCGCGACGGAGGCGATCCGCGCGCTGCTCTGAGGTCCGGACGGTCGCCCACGCCGACGGACAGGTTCCTGCAGAACGGGGGTGCTGCAACACCCCCGTCCGGCAGGAACCTCTGCTAGCAGAGGTTCGTGCAGGACGGGAGGGTCTGGCGGGGGAGGGCCGCGGGGGTGGTCAGCCGGTCGGGAGGTGCTCGGCGAGGAAGGTCGCCGTCCGCTCCCAGGCGGTGCTGGAGGCCGGACCGTGGAAGTTGACGAAGTCCGCGTTGTCGAACGCGTGGTCGGCGCCCTCGTAGGTCTCGACGACCGCGCCCTGGGGCGTCACGGCGTCGGTGATCGCGGACAGCGTCGAGCCGCCGATGTAGGCGTCGTCGAGCCCGAAGTGGTGCATGCTCGGGCAGGTGACCTGCGGTGCGAGGTCGAGCAGCCCGGGCAAGGCCGATCCGTAGTAGCTGACGAGCACCGCCGGGTCGTCGACGGCCGAGACGTTGAAGCCCATGCCCCCACCGAAGCAGAAGCCGATCACCCCGACCCCGCCGGTCACCTCCGGTCGGTCCCGCAGCGCGGAGAGGGCCGAGACGCTGTCGGCGACGCCCTTCTCCCAGTCGAACCGGCCGGCCAGGCCCATGCCCTCCTGGAGCATGTCGGGCCCGGCCGGGACCTCCGAGACCCCGAGCCGCCAGTACAGCTCGGGAGCGATGACGACGTAGCCGAGCCCGGCGAGATCCTCGGCGCGCTGCCGGATGTAGGCGCTGACGCCGAAGATCTCCTGGAGGAGAAGGAGGCCGGGACCGCTGCCGGACTCGGGGCGCCACAGGTGGGCGGGCATCGGGCCGTCGGACGTGGGGACCGTGATCCGTTCGCTCATCGGGCCAGTATGGCCGGTATGCCGCGGGCCCCGGGCCGGGTGGTCCGTCTCGGCTACCCCCGCAGCATGGACCGGAGCGTCTCGATCCGGTCGGCCTCGGCGGCGGTCTTGTCCGGGCGGTAGCGCTTGACCCGGGCGAACCGCAGGGCGAGGCCGCCGGGATAGCGGCTCGAGCGCTGCACACCGTCGATCGCGATCTCGACGACGATCTCGGGCCGGAGGAACACCGCCTGCCGAGTGCTGCGCACCTCGTAGCCGGGGAAGGTCTCGGTCTGCCAGCGCAGGATCTCGTCGGTGAGGCCCTTGAAGGTCTTGCCGACCATGACGAAGCCTCCCGGCTCGCCCGCCACGCCCTCCGGGTCCGCCGCGCCGAGGTGGAGGTTGGAGAGCCACCCCTCCCGACGGCCCGATCCCCACTCGGCGGCCAGGACCACGAGGTCGTAGGTGTGCACCGGCTTGACCTTGACCCAGCTCTTCCCGCGCCGGCCGGCGGCATACGGGGAGTCGACGTCCTTGACGACGACGCCCTCGTGCCCCGCCGCGAGCGCGTCGTCCATGACCCGCTGGGCCACCGCGGCGTCGCCCGTGACCCGCCCGGGCATCCGGTACTCGGGGGCGACCCGGGCGAGCACCTCGAGCCGCCGGGACAGTGGCCGGTCGATGAGATCGGTGCCGTCGACGTGGAGGACGTCGAAGAACCACGGCGCGAGGAGCACATCGCGGGCCGCGTCGGCGCCGAAGCGGCTCATCGTCTCCTGGAAGGGACGCGGCGCCCCGGTCTCGTCGAGGGAGAGCGTCTCGCCGTCGAGGATCGCCTCGCGCACCGGCAGCGACCGGGCGACCGCGACGATCTCGGGGACCCGCGCCGTGATGTCGGCGAGGCTGCGGGTGTAGACGCCGACGTCGTCGCCGGTGCGGTGCACCTGGATCCGCGCGCCGTCGAACTTGTACTCGACCAAGGCACGGCCGGTGGTCTCCAGGGCCGATGCGATCCCGGTGGCCGTCGAGGCGAGCATCGGCTGGACCGGTGTGCCGACGGCGAGTCCGACCCCGGCGAGCGACCCCGCGTCGGTGAGGCCCTGCCGCACGGTGCCGCCGAGGGTACCGCTGAGCATGACCGCTCGGCGGACCTCCTCGACCGGGCGATCGACCGCCACGGCGAGCGCGTCGGTGACGAGGCCGTCGAGGGCGCCGGTGCGGACCTCTCCGGTGAGGGCCCGGCCGAGGAGGTCCTGCTCGGCCTCGGTGGCCCGGGCGGGGAGCCCGATGAGCTCGGTATGTCGGGCGCCCGCCGAGCCGGGCCCGGCCGCGGCGACGATCCGGGCCAGTGCGGCGTCGACGTCGGCGACGGAGAGGGTGGGCTGGGCGGCGGGTGGAGCGGCGCCGGACTCGCGGGCGGCATACAGGGTGCGCCAGCCGATCCCGATCCGGCCCTGGCGGGGGCGACCGAGGAGCATCCCGACGGCGGCCTCGGCCTCCTGGGGCGACATCGCGGCCATGAGCTCGGCGAGGACGCCGGTCTTCGCCGTGCGCGACCGGGTCGCCGCGAGGGCGCTCGTCGCCGCGACGAGGTCAGCGAGCTGCATCCGCTCAGTCTCGCACCGCCGCCCGCCGCCGCTCCTCCTTCGCCGCCGCTCTCTCCGCAGCGTCCGGGTTTCTGGTCGCCCTGGCGACCGAATCCGCGGACGCGCGCAGGGGCCACCTCGCTGTGTCCGGGTTTCTGGCTGCTCCGGCGACCAGAAACCCGGACGCAGGAGCAGAGACCCGGGGCGCGCACCGCCGGGGTGGGACGGCCCGCGGGGGGGTCAGGCGTAGCGACGGGCGACGGCGAGGCTCTGGCGGACGTACCCGCCGCCGAAGAGGACCGCGTGCATCATCAACGGGTGGAGCTGGTGCAGCGGCACCCGGTCCCGCCAGCCGGGTGCCAGCGGGTGCACCTCGTCATACGCCGCGAGGATCCGGTCCAGCCCAGGAGCGCCGAAGAGCGCGAGCATCGCCAGGTCGCCCTCCCGGTGGCCGCCGTGCGCGGCGGGGTCGATGAGGACGGCGCCGTCGCCGGTCCACATGACGTTCCCGCTCCACAGGTCGCCGTGCAGCCGGGCGGGCGGCTCGGGGTCGTCGAGGCCCCCCGCCTCGAGTCGGGCCGCGACCCGCTCGAGGGCCGCGACGGCGTCGGCGTCGTAGGTGCCCCGGTCGCGGCCGAGCCGTGCCGTGAACCGGATCCGTTGTTCGGCGTAGAAGTTCCGCCAGGTCGCGACGGGGTCGAGGGGGAGGGGCTCGGCGAGCGGACCGAGAAAGCCGTCGCCGTCCCAGCCGTCGGGGGGGCTCCCGTATGCCGCGGCCCCGGCGTCGTGGGTCCGGGCCAGGTCGCGCCCGAGGTCGTCGGCGTGCCCGCCGGTCGGGGTCGCCGCGTCGAGCCGGACGAGGTCGAGGTGCTGCTCCCCGACGTCGACGACCTCGACGGCCCGGGCGCCCCCGGCGGCGGTCAGCCAGCGTAGCCCGGCCGCCTCCCAGGCGAAGTACCCCTGCGGGACGTGGGTCGAGGACTTGCGGTAGGCGGACGGCATACCGACCACTCAAGCACGCCGACGGGGGCGGTCCGCAACGGGACCGCGGGGGAGCGGTGCGTTGTCTAGAGTTCCGGTATGGCCCGTCCCCACGCCGCTGCGATCGTCGAGGACGCGCTGAACCGGCGCGTCGCCGACTCGCTGCGCGAGCGCGGGTGGGGGACCCGGATCGTCCCACACACCGGGTACGGCACGTCCGGGTTCGTCCGGGTCCTCGGGCGGGTGCTGATGAGCCGGCACGGAGGCCATGGGGAGAGCGACCACCCCGTCCCGGCGCGGCTGCGCTCCGCCGAGGAGGTGCAGCGCGGATGGCGGGCCTTCGTCACCGCCCCGGCCGTCGACATCCCGGTCACCGTCGTCGTCAAGGACCGGAGCATCACGACGGTGACCGACCGGGCGGGTCTGGTCGACCTCACCGTCCGCGGCCACGGTCTCGGCACCGGCTGGCAGGCGGTGACCCTCACCTCGCCGGACGCGACGCCGGTCGAGCTGCCCGTCTTCGTCGCCGGGACGACTCAGCGGTTCGGGATCATCAGCGACATCGACGACACGGTCCTGTCGACGTCGCTGCCCAAGCCGATGGTCGCCGCGTGGAACACCTTCCTCCGCTCCGAGTGGTCCCGCCGGGCGGTGCCGGGCATGGCGACGATGTACCGCGAGTTGATGGCCGCCCACCCGGGGGCGCCGATCATCTACCTCTCGACCGGGGCCTGGAACACCGCCCCGGCGCTCGAGCGGTTCCTGCGCCGAAACGGCTTCCCGGTCGGACCGCTCCTGCTCACCGACTGGGGGCCGACGAGCGAGGGATGGTTCCGGTCGGGGCAGGCCCACAAGCGCGGGGCGCTGCACCGCCTGGCCCGGGAGATGCCGCACGTCCAGTGGCTTCTCGTCGGCGACGACGGCCAGCACGACCCGCGGATCTACACCGAGTTCGCGGCCTCCCGGCCGGAGGCGGTGCGCGCCATCGCCCTGCGCGAGCTGTCGGTCGGCGAGCAGGTCATGAACAACGGCATCCCCGTGGGCCTGGACGACCTCGGGCCACCGCCGGACGCCGACCTCTCGGTCCCGGTGCTGCGGGGCGGCGACGGCTACGAGCTGGCCCGGCTGCTCGGTCCCGCGCTCGAGGATCGCCGGGCCGTCCGGTGAGGCCCGGCTGAGGCAGACTGAACCCATGCCCGAGCTGCCCGAGGTGCAGGCCCTCGTCGACTTCCTCGCCGAGCGGACCTCCGGTCTGGCCGTGACCGGTGCCGAGGTCGGCTCGATCTCGGTGCTCAAGACCTTCACCCCGCCGCCGCAGGCCCTCGTCGGGGCGCCCGTCGACGGGGTTGCCCGATTCGGCAAGTTCATCGACATCGACTGTGGTGGAACGCATCTCGTCTTCCACCTCGCCCGGGCGGGATGGCTGCGCTGGTCGGACCAGGTGTCGTCGGCGCTGCTCCGGCCGGGCAAGTCGCCGATCGCGATGCGGGTGCGTTTCTCCGACGGGTCGGGGTTCGACCTCACGGAGGCCGGGACGAAGAAGCGGCTCGCGGCATACCTCGTCGCCGATCCCCAGGAGGTGCCCGGCATCGCCTCGCTCGGCCCCGACCCGCTCGCCGACGGCTTCACCGAGGAGGCGTTCGCGGCGATCCTCGGCGGCCGACGGGCCCAGATCAAGGGCGTCCTGCGCGACCAGTCGACGATCGCCGGCATCGGCAACGCCTACTCCGACGAGATCCTCCATGCGGCGCGGCTCTCGCCGTTCGCCATCGCCGACAAGCTCTCGGCGGAGGTCGTCGAGAGCCTGTATGCCGCGCTGCGCGGGACGCTGACGACCGCCGTTGCCACCGCGTCGGGCAAGCCGGCGAAGGAGCTCAAGGACGCCAAGCGCGCCGGGATGCGGGTGCACGGACGGACCGGCGAGACGTGCCCGGTCTGCGGTGACATCGTCCGCGAGGTGTCCTTCGCCGACTCCTCCCTGCAGTACTGCGCGACCTGCCAGACCGGCGGCAAGCCGCTCGCCGACCGCCGGACGAGCAGGTTCCTCAAGTAGCGGGCCAGGGCCACGTCGCGGGCCCGGTCGCGGGCCGGTCGCCGGGTCACTTCACCCCGGAAGGTGGCACTTCACCCGCGGAAGGTTCCGGGGGCAAGTGCCACATTCCCGCCTGAGGCGGGAAAGTTGGGGACGGCGCGGCCGGGGTGGGGTCAGTCGGAGTCGTGGGGGAGGAGGAAGAGGACGCAGGCGAGGCCGAAGACGACGCTCCCGGCGACGACGAGCCAGTCTCCGGCGCGCACGCCCGACCAACCGAAGAAGATCGCGCTCGCCATGAACATCAGCCACCCGACCTGCTCCGCTCGACGCACGAGGTCCACTACAGCCGTCGGGCCCGCCCCTGTCACGCCGACGCGCGGTCCCGGCCACCGGCGGGCGCGGCATACTGCCGGGATGGACATCGTGCGCACCCCGGCCGAACGGTTCGACGTCGTCGAGGGGTTCGACCACGAGCCCGGCTGGGTGGAGGTCGACCCGGCCACCGGCCTGCGGATGGCCTACGTCGCCGCCGGCCCCACCGACGGCCCGGTCGTCGTCCTCGTGCACGGGGAGCCGACCTGGGGCTACCTCTACCGGCGGATGATCCCGCCCCTCGTCGAGGCCGGGCTGCGGGTCGTCGTCCCGGACCTCATCGGCTGCGGCCGGTCGGACAAGCCGGCCGAGCGCGCCGACTACACGTACGCCGCCCACGTCGAGTGGCTACGTGCCGCCGTGTTCGACGGACTCGGGCTGAGCGACATCCACTACGTCGGGCAGGACTGGGGTGGCCTCATCGGCATGCGGCTGCTCGCCGAGCACCCCGACCGGTTCGCCGGCGCCGTCATGTCGAACACCGGCCTGCCGACCGGCGACGTCCCGATGCCCGAGGCCTGGCAGGCGTTCCGCGAGATGGTCCGTACCGCACCGCGGCTCGAGGTGGGGCGGATGGTCGCCTCGGGCTGCCGGCGCACCCTCGACGACGCCGACCTCGCCGCGTATGCCGCGCCCTTCCCCGAGGAGTCCGCGTGCGCGGGGATCCGGGCCTTCCCCGACCTCGTCCCGAACACCCCCGACGACCCGGCGGCCCCCGCCAACCGGGCCGCCTGGGAGCGACTCGCCACCCTCGAGGTGCCCTTCCTCACCGCGTTCAGCGACGGCGACCCGATCACCCGCGGGGGAGATCGGTGGATGCAGTCGAAGATCCCGGGGGCGCAGGGCCGGCCGCACACCGTCATCGAGGGCGCCGGGCACTTCGTCCAGGAGGACGCCCCGGAGCGCTTCGCCGCCGTCGTCGCCGACTTCGTCCGCGGCCTGGGGCGATCCTCCGCCTGAGCCGATCCGGCGCGTCTCCGGTCCGAGCGCCGGCCCGCGTCTCCACCCAGGGGTTGAGGCGCGTCCGGCCGGGGTTCAACCCCCGCGCCGACGCGCCTGCCGCGGGGCATGGCCGATCGTCGTGGAGTCGGTGACCACCGACCACGACCAAGGAGCGAATCGGACATGACCACCAGCCAGTACGTCCTCAACCTCGGGCTTCTCGCCTGGATCCTCATGAGCAACCTCGGCACCCGGCCGATCCACCGCGGCCGGCTCGTCCTGCCGCTGCTCATCGTCGTGGCGATCTGCGGCACCTATCTGCGCAGCATCCCCACCCACGGCAACGACCTGTGGCTCGACGCGGCGGGCGTCGCCGTCGGCGCCGCGCTCGGTGTCGTCACCGCCCTGCTCGTCTCCGTCCGGCGGGTGGGCCTGCAGGTCGTCACGCGCGCCGGCGCCGGCTTCACCGCGCTGTGGGTCGCCGTCATCGGCGGACGGATGCTCTTCGCCTACGGCGCGGACCACTGGTTCACCGGCTGGATCGTCGGCTTCTCCCGCGACCACCTCATCACCGGGGGCGAGGCCTGGACCGCCGCCTTCGTCATGATGGCGATGGCCATGGTCGCCGTCCGGGTCATCGTCACCGGGGTCGTCGCCGAGCGCAACGGGGGGCTCGTCGACCGCAGCGTCGCCAGGGCGCGCGCCATGGTCGAGGTCGAGCGCACCGCAGCCGCCGCCGGCTCGAGCGACCGTCTCCCGCACTGATGGGCGAGCCCCGGCCCGGAACCCCGGTCGGGAGGGCCTCTTGCCGGACCGGCCGGGGTGAGGTCATCCTTTCCTCGAATGTCCACTTCCTCGACCGAGATCCCGCCCTGGACGGCGAGCAGCGCCGCGGCCGACGCCCCGGCGCGGCTGCGCCGACCGTTGGTGCGCGCCGGGTGGGTGGCGGCGATCGTCATCGCGGTCGGGACGATCGTGGACGGGCTACCGGACACCACGGCCGCCGCCGCGGCCGTCGTCGCCCTCACCACCGTCGCCCTCGTCGGATGGATCGCGACCCTCGACGAGCACCTGACGGGCCGACCGCTCGTCGCCGCGCTGCTCACAACGGGCCTGGCCGGCGCGGTGCTGGACCTCATCCACCCCTCGGGTCCGGGCTTCATCCTCGCGTTCATGGCGATGGCCGGACTCGGGCTGCGCATGAGTAGGCGCCGGGCGATCCTGGCCGGCGGCCTCGTCCTCGCCACGGCGAGCGCCGCCGAGGCGCTGACGTCGGACCATCCCGTGAGCGCCGCCCTCAACCTCGCGATGGGCGCCGGGTTCCTCCTGCTCGCGACCGCCTTCGCGGCCGCGAACCGGGACGCGCGGGCCCGGGCGGAGGAGCTGCTACGCGCCCAGGAGGCGGCGCGGGCGGCGACCGAGCGCGCCGCCGCCCTCTCCGAACGCGCCCGTATCGCCCGCGAGCTCCACGACATCCTCGCCCACACGATGTCGGGTCTCTCGGTCCAGCTCGAGGGGGCCCGGCTGATGGCCGAGAGCGGGCAGACCGATCCCCGCCTGGTCCGGCAGATCGCCGCCGCCCAGGCCACCACCCGGTCCGGGCTGGCCAACGCCCGGCAGGCCGTCGCCACCCTGCGCGGCGACCGGCTGCCCGGTGCGCGGGACGTCCCCGACCTCGTCGATCAGGCGGGGCTGCGCGGGCTGGTGGCGACGCTGACCGTCGCCGGAGACCCCGTCGAGGTGAGCTCGCAGAGGGGCCTGACCCTCTACCGGTGTGTGCAGGAGAGCCTGACGAACGCGACGAAGCACGCCGGTCCCGGCTCGCGCGTCACCGTCAGCCTCACCTGGTCCGGCGACGCCGTCGAGGCCTAGGTCGTCGACGACGGCGGCGGCCGGGTCCTCGCCCCTCCACCGGCGAGCGGCTACGGCCTCGACGGGCTCGCCGAGCGGGCTGCCGGCCTCGGCGGCCACTGCGAGTCCGGCCCGTTCGAGGGCGGCTGGCGGGTCCGGATGACCCTGCCCACCGCCGGTCTCGGCGACGGACCGACCGAAGAGCTGGTGCCGGTTGACTGAGCCGATCCGCGTCCTGGTCGCCGACGACCAGACCATCGTCCGTGAGGGTCTGACGCTTCTCGTCGGCCTGCTCGACGGGATGACCGTGGTCGGGTCGGCCGTCGACGGTGCCGACGCCGTCCGTCAGGTGGAGAGCCTCGACCCCGACATCGTCCTCATGGACCTGCACATGCCCACGCTGGACGGGGTGAGCGCGACCCGGGAGCTGGCCGAGCGCGGGCTGCGGGCCCGGGTCATCGTCCTCACGACGTATGCCGACGACGACGCCTTGGTCTTCGGTGCGCTGCAGGCAGGGGCCAAGGGGTTCCTCACCAAGGACGCCGGAGCGGACGCGATCCGGGACGCCATCCGCACCGTCACGGACGGCCGCGCGCACCTCGATCCCGGCGTCCAGCACCGGCTCCTCGAGGCGCTCGCCGGCACCCGTCCAGTGGACGGCGGCGGTGCGCTGGTCGGTCCGGAGGCCCCCCGGGCTCCGGACCCCCCGGCACCGCCGGACGCCGTGGCTCTGACCGAGCGCGAGGAGGAGGTCCTCGGCCACGTCGCCGAGGGATGCACCAACGGCGAGATCGCGGCGCGCCTCGTCGTGTCGACGGCCACGGTCAAGACGCACATCAACCACCTGCTCGCCAAGACCGGGTGCCGCGACCGGGCGGCCCTCGTCGTCTACGCCTTCCGCAGCGGCCGGGCCCCGACCCAGCAGCCCTGAACCGCGGGCCCGGGCCCGGGCCGCGCTTCGGGCGCTCACGTCCTACGGCATGATCGTGACGGACAACGGCCCGAGCCGGCACGTCTGCGCAGCCCGGGACCGGTCCGCGCGGCACATGGCACCGGTCGCTCGGACGGCGACGGCCGGCGAGACGGCCAGATGGCGAGGAAGGGACGCACATGGCGCTGTTCAGGCGACGACGCGAGGAGCAGGCGGGTCCGCGCGAGACCGTCCGACCGGACCCGGCCCGGGCCGAGGTCGACGCGGCCTTCGCCGACATCGAGGAGGACACCGGCCGGCCGCTGCGCCCCAAGGTCGCCCCGGTTCCCGAGGCGGACCTGGCCCGGATCGCGGCCGCCGTCGAGGAGCTGGCCGCCGAGGGCGTCGACGTCGACGACCTCACCTCGCTGGGCGAGGGCTACGACCGGATGTATGCCGCGTGGTCGGCCAGCGCCCCGGCCGACCGCCCCGACCACGCGAGCCTCGTCGTTCGCTACGCGCTGGGGATCGGGGAGCACCTGCACCGGCATACCGACCTCGACTGGCAGCTCGTCACGGACGTCTTCGGCACCGATCTCGCCGTGGCGGGTGGCTTCAGCGGGTCCTTCTCCGTCGTCCCGGCCAACCTCGTCGCCGCCCGCTGGATGCGTGGCGAGACCGGCTGGGTTCCGGGGGTCATCGGTCACCTCGTCGCGCTGCGCAGCCACTAGCTGCCAGCGGGCGGTCACGGCCGTCGCAGCTGCCGGGCGACCAGTCCGGCCGCGAGAAGGAGCAGGACGAGGGCAGCCCCGGCGAGCCCGATGACCGAGGCGTGCTCGCCGACGGAGGCGCCGACGGCGGCATACGCGACGGTGCCAGGCACGATGCCGAGCGCCGTCCCGACGAGGAACTCGCGCCGGCCGATGGGGCTGACCCCGGCGCCGTAGTTGATGACGGTGAACGGGACGACGGGGGTGAGCCGGGCGACGACGACGGCGAGCAGGCCCTGGTCGCGCATCACCTGCCGGGCGCGGTCGATCCGCGGGCCGGTGATGCTCGCGACGGCGTCGTGGCCGAGGCGCCGTGCGAGGACGAAGGTGACCCACGCGGCGAGCATCGCCGCGACCCAGGACAGGACGACGCCACCGGCGAACCCGAACAGCGCCCCCGCGATTCCGGCGAGGAGGTTCTTCGGGACGGGAACGAGGGTGACGACGACGTGCAGCGCGATGTAGACGAGCGGACCCCAGGCGCCGCTGGCCGCGACTGCCCGCCGCACGGCGTGGAGGTCACCGCCGAGGACGATGACGGCGAGCGCGGCGCCGAGGACGAGGGCGAGCAGCAGCCCCAGGAGTCGCATGAGCGCGGGTCGGGTGGGCGCCACCCGGCCAGCCTAGGTCCGGGGGCGCCGACCCAGGGCGAGCCACCAGGTGCCGCCGCCGACGAGCAGGACGATGCCGAGGGCCAGCCAGGGATAGGGGCTCGGGATGTCGGTGCACGAGATGCCCCCGCCGGCCAGGTCGTGGCATTCGTGGACGGGTCCGCCCCAGAGGAACCGGGCGGCGATGAACATCGGCAGCGACTCGGCGACGAGCGCCGCGGAGACGAAGCGCAGCGGCCGCGTGCCGAGAAGGAGCGAGCCCACCGCGACATAGACGACCGGCAGGATGAACATCCCGATCGTGAGGATTCCGAGCACACCGACGGCGCCCGCGACGCCGGTGGCGGCCCAGGCGAGCGCCCGAGGCCAGGAGGGGCGCCGGGATGTCGGGGTGGCCGAGGTCGGGGCCGTCATGTCCGCTCCGCTCCGGCGCCGGCCGGGCCGGCCAGCTCGGCGAGGGCGGCGAGCCCGCCGAGCCGGTCGATGAGTGCCGCGGCCCGGGCGTCGTCGCCGTCGAGGCTGCCGAGCAGCTCGAGACCGAGGACGCCGGCGACGATCCCGTGCGCGAGGTCCTCGACGGGCACGAGGGCGGCGAACGGCATACCGGCCACGGCTCGCCGCACCGCCTCCCGGGCCAGGTCGCGCCACGGCTCCAGCCGCTCGGCCACCCGTGGGCCGAGCCCGGGCACGGACTGGGCGCCGGCGATCATCTCCACGAGGACGGTCACGTCGCCGGAGCCGAGGTCGGCCCGCACGACGGCGCCGAGCGCGTCGACGAGGCCGGCGGCGGAGTCGGTGGCGGCGACGAGCGGCGCGTAGGCGTCGAGCCGGCGCTTGCTCACCGCGTCGAGCGCCGCGAGGAGCAGGTCGAGGACGGTTCCGAAGTGGTAGAAGACGAGCGCCTGGTTGCACCCGGCCCGGCGGGCGATCTCCCGGGCGCTCGCGCCGGCGAAGCCGACCTCGGCCAGCGCCTCGGTCGCCGCGTCGACCAGGGCCGTGCGGGTGTCGGGGCGCCCGGGTTCGTCCGGCGACGGGCGGGTGCGCTCGGCGGCGGTACGGCGGGTGCGGCCGGTGGCCATCGGCGCTCCTGAGCGAGTGGTTTGGGCGACTGCTCAAATGTAGCGCATGCGACACGGCTAGTCCCGTATCCGAATGTATGCCGTCAGCGTTAGACGGCCGTATAGCCTCCGATCGTGGACCCGATCCGGAACCCCTACGCCCCAGGCGCCGGGCAGCGCCCGCCCGAGCTGGCCGGCCGCGACGAGGAGCTCGACGCCTTCGACGTCGTCCTCGAGCGGGTCGTCCGCGGCCGGCCGGAGCGCAGCGTCGTCCTCACCGGGCTGCGCGGCGTCGGCAAGACCGTCCTGCTCAACGCGATGCGCTCGGCCGCGGTCCGGGCGGGGTGGGGGACCGGCAAGCTCGAGGCCCGGCCCGACACCTCGATCCGCCGGCCGCTCGCCTCGGCCCTGCACCAGGCGGTCCGCGAGCTCGGCCTGCCGGCGGGGGAGCCGGTCGACCATGCGCTCGGGGTCGTCAAGGCCTTCGCCCAGCGCGAGGTGCCCGGCCCGGGGGGGCCCAGGGCCGCGGCAGGCTCGGCAGGCTCGGGGCGCGCCCGGCTGCGGGACCGGTGGAACCCGGGCATCACGGCACCGGCCGTCGCCGGCCGGGCCGACTCGGGCGACATGGAGATCGACCTCGTCGAGCTGTTCACCGACATCGGCGGCCTCGCGGTGGACGCAGGCCGCGGGGTGGGGGTCTTCATCGACGAGATGCAGGACCTCGGCCCCGACGACGTCTCTGCCCTGTGTGCCGCGGCGCACGAGATCTCCCAGTCCCGGCTGCCCGTCATCGTCGTCGGCGCCGGGCTGCCGCACCTGCCCTCCGTGCTCGCGGCGTCGAAGTCCTACTCCGAGCGGCTGTTCCGTTACGCCCGGATCGACCGGCTGGAGCGAGGCGCCGCCGACGCCGCACTCGTCGTGCCGGCGCAGGAGGAGGGCGCGGCATACGAGCCGGAGGCCCTCGACGCGATGTATGCCGCGACCGGCGGCTATCCCTATTTCGTCCAGGCCTACGGCAAGGCGGTCTGGGACCTCGCGCCCCGTTCGCCGGTGAGCGCCGCCGACGTCGCCGTGGCTGCGCCCGAGGCCGAGGCGGAGCTGGCGGTCGGGTTCTTCGGTAGCCGGTTCGAGCGGGCGACGCCGGGCGAGCGCGAGTATCTTCGCGCGATGGCCGACGTCGCCTATGCCGCCGCGGCCCAGCGGTCCGCAACCGGCGAGGGGGTCGACGGCGCGGAGGCCGGCGACCCCGCGACCGAGTCGGTCGCGACGGCAGACGTGGCCGCGCACCTGGGCCGCAAGCCGCAGTCACTCTCGCCGGCGCGGGACGCCCTGCTCAAGAAGGGCCTCATCTACTCGGGTGAGCGGGGGCGGATCGCGTTCACGGTCCCGCACTTCGGCCGGTACCTGCGCGACCACACCTGAGCGGGCGCCCACCGGCCGCGCTCACCGCATCCCCCGTGGCTGCTCGACCGGATGTGCCGCGTGCCTCGTGCCTCGTGCCTCGTGCCGGGGTGCTGCCGCTGGCCGGCGCGCTCGACGGACAGGTTGCTGCAGGCCGGGGGTGTTGCACCATGCCCGTCCGGCAGGAACCTCTGCTAGCAGAGGTTCCTGCCGGGGGGGGGGGGTCAGCGGCCGAGGGCGCGGCGGACCTGGTCGCGCAGTGGCCCGTGGCGCAGTCGCGCGGCATGGGCGCTGAGCCGGCCGATCGAGCTCGCCGAGCGATGCGCATCCAGCTCGCGCTGGAGCCGCTTGACCGTCGCCGAGAGGTCGCCGATCCGCTCGTTGGCCACCGCGTGGTATGCCGCGTTGTCGAGCGCGTCGGCCGACCAGGCCTCGCCCTTGAAGTGGATCGCGTCGCGGCTCCACCGGTCCCCGAATGCCTCGAAGTCCGCGGCATACAGCTCCTCGACCCGGTCGAGCAGCGCCGGGGAGTAGACGGGGCGGATGAGCGGGAGCGGGGTCTCGTTGGCGCGCGGCAGGTACAGCTCGCGGTCGATGCCGAGGTTCTCGAGGTGGGCGTGGAGGTCGTCGAAGAGCTCGCCGAGCCGGTGCAGGTCGTAGATGCGCGAGTAGGCGATGCCCGACGGGCGCACCGAGTCCAGCTGCGGCCTGAAGTGCCGGTCCCCGCGCAGTCGTCGGTGGCTCAGCCACGGCGCCGCCTCGACGAACCGGGCGAAGTCCTCCAGAACCCTCTCCGGCGAGGTGGCCGGCCGGGGGAACCACGGTTCCTGCTCGTAGCGCCGGACGTAGGGCGTGTGCCGGACGAGGAACTTCGACTGCCACGCCGACCAGAGCCGGCTCCACGGATCCCGGACGACGGCGAAGACGAGCCACCCGTTGTCGGGGGAGATCTGCGCGCGCAGTGCCGGCGGGGTGCGGCCGAGCTGGGGCGTGCGCTTCCAGAACGAGCGCTCGCGGTGGATCGTCATCAGCCTGGTCTGGTGTGCCGAGGGGGCGTCGTAGAAGGACTCAAGGTCCTCTCCGGCGAGGTCGGCGACCATCCATCGCAGGCTCGTGCAGGCGACCTTCGTCACCGAGACGTACATGATCTTCGCGTCCGGCACGACGAAGGTGTTTTCGGGCGCGGGGATGCCGTTGAGCACGGGAGTGTGGATCGGGCCGGCCTGACTCACCCGGCCATTCTCCCATCGCGGCAGTCCGCCGCCGGGGTCCCGACGGCCGACGTGACGACCGGTCCTGGCCTGGCTCGGTTGCTGTCGTGGGGTGGATGACGACGACGACGCGCTCCGCGACGATCCTGCACGCGACCGGGCGGGTGCTGCAGGTCATCCCCCTCGGGCTGATCTGGGTTCTGCGCCGGGCGCAGTACCTCCTCAACCCCGGCACCGAGCTGTTCCAGGACGTGACGCGGACCCGCGGGCCGTTCTCGCTCGACGCCCCGGAGCTGTCGCGTGACGCGGACGTCCAGGAGCGCCCCCGGGAGTGACGCCCACCGCGACGGGTGGCGATCGGCCCCATCGCGCGCCCTGACGGGGCGGATCCCCACCCCTGGTCGGTGTCACAGCCGCGCGAGGAACTCGCGGCTGCGCTCGAGGACGAGTGCCGTCGCGGCCGCGTCGTATGCCGCGAGCGAACCATCCGTGAACAGGTGCTCGGCGCCGGGGTAGAGGAAGAGCTCGGCGCCCTCGGTGGCCTCGACGAACGCCCGGGCGGGGACGATGTCGCCCTCGTCGACGAAGAACGGGTCGGCGGCCATCGCGTGGATCTGGGCGGGGACGCCGGCGGGCCAGCCACCGAACTCGGCCGGCTCGACGAACCCGTGATAGAGCAGTCCACCGCGGGCCCCCGGTCGGTTCGCGATGAGCTGCATCGCGGGCATCACCCCGAGGGAGAACCCCCCGTAGACGGCATCGGCCGGCAGGTCCTCGGCCGCCGCGACGGCGCGGGCCGCGGCCGTACCGAAGCCGATCTCGCCGAGGTAGCCCTGGCCCTCCTCGATCGAGGCGAAGGTGCGTCCGTCGAAGGAGTCGGGGGTGTGCACGGTGTGGCCGTCCTCACGCAGCGCCTCGGCGAAGGCCTCGACGCCGGGCGTGAGGCCCTGGATGTGGTGGAAGAGGATGACGGTGGCCATCGGGGCTACCTCCTGGGGTGGTGGGTGGTCGGTCGGGCACCGACCGGGGCGGTCCCGGCGGTCGGTAGCGGGTGGGCGTCGAGTGGGCGTCGAGTGGGCGGCCCGGCTCAGCGGTCCTCGAGGACGGCGAGGTCGCGCTCGGCATACTGCCGGTGCCACCACTCCTCGCTGAGGATGGCGAGCAGGGCCCGCGAGACGGGGTAGCTGCGCGACTCGGGATAGCCGGGCTCGGTCACCGGCTCGCTCGAGGAGGCGAGGCGCTCGTCGGTGAGGGCGGCGAGGACCCGAGCGACGGTGGCCATCCGCTCGGCCCGCAGGGCGAGCACCTCCTCCAGGGTCGGTCGCGCCTCCCGATCCCAGGGCACCTCGGGGATGTCGCCCATCTCGTCGAACGGGAGGTCGAGCGGGTCCCAGGGGCTGGGGTCGCCGAGCAGCACGCGGCATACCCACGCATCGGTCGCGAAGACGAGGTGGCGGAGCGTCTCGATGAAGGACCACTCGTCACCGACCCGCTCGTGGAGGATCCCTGGCGCCCGCGACTCGAGGGCGCGGGCCCGCTCGACGGTCTCGGCCCAGAGCCCCTCGAGGACCGGCCAGGCCCCGCGGAAGCCGTCGGCCGTGGTCGGCTGAAGCAGAGCCCGCTCTGGGTGCCGCCGGATCAGCTCGGCCTCGACGTATGCCGTGACGTCCACTCCGTTGATCCACAGGCCCTCGACGTCGCCACTGATGTCGACGTCGACGAGCTCCGCCCCACGGATGCTCGTGTGGTGCAGGGCGGCGCCGCGGATGCGGGCCCGGGTGAGGTCGACCATTCGCAGGGTCGCGTCGGTGAGGTCGACGTCATCGAACGCGGCCCCGGTCAGGTCGACATGGTCGAGCGAGGCCCCGGTGAGGTCCGCGTTGCGGAGCTCCTTCGATGACATGAGGCCACCGTAGGCTGCTTTGCGGACGGTTTCCTTCCGCGAACCGGCGGCGACGGGAGTGGTGACGATGTCGGTCTCCGAGACGAGCCCGACGGCCCGGGCCCTCCTCGCACTCGAGCTGGTCCAGAGCCGGCCGGGCATCACGGCCGAGCAGCTCGCGCAGCGGCTGGGGGTGTCGCCGCGGGCCGCCCGCCGCTATGTCGCCACCCTCCGCGAGGCCGGCATCCCCATCGCGTCGGTGAGCGGGCCCGCCGGCGGCTACCGGCCGGGCCGCGGGCTGCGGCCGCCTCCGCTGCTCTTCACCGCGGACGAGGCGCTCGGCCTCGTCATGGCCGTCCTCGACGGTCATCACGACGCGGCCAGTGCGCAGGACCCGGTCGGCACCGCCCTCGGCAAGATCCTCCGGTCCCTCCCCGAGCCGGTCGCCGCCCAGGCGGAGGCGGTGCGACACCAGGCCGCGCCGGCGCCGGACCGTGGGGCCGCCCGTCCCCGCCCCGACCACACGGTGGCGCTCGTCGAGGCCTGTGCCGGGCGTCACCGGGTGCGGCTGTCCTACCGCTCCGAGGCCGGTGCCGACCTCGACCTCGAGGTGGACCCCTGGGCGGTCGTCGTCCGGCACAGCCGGTGGTACCTCCTGTGTCGCTCCGTGCGCGCCGACGCCGTCCGGGCCTACCGGGTCGACCGGGTCCGCTCCGTCGGCATCGTGGGCGACGGTGTCGCCCCGCCGACCGGCCTTGACCCCGTCTCGGCCCTCGAGGAGCATCTCGCCGCGGGCTGGGACCACGACGTCGAGGTCGTCATCGACGCGCCGCCGGAGCGGGCCCAGCGATGGGTTCCCCGGACTCTCGGCCGGCTCGAGGCGGCCGAGGGCGGAGGGACCCGACTCGTCGGCAGCACGAGCAACCCCGCGTGGTATGCCGAGGAGCTCGCCCGGGTGCCCGTCTCCTTCCGGGTGCTCGGGTCGCCGGCCGTCCGCGAGGCCGTCCGCGCGGCGGGCGCCCGGCTGCTGGCCGCGGGCGCCGAGGGTGCCGCGGGCGCCGAGGGATCTGGCGAACCGGATCGCTCGCAGCACCGATGAACCCGCCGAGGGGTGGCAATCCGTCCCTTCGGCACCCCCGGATGGGGCGTTTTCCCACCCCTGGCGGGGCGCAGCGGTCAGTGCCCGGCCGCTTCGGGGAGCCGGTCGCCCAGCGCCCTGAGCAGGAGGAAGCCGACGGCGACCCCGACGGTCACCGACCCGACGTGGGGCGGCTGGAGCAGCAGGAGAGTGATGAGGAGGACGGCGATCGGCTTGCACATCCGTACGGTCGCGGCGGCCGCCATCCCGGCGACGAGGACGACGGTCCCGGCCGCCCCGGGCTGCAGCGCCAGGGTCGCGACGCCGGCCGCCCCCCGACGAAGGCGAGCGGGAAGGAGATCCCGCCCTTCCACCCGCTCGCCAGGCAGAGCGAGAGGGCGAGAACCTTGGCGATGGCCAGCGCGACGAGCCTCCACCACGACCCGCCCTCCCCGAGCCGCGCCACGACCTCGAGCTCGTGATGACCCGAGAAGCGGACCGCGGGGACCGCGGCCGCCAGGAGGGCGAAGACGAGGGTTCCCGCCATCGTCTGGGCGACGAGGCCCGGCGCGCGGTGGACGAGCTCGACGAGCCGGGGGTGGGCGAGGAGGAACACGGCTCCGCCCAGGGCACCGGCCAGGCCCGGCAGGACGGCATACAGCAGGTCGGTGCCGTTCCCGAGAGCGGCGCGCTCCGGCAGGTGGACGACGAAGCCAGCGCCGGCCAGCAACCACCGCGTCCCGACGACGAAGCCGACGAGGCCACCGGTCGCGGCGAGGAACGCGAGCGCCTTGGGCGTGCCGAGCTCGTCGTCCTCGTAGGCCGCGGCACCGGGCGGCGACCCGAAGACGGCCGCGAGTGCCCCGGCCGCGCCGGCCTCACCGACGACGCGCTGCTCGGCACGGGTCGTGCGACTCGCTCACCCGCGACATCGTCGCACGCACGCGGGTCGCCGGTCACCCCGCTCCGGCGCCCGCCGAGGGTGGATCGGTCCGGCCGGCGACGCCGACGGATCGGCCGTCCGTCTGGGGGATTTGGCTTTCGGTCGCACTTTATTTACACTCGGAGCCGTGAAAAATAAGGTGGACCCTCGTCGCGCCCCGGACGCACTCGGACCGTACCCGGCCGACCCGGTCCCGACGACCGGGGTCGGGCCGTCCCCGTCGCAGGCGGCCGTGCTCGCCGCCCTCCGCAGGGCCCCGGAGCCGCCCACCCTCGTCGGGCTCGCCACGTCGATGGGGCTGCACCCCAACACGGTCCGCGAGCACCTCATCGCCCTCGAGTCGGGCGGGCACGTCCACAAGGAGCGAGCGGAGCCGCAGGGTCGCGGCCGGCCCGCGTGGCGATACCGCCCGGCCGCGAGCACCGAGGGATCCGGGGGCGAGGAGTATGCCGCCCTGGCGGCCACGCTGGCCGCCGCCGTCGCCGAGGCGCCGGACGCCGCCGAGCGGGCAGCGGCGGCCGGCTGGTCCTGGGGCGAGGGCCTGGCACGCACCGGACCGCCCGTGTCGAAGGCCGGTGGACCCGCGATCCGCCGAGCCGTCGTCGACCTCCTCGACCGGCTCCGCTTCGCCCCGAGCGCCGACACGGAGGCGATCCGGCTCACCCGGTGTCCGCTGCTCGACGCGGCCCGGGACTACCCGGAGGTCGTCTGCAGCGTCCACGCGGGCATCATCCGCGGCGCCCTGCACACGTGGGGGGACGAGGCGAGCGCGACCCGGCTCGTGCCGTTCGCCGAGCCGGGGGCCTGCGTCGTGCACCTCGAGCCCACGCCACCTCGCTCGCAGGCTCGCTCATGAGCCCGCACCTGCCGGCCCCGGCCACCCCCGAGGCACCCCCGCGCACGGCGCCCTCGCGGACGGCGCCGGCGGCATACCGGACCCCCCCGCCGTTCCCCTGGCACCGGGTGCCCTTCCTCGCCCTCGCCGCCCTGGCCCTCCTCGCCGGTCTCGACGCCGCGACCCTGCTCGTCGGCCTGCCCGCCCCGGTGACCGCGCAACGGCTCCCCGAGATCCACGGGCCCCTCATGGTGCTCGGCTTCGTCGGGACGCTCATCGCCCTCGAGCGGGCCGTGGCCCTGCGCCGCACCTGGGGCTTCGCCGCGCCCGCGCTCCTCGGCGTCGGGTCGATCGCCCTGCTCTCGCCGATCCCCCTGGGCTGGGGCCAGGCGCTCCTCGTGCTCGGGTCGATCGGGCTCGCGACGGTGTACGTGCCGCTGTGGCGCCGGCAGGAGGACGACGCCGTTCTCGTGCAGGGGGTCGGCGCGAGCCTGGCCGTCGGTGCGAGCGTGCTCTGGCTGCGCGGCGAAGAGATCCCCCGGCTGCTGCCGTGGCTCGTCGGCTTCGTCGTCCTCACCATCGCCGGCGAGCGGCTCGAGCTGGCCCGGCTGCACATCGACCGCCGCCGGGCCGGTTGGCTCGTCGCCCTGTCCGGCGCCCTCGTCGTCGCCACCGGGACCACCGCGGTCCGGCCCGACCTGTCCCCGCTGCTCGGGGCCGCCCTCCTCGGGCTCGTCGGCTGGCTCGCCGGCGCGGACGTCGCCCGACGCACGATCCGCTCCACCGGGCTGCCCCGCTACACCGCCGCCTGCCTGCTCCTCGGGTACGGATGGCTGGCCGTCACCGGCGGGATCTGGCTGCTCCACGGCGAGGTGCTGACCGGGCCCGGATACGACGCGGCCGTCCACGCGACCTTCCTCGGCTTCACCATCTCGATGATCCTCGCCCACGCACCCGTCATCCTGCCCGCGATCCTCCGCCGCCCGCTCCCCTACCACCCCTCGATGGGGTGGGCCGCGGCCGCCCTCCACGGCTGCCTCGCCGTCCGGGTCTGGCTCGGCGACGCGCTCGGGTGGGCCGATGCCTGGCGCATGGGCGCGTTCGGCACCGTCCTCGCGCTGCTCGGCTTCGTCGCGGTGGCCGCCTGGTCGGCCACGAGGAGGCCCGCATGAGCGCCCGCCCGACGACGATCGTCTCCGCCGCCCGCCGCGGGTTCTCCCCGCTGCGCGACCTGCCCGCCGCCGGGTGGCTGGCCGCCGCGGTGCTCGCCGCCGCCGTGCATCCGGTGTATGCCGTCCCACGCTGGCTGCTCATCCACCTCGTCGTCCTCGGCGCCGTCAGCCACTCGATCCTCGTGTGGAGCCAGCACTTCGCCGACACCCTCCTCCACACGCCGGTCGACGCCTCGACCGGTCGGCGCCGGACCGTGCGGCTCGTTGTCCTCAACCTCGGTGCCGTCCTCGTCCTCGCCGGCGTCCTCGCCCCACTCTGGCCGCTCGTCGTCGTCGGCGCGAGCGGGGTCGCGTATGCCGCCGCCTGGCACGCGTTCTCCCTCGCCCGCCAGCTTCGCCGGGCCCTCGCCTCGCGGTTCGCGCTCGTCGTGCGCTACTACGTCGCTGCGGCGGCGCTGCTGCCCCTCGGTGCGCTGTTCGGCACCCAGCTCGCCACGGACCGGACGGGCGTGCCCGAGCAGCGTCTCGTCGTCGCCCACGTCCTGGTCAACGTCCTCGGCTGGGTCGGTCTGACCGTGCTCGGCACCCTCGTCACGTTGTGGCCGACGATGCTGCGGACCCGGATGGCCGACGGCGCCGAGCGGGCGGCCCGGCGGGCGCTGCCCGTGCTCGTGGCCGGTCTTCTCGTGGCCGTCGCCTCGGCCGTCGCCGGGGTGCTGACGGCCACGGCGGCCGGGGTCACGGCATACCTCCTCGGGGTGGTGCTGCTGGGCAGGCCGTTCGTCGTCACGCTCCGCGCGAAGCGGCCGTCGGCGTTCTCGACCTGGTCGGTCCTTGCCGCGGTCACCTGGCTCGTCGGCGTGGTCGGCTCGGTCGTCGTTCTCGTCGGCACCGCACCGACCTGGGAAGAGGCGGAGGAGCGGCTGCTGTGGGTCACGCCGGCCCTCGCCGCGGGGTTCGCCGGCCAGATCCTGCTCGGCGCGCTCTCCTACCTCCTTCCCGTCGCCCTCGGCGGCGGTCCCCGCGTGGCCCGTGCCACGAACGCGGCCATGGAGCGAGGTGGCGCCCTGCGCCTCGTGCTCGTCAACGGTGGGCTGCTCATCGCCCTCCTCCCGACGGGCGCCCGGCTCAGCCTCATCGGGTGGGGCCTCGTCCTCGCCGGCCTTGCCGGCTTCCTCGGCCTCGTCCTTGACGTGAGCCGGGTCGCCCGACGGGCCAAGGCCGCGGCGTCGGGTGGGGCACCCCTGCCGCCGCAGCCGGGGGCGGCGGTCTCCCCGCGCGCCACCGGGACCGACGAGACGAGCGGACGGACCCGGGCGTCCGCGCTGGGCGGGCTCGTCGTCCTCGCCCTGGCCGTGTCGGTCGGGGTCGGCGTCGGGTCGTCCTCGCCCGACGCGGCGGGAACGGTCGTTCCGACCGGCCGGACGACGCAGGTCGCCGTGACGGCCGAGGGCATGCGCTTCTCGCCGGGCACCGTCGAGGTCCCCGCCGGCAACCGCCTCGTCCTCACCGTGACCAACGCCGACTCCTCCCTCGTCCACGACCTCACCCTCGAGACGGGACGGACGACCGGCCTGCTCGACCCCGGTGGGTCGGCCCGGCTCGACGCGGGCGTCGTCGGTCGCGACCTCGACGGCTGGTGCTCCGTCGGCGGACACCGCCAGATGGGCATGGTGCTGCGCATCGTCGTCACCGGCGCCGCCACGACGACCGCCGCGACACCCGCCGTCGGGTCCCGCGCCACCGGGTCCGGGGATGTCGGGTCCGGGGACGTCGGGTCGGGAGACGTCGGATCGGGAGACGTCGGATCGGGCGACGCGACCTACGACCCGTCGGCGACCCCTGACCTCGACCGGCCGGCATACCCTGCGGTCCTGCCGACCCTCGGGGCCGGAAGGGTCCATCGACTGACCCTCCCGATCGAGGAGGTGGAGCGCGAGGTCGCGCCCGGCGTCACCCAGCGGCTGTGGACCTTCGGCGGCGAGGCGCCCGGACCGACCCTGCACGGTCGGGTCGGCGACGTCTTCGACATCACCCTCGTCAACCACGCGTCGATGAGCCACTCGATCGACTTCCACGCCGGGCAGGTGGCGCCGGACGCCGTCATGCGGACCATCGCCCCTGGCGAGTCGCTGCACTATCGCTTCACGGCAACGCACTCGGGCATCTGGCTCTACCACTGCTCGACGGCGCCGATGTCGGTGCACATCGCGAACGGGATGTTCGGGGCGGTCGTCATCGACCCGCCCGGGCTGGCCGCCGTCGACGAGGAGTACGTCATCGTCCAGTCCGAGCTGTACTTCGGTCCGCAGGGCGGCCCGGTGGATGCCGCCAAGGTCGCCGCCGAGCGGCCGGACGCGGTCGTCTTCAACGGCACGGCCCGCCAGTACGACGCCCATCCCCTGGCCGCCCGGGTCGGTGACCGGGTGCGGGTCTGGGTGCTCGATGCCGGACCGAACCGCCCCACCGCATTCCACGTCGTCGGGGGACAGTTCGACACGGTGTTCGCCGAGGGGGCCTATCGGTTGCGCCGGGGCAACGCCGAGGACGGCGCGAGCCAGGCGCTGGGACTGCAGCCGGCCGAGGGCGGCTTCGTCGAGCTGTCCTTCCTCGAGGCGGGGCACTACCCGTTCGTGTCGCACCTCATGGTCGACGCCGAGCGGGGCGCGCACGGCGTGTTCGACGTGCGGCCCTGAGCCACCCCGCTCGGCGCCCGGGTCGGGCCGGCCTCAGCGGGCGGCGGCATACGCCGTCCGGGCCGCGGCCCAGGGCCCACGCCGTTCGGGCAGGTCGGCGATGACCGCGCTGAGCTGAGCGGAGAAGTCGAGGCTCGCCTCGCGCGGGAGCAGGCTCGGCAGGTTGTCGATCGCGACGACCCCGACCGGGCGTGCGCCGGGGCCGACGAGGCGCACCGGGTGCTCCCACGTCGTGATGGCCGCGTTGACCGGCAGCAGGTTGTGCTCGCTCGTCACGTCGCACGTCACATCGACGATGGTGCGCAGGGGCCGGGCGGGACCGGCGAGGTCCTCGTCGCGGACGAACGGCGGCGCCGGAACGGACGAGGCGACGCAGTTGACGAGGAGGTCGTGCTCGAGGATCGCCGACCGGTCCAGCGCCCTGGTCTCGGCGACGTCCCACTCGGTCACCGACGCCCCGGCCACGGCGAGCGCGTCGACGGCGCCGCGACCGCTGCGGCCGAGCGCACCGATGACGAGGGCGCGCAGCGGCGACCCGTCGGCGGTGAGCCCGGCGTCGAAGTCCGCCCGGCTGGCCGGTGCGACCGGGCCGGTGAGCCGGGCGCGGGCGGCGCGGACGCCCAGCCCGGCGCCGACGTAGCCGGCCCAGTAGCCGAAGGCGACGACCCGGCGGCCCGCGACGGTGAGGTACTCGACGTCGAGGAGCTCACCGGCGCCCTCGGCGAACCGGGCGAGGAGGTCGCCCGCTCCCTGCTGTCCCTTGAAGGCGTGGGCGAAGTAGATGTGGGTATGCCGCAGCGCACGCGGCGTCTCGGGCAGCTCCTTGATCCCGACGATGCAGGCGTCATCCGGGGCCGTGGGCCACGACCCCGGCGCGGTCACCGCACAGCCGGCCGCGGCATACGCGCCGATGGGGAACACGCGGGTGGCCGAGTCCTCCACGCTGACCCGCATCCCCTCCGCGACGAGCCGCGCGGCGTCGTCCGGGACGATCGGCGCGCGGCGCTCGGTCGCGCGGGTCTCGGCGCGGACCCACAGATGCGCTCCCGTCTCCACGCCTCGACCCTAGCCCGCCCGCCCCCGCCACGACTTTCCCGCCGCAGGCGGGAATGTGGCACTTCGCCGGGGAACCTTCCCGGGGGGAAGTGCCACGTTCCGGGGTGAGGTCCTCGGCGGAAGGCCCACGGCGCCTTGCGGTCGTCGCACGCCTACATGTACCATTTGGTACATGCACGCGACCCGCCTCACGAGTGCCACCCCCGACGAGCTGTGGCCGATCCTGTCCGACCTGCGCCGCTGGCCCGAGTGGCTTCCCACCGTCGACACGGCCGAGCCCGCCACGCCGCAGACCCCCGACGGGGTCGGCGCGGCATACGACCTCAGCCAGCCCCGGCTTCCCCGGGCCCGCTGGACGGTCACCGACTGGCGCCCCGGGGCGGGCTTCACCTGGACGTCGCGGGCCCTCGGCGTGACCTCCGTCGGCCACCGCGAGCTGCGATCCACGGCCGGCGGCCGCACCGAGATCGTCCTCGCCATCGACTGGAGCGGACCGGCGTCGTGGCTCGTCCGCCTCGGCTACGGACGGCTGACCCAGCGCTACCTCGACACCGAGGCGGCGGCGCTCGCGGCCCGCGCCGAGTCCCGCTCGTCCGCCCCGTGACCCCGCCGGCCGGCGACGCCCGCGCGGACCTGCTCGCCCGCGCGGTCGGTTGGTTCGCGGCGAACGGGATCGGCGACACGAGCCTGCGCGGCCTGGCCACAGCGCTCGGAACCAGCCATCGGATGCTCATCTACCACTTCGGCTCGCGCGAGGGCCTGCTCAGCGCCGTCGTCGAGCTCGTCGAACGGGGCGAGCGCGCCGCGATGGAGGAGCTCCTCGCCGGCTCGAGCGACCCCTTCGAGGCGGGCGCGGCATTCTGGGAGCACGTCGCGGCGCGCGCGGAGACCTTCGCTCCGCTCTTCTTCGAGCTCTCGGGCGCCGCGATGCAGGGCAAGCCGTATGCCGCGTCCCTGCGCGACTGGCTCGTCGCCGGCTGGGTGGGTCCGCTCACCGACGCCTACCTCAGGCTCGGGATGGCCGAGGACCGGGCGGACGAGCTCGCCCACCTCTCGCTCGCCGCCGCGCGGGGGCTGCTCTTCGAGGTGGCCGTCACCGGCGACCGCTCTCCCGCCGACGCGGCGATGCGCCGGCTCACCGCCATGGTCCGCGCGGGGCTGTAGGACCGGCGGGCTCCGGGTCGCGCTCCGCTCCGTGGTGGCGGCGCGGACCGCGCGCTAGCGTGCCGTCGTGGCCTTTCCCGTCGCGATGCTCCGGCGCTACCCGGTGAAGTCGATGGGTGGCGAGGCGCTGACCTCGGTCACCCTCGACCATCGCGGCATCGTCGGAGACCGCTGGTATGCCGTGTCCGACGAGGACGGCCGGCTCGCGTCGGGCAAGTCGACGAGCCGGTTCCGTCGGCGCGACGCCGTCTTCGAGTATGCCGCGCGGACCGACCGCGGCCGCGTCATCGTCACCGGCCCGCGGGAGTCCTGGCGGGTCGGCGATGCCGACCTCGACAGGGAGCTGTCCGCGGCGATGGACGCGACGGTGCGGGTGAGCGCCGAGGGCGAGGCCCCGCACCAGGACGCCGGACAGGTCTCCCTCGTCGGCACCGCCTCGCTGGAGTGGTGCCGCCACCACCTCGAGGTCGACGTCGACCCGAGACGGCTTCGCCCCAACGTCGTCGTCGCGACGAGCGTGCCGTTCATCGAGGAGACCTGGGTCGACATGACGCTGGCGGTCGGGACGGCCGAGCTGCACGTCGTCGAGCGCATCGAGCGGTGCCGGATGACCGATCTCGCCCAGGACGGGCTGTCCGCGACGACCCCCCTGCTTGCCGCCCTGGCCACGGAGCGCGACCTGCGCCTCGGCGTCTACTGCTCGGTGGAGAAGCCAGGTCGCATCGCCGTCGGCGACCGGACGACGGTGCGCCGGAGCGTCCGTCGGGCTGCAGTCGTCGACCCCAGCCGGATGGTGTGAGGCGAGCTCTCGTGACGCGCAGCGGAGTTCGCCACCGCGGGGACCAGGGTGACGACGGCCCGACCGCTCGCCGCCGACGGCGTCGAGGTCGTCGTCATCGGCGGCGCGACGAACATCGGGCACTACCTCGACCGCCTCGGCCCGCTCAGCGACCGGGTCACCCTTGCCGGGCTGTGCGACGCCGGCGAGGAGCGGTTCGTCGCCGGTGGGCTCGAGCGCGCGGGGTTCGGTCGGGGCCTGGACCGCGACGACCTCGCGGCCCTCGGCTTCTTCGTCTGCGTCGACGACCTCGAGGACGAGCTGATCCGGGCCCTCGGCGTGGCCGCCGTGGAGGCGATCGTGGCCGAGCAGCGCGAGCTCGACACGTTCCGTCTCTTCCAGAGCCAGCCCGCACAGCGGGACCGTCCCGCCGCTGCCCAGCTGCGTCGCTTCCTCGGCACCCGGTCGATGCGCAAGATCCGCTACGGCGGGCTGCTGGCGGCGCGTCTGGCCGCCGATGCCGTGCCGGCCCCGCTCGCGGACGTCCTGGCGAGGGTCCGCGCCCGGCCCGAGCAGGCGGCATACCGTTGGGGCGAGGGCGAACCCGCCTCCGAGTGACGTGGCACACGTCATTACGCTGGGACGGCCGACCCACCGTCCCGGCAGCAGAGCGAGGAACCCATGCCCGACCAGGCGCCATCCTCGACGGTCCTCGTCATCAACGCGGGGAGCTCGTCGCTGAAGTTCGCCCTCATCGACTCCGACTCCGGCGCCCGGGTCCTGTCCGGCCTCGCCGAGCGGTTGGGTGGCGACGACGCCCGGCTGCGGCTCGACGGTCCGAACGGCCGGTCCGAGGGGATCCTCGACGGCACCTCGCACCGCTCCGCCGTCGGGGCGATCGTCCAGGCGGTCGGCGGCCTCGACCGTGCCCTGCACCCGGTCGGGGTCGGGCACCGGGTCGTCCACGGCGGCGAGCGGTTCGCCGACTCGGTCCTCATCACCGACGACGTCATCGACGCCATCGAGGAGTTCGCGGCGCTCGCGCCGCTGCACAACCCGCCCGGGCTGCTCGGGATCAAGGCGGCGCTGCACGCCTGGCCCGACGTTCCCCAGGTCGCGGTGTTCGACACCGCCTTCCACCAGACGATGCCGCCGCGGGCCTACCGGTATGCCGTTCCCGAGGCGTGGTACGCCGACTTCGGCGTCCGTCGCTACGGCTTCCACGGCACGAGCCACCGCTATGTCAGCGCCCGGACGGCCGAGCTGCTCGGCCGGGACCGGGCCGACCTCGCCGTCGTCATCGCCCACCTCGGAAACGGCTGCAGTGCGACGGCGGTCCTCGGTGGCCGCTCCGTCGACACGACGATGGGTCTCACCCCGCTCGAGGGGCTGGTCATGGGCACTCGGTCCGGCGACATCGACCCGGGGATCTTCGCCTACCTCGATGACGCCCACGGCCTGTCGGCCCACGCGATCACGACGTCGCTGAACAAGGAGAGCGGCCTGCTCGGCCTGTCCGGGGCGACGAACGACATGCGCGAGCTGTGGGAGGCGTTCGACGCCGGTGACGAGCGCGCGGCCCTGGCCGTCGACGTCTTCGTCTACCGGCTGGCCGCCAAGCTCGCCGGACTGGTGGTCGGCCTCGGCCGGCTCGACGCGCTCGCCTTCACCGGTGGGATCGGCGAACACGACGAGCGAGTGCGCGCCCGCACCGTCGAGGCGCTCGGGTTCCTCGGGTTGACGCTCGACCCCCGGCTCAACGACGAGCACGGCGCCGGCGCCGGCGGCCGCATCGACGCCGGGTCCGGCCCGGCCGTCCTCGTCGTGCCGACCGACGAGGAGCTCATGATCGCGATGGACACGATCCGGGTCACCGGGTCGACGGACGAGGAGTGACCCAACCGTGGCACGAACCCTGCTGGTCGCCCCGAGCGGCCCCCGCGTCGGCCTGACGAGTGCCTGCCTCGGCCTGCTCCGGGCGCTCGACGAGCGCGGTGTCGACGTCGGCTACTTCCGGCCGCTCGGTCAGCCCGGCGCGGATGCCCGGCGCGACGTCTCGGCGGAGCTGGTCCGCGCCCTCACCCCGCTGCGCCCCGCCGACCCGCTGCCCGGCGACGCCCTCGACGAGATGCTGAGCACGGGCGGAATCGACGCCGTTCTCGAGGAGGTCGTCACCCGGTGGCAGAGCAGCGAGAACCACGACGTCGTCGTCACCGAGGGCCTCAACCCGGGGCCCACCCAGATCTACTCGGGGCGGGTCAACCAGGCGATGGCGCGGGCCCTCAACGCTGACGTCGTCCTCGTCGGCACCTTCCCCCCCACCGAGGGCAGCGCCGATCCCGGGAGCCACGCCGCGGCCGTCCAGAGCGAGGCCGTCGACCACCTCGCCGAGGCGCTGGCGATCACGAGGGCGACGTACTCGACGGGTGAGACGACCAGGGTCGTCGGCTGCATCGTCAACCGGGTCCCGAACGACCCGGAGGTCATGGAGCTGCTCGGGCGGGCACTGGACCAGCGTGGCCTGCGGCTGCTCGCGGCCATCCCCTACCGCGCGGAGCTGACCCAGCCCCGGGTGCGTGACCTCGTCCGCGAGACCGGATGCCGGGTGTTGAGCGAGGGTGACCTCGACCGACGGATCAAGGGTGCCTCGGTCTTCGCCCAGGCCGTGCCGGGCGGCCTGCGGGTCCTCACCGAGGGTGAGCTCGTCGTCGTCCCGGGCGACCGGCACGACGTCATCATGGCGGCGAGTCTCGCCGCCCTCGGGGGGACCCCGCTGGCGGCGCTCCTGCTCAGCGCCGGCGTCGAACCCGACCCCACCGTCTGGTCGCTGTGCCGCTCCGCCGTCGAGACGGGACTGCCGGTCCTGGTGACGGACGTCATGACCTACGACGCGGTCACCCTCGTCCAGGACATCGACATCGAGCTGACGCCCGACGACGTGCCGCGCGGCGACGCCGTCATGGCGCATGGCGCCGCCGCCTTCGACGAAGAGGTCATCGCCGGCGTCCTCTCCGCTCCCGAGGCGCGCCGGCTCAGCCCGGCCGCCTTCCGCTTCCGGCTCGTCGAGCTCGCCCGCCGGGCCGATGCCCGGATCGTCCTGCCCGAGGGGCTCGAGCCACGCACCCTGCGCGCGGCGGTCGAGTGCGCGAACCGCGGCATCGCCCGCCCGGTCCTCCTCGGCCCCCCGGACGCGGTGCACACCCGCATCGCCAACCTCGGCCTCGAGGTGCCGCCCGGCCTCGAGATCATCGACCCCGAGGCGATCGCCGAGCAGTACGTCGCCCCGCTCACCGCGCTGCGGGCCCACAAGGGCTGGACCGAGGACGTCGCCCGGGAGCGGCTCCTCACCGACCCGATCACGGTCGGGACGATGATGGTCCAGACGGGTGAGGTCGCCGGCCTCGTCGCGGGGGCCGAGCACACCACCGCGCACACCGTCCGGCCCGCCCTCCAGATCCTCGGAACGGCCGGCGACTCCTCGCTCGTCTCCTCGGTCTTCTTCATGTGCCTGCCCGACGAGGTGCTCGTCTACGGCGACTGCGCGATCAACACCAACCCCACCGCGGAGCAGCTCGCGGACATCGCCATCCAGAGCGCCGGTTCGGCCGCGGCATTCGGCATCGAGCCGCGGGTCGCGATGATCAGCTTCAGCACCGGGGAGTCCGGCTCCGGCCGGGACGTCGAGAAGGTCGTCGAGGCCACCCGGCTCGTCCGCGAGCGCCGTCCCGACCTGGCCGTGGACGGTCCGCTGCAGTACGACGCCGCCGCCTCGCGCTCGGTCGGCAAGAGCAAACGGCCTGGCAGCCTTGTCGCGGGCCGGGCCACCGTGTTCGTCTTTCCCGACCTCGACACCGGCAACACCACCTACAAGGCGGTCCAGCGCAGCGCCGACGTCGTCAGCATCGGCCCGATGCTCCAGGGGCTCGCCCAGCCGGTCAACGACCTCAGCCGGGGCGCCCTCGTCGAGGACATCGTCTACACGATTGCCCTCACGGCGGTCCAGGCCGGCGCCGCCCATCGTGGGTGAGCGAAACGGCCCGCCCGCTGCCACCGCCGCTCTACCCTGGCACCGGGCCCACCCGCTCGGGCCCCGGCCCCTTCCTGGCGGGGCCACCGGAGAGGGAACCATGCCCGACGTCACGCTCTTTCGCGTCCGCGGCGGCGACGCGGTCGAGATCCCCGCGCGCGGTGGCGACGCCACCCTGCGGGGCCTCGTGGCCGCCAACGCCGAGGCGATGCTCGGCGTCACCGCGCTCGCGACGGACTACCCCACCGGCTCGCGGCACGGCGGACGGATCGTCGTCGTCGGCCTCGACGAGAACGCCGCCCCTACCGTCGTCGAGGTGGCGAGCGGCCCCGAGGACGGGGTCCTCGCCCGGGGGGTGTACTTCCTCGACTGGCTCGTGGACCACCGCGCCGACCTCCGGCTGCTCGTGAGCCGGCGGCGCGGCCCGGGGGCCGACGAGGTCCTCGACTGGGCCGGCGCCCGGCTCATCGCCGTCGCCGCGGCCTTCACCCGCTACGACATCCACCTCGCCGAGCAGCTCGGCCGCCCGGTCGACCTCGTCCGCTGCACCCGCCTCGAGGACGACCTCCTCACGCTCGAGCACCTCACGCGCGGCCGGGTCGACCGGCCCGATGCCACCGCCACCGTCAGCGCACCGGGCGCCGCGCCGGCGAACGGCTCGCACGCGCACGCGGCATACCGGACGGTCTCTCAGGACCTCGACGACGCGCCCGAGACGCTTCGCGGGTCGTATGCCGCGCTCGCCGACTTCGTCGAGGGGCTGGGCGCGGACGTGACCCGCCGGGTCCGCGACACGTATGTCGCGTTCCGGCGGCTGCGGAACTTCACCTGCGTCGAGGTCGACCGGCGCGAGAACGCCCTGCTGCTCTATCTGCGCCTCGACCCGGACAGCGTCGAGATCGACGACGACTTCACCCGCGACGTCAGCCGGCTCGGTCACTTCGGCACCGGCTACCTCGAGGTGCGCGTCACCGACGCCGCGACCCTCGCGCGCGCCCTCCCCCTCGTGAGGGCCAGCTACGCCAACGGCTGATCGGGCCGTCCGGGCTCGGCCGAGGCGGGACCGCACGTCCGCCCGGCGCTCGGCCCGCCCCCGGGCGTCACCTGGCCACGGTGAGGACCGCCGCTCCGGTGATCTCCCCATGCGCGAGGTCGCGCAGCGCGGCGTCCGCGTGCTCGAGGGGGTACGTCGTCGTCGTCGGGCGCACGCCGAGCCGGGCGGCGAGTTGCAGCAGCTCCTCGCCGTCGCGTCGGGTGTTGCTCGTGACGCTCGTCAGCGTCCGCTCTCGGAAGACGTGCCGCTGGTAGTCCAGGGTGGGGATGGCGCTGAGGTGAATCCCGGCGAGGGCCAGGGTCCCTCCGGCGTCGAGCGCCTCGAGCGCGACCGGCACGAGGTCGCCGACCGGCGCGAAGACGATGGCGGCGTCGAGCGGGACCGGCGGTGCGGCATACGCCTCACCGGCGGATGCGGCCCCCAGCTCGAGGGCCAGCCGTCGGGCGCCCTCCCCCGGGGTGAGGACGTGCAACTCGGCGCCCTGGGCGAGGGCGATCTGGGCGGTGAGGTGCGCGCTGGCGCCGAACCCGTAGATGCCGAGCCGTCCGCCGGGCGGCAGCTGCGCGCGCACGAGGGAGCGGTAGCCGATGATCCCCGCGCAGAGCAGCGGGGCCGCGGTCGCGTCGTCGACGTCGTCGGGGATCGGGTAGGCGAAGGCCTCGGGGACCGTGGCGTACTCGGCATACCCGCCGTCCTCGTCCCACCCCGTGTACCGCGAGTCGGGGCAGAGGTTCTCCCGACCGGCGCGGCACCAGCGGCAGATCCCGCAGGTATGCCGCAGCCAGGCGATGCCGACCCGTGCCCCGGCCGCGAAGCGCGAGGTCCCGGGGCCCTGGGCCACGACCTCGCCGACGACCTCGTGCCCGGTCACGACCCGGTCCCGATGGACGGGCAGGTCGCCCTCGCTGACGTGCAGGTCGGTCCGGCACACGCCGCACGCCCGGACCCGGACGAGCACCTCACCGGCGGCGGGCTCGGGGGCGGGTCGCTCGGTGAGGCGCAGCGGCCCCTCGTCGATCGGCCCGGGATGCTCGACCACCCAGGCCCGCATCGTCTCGCTCATGCCGCCTCCACGGGGTGATGGCCCCAGCATCCCACCCCGCCGCCTCACGGCCGAGGCGGAGGGGTGGGATGCTCGGGGAGCGAGGTGGTCCCGTCGTCGGACCGGATGCTCAGCGCTTGATCTTCACGACCGTCCCGGGCGTGATGACCTCGCCGGTGCCCTCGTCGATCTCGCCGAGGGTGCCGACGTAGAGGGCGTCACCCTTGACCTCGACCGACAGCGGGGAGGGGATCTCCTTCAGGGTCGCCCGGTGACCGTGGGCGAGCCGGGTGATCTTCCCGGCGAACAGCTCGGTGACGTAGGCCGTGCCGTTGGGCGCGATCGCGACATCGGTCGCGCCGAGGAAGCCGGTCGCCATCCGGTGTGCCGACCCTGTGTGGGGGTTCATCCGGTACAGCGAGCCGCGAGCGCCGAGGCTGGGGTCCTCGGGGCCGCCGGGCAGGGTGGTGACCCACAGCGCGCCGTGGCTGTCGCGCTCGACGTCGGTCGGCACGCCCTCGAAGGCGTAGGTCACGCCGACGAGGCAGTCCGGCGCCCCGAGGCCGGCGACCATGTCGCTCGTCAGGGTGACCGGCTGGGGTGGCACCAGGCCGATGGTCGAGACGTGCCCGGACGCGCTGACCCGGAGGATGTCGTTGCCGCCCGCGTCGGCGACGGCCCACGCACCCCTGCCGAGCCACGACACGGCGTACGGATGGGAGTCCAGGACGCCGGTGTACGTCGCCGGGAGGCCGGAGAGCTGTTCGAGAGCAGCCTCGGCACAGGGGTTCCCGCCCGTGACGATGCCGTAGGTCTGTCCCGCGTCCGGGTTGGCACTGTGCTCGTAGCCGCTGAGGTCGGCCACCACGTCGGCGTGGCCCGCCCGGCGGATCGTCAGCGTCGTCGCGCCGGTGGTGTAGTCCGTCGTCGTATAGGCCATGGACCCGCCGTCGGGCGAGAACGCGAGCCCGGCCACCTCACCGGGCTGTGGGCCGGAGGCGACGACCTGGTCGCCCGCCGCCGTGATCTTCATGACGGCGCTCGTCCCGCCGTCCGCGAAGTAGACCTTGCCCTTGCTCAGCGCAACGCTGAACGGCGCCGCGGCGTTCATCGACAGCGTGCGCGTCCAATGGTGCGGATGCGCCGCGGCTGCGGATGGGGCCGTCGCGACCCCCATCGCCGTCGCGGCCGCAACGGCCGCCACGACGTATCTGTGTCGTCTCACCGACATCGAACACTCCTTTGTGCTCGTGCGTGGGGGGACCTGGGTGCAGTTCCCCCACGCAGTACCTGTGCAGGATGGCGCCGGGACTGCGCCAGGTAAGGTACGCCGTACTCCGGGCGGTGTCACCGGCCGGAGCGGCCGATGGCGGAGACCCGCCGGTCAGCCCCGAGGAGGCGCCATGCCCATGCCGCTCGCCATCACCCGGTTCAACGCCCGGGTGCTCAACAAGGGGATGGTCCACCTCGTCGGACACCTCGACATCGTCGAGCTCGAGCACGTCGGACGGCGCACCGGGGTGGTGCGGCGCACGCCGATCATGGCGTTCCGCCACGGCGACGAGGTGACGGTGGCGCTGACATACGGGCCGCGCGTCCAGTGGCTGAAGAACGTCGAGGCCGCCGGCGGAGCCCGGATGCGGTTCGGCGACGGGTGGGTCCTCCTCGGCCCGCCGCGCCGGCTGTCGGAGCGGGACGGACTGGCGCGGATGCCGCGGCCGCAGCGGATCGCGCTCCGGCACATCGTCCACTGCCACGACTTCGTCGCGTTCCCCGTCCGCGGCGGGCGGACCTGAGCGGGCCGGGCGTCAGCCGAGCCGGCCGGGGGCGCGCAGCTGCTCCCAGCCACGGGCGAAGGCGTCCCGGAGCGTCTCGAGAGGGTAGGGCAGCCGGTCGTCCGGCTCGGACTGCGCCGTCGCGAGGTCCATGCCGGAATGCCGGCGCTGACGGATGACGGAGGCCACGGTGTCGAGCTCCTCCCGCTGACGGGCGACGAAGTCGAGGTCGACCGGGGACCCGTGGCCGGGGACGATGAGTGCGTCGGCGGCGATCTTGGCCCGGATGGAGTCCAGCGTGGGCGCCCACTCCAGCGGCCAGCAGTCCGCGCCGAGGCTGGGCGGAGCGGACTGCTCGACGAGGTCGCCGAGGAAGACGACAGGCGTCCCGGAGACGATGACGATGATGTCACCGTCCGTGTGTCCCCGGCCCGGGTGGACGAGGGTGACCCGGCGATTGCCGAGCTCGATCGTCTCGGTCTCGGTGAAGGTCCGGTCGGCGGGCCGGACGATCGTGTTGATCGCGTCCTCGACGTCCGCGCTCGTGTATCCGAGCGCCTCCGAGCCCTCGGGATCGCGCCGCATGATCCCCTTGACCCGTACGGCGTCGGGGATCGCCGCGCGGGCCGCGTTCTCGTGCGCGATCACCGGGACCGACGCGAAGGCGGTGTTGCCGAAGGTGTGGTCGAAGTGGACGTGGGTGTTGACGACGTGCGTCACCCGGATCCGCGGGTCGAGCTCGCGGATGAGGGTGACGATCTCCCGCCCCTGGCGGGCACTGGCGCGCGTGTCGACGACGACCGCTCCCTCGTGCCCCACGACGAGGCCCACCGTGACGTCCCATTGCGGGAACCGTGCCGTCCACACCTGGTCCGCGATCTCGGTGAACACCCCCCTACCGTATGCCGCTACGCCGCGCCGTGCCTGGTGGCCCGCCGTGTCGGCGTTTTGGACCCGCGCGGCCGACGGGACGCCCCTCGCCGGACTCCGGAGCCGCCGGTTGGCAGACTGGGCGCCATGGAGCCACTGACGTTCGACGGTGTCCTCGCGGCCGAGCAGGCCGTCGCGGCGCACCTGCCCCCGACCCCGTCCTGGAGCTACCCGCTCCTCGACGCCGCCGCCGGGTGCGAGGTCGTCGTCAAGCACGAGAACGTCCAGCCGACCGGCGCCTTCAAGGTCCGCGGCGGCGTCACCCTGGCGGCGGATCTGGCCGGGCGTGAGGTCCCCGGCATCGTGACCGCCTCCACCGGGAACCATGCGCAGTCGATGGCGTATGCCGGCCGGCTGGCCGGCGTTCGCGCAGTCGTCGTGGCGCCCGTCGGGTCCCCCGAGGTCAAGCTCGACGCCGTCCGGGCCCTCGGCGCCGAGGTCGTCCTCCATGGACCGACGATGACCGAGGCGGCGGCCCGGGCCCGGGAGATCGGCGCCGAGCAGGGGCTGACCTACATCGACCCCGGGAACACCCCGGCCATCGTCCACGGCCACGCCACGCTCTACCTCGAGCTGCTGCGTCGCCACCCCGACCTCGAGGCGATCTACGTCCCGACCGGGAGCGGGAGCGGCGCCGCGGGTGCCTGCCTCGTCCGCGACGCGCTCGCACCCGGCTGCCGCGTCGTCGCCGTCCAGTCCGCGGCGGCGCCCGCGGCATACCGCTCGTGGACGGCGGGGGAGGTCGTCACGGCGCCGTGCGAGACGCGGATGAGCGGGCTGGCGACGGGGGCCGGTTTCGAGCTGCCCCAGTCCGTGCTGCGCGGCCGGCTCGACGGCTTCGTCCTCGTCACCGACGACGACATCTCGGCGGCCGCCGCCCTGCTCGCCTCGCGCGCGCACACCCTCGCCGAGGGCGCGGGGGCGGCGGCGCTGGCGGGCCTGCTCGCCGACTGGGGCCGCCCGCGGCGGTGTGCGGTCGTCGTCACCGGCGGCAACGCCACGGCCGCGGAGATCGCGGCGCTGGCCGGCTGATCCGGTTCCGGTCGCTGAGGACCGAAGCCGGCAGAAGACGACCGCGCAAGCGGAGCGGCCAGCGTGGTGAGCGGCTCGGGCCGACAGCGCGGGCACCCGGAGGTCCATCGGGGCGCGGAGTACGACGTCGTGCTCGTGCCGAAGGTCCGCCCCGGCGAGACCGGCGGCGCCGTCTGACGCGCTCCGTGCTCGTCGGCGGGCGCCGACGGCGCGAGGATGGGTGCGTGAGCGACGAGCCCACCATCGACGTGCCCCGGCCCACCGGGGGCGACCTGGTCGCCCGGGCAGAGGCCGTGCGCGGCGATGCCGAGGATCGGCTGACCCTCCTGGCAGGTGGCGCCTCGATGTGCACCATCTCGCGCAGCGGCGCGGCCTTCCCCGGCGGCAAGTACCACGAGGGCCGGGCCTTCGTCGCCGCGGAGGTCCAGCGCGCGCTGCGCCGGGGCCTGACCGAGGAGGAGGCGCTCCTCGCCGCAGAGCGTCGCTGGTCCACCGTCGTCCCGCCGCGGCGACCCGGCGAGGACTGGACGGCCTACGGAGCCGGCGGCGACGACGCGCTCGCCGACCTGGCCGGGAGCTGCTGACCCCGCCCGGTCAGGAGATCCTCGGTGCCGGCTCGGTCTCGACCTCGCCCTGCCACCCCGGGGTCTCGTGCGGCTCGTCGAACGAGCGGGCCACGACGATGTCGGTGGAGGAGTGCAGCAGGATCGACAGGGCCACCGTGATGGCAACGAGGTGGAAGATCTGGTCCGCCGAGGCGATCCCCGAGTTCAGGACGAGCAGCCCGTAGACGACCGAGGCGAATCCCTTGGGCCCGAACCAGGCGGCGGCCAGCTGTTCTCGCATCGACAGTTTCGAGCGGGCCAGGGCGATGAACAGGGCGAGCGGCCGGGCGACGATGAGCGCGAGCACGCCGAAGACCCAGCCGCCGAGGGCGATCTCGCTGATGAAGGTCGGGGTGATGAGCGCGCCGAAGACGAGGAGGGCGGCGAGCTTGAAGATCTCGGCGATGAGCTCGCCGAACTCCTCGAAGGTCTCGCGTTGGCGCTGGCCCGTCGTCGCGACGGTGATCCCGGCCGCGAACGCCGCGAGGAAGAGGTTGGCCTTGGTCACCTCGGCGAGCGCGAGGACGAGCAGGCCGATGGCGACGGCGTTGAGCGCCTCGTACTTGCCGGCCGCCTGGAAGAACCGGGTCTGCTCCACCTTGATGGCGAGGTAGGGAAGGACCACCCCGATGGCGACGCCACCGGCGAGCTCGGCGGCGACCGTGCCGACGTGCCCGTCCCCGCCGGACGCGACGCTGAGCAGGACGATGACGAAGGGCAACGCGAGTCCGTCGTTCACCCCGGACTCGACGTTGAGCAGGTGGCGCAGCCGACCGGGGACCATGTCGTTGCCGACGAGGGCGGCCGCGAAGACGGGGTCGGTCGGCGAGAGCACCGCGCCGATGAGGAAGCTCTCCACCCAGCTGAGGTCGGTGAGCAGGTGGGCGAGCAGGGCCGTGATGACGAGGGTCAGCGGAAGGCCGAGGCCGAGGGCGCGGCCGGGCAGTCGCCAGGCGGCCCGCAGATCCTGCCACCCGACCCGCATGCCGTCGGTGAAGAGCACGGAGAAGAGCGCGAGCGTCGCGAGCTCGGACACGATCGGGTCGTCGGCGTGGAGGTCGACGACGTCGAACATCCCGCCGCCGAGGAGGAAGCCGGCGACGAGGAACAGGGCGGCCGTCGACAGGACCGTGCGGTGCGCGAGGTGCGAGAACAGCACGGCGATGAGCAGGACGCCCGCGAACGCCAGAAGCAGCACGTCAGAAGCCTCTCACGGGCTCGGGGGGTGCGGCCCGCCGTCGGTGGCTGTGCGGGTGCTCGCATCCTCGGGCCGGCGCCCGCCCGCGGTGGTCCCCGGTTCTGCCGCTTCGTCCGGCCCCTCGGCCTCGGCCGCCAGCCGGCGCACCCCGCTGGGTCGCCCGGCCCGGACCCACGAGCGATAGAGGCCGCCGGCGATGAGCAGCGACGCGACGAGGCTGACGATCGGGGCGCCCCGGGAGAGGTTGACGACGAGGGTGAACCCGACGACCGCGGCGCCGAGCAGGTTGAGCAGGAGGAACCCGCGCCGGCGGTCCCGGAAGGAGAAGAGCGCCATCGAGAGCAGCCCCGAGAGGAAGCTGAGGAACACCGACACGGCATAGAAGAGGACGAGCTCCTGGTCGCGGCCGCCGGCGGCGACGACCGCCGCGACGGCGACGCCGACGAAGACGAGCACGCCCCAGTACGGGGTGTGGTGCTCGTTCGTCCGGCCGAGGACCGACGGCAGCATGCCCCGGACCTCGCCGTCGCTGCCCTCGTGCCGGGCCAGGGCCTTGAGCAGCCCGGGTCCGGCCTGGAACGAGGAGCTCGCGGCCGAGAGCAGCAGCAGCGCCGTGACGAGCTGGAAGGCGAAGAACACGGCATGGGGCGCGGCGACCCGGGCCAGCTCGGCGATCTGTGTCGTCTCGTTGTGCGGGACGCCGACCCGCAGCCGGGTCGCCTCGAAGGCGAGGCCGAGGGTGATGGTGCCGACGATGCCCATCGTCAGCCAGAGCGTCCATCGCCCGAAGGCGCGCCGGCCGTCGTCGTCGAGCTGCCCGAGCTGGGCGATCGCCGACGAGGGGGCCTCGACGCCGGTCGCGAGGGCCATGGCGACCGGGAAGGCGAGGGCGATGGCGAGGTATGCCGGGTGCCCGGCGGTCGAGGTGATCGTCCCGGTCGGCTGCGGCTCGGCGGTGAGACCGAAGGCGAGGACGGTCCCGGCGATGACGATGAAGGCGATGGTCATCGTGGCGAAGACGAGCCGCCCGAGGTGCCCGAACCAGGTGCCCGCCCCGACGAGGAGGACGAGCCCGAGGGCCATCGGAAGCCGGTAGGGCGCCAGCGCCGGCACGTAGGCGATGATCGCCGAGGCTCCCGCCGAGGCACTGATGGCGATGGTGAGCACGAAGTCGACGACGAGGGCGCCGATCGGGATGAAGGACCAGGCGTCGCCGAACGCCTCCCCGGTGGCCGCCGAGGCGCCACCCCCGTGCGGGTACCGGCCGACGAGCTGGTGGTAGTTGACGATGACGAGGGCGATGATCGCGACGACGAGCGTCATCGTCGGCAGGAGGAGCGACAGGTCGCCCTCGAGGGCGCGCAGGGCCGCCTCGACGGCATACGCGACGGAGGAGACCGGGTCGGCCATGACGGCGAACGCGAAGGCGAGCAGCAGCACGAGGCGGCTGTTCATGAAGCCACGGCGCGGGCGCGGGGCGGTCGGGGGAGATGGTGTCAACGGGAGACTTTCCTGGGTGCGATTGGTCGACGACGCCGACCAGGCTTCCCGGCACACCGTCAACCATCGTATGCCGCCCGGATCGACGCCTTCGGCCGGGCTTCCTCAGCGGGCGGCATAGGGGCCGAGGAGACCTTACCCGCGCGCTCACCGCGCCATGCGACGGCTCGACATCGCCAGGCCGGGCGCCGCGGGCTAGCATCGGGCGCACGGCGGCGCCGATGGGCGCACAGCCCGACCGGGGCCGACGACGGGGCGGAGGAGACACATGCGCGCGACGGTCATCGGGGCCGGGTCATGGGGGACCGCGCTCGGCGCCCTGCTCGCCGGCAAGGGCGCGGACGTCGTCATGTGGGACATCGATCCCGTGCCGCTCGACCAGATCGCGACGCTCCACGAGAACACCCGCTACCTCCCCGGCATCCCGCTGCCACCGTCACTGACGAGCGAGGCGGACCTCTCGACGGCGGTCCGGGACAGTGACCTGCTCGTCCTCGCCGTGCCGTCACAGGCGATGCGCTCGGTTGCGGTCAAGATCCTGCCGGACCTGCCCCCGCGGGCCCCGATCGTCTCGGTCACCAAGGGCGTCGAGATGGACACGCTCATGACGATGAGCGAGGTCCTCGAGGACGTCCTGCCCGTCGAGCACCACCCCTACCTGACCTTCCTCTCGGGCCCGTCGTTCGCCATCGAGGTGGCCAGGGGCCTGCCGACCGCCGTGACCGTCGCCGCGCACTGGCACCGGGTCGCGCAGCAGGTCCAGGAGGCCTTCCACACCGGCTGGTTCCGGCCGTACACCACCCACGACGTCATCGGCGTCGAGATCGGCGGGTGTACGAAGAACGTCGTCGCCATCGCGACCGGCCTCGCCGACGGCATGGGCTTCGAAGCCAACGCCAGGGCGGCCCTGGTCACCCGGGGCCTCGCCGAGATCGCCCGGCTCGGCATCGCCAAGGGGGCCAACCCGCTCACCCTCTCGGGCCTGGCGGGCATGGGCGACCTCTTGCTCACGTGCACGTCGGTCAAGTCCCGCAACTACCGGGTCGGCTTCGGGCTCGGCCAGGGTCGCACGCTCGAGGAGATCCAGGCCGAGCTCGGCCAGGTCGCCGAGGGCGTCATCAACGCCAAGTCGGTCCGCGGGCTGGCCCGCTCGCTCGAGGTCGACATGCCGATCAGCGAGGCCGTCTACCTCCTGCTCTACGAGGGCCTCACCGCCGAGGGTGTCCTGAAGCTCCTCATCGAGCGGGACCTCAAGCGCGAGATCTGAGGCGCCGGCGTCACCCGACCCCCCGCCCCCCACCCCCCCCGCGTTCGAGGTATTCGGGTGCAGGGTGGGGGCCTCGGAATACCTCGAACGGGGGGAGGTGGGCTCAGGCCGGGCGGTTGCGTCGGGCGACGGCGTCGATCGTCACGGCGACGAGGAGGACGACGGCGGTGACGACGTACTTAGCGGCCGCGCTGAAACCGAGCAGTCCCATGCCGTTGTCGATGGCCGCGATGACGAGCCCGCCGAGGACGCCGTGCAGTGCCTTGCCGCGGCCTCCGAACAGGCTGGTGCCGCCGATGACCGCGCCCGCGACGGCGTAGAGGACGAGGGTGCCGCCGTCGAGCGAGGTCGAGATCGACCGCAGCCGCGACGCGTAGACGATGCCGCCGACCCCCGCGGTGAGCGAGGCCAGCATGAAGCTCAGCGTCCGGATCCGCGCGAGGTTGATGCCCGCCCGGCGGGCCGCCTCGGAGTTGCCGCCGACGGCATACACGTAGAGGCCGAACCGGCGCCGACCGAGCAGGTAGGCCCACACGAGGAGGACGGCGAGGACGAGCAGGACGACCCACGGCAGCCCGTAGACCGGCGCGAGCACCCCACGGTCGGCGTTGGCGAGGAGGATGAGCGCCACCCCGCCGATGAGCGCGCCGACGATCTTGGCGATCGTCAGCCCGACCGGGGCCGTGGCCAGGCCCGAGGACCGGCGACGTGCGTCCCGGCGCCAGATGACGACTCCGCCGAGCGCGACGACGACGAGCATGACGATCCAGCCGGTGACCCGGGAGAGGGTGCCGCTCGTGATGTTGTTGATCACGTCCTCCTGGATGAGGATCGACCCGCCGTTGCCGAGGACGAAGAGCATGACCCCCTGCCAGAAGAGCAGGCCGCCGAGGGTGACGACGAACGAGGGGAGCCCGATCCGGGTGATGAGCGTCCCCTGGAGCAGCCCGATGGCTGCGGTCGCGGCGAGCGCGGCGAGGATCGCCGCCCACCATGGCCAGCCGACGTCGGGCTGCGCGGTCCAGGCGAGCACGACGGCGCCGACGCCGGCCACGAAGCCGACGGACAGGTCGATCTCGCCGAGGAGGAGGACGAATACCTCGGCCATGGCGAGCAGGGCGAAGACCGCCGCCTGGACGAGGAGGTTGACGAGGTTGCCCGCCGTGAGGAAGTGCTGGTCGAGGCTCTGGAAGATGATCGAGACGAGCAGGAGGCCGCCGATGACGGGCAGCACCCCGGTCTCGCCACCGCGGACCCGGCGCCAGATGAGGCGCAGGTAGTCCGCGGAGCCCATGTCTTCGGGCGGGGCCTCGCCCGGTCGGTCGGCCGTCGTGGCCTGGTCGGTTTCCGCGCTCATGACTGCGCCTCCTCCTCGGCCGCGCTGGTATCGGTCCTCGACGCCTCACGGTCGGACTCGCCCGTCGTCATGAGGTCGACGACGATCCGCTGGTCGCTCTCGTCGATGGGCCGCACGTCGACCATCCGGCCGTGCCGCATGACGGCGACCCGGTCGGCGACCTGGAAGACGTCGGTCATGTTGTGCGAGATGAGCAGCACCGCATGGCCCCGCTCGGCGAGTCGACGCACGAGGTCGAGGACCATGCGGGTCTGGGCCACGCCGAGGGCAGCGGTCGGCTCGTCCATGATGACCAGCTGGGACTCCCACAGGACGGCCTTGGCGATCGCGACCGACTGGCGCTGCCCACCGGACAGCGAGGCGACCTGCTGGCGGACCGAGCGGACCGTCGTGACCGCCAGGTCCTTGAGGGTCGAGGCGGCCGCTTGTTCCATCGCGATGTCGTCGAGCTGGCCGCGGCGCAGCCGCTCCCGGCCGAGGAACATGTTCTGGACGATGTCGAGGTTGTCGCACAGAGCCAGGTCCTGGTAGACGGTCTGGATCCCCAGCTCCGCCGCGTCAGCCGGACCGTGCAGACGCACCCGCTCGCCCTCCCACAGCAGGTCACCGGAGTCCGGCGCGTAGATGCCGGCGATGCACTTGATGAGAGTGGACTTGCCGGCCCCGTTGTCCCCCGCCAGCGCGGTGACCGCGCCGGCGGGGACATCGAGGTCGACGTCGGAGAGTGCCTGGACGGGCCCGAACGACTTGGACACCCCGCGCAGCTGCAGCAACGCCGTCCCGGTCGTCGTGTCCGTCGTCATGTCAGCTGATCCCCGCCTTCGTGCAGGCATCCTTGACCGCGCCGGCGCAGAGCTTGCTCACGGTGACGGTCCCGTCCTTGACAACGGTGTCGTTCATGTTGCTCGGGGTGACCCAGATCGGCGTGGTGTAGACGGACTTGATGTCCTGGTTGAGCTTCGTGTCCTTCGTCGTGGAGTTGACGAGGGAGGACGGCGGGGTGACGCCGGCCCGCAGGTAGATGGCGAGTGCCGCCGCGGCCTGCGCCTCGAGGTAGATGGGCTTGTAGACCGTGCCGCACTGGTAGCCGGTGAGGACGTTCTGCAGGCCGGGCAGCGAGGCGTCCTGGCCGGTGGTCGGGAACGTGTTCGGCTTGACCCCGTTGCTCTTGAGGATCGAGATGACGGCGTTGGCGTTGTCGTCGTTCGGGGTGATCGCCGCGTTGATGCCGGGGTGGGCGGTCAGCTGCTGCTGGAACGTCGTCGCGGCCTGCTGGGGCTTCCAGGTGCCCGCCGGCTCACCGGCCTTGGTGTACGTCCCGTTGTCGAAGTGCGGCTTGAGGACGCCGTTGTAGCCCTGCGCGAAGAGCGTCGCGTTGTTGTCGGTCGGGTCGCCGTCCATGATCAGGACGTTGGGCTTGGTGACGTTCCAGTCCTTGATGCACTGGACGAGCCCCTGGCCCATGAGGGTGCCGACCTTCACGTTGTCGAAGCTGACGTAGTAGCGGTCCGCGGGACCGCCGGTGGTGAGCCGGTCGTAGTCGATGACGGCGACCCCCGCCGACTTCGCCTTGGCCTCGATGGCGGCGCCGCTGCCCGCGTCGAGCGGGTCGACGAGCAGCACCGACGCGCCGGCGTTGATGTCGGCCTCGGCCTGGGTCTGCATCGTCGAGGCGCTGCCGTTGGCGTTGTCGATCTTGTACTGGTCGGAGGAGAGCCCGGCCGCCTCGAACGCCTTCTTCAGATAGGGCGCGTCGTACTGGACGTAGCGGGTCGAGGTCGTCGTGTCGGGCAGGAGGACCCCGACCATGCCCTTGCCCTGCTTGGCGAGGTCCGTCAGCTGCTTCATGACCGAGAAGTCGGACGTGAACGACCCGGCGTCCACCTGGGGCACGTTCGCCGACGACGTCCCGGACGACGTCGAGCCCCCTGTCCCGCTGCTCGACGTTCCGCAGGCGGCCAGGGCGGTTCCTGCTACCGCAACGACGGCCAGTGTCTGTATGGTCCGGCGTGCTGCCATGACTCGGGTGTCCTTTCGTCCGGGGTAGACGCGTACCAGCGCCCGTACCCGCACGGTGACGTCTCACAAGTCCGACCAGGCAATCTGTCCTGATTTCTTCGCAACATCGCCACGGAACGGCAAGGCCGGCGCCCCCCGATCGTCACGAGATCGTCACACTGTGCTGGAACGGGACGAGGGTCTAGCCTCACCCGCATCGGGCCGGCCCGGGCGAGGGATCGGCGGTGGAGGGGGAGTGATGAGCGAGACGATGGCCGCGGTGCCGGAGCCCGTCCCGGCCGGGGCGACGCGGACCGCCGAGTTCACCCGCAACCGGTGGACTTTCGGGGTGGGGACCCTCGGTCGCGACATGGTCTACGCGCTCGTCTCGCTCTACCTCGTCTACTACCTCACCGACATCGTCGACGTCCCGGACGGCACCATGTGGTGGGTCACCGGGCTACTCCTCGCGATCCGCCTCGTCGACGCCCTCCTCGACCCCGTCATGGGAGCCGTCGTCGACAGCACCCGGAGCCGCTGGGGCCAGTTCAAGCCGTGGCTCGTCGTCGGAGGACTGAGCTCGGCCCTGTTCACCGTGGTCCTCTTCACCGACTCCGGCCTGAGCGGCGGACCGTTCGTCGTCGTCTTCGCGGTCCTCAACCTGTTGTGGGGGATCACCTGGACCGCCCACGACATCCCGTACTGGTCGCAGCTGCCCGCCCTCTCGCTCGACCCCACGGAGCGCGAGGGCCTCGGTTCGCTCGCCAAGATCTTCGCGAGCATCGGCCAGTTCGCCGTCGTCGCCGGGATCCTGCCCGTCACCAAGGCCCTCACCGCGGCGACGGGCAGCGCCACGCGGGCGTTCCAGCTGGCCGCGGTCATCGCCGTCGTCGTCATGCTGCTCGGCATGGCGGTCACGGTCCTGTTCGTCCGCGAGCCGCGGGGCGTCGACCTCAGCGGGGCGCACACCGGCCTGCGGGAGCTGGCCAGGGCGCTGTTCCGCAACGACCAGCTGCTGTGGGCGGCCACGGCCTACCTGCTCTTCATGGTCGGCTACGGCACGACGGGTGCCTTCGGCCTCTACTTCTTCAAGTACGTCTACGGCAACGAGGACGTCTTCCCGCTCTTCGCCGTCTTCGTCGGGGTGGGCCAGCTCGCGGGGTTCGCGCTCTTCCCCGCCTTCAGCAGGCGCTGGCGCCGCGGGCGGCTCTACACGATCGCCACCGTCGTGGCGCTCGCGGCCTACGCGCTGTTCATCGTCGCGCCGATGAACCTCCTCGTGCTCGGCATCGCCGCCTTCGCGCTCTTCCTCGCGGCCGCAGTCATCCAGCTGCTGATGATCGTCTTCCAGGCCGACACGATCGAGTACGGGCAGGTCAGGCTCGGCCAGCGCAACAACGCCGTGACCTTCGCCCTGCAGCCGTTCATCAACAAGACCTCCGGCGCGATGAACACCGCCATCGTCGGCGCCGCGGCCATCCTGTCCGGCATCAACGACGCCTCCGGTCCGCAGGACATGACGGCGGGCGGCGTCGCCGTCGTCAAGGTCGCGATGATGGTCCTCCCGGCCGCCTGCATCGTCCTCGGCTACCTCGTCTGGCGGCGCTTCTTCGTCATCGACGAGGCGATGCACGCCCGGCTCGTCGCCGAGCTGGAGGCGCGCGGCGCACTCGACGAGGGTCTCGCCGCCGCGGGCTAGGCCCGTCGCTGCTCGAGCGCGAGGAGGAGGGCCTTCGCGGCCGGTCCCCCGGCATACCCGCCGACGTCGCCCATCCGGGCACCGGCCGGCAGCACGCGGTGACAGGGGACGAAGATGCACAACGGGTTGTGCCCGAGCGCGGTCCCGACCGCCCGCGAGGCTCCGGGGTGGTGCGCGGCGGCGGCGAGCGCGCCGTACGTCGTGCGCCGCCCCACGCCGACGGTCGCCGCCAGTGTCGTCAGCACCTCGCGCTGGAACGGCCCGGCGAGGGCGAGGTCCGTGGGATGGGTCAGCGCGTCCACCCGGCCGGCGAGGTAAGCCGCGAGCTCGCGCCGGGCCCGGTCGAGCGGGCCAGCGTGGCGCAGCACCCGCGGGCTGACCCGGTCGGCGAGCCGCTGGAGGACGGCGTCCTCGGCGGCGGCGTCCGCGGCATACGCGCTCGCGACGAGGCTTCCCTCGGCGGTGACCGCGAGGAGCATCCGGCCGACGGCGGTGTCCTCGAGGACGTAGGAGACGTCGCTCGGCGGCAGGGCCGGAGGGCGGACCGCGGGGGCGAAGGTGGTCAGTGCGTCGGTCATGGCGCATCCTCCGGGTCGAGACGCAGGGCGGCGAGGGCATCGCTGACGAGCCGGCGGCTCATCGTGGGGCTCGTGCCGAGGGCGTCGGCGATGGCGCGGTGGTCGAGGTCGGCGACGAAGCGGAGCACGACCGCCTCACGCTGCCGCTCCGGCAGCCCCGCCACCCTGGCCCAGAGGGCGTCGTCGCCCGGTTCGGGCGGCGACAGGCTCGGCGCCTCGGTGAGGGATGCCGGGTCCTCGTGGGGGACCGCGCGGCGGGCCCGGCCCCGGTGGACGTCCATCGCGCAGCGGTGAGTGATGGTGAGCAGCCAGCCGCGCAGGTTCCGGGTGCTGCTGAGCCGGGGGTATGCCGCCAGCGCCTGGGTCCACGCCTGCTGTGCCACGTCGTCCCCGTCGACCGGCCCGGCGAGGGCATGGGCGAGTCGGGCGACGTCGCGCCAGTGTGCGTCGACGAGGTGCTGGAAGGGCGGCAGGCTCACGATGGGACAACGCTAGGGCTCGCCCGTCCGTGAGCGGGCGAGCGCCGGACGGGCGAGCCGGGGTCGGGAGTTCACCCGATCGTCGCGGGCCGGTGATCCTCCCGTGAGGATTGTCTGCGACGATGGTCCGGTGAGCGAGTTGCCCCTGTCGCTGGCTCGATCGACCCCCCTCGTCATCGCCCATCGCGGCGCCAGCGCCGTCGAGCCGGAGCACACCCTCGCGGCCTACCTCCGGGCGGCTCGGGACGGGGCGCACGGCGTCGAGTGCGACGTCCGGCTGACGGCCGACACCCACCTCGTCTGCGTCCACGACCGGCGGGTCGACCGGACGAGCAACGGGCGTGGCGTCGTCTCCACCCTCGAGCTCGCGCACCTGCAGCGCCTCGACTGGGCGTCGTGGAAGCAGGCGCAGCGCCTCGACGAGGCGGAGGCGCCGGATGGCGACCCCGAGCGCGGCCGACTGCTGACGCTGCGACGGCTCCTCGACGCGCTCATCACCCAGGAGGGGGAGCCGATCACCCTCATCGAGACGAAACACCCCACCCGCTATGGAGGTCTCGTCGAGCGCCAGCTCGTCGAGGTCCTGCGGGAGTACGGACTGGCGAACGGCGACCGACCGGGGCTGCCGCACGTGCGGGTCATGTCCTTCTCGGCGATCGCGCTCCAGCGGTTCCGGGCCCTCGCACCGCAGGTTCCGCTCGTCTATCTCGTCGAACGCGGCACCCCGGCCCTCACCTGGGACGGGTCCCTCCCCAAGGGCGTGCATGCCGTCGGGCTCGACATGAAGATCGTCCGCCGCAACGCGAAGGCCGTTCGGGCACAACATCGCCGGGGCCACCAGGTCTATGTGTGGACGGTCGACACGAAGGAGGACATCGAGCGCTGCCTCGACCTGGACGTGGACGTCATCATCACCAACCATCCGGCGGATGTTCTCGACCTGGTGTCCGAACGCGCGTGATTCGTTACCATTCTGCGTGGTGAGCGCCCCAAGACAGACCACAGCAGAACCGGTCCCCACGGTGGGGACCGGGCGAGTGGTGCTGTCCGATGGTGAGCCCATCGACATCAGCGGAGTCGCCGGCGACGGCTCGGGTCAGCTGATCCGGGCCCCGTGGTCGGCGGCCTCGGTCGCCCAGGTTCGGCACGCCCTCGTCCTCGACCTCGAGGCTCGCCAGCTGCCCGAGCAGCTCGTCGACGAGGCCGAGATCGTCGTCTCGGAGCTCGTCGCCAATGCCGTCCGCCACGCGACGCCGCTGCCCGACGGGACGATGCGCGTCAAGTGGAAGGTCCGCGGGACGATCGTCGAGATCGACGTCACCGACGGTGGCGGCGCGACGTCGCCGCGGCCGGCCCCGCGCACCGTGTGGTCGGCAACGGGACGTGGCCTGCGCATCGTCCGCTCCCTCGCCCACGAGTGGGGCGTGCTCGAGGACCGCGGTGCCGTCACCGTATGGGCCTCCCTCGGCGGTCCGACCCGGCGCCGCGCCACCTGAGCGGGCTCCCGCGGCGCGCCCCGCCGCATCCGCCGCCCGTTAGGGTGGGCGCCATGGGTAAGGCCTCTCGCCGCCGTCGCTCCGCGGACGGCCGGACCGCTGCCAGGGGCACGCGCCCCGAGCCGGTCCGCTTCGACCCCCGTCCGTTCGCCGGCCTCCCGGGTGAGACCGAGTGGGTCGCCATCCGCGAGATCCTCCCGGCGGCGACCGCGACGCTCACCCTCGTCGGCCCCGCCGCCCCCGAGAAGGGCACCCAGGTCACCCTCACGACCGTCCTGCCGCTCGCCTGGCCGGGGCTGCACCGCAACGACGGCAGCCTGCTGGTCGCCACCCAGTCCGGTGGCTCCTCCGGGGACGCCTCCCGGGACATCGCCGCCCAGATCCTCGCGACGACCGAGCTCGAGGCGGGCACCCCCCTCGTCACGGTTGCGCCGCCGACCGTCGAGACGCCCCGGCTCCAGGACCTCATCGACACCTCGGCGCCGATCGAGGTCGTCCTCCACGAGGGCTTCGACTTCTGGGTCGAGGGCCAGGAGCTCGACGAGGAGGGCCAGGAGTCGCTCGAGCGGGCCAACGACGCCGTCGTCCCGACCGTGCGGCTGGCGGCGCTGCCGTCGGCGTACTGGGTGCGGATCGGTGACCGCACCCACGTCCGGCTCGTCCTGCCCGACGACGAGGACGCCGCCACCGACGCGCTGGCCCGCCTCCACGCCGCCGGGGACGACGCGCTCGGGGACGGGACCCGTCTGCTCGGCGCCTTCCGCAGCTGCGGCCTGCTCGTCCCGGTGTGGGACCTCGACCCGGAGCTGGGGGCCGAGGACTACGAGGAGCCCCTCGCCGCCTGGGGCACCCGGTATGCCGCCGCCCTCGCCTCCGACTCGCCACTCACCGCCGACGAGCGGCGGGCCCGCGCCGGCCTGCTGAGCCGCCAGGTCACGCTCCGCTGAGGTCCGCGATGCCCGAGGAACCCACCACACCGACTCCCCATCCCGGGGTCGCCGCGGTCGTGCCCTGCAAGGACGAGGCAGACCGGATCGCCGCGACCATCGCGGCCGTGCGCGCCCTGCCCGAGGTGGGCCTCGTCGTCGTCGTCGACGACGGCAGCACCGACGACACCGCCGCCGTGGCCGAGCGGGCCGGCGCCCTCGTCGTCCGTCACCCCCGCAACCGCGGGAAGGCCGCGGCCCTGCAGACCGGCGTCGGCCGGGTCCGCTCCGAGGAGGCCCGCGCCGGGCATCCAGCGCGGCACCTGCTCTTCGTCGACGGTGACCTGCAGGAGACGGCCGCCAACCTCTCCGTCCTCCTCGCCCCGGTCGCCGCGGGCGAGGCCGACATGACGATCGCGACCCTGCCGCCCCAGGCGAGCGCCGGGGGCGGTCACGGCTTCGTCGTCCGGCTGGCCCGGGAGGGCATCACCCGGCTCACCGGCTTCACGCCCGCGCAGCCGCTGTCCGGGATGCGCTGCCTCACCGCCGAGGCGTATGCCGTGGCCTCGCCGCTCGCTCGCGGCTGGGGGGTCGAGGTCGGGCTGACCACCGACGTCCTCACCGCCGGGCTCCGGGTGCTCGAGGTCCCCTGCGAGCTGCAGCACCGGGTCAGTGGGACCGACGTGCGCAGCCAGTTGCACCGGGCGGCGCAGTACCGCGACGTGTGGCTGGCCCTCACCGCCCGGCGCCTGCGCCGGCGCTGATGCGAGCGGGGCCTGGCCCGGCATACCGGCTGGTGGAGGCGGAGCGCGCGGGCGTCGGTCAGCGGCGTCGGCGGGTCGACCGGGTCGGCGCGGTGGCCCGCGCCTCGTCCTCGAGGATCCGCACCGCCACCGACACGATGAGCGGGACGCCGACCGTCGCGGCGACCGCGGGGATCGCCACCCCCGAGTCGTTGATGGCGAAGCCGATCGTGACGGTGACGAGGAGCGCGACGAGCCCCGGGCGCAGGGTGGGGACCGCCTCGAACGAGCCGTGGAGGGACCGTGAGCCCCACGACGTCGGCCGGGCGAGGACGTAGAACACGAAGATGAGCGCCGCGGGCACGAGCAGGGTGAGCGGCATGTTGCTGTGGAGGATCGCGAAGTTCTGCTCCGCCTTGCGGATGATGATGTCCGAGGCGTTGCCGTCGAGGATGGCCTGGATGAAGGCGCCGAGGTGGGTGCGCTGCTGCGGGGGGCGCAGCCAGTCGACGACGGCGATGGTGAGGAAGACCAGGACCGAGCCGAGGGCGATGAGCAGCCCGCGTCGGATCGTCATCCGGATCCCGAGGACGGCGAGGACGAAGTAGGCGAGGCCCGGCACGAGGGCGGGCGGCCCGCCCCCGTCGGCCCCCCAGAACGGCGCCCCGTCGACCACGACGGCGGCGCCGCCGATGATGATGACGATGGCCGCCGCCCGGGCCCGGCTCTGCCGGACGACGAGGGAGGACAGGCCCATGGCGAGGAAGATCGCCGAGGTGGCGAAGAGGGCGAAGGTCACGTTGCCCATGCCGTAGAAGCGGCCGGCGATGACCGGTTGGAGTCCCATGAGCGAGGAGAGCTGGAGCCGTGAGCCGGTCATGACGTCGACGGCGAGGACGCTCATCGTCACGCCCGAGACGACGATGAGCGGCCCGATCGGCGACGAGGACCAGGGTCCGGACAGGGCGACGCTCGAGATGAGGACGACGAACAGGCCCACCGAGGCGACGACCGAGATCATCGGGATGGGGAAGCGCCACCACGGGATGAGGTTGGCGAGGAAGGTCGATGCGGGCACGGTCGCCGCGCCGATGGCGACGCGGCGCACCCAGACCAGGGCGTTGATCCGGGAGTACTGGGTGCCGATCCGGCCCTTCCAGACGAGCAGCACGTAGAGGTAGATGAGCAGCTGCCCGTAGGCGAAGACCATGAAGAAGGGCGGCACGAGGGCGTGGACCTCGTGGCTCGCCTGGTCGTAGTCGACGAGCGCCTTCAGCCGGGCGCGGGCCCGGTCCTCGGAGTTGTCCGGGTCGTGGCCGGACTGCAGCGTGGCGCCGCCCAGGGACGGCGGCACGGGGATGTGGACGAGGCTGAGGGTCGTGACGGTGAGGTCCTCGGCCTGGACCAAGCCCGGCTGGCGGGTCGAGGGGGAGTACAGCTGGCCCGGGCCGAAGTCGGGACCCCGCGCGACGACGAGCCGCAACCGCTCGCTCACCCCGGCGTCGGAGAGGCTGGCGACGATGAAGTCGGCCCCGTTGGGGGCGGCGTCGATGACCTCGCCGATCCGGGCGTCGATCGCCGCGACCTGCTCGGCGCGGCTGCCGCTCGTCGGCTCGCCCTCCGCCAGGTCCCCGGGGTCGCGCAGGGACCCGACGTCGACGAGGGCGATGGGGCAGCCGGCGATGTCGCTGAGGAGGGTTCTGGAGTTGTAGTCGGCGTAGTGCTCGATCGTCCCGTCGCTCCGGGCGCCCCCGACGGCCGCGCCGGGGCCGATGGCCTTGATGCACACGTTGGCCTTCGCCGCGGCGTCGCCGAGGGTGCCGAGGGTGGAGTCGAACCGGGTGGCGTTGGCGTCGGCGACGTACTTCTGCCACCCGGGGACGACCCCGTCTCTCGGCTCCGGGATCCCCGGGCAGGGCCGGTACTGCGGGTTCGCGGCCACGCCGAACCGCTCCCCGGCCGCTCGGCTGCCGGCCGAGAGCCCGAGCCATCCGTCGATCGGGCAGGTGTTGGTGTAGACCGACCGGATCGACATGGCCGCCGAGGAGCCGTCCCGCAGGAGGGTCCATAGGTTCGGGGTGTCCTTCTCGGTGACGTCGGCCCAGCGCAGCCCGCCGGTGCCGATGAGGACGACGGCGCCGGTACCCGGCGCGTCCCCGGCCGCCGGTGCCTCGGCACCCGGGGCCTCGGCACCCGGGGCCGCCACGCCTGGAGCGTCGGCCCGCGCCGTCGCCGGGTGAGCGCCGGCCCGCGCCGTCGTCGCGGCACTCGCCTCGGCCCCGCCGCGGGTCATCGCGTAGCCCGGCACGACGACTCCGAGGACCACCGCCAGGGCAGCGAGGATCACGGCGGGGGCTCGTCGGGTCACGATGACAAGGCTACGGGTATGCCGCGGGTGTCCCGCGCCGGGAGACATGGAGGTCGCGTGGAGACCCCGCGCCCCGCGTCACCCCCCGCCCCCCGGTCACAACTTTCCCGCCTCAGGCGGGGATCTGGCACTTCACCCGGGAAATGATGTCGGGTGAAGTGCCACATTCCCACTCCAGGCGGGAAAGTTGGGTCCTCGTCAGAGGAGGCCGGCGACCTGGAGCGCGGTCACGGCGGCGAGGACGAGGCAGACGCCCCCGCCGACCCGGCGGATCGTCGCGAGGCGCAGGCGGGAGAGCAGGGCCCGGCCGAGGGCGGCGCCGAGCGCCGAGACCGTCGCGAGGGCGAGGAACGCGCCGACGAACACCGAGAGCGGCTCGTGGTAGCGCAGGACGAGCGAGGCGGTGAGGATCTGTGACAGGTCGCCCCACTCGGCGAGGAACAGGACGCCGAAGCAGAGCGTGACGACATGCCAGCCCTTGAGGTCGGCGGCGCCCCGGCCGGCGAACTCCTCCTCGGCCTCGGCCTCCTCGGCATCCGCCTTGTCCGCGCCGCGCAGCAGGAGGATGCCGCCGACGAGGAACATCACGCCGGCGAAGATCTCGACGGGGGTCCGCGGCAGCCGGCCGATGACGCCGCCGAGCGAGACGGCGACGAGGGTCTGGACGAAGAAGGCGAGGCTGACGCCGACCCAGACCAGCAGCGGCCGGAACCGCGTCGACATGACGAGGGTGGCGACGAAGGTCTTGTCCGGTAGCTCGACGACGACGATGAGGCCGAAGACGACGGCGGCCGTCGCGATGCTGAAACTCATGGCCGGGCCAGCCTATAGAGCCAATAGAGTGGCCGGCGTCGTCAATCGGCAGAGGAGACGCGCATGACCCGCTACGGGTTCTTCGGGCCCGAGGGCACCTTCACCCAGATGGCCCTCGACGCCTGGGCCGCGGCGGCGGGCGAGCCGCGGACGGCATACGCCTCGGTCGACGCGACCCTCGCCGCGGTGCGGTCCGGCGAGATCGATGCGGCGATGGTCCCCATCGAGAACTCGATCGAGGGCGGCGTCAGCGCGACCCTCGACGGCCTGGCCAGCGGCGACCCGCTCCTCGTCGTCGGCGAGGTGCTCGTCCCGGTCACCTTCGTCCTCGCCGCCCGCACCGGTATGCCGCTGGGGCGGGTCCGGGCGGTCGGCACCCACTCGCACGGCTGGGCCCAGGTCCGCGGCTGGATGGGGCGCCATCTCCCGGACGCGGTCTACGTCCCGACCCTGTCGACGGCCGCGGCGGCCGCGGGCCTCGCGGGGGAGGAGCCGGTGACCTATGACGCGGCGGTGTGCGCGCCGGTCGCTGCGTCGATGCACGGGCTCGCCGTCCTTGCCGAGGACATCGGCGACCGGACCGGTGCCGTGACGAGGTTCGTCCTCGTCGCGCGGCCGGGGCGGCTGCCGGAACGCACCGGCGCCGACAAGACCACCGTCGTGCTCTACCAACGCCAGGACAAGTCCGGCGGCCTCCTCGAGTTGCTCGAGCAGTTCGCCGCCCGCGGGATCAACATGACCCGGCTGGAGTCCCGGCCGACGAAGGAGTCGATGGGCAGCTACTGCTTCTCCATCGACTGCGAGGGCCACCTCCTCGACGAGCGGATCGGTGAGGCGCTCATGGGGCTGCGCCGGGTGTGCGCCGACGTGAAGTTCCTCGGCTCCTACCCGCGGGCCGACCGGCAGGCCGCGACGGTGGCTCCCCTCAACGGCGACGAGGACTTCGCGACTGCGCGTCGCTGGCTCGAGGGCCTCCGCTCGACGTCCTGACCGCCGGCCGGGTGCGGCGTCCGTGCGGCTGAGCCGGATGCCCCCTAACCCGAGGTGAGGAGGGCAGAGGCCAACCCGGCATCCACGACAAGGACATCGACCAGGCCGCCGCGGACGGCGCCTTGGACCGCGCGCACCTTACTCGTCCCGGACGCGACGACGACGATCGTCTCGATCCGACGGACCTCGGCAAGGTCGAGCGAGACGAGGCGGTGGTGCAGCGCCAGGTCGACCTGGCCACCGTCGGCATCGAAGAACCGTCCGGCGATCTGGCCGACGACGCCTCGTTGCTCGGCCTCGGCTACCTCCTCCGGGGATGCGTTTGCCTGGTCGAGGAACATCCGAGTCGTGTCGGTGAGGAAGGCGCCGACGCCGACGACGGCGAGAGTGGCCGAGCGGGCCAGGTCGAGCAGGGCGCGGATCTGTGGACCGTCGAGGATGGCGTCCGCGGCCTCTGCGGTCGGGGCGAACGCCGGTGCGTTGAAGTACGTGTACCGGCCGCCCAGCTTGACGGCGAGGTCGCGAACCAGGTTGTGCCCGGAGCGGTTCGAGTCGTTGCTCCACTCCCCACCGAGCTGGATGACGTGCGCGTCGACGCGATGGTCGAAATGGGCGGCGTCGACGAGGGCCTGCACCGTCCCCCCCCAGAACAGTCCCAGCAGGTCGCCGTCCTGGAGGCGGGAGCCGAGCCAGTCGGCGCCGGCCCGGGCGGCGGCGAGGAGGGTGGTCTTCGGACCGCCGGCACCGTTGGACGGCGCCGTCGCGACGATGACGTCATTCAGGGCGTACCGCGCCCGAAGCGCTTCCTCGAGACGCAGGTCGCGGCGGGTGGGATAGACAACCTCGAACTTGATGATGCCGCGCTCGCGGGCGGCGCGCAGCAGCCGGGAGACGTTGGACCGGCTCGTGCCGAGCCGGCGGGCGACCTCCTCCTGGCTGAGGTCCTGGACGTAGTACCAGAAGGCCGCCTGCGCCAGCCGGTCGTCGTCGACCTTCACCCGAGATGCCACGGACGCTCCCTTCCGATGCCCGACCCTAGCGGCCCCGCGTCGGCGGCCGATGGCAGCCGGGGTCTTGACGTGTGGCACGATATCGGTCACGCTAGTGCATATTCGTGCAAAGACGCACAAACGTGAATTGGAGCCGAACATGTCCTTGGTGCCCCTTCCCGACCTGCTCGCCGACGCCGCCCGTGCGCGGTATGCCGTCGGCTACTTCGAGTCGTGGGACGTCTACAGCCTCGAGGCGACCATCGCGGCAGCCGAGGCGGAGCGCTCGCCGGTCATCATCGGGATCGGTGGCCTGTCCGCTAACCATGAGTGGCTCTCGGGTCGGGGCGTCGAGTTGTACGGAGCAGTCTGCGCCGCGCTCGCCCGCCGCTCAGATGTACCGACCGCCGTCCTGTTCAACGAGGCCGAGAGCTTTCCCGAGGCCGCCGCCGCGCTCGGCGCCGGCTACAACGCGGTGATGATGCATACGCAGGGCTGGCCCTGGGATCGGCTCATCGCCGACACTGCGGCGCTCGTCGCGGCGTCGCACGGCCTCGGTGTCGCCGTCGAGGGCGAGGTCGGCGCGCTCGCCGAGATGACGATCGACGGCCAGATCGATGAGTCGATCGGCGCGATGACCGACCCGAGCGAGGCCGAGAAGTTCGTCGCGGCCACCGGGGTCGACTGCCTCGCCGTCGCGGTCGGCAACGTCCACTTCGTCACCTCGGACTTCGTGCCCCGTATCGATGTCGCGCGGATCCACGAGATCGGCGAGACCGTCGAAGTCCCGCTCGTCCTCCACGGTGGCTCGGGCACCCCGGCCGACCAGATGCGCGAGGCGATCGCCGCCGGCATCACGAAGGTCAACGTCGGCACCCGGCTCAAGCACGTCTTCGGCGGCGCCGTCCATCGGGCGGTCATCGCCGCTGGCGAGGTCGGCGACCCCAACCTGCTCTTCGGCTCCCGCCTGGCCGACGACGTCAACACGGTCGCCGGTGTGGCGCTGACCCAGGAGATCCGCCGGCTCATGGAGGTCTTCGGCTCCTCGGGGCGTGCGGCGTGAGCGCGCCCACGGTCGACGTCCAGGCCACGCTGGACCGGGTCGGCACTGAGACGGCACTGGGGATGCTCGAGCGCATGGTCGTCATCCGGCAGTTCGAGCAGACGGCCTACCTGCGCTACCTCCAGGGCGAGATCCCGGGAACGTTGCACCAGTCCCAGGGACAGGAGGCCTCAGCCGTCGGCGTCTGCTCCGTCCTGCGCGACACCGACTGGATCACCTCCACCCACCGTCCGCACGGCCACGCCCTCGCCAAGGGGATGGACGCCGGCGTCGCGATGGCGGAGATCTACGGCCGGGAGCAGGGCTGCCTCGGCGGCCGGGGCGGCTCCATGCACCTCGGCGACCCGGACCTGGGCATCCTGCCGTCCATCGCCATCGTCGGCGGCGGGATCACCATCGCCCCCGGGCTGGCCATGGCGGCCGCCGAGCGCGACGGGGACGACGTCGTCGTCTGCTTCTTCGGCGACGGCGCGGTCAACGAGGGCGCCTTCCACGAGGGTCTGAACTACGCCTCGGTCAAGCGCCTGCCCGTCGTCTTCGTCTGCGAGAACAACCTCTACGGCGCGTCCACCCCCTTCCACGAGACGACCCTCAACGTCGACATCGCCTCGCGGGCCGCGGCATACGGCATCCCGGGCGAGCAGGTCGACGGCATGGATGTCCTGGCCGTCCTCGACGCCAGCGAGCGCGCCGTGGCCCGGGCCCGCGCGGGCGAAGGACCCACGCTGCTCGAGGTGCAGACCTATCGCTACGTGGGTCACAGCCGCGGCGACGCCCGGGGCTACCGCACGAAGGAGGAGGAGGCGCTGTGGAACGACCGCGACCCCATCGACTCCTTCAAGCGGGTGCTCCTCGGGCGCGGCTGCGCGACGGAGGAGCAGGTCGAGGCGACCGTCGCGAGGGCGAAGGCGACCGTCAAGGCGGCGTTGAAGTTCGCCCAGGACGCCCCGAAGTCGGCGCCGGAGACAGCACTGGACCCGGCCGCCATCTATGCCGCTCCGCCCGTCCCGGTCTCCCCGGTCTCACTCCTCCCCGAGGGACCGGATGAGCGGCTGCTCACCATCGCCGAAGGGCTGCGCGAGGGCATTCAGGAGGAAATGGCGGCGGATGGCTCGGTCGTCCTCCTCGGCGAGGACGTCGGCGTGCCCGGCGGGTTCGGCGGCGCCTTCGGCATCTACCTCGGCCTGGCCGAGGAGTTCGGCCGAAGCCGGGTCGTCGACACCCCGATCAGCGAGAAGGCCATCATGGGCGTCGCAATCGGGGCCGCCATCGGCGGGATGAAAACGCTGCCGGACCTGCAATACGCCGACTTCGTCTTCGAGTGCATGGACGAGCTGGTCAACGAGGCAGCCAAGCTGCGGTACATGTCCGGCGGTCGGATCCAGATCCCGACCGTGCTGCGCTGCCCTGTCGGCGCCACCCAGCGAGGCGCCCAGCACGGCCAGAACCCGGAGAGCCTCTTCATGCACATTCCCGGGCTGAAGGTCCTGTGCGTCTCAGACGCCTACACCGCCAAGGGCGGGATCAAGGCTGCGTTGCGCGACCCAGACCCAGTCCTCGTCTTCGAGCACAAGCTTCTCTACGGTGCCCGCAAGCGCCAGGAGGCCGGGTCAATCCAGACCAAGACCTTCGTGCCGGAGGACGACTACGCGATCGAGGTCGGTCAGGCGAGACTGCGCCGCTCCGGAAGCGACGTCACCGTGCTGGCGACGTTCACCGAGCTGTACGACGCACTCCAGGTCGCCGAGAAGCTTCAGGGCGAGGACATCAGCGTCGAGGTGCTCGACCCAGTGTGGCTCGCGCCCTTCGACTGGACCGCTGTGTTCGACAGCGTCCGCCGGACCGGCCGCCTCGTCGTGGCCCACGAGGCGGCGCTGACCGGCGGTTGGGGCGCCGAGGTCGCCGCGCGGGTCGGTGCGGAACTCTTTGATGAGCTCAAGGCACCGGTCGAGCGGGTCGCCAGCAAGGACGTCCCGGCTCCCTTCGCGCCATGGTTGGAGAGCGCCGTTCTGCCCAACTCCGCCGATATCGAGGCCGCAGTCCGGCGCGCCTGCGCCCGGCCCTGACCCGACCAGCAGAAGAGACGAGGACCATCACATGCCAGAGGCGATTGTCATGCCAGAGCTGGGCCAGACCGTCAGTGGGGGGACCATCTCCTCCTGGCTGGTGGAGGTGGGGCAGAGCGTCGAGCTCGGCGACCCGCTGCTCCTGGTCGAGACGGACAAGACCGAGATAGAGGTCGAGTGCGCGGCGGAGGGCGTCCTGCTCGCCGTGCTCGCCGAGCCCGGGACCGAGGTCGAGTCGGGGACCGTCATCGCCTACGTCGGCGAGCCCGGCGAAAGCGTGCCTGACTGACCGTCACGGAGCCTCCCGCAACCGACGGGACCGGGCATGATCCGTCGACCGCGGCACCCGGCAGCCAACCACAACAGCATTCACGGTCCGAGGACCGCAACCCGGAACGAGCTGATGGGAAGAGCCCGTCACCTCGCACGAGTCTCAACAAAGGAGTCGAGATGAAACGTCGTAGCTGGGCGGCAATTGCCGTCGCAGTCACCCTGACAGCCTCCGCCTGCGGGTCCGCGTCCTCGGGGACCGGCGGTAGCGGAGGGGGCGCCAAGACCTACACGGTCGCCCAGATCCGTTGGGAGGCGGGTGACATCTTCTTCAACGGGGTGTCCACCGGCGAGGAGCAGGCCATCAAGGACATCGAGAGCCGTGATGGCGTCAAGATCAACCTCAAGACCGTGGCGGCCAACGACGCCGGGCAGCAGCTCAACGGCCTCCAGCAGCTCATGACCTCCGGCATCGACGGGGTGAGTCTCGTCCCGTGGCGGGGGGAGAGCATGGTCTCGGTGCTCAAGCAGCTGGACTCCCAGGGCACTCCCGTCGTCGTGCACAACCTCATCGTCCCCGGTCAGACCCAGCCCTTCGTCGCGTTCGACAACGTCGAGGCCGGCAAGCTCGCCGGCAAGGCGATGCTCGACGCCATCGCGAAGGCGCGCGGTGCCGACTGGGCCACGAAGGGAGGCACCATCGTCATCCTGCGCGGTGACATCACCGCCTCCTTCGACAAGGACCGGTTCACGGGGTACATGTCGCAACTCCAGCCCGTCCTCGACGCCAACCCGAAGGTCAAGCTCGCCGAGCGGGCCGGCCTCGGCTACCAGGGCGAGCCCGCCCGCAGCGCCGTGGCCGACGCGCTGACCAGCGCCGGCAAGGACAACATCATCGGCATCGGCAGCGTCGACGGCACGATGGCCGTCGGCGGGGCGATCCCCGCCCTCAAGACCGGCGGCGCCGTCGTCGGCAACGGCAAGCCGAACGCCGTGGCCGTCACCTCGATCGACTGTTCCAAGGCCGAGCTCGACTCCATCAAGGCCGGCGAGCTGACCCACTGCTCGGAGCAGCCGGCCCTCGCCGAGGGCATCCTCGTCATGAACCTGCTCTACGACATGATGAAGAACGGCAAGACCACCCCGTCCGACGGCATGGAGAACATCGACGGGTGGCAAGGCAAGCCGTGGATGCCGATCGAGAAGACGACGCGCGACGACATCGCCGGCACCTGGTACAAGACGCAGGCGTTCCCGGTTCCGGGCCCGCTGCCGCTCGACTCCGCCGAGCACTGGGCCATCGGGTCCGGGGCCAAGGGCAACTGAGCCCACGCCGCGGGATACCGGGCGAGCCCCGGCATCCCGCGGTCCCTCCCGATCCCGATGTCTCAAGGAAGTGACATGGGCACCATCACCTCGTATGCCGTCGAGCACCTCGCGAAGGACTTCGGGAGCGTCACTGCCGTCGCCGACGCCTCCTTCGAGGTCCAGCAGGGCAGCGTCCACGGCGTCATCGGTAAGAACGGGGCCGGCAAGTCCGTCCTCATGAACATGGTCTCGGGGGTGCTGGCGCCCTCCCGCGGCAACCTCTCGATCGGCGACTCGCCGGTGGACCTGCACCGCTGGTCCCCGCGGGCCGCGCAGGACCGCGCCGTCGCGCTCGTCCCCCAGGAGCCGCCGGACCTGCCCTACCTCACCGTCGAGGAGTTCCTCTTCCTCGGCGATCGCCGAGTCTCCAAGGGCGGGGTCCTCCAGCGCGGGCTCATCCGGCGCCGGGTCGCCGAGATCGACGAGCGGCTCCACCTGCAGGTGCGGGCGACCGACCCCATGGTCGGGCTGCCCATCGAGGTGCAGCAACTGCTCGCCTTCGGCAAGGCCGTCTTCCTCGAGGACGCCCGGGTCGTCCTGCTCGACGAGATCACCGCGAGCCTGTCCGGGGGCCGCCGGGACGCGCTGCTCGCCCAGCTGCGCGAACTGCGGGTCGGCCGCTCCTTCACGCTCATCAGCCACCGCATCTCGGAGATCATGGCCGCCTGCGACACGGTGACCGTGATGCGCGACGGGCGCAGCGTGTGGACCGTCAAGGTCGCCGACACCACCCCGGAGGATCTCGCTGCCGCGATCGTCGGCGATGCCGACACCAGGGTCGAGTCGTCGTCCTCGTCGTCCTATGCCACCTCGACCCCCATCCTCACCATCGACAAGGTCGCCTCCGAGCCATGGCTCGACGAGGTGACCCTCACCGTCAACGAGGGCGAGGTCGTCGGGCTCGCCGGTGTCGACGGCTCCGGTAAGGACGAGCTTCTCGAGGTCCTCGCCGGCCTGCGCCACGGCACCGGCGACATCACCCTGGACGGACGTCCCCTCAACGTGCGCAGCCCCCGGACCTCCACCCGCGGTGGCGTGGCCTTCCTCCCCAAGAAGCGCGAGGAGCTCGGGACGATCCATGGCATGAGCGTCCTGGAGAACACCGTCCTCCCCGTCGCGCGACTCATCGCCGGCCCGCTCGGGGTCGTCAGGGACGCCACCCTGCGCAAGACCGCAGCGCCGGTCATCGAGAGCATGCAGGTCAAGACCCCTTCGCTCGGCGTCGACATCGACACCCTCTCCGGTGGCAACCGGCAGAAGGTCATGTTCTCCCGGCTGCAGCTCATGCGTCCGAAGCTCTACCTCCTCAACGAGCCGACCCGCGGCGTCGACATCGCCACGAAGCCGGAGCTGCTGCGGACCGTCCGCGAGCGGCTGGCCGCCCACAGCGGCGTCCTGATGACCTCGGAGAGCGAGGAGGAGCTGATCGACACCTGCGACCGGGTGCTCGTCTTCGTCAAGGGCCGCGTCGTCCGCGAGCTGCGCCGCGGTGAACCTGACTTCACGGTCGCTGACATCTATCGGACGGGTCAAGGAGTGATGGCATCATGACGAAGCGAGAGGGAACGGCGGCGGCTGACATCCCGGAGGGCGCCCCCACGCGCCCCCAACCGGGCTCCCAGCCCGAGGTTCGGACCGAGCGACGGGGGCTGATCCCGCCGCGGGCCGAGTCCTTCCTCCGTGAGGTCGCGGCCGAACACCTCATCTGGCCGATCGTGCTGCTCATGGTCATCATCGGCGCGACCGTGCCGGGGTTCCTCACCAGCGGAAACATCATCAACCTCGTCTGGGGCGCAGCCCCGCTCGGCTGCATGGTCGTCGGACTCTACTTCGTCATGATCACCGGGCGCCTCGACCTCTCCCTCGAGTCGACGTACGCCCTCGCCCCCACCGTCGCGGTGCTGTTCATGACGCAATGGTGGGTCGGCATCCCTGCGCCGTTCGCGATCCTGATCACCCTGCTCGTCGGTGCGTTCGTCGGGCTGGTCAACGGGTTCCTCTCGATCACCCTGGGCGTCAACCCGTTCCTCGTCACCCTGGCGACACTGCTCATCATGCGCGGCATCGTCGTCTACCTCATCCCCGAGGGCGTCTACAACCTTCCGTCCGGATACACCGCGCTGGGCGGCGAGCGGGTCGGGACCCTGCCGCTGGCCCTTTTCGTCCTCCTCGGCCTCATCGCCCTTGCCTGGGCCGTGATGCGCTTCACGACGTTCGGCCGCAACCTCATCGCCATCGGCAACAACGAGCGGGCCTGCCGAGTCGCCGGGATCAACGTCCCGCTCATGGCGATCGGCGCCTTCGTCATCGCGGGAGCGAGCGCGGCGCTCGGGGGCCTGCTCTCCGCCGGCCGGCTGTTCTCCGTCGACGCCTCGATGGGCGACGGGGACATCCTCATCGTCTTCGCGGCGGTCACCCTCGGTGGGACGGCCCTGACCGGCGGCAAGGGCCGGGTGACCGGCCTGCTCGGGGCGCTGCTGGTCATCGGCGGCATCACGAACCTCATGAACCTGATCGGCGTGGACGCGACCGTGCGCCAGATCGTCTTCGGGGTCGTCCTCCTGCTCGCCATCCTCCTGTCCAGCCTCCAGGAGCGGCTGCGCCGCACCCGGGCCTGACCGGCCGGGTCGAGAAGCCCGCGGAAGGAGAGGTCATGTCCGTCGTCATCGCGGTCGACTGCGGGTCCCATGCCGTGCGGAGCGTGGCCGTCGACGTCGACAGCGGCGCCGTGACCCACTGCGCCGCCGAGGACATCGAGCTCTCCTTCCCCCGCCCGGGCTGGGTCGAGGTCGAGCCGGACCCGTTGGCCGAGGCGGCGATCCGGGTGCTCCGGACCGCGACGCAGTGGGCTCAGAGCGGGGGCCATCGCGTCGTCGCCCTCGGCATCACGAACATGCGGGAGACGGCGTTCGCCTGGCGGCGCAGCGACGGGCAGGCCCTGTGCCCGGCCGTCATGTGGATGTCGCAGCAGAGCGCCCCGATCGTCGCGGACTGGATCGACCGAGGCCTCGAGCCGCTCGTGCGGCAGCGGACCGGGCTGACCCTCGACCCGTTCTTCTTCGGGACCAAGATCGCGTGGCTGCTGGGGGCGAACGCCGCGGTCGCGGCCGCCGCGACCGCCGGCGACCTCGCCATCGGCACCGTGGACGCCTGGCTCGTCCATCGGCTCACCGGCGGGCGGCAGCATCGCACCGACCCCTCCAACGGCTCTCGGACCCTGGTCATGGACCTCGCCACCCGCGCCTGGGATCCCCTGTTGTGTCAGACGCTGGGCATCCCCCTCGCCTCCCTCCCCGAGGTCACTCGCACGATGGGCGATTTCGGGGTGACGGATGCGGCGGTCTGCGGGGTCGAGATCCCCATCACCGGCGTCATCGCCGACCAGCAGGGCTCCTTGCTCGGGCACGGCTGTGAAGAGGTCGGTGGGGCCAAGGTCACATTCGGCACCTCGGGTGTCGTCTGCCTCAACACCGGGACCGAGACGCCGCTGCGGGACGGACTCGTGACCTCGGTCGGCTGGGTCGACGAGGCCGGCCGGCCCCGCTACGAGATCGAGGGCTCGGCGTTCCACTCGGGATACACGGTGTCGTGGCTGGCCGAGCGCACGGGCCACCCGCTCGCATGGGACCTTCCTCTCGAGCCTCCGGATCGGCCCGCCGACCAGCGGATCTACGTCCTGCCCGCTTTCTCGGTGCTCGGTGCCCCCCGGTGGCCGAAGCGGTCGGGGGCGGCCATCACCGGACTGCTCATGGAGTCTACGACGACCGACATCATGCGAGCGGGGGTCGAGGCGATGGCCTTCCAGGCCTACGACCTGTTCGCCGCGATGGGCGACACGGTGGGTGCGACTGCGGAGGTCAACGTCGACGGCGGCGGGGCGCGGAACGACTACCTCTGCCAGCTTCTCGCGGACCTGTTCGGCTGCGACATCGTCCGCCCGCAGAGCCAGGAGCTCACCGCGATCGGGGCGGCCAAGGCCGCCCTGCGCGGCGCAGGCATACCCGCCGATCCCTTCCTGGGCCAGGACCGGTCGGTCGCGACCCGTTTCCGACCCCGGGCCGACGCCACCTATGCCAGGGACGGGTACGACCGGTGGGTCGAGCTCGTCGAGACCGTGCTGCGCTGAGCAGCCGAACCGAAAGGACGTCCGTCATGTCCGACGCAACTGTCGCCCGAGCGGCCGCGCTGACCCAGGCCGGAGAGCCCGTCGACCTCATCGTCATCGGTGGGGGCTGCAACGGGGCCGGTACGGCCTGGGACGCCGCCAGTCGGGGGCTGCGGGTCCTCCTCCTCGAGAAGGACGACGTGGGCTGGGCGACGTCGGCGTGGAACAGCAGGCTCATCCACGGCGGCCTGAAGTACCTCGAGAAGTACGACGTGCGGCTCGTTCGCGAGTCGCTGCGGGAGCGGGAGTGGCTGCTCCGGGCGGCACCCCACCTCGTCAGGCCGCTGCGCTTCGTCCTTCCGTTCTACGAGCGGAACGCCCACCCGGCCCTCGTGCTCCGCGCCGGCATGGTCGCCTACGACGTCCTCTCGTGGGACAAGAGCACGCCGCGGCACGAGGTGCACGACCCCGCGGCTGCGCTGGCCATCGTCCCGGGGCTCGACGCCGACGGGCTTCAGGGCGCCGCGGCCTACTACGACGGTCAGGTGGAGCTGGCCGAGAGGCTCTGCGTGGAGATCACCCTTGCGGCGATCGCCGACGGCGCAGTGGTGCTCAACCACGCCCGAGCAGTCGGGATCCTCCGGTCGAACGGACGCGTGAGTGGAGTGGAGTTCGTCGACGAGCTGAGCGGCACGACGTATGCCGCCCACGCGCCGGTCGTCGTCAATGCTGCCGGCCCCTGGGTGGACGAGGTGCTCGGCGGCCTCGATGACGGCGAGCGCGCACCCCTCATGGGGGGCACCAAGGGAACCCACCTCATCGTCGACCCCTTCCCGGGGGCGCCGGTCGGCTCCGCGATGTACTACGAGGCGATCACCGACGCCAGGCCGATGATGATCATCCCGTGGCGGGGCCGCTACATCATCGGAGCCACTGACGAGCGCTTCATCGGCGACCTGGACACCGCGTCCCGAGACGACGCTGAGCTCGCCTACATCCTGCGCGAGACGAACCTCGTCATCCCGACGGCGAACCTGACCGCGCAGGACATCCTGTGGAGCTATACGGGCGTCCGGCCGCTTCCGTACCAGGCGTCGGGGCCGACGAGTGACATCACCCGTCGCCATGTCGTCAAGGACCACGGGCGCGATCAGGACCGCCCGGTGCCGGGGCTCTACAGCGTCATCGGCGGCAAGTTGACGACCTTCCGAGCGCTGGCGAAGGACGTCAACGACCTCGTGCTCGGCCGGTCGGCCGGGCGTCGTCCCGCCACGACGCGGGGGCGGCGGTTCCCGGGGGCGCAGGCCAGAGATCTCGATCAGTTCGAGACGTGGTTCCGCGGGTGGGCCGGCGTCCCGCCAGAGGTCGCCGATCGGCTGCTCCGGGTCTACGGGACGCGGGCCGCACGCGTCATCGAGCGGGCACGTTCCGACGGCGACCTTCGGGTTCTCGACACGGCGCAGGACGTGCTGGCCGCCGAGATCCCGTTCGTCATGGCCACCGAGTTCGCCGCCACCCTCGGCGACATCGTGGCCCGGCGGATCGTCACTGGGCTGGACCCGGACCTTGGGGTCGCGAGCCTGGCCGAGGTCGGTGAGATCGCGGCACGGGCCGGCGGCTGGGACGCCGACCGGCTGGCCGCCGAGGAGGCGGCATACCGTCGCTACATCGAGAAGTTCCACCCGTTCCGGGTGCCGGCTGGTCCGGACGCCTGAGCCGGCGTCACGCTCAGCCGCCGGCCTGAGGGCTCTCGGGGAAATCGTTCTTGCTCGGCCCCGGCCCGGGGAAGGTCGTGATGCTCGGCTTGGGGATGATCGGTCCGGTCCGCGTCGGCGTCGGGCGCTGCGTCACCGGGGTCGTCGGGGTCGTCGTCGGTGCAGTCGTCTCGGTCGGCTGGTCGCCGGTGGGGGTCCCGGTCGGAGCGGTCGTGTCGGAAGGACCGGCCAGGGCGGTCAGGACGAGGGTGTAGCTGTTCCAGGTGAGGACGAGACGGTCGGCCGTCGCCTCGACCGCGGGCGACGCCTCGAGCATCTCGCGGACCCACTGCTCCTGGGTCATGACGGCGGCCGGCTCGCAGGCCATCTCGGTCTGGACGAGAGGCCCGGTGACGAGGTGGCCCCCGTCGAGCGAGACCTCCCCGCCCATCTGGTTGCAGCCCGCGGTGGCACCGATCCGGCCGTCGGCGATGACGAGGCGCACCGGATGGCCCTCGACGAGGGGCCGCGGCGTGGAGGAGCCGTCCGGCGTGCTGACGTAGGTCCCCGCCAGCCGGTCGAGCGAGGTGACCTCCCCCGAGGAGGAGCCGCCTCTGGCGAGCAGGCCGGAGGAGACGAGCGCGACGACGATCGCGGCCACGGCGGCGACGGCGACCAGGGCGATGACGAGGGTTCGGGTCGTGCGGCTCATGGTGCTTGGACGCCGTCGGGCCCCGGACCGGTTCCCTCGACCGAGGATCCCGGACTCGACCCGCCCTCGCCGTCCCCGCCGGCCGCGTGCGCCGCACGGGTCAGCGGGTCCGGGGAGTGCTCACCGATCCAGTCGTCGAGCTCGTCCCACTTCGCGTCGACCCAGGCCGCGATGCCCGAGGAGTCATCCGGAATCGCGCCCGCGGCATACGTCCACGTCTTGACGAGGAAGGGGCGGCCGGTGAACGGCACCGCGTCGTAGATCTCGCGTAGCGTCGTCAGCCGCTCGAACCCCGCGTGCGCGACGACCATGACGTCGGCGTCCGGCCGGGCGGTCAGGCAGGCGACCGGACCGCGCGTCTTCGCCGGCAGGACGTGGCGCAGCGCCGCGGCCCGGTCGGCCCGCAGCCGCTCGCCTCGCTCGCGGAGGACCTCGATGACCCGGCGCCGTCGCCGCGGCGACCAGTTCTGGCCCTCGGGGAAGAGGAGCAGCACGTCCTGCGCGGCGAGCGAGGAGGCGAGCGCCTCGACGCCGCGCAGCCGGTCCTCGCCGGCGCCGCTCGAGGACGGGACGAAGAAGGAATGGAGCCGGGTGAGGATCGTGTCGACGGCCGGGTCCCAGCGCAGCGCGTCGGCGAGGACGATCCGAGGCAGCCGGCCCGTCGTCCGGGACAGCAGCCAGGCCAGGGCGATCGAGTCGGCCGGTCCGGCGTGCCGGGCGAAGGCGATGAGGGGGGTGGACTCGCTGCCGAAGTGCATCCGGTCGGCCAGCCGGACCTCGAAGCCGACCCAGCGCCGCCCGATGACGACGGCCCGGTCGAGGCTGGAGACGAGCAGCCGCTCGTGGGCGCCCACCCACTCCGGCCCCTCCCGCGACTCGCTCGTCAACCAGAGCCGCCAGCAGCCGACGAGCATCCCGATGTCGACCCACATGAGCAGCACGGTGACGGCGACCATCCGGAACAGCCGGGCCCGCCGGTCGAGGAGAGCATGGAACGCGGCGGCGACGAGCAGCGGGGTCGCGACGACGGTGACGAGCATCCCGACGAGCGGCCACAGGACGTGCAGGACCCGGCGCAACGGCAGCGGTGGCGGCGGGATCGCGCGCATGCCCATGGCGAGAGCGTATGCCGCGGGGCCGCCATCGCGGGGTGCGTCGCCGCGCCGGCCATGATCGGCACGTCACGCCCCGGCGACGGCCTCCTCGAGGTAGGCCGTCGTGGCGGCATACGCCTGGTCCATCCGCTCCTCCATCCGGGCGCTGCGCCCGTAGCCGAGCGAGAGGTTGGGGCTGTCGGTCGCGCCGCTCGGGAGCAGGTGGGTCTCCACGTCGTCGGGCACCGACTCCATCTCGTGGACGAACCGGTGGCGCCGGGCGATCTCGAACGCGACGGTGCCGACCTCCCACGGCCAGCGCGGCGGGCTGAGCGGCTGCTCCACCCGGCCGACCTGGAGGACGAAGATCCGCGTCGCCCCGAGGGCCAGCGCCCGCCCGACGGGGATCGAGTGGACGAGCCCGCCGTCGAGGTAGTGCCGACCCCCGATGAGCATCGGGGGGAACAGGCCCGGCACGGAGCAGGACGCGACGACCGCGTCGACGAGCGGCCCGGCGTCGAACCAGTGGCTGCTCGCGTCCTCGACACAGGCCGCGACGCACTGGAACGGGACCGCGAGCTCCTCGAAGGCGTCCGGGCCGAGGTAGTCGTCGATGATCGTCCGCAGCGGGGCATGGGAGAGCAGGTGGGTGCGGTACCTCGCGACGCGGGCGGCCTGGCGGACCGGGTTCTCGAGGAAGATGCCGGCGCTCGCCACCTCCCGCCACACCTCGGCGAGCCGGCCGGCGCCCTCCGGGCCCGGCTCGGCGGCGACGAACACCCCGTTGATCGCGCCGATACTCGTCCCGAGGACGAGGTCCGGGCGGATCGCGCGCTCGGCGAGGGCGCGGAGCATGCCGACCTGCGTCGTCCCGAGGATGCCACCCCCACCGAGGACGAAGGCGGTGCGGGCGGGCGCGGGCCCGGTCCGCGTCGTCGGCATGGGATCAGCCTAGGACGTTGATGGGCGCACCCACCGGGCCACGGGAGGCTGCCGAGTGGACCCCCCTGACCCAGTAGCCTGCCGGATATGACGGGCGCGGCATTCTTCGACCTCGACCGGACGTTGCTGTCCGGGGGCACGGGGCGGGTCCTGTCCCGGGCGATGGTCGAGCTCGGGGTCATCGAGCGGAGCCTGCCGGGGGAGGGCCTCCTCTACGGCCTCTACGACGTGCTCGGTGAGACCCTGCCGTCGATCGCGCTCGCCCGTCAGGCGACGCGGGTGGCCCGGGGCCGGGCGTCCGACGCGTTCGACGCGGCGGCCGAGGCCGCCGCGGCGGTCATCGCCGGAATGGTGCACCCGTTCGCGCACGCGCTCATCGAAGAGCATCACGCCGCCGGACGACCCGTCGTCCTCGCGACGACGACCCCGGAGCATCTCGTCCGGCCGCTCGCGGAGCGGCTCGGCATCGATGACGTCATCGCGACCCGGTATGCCGTCGGCTCGGACGGGCTCTTCGACGGCGCCCTCGCGGGGCCGTTCGTCTGGTCCCGGGGCAAGGTCGCCGCCGTCCGCGAGTTCGCCGAGGAGCGGGGCATCTCGCTGGCCGACAGCTACGCCTACTCCGACAGCATCTACGACCTGCCGCTCCTGTCGGCGGTCGGTCACCCCGCCGCGGTCAACCCCGACCCCCGGCTCCTCGTCCTCGCCCTCCTGCGCCGGTGGCCCGTCCTCAACCTCGACACCTCGCCGGGGGTCGTGAAGATCCCGATCCTCGGGGTCGAACTGCAGCGCCTGCTCTTCCTCGCCTCCCGCCCCGAGCTGTTCCCCTATGCCCGGTTCGATGTCGCGGGCACCGAGAACATCCCGGCCGAGGGTGCCGCGATCCTCGCCTCCAACCACCGCAGCTACTTCGACGTCGCGGCGCTCGTCATGACGATGCGCCCGACGGGCCGGACCAGTCGGATCCTCGCCAAGAAGGAGGTCTTCGACGTGCCCGTCCTCGGCCGGCTCGCGACCGCCCTCGGCGGGATCCGCGTCGACCGCGGCGCCGCCGGTGCCGAGTCCTTCGAGCACGCGGCCGCGGCGCTGCGGGCCGGTGAGGTCGTCGCCCTCCTCCCGCAGGCGACGATCCCGCGCGGCGAGACCTTCTTCGAGCCGGTCCTGACCGGCAAGACGGGGGCGGCCCGGCTCGCGGCGATGACCCGGGCACCGGTCATCCCGATCGGCATCTGGGGCACCGAGCAGGTCTGGCCGCGCTCGGCTCCGATGCCGAACATGCTCGCGCTCGCCCACCCGCCGACGGTGCGGGTGCGGGTCGGTGAGCCCGTCGAGCTGAAGTACCGCTCGGCCGATGCGGACACCCGCCGGATCATGTCGGCGATCACCGACCAGCTCCCGGCGCAGGCACGCCGGCGGCATACTCCGACCGAGGAGGAGCTCCGGCGGAGCTATCCGGGCGGGCGCCTTCCCGGGGAGCGGTGACCGCGGTCCCGGCGGGGCGGGGTTTTTTTCACCCCGGCGCCGGGGTAGGTGCGTGGCGGAGGAGGAAACGCCATGCCAGATGTCGACCGTGTCATCAAGACCACCATCCCGTCCCGCCTCGACCGCCTGCCCTGGTGCAGATGGCACTGGCTCATCGTCCTGTCACTCGGGACGGTGTGGATCCTCGACGGTCTGGAGGTGACGATCAAGGGCGCGGTCGGTGCCTCGCTCAAGGACTCGATCGGCTTCTCGACCGTGCAGGTCGCCGGGTCGGCGTCGATCTATATCTTCGGCGCCATCACCGGTGCGCTCTTCTGGGGCTACCTCACCGACCGGTTCGGCCGGAAGAAGCTGTTCATCATCACCCTTCTCGTCTACCTGCTCGGCGTGACGATCACGGCGACCGCGGGGCTGTGGGTGGCCAAGGGGACGCCCACCTATGTCTGGTTCGCCGTCGGCCGGGTCATGACCGGGTTCGGCATCGGTGGTGAGTACTCGGCGATCAACTCCGCCATCGACGAGCTGATCCCGGCGCGGGTGCGCGGGACCGTCGACCTCGCCGTCAACGGCTCGTACTGGCTGGGGGCCGGCATCGCCGCCTTCGCCGGCTACCTCTACCTCAGCAAGCTCCCCTCCGGCGTGGGCTGGCGGGTTGCCTTCGCGACCGGCGCCGTCGTCGCGGTCGGGGTGCTGCTGCTGCGGCTGTTCGTGCCAGAGAGCCCACGCTGGCTGATGATCCACGGCGAGGAGGACGAGGCGAACCGGGTCGTCGACGACATCGAGAGCAAGGTGGAGGACGCGACGGGCGAGGAGCTGCCCGAGGTCGACGACGAGCCTCTCGAGCTGCGCGCGCGCAAGAGCACCGGCTTCGTCGAGATCGCCCGGACGGTCTTCACCGTCTATCCCAAGCGGTCCTTCGTCGGGTTCTCCCTCATGGCCTCGCAGGCGTTCCTCTACAACGCCCTCTTCTTCACCTACGGTCTCATGCTGACGACCTTCTACGACGTCTCATCGGCCTCCGTCGGGCTGTTCCTCCTGCCGTTCGCGGCCGGGAACTTCCTTGGTCCGATCCTGTTGGGCCCGCTCTTCGACCGGGTCGGTCGTCGGCCGCTCATCGGCAGCACGTTCATCGTCGGTGGCGTCCTCGCCGTCGGGACCGGATGGCTGTTCCAGGCCGACGCGCTCAGCGTCGTCTGGCAGACCGTCATGTGGGTGGGGATCTTCTTCTTCGCCTCGGCGGGCGCCAGCGCGGGCTACCTCACCGTGAGCGAGACCTTCCCGCTCGAGATCCGGGCGATGGTCATCGCCCTCTTCTACGCCATCGGGACCGGGGTGAGCGGCATCGTCGGACCCTGGCTGTTCGGTCGGCTCATCTCCTCCGAGCAGCGCATCGAGGTCTTCTGGGGGTATGCCGCCGCCGGCGTCATCATGGTCGCGGCCGGGATCATCCACGCCTCGATGGGCGTTCGGGCCGAACAGGCCGCCCTGGAGGACATCGCCGCGCCCCTGTCGGTCGAGGAGGCCGAGGATCAGGAGGAGGGGTCGCAGGACACCGGCTCGGGCGGGTCCGACTCCGGCGAGTCGGGGTCGAGCGAGCCCGGGTCCGGCGAGTCCACCACGAACGAGGAGCCCGATCGGTCCGCCGCCCGCGAGCGGGAGCCGGCCGCGGTCGGCACGCCGATGACGGCTCAGTCCCCGGCCGGCGGCTTCCCCGTCGTCCACGAATCCGGGGCGGAGCGGCAGCGGCTCGAGGACGAGACGGCGGTGCTCGTCACGGCCCTCGAGCACGACGGGCCGGCCCGGCCTCGCGAGCTGAGCCGCCGGGTCCGCTCGCAGTACTGGGGTCCGGGGCGGTTCCGTCAGGCGGTCCGCCACGGCGTGCGCACCCATCAGATCGGGCGCGAGAAGGGTCGGCTCGTCCTGGCGGAGGACTCACGCAGCCGCCGCTGACCTGGCGGCCTCGGTGCCGGGCGGGGCGGTCGGCCGGGTCAGCCGGCCCGGACGCTGGCGAGCATCTCGCGGACCTCGTCCGTGCCCGGCACCCGGCCGTCGGCGAGTACCCGCCCGTCGACGACCATCCCCGGGGTCCGGGCCACGCCGAGGGCGATGATCTCGTCGTGGTCGCTGACGAGGGTGACCTCGCCGTCGACGCCGAGCTCTTCGATCGCCGAGCGCGCGGCGGACAGGAGATGCTCGGTGTTCCGGTCGGCGATCCCGGCCACGATGACGCGCATCGGCACCTCCCTTTGGTCGGACGTTGCGTCGGTCGGACGCTCACGTGGGCTCCAGTCTCGCCGCTCACCGGCATCGACGGCACCCCGAGGCCGTGTCGGTTCCGTCACGCGGAACGGGCCTGACCTCGCCGAATTGATGACTAAGGTAACCCTAAGTTAGGTTTACCTTAGTCCGTCCGGTCACCGACAAGGAGCCCCCGGAATGCTGCTCAGCAACGCCCTCATCGGCCTGCGTGAGGGTCTCGAGGCCAGCCTCGTCGTCGTCATCCTCCTCGCCTTCCTCCGCAAGACCGAGCGGAGCTGGGCGGTCCGCTATGTCTGGCTCGGCGTCGCAGCCGCCGTCACCTTCAGCGTGGCCCTCGGCGCCGTCCTCACCTTCGGCACGCGGGAGCTGTCCTTCACGGCCCAGGAGCTCATCGGGGGCACCGCGAGCATCGTCGCCGTCGGGTTCGTCACGGCGATGGTCTTCTGGATGCGCAAGGCCGCCCGGACGATCTCGGCGGAGCTGCAGGGCGCGCTCGACCGCGCCGTCGGCGTCGGTGCCCTCTCGGTCGCGCTCGTCGGCTTCCTCGGTGTCGGCCGCGAGGGCCTGGAGACGGCGATCTTCTTCTACGCCAGCGTCCAGGCCGCCGGCGAGGGCACGACCCTGCCGCTCGTCGGCTTCGTCGCCGGGATCGCCGGAGCCATCGCCCTCGGTTTCCTCATGTACCGCGGCGCGCTGCGCATCAACCTCGGTGCATTCTTCCGCTGGACCGGGGTAGCCCTCATCGTCGTCGCCGCGGGCATTCTCGCCTACGGCATCCACGACCTTCAGGAGGCCGGCTTCCTGCCCGGCCTGACCAGCCTCGCCTTCGACGTCAGCGCGGCGGTCCCGCCGGACTCGTGGTACGGCACGCTCCTGCGCGGCACCGTCAACTTCAGCCCGAACACGACGTGGCTGCAGGCCATCGCCTGGGTCCTCTACGTCGGCATCATCACCCCCCTCTTCCTCCGCCGTCCGTCGCGGCCCGAGCCGGTCGCGACCACGCCGGCCCGCGAGCGCAGCCGCGCCTGAGCGGGCCCGCACGTCCCCAGACCTCCCGCGCCGTGCGGGTATGCCGCCACGTCGCCCCGAGCCAAGGAGCACCATGTCCGTGTCCCGCCCGTCCGCCGCCGTCGGCGCCGCCGTCCTGCTGGCCGTCGCTCTCGGTGGGTGCGGCTCAGCCGACTCCAGTGGCGCGGATCGCTCCACGGCCGGCCCCGTCACCGTCGAGGCCACCGACTCGGCCTGCAATCTGAGCCGGCGGACCGCCTCGGCCGGTCCCGTCGAGTTCCGGATCCACAACAGCGGGAGCACGGTGACCGAGTTCTACGTCTACGGCGAGGGAGACCGGGTCATGGGCGAGGTCGAGAACATCACGCCGGGTCTGACGCGCACCCTGCACGTCGATCTGTCCACCCCCGGGACGTACCAGACCGCCTGCAAGCCCGGGATGGCCGGGGACGGCATCCGCTCCGACTTCACGGTGACCGGGACGGCGGGGACGAGCGCGCCGGACGCCGCGTCGGCCGACGCGGTGGCCCGCTACGAGGACTTCGTCGCAGCCCAGGCCGACGAGCTTCTCGCCCGCACGACGACCTTCGTCGGCTACGTGACGGACGGCGACGTCGGCAAGGCGAAGGCGGCCTACCCGCGGGCCCGGGCCGGCTGGGAGCAGATCGAGCCCGTCGCCGAGTCCTTCGGCGACCTCGACGCGAGGATCGACGGCCGCGCGGACGTCGTGGCCGAGGGGATGGAGTTCACCGGCTTCCACCGCCTCGAGAAGGACCTGTGGGTCGACGGCCTCCAGCCGGACAGCTCCGAGATCGCCGACCGGCTCCTCGCCGACGTTCGGGCGGTCACCGCGAAGGCCAGGGCGGTCGAGCTGACGCCGCTGCAGCTCGCGAACGGGGCCAGGAGCCTGCTCGACGAGGTGGCGACCGGCAAGATCACCGGTGAGGAGGAGCGGTACTCGCACACCGACCTGTGGGACTTCGAGGCGAACGTCAAGGGGAGCCGGGCCGCGATCGACGCGCTGCGCCCCGTCCTGCGCGAGCGCGACCCGGAGCTGCTCGAGCGGATCGACGCGGGCTTCGAGGCGCTCGAGGACGAACTCGACCGGCACCGCACCGACGCCGGCTTCGTCCACTACACCACCCTCGGCAGGGGCCAGCTCAAGGCGCTGTCGGCCCGCCTCGACGCCGTCGGCGAGCCGGTCTCCCGGGTCGTCGGGGTCCTCGCCGCGTCGTGAGCGGACGCCCGGGCCGCCCGGGCCCGTCGATGTCGTGGCCTTCCGCGGCGCACACCAGGCCGGCATCGTCACCCCGGCCCGGGACCGGCTGCATGCCGTCGCCCTCGACGTGACGACGACGGACCGCGCCGCCCTGGCCGACCGGCCGACCTGCTGCGGACCTGGACCCGAGCCGCGGAGCGGATGACGATGGGGGCCGAGGTCGCCCCGGTTCGGCCTCGCCGACCGGTGCCCGGATGCCCTCGTCGTCCTCCCGGCCTTCGTCGGGGACCGGCTCGACCCCGCGGGCAGCGGAGGCGACCTGTGCATCCAGGCGTGCGCCGACGACCCGCAGGTGGCGGTCCACGCCGTTCGCAACCTCGTCCGGCTGGGTTTCGGCACCGTCGCTGTCCGGTGGGGCCAGCTCGGCTATGGGCGGACGTCGTCGACCTCGACGAGCCAGACCACGCCCCGCAACCTGTTCGGGTTCAAGAACGGCACGGCCACCCTCAAGGCCGAGGACCGGGCCGGCCTCGACGAGCACGTGTGGGTCCATCAGACCGACGTGCCGGACGGCGCGTCCTGGATGGTGGGCGGCAGCTACCTCGACGCCCGGCGGATCCGGATGCACCTCGAGCTCTGGGACCGGGCACCGCTCCAGGAGCAGGAGGACATCATCGGTCGTGACAAGCGGGAGGGCGCACCCCTCGGGCAGCGGCACGAGGTCGACCCGCTGGACTTCCACCGCCGTGGGGCCGACGGGAACCCGGCGATCCCGACCGACGCGCACGTGTCCCTCGCCCACCACAGCCACATCGGCGTCCGGATCCTGCGCCGGGGCTACACCTTCACCGACGGCACCGACGGTGTGGGCCAGCTCGACGCGGTGCTGTTCTTCATCGCCTTCGCCCGAACCGCCCATCGGCAGTTCGTGCCGATGCAGCAGGCCCTGGCCGGGGCCGACCCGATGCACGAGTACGTCGCGTACACGGGCTCGGCGCTGTTCGCCTGCCCGCCCGGCCTCGACGGACCCGACGACCACTGGGGCCGGCGGCTGCTCGAGGCCTGAGGTGGGGCCGGCGGCCGCGCGAGGTCAGATCCTCGAGGGGCCGCCGGAGCGAGAGGCGGTCCTGGGGCCGTTGTGCCGCACCGGGAAGGCGGCGCACCAGCCCCAGGACCGATCAGCCGACCTCCGAGAGGTTGCGGCTGGGTGCGGCATACGCACTGGCAGGGGGTTCATAGGCGCAGAAGGGCTCGGACTCGAGCACGTCTCCGGTGACGGCATACGCGCGGGCCCGGCTGCCACCGCACACGGCGCGGTACTTGCAGACGCCGCACTTGCCCTTGATGAGGCTGCGGTCGCGCAGGTTCCGGAACAGCTCGGAGTCGCGGTAGACGGTGACGAGGTCGTCGGTGCGGACGTTGCCTGCGGAGACGGGAAGGAACCCGGAGGGGAAGATGTCGCCGGTGTGGCTGACGAACATGAAGCCGTCGCCGTCGGTGACGTTGCGCGCCCGGCCGATGCCGTCGACCATCGAGTGCTGCGTGCCGGAGGTGAGCACGTCGTGGTCGCCGGTCGCCTCGGCCTTCTTGCGCTCGAGAACGACCCGGGAGAACTGCGGGGCGGCGGTCGCCTTGATGTCGAAGGTCGCGGTCTTGGACAGGTCGTACAGCTGGTTGAAGACCTGCTCGAACTCTGCGGCGCTCGCGACGTCCTCGGGCTTGGCACGCCCCATGGGCACGATGAAGAAGACCTCCCAGAAGACGATGCCGAGCTCGCCCATGAGGTCGCACATCGCCGGCATGTCGTCGATGTTGTTCTTGCGGACGACCGTGTTGACCTGAGTGGTGAGCCCGACCTCGCGCGCCTCGCGGAGGATGCGCATCCCGTGCTCGAAGGAGCCGTTGACCCGGCGGAACGTGTCGTGGATGTCCGATGTCGACCCGTCGAGGCTGACCGCGAGCCGGGCCAGCCCGGCGTCCTTGAGGTCGCGCATCATCTCCTTCGTGCACAGCGGGGTCGTCGCGGGCGTGATCGCCATCCGCAGGCCGAGGTCGGCGCCGAAGCGGACGAGCTCGACGATGTCGGGGCGCTTGAGCGCGTCGCCGCCGCTGAAGACGAAGATGATCCGACCGAACTCCCTGATCCGCGTCAGCATGGCCTTGGCCTCGTCGGTGCTCAGCTCGCCCGGGTCGCGGAACGGCTGGGCCTCGGCACGGCAGTGTTGACAGGCGAGGTCGCAGGCCTGGGTCGTCTCCCAGATGACGAGGAAGGGGGCCCGGTCGAAGTCCATCGTCATGCCGGGCGGCCCGCCGGTGCCGAGGGCCCGTCCTGCGGGATGTCCACCGGGATGACCACCGGGGTGTCCCCCTGGGTGTCCGCTGGAGTTCCCACCGGCCGCATGTGGCTGCGTCATGAGGTTGACGGTAGGTCGTTGAATCGGCATCTTTCCAGAAAGGTGACCCTCGCCTCATCGGCATCGTCGCAGGTCGCGCCGCCTCCGGTGACGAAGGTCACGCCGTCGCGCCGGTCCTGATGCGACGACGTCGCCCGCATCGGCGTGACGCTGCTCGTCTCCCGCCTGCACGGCCGGGGTGACGGCACGGCATCCGTTAGGGGAACCTAAGGGAATGACCACTCCCACGACGGTCGTCCTCTTCGGCGCGACGGGCGACCTCGCCAAGCGCAAGCTCATCCCCGGCCTGCTCCATCTCTTCCTCTCCGGGCTGCTCGACGACTTCCGCGTCGTCGGCACCGCACTGGACGAGCTGAGCCGCGACGAGTTCCGCGAGCTCGCCCTCGTGGCGATCCGCGAGCACAGCGACCGACAGGTGAGCGACGCCGAGTGGCGGCAGTTCTCCGACCGGCTCGACTTCGTGCCCGGGTCGGCCGGGCCGAACGCCCTTCGCAAGGCCGTCAAGGAGAGCGAGGACGAGCTGCCCGGTGAGGAGCGACGCCGGCTGCACTACCTCTCGGTCCCCCCGAAGGCCGCCCTCAGCGCGGTCCGCACGATCGCCGACGCCGGTCTGGTCCCGAAGAGCCGGGTCATCATGGAGAAGCCGTTCGGGGTCGACCTGGCCTCCGCGAAGAGGCTGAACTCCCAGCTCCACGAGGTCTTCGACGAGGAGCAGATCTTCCGGATCGACCACTTCCTCGGGAAGGAGCCGGCGCAGAACATCCTCGCGTTCCGCTTCGCCAACGGCCTCTTCGAGCCGATCTGGCACCGCAACAACATCTCCCACGTCCAGATCGACGTCCCCGAGACGCTCGGGCTGACCCAGCGCGCCGACTTCTACGAGAGCACCGGCGCCTATCGGGACATGGTGGTCACCCACCTGTTCCAGATCCTCGCCTTCACCGCGATGGAGCCGCCGACGGCGCTGCAACCGGACGCGATCAGCCGGGAGAAGAACAAGGTCTTCCGGTCGATGCAGCCGATCCAGCCCTCCGACGTCGTCCGCGGGCAGTACACCGGCTACCTCGACGAGCCAGGGGTGTCGCCCAACTCCGAGACCGAGACGTTCGTCGCCCTCACCTGCTTCGTCGACAACTGGCGATGGGCGGGCGTGCCCTTCTACCTCCGCACCGGCAAGCGGATGGCCGAGGGGGCGCGGATCATCTCGATCGCCTTCCGCGAGCCGCCTCAGTCGATGTTCCCGCCCGGGTCCGGCGTCGGAGACCACGGCCCGGACCACCTCACCTTCGACCTGGCCGACAAGTCGCGGATGTCCCTGTCGTTCTACGGCAAGCGGCCCGGGCCCGGCTTCAAGCTCGACAAGCTGTCGATGCAGTTCTCCATGCAGGAGACGCACTGGGCCGGAGCGGTCCTCGAGGCGTACGAGCGCCTCATCTACGACGCCGCCCGCGGCGACCGGACCCTCTTCACCTCGGCCGAGGGCATCGAGCGGCTGTGGGAGATCTCCCAGCCGCTGCTCGACAACCCGCCCATCGTCCGCCCCTACGCGCAGGGGACCTATGGCCCCAACCAGATCCACCAACTCATCGCGCCGTTCACCTGGCGTCTGCCGTTCGAGCGGGTGTGGCGCGAGAAGACGTTCTGAGCCCGCGGGCCCGCACGCCGCCCGGCATACCGGCCGATCGCCCGGCTCAGGCGTCGGGGACCCGGGGCGGGACCATCGCGACCCGGACGATGAGGGCCCGCGGCTCGATGGTGAAGAGCACCCGGCGGGCCTCGCCCATGACGTCGCCATCCATCTGGACCCGTTGTGGCTCCTCGACGGTGACGACGGCCCGGCTGCAGCGGTAGCGCTCGACCCGGGCATGGTCCTTCTTGCGCTGGGTGAGGACGTGCGCCGCGACCCCGGCCCAGCCGGCCATCCCCCTGGGAGTGAGGGCGACGACGTCGAGGATGCCGTCGTCGACCACGGCATCGGGCATGAGGATGATCCCGCCGGTGAGGATGCCGCAGTTGCCGACGACGACGGTCCGGGCCCGGTGGGTGCTCTCCTCGCCGTCGTCGATGACCAGACCCGTCTTGAAGCGGGCCTGGAGGAGGTTCTTGGCGCCGCCGGCGATGTAGGCGGGCCAGCCGACGCGCGCCTTGAGGCCCTCGGAGGTGCCCTCCATGATCGCCGCGTCGAAGCCGAGGCCGGCCATGACGAGGAAGGCGTGCCGGTTGTCGGGGGCATGGAGGTCGAGCCGCTCATGGTGGACCGGACGCTCACCGGGATCCGCGCCCTCCGGACCGGGGGGCGGGGCGTCGAGGGGAGCCGGAGCGCCGTCGCCGCTCACGACGTCCGCGGGGAGATCCTCCTCGGCCGGAGGCGTCGGGTGGGCCAGGGGCGCGTCGGCTGCCGGGGCCTCCGGCTCGTCCGGTGGGCCGACCGCCTCCGGCTCGACCGGTGGGCCGACCGCCTCCGGCTCCAGGGTGGCGGCGAGCTGTTCCGGGGTGGGGTCGATGGTCACCCAGCCGATGTCGATGTGGCGGTTGAGACCGGTGAGCGCGACCTCGAGGGCGTGGTCGAGGCGTTCGAGCGGGAGCTGGAGGTTGCGGGCGAGGAGGTTGCCGGTGCCGCTGGGGAGCAGCCCCATCGGGGTCGAGGTCCCGGCAAGGACCTCCGCGACCGCGCGCACCGTCCCGTCGCCGCCGAGGGCGCAGACGAGGTCGACATCGGCGTCGAGGGCGGCACGGGTCTGGCCGTAGCCGGGGTCCTGCGCGGTCGTCTCGACGATCTCCGGGGCCGCCCAGCCGAGGTCGGTGACGATCCGGGTCGCCTCGGCACGCAGGGCGGCCCCGTCGGCGACCTTCGTCGGGTTGAGGACGATCGTCACCCGCCGGCGCGGCGGCGGGTGGCTGTCCTGGCGGAACTGGTCGCGATGCGGCCGGCGCGGCCCGGCCCAGCCGGTCCGCGCCGCCCGGGACCGGAGGACGAGCGCGGCGGCGAGACCGGCGATGACGAGGAGAACCACGGCGACGACGAGCCAGGTCTCCCACACGAGGGCGAAACTACCGCACAGTTCGCTCGGGTCCGGTGCCCTCACCACGCGGCCGGCGCGCGGCATACGCTGCGTCGATGAGCGAGAACCCGACCGGTCCCATCGAGCCGGACACCAAGGACTGGACCTGGACGCTGGAGCGCACCTGTCCCGAGTGCGGCATCACCGCGTCGGACACCCCGGCCGGCCGGATCGCCGAGCTGGTCGCGGCCTACACGGCGCCGTGGGACGAGGTCCTGCGCCGCCCCGACGTGCGGGAGCGGCCGACGACGAGGACGTGGTCGGCCCTGGAGTACGCCTGCCATGTCCGAGACGTGTGCCGGCTCTTCGACGAGCGGGTGCTGCTGATGCTCGAGGCGGACGAGCCGACGTTCGCCAACTGGGACCAGGACGCGACGGCCGTCGCCGAACGCTATGCCGAGCAGGACCCCGACGGCGTCGCCGGCGAGCTCGCCGAGGCCGCCGACCGGCTCGCGCGGACGTATGCCGCCGTCGACGGTGTGCAGTGGGAGCGCACCGGCGTCCGGTCGAACGGCTCCCGGTTCACCGTGCGCACCCTGGGCCAGTACGCCCTACACGACCTCGGCCACCACCTCGTCGACGTCGGCGTCCCCGTCCCACCCCGACAACACCTCACCCAATAGGGGAGTTGTTGCCGTCGGTGGTGCCGGTGGCCCGGGGTTCTTCGGGTCGGGATCTCACCCAATAGGGGAGTTGTTGCCGGCCGGCATGAGCGCCGACGGCGTCGATGCGATGCCCCACGGGATGGAAAACCCGGGGTGGGACGGGCCGTCGGGCGACACACTGTCCTCGTGCCGTCGGCCTCCACGCTTCTCGCCTTCGCGGGCGCCTCGATCGTCCTTGCGCTCATCCCGGGCCCGAGCCTGCTCTTCATGATCGGCCGCGCCATCTCGAGCGGATGGCGCGAGGCGCTGCTCACCGTCGTCGGGAACGGCTTCGGCCTGTTCACCCAGATGGTCGGTGTCGCCGCGGGCCTCGGCCCGATCGTCGCGGCCAGCGCCACGGCATACACGGCCCTGCAGGTGGCGGGCGCGCTCTATCTCGTCTGGCTCGGGATCAGCGCCATCAGCCACCGAGGTGAGCTGGCCGCCGAGCTGGACACCGAGCTGGACACCGAGCTGGCCGCGGCCGCCCGGAGGCCGGCGATCCACGCCCTGGGCTCCGGCTACGTGGTGGGCGTGACCAACCCCAAGACGGTTGTGTTCTTCGCCGCGCTGCTCCCGCAGTTCGTGGACCGCGCGGCCGGTCCCGCGTGGCTGCAGATCCTCGCCCTCGGCGCCGTCTTCACGGTCATCGCCATCTCGAGCGACTCGACGATCGCGCTCATCGCCGGCCGGGCCAGGGACTGGTTCGCCCGCAGCCCGAGGCGCATGGAGCGCGTCGGCGGGACCGGCGGTCTGATGATGATGGGGCTGGGGATCGGCCTGCTCTTCACCGGTCGCCCCGACTAACGGGCCACGGAGGGGAAACCCTCACCAGCAAGGGAACAGAAGTCTTGCTCGGTCGGCGTGGCGTGTATCGGGCGGGAAAGTGGGGACCCGGGGGAACGCGAATGCCGGCCGGCGGGGCCGCCGATAGACTCAGCGGTCGTGATCGACATCCGGCTGCTCCGTGACAATCCCGACCTCGTGCGGGCCTCGCAGCGCGCCCGTGGCGACGACGCGTCGGTCGTCGACGCCGTCCTCGCCGCCGACGAGCGCCGTCGCGGTTCGCTCACGGCCTACGAGACCCTCCGCGCCGAGCAGAAGTCCATGGGGCGCGACATCGCCACGGCCCAGGGCGAGGAGAAGCAGGGCCTGCTCGCCCGGACCAAGGAGCTCTCGGCCCAGGTCAAGGACAACGAGGCCGCCGCGACCGCCGCCCAGCTCGACCTCGACGTGCTGCTCGCCACGATCGGCAACGTCATCGTCGACGGGGTGCCCGCGGGTGGCGAGGACGACTTCGTCCTCCGCGAGACGGTCGGGACGCCGCGTGACTTCGCGGCCGAGGGCTTCGAGCCCAGGGACCACCTCGACCTCGCCGAGGGTCTCGCCGCCGTCGACATGGAGCGGGGCGCCAAGGTCGCCGGGTCCCGCTTCTACTTCCTCACCGGCGTCGGCGCCCGGCTCGAGCACGCCCTGCTCACCCTCGGCCTCCAGCAGGCCGTGGCGGCCGGCTTCACCCCGATGGTCACGCCGGCGCTCGTCCTGCCCGAGGTCATGCACGGTGCGGGGTTCATCGACCGGCACGCCGAGGAGGTCTACCGGCTCGAGGCCGACGACCTCTACCTCACCGGCACCTCCGAGGTCGCCCTCGCCGGCTACCACGCCGAGGAGATCATCGACCTCTCCGCCGGACCCAAGCGGTATGCCGGGTGGTCGACGTGCTTCCGCCGCGAGGCCGGGTCCTACGGCAAGGACACCCGCGGGATCATCCGGGTCCACCAGTTCAACAAGCTCGAGATGTTCGTCTACTGCGACCCGGCCGACGCGGAGGCGGAGCACGACCGGCTCCTGGAGTGGGAGAAGGAGATGCTCGCCAAGGTCGAGGTGCCCTTCCGGGTCATCGACACCGCCGCCGGCGACCTCGGGCAGAGCGCGGCCCGGAAGTTCGACTGCGAGGCCTGGGTTCCGAGCCAGGGGCGCTACCGCGAGCTGACCTCGACGTCCAACTGCACGACCTTCCAGGCCCGCCGGCTCGGCACCCGGTTCCGCCCGGGCGGTGCCCAGGGTCCGACCGAGGTCGTGGCCACCCTCAACGGCACCCTCGCGACGACCCGGTGGCTCGTCGCCATCCTCGAGAACCACCAGCAGCCCGACGGCTCCGTGATCGTCCCCGAGGCACTCCGCCCGCTGATCGGCCTCGACGTGCTCACCCCTGCCTCCTGACCCAGCGGCCCGACGTCGACCACTCGGCGGCCGATGGAGTGGGACGCGCCGCGGGTCCGCCCGCAGAGGGAGGCGCGCCGGGCCGTTCGGTCCCTAGGCTGAGTCGTATGCCGTCCGCCGCCCCCTCCCCGCGCGGAGCGCGGGCGCCCGACCAGCCGGGCGCCCGGGACCGGATCGCGGCCTTCTGCGGCGTCGACGACGACTGGGAGCGCCCGCGACCCCCGCTCGGCCGGACCGACATCGTCCTCGCCCTCGGCGTCGCCGTCGCCGCGGTCGCGCTCCTCGAGCTGAGCCGCGGCGTGGGAGCCCTGGAGCACACGAGCGCCCCGCTGGGGCTGCAGTGGCTCGCCACCGCGTCGATCGCCGTCCCGCTGCTCCTCCGGCGCCGCTACCCCCTCAGCGTCGGCGTCGTCGCGGCGCTGCACATGTTCCTCGTCGGCGTGACGATGCCGGCCGTCATGGGGCTGCTCGCCCTCCAGGTCTCCTACTTCATCGCCTTCTTCTCGGCCGCGGCCTGGGCGCGGGAGCGGCGGAGCATGCTCGTCGTCCTCGGTGGCATGGTCGCGCTGATGTTCGTCTGGGTCGCCTGGCAGCTCGCCCTCGGCAGCGGCATCGACCAGATCATCGCCCAGACGAGCGACGTGACCGAGCGGGGCCCGCTCTCACCCGTCGCCTCGGCGGTCGTGCTCACCCTCGTCGTCAACGCGCTCTACTTCGGCGGGGCCGTGCTCGGCGGCCAGGTGGCCTGGCGCAGTGCCCGGCAGCGGGCCCGGCTCGCCGAGCAGGCGGCCACGATCAACGCCCAGGCCGAGGACCTGCGTCGCCGGGCGGTCATCGACGAACGGCTGCGCATCGCCCGCGAGCTGCACGACGTCGTCGGCCATCACGTCTCGGTCATCGGTATCCAGGCCGGCGCGGCGCGCCGGGTCCTCGACACCGACCCCGAGGCCGCCCGCCAGGCCCTCTCGTGCATCGAGTCCTCCTCCCGCGAGGGCGTCACGCAGATGCGCCAGCTGCTCGGCACGCTCCGCGAGATGGAGGACGGCACGCCCGAGCGCACCCGCGACGGCGACGGCCGGGCCCCTGAGCCGGGCCTGGCGGACCTGGCCGAGCTGGCGGCCGAACGCACCCGGACCGGGCTCGACACGGCATACGAGCTGGTCGAGACGACCGCGGGGGCGGCGGGTCGGGTCGCGGCCCCCCTCGGGCTGTCGCTCTACCGGATCGCCCAGGAGGCGCTCGCCAACACCGTGCGGCACTCGACGGCCACCTCGGCCAGCCTCGTCGTGCGGGTCGACGACGGGCCCCGGCCCTTCGCCGAGGTCGAGGTCGTCGACAACGGCCGTCCTCGCCACGGGACGTCGGGTACCGGTCTCGGGCAGCTCGGCATCCGCGAACGGGCGACATCGCACCGCGGGCTGACCGAGATCGGTCCGCGGGCGACGGGTGGCTACCGGGTGAGGGTGCGTATGCCGTTGGGAGACAATGATGTCCGGCTCTGAGCCGCTGCGGGTCATGATCGTCGACGACCAGCATCTCGTCCGGTCGGGCTTCACGATGATGCTGTCGGTCGAGCCGGACCTCGTGGTCGTCGGCGAGGCGGCCGACGGGGCCGCGGCCCTCGAGCTCGCCCGAGAGGTCGCCCCCGACGTCGTGCTGATGGACGTCCAGATGCCCGTCATGGACGGCATCGAGGCGACCCGGAGGCTCGTCGCCGAGGACCTCGGCCGGGTCGTCATCCTCACGACCTTCGACCGCGACGACTACCTCTTCGATGCCCTGGAGGCCGGCGCGAGCGGCTTCCTGCTCAAGAACGCCGACCCCGAGCAGCTCGTCGAGGCGGTCCGGGTCGTCGGGGAGGGACACGCCCTCCTCGCGCCCGAGGTGACCCGACGGGTCATCGAGCAGATGACCCGCGACCGGCGTCCGGCCCCGGCGCCGTCCAAGCCGTCGGCCGGCGCACACCCGACCCGCGCCTCGGGGGAGCGGCCCGCCGCCCCGGTCTCGCGGCATACCCCCGGCCTCGACCGGCTCACCGACCGCGAGCGGGAGGTCCTCGTGCTCATGGGCCGGGGCCTGTCCAACGCCGAGATCGCCACCGAGCTCTTCCTCGGCGAGGCGACGGTCAAGACCCATGTCTCGAACTGCCTCGCCAAGCTCCACCTGCGCGACCGGGTCCAGGCCGTCGTCCTCGCCTACGAGGCCGGCCTCATCCTCCCGTCGGAGGCCTGAGGTCCCTCTGGCGGCTGATCCGGCCTCGGCGCATCCGGCCTACCGTCGAGGGCATGAGCACATCGGCCCCGTCAGCGCCCGCGGCCCGCACGAGCTCCGGTGACCTGAGGGTCAGCGGCCTCACCCGCCGGTTCGGCGACATCATCGCCGTCGACCGGGTCTCGTTCACCGTCCCCCGGGCTCGGATGACCGGCTTCGTCGGGGGCAACGGCGCCGGCAAGACGACGACGATGCGGATGATCATGGGGCTGCTCGGCATCGACGAGGGATCGGTCGAGTGGTGCGGCCGTCCCATCACCGACGGGGACCGCCGCGGCTTCGGCTACATGCCGGAGGAGCGCGGCCTCTACCCCAAGCAGCGGGTCGTCGACCAGCTGGTCTACCTCGGCCAGCTCTCCGGCCTCACCGCGACGAGCGCCCGCGCGGCGGTCCTGGACCATCTCGAACGGTTCGATCTCGCCGACCGGGCGCAGGACCGGGTGGAGAAGCTCAGCCTCGGCAACCAGCAACGGGTCCAGATCATCGCGGCGCTCATGGCCGACCCGGATGCGCTCATCCTCGACGAGCCGTTCTCCGGCCTGGACCCGACCGCCGTCGACTCGATGGCGGATCTCCTCCGGGAGCACACCGTCCGGGGGGTCCCGGTGCTCTTCTCGAGCCACCAGCTCGACCTCGTCGAGCGGTTCTGCGACCGCCTCGTCATCCTTGCCCGTGGGGCCGTCGTCGCCGAGGGCTCCGTCGCCGAGCTGCGGGGCCGCGGCCCGACGCGTTATCGGCTCGCCCTCGACGGCGATGCCGGCTGGGTCCGCGACGTCCGCGGCGTGACGGCCATCGACGTCGACGGCACGAGCGCCGTCGTCGCGCTCGACGACGGCGCCTCCCAGCCGTTGCTGGCCGAGGCGATGCGGCGTGGCGCGGTCCACGAGTTCGCCCGGATCATCCCCGCGCTGTCCGAGATCTACCGTGAGGTGACGGCATGACCACCCGGCCCGCCGGCCCCACCCCGCGCCAGCGGGCCTGGCCGCTCGTCGCCCGCCGCGAGGTGCTCGTCAAGGTGACCGACAGGGCCTTCCTCATCGGCACCGTCCTCACCCTCGCGATCATCAGCGCCTTCATGGTCATCCAGACCGTCCTCGAGGCCCGCACCCAGACGTATGCCGTGGCCGCCACCGGCGATGCCTCGGCGATGGCCCGCACCCTGTCCCAGCGGGTGACGGCGGTCGATGACAAGGTCGAGGTCGGCGTCGACGAGGTCGCCGACCCGGCCGCGGCGCGGGCCGCGGTGCGCAGCGGCGACGCCGACGTCTGGCTGCACCGCGACGGCGACGGTTGGGTCCTCACCGCCAAGGACTCGGTGCCGGGCGCGCTCGAGCGCGCGTCGGCGTCGGTCATCCGCGACCAGGCGCTCCAGGCGAATGCCGGCGCCGCCGGGGTGAGCGTTGCCGAGCTGACCGCCGGGTCGACGCTGACGACCGGGGTTCTCGACGGCAACTCGGACCAGAAGGGCTTCGCGTCCGGGATGGGCTTCGCCCTCGCCTTCCTCTTCTACATCTCCTCGATCGGCTTCGGCGTCACCCTGGCCCAGAGCGTCCTCGAGGAGAAGGCCTCGCGGATCGTGGAGATCATCGCGACGAAGATCCCGGTCCGTCAGCTGCTCGCCGGCAAGGTCCTCGGCAACACCGTCCTTGCTCTGGGCCAGATGGCGCTCTACGTCGGGATCGGCCTCATCGGGCTCAGCTTCACGAAGTACTCGACCTACCTGCCGGGCGTCTCGGGGGCGCTCGGCTGGTTCCTCGCCTTCTTCGTCGTCGGCTTCCTCCTCATCGCCTGCGCCTGGGCCGTCGCCGGCGCCCTCGCCAGCCGGGCGGAGGACCTCCAGCAGACCTCGACGCCGCTCACCCTCCTGATGATCGCGACGTTCTTCGGCGCGCTCTTCCTCAAGGGGACGGCGCTGACGGTCTTCTCGTTCGTCCCGCCCTTCTCGGCGGTCCTCATGCCGATCCGGGTCCTCGGCGGCGACGCGGCCTGGTGGGAGCCGCTCGTCTCGCTCGGCCTGCTCCTCGGTGCGGCGGGGCTCGTCGTCCTCGGCGCCGAGCGCCTGTACCGGCGCTCGCTCCTCCAGACTCAGGGCCGGATCAGTCTCCGGCAGGCGTGGCGGGCACCGGACCTCGCCGACTCCGCTGCTCCGTGACGGAGGCCGCTCGACGTCGTGGCGGAGGCGGTGCAGGGCGCGGGAGGCATCTCGCCTTCACCGCCCTCGCCGGAGGTGCAGGTAGCGTCGGGTCCATGTCGCCCCATCTCGTCGCCCTCGACGTCGACGGTACGACGATGAACCACGCCGGGGTGCTCTCGCCCGCCGTCCACGACGCGGTCCGTGACGTCGCCGACGCCGGCCACCACGTCGTCATCGCGACCGGTCGCTCCGTCGTCGCGACGACGCCGGTCATTGCCAAGCTGGGGCTGGAATCCGGGTATGCCGTGTGCTCGAACGGAGCGGTCACCCTGCGGATCGCCCCGGAGCGGCCCGAGGGCTACGAGCTGCTCGAGGTCGTCACCTTCGACCCCGCCCCGGTCCTCACCCTGCTCCGGGAGGAGTGGCCCGGGGCCGTCGTCGCGGTCGAGGAGCTGGGCGTGGGCTTCAAGCTGAGCGCGCCCTTCCCCGAGGGCGAGCTGCAGGGGCGGCTGCGCGTCGTGCCGTGGGAGGAGCTCATCGCCGAGCCGGTCACCCGCGTCACCTTCCGCAGCGCCAACCACACGAGCGAGGACTTCGTCCGGCTCACGGAGCGGATCGGCATGCACGGGGTCAGCTATGCCGTCGGGTTCACCGCCTGGCTCGACATCAACCCCGAGGGTGTCTCGAAGGGCTCGGCGCTCGAGATGGTCCGGCGTCACCTCGGGGTGGAGCCCCTCGACACCGTCGCCGTCGGCGACCAGCGCAACGATCTCGAGATGCTCCACTGGGCCGCGCGCGGCGTCGCGATGGGCAACGCACCCGACGAGGTCAAGGCCGTCGCCGACGAGGTGACCGGATCAGTCGACGAGGACGGGCTGGTCCCCGTGCTGCGCTCCCTGCTCTGATCCGGGCCCACCGGTGGGATGCTGGGCGCGCCATGGCCGAGCTCACCGTCACCTCTGCGACCAACCCGCGCCTGAAGGCGCTGACCGCCCTGCGGCGCCGACGCCTCCGGGAGCGCGAGGGCGTCACGGTCGTCGACGGCTACGACGAGCTCGCCCTCGCCGTCGCGGCCGGGGTCCGCCCGAGGACCGTCTTCCACTGTCCCGAGCTGATGCTCGACGCGACCGAGCAGTCGCGGCTCCTGGAGGTGCTGCGCGAGACCGGCGTCGAGACGATCCGGGTGGGCCGGGCGGCCTTCGAGAAGGTCGCCTATCGTGAGGGCCCGGACGGCTTCCTCGCGGTGGTCCCGGCCGCCGGCACGCCCCTGGACGAGCTCGACCTGCCCGCGGACCCGCTCATCCTCGTCTGCGAGGGCATCGAGAAGCCCGGCAACCTCGGTGCCATGCTCCGGACCGCCGATGCCGCCGGGGTCGCCGCCGTTGTCGCCGCCGACCCGGTCACCGACTGGGGCAATCCCAACGTCGTGCGAGCCAGCAAGGGAACGGTGTTCTCCGTCCCGGTGGCGAGCGCGGCGAGCGGGGAGGTACGCGGCTGGCTGGCGGCCCGCGGCATACGTCTCGTCGTGACGACCCCCGACACCGACCTCCGCCACACCGACGCCGACTACCGCGGGGCCGTCGCGGTCGCCGTGGGCGCCGAAAAGCACGGCCTCACCGAGCCGATGCTGGCCGCGGCCGACGTGCGGGTCCGGATCCCGATGTCCGGACGGGCCGACTCCCTCAACGTCGCGACCTCGGCGGCCGTCGTCCTCTACGAGGCCGTTCGGCAGCGCGGCTGATCCCGGCGGTGCGGCCCGTCCGAGCGACGGTCGGCGAGAGGCCTGCCCGGCGTGGTTCTTCTCACCCCGGCGGTGGCCGGCCCTGCTCGGGTCAGGGGAACCTGTGTCGGGAGCACCCTCCGCGGTATGTCACGATGGACCGCATGCGAGTTGACCACGTGGTGTATGCCGCAGAGCACGACGGGCTCCAGGCCACGGCCGAACGCATCGCCAAGCTCATCGGCGTCCGGCCGGTCGACGGGGGGGTCCACCCCAGGTTCGGGACGCGCAACGTCATCCTGCCGCTGGCCCATGAACGCTATGTCGAGGTCGTCGAGGTGCTCGAGCACCCGGCCGCCGACAAGGCCCCGTTCGGCCAGGTCGTTCGGGCCCGGTCCGAGGCGGGGGGCGGCTGGCTCGGCTGGGTCATCCGCGTCGACGACATCCGCAAGCAGGAGGTCCGCGTCGGCCGCGACTCGGTCGAGGGCAACCGGCACCGGCCGGATGGCGTCGAGCTGCGCTGGCGTCAGCTCGGCGTCCGGGGGCTCATGGCCGACCCGCAGCTGCCGTTCTTCGTCCAGTGGGAGGACGGCGTGCCGCATCCCTCCGAGGACGCCGACACCGAGGTGACGATCGACTCGCTCACCATCGCCGGCGATCCGGACCGGGTCTGCGAGTGGCTCGGTCTGCCGGCGGACAAGACCTCGACCGTCATCGACTTCACCTGGGTCGCGCCGCACGGCACACCGGGCCTGATGTCGGTCACCTTCGACACCCCCGAGGGCAAGGTCACGATCTGAGGGATCGCCCCCACCGCCACGAGCGCCGCCCGTCTCCACGGGCGGCGCTCGGCCGTTGGGGACCCTGCCGCTGGGGCGGTCAGCGACCGTAACGGCGAAGTCGCAGGCTGTTCGTCACGACGAGGACGCTCGACATCGCCATGGCCGCACCGGCGATCATCGGGTTGAGCAGCCCGGCCATCGCGAGTGGGATCGCCGCACTGTTGTAGCCGAACGCCCACGCGAGGTTCTGCTTGACGATCTCCAGGGTGCGTCGCGACAGGCCGATCGCGTCGGTGACCGCCGCAAGGTCGTTGCGGATGAGGACGATGTCGGCCGACTCGGCGGCGACGTCGGTCCCCGAGCCCATCGCGAGCCCGAGGTCGGCCTGGGCCAGCGCCGCAGCATCGTTGACGCCGTCGCCCACCATGGCGACGACCCGGCCCTCGCGCTGCAGCCGCTGGATCATCGCGTGCTTGTCCTCGGGGCGGACGTCGGCGAGCACGTGGCCGGGGCCGATGCCGACCTCCTCGGCGACGGCCCGGGCCGCGCGCTCGTGGTCGCCGGTCAGCAGGTATGCCGTGAGCCCGGCGCGGCTGAGCGCGCGGACCGCCTCCGCCGAGGTGGGCCGGACCTCGTCGGCGACGGTGAGCCGGGCCCGGGCGGTGCCGTCCCAGCCGAGCCACACCGTCGTCCCGCTCGGCGCCGGCGTGGCGATCTCGGAGGGCACGACGCGGAAGAGGTCGGCGCGGCCGACGGTGACGATCGTGTCCTTGATCCGCGCCGAGGCGCCGGCGCCCGGCTGGTTCGCGAAGTCGGCGATGGCGGGGATGTCGAGCCCGCGGGCGGTCGCCGCCGCGACGACGGCGCGGGCGATCGGGTGCTCGCTCCCGGACTCGACGGCGGCCGCCGCCCGGAGCGCCGCGTCCTTCGGCAGTGAGCCGGCCGCGACGATCTCGGTCAGCGTCGCGACGCCGGTCGTCACCGTCCCGGTCTTGTCGAGGACGATCGTGTCGACCCGGCGGGTGTCCTCGAGGACCTGGGCCCCCTTGATGAGGACGCCGAGCTGCGCGCCGCGACCCGTCCCGACGAGCAGGGCCGTCGGGGTGGCGAGACCGAGGGAGCACGGGCACGCGATGATGAGGACGGCGATGGCGACGCCGAGCGCCCGGGCCCCGTCGCCGGTGGCGATCCACCAGCCGACGAGCGTCGCGGCCGCGAGGACGAGCACGACGGGGACGAAGACGGCGGAGATCCGGTCGGCGAGCCGCTGGACGTCGGCCTTCCCGGTCTGGGCCCTCTCGACGAGCCGGGCGATGCCGGCCAGGGTCGTGTCCTTGCCGACCCGGGTGGCCCGGACGATGAGCCGGCCGCTCGTATTGATCGTGCCGCCGGTGACCTCGTCGCCCGGCCCGGCGTCGACCGGCACCGACTCCCCGGTGAGCAGCGAGGTGTCGAGCGCGCTCGTCCCCTCGAGGACGATGCCGTCGGCCGCGACCTTCTCGCCGGGCCGGACGACGAACCGGTTGCCCACGGCGAGCGCCGCGATGCCGGTCCGTTCCTCGGTCGTCCCGCCGTCGCCCGTCGGGCGGAGCAGGGAGACCTCCTTGGCCCCGAGGTGCATGAGGGTCTCCATCGCCTCCTTGCCGCTGCGCTTGGCCCGGGCCTCGAGCCACCGGCCGATGAGCAGGAACGTCGTCACCACGGCGGCGGTCTCGAAGTAGAGGTGGCGGGTGCCCGACTCCTGGCCGCTCATCGCCATCCCCTCGGTCGCCGTGCCGGTGAGGACGGCTACCGTGGACCAGCCGTAGGCGGCGAGGACGCCGAGGGAGACGAGGGTGTCCATCGTCGAGGAGAGGTGCCGGGCGTTGATGGCCGCCGCCCGGTGGAACGGCCAGGCCGCCCACGCGACGATCGGCGTCGTCAGGGCCAGCTGGACCCAGGGGCCACCGCTGAGGTGGATGCCGGGGACCATGGCGAGCACGACGACCGGCAGGGCGAGGACGGCCGAGACGATGGCCCGGGTCTTCAGGACGTCGGCGGGCGCGACATCGTCGGTCATCGGGTCGCCCGTCGCGGCGGCGTCGTCCTCCTCGATGACGGTGGCGCCGTATCCGGTGGTGCGGACCGTCTCGAGGATCTTCTCGAGCGACATCTCGCCCGAGAAGCGGACGGTGGCCTTCTCGGTCGCGAGGTTGACGACCGCCTCGACCCCGTCGAGCTTGCCGAGCTTCCGCTCGATCCGGGATGAGCACGACGCGCACGTCATGCCGGTGATGGCGAGGTCGACCTCCTGGTCGGCCCGCGGCATACCCTCCGTGAGGGGGGCGGTGGTCTCGTCGTTCGTCGTCGTCATCGTCTTTCCTTTACGTCCCGGCTCGGGTGGGCTCAGCTGCGGACCAGCCGCGCGATCGCCCGGGCGGCCTCGGTGACCTTCTCGTCCCCCGCCTCCTGGGACTCGCGGGCCGCGTCGACGACGCAGTGGCCGATGTGGTCCTCGAGCAGCCCGAGGCTGACCGCCTGCAGCGCGCTCGTCACGGCGCTGACCTGGGTGAGGACGTCGATGCAGTACGTGTCCTCCTCGACCATGCGGGAGATCCCGCGCACCTGTCCCTCGATGCGGCGCAGCCGCTTGAGGTAGTCCTCCTTGCTACCGGCATACCCGGGCATCGACACTCCTCTCTCGCGATGCCGCCACTATACCCCCATGGGGTATGCCGTGCCGAGTCGGGGAGTCTCCGGTCAGCCCAGGTGGTCGACGAGACGCGGCGCGAGCCCGACGTAGGCCGCCGGAGTGAGGGCCGCGAGCCGCGCCTCCTCCTCGGCAGGGAGCCCGAGGCCCTTGACGAACGCGACGAGCTCGGTCCGGCCGATCCGCCGACCCCGGGTCAGCTCCTTGAGCCGCTCGTAGGGCTCCTCCATGCCCGCGACGCCCCGAGCGCCGAGGGCGCGCATCGTCGACTGGATCGGCTCGCCGAGGACCTCCCAGTTCTCGTCGAGGTCGGCGGCCATCGCCTCCGGCACGGCGTCGAGGCCGCCCAGGCCGCGGCCGACGTTGTCGATGGCGAGCAGCCCGTGGCCGAAGGCGACACCGATGTTGCGCTGCATGGAGGAGTCGGTCAGGTCACGCTGGAGCCTTGAGCTGACGAGCGTCGCCGCGAGGACGTCGAGGAGGGCGTTGCTCACCTCGAGGTTGGCCTCGGCGTTCTCGAACCGGATCGGGTTGACCTTGTGCGGCATCGTGCTCGACCCGACGGTGCCCTGCCCGCGCACCTGCGCGAAGTAGCCCAGTGAGATGTAGCTCCATACGTCGGTGCAGAGGTTGTGCAGGACCCGGTTGAACCGGGCGAGGTCGGCGTAGAGCTCGGCCTGCCAGTCGTGGCTCTCGATCTGGGTCGTCAACGGGTTCCACGTCAGCCCGAGGCCCTCGACGAAGGACTCGCTGACCGCCTCCCAGTCCGCCTCGGGGACCGCGACGCTGTGCGCGCCGTACGTCCCCGTGGCGCCGTTGAACTTGCCGAGGAACTCGGCCCTGCCGACCCTGGCCAGCTGGCGCTGGAGGCGGTGCGCGAGGACGGCGAGCTCCTTGCCGAGCGTGGTCGGCGTGGCCGGCTGCCCGTGGGTGCGGGCGAGCATGGGGACCTCGCGCAGGTCCGAGGCCATCGTCGCGACCTTCTCGACGAGCTCGGTGGCCCCGGGCAGCCACACGTCCTCGACCGCGCCGCGGACCATGAGGGCGTAGGAGAGGTTGTTGACGTCCTCGCTCGTGCAGGCGAAGTGGACCAGCTCGGCGAGCCCGGCGTCCTCGGGGGCCGGCGCGATCGCGGCGAGCCGCTTCTTGACGAAGTACTCGACGGCCTTGACGTCGTGCTGGGTCACCTTCTCGGTCTCGGCCATCTCGGCGATCTCGGCAGGTCCGAACCCCTCGACGACGGACCGCAGGGCCGCCGTCTCGTCTGCGGTGAGTGCGCGCACGCCCGGGATCGTGCCGGTCCGGCCGAGGTGGATGAGCCACTCGACCTCGACATGGACCCGCATCCGGTTCAGCGCCGGCTCCGACAGGTGGTCGACGAGCGCCGCGACGGCCGGCCGGTAGCGTCCGTCGAGGGCGCCGAGCGCGATGGGCGGGGTCACGTCGGCAAGGCTCTGCATGTGCTCATCCTCCCAGAGCGGCGTCGGGCTAGGCCTCGGGCACCGTCGTGGGGTCGATGAGGCCGAACGCCTCGCCCTGGGCGCCGACGACGAGGCTCGAGCGGCCGAACGTCGTGCTCGTCGGCTCGCGGCGCACGGTGCCGCCGAGCTCGGCCACCATGGCCGTGGCGGCGTCGGCGTCGTCGACCTGGAACCAGGTGAGCCAGTGGGCCGCGGCGCTGCCCCCGCCGAGGGTCGCGTCGTTGACGCCGCCGGCCGGGCGCTGGCCGCCCGGCACGGTGAACGTCGCGTAGCGCATCGTCACCCCGTCGCCGAGATCGTCGTACGCGTACCCGAACACGCCCGTGTAGAAGGACAGGTCGGCCTCGTAGTCGGGGGTGTTGAGCTCGTTCCAGCACACGGCGCCGTGCTCGTTGTGGACGGCCGCGCCGATCCGGGCGCCCGCCTGCCATGCCCCGAAGACGGCGCCCGTCGGGTCGGTCGCCACGAGCATCCGGCCCGCGTCGACGACGTCGGTCGGCGGCATGCGCAGCGCCCCGCCCGCCGCGGTGATGCGGTCGGCGAGTCGGTCGGTGTCGTCCGTGGCGAGGTAGGTGGTCCAGGTCGACTGCGGGAGATCGCCGGGTCGCAGGCCGATGCCGGCGACGATCTTGTCGTTCTTGTAGGCCATGAGATAGCCCGCGGAGCCCTCTGGGGCGTCGTAGATCTCCCAGCCGAACAGCCGGGCGTAGAAGTCGCGGGCGGCCGCCGGGTCGGGGACCTGGGCGTCGACCCAGCACGGCGTCCCGGGGGGCCAGGCCTCGTCGCGGACGGGCATCGATGTCTCCTTCTCGGGTCAGGCGTCGCGGCGGTCGGCCGCATCGAGGGCGGCCCGCACGTGGTCCACGATGCCAGGCACCGCTGCGGCGATCTCGTCGTACGTGCGGTCGAAGCCGGCCCGGCCGCCGTACCAGGGGTCGTCCATCCCGACGTCGTCCGCAGCCGGGTCGAACGAGCGGAGCATGGCGATCTTGTCGCGGTCGGCGTCGGTCGGGGCGAGTCGGTGGAGGGTGCGCTCGTGCCGGGTGTCGGCCGCGAGGACCAGGTCGAGGTCGGCGAACCACGACCGGTCGACCTGTCGGGCCCGGTGCTCCTCCCAGCCGAGATCCTCGTGACCGTGCCGCCGCAACGCGTCCGCGGTCCGCGGGTCGATGGGGTTGCCGAGCTCCTCGGCAGAGGTGCCGGCCGAGCACACCTCGACGGCGTCGCCGAGCCCCGCCTCGTCGAAAGCGTCCCGCAGGAGGTACTCCGCCATCGGGGAGCGGCAGATGTTGCCGGTGCAGACGACGCAGATGCGATAGGTGCGCGGTGGCGGAGCGCTCGGCGATCGGCTCATGCGCTCGATCCTGTCAGACCCGCGACGGCCCACCCGAGGCTGTCGGTCCCCCGGGCGCGCACCCGCGCCGCCGCGGGGTGGCTGCGCGGTGTGACGCCTGCGTCCGGGTGACTGGTCGCCCCGGCGACCGTTTCCGCGGACACTGCGGGGGCGGTAGTGCCTGCGTCCGGGTGACTGGTCGCCCCGGCGACCGTTTCCGCGGACACAAGGATGAGGGCGGGCGAGAGGCGGGCGAGAGGCGGGCGACGTGCTCGCGAGGCCCGTTCCGTGTGACGGAACTCAAGTTAGGCTGCCCTCACTTCGCCAGTATGCTTGCTGGCGTGTCCATGAGCCTCGACCAGAGCCCCCTCGGGGCGACGATGACCTTCGTCGCCACCGGGGCGTCCGAGGACGTGGCCCGGCGGCTCGCCGAGCTGGGACTGCGGGTCGGCGCCGTGCTCAGCTGCACGCAGCGCACCGCCGGAGGCGGCCGGATCGTCGCGGTCGACGGCTCGCGCATCGCCCTCGGCCGTGACCTCCTCCGCGCCATCGACGTGGAGCCGGCCGCCTCGTGACCGAAGCGACCCGAGAGCGGCACACCGCGCCCACCTCCGGCGCGCCCTCCTGTCACGAGGGCGGCACGACACCGGCCCCCACCGGCTCCCGGATCGTGGCGCTGGCGGGGGCCCCCAACGTCGGGAAGTCAACCCTCTTCAACACCCTCACCGGAGCCCGGCGCACGGTCGGCAACTGGCCGGGCACGACGGTCGAGGTCGGCAACGGCGCATGCACGATCGAGAGCGCCCACGGCAGCGAGACCGTCGCCCTCGTCGACCTCCCGGGGGCCTACTCGCTCGACCCGATGAGCCCCGACGAGGAGCTGACCCGCGACGTCGTCCTCGGCGAGCACGACGCCGACCGTCCCGATGCCGTCGTCGTCGTCGCGAGCGCGGTCCATCTCGCCCGCAGCCTCTACCTCGTCGCCCAGATCCGCGAGACAGACCTGCCCCTCGTCATCGCTCTGACGATGTCCGATGTCGCCGCCCGCCGCGGCATCCTCGTCGACACCGACACCCTCGGCGGGGCGCTCGGCTGCCCGGTCATCGCCCTCGACCCGCGGCGCCGGCGCGGCCACGACGCGCTGCCCGACCTCGTCGCCCACGCCATGCACTGCGGACCCGTCGCCCCGCGCCCGGTCGACCTCGCGGCATACGACGTCGACGGCGCCGGCGACGAGGAGCTCGCCCGCGGCAACGAGCGGTTCGCGTTCATCGAGGACGCCGTCGAGGCCGCTCTCCACCACAGCGGCGAACAGCGCCGCACCTGGTCGGACCGGATCGACCGCTGGGTCACCGCGCCCGTCGCCGGCCCGCTCGTGTTCCTCGCCGTCATGTGGGCGGTCTTCCAGATCACGACCCGGGTCGCCGCGCCGCTCCAGGACGCGCTCGACGCCCTGGTCGCAGGACCGATCTCCTCCGGCGCGACGGCGCTCATCGAGGCGGTCGGCCTCGGTGGGACCTGGGTGGAGGGGCTCGTCGTCGACGGGCTCATCGCCGGCGTCGGGATGCTGCTGACCTTCGTCCCCCTCATGGCGTTGATGTTCCTGCTCCTCGCCCTGCTGGAGGACTCCGGCTACCTCGCCCGGGCGGCCGTCGTCACCGACCGCCTCATGTCGCGGCTCGGGCTGCCGGGCCGGGCGTTCCTCCCCCTCGTCGTCGGCTTCGGCTGCAACGTCCCGGCTATCGCGGCGACCCGGATCCTCCCGCAGGCGCGGCACCGGATCCTCACCGCGCTGCTCGTGCCGTTCACCTCGTGCTCGGCCCGGCTGACCGTCTACGTGCTCCTCGCCTCGACCTTCTTCCCGCACAGCGCCGGGACCGTCGTCTTCGCGATGTACCTCGTTTCCATCCTCCTCGTCGTCGCCGTCGGGCTGCTGCTGCGCAACACGCTGTGGCGGATGATGGGGGCCGAGCCGCTCGTCATCGACCTGCCGCCGTACCAGCGGCCCACCGTCCGGCTGACGACCGCCGTCATGTGGCTGCGCCTCAAGGCGTTCCTGCGCACCGCCTCGGGGATCATCGTCGCCACCGTCGTCGTCGTGTGGCTGCTCCAGTCGATCCCGGTCGCCGGGGTCGGCGCCTTCGGCCATGTCCCGGTCGAGAACAGCCTGTATGCCGGCCTGTCCCGCCTCGTCGCCCCCCTCCTGTCGCCGGCCGGCTTCGGGCAGTGGGAAGCGGTCTCGGCCCTCGTCGTCGGCTTCGTGGCGAAGGAGGCGGTCATCTCCTCGTGGGCCCAGACGTATGCGCTGGCCGAGCCCGCGACGGGGAGGGCTCCCGGCGCCCTCGGCGACCACCTCCAGGCGACCTTCGCCGCCTCCTCCGGAGGCCATCCCGGTGTCGCGGCGATCGCCTTCATGGTCTTCCTGCTCGCCTACACCCCCTGCGTCGCGACGCTGGCCGCGCAGCGGCGCGAGCTCGGCAACCGGTGGACGGCGTTCGGCGTCGGCCTGCAGCTCGTTGTCGCCTGGAGCCTGGCCGTGGTCGTCTTCCAGATCGGGAGCCTGCTGTGGTGACCAACGCGATGCGCCGCACCGGCCCGGTCGAGGGCCCGGCGGACCCTCCTCGGCGCCGCGCGCCGCTCAGCGACGTCCTCGACGCCTTCGCGGCGGGCGCCCATTCGCTCGACGACGTCGCTCGGCGCACCGGCCTGAGCCGGGACACCGTCGACGGCGTGGTCGACCAACTCGTCCGGATGGGCCGGCTCGAGGCCAAGGAGCTCGCGATGGGCTGCCCGTCGGGCGGCTGTGGCAGCTGCGCGTCGGGACACGGCGACGGCACCGCGGGTTGCGGGTCCGAGGGGCCGAGCACCGCGCGCACCGGCCCGGTGCTCGTGACCCTGAGCCTGCGCCGCCCCGACTGACCCGGCCCGGTCAGGCCGTGACGGCGCTGAGGAGGTCCTCGGCGCTCCAGGCGGTGGGGTCCTCGGGCCCGTCCGCCTCGGCGGCCCGGACGAGGGCGACGATCCGGTGGTTGACCGGGGTCGGCACGCCGAGCCGGTCCCCGAGGGCGACGACGGTGCCCTGGAACTCCCCGATCTCGGTCGAGCGCCCGGCGGCGAGATCGTCGGCCATCGACGAGCGTGCCTCGGGCTGCACCTTGAGGGCGGTGCGGGCGACGGTGGAGAAGATCGAGTCCGAGGCCCGGAGCACCTTGACCATGGCCGAGGGCGGCAGCGGCGAGAGCCGCGCGGGGGTGACCCCCGCCGCGGCGAACACCGACAGGGCCTCCTCCTGGCAGAGCGCGAGGACCCGGCGGTAGGTCCGGTCGGCGAGCTGCTCCTTGAGCGGTCGGCCGGACAGCGCGTTGACCGCGTTGTTGAGGTTCATCAGCAGCTTCGCGTGCTGGACGGCGACGATGTCCTGGCGCTGTTCGACGCCGAGCCCGGCGCGGCTGGCGGCGCGGGCGAACGGCATACCGGCTTGGCTGGCCTCGAGCAGGATCTCGCCGGACGTCGCCTGGAGGTAGGTCGCCGGACCGGTCCGCGCGACGTTGTAGGTGACCACGCCGGCGAGCACCGGCCCCGGCATGATCTCGCGCAGCCGGCCCGCGTTGTGGAGGCCGTTCTGCAGGCTGATCGTCACGGTCTCGGTCCCGAGGTGCGGCTCCGCCGCGGCGGCGACGGCCTCGGTGTCCTGCGACTTCGTCGTCACGAGGACGACATCGGACTCGGCGGCGGCTGAGGGGTCGGTGGCCAGGGTGAGCCGGCCGGGCGACAGGGTGACGGTCGGCTTGCCGTTGCGCCCGAGGGTGAGGCCGAGGTCGGCAAGGGGGTCGAGCACGCTGGAGCGGCCGACGAGGGTGACGTCGCAGCTCTCCGCGAGGCGACCACCGACGTAGCACCCGATCGCGCCCGCGCCGAGGACGGCGACGCGCAGTCGGGTTCCGGTGGTGGGGGTCACCGGTTGATCGTCTCACTTGTTGACCGGTGCCCCATGCCCCACAGGTCCCACTCCCGGCCATGTGCGGGCAGGCGAGACCGGAGGGACGAGCACGTCCCCGCCACAGGGGTGGCCGTCGCCTCACCCGATCGGCTGGGAGCCGTCGCGCCCCCGCCTCGCCCCCGGAGTGACCGGCGCTCGAGCCCGCCGCCGCATCGACCCCCTGACCGGGCCGCGCGCGGCTCGCGCGCCCGATGTCGCAGGTGATGGGCATCGGTCCAGTGGGCCGGGATCGTGCACCCGGGGAAGGAGCATCCCGCGTCCCGCAACCACAGCGCCGCGACCTGCCCATGGGAGAACAGCCGCCGGCTCCGGCCGAGAGCGACACCAGCGTCTTGGCGACGGCCTGGAGGTCGGCGCGCTCGTGGTCGCCCCCCGTAGCGGGCGATGAGGCGCTCGCGCAGCTCCCGGATCTCCCGCGGCCCGTGGCTCGTGGCTCGTGGCTCGTCACGAAGCCGCCCCACACCGCCTGGGTCGCCTCGGGGTGCAACCGTGGTGCCGGCCGCTCCATCTCGGTGAGGCAGACGGCCGCGTTGGGCGACGGCGACCTCGGCGGCTTCGAGCGTGCAGGCCAGCTCGTCCAGCTCCTCGAGGACGTCGCCGAGCTCGGCTCCGCAGCCCTGCCACAAGGCGGTACCGAGCGCCGCAGCCGTCGCCCCGCGCTGCGGCGATCGCGGCACGCCACTCGACCAGGCTCGGCGTCGCCGACATGGCCGTACGCCAGCCGCAAGCACCGACACTCGAAGGGCCCGAAGTCGCTGTGGCGCAGCGCCGTTCGTGCACCCAGCGGCGGTCCGGCTCGGCGCGGTCACCGAATGTTGGGCATTCGCATGACAGGGTGCCGCCTCACCTCTAGGCTGCGAAGCGACGTGGTTGTGGGAAGCCGCGTCACGGGTATGTGCACTGGTGGGTGCACGCAGCGTCGTGTGCTGGTGGGTGCACCGAGTGGGGGAGGCAGTCTCCGATGACTGAGATCACCGTGTCCCGCGACGTCTACTGGGTGGGCGAGGACATGGCCGAGATGTTCCCGCGGTCCTGGTTCGGCGACCCGATCTTTCTCGTCGCCGCGCGGGACGTCGACGGCGCGGGCCGGGCGCTGACCAACGCTCTCGACCGCTTCAAGCTCCTCGACGACGAGGGTCGCGAGCTGTCGCCGGCGCAGGCGAGGTCGGGTCTGTGGTCGACGCCGCGCTCGGCGTCCGGCATCCACCTGACCGACCGCGGCCTGGTGATGTTCCTCGACTGCGACGGGGAGTTCACCAAGGCCCGCGGGCAGGTCATGATCGAGATCCTCGTCGCGGAGCTGTGGTGCCGGGACGTGAGCGCCCACGTCTGCCGGCCACCGGAGGCCCTCGACTGGATCGGTGCGCCGCGCTGGATCCCCCTGTCGCGCTGAGCGAACCGGCGTCCCCGCCGACCCCCCGTCGGCGGGTTGTCCCCCGGTATGCCGCGCCCGGCGCGTGGTGCCCCGCGCGCCGGGCCCGGCATATCGCTCAGGCAGCCGCGCGCCCCCGGTCGGTGAGCGTCCCGACGAGTTCGTGCAGTGCGGCGTCGACGTCCGGGTCGTTCAGCCGCCCGTCGGCGAAGGCCTCGTGGGCGTGGGCGATGCCGATCGTCGGGTCGAGCACGTCGGCGCCGGCGACGCCGAGGATCCGCACCGCGTCGTCCCGCGCCCACTGGGCACCCCGCGGCGACCTCGTGGCGGCGAGGACCGCCGTGCGCTTGCCCGCGATGGCGGCCGAGCCACGGGGGCGGGACAGCCAGTCGATGGCGTTCTTGAGTGAGCCGGGGAGCGAGCCGTTGTACTCCGGCGTAACGACGACGAGAGCGTCCGCCCCATCCACGGCCCTGCGCAGGTCGGCGGCGACCGTCGGCGCCTGCATGCCGTCGAGGTCCTCGGAGTAGTGCGGCAACTCGGCCAACCGGTCCCATGTCGTCGCGGACGCACCGGCCGGCAGGTGCGCGATGGTGGCTTCGGCGAGGCGGCGGTTGTCGGAGTCGCGGCGGAGGCTGCCGACGAGGACGAGGACGTTCATCAGGGGCTCCTGGGGGCTCGGAGAAAGTAGTTGAGAATTTGTCTACTTTGCCAACAGCGGGCCGATGCGGGCCATTCCCGCCGGCCCGGGTCGGCCGGTGCTCCTCCTGCCCCGGGGGGAGATCCACGACGCGGGGACCGAGCAACTTCACGGCGGATCCCCACCCGACGTCGAGCGACCATGCAGCAGGTAGTTCTACTTTCAAAGACCACACGGCGACGTGTGTCGCCGCGTGGCTCGACGGAAGAAGTCACCATGCACCCGGCAGTGAGCCCTCCCAGCCCCGCAGGAAACTACCTCGACTGGGGAGTCATCCACATCTCGGTCACCAACCTCGCCATCATCCTGGCGATGCTGCTCGTCTTCGCGCTGGCCATCGTCCTACCCTTCCCCCGCGGGGAGGACCCGGAGGCCGCTCCGGCCCGCCGGGATGACCGGCCCGACGGGGAGGCGTCATGACGGCGGCGCCGACGAAGCCGTCGCCCCCCGGGCGCAAGCCGGGTCACGACACGTGGACGGCCCAGCTGAGGGACCGGCTCGTCCGGACCGTCCCACCGGGTCAAGCGCTGCCGGACCGGCAGCCCGCCTATGTCGACTCGTGGATCTACGTGTTCGGCGTGGCCACCCTCGCGGCCCTCGCCGTCGTTCTCGTCACCGGCGGGATGCTCGCCGTCGGCGGCGCGACGTGGTGGCACACCTCCGGCCTGGGCCGGTTCACCAACTCGCTCCACCTGTGGAGCGTCGAGCTCTTCTTCGCCGTCATGGTCATCCACCTGTGGGGCAAGTTCTGGATGGCCGCCTGGCGCGGCCGCAGGGCGCTGACCTGGATGACCGGGGTCCTGGCGTTCGTCGGCTCGATCGGGACCGCCTTCACCGGCTACCTGTCCCAGACCAACCTCGATGCCCAGTGGATCAGCACCCAGGCCAAGGACGGGCTCAACGCCGTCGGCTTCGGCGCCTACTTCAACGTCCTCAACCCGGGCCAGATGCTCATGTGGCACATCGTCCTGCTGCCGCTCGTCCTCGGTGTCATCGTCGTCGGCCACGTCGTCCTCGTCCGACGGCACGGTGTCGTCCCGCCCCTCGACGCCGAGGAGCCGCTCCGATGAGCGCGGCCACTGTGGAGCAGCGCGCGGTCCACCACGCGACGCCGGACTCACACGACTTCCCGACGCGTCGCTACGACCTGGTCAAGGAGTTCGTCATCGCGCTGGCCGTGATGGCGCTGCTCACGGTGGGCCTGGCCGTCGCCTTCTCCTCCCCGGACGAGAAGGCGATCACCCTGCAGGACTGGGCCAAGGCCGCTCCCGCGGATGTCGTCGCCACCGCGACGAGTGAGCTGGCCGGCACCTCGCCGAGCGCGACCTACGGGCCGCCCTACAACAGCGCATCGAGTGGCCAGACTCTCGGTCCGCTGCCGCTCCAGAAGTGGGGCGGGGTGCGGCTACCCGTCGACTCGGCCGGCCTGGTGACGGGGCCGCTCTCCCAGGTCAGCGGAAATGCCGCGCTCACCGCAGCCATGAACCAGTGGAACGCCGCGTCACCGACCCAGCGCACCGACTGGGCCACGGCATACGGCGATGCCCTGGCCAAGGCCCCGAACGGCGACCCGGGGCAGGTCCCGGCCTCCGCCGACTACGGTCCCGTCCCGACGATGACCGCCTCCTTCGTCACCGCCGCGTCCAGTGGTGGACTCGAGGCCTCGCTCGACCCGCCCGCCTTCTTCGGCATGGACACGACCCGCTCGCTCCTGCTCCTCTCCGACGGCTCCTACCTCGAGGACCAGGCCCGGTCGCGCAGCCTCGGCGGCGACCAGTGGGGGATGATGAACGAGACGGGCAACTACCCCGGGCAGCCGTGGATGTGGCTCTACACCTTCTGGTACCAGGTCGAGCCGTTCGCCTCGTCGGACAACGCCGATGCACTCGTGTGGGGCCTGATGATGCTCCTCACCCTCGGCCTGCTGCTCGTCCCGGTCATTCCCGGCGTGCGCTCGATCCCGCGCTGGATCCCCGTCCACCGGCTCATCTGGCGTCGGTACTACCGGGCGGGCCGCATCGGTTGACCCGATGCTCCGGTCGTCGCGCCCCATCCGTCCGGGACGCGGCGACCGACGGCGGGTATGCCGCGTGGTCACCACGCGGCATACCCGCCACTCGTGCGTCGCGCCGCTCGCTCAGCCGAGCAGACCCCCGAGCATCCCGCTGCCGCCGGACGGTCCGCTCGTCTCCTGGTGCCCGCCCTTCGTCACGCTCTCACTGGGCTGGATGAGGACGTAGCCCTGGCCGCCGAAGGCCATCTGGAACGTCTCCCCTGAACCGCCGCGGATCATCGACCCGATCCCGCCGGTGTCGATCTTGACGTCCATCGTCACGCCCGCGGTCCAGAGCACGACGGCCTGCGCATCGCCGAAGGTCGGGGCGCTCGCGACGTCGAGGGCGACCGGGTCGCCCTTCGTCGTCACCGCGACGTAGCCGGTGCCGCGCAGGCTCACGTTGTAGAGGCCGCCGGCGACCATGCCGCCGCGCGCCTGGATCCGGTGGATGTCCCACTGGATCGAGTTGCTGAAGGCGAGGACGTTGGCGCCGTTGACGGAGATCGCGTCGTTGTCGAGATAGAGGACCTGGATCTCGCTGGCGAGGTCGGCGACGAAGAGCTCGCCCTGTCCGGAGCACTGCATCATGTCGACGCCCTCCCCGGTGACGGCCTTCTTCATCATCTTGCCCAGGCCGCCGGAGCCGGTGTTCTTGAACCGGACGTCGCCCTGGTAGGCGACCATCGACCCCGTCCGGGCCCATACCTCGCCGTAGCGCATGTCGATGCGGAGCATCTTCTTGTTCTGCAGCGAGAAGGGGTCCTGGGTCTCCTTCTCCTCGTAGTCCTTGAACAGGCTGCCGTGGATGGTCATCGACCTTCGTTCCTCCCCGTCTCCCCACCGGCCGGGCGCCGGTACTCGTGTACCTCATACCGTAGGCGCGCGGCCCCGTCGGGTCCTATGGTTCGGAGTGGATGTCGGAAGCGATGTCGAAAGGGGACCCGATGAGCTTCTTCGAACGCGCCAAGGCCGCCGCGGGGGACTTCGCCGCCAAGGCCGACACGGCCCTGACCAACGCCGGTCTGAGCGGCGCACCGGCGACGAGCCGTGACGCCCAACGACTGCTGCACGATCTCGGGGTGATCGGCTACCTCGAGGCGACCGGTCGCCCGGCCTCCCCCGAGGAGCGCGAGCGGGTCCTGCACTCGCTGCGCCAGCTGGAGGAGGCCGGTCAGATCGGCCCGCTGACCGTGAGCCCACCCGCGCCCGCCGCCCCTCCGCCGCCCGGTGGGGCCGGCCAGGGGTATGCCGCGCCACCACCTCCGCCCGGTGCCTCGGCCTCCGCTCCGCCTCCGCCTCCGGCATCGGCTCCGCCGCCTCCGGGCGCTGGCGCTCCGCCGGCTCCCGCGTCCCCGCCGCAGCAGCCGCAGGAGGGCGGGGGCGTCGTCCCCCCGGGGTCGACTCCGCCCCCGCCGCCGCCGTCCTGGTAGGCCGCTCGGTCGCCGAGGACGCGGCGCAGCACCGCCGCCTCGGCCCGGAGTGACCCGGCTCGTTCGGGGCGACCCACTCCGTCGGAGATCTCGGCCGCCATCTCGCGCTCGGCGGCCTCGGTCTCGACGACCACGCGGACCTCGGCCTCGGTCGGGGTCCGCCGCTCGACCTCGGTCGAGCCGACCCCGAGCGACGTGCCGGCGAACCGGCCGGACGTCACGGGCCGCCCAACCGGCGCGGCCGGCTCGTCGAGGGGGAGCGCCTCGGCGTTGGCCACCGCCGAGAGGGCGCCGCGCAGCGCCGCGATGGCATCCCGGTCCCGCCCGCGCATGGCGTCACGCAGGGCGACGCTGAGCTGCTCACGCAGGCCCGCCGGGGACGTGGGTGGCGGTGACGTCGACATGTCCGGTGACGCTAGCCGCCCGGATCCGGGTCGCGCCAACGGATTCCGCGGCCGGCGCGGCCGGCGCCGCGGGCGGCCCGGATCCGGGGTGTGTGGGCGATCACGGATGGGGCGGGTGTGCCCTTGGGGTGACGGGGCATTCGGGGGCCCAACTGCCCCGACGCGCCCCCGCCCGGCCACCATCTGCCCAGGTCAACGGCCGATCCCGCCCGACAGGCATCGCCGACGGGTCCCGCCGGTACGGCGGCCGTGGTGGCAACCCCGTCCGGTGGCCGAGGTCGATCCCTGTGCCGAATCCATGCCGGGCGGGGGATGGCCGGGGGGCGTTCCCGACGACACGGTGGACGGGTCGACAGGTGTCCTGGGACTTCCGGGCCCTGCCAAGGGCGCGCAGAACCTTTGGAGGACAGTTGAGCACCACCACTCACCAACGCACGACAATCCCGAAGGTCGTCGTGCTCGCCGCCGGCGTCGTCGTCGGCATCCTCGCGGTCCTTGCCCACCCGGCACCCGCATCGGCCTTTCCGAACTATGCCTCGACGTGCACCGCCTGCCACTCCCCGGGCGGCTCCGTCTCGGCCGTCCCCAGCAGCGCCACGGTGGCGCCCGGGGCCACCTACACGGTCGCGATGACCTTCACCGGCGGCAGCGGCAACAGCGGCTACTGGATCTCGAACACGAGCAACGACCCGGTGAGCATCGTCGGCAACCCAGCCACGGGCGCGTCCCGGACGCAGTCGATGACCGCACCGACGACGCCCGGCACGTACACGTACACCGTGTGGATGCGCCGGGGCGTCACCAGCTCCAGCACCTACACGATCACGGTCGAGTCCCCTCCGGCGCCGTCTCCCGTGACGACGTCGACGGGGTTGAGCGTGACTCCGGCGTCGCCGACTCAGGCTCCGGCCAACCTCACGCTGCGGGCCACGGTCTCCGGTGCGGGCGCGAGGGGAACGGTGGAGTTCTTCGACGGCACGACGTCGCTGGGTGCTCCCGCGGCGATCAGCGGTGGCGTGGCCACGAAGGCGCTGTCGAGCGTGGGCGCGGGCACGTACGCCTACCAGGCGGTGTTCACCCCGGCGGACCCGACGGCCTTCACCTCGAGCACGTCCTCGGTCCTCACCTACGTCGTGACCGCCCCTCCGGCGCCATCTCCCGTGACGACGTCGACGGGGTTGAGCGTGACTCCGGCGTCGCCGGCTCAGGCTCCGGCCAACGTCACGCTGCGGGCCACGGTCTCCGGTGCGGGCGCGAGGGGAACGGTGGAGTTCTTCGACGGCACGACGTCGCTGGGTGCTCCCGCGGCGATCAGCGGTGGCGTGGCCACGAAGGCGCTGTCGAGCGTGGGTGCGGGCACGTACGCCTACCAGGCGGTGTTCACCCCGGCGGACCCGACGGCCTTCACCTCGAGCACGTCCTCGGTCCTCACCTACGTCGTGACCGCCCCTCCGCCTGCGGGCGAGGCGCCCACGGCGAGCTTCGTCGCGTCTCCCACCTCCGGCACGGCTCCGCTCACCGTCACCCTCACCGACACCTCGACCGGTTCCCCGACGTCCTGGCTGTGGACCTTCGGTGACGGCACGACATCGACCGAGCAGAACCCGTCCGTCACCTACGCCACCGCAGGGACCTACACCATCACGCTGGTGGCGAGCAACGCCCACGGTGACAGTGCCGAAGCGACGGCGACCATCACGGTCAGCGCCGCCAACGGCGGCGGTGGCAGCACCGGTCACGAGCGCGACGGCCACCACGGCGACGACGGCCACCACGGCGACGACGGCCACCACGGCGACGACGGCCACCACGGCGACGACGGCCACCACGGCGACGACGGCCACCACGGCGACGACGGCCACGGAGGCCATCACTGGTGGGACCGCATCGCCGGCTGGTTCCGCTGATCCACTGATCCACTGATCCGCTGACCGCGGACCGACCCCAGCTCCGGCCGCCGCGCCATCGACGGGTTGACGGACCCGATCGATGGCCGGCGGCTGCCGCGCGGCCGGCGAGCCGAACGCTGGCTACCATGCGGACATGGACCGCGTGGCCGCCCCGGCGGTGTCCGTCACGCCCGGCCGGACACGGTGATCATGTCCGCGGCGGGGCGCACCCGGTGGGTGCTGGGAACCGTCGGTCTGGGCATCGGGTACTGGACGCTGGGCGAGCTCGGGGGTGCGCTCTCCTATCCGGGTGGCGTGCAGGTCGCCTGGCTTCCGGCCGGCTTCGCCGCGGCCGTGCTCTGCCTCGGGGACCTGTCCTGGGCCGTCGGCGCCGCCGTCGCCGACCTGCTGCTCGGCACCGGGGTGGACCCGTTCGAGGTCGGCCTGTTGTTGCACGACCCCACGGTCCTCTACCAGAGCGTGGGCAACTGCCTCGAATTCGTTCTCGCGGCATACCTCCTGCGCCGTTGGTTGGGGCGCGAATGCCGCTTCGAGCGTCCCGGTGACGTCGGTCGCCTCCTGCTCGTCTTCGCGGCCGCGGAGCCGGTCTCGGCGGCGCTCGGCACCTTCTCCTCGTGGCAGGCCGGCTATGTCAGCACGGACCAGGCGGCCACGTTCTTCCGTACCTGGCTGCTCGCCGATGCCGCCGGCGCGACCCTGTTCGTTCCCCTCATCCTCGTGTGGCGGCCTCCGTGGCCGGCCCGGCCGGCGATGCGGACGGGGCTCGAGGCCGCGGCGATCCTCGCGGCAGTCGCCGCGCTGAGTGTGGCGGGCTTCGGATCGCCGCATCCGATCACCTACGTCGTCTTCCCGGCCCTCGTCGTCGCCGCCGTTCGACTCGGGCCCCGCGGCGCGACGGTGTCCCTGCTCGTGGCGTTCGCGGTCGCGATCGCCATGACCTCGCGTAATGTGGGTCCGTTCGTCACGAGGTCGATCGACGACGAGGTGCTCACGACCCAGCTCTACATGCTCGTCGCCACGCTCACCGCGCTCACCCTCGGGACCGTGATCAGCGACCGGCATCGTGCCACCCTGGCGCTGGCCGAGTCTCGGCGACGCGAGGCCGAGCGGGCGGCCGAGGAACGGCAGCGGATCGCTCGCGACCTGCACGACTCGGTGTCCCAGACCCTCTACTCGCTCGGCCTGCACGCCGGCATCGCCCAGCATGAGATCGCCGAGGGGGCCGTCCCCGACGGGCGCCTGTCGGCCGCCGTCGAGGAGGTGGCCGGCCTCGCCCAGGGCGCCCTGCTCGAGATGCGGGCGTCCATCTTCGAGCTACGGGCGGGAGCGGTGGCCGAGCAGGGTCTCGTGGCGGCGCTGGAGGCACACGGCACGGCGATGTCGCTGCGCCACGGCCTCCGGGTCGACGTGACCGGCCCTATGCAGCGGCTCGCGGTGACGGCCCGGGTCGAGGAGCTGCTCTTCCGGATCGGGCAGGAGGCCCTGACCAACGCGGTCAAGCACTCGGGGGGCAGGACGGTGTCGGTCCGGGTCGCCGGGGCCGACGGCCGGGTGACCCTCGAGGTCCGCGACGATGGTGTCGGCTTCGACCCCGCACGGACGTATGCCGGCCACCTGGGGCTGGACCTGCTGCGCAGCCGCGCCACCGAGGCGGGGGGGAGCGCGACCATCCGCAGCGGGGTCGGTTCGGGTACGTCGGTCCTCGTCAGTGTCCCGCTCGGCGTCAGGCCTGGGGTGGGCCGAGGCCCGCTCTGACGGCGAGGAGCGCGGCCTGGGTCCGCGAGCCGACGCCCAGCTTGCGGAGGATGTGGCTGACGTGGGTGCGGGCCGTCCGCTCGCTGATGACCAGAAGGCGGGCGATCTCCTTGTTGGCCCGGCCCGCCGCGACGAGCGCCAGGATCTCGAGCTCGCGTTCGGAGAGGGCGGTGAGCGGGTTCGCGGCGGGCTCGGCCGCCGACCGCAGGGAGTCGATGAGCCCGCGGGTGACGGCGCCGCTGAGATGGACCTCGCCGCGGTAGGCGGCGCGGATCGCCAAGGCCAGCTCCTCGGGCGCGGCATCCTTGACGAGGTAGCCGGACGCCCCGGCCTCCAGGGCGGCCTGCACCCGCGACTGGTCGATCATCGAGGTCACCGCCACCACCTCGATCTCGGGCATGGTGGCGCGCACCTCTCGTGTCGCCTCGACACCGTCCATCGGCTCCATCGCCAGGTCCATGAGCACGACGTCGGGCGGGGTGCCCCCGGCGGCCATCGCCCGGAGCCGGTCCAGCGCCTGACGACCGCTGTCGGCCTCTCCGACCACCTCGATGTCGTCGTAGATGGCGAGGTAGGACCGCACGCCGTGACGCACGATCCCGTGATCGTCGACGATGAACACGCGGATCGGTCCGTCGGCGTCGTCGCCAGTGCTGCCAGGCGCATCGGACACGGCCGGATCATATGCCGTCCGCGGCCCCCCGGGAACGAGGACAAGACGGATGACCTACGCCGCGCGACGGATGTCCCGAGATCCGCGGCGGTGCAGACACCCCGGCAGAGGCGGAGGTCTCGGTGTGGTCGGGTCATCGGCCCGATGTCCCTGCCCACCGGGGCCGTGGATGCTTGCTGCCGTTACAGATTCCCGTGGACCGCCGCACCTCGGCGACGGCGCCCACCCGTGCCGGCGCCGTCCGTCCGGCGAGCCGACGGTCCGCCTCGAGGCTCGGCGCGGTGAAGCCGTCCCACCCACCCCATGAAAGGCAGCGACATGTCCTCCACACCACGTTCCTTCTTGACGGTCGGGCAGTACCTCGGCGTCGACGAGTACCTCGTCTCACCGAGCAGGCTCTTCTTCGCCGTCCAGCAGAGCGACGGCAACTTCTGCACGTACCACGGGTCGAGTCCGTCGGACAATCACGGCGGGGTCTGGTGCTCGATGCAGCATCCCGGTCCCGGCTCCTACTTCGCGGTCCAGCAGAGCGACGGCAACTTCTGTGTGTACCGGGGCACCGGGCCGAGCGACAACCAGGGCGGGGTCTGGTGTTCGATGCAGGCGCCGGGTGAGGGCGACTACTTCGCGATCATCCAGGACGACGGCAACTTCTGCGTCTACCGGGGCACCGGGCCGAGCGACAACAAGGGCGGGGTCTGGTGCTCCATGAAGACCGACCCGGTGGCCAACTTCGAGATCAACCACATCGAGTACGACGTCGCATCCGCCCAGGTCCTCAAGTCCGGCCCGGCCGAGCTGTACCGCCAGACGGTGCGCTACTCGACGCAGATGGACCAGCAGAGCACGATCGAGGGCTCGGAGTCCGTGGAGCAGACCTCGAGCTGGTCGGACTCGCTCGGCATCACGGTCGGGGTGTCGACCTCGTTCGCCTGCGGGGTGCCGTTGCTGGCCGAGGGCAAGGTCGAGGTCTCGGTGGAGGCGAACAACACCTACACCTGGAGTGGCTCGCAGACGCGGAGCAGGTCGTGGTCCTGGTCGGCACCGGTCACGGTGGCTGCCGGCTCGGTGGCCTCCGTCGTCGTCTCGACGACGCTGTCGACGATCGCGGTGCCCTACACCCTGACCGGCACCGTCGTCTTCGCCTCCGGGGCGAGGATGCCGGGCTCCGTCACGGGGCTGTACACCGGCACGAACTCGCACGACCTCACCGTGACCTACGTGACCCTGGACCCCACGAGCGGACAGCTCGCAGTCACCAGCCCGCCGGTGAGCTGACGCCTCAGCGTCCGTTCCAGGCGGCGACGACGAGGGCGAGCGGGGCGGCGACGAGACCGGCGGCATACCCGTACATCAGCGCGGGTAGCGCGGGGTGGGGGCGGCCGGCGGCGAGGAGCCGGAGCCGGGCGGGTGCGGTCATCGCCCCCGCGGCGGCCATCGCCGCCTCGGGGGCCCTGCCGTCGGCGAGGGCGACGAGGGCCCGGGCGGTCGACAGCGCGCCGACCCGGCGCACCGAGGCCCGGTCGGCCAGCGCCTCGATGAGCAGCCGGACCTCGCTCATCGCCGCCTGGCAGCGCAGCGGCGCGGGGACCGTCTCGTGGATGACCGAGAAGAACTCGAGAAGCAGGTCGTGCCGGGCGGCGAGGTGGGCCTCCTCGTGGCTCAGCACCGCGTCGAGCTCGGCCGGGCTGAGGGTGTCGATCACGCCCTGGGAGAGGACGACCCGCTTCTCGCGGCCGGGCAGGCAGTATGCCGTCGGCGTGGGGTGCTCGAGGACCCGGACGTGGTCCTGGTGCTGGCGGGCGATGATGTCGACCAGCTCGCGGTGCTCACGGCGTCGCTCGCGCATGCCGCGCCCGATCCGGTGACCGGCGATGAGCAGCCGGGCGAGCATGAAGCCGCTGACGGCGACGGCGACGGCCATGATCATGGCGTGCTGGGAGATGGTCTGGCCGTCGAACAGCACGAGCGGGAGGATCGCCGGTGCCGCGGCGAGCGCCGCGATGATGGCGCTGACCGTCACCGCCTGCCAGGCGACGAGCGCGGCCCGGGGGGCCCGGCGGAACGACTTCTGGCGAGCCATGATGCGCGGCATCGGCCAGGCCAGGACGAGGGCCAGAAGCACCAGGGCCAGCGCAATCACGGCGTGCATCCTCCCATGTCAGCCCGCGACGCGTTGCGGGATCTCGCGGAACCGGTCGATCATCGACGCAGGCGGGGGCGCCGGAGCGCCTTCTTGACCGCGTCCCGCGGGGACCGCGACTCGACCTCGGCCAGTGCTTCCTTGAAGTCGGCGATCTCCTCCTCGGTCGCCCCGTCGAGGAAGTGCATGAGCGCAGCCCGCCGGTCGGTGACGTCCATGTCGGTCAGCGTCTGGCGCATCGTCTGCGCGGTGAGCGCCTCGCGGGAGCCGGCGGGGGAGTATCGCCACGCCCGGCCGTCCCGGACCCGGGTGACGAGCCCCTTCTTCGAGAGCCGGTCGAGCACCGTCATCACCGTCGTATAGGCGATCTCGCGCTCGCCGGAGAACAGGGCGCGCACCTCGCGGACCGTGGCGCCGCCCCGCTCGTCCTCGGTGAACTGCCAGAGGTGGTCCATGACCACCCGCTCGAGATCGCCGAGACGGGGTGCGGACGAGGACATGGGCATCTCGGGCTCCTAGGAGGCGGCGCGGTCGGGGGTGAGGTCGATGATGTCGTCGAAGCCGGCCAGCCCCTCGGGGCGGTGGCTGACCATGACGACGGTGCGGCCGGCCGTCGCTGACATCACGTCGTCGAGGACGTCCATGGCGGTGGCGTGGTCGAGGTGGGCGACCGGCTCGTCGAGGAGGATGACCGGTCGGCCGGACAGCAGGGCCCGGGCCAGGCCGAGCCGGGCCCGTTCCCCGCCCGAGACACCGCGCCCGTCCGTGCCGAGCCGGGTGTCGAGCCCGTCGGGCAACGAGCGTCGCCAGGCGCGCAGGCCGGCCCGGTCGAGGGCGTCGGTCACGGCGGCGTCGTCGGCGTCCGGACGGGCCAGCCGGAGGTTCTCGCGCAGCGTCGAGGCGAAGATGTGCGGCTCGTCGTCGACGACCGCGAACCGGGCCCGCAGGTCGGCGAGGTCGACCGCGCGCACGTCGGTGCCGTCCACGGCATACGTCCCCTCGACCGGGTCGAGGTGGCGGGCGAGGACGGCGAGGAGGGTGGACTTTCCGGAGCCGTTCGCTCCGACGACGGCCACCCGTCGCCCGGGGTACAGGTCGAGGTCGATGGGCGCCAGCTGGCGAGCCCCCTCGGTCCACGACGCGGCGACGCCGCGCAGGGTGAGCCGGGGGGCGGGGTATGCCGCGGATTGCCGGTCGTCCGCCCCGTTCAGTCGGGTCGTGCCGGTCCCCGCGACCGCCGGGTCCTGGTCGAGCAGGATATCGAGCCGGTCCTGGCTGCCCTGGGCGCGGGCGAGCCAGCGCATCGTCTCGACCAGTGGCGCGAAGGCGTCGCCGACGGCGACGGGGGTGACGACGAGCAGGGCGGCGATCGGACCGGACACCCCGGCCCCGCGGGCGAGGAAGGCCGCGGCGGCCGCGGCCCCGGCGGTACCGACGAGGATGAGGGCGGCGACGAGGGCCCGGCCCGCGCTCTGCCGCGCGACCGCGGCGCGCAGCCGGTCGTGTGCGTCGGTGAGCCAGCCGAGGGCGGCGTCCTCGCCGCCGACGGCCCGCAGCTGGGTGGCCTGTCGCGCCACGAGGTCGCTGATCCGCATGACGTCGGCCCGGGCGCGCAGGAGGGCGGAGCGGGACCGGGACTCCAGGCCCCAGGCGATGGCGCAGCCGGCCGTGATGAGGAGGAGGAGACCGGCGAGGACGAACCCGACCGACGGCGCGAGCGCGGCGGCGAGGGCGACGGCCATGAGCCCGGCCACGAGGCTGGACACGATCGGCACCGTCACCCGGACCTGCGCGTCCACGACGTCGCTGAGGTCGTCGACGACACCGGTCAGCACCTCGGACCGGGCCCGACGACCGAGGCGGGCCGGGGTGAGCGGGACGAGGCCGGCATACACCTGGACCCGGCGCCGGGCGAGGTCGTCGAGGGCGGCGTCGTGGGAGCGGATCCGCTCGACATAGCGGAAGTAGGGCCGAGCCATCCCGAACGCCCGGACGGCGACGATCGCGGCGAGGAGGGTGAGGATGACCGGCCGTTCGCTCGCTCGGACGATGAGCCACCCGGAGGTGGCCGTCAGGGCGATGCCGGAGGCCGTGGCGGCCCCCCCGATGAGCCCGGCGACGATGATCGCGGGGCCGGGGGCGGCCGAGGTCGCGCGCGTCGTGCTCATCGCTCCTCCTCCCGGGCCGGGGCGTCGGCGGGGGCGTTGAGGTGGACGTGACGGTCGGCGAGGGCGACGAGCTCGGGACGGTGGGTGACGGCGATGACCGTGTGCCGCTCGGCCAGCTCGCGGATGACGTCGTGGACGATGTCGCTCGCCCGGTCGTCGAGGTGCGCGGTCGGCTCGTCGAGGAGGATGACCGCCGCGGAGGTGAGAGCGGCCCGTGCGAGGGCGAGCCGGGCCCGCTGGCCGGCCGAGAGGCCGAAGCCGTCGTCACCGATCGGGGTGGCGAGGGACCGCTCGAGGGAGGCGACGAACCCGTCCAGCCCGACCAGGCGCAGGGCGTCCCAGAGCCGGTCGTCCTCGGCGCCGTTGCCCAGGCTCAGGGCATCCCGGATCGTCCCGGCCGCGAGGAACGGGCGCTGGGTGACCAGGTGTGACCGGCCGGCCCGGACGATGCCGGCGGAAGGGGCCCGGAGGCCGGCAAGGATCTCGAGGAGGGTGGACTTGCCGACGCCCGACGGGCCGGTGACGACGGTGAGGCCGGGCCCGGCGTCGAGGTCGATGTCGCCGAGGACCGCTGCGCTCGAGCCGGGGTAGGCGTAGGTGACCCCCCGGGCACTCACCCCGACCTCGTCCGTGGCGCGCCCGCTCGCCCCCTCCCCAGCGTCCGCGTCTTCGGTCGCCCAAGCGACCGAAGACGCGGACACTGCGCGGACGGTGGGGGCGGGTGGGTCGAGCTCGGCGAGGATCGCGGCGATGGCCTCCGCGCCGTCGGCGGCGTTGTGGAACTCGGCGCCGACCCGGCGGATCGGCCAGTAGGCCTCGGGCGAGAGCAGGATCGCGAGCATCCCGGTCTCGAGCGGGACGGTGCCGTGGGTGAGCCGAAGGCCGACGCTGACCGCGACGATGGCGACCGAGATGGAGGCGAGCAGCTCCAGCGCGGAGGAGCTGAGGAAGGCCAGGCGCAGGGTCCGCATCGTGGCGACGCGGTGGCGCTGGCTGACCTTGCCGATCTGCTCGGCCTGGCGCTCGGCGCGGCCGTAGGACACGAGGGTGGGCAGGCCGCGCATGACGTCGAGGAAGTGGCCGGACAGCCCGGCGAGGGCCGCCCAGCGTCGGTCGGTCTCGTCCTGGGTCGTCTTGCCGATGAGGGCGGCGAACACGGGCAGGAGCGGGAGGGTGAGCACGACGATGAGGGCGCTCGTCCAGTCGACGACCAGGAGCGCGCCGACGGCGAGAGCCGGCACGACGGTGCCGGCGACGAGCGAGGGGAGGAAGCGCGCAGCATACGGCTCGACGGTGGCGGCGCCCTGCGCGGCGAGGGTCACCGCGCGGTCGGCCGGGGGCCGCTCGTCGGCGGCCCGGGTGAGCCAGTGGCGCAGCAGCGTCTCGCGCAGGGCCACGCTCACCTCGACGCCGGCCCAGGCGGCAACCCGCTCGGCGGTCCAGGCGAGGGCGGCCCGGACGCCGAACAGTGCCGCCACCACGAGCACGGCGGCGGTGAGGTCGCCGCGGTGGACCACCGCGACGACGAGGCGCGCGACGGCGAACGCGAGCGCGATCGTCGCCGCCCCCTGGGCCACGCCCACGGCTGCCAGGACGGCGACCGGCCGACGTGCAGCCGGTGCCGCCCTGAGCAGCCGTGGGTCGAGGGGCCTCATAGGGATGGTTCAGCCGTTCCCGCTCAGTGGACCGAGACGGCGGCCGGGATGTGCTTGGTGCTGATCCGCTTGCGGAACACCCAGTACGTCCACGCCGTATAGACGAGGACGATCGGGGTGAACACGAGCGCGGCGACCGTCATGATCTTCAGCGTCATCTCGGTGCTGGACGCCGCCTCGATGGTGAGCGGGTTTGTGCCGTCCTGGCCGTTGATGACGTTGGGGTAGAGGGCGAAGAAGTACGTCGCGACGGCCGCGGCCATCGTGATGCTCGTGCCGATGAAGGCCAGGCCCTCCTTGCCCCTGGTGTTCATGAAGATTCCGAACAGCAGCGACACGGCGGCGATGGCGATGCCGGCCCAGACGCTGGCCTTGCCGACGGAGAAGCCGAGCCAGAGCAGGAGCACGACCGCGAGGACCGTGGTGCCGAGGCCGATCCGGGTGCCGAGCGCCTTGGCCTGCTCACGGATCTCGCCGTCGGTCTTCATGGCGAGGAAGTGCGTTCCGTGGGTGAGCGCCAGGCCGAGGACGACCAGGCCACCGAGCAGGCTCATCGGGTTGAGCAGGGTGAAGAAGTTGCCGATGTACTCGTGGTTGGCGTCGAGGGGGAGCCCCCGGACCAGGTTGGTCAGGGCGACGCCGAGCAGCAGCGGCGGGAGGATCGAACCGAGGATGATCGCGATGTCCCAGTTGCGGCGCCACGTGTCGCTGTCGCGCTTGTGGCGGTACTCGAAGCCCATGTTGCGGACGATGAGTGCCATGAGGATGAGGAACAGCGCGAGGTAGAACCCCGAGAACATCGTCGCGTACCAGACCGGGAAGGCGGCGAAGGTGGCGCCACCAGCGGTGAGCAGCCACACCTCGTTGCCGTCCCAGAACGGGCCGATCGTCGTGAGCATGACGCGGCGGCGCTTCTCGGTCTCCGCCGTGTCCCTGCCCTTGCCGAGCACGCTGAGCAGCGAGCCGACGCCGAAGTCGAAGCCCTCGAGGACGAGGTATGCCGTCCAGAGCACGCCGATGAGGGCGAACCAGATGAGTGGGTAGTTCATGTCAGATATCTCCTAGCCGTCCTCAGTACGCGAACTGAAGGGGGGAATCCTCGTCCACGTCCTGCGGGTCGACCGGGGCCTCGAAGGGCTCGGCGCCGCGCTTGGTGTAGGTGAGGAACAGCTTGACCTCGACGACCGCCAGGACGGCGTAGACGAGGGTGTAGACGATCATCGAGAACCAGACCTCGCCGCCGGAGACCTTGGGCGAGACGCCCGCGGCGGTGCCGAGGAGTCCGTAGACGATCCAGGGCTGCCGGCCGATCTCGGTGAAGATCCAGCCGAAGCTGTTGGCGAAGACGGGCAGGAGCGGGGTGAGCACCGCGACCCACATCCACCAGCGGCTTGTCGGGCTCTTGCCGCTGCGGGTGACCCACAGCAGGCCGATGGCGAACGCCATCGTGAGGAACCCAGCGCCCATCATGAACCGGAAGGTCCAGTACGCCAGCGGGATGTTCGGGGTGTAGGTGGCCTGGGCGGTGTAGTCGAGCAGCGACTTGCCGTTGGCCAGCGTGACGTCCTTGATCGGGGTGTCGACGACCTTGCCGTCCTGGAGCACCGGGACGGTGGCGTCACCCGTGGTGAAGTAGGCCTCCTGGGTCTGCTTGAGGTTGTTGATGCCCTCGACGTGACCGCTGAACGAACCGGTCGCGAGGAAGGACAGCAGACACGGCACCGGGATGACCGTCCGGGCGCTCTGGCCGTCGAGCGAGCCGACCGACAGGACGGAGAACTCGGCGCACTGGCCGACCGGCGGCGTGTCGTAGAGAGCCTCCGCGGCCGCCATCTTCATCGGCTGGACCTCGGTCATGATCTTGCCCTGGACGTCGCCGGAGACGACTACGCCGAGCGAGGCGACGAGGGCGACGACGGCGCCGATCCGGCTCGCGCCGCGGTACATGCCCTCGTCCTCCTGGCCCTTGTGCTTGAGCGTGAGGTAGATCGCGACGCCCATGACGACGGAGCCGCCGACCATGTAGGCCGAGGTGATGACGTGCGGGAAGGTGACGAGCTGCACCTTGTTCGTCAGCACCGCGAGGAAGTCGTTCATCTCGGCGCGCCCGGTCTCGGGGTTGAAGACGTAGCCGACCGGGTGCTGCATGAACGAGTTGGCGGCGAGGATGAAGTAGGCCGAGAGAACCGTGCCGATGTGGGTGAGCCACATCGTCCACACGTGGAGCTTCTCGGGGATCTTGCCCCAGCCGAAGATCCACAGGCCGAGGAAGGTCGACTCGAGGAAGAAGGCGAGCAGGGCCTCGAAGGCCAGCGGCGCGCCGAAGATGTCACCGACGAACCGGGAGTAGTCGGACCAGTTCATGCCGAACTGGAACTCCTGGACGATGCCGGTCACGAGCCCGAGGGCGAAGTTGATGGTGAAGAGCTTGCCGAAGAACTTCGTGAGCCGGAGCCACTGCGGGTTGTGGGTGCGCACCCACGCCGTGTGGTAGCCGGCGACGATGGCCGACAGGCCGATCGTGATCGGGACGAACAAGAAGTGATAGACGGTGGTGATGGCGAATTGCCATCGGGCCACATCAAGGGCATTCATGCAGTACTCCTGACGGAGGCTCATCTACTATGGGGCGTAGTAACACTACAGTCCGTAGTAGACCCGTCCGGCCGCCGTCGATGTGATGACGCTCACGCAGGGAAGCCTCGCCTCGGCGAGGGTCAGCCGGGCGACGTGCGCGGCAGCCGCACCCGCGCGAGGAGCCCCGGTTCGGCGTCCTCGAGGGTGATCTCGCCCCCGTTGCGCCGGATGAGGTCCCGGGCGATCGCCAGCCCCAGGCCCGATCCGCCGCTGTCGCGGTCGCGGGCGTCACCGAGCCGGGTGAACCGCTCGAAGACCCGCTCCCGATCCCCTTCCGGTATGCCGTCGCCGTCGTCCCGGACGGTCAGCTCGGCGCCGGTGTCGTCGCCCCCCACCGCGAGGACGACCTCGGTGCTGGCATGCCGGAGCGCGTTGTCGACGAGGTTGGTGACCGCGCGCACGAGGTCGGGGTATGCCGCGTGCACCGCGGCGGACCCGCCCGCGCGCAGGTCGGTGCGCAGGGCGACGCGCGGCTCGGCGTACCGCTCGAGGACGGTTCCCGCGATCTCCCCGAGGTCGAGGTCCTGCCGGCCGGGTGGCCCGGCCTCCGAGCCGGACCGGGCCAGGAGAAGCAGGTCATCGACGAGGGCGCCGAGCCGCCGGACCTCGGCGAGCAGGTCCTCGGGGAGGTCGCCGCCCTCGCCGAGTCGGTGGGCGACCTCGAGCTGGGTGCGCATCGAGGCGAGGGGGGAGCGCAGCTCGTGCGCGGCGTCGGCGACGAAGTCGCGCTGGCGCTGCTGGGCCGCGGCGATCCGGTCGAGCATCCCGTTGAGGGTGAGCGCGAGGGCGCCGACCTCGTCGCGGGTCGGGGGGACCGGGAGCCGGTCGGGGTCGGTGGGGTCGGCGCCGATCCGCTCCGCGCCGCGGCGCAGCTCCTCCACCGGGCGCAGCGCGGAGCCGATGACCCGCCAGGCGACGAGCGCGAGGAGGAGGACGAAGACGGGGAAGAAGACGAAGAGGAGCCGTCCCATGAGGCGGCGGCTGGTGTCGACGTCGGCCGTCGGCACCGCAGCGACGACGAGCAGGGTCCGTCCACCGGTGCGGGCAGTGGCACCGGCGACGGTCAACCGGCCGGAGAGGGCGGCCCGGCTCCCGGGGATCTCGACGGTGCCGCCGGCGGTGAGCCGGGCATGCTCCGCGTCGGTGACGAGCGCGGTGAGCCGATCGGCCGTCGCGGAGCCGCCGACGACCCGGTTGTCCGCGTCGAGCACCTGGACGACCTGAGCGCCGGAGACCGGGACGGGGTCCGGGAGGCGCTGCTGGGTGACGAGGGCGGCCACCTCCGCCGCACTCGAGTGGGCCTCGTCGGCGACGGCCCGGTGCAGGCCGGCGACGAGGATGGCATACAGGAGGATCCCCCCCAGGACGAGCGCAACGGTCACCCCGAGGGTGCCGATGGCCATGAGCCGCCCGCGCAGGCCGAGCCGGCCGGACCACCTCGAGGTCACGCCGGCCTCACCCGGGCCGCCGGCTCATGTGGCGAGCCGGTAGCCGACGCCACGCACGGTCTCGATCCGCTCCCGGCCGATCTTGCGGCGCAGGTAGCCGACGTAGACCTCGGCGAGGTTGGCCTCGACGGCGTCGGCATCACCCCAGACGCGCTCGATGAGGCTGTCCTTGGGGACCACGTGCGGGTGGGCGCGCATGAGGGTGTGCAGGACGGTGAACTCCCGCGCCGAGAGGGCGACCTCGTGGCCGTCGACGGTGACCCGGTGCGAGGCGGGATCGAGGGTGACTCCTGCCGCGGCGAGCGCCACCGGTCGCGGGGTGGCCTCGCGGCGGACGAGGGCCCGCAGCCGGGCGAGGAGGACGACGAAGGAGAACGGCTTGGTGAGGTAGTCGTCCGCGCCGTAGTCGAGGCCGTCGGCCTGGTCGTACTCCCCGTCCTTGGCCGAGAGCATGAGAACAGGGACCCAGTTGTCCTCCTCGCGCAGGGTCTTGACGACGGTGTAGCCGGACATGCCGGGCAACATGATGTCGAGGACGACCGCGTCGTAGTCGCCGAACCGGGCCGCCTCGAGCCCGCCCGGGCCGTCGTGCGCGAGGTCGACGACGTAGCCCTCGGCCCGCAGCCCCTTGGCCAGCGCCTGCGCCATCCGACGTTCGTCCTCGACCACGAGCACCCGCATGGCCCCAACGATGGCATGCCCGGCCCTGCGTCGACCTGTAGGCCGGGGCTCTCGTGTCCCTCCGGCCCCCGGTCGCTTGTCCGAGTGTCAGGGCGGCGGTCGGTCTCAGGTCGCTCACAGCGGGCCGGGCGCACCATGGTCACATGCGCTTCCTCACCGATCACCCCACCGCTCGTTGGGCCGCACCACTGGCCGCCGTCGGCGTCATCGGCGCCGTCACCGTCGGCGCGAGCGTCGCGGCGAACGCCTCGACACCGCTGCCGCCGCGGACCGCCGCGCAGCTGCTCGTCGACCTCCAGGGGGCGCACCTGACCGGCCTGTCCGGCACGGTCGTCCAGTCCTCCGACCTCGGGCTACCCGCTCTGCCGGGATTCACCGGCGGCTCCGGGTCGGGGTCCGGCATGGGCTCCTCCTCCGACCTGACGAGCCTGCTCTCGGGCACCCACACGCTGCGGGTCTGGTATGCCGGTGACACCAAGCAGCGGGTCGCCCTCCTCGGCAGCCTCGGTGAGTCCGACGTCGTCCGCAACGGCACCGACGTGTGGATGTGGTCGAGCAAGGACAAGACCGCAACCCACTACACCCTGCCGGCGAAGGCGGGCGGCCTCGACGGCAAGGCCGTCAACCCCTCACCGGTCCCGACGCCGGTCGACCCGCAGCAGGCGGCCGAGAAGGCGCTCGCCGCGATCGACCCGACGACGAAGGTGACGACCGACGGCACGGCGACCGTCGCCGGGCGCGCGGCATACGAGCTCGTGCTCACCCCGCGCTCGTCGGCGACCCTCGTCCGCCAGGTCCGGATCGCCATCGACGCCGCCAACCACCTCCCGCTGCGCGTCCAGGTCTACTCGACGAAGGTGGCCGACCCGGCCTTCGAGGTCGGCTTCACCCAGGTCGACTTCGCGACGCCCGAGGCCCGGCAGTTCACCTTCACCCCGCCCCCGGGGACCACCGTCAAGCAGGGCACCCTGCCGATGGGCCCCTCGACCCGGCCGAGCACGCCGTCGCTGCCTGCCCAGGCGAAGGGCGACCACCCGAGCGTCGTCGGCAAGGGCTGGGACTCCGTCGTCGTCGCCCACCTCGGCGCCACCCCGCCGCGCGACCTCGGGGTCGGACCCTCCGGCTCGGGCAAGACCTCCGGGCCGCTCGCCCAGCTCGGGACGGTGCTCAAGGCGTTGCCGAGCGTGTCGGGCTCCTGGGGCTCCGGTCACCTCTTCCAGGGCACGCTCGTCTCGGTCCTCATCACCGACAACGGCCGGATCGCCGCCGGTGCGGTGACACCCGAGACCCTGTATGCCGCCCTCGGGGCGAAGTGACCGCGGCCGCCTCGTGAGCGACCTCGCCGTCTCGACGACGGGCCTGACCAAGCAGTTCGGTGGGCACACGGCCGTCGACTCCATCGACCTCGCCGTCCCGGCGGGGTCGGTGTACGGCTTCCTCGGACCGAACGGCTCGGGCAAGACGACGACGATCCGGATGCTCCTCGGCCTCATCTCACCGACGAGCGGCACCCGCGAGCTGCTCGGCCGCCCGATCCCCGAGGCGTCCGTCGAGGTCCTCCACCGCGTGGGATCCCTCGTCGAGGGGCCCGCCTTCCACCCCTACCTCTCCGGCCGGGCCAACCTCGCCCGCCTCGACGCCGCCGACGTGCTCGCCGACCCGCGCACCTCGCGGACCCGGATCGACGCGGCGCTGGAGCGGGTCGGGCTCCTCGCGGCCGCCCAGAAGCGCTACCGCGCCTACTCCCTCGGCATGCGCCAGCGGCTCGCGATCGCCGCCGCGCTGCTCGCCCCCCGCGACCTGCTCGTCCTGGACGAGCCGACGAACGGCCTGGACCCCCAGGGCACCCGTGAGGTGCGCTCGCTCATCGCGGGGCTCGCCTCGGACGGGGCGACGGTCCTCGTCTCGAGCCACCTCCTCGCCGAGGTCGAGCAGGTGTGCAGCCACGTCGGGATGATGCGGGCGGGCCGGCTCGTCGCTCAGGGCACCCTCGAGGACGTCCGCCGGGCCGGCACGGCCGTGTGCCGGGTGGAGACCGACCAGCCGGAGGCGGCCGCCCGGGTGCTCGGCGAGCTCGGCGTCACCGAGGTGACGATGACCGGGGAGGCGGTCGGCGGCATACCCGGTGACCTGGCCGCGGAGAAGATCGTGGCCGCGCTCGTCCACGCAGGGGTGGGCGTGCGCGGCTTCACGATGTCCGGGGCGAACCTCGAGGACCTGTTCGTCTCGCTCACGGGGGAGGGCTTCGATGTCAGCGGCTGAGGCGGGCGCCGACGCGGGGGTGGCCCCGGCGCCCGTCGCCCGACGTCGCGGGCGGCTCTCGGCCCGGCTGCTGCGCTCCGAGCTGCGGCTCATCGCCGGCCGGCGGCGCAACCAGGCCGGGCTGCTCGTCCTGGCGGCGGTGCCGATCTTCATCGCGGTGGCCGTCAAGATCTCGACGCCGCGGGCCGGTCGAGGACCGGACTTCCTCTCCTCCATCACGAGCAACGGCCTGTTCGTCCCGCTCGCCGCGGTGACCGTCGAGATCGGGATGTTCCTGCCGCTCGCCATCTCGATGCTCTCCGGGGACGCCATCGCGGGCGAGGCCAACATCGGGACGCTGCGCTACCTGCTCACCGTCCCGGTCGGGCGCACCCGGTTGCTCGCCGTCAAGTACGTCTCCCTCGTCATCGGCGCCGTGTGGGGCGTGCTCGCCGTCGTGCTGCCGGGCGCGATCATCGGGGTCGCCCTCTTCGGGACCGGCCGGATGACGACCCTGTCCGGCAGCCAGATCGGGGTGGGCCAGGCGCTCTGGCGGGTCCTGCTCGTCTCCCTCTATGTCGCGGCGGGGCTCGCGGCGCTCGCGGCCATCGGCCTGTTCATCTCGTCCCTGACCGAGCAGCCGATCGCCGCGGCCATCGGGCTGATGATCGTCACGGCGGCGATGTGGATTCTCGACGGCGTCGACCAGGTGGCCTGGCTCCACCCGTGGCTCGTCGTCGACCACTTCATGGCCTTCGGGGATCTCCTGCGCGACCCCGTCGCCTGGTCGGGGATGGGCCGGGGCCTGCTCCTCTTCCTCGGGTATGCCGTCGTCTTCTGGCTCGCCGCCTGGGCCCGCTTCGCCGGCAAGGACATCACGAGCTGAGGTCGCACCGGCCGGCCCGGCTCACGCGTCGGGATAGCCGTCCGGGTTGGCGCTCTGCCACCGCCACGTGTCGGCGCACATGTCATCGACCGTCCGCGCGGCGAACCAGCCGAGCTCCTCGTGCGCCCGCGTCGGGTCGGCGTAGGAGGCGGCGACGTCGCCGGGCCGACGCGGCGCGATCTCGTAGGGGAGCTCGTGGCCGACCGCGCGCTCGAAGGAGTGGAGCAGGTCGAGGACCGAGGTGCCGTGGCCGGTGCCGAGGTTCCACGTGGAGACCGGTTCGTCGCTCGACCCGAGCCGGTCCAACGCCGCGATGTGCCCCGCGGCGAGGTCCTCGACGTGGATGTAGTCGCGCACGCCGGTGCCGTCCGGGGTGGGGTAGTCGTCGCCGAAGATCCGCAGCCGCTCGAGCCGCCCCACGGCCACCTGGGCGATGAACGGCATGACGTTGTTGGGGATGCCCTGGGGGTCCTCGCCCATCGTCCCGGACTGGTGGGCGCCGACCGGGTTGAAGTAGCGGAGCAGGGCGACCCGCCACCTCGGGTCGGCGGCCGCGACGTCCCGGAGGATCTGCTCCTGCATGACCTTGGTCCACCCGTAGGGGTTCGTCGCCGACGTGGGCAGGTCCTCGGTCATCGGCACCGGGGCGTCGGCGCCGTAGACCGTGGCCGAGGACGAGAAGACGAGCCTGCGGACGCCGTGTCGGCGCATCGCCCGGACGAGCGAGAACGTCGTCCCGAGGTTGTTCTCGTAGTACTCCAACGGCTTCTCGACGCTCTCGCCCACGGCCTTGAACCCCGCGAAGTGGATGACCGCGTCGATCCGCTCGTCGGCGAAGAGGCGCTCGGTCTTGTCTCGGTCGGTCAGGTCGAAGGAGTGCAGCCGCAGCGGGTGGCCGGACAGCGCCTCGATCCGGCCGACGACGGTCGGCTTGGCGTTGGCGAAGGAGTCGACGACGAGGACGTCGTGCCCTGCCGCGAGCAGCTGGACGACGGTGTGGGACCCGATGTAGCCGGCACCGCCGGAGACGAGGACGCGCATGCCGCCTACGGTATGCCGCCGCGCGCCGGCGCGGGCTCAGTCGTCGTCGGGCAGGACGATGCTGAGCGCCCAGGAGACCAGCGTGATGACGATCGCCGCGAACACCGCCGACCACCAGAAGGAGTCGATGGTGAAGGCCAGCCCGAGCGGCTCGGCGATCCACTCGGTGATCTGCAGCATGAAGGCGTTGACGATGAAGGTGAACAGGCCGAGCGTCAGGACCATCGCCGGGAACGACAGGAACTTGACGATCGGCCGGATGACCGCGTTGACCAGCCCGAAGATGAGCGCGACGAGGATGATCGTCACGAGCCTGGCGGTCCACGTGTCGGAGGTGCCGGAGCCGTGGAAGCTCACCCCCGTGACGACGAGCGTGGCGACCCAGAGGCCGACGGCGTTGATCCCGACCCGGATGAGGAACCGCTTCATACCGACATCGTTGCACGGGTATGCCGCGGCGTCGGCCCGTTGCGGCGACCGGTCGTCCCGGCGTGGCGGCATACAGTGGCGGCCATGAGCGAACCCGTCCCGGTCCGGCTGCGGGCCGTCCTGGACTCCCTGCCGGCGTATACGCCCGGGCGGCCGGCCCGGACCCGCCCGGGGGTGACGGCCTACAAGATCAGCAGCAACGAGAACCCGTTCCCGCCCCTGCCGGGCGTCCTCGACGTCGTGCGCGACGCCGCCGGGACCATGAACCGCTACCCGGACATGGCCGTCGTCGACCTCACCGAGGCCATCGCCCGACGGCTCGGGATGCCGCCGAGCCGCGTCGCGACCGGCCCCGGGAGTGTCGGCGTCCTCGGCCAGATCATCCAGGCGGCGTGCGAGGAGGGCGACGAGGTCGTCTACGCGTGGCGCTCCTTCGAGGCCTACCCGATCATGGCCGCGCTCGCCGGGGCCCGCTCGGTCCAGGTCCCGCTCACGGCCGACGCCCGGCACGACCTCGACGCGATGGCAGCGGCGGTGACCGAGCGCACCCGCGTCGTCATCGTCTGCACGCCGAACAACCCGACCGGGCCTTCCGTCGGCGCGGCGGAGCTCGAGCGCTTCCTCGATGCCGTGCCGCGTGACGTCGTCGTCGTCCTCGACGAGGCCTACCTCGAGTTCGTCACGGCGGACGACGCGCCGGACTGTCTCGCGGTGCAGCGGGAGCGGGACAACGTCGTCGTGCTCCGGACCTTCTCGAAGGCCTACGGACTGGCCGGGCTGCGGGTCGGGTACGCCGTCGCCCACGAGGCGGTGGCGACGGCCCTGCGCAAGACGGCGCTGCCCTTCGGCGTCAACACCATCGCCCAGGTCGCGGCGATCGCCTCGCTCGAGGCCGAGGACGAGCTGCTCGTCCGGGTCAAGGAGCTTGTCGCCGAGCGCGACCGGGTCCTCGCGGCGCTGCGTGAGCAGGGCTGGCAGATCCCCGACACCGAGGCCAACTTCGTCTGGTTCCCCCTCGGGGCGGACACCGCCGAGTTCGCCGCGGCCTGCGACGAGGCCGGGCTCACCGTCCGGCCCTACGCCGAGGACGGGGTGCGAGCCACCATCGCCGAGCGCGAGGCGAACGACCGGCTCATCGAGGTGGCCGCGGCATACCGGCGTCGGTGAGTCGACCGCCCGGCGCCGGACCGCTCGGGGACTCCCGGCGACCGTTCGGCCGCTTCCCGGGCAGGCGCCGCAGGCACGCCGCCTAGAGTCGGGGCACCGGACCCAACGGAGGTGGTGCCCATGTTCGTCCCGCTCAGCATCTCGGACTTCATCGACCGTGCCGTCAGCGTGTACGGCGACCGGGTCGGAGTGATCGACGAGCCGGACCAGCCCGCGGCGTCGCTCGGCGACCTCACGTATGCCGAGGTGGCGGCCCTCGCGGCCCGCCAGGCCGCCCGACTCGACGCCCTCGGGGTCGGTCCCGGTGACCGCGTCGCGATCGTGTCGCACAACTCGGCCCGGCTCCTCGTGTCGTTCTTCGGGGTGGCCGGCTACGGGCGGGTCCTCGTCCCGGTCAACTTCCGGCTCCGGCCCGACGAGGTGCGCTACATCGTCGAGCACTCCGGGGCGCGGGTCCTGCTCATCGACCCCGAGCTCGACACGATGCTGTCCAGCGTCACCGCGGAGCACCGCATCGTCCTCGGCGACGACGCGGCCATCTATGCCCCGGAGGGCGCGGTCCCGGTGCCATGGGAGCCGGACGAGTCCGCGACCGCGTGCATCAACTACACGTCCGGCACGACCGCCCGGCCCAAGGGCGTCCAGATCACCCACCGCAACATCTGGGTCAACGCGGTGACCTTCGGCCTGCACGCCGGCGTCACCGACCGGGACGTCTATCTCCACACGCTGCCGATGTTCCATGCCAACGGCTGGGGAATGCCGTTCACGACGACTGGCCTCGGCGTGCCCCAGATCGTCCTGCGCAAGGTGGACGGTGCCGAGATCCTCCGTCGTGTCGAGCGGTACGGCGTCACCCTCCTGTGCGCCGCCCCCGCGGTCGTCTCGGCGGTCCTCGACGCCGCGTCGACGTGGGAGGGCGAGATCCCCGGCCGGGACCGGGTGCGGATCATCGTCGCCGGGGCCCCGCCCCCGAGCAAGACCATTGCGCGGGTCGAGACCGAGCTGGGCTGGGAGTTCGTCCAGATCTACGGCCTCACCGAGACCTCCCCGCTGCTCACCGTCAACCGCTCCCGCTCCGAGTGGGACGACCTGGACGTCGAGGAGCGGGCGACGAGGCTGATGCGGGCGGGCCAGCCGGCGCTGGGTGTCCGGCTGCGGACCGACGAGTCCGGTGAGGTGCTCGCCCGCTCGAACGTCGTCCTCGAGGGCTACTGGGAGCAGCCCGAGGAGACCGCTCGGGCGCTCGACGGCGGCTGGTTCCACACCGGGGACGGCGGCACGATCGACGATGCGGGTTACCTCACGATCAGCGACCGGAAGAAGGACGTCATCATCACCGGCGGCGAGAACGTCTCCTCGATCGAGGTCGAGGACGTCATCTTCTCCCACCCGGCGGTCACCGAGGTGGCCGTCATCGGCGTCCCGGACGAGAGGTGGGGCGAGACGATCAAGGCCCTCGTCGTCCTCGCTCCCGACGCCGAGGCCACCGAGGCCGAGATCATCGCCTGGTGCAAGGAGCGGGCCGCCGGCTTCAAGGCCCCGACGACTGTCGAGTTCCGCGGGGAGCTGGCCCGGACGGCGACCGGGAAGCTGCAGAAGTTCAAGCTGCGCGCTCCCTACTGGGAGGGCCGCGACCGCCAGATCAACTGACCACGGACCCGGCCGACGGACAGGTTGCTGCAGCACGGGGGTGTTGCAACACCCCCGTCCGGCACGAACCTCTGCTAGCAGAGGTTCGTGCCGGGGGGGCTGGTGTCGCGCCGGGGGGCGGGTGTCGCGCCGGGGGGCGGGCGCACGGGACGCGCCAGGGAGCCTCGCCGCCGCTCTCCCAGCCCCGGGCTGGGAGTTTCCCGGGCGGGCCGGGTACGTTAATGGGGCAAGCGGCCCGTGACGAGGGGCACACCCACCCGGCGTCACGGACACCCGCCGCCCGACGGCGAGCACACTCGGCTCGCGCCGCGGCGGCCCGAAGGCGGATCCGTCACCATCGGACCCGCGAGAAGGAGTGCACGTGAGCGACAACGACGTCGCGCTCGCCCCCTCGGCGGGCGTCGACCACCACGAGTCGAGCGCGGTCCAAGCCGACCGCCCGGCGGGGCGGGCTCCCGCCGACGGCGGACCGGAGATGGTCCAGGTGCTCACCCCCGAGGGCCAGCGGGTGCCCAACCCCGACCTCGACCCCATCCTCGACGGGCTCGGCGACGAGGACCTGCGCGGCTTCTACCGCGACCTCGTCCTCATCCGGCGCTTCGACGCCGAGGCCACGTCGCTCCAGCGCCAGGGCGAACTCGGCCTGTGGGCCTCCCTTCTCGGCCAGGAGGCGGCCCAGGTCGGCTCCGGACGGGCCCTCGCGCCGCAGGACTTCGCCTTCCCGACCTACCGCGAGCACGGCGTCGCCTGGTGCCGTGGGGTCGACCCGGTCAACCTGCTCGGGATGTTCCGGGGGGTCAACCACGGCGGGTGGGACCCGAAGGAGCACAACTTCCACCTCTACACGATCATCATCGGCGCCCAGACCCTCCACGCGACCGGCTATGCCATGGGCGTGCAGCGCGACGGCAGCGTCGGCACCGGCGACCCCGAGCGCGACACCGCGGTCATCGCCTACTTCGGCGACGGCGCGACGAGCCAGGGTGACGTCAGCGAGGCGCTCGTCTTCGCTGGGGTCAACAACAGCCCGGTCGTCTTCTTCTGCCAGAACAACCAGTGGGCGATCTCGGAGCCGAACGAGAGACAGACCCGGGTCCCGCTCTACCAGCGGGCGAGCGGGTTCGGGCTGCCCGGCCTGCGGGTCGACGGCAACGACGTGCTCGCCGTGTATGCCGTGACCAAGCGGGCACTGGACTCCGCGCGGGCCGGCGAGGGGCCGAGCTTCATCGAGGCGTTCACCTACCGGATGGGCGCGCACACGACGTCCGACGACCCGACGCGCTACCGCGTCTCGGCCGAGGTCGAGGTATGGAAGCACCGTGACCCCATCGAGCGCCTCAAGGTGTGGATGATGCACGAGGGCAGGGCCGACCGGGCCTTCGTCGACGCGGTGGCCGAGGAGGCCGACACCTTCGGGGCCGCGGTGCGCGAGCGGTGCCTCGCGATGCCCGACCCGGAGGGCACCCTGATGTTCGACCACGTGTATGCCGACGCCCACCCTATCATCGAGCGGGAGCGGGCCGGCTACCTCGCCTATCAGGGCGGCTTCGCGGACGGGGGCAACTGAGATGAGCCGGACGAGCGAGACCCAGGCCCCGCAGCGGGCAGAGACGCCCGCCCCCGCCTCGACCGGGTCGGCGCCCACGAGCGCGCCGCCGGCGACGACGATGGCCAAGGCGATCACGGCCGGACTGCGCGCCGCGATGGAGCGCGACCCCAAGGTCGTCCTCATGGGCGAGGACATCGGCAAGCTCGGCGGCGTCTTCCGGGTGACCGACGGGCTCCAGAAGGACTTCGGCGAGGACCGGGTCATCGACACCCCGCTCGCCGAGGCCGGCATCCTCGGCACGGCGATCGGGATGGCGCTGCGCGGCTACCGACCCGTGGTCGAGATCCAGTTCGACGGGTTCGTCTACCCCGCGTTCGACCACATCGTCAGCCAGGTCGCCAAGCTGCACTCCCGCTCGCTGGGGCACGTGACGATGCCTCTCGTCATCCGGATCCCGTTCGGCGGCGGGATCGGCGCGGTGGAGCACCACAGCGAATCCAACGAGGCCTACTTCGCGCACACCGCCGGCCTGCGGGTCGTCAGCGCCAGCACCCCCGACGACGCGCACTGGATGATCCAGCAGGCGATCGAGACCGACGACCCGGTCATCTTCTACGAGCCGAAGCGGCGCTACTGGGACAAGGGCGAGATCGCCGCCGAGCCGGCCCGCGGCCTGTCTGACGCCGCCGTCGTCCGGCCCGGCAGTGACGCGACGCTGCTCGCCTACGGCCCGATGGTCAAGACGTGCCTCCAGGCCGCGAAGGCCGCCGAGGACGAGGGTCGCAGCCTCGAGGTGATCGACCTGCGCTCCCTGTCGCCGCTCGACACCGAGACGGTCTTCGAGTCGGTGCGTCGCACCGGCCGGGCGCTCGTGGTCCACGAGGCGTCGACCTTCCTCGGCACGGGAGCTGAGATCGCCGCGCAGATCACCGAGGAGTGCTTCTACTCCCTCCAGGCCCCGGTCCTGCGGATCGGCGGCTACAACGTGCCCTACCCGCCCAGCCGGCTCGAGGACGACTTCCTCCCCGACCTGGACCGGGTGCTCGAGGGCGTCGACCGCTCCCTCGCCTTCTGAGGCACTCGCCATGACCGACGTGAAAGGACCGAGCCTGACATGACCGTGCGCGAGTTCCGCCTCCCCGACCCGGGAGAGGGCCTGACCGAGGCCGAGATCGTCACCTGGATGGTCGCCGCGGGCGACACCGTCAAGGTCAACGACATGGTCGTCGAGGTCGAGACGGCCAAGTCGCTCGTCGAGCTGCCGATCCCCTTCTCCGGCACCATCTCCGAGCTCCTCGTCGCCGAGGGTGACATGGTCGAGGTCGGCACGCCGATCATCGCCGTGGAGGTCGCCGACGCCGCCGCCCCGGCCGCTTCGCCTCCCGGCGAGGCGGAGTCCTCCGCCGACGACGGGGGTATGCCGTCCGTCGACGTCCCGGACCAGCCCCCCACCGAGCCCCCCGTCGCCGACGGCAGCACCGAGGTGGCCGGGGCCAACGGCCGGACCCCGGTGCTCGTCGGCTACGGCGTCAAGCAGGGCGAGGCCACGCGGCGGCCGCGGCATACCGTGCCGAAGAGCCAGCCCGAGGAGCACATCACCCCGCACGCCTCGGCTCGCACCGGCGGTCTCGTGGCGGCGCACGCGACCGACCTGCCCGTCGAGGAGCTGCCGGCCGGCGACTCGGCGGGGGCGGGCCCGGCGCGCGGCTCGAGCGTCCTGGCCAAGCCCCCGGTCCGCAAGCTCGCCCGCGACCTCGGTGTCGACCTCGACAGCGTCGTCCCGACGGGGGAGGGCGGCGTCGTCACGGCCGACGACGTCGCCGCCGCCGCCGTGGACCCCGAGGAGACCGGGACTGATGCCGGTGCCGGTCCCGCGACCGGAGACCGCGAGACCCGGGTGCCGATCAAGGGCGTGCGCAAGATGACGGCCCAGGCGATGGTCCGGTCGCTCTTCACCGCGCCGCACGTCACCGAGTGGGTCGACGTCGACGTCACGGCAACGATGGATCTGGTCGCCCGACTCAGGCGCGAGCGCGAGTTCGCCGACGTCAAGGTCAGCCCGCTCCTCGTCCTCGCCCGGGCCATGTGTCTCGCCGTCGCCCGCAACCCCGGCATCAACGCCGAGTGGGACGAGGACGCGCAGGAGATCGTCGTCAAGCACTACGTCAACCTCGGCGTCGCAGCCGCCACGCCTCGCGGGCTCATCGTCCCGGTCGTCAAGGACGCCGACGCGATGACGCTGCACGATCTCGCCGAGGCGATCGGCGAGCTGACCGCGACGGCCCGGGAGGGCAGGACCCAGCCGGCGCAGATGAGCGGCGGGACGATCACCGTGACGAACATCGGCGTCTTCGGCGTCGACGGCGGCACCCCGATCATCAACCCCGGCGAGTCGGCCATCCTCTCCTTCGGCGCGGTCCGCCGGATGCCGTGGGTCGTCGAGGACGAGGGCGGCACGGAGTCGATCGAGCCGCGCTGGGTGACCCAGCTCGCCCTCTCCTTCGACCACCGGCTCGTCGACGGCGAGCTCGGCAGCCGCTACCTCGCCGACGTCGCGGCCCTCCTGCATGACCCGGCCCGGGCGCTCGTCTGGGGTTGAGATGAGCGACGCCGGGCCCAGCGGGGTCGTCTTCCCCGAGGTCGACGGACGACGCAGCACCGCGGCCACCGGCCGAGCCGTCGTCGCCGACGCGCTCGCGACGGCCGACCCCGTGGGCTCGGGCGCGGCCGCCCGGGAGACGAGCTGGCGGCAGGGCTACCTGCCCCACTTCCGCCGGCTCGTCGAGGCGGGGCTGACCTCCGCGGACGCCGCGCGGGCGATCGCCGCCGACGGCCTGGCCTCGGTCCACGATCGGATGCGCTTCCGGCGCGGTGAGGCGGAGACGTCGATCGCCGAGGCCGTCGCCGGAACGGACGACGTCCCGCGGCTGCATACCGAGGTCGTCGAGGGCACCGGGGATCCCGAGCCGGAGCTGTCGGTCCCCTACCGCGGGGAGCGGCTCTCCGGCGACGCGCTGCGCCGCCGCCTCGACGCGTGGGCGCAGGCCGGCGTCGTCGAGCCCTCGCTGCGCGATGCCGTGGGCCAGGTCATCGACCATCCGCAGTGGTTGCGCCTGGACGGGCACACCGTCCTCGTCCTCGGGGCCGCGGCCGAGATGGGTCCGCTCCGATCGCTGCTGCGGTGGGGGGCCGACGTCGCCGCCCTCGACCTGCCGCGGCCCGACCTCTGGACCCGTCTGCTGCGCGAGACCAGCGGGTATGCCGGTCGGCTCAGCGTCCCCGCCGGTGAGGGCTTCGGGGAGCTCGCCGACCGGGCCGGAGCGGATCTCATCCACGACCTTCCCCGGGTCGCCGACTGGGTGCGCTCGCTCGACGGGTCGCTCGTCATCGGCAACTACGTCTACGCCGACGGTGCCCTCAACGTCCGGCTCAGCGCGGCCGTCGACGCGCTGACCGAGGCGGTGGCGGCCGACCGTCCGGACACCGCCCTGTCGGTGCTCGCGACCCCGACCGACGTCTTCGCGGTGCCGGGCGAGGCCGTCGAGGCGTCGGTCGCGGCATACGCAGGACGGCGCACGAGCCGGGTCCTGCGGGTTCCACTGCGGACGCTGTCGGGCGGGCGGCTGCTGCGACGCAACTACGTCCCGGGTGAGAGCCCCGGCGTGTGCGACTCGGTGGTCACCCAGCAGGGGCCGAACTACCTTCTCGCGAAACGGATCCAGCGCTGGCGCGCGACGACGGCGATCGCGCAGGGCGCCACGGTCTCGTTCAAGGTCGCGCCCCCGACCCGCACCCGCTCGGTCGTCAAGAACCGCGCGCTCGCGGCGGCATACGCGGGGGCGCACCGTTTCGGGATCGAGGTCTTCGAGCCCGGCACGTCCAACACGCTCATGGCGGCCCTGCTCGTCCACGACCTCACGGTCGGCACCCCACGACACGAGCACCCGTGGCAGGACGAGGCGTATGCCGCGGCCCACGGCGGGTTGTGGCGCGGCGCCTACGACCCACGCAGCGCGCTCGGCCTGGCCGCCCTCCTCGGCGCCGCCGCGGCCCGCTGAACCCCCCCGCCCCCCGCCCCCGGCCAGCATCTCACCCAATAGGGAAGTTGTTGCCCGGCGTCGGCCCCTCCGCCGGGCAACAACTTCCCTATTGGGTGAGATGCCGTCGGGCCTAGGGTGAGGCCATGAGTGCCCCGACGCGCGCGAACCCGCTCGACATCATCGATCTCGACGCCTCGTTGTCCGAGGAGGAGAAGGACGTCCGGACCGCCGTCCGGGAGGTGTGCGACCGGCTCGTCGAGCCGCACGTGGCCGAGTGGTACGAGCGGGGCGAGCTGCCCGCCGCTCGCGATCTGGCGCGGGAGTTCGGCAAGGTCGGACTGCTCGGGATGCACCTCGAGGGCTACGGGTGCGCGGGCATGTCGTCGGTCGAGTACGGCCTGGCCTGCCTCGAGCTCGAGGCGTCCGACTCCGGCATACGCTCGCTCGTCTCGGTGCAGGGCTCCCTCGCCATGTCCGCGATCCACCGGTTCGGCACCGAGGAACAGAAGCAGGAATGGCTGCCCCGGATGGCCGCGGGTGAGGCGATCGGCTGCTTCGGGCTCACCGAGCCAGACCACGGGTCCGACCCCGGGTCGATGCGGACCCGGGCGCGCCGCGACGGCGGCGACTGGGTCCTGGACGGGACGAAGATGTGGATCACGAACGGCTCGATCGCCGATGTCGCCGTCGTCTGGGCGAATGCCGGTGCCGAGGACGGCGGGATCCGGGGCTTCGTCGTCCCGACGGACACGCCGGGCTTCACCGCCCGCGAGGTGACGCACAAGATGTCGCTGCGCGCCTCGGTGACGAGCGAGCTCGTCCTCGAGGGGGTCCGGCTGCCCGGCTCGGCGGTCCTGCCCGAGGTACGCGGCCTCAAGGGACCGCTGTCGTGTCTGTCCGAGGCGCGCTACGGCATCGTGTGGGGTTCGCTCGGCGCCGCCCGCACCTGCCTCGAGACGGCCCGTCGCTATGCGATGGAGCGCGAGCAGTTCGGCCGGCCGATCGCGGCGTTCCAGCTGACCCAGGCCAAGCTCGCGAACATGTCGACCGAGCTCCAGCTCGGCCACCTCCTCGCCCTGCATCTCGGTCGCCGCAAGGACGCCGGCGAGCTGCGGCCGGAGCAGGTGAGCGTCGGCAAGTACAACAACATCACCAAGGCCATCGAGATCTGCCGGACGGCGCGGACGATCCTCGGCGCCAACGGGATCAGCGGGGAGTATCCCGTCATGCGGCACGCCAACAACCTCGAGTCGGTCCTCACCTACGAGGGGACCGTCGAGATGCACACCCTCGTCATCGGGCAGGCGCTGACCGGCGAGTCCGCCTTCCGCTGAGCGTCGGCCGAGAGCAACGATCGCGGCTTGACGGCGACTGAACAGACGTTTAGCGTACTGAACATGAGTTCAGCCGCCGACGACGAGGATCTCACCGCCCGGGCCGGGATCCGCAACGCCGCCCTGCGCCTGTTCGCCGAGCGCGGCCACGACGGGGTCACCGTGCGCGAGATCGCCACGGCGGCCGGGGTGAGCCCGGCGCTCGTCGTCCACCACTTCGGGAGCAAGGAGGGGCTGCGCGAGGCCGTCGACCGGCACGCCGCGCAGGCCTTCGACGCGATCCTCGAGGGGCTCGAGGACGCCGACCTCGCCGAGCTCCTCACCAGCGGCGGCTCCGGGTCGATCGCCGAGGCGTTCGTCCGCGGCTTCCCGCCCGGCTCGCCGCTCCCGGCCTACCTGCGCCGCCTCCTGCTCACGAACGACCCGGCCGGTGCCGCCCTCTTCGGCCGGTGGTATGCCGCGACCCGCCGGATCCTCGAGGCGATGGCGGCGATGGGCGTCGCGAGGCCCGGCGAGGACATCGCCGTGCGCGCGGCCTTCCTCCTCGTCAACGATCTCGCCCTCATCCTCCTGCGCAACCAGATCGCCACCTCGATCGGTGCCGATCCGCTCACCCCCGAGGGGATGCAGCGCTGGGCCCGCGAGGCGATGGTCGTCTACACCGAGGGGGCGTTTCGCGCCCCGCCGACCGGCTGAGAGAAGAGAGAGTCCGTATGCCGCCCGCGACCGCATCCGTCATCCGCACCGAGGGCCTCGTCAAGACCTTCGGGACCGTTCGCGCCCTCGACGGCCTCGACCTCGAGGTGGCCCCGGGCGAGGTCCATGGGTTCCTCGGCCCCAACGGCGCGGGCAAGTCGACGACGATCCGGGTGCTCCTCGGCCTGATCCGCGCGACCGGCGGGCGCGCCGAGCTCCTCGGTGGGGACCCCTGGCGGGAGGCGGCCCGACTGCACGAACGGCTCGCCTACGTCGCCGGCGACGTCGCCCTGTGGCCCGCCCTGACCGGTGGTCAGTGCCTCGACGTCCTCGGCGCCACCCAGGGCCACCTCGACGAGGGGCGCCGGTCCGCGCTCGTCGACCGGTTCGACCTCGACCCGACCAAGCGGGTCCGCGACTACTCCAAGGGCAACCGGCAGAAGGTCGCGCTCATCGCCGCCCTCGCCGCCCAGGTCGATCTGCTCGTCCTCGACGAGCCGACGTCCGGCCTGGACCCGCTCATGGAGCAGGCCTTCCAGGAGGTGGTTCGCGAGCGCCGCGACGAGGGCTGCACGGTGCTGCTGTCGAGCCACATCCTCGGTGAGGTCGAGGCCCTCGCCGACCGGGTCAGCATCATCCGCCGCGGGCGGCTGGTGACGACCGGGACGCTCGCCGAGCTGCGGCGGCATACCCGCACCCACGTGCACGCGGTCACCGAGGGCGAGCCGGACGGCCTCGCCGACGCACCGGGGGTCGCCGACTTCGCCGCCGAGCGGCTCGACGGCCGTCTCGACGCCCGGTTCACCATCGACGCCGAGCATCTCGACGCCGTCGTCGGCCGGCTCCACGCGGCCCGGATCCACACCCTCACCGTCACCCCGCCGAGCCTCGATGCGCTCTTCCTGCACGCCTACGGCGACCGCCTCGACGAGACGGAGGCCGGCGCGACCCAGGCGGACGACGACGACGCGCGTGGCGGTGGCCGGCACGTCGCGGAGGCGCGCCCGTGACGCCGGCCGGACTGTCGACGATGCTGCGGATCCAGTGGCGGACCCACCGTCGTGGCACGGTCCTCTGGGTCCTCGTCCTCGCCGCGTCGATGATCGGCACGGCCGCGTCCATCGCGAGCCTCTACGACACACCGGAGAAGATCCACACGTATGCCGCCGCGGTCACCTCGGGCGACTCGCTCGTCGCCATCAACGGCCGCGTCGAGGGGATCGACAGTCTCGGCGGGGTGATCCAGGACGAGTTCGGGTTCCTCGCCTCCTTCCTCATGCCGCTGCTCGGCATCGCGCTCGTCGCCCGGGCCACCCGGCGCGAGGAGGAGTCCGGGCGGCTCGAGGCGCTCCTCGCCGGACGGGTGTCCCGGCCGGTCCCGATCCTGGCGGCGCTCGTCGTCGCCTCGAGCGCGATCGCCGTCATCGTCGCGCTCTTCGCCGCCGGGCTCCTCGCCTCCGGGGTGCCCGGGGCCCGCTCGCTCCTGTACGCCCTCTCGCTCGGCCTGCTCGCCTTCGTCTTCGCGGGGCTGGCGGCGCTCCTCGCGCAGCTCACCCTGCACGCGCGTGGCGTCTACACGATCGGCCTCATCGTCCTCGCCCTGTCCTACGTCCTGCGCGGCGTCGGCGACGTCACCCGCACGTGGGTGACCTGGCTGTCGCCGCTCGGCTGGGCCGAGAAGGCGGCGGCGTTCGGCGCGATGCGCTGGTGGACGCTGCTCGTCCCGCTCGTCGTGGGCGCCCTCCTCGGCGCGCTCGCCGTCCGGCTCGGCGCCAGACGTGACCTCGGCAGCGCCCTCGTGCGCGGCGGCGCCGGCGAGCCGCGGGCGAGCGCCCGGCTGCGCAGCCCGCTCGGGCTTGCCCTGACGATCCATCGCCCGAGCATCCTCGGCTGGCTCGCCGGCGGGCTCATCGTCGCCGCGATGATGGGGTCGCTTGCGCAACAGTTCGTCGATGCGGTGACCGGCAACCCCTCGATGGGCGAGGCGATCGGCATGCGGGCCGGCAGCCCCGTCGACGGCTTCGTCGCGGTCGTCCAGCTCTACATCGCCGTCATCGTCATGGGGTATGCCGTCCAGGCGGTGGGTGTGCTGCGCGGCGAGGAGGCGGAGGGTCGCCTCGAGCCACGGCTGGCCGGGCGGCTCTCGCGGCTGGGCTGGCTGCTAGCCCACGGCGTCGTCGTCGTCGCCGGGCTGCTCCTCATCGTCCTCGCGTCCTCGCTCCTGCTCGCGCTGACGACGGCGTGGTCGGTGGGTGACGCGAGCCGGACGGGCACGATCACGGTGGCCGGCCTGGCCTACCTGCCGGCCGAGCTCCTCCTCACCGGGCTCGCCGTGGCGATCTTCGGGGCCCGCCCGCGCCTGCTCCCCGTGGCGTGGGTGGCCTTCGGGTTCGTCGCGTTCGTCGCCTTCCTCGGGCCGGGGCTCAACCTGGCCGGGTGGGTCCTGGACCTGGCGCCGACGACCCACGTCGGCAACCCGCCCCTCGGGAGTGTCGAGGCCCTGCCGCTCGTCCTCCTCGGGGCGCTCGCCGTCGGCCTCGCGGTGGCGGCGGCGCTCGCATTCCGGCGGCGCGGCATACCCCAGGGCTGAGCCCTGCTCCGCGGGCACCCGCGGCCGGGTATCCCGGGAAACCGATTTCTCGTATGTTCAGGCGATAGTCACAATGGGGAGAGCCGCCGTCGGGCGGCAGCCACCACCCCCCCTGAGTTCGGAGTCACGCCGTGCTGTCCGCCTACCGTCCGCTGCTGCAGGTGCCGGGTGCCCGGGCGTTCGTCGGGGGTGCCGTCCTCGCGCGGATCGGCGGGGCCATGTTCGGGGTCGCGGTCATCTCGATGATCAGCGCCCGCCGGGAGTCCTACGGCCTGGCCGGAGCCGTCTCGTCCGTGGGACTGCTCGTCCTCGCCGCGGCCGGGCCGTTCATCGGCCGGCTGATCGACCGGTTCGGCCAGCGACGGGTCACCCTGCCGTTCGTCGTCGTGTCGTTCGTCTTCGGGCTCTTCACCATCGCCGCGTCGATCGCCGGCTGGCCCGCGTGGACCCTCTTCCTCGGCTACGGCCTCTCGGCGCTGCTGCCCGAGCCGAGCCCGCTCACCCGCGCCCGCTGGGCGTACCTGCTGCGCGAACAGCCGGAGCGGCTGCATACCGCGATGTCGTTCGAGCAGGTCCTCGACGAGGGTTCGTTCGTCCTCGGCCCGGTGCTGGCGATCAGCGCCTCCCTCATCTACCCCGAGCTCGGGCTCGTCCTCGCCGAGGCCCTCTTCCTGGTCGGGGTGCTCGTCTTCCTCACCTCGCGCGAGACCGAGCCGCCCGCCGTCGCCCACGCGGAGCGACCGGTGGGGCTCGCCATCGCCCGCCCGGGTGTCCTCGCCGTGGCCGCGGCGCTGACGATGACCGGGGTCATCCTCGGCGCGAACGAGGTCATCGCCGTGGCCGTCGCCGACGAGGCCGGCCGCAAGGGCTTCTCGAGCGTCATCCTCGCGTTGTTCGCCTTCGGGTCGATGCTTGCGGGGCTCGCGTTCGGGACCCTCGCCTTCCGGGTCACGCTGACCCGGCGGCTGCTCGTCGCCGCGACGGCGATGGTGGTCCTCGAGGCGCCGGCGCTGGTCGCCGGGGACCTGTGGATGATCGCGCTCGTCATGCTCATCGCTGGATCGGCGACGGCGCCGATGCTCATCACGAGCACGACGCTGACCCAGCGGCTCGTCCCGCCGGCCCTCGTGACCGAGGGGATGGCCGTCGTCGTCACCGGCATCCTCGTCGGCATCTCGCTCGGCGCGGCTGCCGGTGGCTGGGCCATCGAGGCGTTCGGCGCCCAGCGGGCCTATGCCGTGCCCGTCGCCGCCGGTGTCGTCGCGGTCATCGCCATCGCGCTGCGGTACCGGCGCATCCAGCGGGCGGAGCTCGCCGGGCCGGAGGTTCGCGACGTCATCGCCCCTCCGGACCCCGCCCGCCCCTGACGACCCACCCCGCGGGTGCTCGCGGATCCGTCCCGCGTTGCGGTCCGGTCCGCGAGCACTCGCCGGGAGGTCTCGGCCTTCGGAACGCCGATATCTCACCGGAACGCCGCCGCAGCAGCGTTCCGGTGAGATATCGGCGAATCGGGACGGGAGCGTCAGGCCGGGGTGGCCGCCTGCTGCGCCGCATCGTCGGCGGCCTGGTTCCGCTCGTTGTAGGCCGAGCCCTTGCGCAGCTCGACCTGGGGCAGCAGGAGCATGACGAGGAACCCGATGACCATGACGGCGGACCCGACGAGGAAGACGACGTCCATCGCGTCGGAGAAGCCCATGAGGAAGGGCTTGGCCAGCCGCGGGTCGAGGTTGCTGAGGAACGAGCTGTCCGACAGGACGCCGCTGGCCGAGGTCGCCGTGCTGCCGGGGCTCTGGGCCGCGGCCTGGATGCCGGCCGCCACCGTGTGGTCGACGGTCCCGGTCGGCGCCTGGAGCCCGGCGGCGATGCCCGCCTGGAAGTCCTTCGTCGGCGCGACCGTCCGCATCGCCGCGGCGATCTTGTCCGGCACGGTCGAGAAGAGGATCGACAGGAAGACGGCGGTGCCGATCGTCCCGCCCATCTGACGGGTGAAGGTCGCGGTCGAGGTGGCGACGCCGATCTGCTGCGGCGGGACGGCGTTCTGGACGGCAAGGGTCAGCGGCTGGAAGTTGAAGCCGAGGCCGATGCCGAAGACGACCATGACGACCATCGTCTGCCACAGCGGGGTGTCGTAGTGGACGTAGTGGAAGACGAACAGCCCGAGCGCGAGCAGCGCGGAGCCGACGACCGGGAAGATCCGGTAGCGCCCGGTGCGGGCGATGATCTGTCCGGAGCTGATCGATCCGGTCATGATGCCGGCGACCATCGGGATGAGCATGAGGCCGGCATCGGTGGGGGTCGCGCCCTTGACGATCTGGAGGTAGAGCGGCAGCGAGGCGAGGCCACCGAACATCGCGACGCCGATGAGGATCGACGCGCTCGAGGCGACGCCGACCGTCTTGATGCGGAACATCGCGAGCGGGAAGATCGCCTCGTCCTTCATCCGCCACTCCTGCCAGAGGAAGGCGGCGCCGGCGGCGACGGTGACGACGTATGCCGTGATGGCCCGGCCCGAGGTCCAGCCCCAGTCGCGGCCCTGCTCGAGGACGACGAGGAGCGGGACGAGGGAGACCGAGAGCAGCGCGGCGCCGGTCCAGTCGATCCGGTGGTCGAGCCGGTGGTGGCGCAGGTGGAGGGTCTTGGTCACGACGACGAGCGCGGCCAGGCCGATCGGCACGTTGACGAGGAAGACCCAGCGCCAGCCGGTGATCCCGAAGATCTGGTCGGCTCCGGCGAAGAACCCGCCGATGACCGGCCCGGCGACGCTCGAGGTGCCGAAGACGGCGAGGAAGTAGCCCTGGTACTTCGCCCGCTCACGGGGCGGGACGATGTCGCCGATGATGGCGAGCGCGAGGGACATCAGGCCACCGGCGCCGAGGCCCTGGACGGCGCGGAACGCCGCGAGCTCGTACATCGACGTGGAGAACGAGGACAGGGCCGAGCCGGCGATGAAGATCGTGATGGCCGTGATGAAGAACTTCTTCCGGCCGTAGATGTCGGACAGCTTGCCGTACAGCGGGGTGACGATCGTCGCCGTGATGAGGTAGGCGGTCGTCGCCCAGGCCTGCTGGTCAAGCCCGTGCAGGTCGTCGGCGATCGTGCGGATCGAGGTCGCGACGATCGTCTGGTCGAGCGCGGCGAGGAACATGCCCATCATCAGGCCGACGAGGATCGTGATGATCTGGCGGTGGGTGAGACCGCCCTCGTCGGTCGGGGCGGCTGCGGTGGGGGTACTCATGAGGCGTCCTGGGGGTTGGGTGCGGGCGTGGCGGGCGCGACTCCGGCCTCGTGGGCCAGCCCGACGCGGGAGCGATCGACGGCGTCGGCGAACCGCTGGAGGTAGTCGGCGAAGTCGGCGACGTCGCGGTCCGACCAGCCCTCGAGGAGACTGGACAGCCACGCGTCGCGGCTTCGGCGGAGCTCGACGAGGAGGGTGGCCCCCGTCTCGGTGAGGCTGAGCAGGTGGGCGCGACCGTCCTCGGGGTCGGGGACCCGTTCGATGAGGCCGAGCCCGGCGAGGTGGGTGACCTGGCGGCTCACCGTCGAGACGTCGGCATACAGCCGGTCGGCGAGGTCGGAGACGCGGTGCGGTCGGCAGGAGAGGCGGAACAGCAGCGGGAAGGACATCGGGTCGACGTCCGGGTGGACCCGGGGCGCATGCTGCTTGTGCGCCTGGAGGAGCCGCATCGTGCGGACGAGGGCGTCCCCGAAGGCGACGCGGGGGTCCGTGCTCGCCTCGGTGGCTTGCTCGGTGGTCTCGGTCATGGCCATCTCTTGGGTCGGGTGCTTGCTTGCTACACGCAACCATAAAGCATGGTTGCAGCAAACAACTAACCGCTGTCGAGGGTTGCCGTATTCCGGAAGGGGGATCAGGGCGTCAGGGGGTGATGACCATCGCGTCGAGGACGCGGTGGGCGATCTCCTCGTCGCCGGCGATCGTCACGGGCAGCTCCGACGCGGGCCGGCGCCCGGCCGAGCGCCGGCAGGCGGCCTGGGTCGACATCGTGATCGTCGTCGTCTCGACATCGGCGTGGTCCTCCGGCTCGCCGCTGAACAGCGGTATGCCGCTCACCCGCCCGTCCCGCTCCTCGACCCGGGCCCCGGCGCGGCCGACGACCGGACCGGTGAGGTCAAGGATGACGGCGTGGCCCGGCGGGACCGTGGCGGTCTTGGCGATGATCCTGGGGAGGGCGTCGAAGAGGTACATCACCGCGACCGAGGCGCCGGGGGCGTCGAGGTCGCCGGGGCGGCCGAGCGCCTCGCGGATGTCCTGCTCGTGGGTCCAGATGTCGAACAACCGCACGGTGATCAGGTCTGCGACCGTCGTCGCACCGAACGGTCCCACCGTCGGGGTGTCGATCGTCGTCGCCGGGTCGCGGTAGAACGCGAGCCGCTCGGCGAGGAGGGCCTCGAGCTCGTCGAGGACCTCGGAGATGTGCCGGCCACGCCGGGCCTCGAGGTACTTCTCGACCCGCTCGCCGAACTCGTGCCGGACGTGGGCGTACCGGGAGACGTCGAGGCCGGGCACCTGCTCCCCGGCCACCATGGCCTCGCCGCCGGCGACGTGGGCGATCTGGTCGAACACCGTCCAGCCGGGGCAGTCGGTCTCCTTCTCCAGGTCACCGGCGCGCAGGCTGTGCCCGAGGTCGAGCACGGCCTGGACCGTCTGGGCGTACCCGTCCGTCAGGGCCGCGAGGTCCTCGGGGGGCGCCGGGTTGAGAGGCATGCCCTGCACAGTACAGACCCGGGGGCCCACGAGGACCACCGGCGACGACCCGCAGCACGGCCCCACCGGTCGCGAGGCGGATCTCACTGCGAGCCTTGAGGGTGCGCCACCTACTCTGGGTGCCATGTCGAGCGCCTTACCGGCCCGTGTGCGCGCCCCCCAGCCCCCCTCCCTCGTGCGGCCGACCCTTCTCGTCGTCGTCGTCGCGGTGCTCGCCACGGTGCTCGGCGCCGCGACGACCGGCGCCGTCGACCCCCTCGTCCTGGAGGATCCGGGCGGCTTCGTCCGATGGGGCCTGCCGGTCGCCGACGTCGTCAGCCAGCTCGCGGCGGTGGCGGCGTTCGGCCTCCTGCTCACCGCGGCCTTCCTCGCTCCCGAGCGCCGCGACACGACCCGCCGGGTCGAGGCGAACCGGCTCGCGGCCGTTGCCGCCATCGTCTGGGCGGGTGCCGGCGTGCTCAAGCTGCTCCTCGACTTCGCCTCGATCGCCGGCATCCCGCTGAGCGACCCGGGCTACGTCGCGCAGTTCTTCCGTTTCGTCCTCTCCCTCGAGGTGACCCGGCTCGACCTCGTCAGCGCGGTCGCCGGCGTGGTCGTCGCCACGGGAGCGGCCTTCGCGAGCCGCCGGGCGCCGACGGCGTGGCTCACCCTGATCACTCTCGTCTCGATCGTCATGTTCGCCCTGACCGGGCACGTCGGCGGGTCGGCCTCGCACGAGGACGCCGTCAACTCCCTCGGGGTCCACATCCTCGGCGTCTCGGTGTGGGTCGGGGGCCTGTTCGCCGTCGTCGTCATGCGGACCCGGCTCGGCCGGGACCTCGGGGTCACCGTGGGCCGCTACTCCGTCCTCGCCGGCTGGGCCTACGCCCTCGTCCTGCTCAGCGGCCTCCAGCAGGCGTGGATCCGCGTCGGCTCCTTCGGCGCCTTCGTCGACACGGCATACGGGCGGTTGGTCGTCATCAAGATGCTGGCCCTCGCCGCCCTCGGCGTCGCGGGCTTCGCCCAGCGTCGCAACCTCGGGACCCGGCTCGAGCGGGACCCCGCCAACGGACGGGCCTTCGCCCGGCTTGCCGCCGGCGAGCTGCTCCTCATGGGACTGGCCATCGGCCTCGCGGCCGCGCTCGCACGCAGCGCGCCGCCCATCCCCGACGCGCTACCGGACCCGAGCCGCATCCTCGCCCTGACCGGGTTCCCCGACCCGGGCCCGATGTCGAGCGCCGACTGGATCACCGCGTGGCGCCCGGACTGGCTGCTCCTGGCGATCGCGGTCGTCGCCGTCGGCCTGTATGCCGCGGGCGTCGCTCGGCTGCTCCGGCGCGGCGACGCGTGGCCGTGGGGGCGGACGGCGTCCTGGGTCGCCGGCTGGCTCGTCTGGGTCTACACGACGTGCGGCGCCCCGGACATCTGGGGCCGGGTGCTCTTCTCGATGCACATGGTCATGCACATGGGCGTCGCGATGCTCGTGCCGGTGCTCCTCGTGCCGGGGGCCCCCATCACCCTGCTCCTGCGTGCCCTTCCGGCCCGCAAGGACAAGACGTGGGGCCCGCGCGAGCTGTTCCTCCACATCGTCCACTCGCGGGCGATGAAGGTCCTGGCCAACCCGGTCGTCGCCTCTGCCCTCTTCTTCTTCAGCCTGGCGGCGTTCTACTGGACCCCGCTGTTCACCCTGGCCCTGACGACCCACCTGGGGCACCTGCTGATGATGGCCCACTTCATCGTCACCGGGTACCTCTTCGTCTGGGTGCTCATCGGGATCGACCCGGGCCCGCCGAAGTGGTCGCCGCTCATGCTCCTCGTCATCCTCTTCGCGACGATCTCGTTCCACGCGTTCTTCGGGGTCTCGCTGACGAGCGCGACGGCGCTGCTCGCCGGCGACTTCTTCTCCACGATCCACCAGCCGTGGATGCCGGGCATGCTCGCCGACCAGGTCACGGCCGGCGAGATCGCCTGGGGCATCGGCGAGGTGCCGACCCTCGTGCTGGCCGTCCTCGTCGCCCGCAACTGGGTGCGCCGGGACGAGCACGAGACCAAGCGGCGCGACCGGCAGGCCGACCGGGACGGCGACGCCGAGCTCGCGGCATACAACGACTACCTCGCCACGGCGCGCGAGGCGCTCAAGGAGCGGCGCTGATGCGGGTCGCGATCGTCCAGCTCGCCTACGGCGACGAAGAGCCGATGGCCGAGCGGGTCGAGCGTGTCGCCGCGCTCGTCCGGGACCAGGCCGGCCACGACCTCGTCGTCCTGCCCGAGTTGTGGGGCGCGACCGGCTTCGGCTACGAGCGGTGGGAGGCCGACGCCCAGCCGCTGGACGGTCCCATCGCCGAGGCGATGGCGGCGGCGGCGCAGGCGGCGGGGGTCACCCTCCACGCCGGCTCGATCGTCGAGCGGCTGCAGACGCCCGGTCCGGACGGGAACCTGCTGGCCAACACCTCGCTGCTGTATGCCGCCGACGGCACCGTGAGCGCGGTCTATCGGAAGATCCACCGGTTCGGTTTCGGGGCGGGCGAGCCGAAGCTCATGGAGGCCGGCGAGGAGGTCGTCCTGGCCGAGGCCCCCTCCGGCGCAGGCGGATCCGTGGCGGTGGGCCTGTCGACGTGCTACGACCTGCGCTTCCCCGAGCTCTACCGGCGCCAGGCTGCGGCCGGGGCCGAGGTCTTCGTCGTCCCGGCCGCCTGGCCGGCCGCGCGGGTCGGGCACTGGCGGCTGCTGGGCCGGGCGCGGGCGGTCGAGAACCAGTGCGTCGTCATCCAGTGCAACACGGCGGGGACGCACGCCGGCCACGAGATGGGCGGCCTGAGCCAGGTCGTCACGGCGACCGGGGAGGTCCTCGTCGAGGGCTCACCCACCGCGCAGGAGGTCCTCTCGGTCGAGGTCGACCTCGACGCGACCACGGCATACCGGGCCGCCTTCCCCGTCCTGCGCGACCGCCGCCTCTGATCCCCCTTTGTCCCGACTTTCCCGCCTCAGGCGGGAAAGTGGCACTTCACCCGGGAACATTCCCCCGGCGAAGTGCCAGGTTCCGGGGGGATGTCGCTCCGCCGGCCCGGCCAACGACCGACGGCCGGCCACCCGCGCGAGGCGGGTGGCCGGCCGTGGCGGCCTACGGCCGGTCACCCGGTCCGGCGTCAGCCGGCGAGCTGGGCCCGCTCGAGGATGCTGCGCAGGTCGCTCGGGAGCCGATCCGACGTGTCGCCGGTCGTCGTGCCGCCGGACGCACCACCCGAGGCGCCCGGCGACGCGCTCTGCGGCGCGAGGCTGCGGGTCGCCGCCGCCGGGGCCGGCGCCGGGTCCGGCGCGGGGACCGGCTCACACTGGACGTCGGAGGTCCACCGGCCCGGCTTGCGCGGGTCGAGGGCTCCGGTGAGCAGGTAGTCGGCGATCCGGTCGTCGGTGCACGAGACGCCGGAGAGCGACCCGGCGTGGGTCGTGCCACCGACACCCTCGATGAGGACCGACCTCGGGAAGCGCTTGCGCACCTCGAGGGCACCGGCATACGGCGTGGCCGCGTCGTTGGTCTCCTCGATGAGGAGGATCGGCGGGACCTTCGTGCCCATGACATTGACCGGGTGGCGGGCCGACTTGCCCGCCCAGGTCAGGCAGGGCGCGTTGTACCAGGTGTTGTTCCAGGTGAGGAACGGCGCCTGGCGGTAGGTCCGCCACGAGTCACGGCGCTGCGTGGACCAGCGGGGCCACGTCGTGTCGGTGCACTGGACGGCGTTGTAGACGGCGTAGGTGTTGTCCGACCCCGGGCCGGAGCCGTTCGCCCCGTCGTAGAGGTCGATGATCGGGCCGTAGTCGCCGGCGACGGCGGCCTTGAACGCCTCTGCCACCTGCTCCCAGCCGTAGACGTAGTAGGCCGCGGAGACGAACGCGTCGTTCCACTCATCGGGGCCGATCTTGCCGTCGAAGGGGGCCTTCCGCGCCTTGTCCTGCATCGCGTAGTAGAGCCGGAGGATCTGCCGGCCACTCGTGCCGAGCCCGTAGACGTCGTTGTGCGCGGCGACCCAGTCGAAATAGATCTTGATGTTCTTGTCGAACTGGAGGTCCTGGTTGAGGTTGGCCCGGTACCAGACGTCCTTGGGATTGACGACCCCGTCGAAGACCATCCGGCGCACCCGGTCCGGATGCAGCGTGGCGTAGACCTGGCCGAGGTACGTGCCGTAGGAGAAGCCGTAGTAGTTGATCTTGTCGGCACCGAACGCCTTGCGGATGCTCTCCATGTCGTTGACCCAGTCCGTGGTCCTCATGTGGTCGAGCAGCTCACCGCCGACCTTCGCGCAGGCCGCCGAGTAGCCCGCCGCCTTGTCCAGCCAGGTGCGCTCCAGCCGGCGGGTGAACGGCACGTAGTCCGGGCGGTCATAGGGGAAGTAGTCACCGTCGCAGGAGAGGTTCGGCTGGGAGGTGCCCACACCGCGCGGGTCGAAGCCGATCCAGTCGTACGGGTCGCCGCCACCGTTCGGCACATAGGCACCGAGCCGGGCGAGGTTCAGTCCCGACCCGCCCGGACCGCCGGGGTTGACGAGCATGATGCCCTGGGCATCGGCGTCGGAGGTCTTGTGCCTGATCTCCGAGACGCCGATCTTGATCGTCGTGCCGTCGGGGTGGGCGTAGTCCAGCGGGACGGTCAGCAGGCCGCAGCGCGCACCGGCCGCCTGCATGCGTGGGCTGGAGCACTCGCCCCACTCGATGGGCGGCGGGGTGTAGCCCTCGCCGTGATGGTCATCGTCGTGACCATGCCCGTGCCCGGCCGTGAGGGCCGGCAGCGGACTCGCCGTCGCGGCGCCGGCGCCGGCCAGCGTGGCGCTAGCGACGCCCAGGGCGAGGACCGCCGTGGTGAGTTTCCTCATGTGGTGTTCCCTTCCAGGAGTGAGGGCCCACGGGATGCGCACCTCGTGAGTCCGCCGCCGGGCCCGACGACCCACCTTGAGTGAGGTGCGCCTCACTCGCAACCGGAGCGTCATGATGGGGGCATGGACGCTGACGCCGTGGTCGCCGCGCTCGCCTCCGCCCTGCCCGCCGGGGTGGTGGCGACGGGCGCCGAGGCGATGGACAAGTACCGCCACGACTGGTCCCAGGACGGGACCGCCGGTATGCCGGTGGCGGTGGTCCGCGCCGAAAGCGCGGCCCACGTCCAGGTGGCGGTCCGCTGGGCGGCCGACCACGGAATACCCGTCGTTCCGCGCGGGGCCGGAAGCGGGCTGTCGGGCGGGGCCAACGCGGTCGACGGCGGCATCGTCGTGACGACCGAGCGGATGCGCGGGATCGAGATCGACACCGCCGCCCGCGTCGCCGTCGTCGAGCCGGGCGCGCTCAACGTCGAGGTCAAGCGCGCCGCCGCCGAGCACGGGCTGTGGTACCCGCCGGACCCGAGCTCGTACGAGATCTGCTCGATCGGCGGCAACATCGCGACGAACGCCGGTGGGCTGTGCTGCGTCAAGTACGGCGTGACGACCGACTACGTCCTCGGCCTCGACGTCGTCCTCGCCGACGCCACTGTCATCACGCTCGGCGGCAAACGGGTCAAGGACGTCGCCGGGCTCTCGCTGCTCAAGCTGTTCGTCGGGTCGGAGGGGACCCTCGGCATCGTCACCCGGGCGATCCTCCGGCTCGTGCCGGCCCAGGAGGCGCGCTCGACGCTCGTCGCGACGTTCGCCAGCGTCGAGACCGCGGCCGCCGCGGTCATCGAGATGGGCCGAATGCTGCGGCCGTCGATGCTGGAGCTGATGGACCGGGAGTCGATCAACGCCGTCGAGGACTACCAGCCGATGGGTCTGGACCGGGATGCCGGTGCGCTGCTCATCGCCCAGTCCGACGTGCCGGCCCTGGCACGTCCCGCCGAGATGGCGGCGATCGCGGATGCCTGCCGATCGGCGGGGGCCACGCAGATGTACGCCACCGACGACCCGGAGGACGGCGAGCAGTTCGTCCAGGCGCGGCGGCTGGCGTTCCCGGCGATCGAGGCGACCGGGTCGCTGCTGCTCGAGGACGTCGGGGTGCCGGTACCGCTGCTGCCGGTCCTGCTGGCGGAGATCTCGACGGTCGCCGGACGGCACCGGATCCGGATCCCCACCGTCGCCCATGCCGGTGACGGCAACATCCACCCGATCATCGTCTTCGACCCCGCCGACGCCGATGCGAACGAGCGGGCCCGGCGCGCCTTCGACGACGTGATGGCGGCCGCGATCGCGCTCGGCGGGACGATCACCGGTGAGCACGGGGTCGGGCGGGCCAAGAAGGGCGCGTTGCCCGCCCAGCTCGGCCCCGACGTCATGGCCCTGACCCGCCGGGTCAAGGACGCGCTGGATCCGCAGGGCATCCTCAACCCCGGCGCGATCCTGTGAGCGTGACCGTGTGCCGGGCCGGGGTCGGTGTTCCCGGGGCGGTTGGCCGGATGCCGGCCAGGGTAGGAGAGCACGGTCAGTGCCCGTATCCCCTACACCTGGAGAACCCCATGTACATCGGACTGGGCATCTTCCTGCTCGTCGTCGGCGCGATCCTCACCTTCGCGGTGGACGCCAGCGTCAACGGCATCGACTTGTCGCTCATCGGCTGGATCCTCATGGCCGGCGGGCTGCTCGCCATCGTCCTCTCGCTCGCCATGCGCGGGCGCAACAGCGCCGGCGGGGGCTACTCCTCGCGCCGGGTCAGCTCCTCGGATCCCGCGACGGGTGAGCGCGTCGACGAGGTCCACGTGGACCGGGACCGCTGACCGCGGACCACGACGCCGAGGGCCCCGCACCGATCCTGGTGCGGGGCCCTCGCGTATGCCGGTCGCGCATGCCGGCCGGGATGGGTCAGAAGGCGGACTCCGGGATGTCCATGATCTCGTTGTCGGTCGCCTCGGCCATCGAGCGCTCGGCCGCGAGCCGGGGGAGGACCTGCCGGGCGTAGAACTGGGCCGCGGCGACCTTGCCGGTGTAGAAGTCGACGTCCTTCGCGGACGCACCCTCCTCGAGGGCGGTCAGTGCGACCTCGGCCTGGCGCAGCAGCAGCCAGCCGACGACGAGGTCGCCCGCGGCAAGGAGCAGCCGGGTCGTGTTCTGGCCGACCTTGTAGAGGTTGCTCACCTCGCCACCGGCGCGCGGGTCGGACTTCATCAGCTCGCCGACCATGTAGCCGACGATGCCCTGGACGTCCTCGAGCGCCTCGCCAAGCAGCTCGCGCTCGCGGTCGAGCCGGCCGCCGTTGGCGCCGAGACCCTTGGCGAACTCCTGGATCTGCATGGCGATGGCACCCAGCGCCTGGCCCTTGTCGCGGACGATCTTCCGGAAGAAGAAGTCCATCCCCTGGATCGCCGTCGTCCCCTCGTAGAGCGTGTCGATCTTGGCGTCGCGGACGTACTGCTCGATCGGGTAGTCCTGCAGGAAGCCCGAGCCGCCGAACGTCTGGAGGGACTCGGTCCCGAGGAGGACCCAGGCCCGCTCGGATCCCAGGCCCTTGACGATCGGCAGGAGCAGGTCGTTGACCCGGTTGGCGATCTCGGCGGCGCTGCCCTCGGTGATCGACTCCGACCCGGTCGCCAGGTGCTCGAGGTCGACGGTGTCCTGCTGGCTGGCGGCGTAGTGGACGAGCGCCCGCAGGCCCTCGGCATACGCCTTCTGCAGCAGCAGCGAGCGCCGCACGTCCGGGTGGTGGGTGATCGTCACCCGCGGCGCGGTCTTGTCGTTCATCTGGGTGAGGTCGGCGCCCTGGACCCGCTCCTTGGCGTACTCGAGGGCGTTGAGGTAGCCGCTCGAGAGGGTCGCGATGGCCTTCGTGCCGACGAGCATCCGCGCGTGCTCGATGACGCGGAACATCTGGGCGATCCCGTCGTGGATGTCGCCGAGCAGCGTGCCGACGGCCGGGCGCTCGCCGCCGAAGGTGATCTCGCACGTCGTCGAGACCTTGAGGCCCATCTTCTTCTCGAGGTTGGTGATGTAGGCGCCGTTGCGCTCACCGAGCTCCCCCGTCTCGAGGTCGACGTGGAACTTCGGGACGATGAAGAGGGACAGGCCCTTGGTCCCGGCGCCGGCACCCTCGGGACGGGCGAGGACGAAGTGGACGACGTTGTCGGTCATGTCCGACTCCGCCGAGGTGATGAACCGCTTGACGCCGGTGACCGTCCACGTGCCGTCGCCGTTGTCGACGGCCTTGGTCCGTCCGGCGCCGACGTCGGAGCCGGCGTCGGGCTCGGTCAGCACCATCGTGCAGTGCCAGCCCTTCTCGATGATCCAGCGTGCGAGCCTCTTCTGCTCGTCGTTGCCGAGCACGTAGAGGAGCTTGCCGAAGGAGTAGGACGCGGCGAACATCGCGACGGCCGGGTTGGCGCCGAGGACCATCTCGTTCATGGCCCACTTGAGTGAGGGTGGGGAGACGGTGCCGTCCAGCTCGCCGGGCACGTCGATGTTCCAGAAGCCGGAGTCCCGGTATGCCGCGTAGGACGCGGCGAACGACTCGGGCATCGTCACCTCGCCGGTCTCGGGGTTCCAGGCGGGCGGGGTGCGATCGCCCTCGACGAAGCTGGCGGCCAGCTCGTTCTCGGAGAGGCGGGCGACCTCCTTGAGCATCTCGCGCGCGGTGTCGGCGTCCACCTCCTCGTAGGGGCCATGTCCGAGGACGTCCTGGCGCCCGAAGACCTCGAACATGTTGAACTCGATGTCGCGCAGGTTGCTCTTGTAGTGGCCCATGACGCCGGTGCCCTTCTCGGTGTGGTCGGAGGAGCCGGTGGTGTGACCCGGCTCACTACCCAATAGTTCTACTCATGAGTAACAACTGCAAGTCGTTCCGGAAAACCGGGCGCTGACCTGCGGATACGCCGCGCCGCGGCGGGGGCGTCGTGATCTCGGGCCGCGGTCGGCCCCGCGGGTGTGGTTCGCTGAGTCCATGGGTTCGCCGACCGCCGCGGAGGGCTCGGGAGTCGTCGCCCGGGCCCATGCGCTCATCGAGAGCGGCGAACGCTGGCGGGCCCGCGACCTGCTCGCGGAGCACGTCGACGGCACCGGCCCCGAGGCCGGGGCGCTCATCCTCTACGGCGAGGTGCTCCACTCGATGGGCGACCTGCCGGCCGCGGGGGCCGCATGGTTCGGCGCCGGGGTGAGGGGACCCGAGGTCGACGCGGCGGTCGCCGCCTGGCGGGAGCGGTACGACGACGACTTCGCCAGGATGTGGCGCAGCCTCCCGAGGTCGGTCCGGGCCGAGCCCCGCTCGCCGCGCGTCGAGGCGCTGCGCGCCCGGGCCCTGGAGGCCGACGAGGAGGCTGCGACGCCCGACGGCGGCGGCTTCGACGCCGCTCAGCTCATCGCCTGGCTCCTCGCCGCCTTCTTCGTCGTCGCCGCGGTCATCGGGATCGTCCAGATCCTCCAGTGGATGGTGCCCGGCGGCTAGCCGGCTGACCTGCGCGGACGCGGCATACCGACCACAGGAGAGCGGCTATCGATCACGACGACGGTGCGCCCGGCGGCGTGGCCTTCTGCGGGTGGATCGTCTCGTGGCGGGCCAGCATCGCCACGTACTCGCGGATCTTCCGCTCCCGGGTCTGCGCTCGTTTGACGGCGTTGACGCGGTAGATGAGCGCGAACCGGTTGGTCGTGGTGAGGACGTCGAACATGGCCTGGGCGGCCGGGTTGGCGGCGATGGCGACGAGGAGGTCGGCGGGCACCTCTGCCTCGGACGGCGGGGCGTAGGCGGCGGCCCACCGCCCGTCCGCCTTCGCGGCGTCCACCGCCGCGCGGCCCGCGGGCAGCATTCGCCCCGCGTCCTCCAGCCGGGCCACGTTGGCGACGTTGCGCTGGGACCACGAGCTGCGGGGACGGCGGGGGGTGAACCGGACCCAGGACGCCTCCCGATCCCGTCTCCGCGCCTGCCCGTCGATCCAGCCGAAGCACAGGGCCTCGTCGACCGCCTCCTGCCAGGTCAGCGTGGTGACGGCGCCGCCCTTCTTGGTCAGGGCGAGCCAGACGCCGGGTGACGTGGCGTGGTTGTCGGACAGCCAGGTGCGCAGCTCGGCGGCGCCTGCGACGATCAGCTCATCCAGCTCTGCGCTGCCCACGACGGCAGGCTAGCGCGGCGCGGTGTCGGTGCCACCCGGCCCGTTGCCCGCGAGCCGGTGCCGCGGCCGGCCGAGGCGCCCGGCTCCGGTTCGAGGCCGATGCCAAAACGTCGATGCCGGGACGCCGCCTCGGGCTAGCGTGCGGGGATGCCCTCATCACTCGTGGCAGTGGCCCTCGATGTCGAGGACCCCGAGGCGGTCGGCTCGTTCTGGGGCGGCCTGCTCGACCGGCGGGTCGTGCACGAAGCCGGCGGTGCTCTGCTGCCTGCTGTCGGCACCCAGGTGGGACTGCGTTTCACTGCGGCTTCCACCGAGCAGCCCGATCGCACCTGGCTGCACCTTCACCTGACCAGCACCAGCGTTGCCGACCAGCAGCGGATCGTCGCGAAGGCCCTGCGGCTCGGGGGTCGGCATCTCGACGTGGGCCAGCTCCCGGACGAGGACCACGTCGTTCTCGGTGACCCGGCAGGGAACGCGTTCTGTGTCATCGAGCCGGGCAACGGCTTCCTCGCCGGCTGCGGCCCACTCGGCGAGGTCACCTGCGAGGGAAGCAGGGACGTCGGGTTGTTCTGGCGCGACGCGCTCGGCTGGTCGCTGGTGTGGGACCACGATCAGGAGACCGCGATCCAGTCCGCTGCGGGCGGCACCAAGATCTCGTGGGGCGGTCCGCCCGCGTCCCCCAAGCGGACGAGGAACCGGCAGCGCTTCGACCTCGTTGCGCTCGACCCCCGTCGAGAGGGGGAGCGGCTCGTCGCGCTCGGGGCAACCCGACTCGGCGTGCCGAACGGCAAGATCGAGCTCGCCGACCCGGACGGCAACGAGTTCTCCGTGCGGCCGGACCGCGGCCCGGTTCGGTGACGCGGGCACTGACCCCCCGCGTCCCGCGGAAGTGACGACCCGACCTGAGGGTATGCCGTGTGGAGCCGGTGACGGGAACCGAACCCGCGTGTCCCGCTTGGAAGCGGGCCGGAGCGTGCGAAAAGGGTTGTCCTGAGGGACGATTCGTGCTCAACGGTGACCGCTGGCGACCGGGCTGCGCTCGGCGCTATCGCTGGCGTATCGCACGCCGAGGGGCGTGGTTGCCGACGTCAGTGGGTGCGGGAGACGATCCTGACCTCGGCGGCGTGGCCGGGGGTCGCGAGCGTGGCGTCGCAGGTGTACAGCGGTGCCGAGAGTGCCTCGGCGAGCGCGAGGTAGGACGCGTCGTAGGTCGTGAACTGGTGGCGCAGCTGCCAGATGCGCTCGGCCAGGGGCTCGAGGTCGTGGCGGGTGATGGCGAAGGCGAAGTGGTCGTGTCGGGCCTGCTCTGCGACGGCTTGTGCGAGCTTGCCCCCGAGCTCGAGGCCGCGCAGAGCGGAGACGACCTCGACGTCGAGCAGATGCGGGGCGTCCAGATCGCCGGCCAGGGCATCCAGGAGCTCGGGCTCGGCGTCTCGACCGACGAGTGCCTCGACCATCGCCAAGGCGTCGACGACGATCACCGCCGGCCGGCCTGGACCGCCTCGAGGACCTCATCGGCGGTGGGGCCGGCCGATCGGTCGCGGTTCCGCAGCCTGGCGACGATCTGGGCGTTCGTCGGTCGCGCCGCGATCTTGGTCAGCTCGGCACCGACGTAAGCGGAGAGCGACTTGCCCTCCGCTGCGGCGCGTTCCTTGAGGGTCTCGGCGACCTCGTCCGAGACGTCACGGATGTAGAGGGTGGTCATGGTGCGATGCTAGCACTGTGCAAGCATGCCGCTCAGCGGCAATTGCGGGCGACTCGTCAGGAGTAGTGGAAGCGGGCCTGGAGGATGATCAGGTCGTCGCCGTCCACGAGGTAGACGAGCCGATGCTCCTCGGTGATCCGACGTGACCATGCCCCGGCCAGCATGTGCCGCAGCGGCTCCGGCTTGCCGATGCCGGCGACAGGGTCGCGTAGGGCGTCATCGATGAGCCGGTTGATCCGCTTGAGCATCTGTCGGTCAGCGGCCAGCCAATACGTGTAGTCCGCCCACCCGTTCGGTGTGAAGACCAGCCTCATCGCACCAGGTCGTGCTCGTCCCGCTGCCCGGACTGCGCCTGCTGCAAGCTCTCGAGCAGGTGGCGGGCATTGGCGGGGACCCGCAACAGGTGGGCCGTCTCCTCGAGCGCGTCATAGTCCGCGCGAGACATCAACACCGCGTCGCCGCGGCGGGAGGTGATCTCGATCGGGGTGCGGTCCTCGTTGACCTGCTCAATCAGCGGAAACAGGTTCTTCCGGGCCTCGCTGGCGGTGACAGCCACGACATCTCCTACTGGTACGAGTTCTTGTACCAGTGTGTCACGGTCGGTGGGCGCCGGCAAACGTCCTCCATTCGGCATGTGAGTGAATGTCGAGGTGACGGGCTGACGACCCTGTCTCAGGCGCGCAGCCGGCGGTTGAATGCGTCGATCACGTCGGTGAGGGCTTCGTTGAGGGTGGGGAGATCGCGGTCGTAGATCCGGCCGGTGTCGAGCCGGCCTGCCAGGTCGTCCAGCAGCCGGCTCCAGTCCGCGACGCTCTTCGGTGCGACCGGTGCCGCGGCCGGGGCCGGCGCGCTGACCTCGACCCGGTGGGTGACGACCTCGACCGCAGCGAGCCCAGAGGCGGCCGCGCGTCGCTGCTCCCAGGCGCGATGTCGGCAGGTCGGGCCGCACCACTTGGGGACCCGGCCCCGGGCCGGTATCGCGACCGGTGAGCCGCACCAGCCACAGGTGAGCACCTGCCCGGGTAGGCGCCGCCCAGACGGTCCGGCAGCCGGCTCTGGCTGCGGCATACGGTCCTCGTCCACGGCTCTGATCCCCTCCCGGCGGGTGCGTCGGGAGTCGTACCAACGAGACGGGGCACCAACCGGTGCCAGACGTGTGTGACGAGGGATGAGGTCGGGATTCGGGGCGGTGGCAGGACGGGGTGTCAAGGGCCATTGGTTTCTGCCCAGGGGCGGTCGTGAGACCTGCCCGGTGACGGTCACGAGATGTGCCCGGTGGTGGCCATGGGATCTGCCCAGTGCTGACCACCACTGGCCTGGTGCTCAGCTCAAGGGGCTCACCCCTTGACCGGCCAGGGCTTGGGACAGGCGCACGCTCTTGCCGGTGGTCTGGCATACGTGGGCGTGGTGCAGGAGCCGGTCCACGGTCGCGGTGGCCAGGGTCTTGGGCATCAGCTCGTCGAAGGCTGCGGGGTGCAGGTTGCTCGAGATCGCGATGGAGCGTTTCTCGTACGCGGCGTCGACGAGGCGGTACAGCCCCTCGGCGGCGTCCTGGGCCACCGGGAGCAGGCCGATGTCGTCGACGACGACCAGATCTGCTCGCAGGACCCGGGCGATGGCTTTGGTGACGGTGTCGTCGGCGCGGTGCCGGCGCAGTAGCACGCCGAGGTCTTCGAGGGTGAACCAGGCAACCTTGAGGCCTTGCTCGACGGCGTGTTGGCCCAGGGCCTCGAGCAGGAACGTCTTACCGGTCCCCGACGGCCCGCACACCACGAGGTTCTCCCGTCGGCGGACCCACTCCAGGGTGCGTAGGGCTTGTTGGGTCGGGGCGGGGATCGAGGAAGCCTCAGCGCTCCAGGCGTCGAAGGTCTTGCCGGTGGGGAAGCCGGCGGCGGCGCGGCGGGTGGCCAGCGCGGAGCGTTCCCGCCCGGCGGCCTCGGCGGCGAACAGGGCCTTGAGGACCTCCACCGGTTCCCACCGTTGCGCGCGGGCGGTTGCGATCACCTCGGGGGCGTGGGCGCGGATGTGCGGCAGCCGCAGCCGGCGCAGCAGCGCTTCGAGGTCGGGCGGAAGCGGCGGGGCGGTGGGGACACCGGCGACCGGGACGCCACGGTCTTTGCCGACAGCGGACGCGCTCATCGGGGCTGGTCCGTGGCGTCGGCGCCGTCGAGGTCCGCGGTGGCCGGCGTCGCTGCGGTCGCGGCGCCGAACGCGGCCCAGGACGCGGTGCCCTGGGTCAGTGACCGGTCCTCACCGGCCCGACTGGCAGGACCGCGCACCGTGGTGGTGTGGTGGTGGTCCAGGATCGAGGCGAGGTCACCGTGGCCGAAGCGGGCGTGGACCGCGGCATGCCCCAACGCCCAGTCCACGTCCTTGGTGTCGAACAGCTTCGCCAGGGTCACGGCCTCAGCCATCTTGACCCGGATCTTGGTGGTACCGGCTGCGGCGGCCTCGGCCAACCAGAGCCCGGCCCCATCGCCCAGGGCGAGGAACTCCACCTCGGCAGCGTTGCGGGCCAATGGTTTACGGTTCAACGCCCCAGCCGGTGCGGGCGGGAAGTGCGCGTCCTGGACCATCGGGCTGCCTGGGATCGCGCGGGCGTGCCGGGCCACCTCGACCGGCCCCATCGCCTCGACGTGGACGATGATGACCTGCTCCTGCGCGCCGCGGCCATGCACCCGGACCCACACCGTGGCTCCGAGCAGGTGGGCCGGGACCGAGTACTGCCCGCCCTCGAAGGCGACCATCGGCATCGAGGCCGCAACGGTCCGGGTGACCCCGAACGCGACCGTGTGCGGGCTCGCCGGAATCGGGTGCAGCCGGGCCTGCTCCTCCTGCAGCATGTCGTTCGGGGCGCGGCGCGTGACCCGGTGCTCGCGGGCGTTGACGTGCGCACAGAACTGCTCGCAGGCGGCCTCCAGCTGCGCGAAGTTCTCGTACGTCGGTAGGAGGTTGGTGTCCTTGGGGACCAGATCGGCCTTGGCGATCTTCACGCTCGACTCCGACCCACCCTTGGACGCCGGGTCCGCTGGGACACAGGTGTGGATCGTGACTCCGTAATGGCGTGAGAACTCAACGATTCGGGGGTTGCGGACGGCGATGCCGGCGACGTGCTCGGTGGTGACGGTCCTCTCGTTGTCAGTGAGCAGGTACGTCGGTGCGCCACCGATCCGGCGCAGCGTCACATCAAGGGCGGCCATCACCGAAGGGGCGGTCTTGTCCCGGATCGCCAGCACCACCCGAAACCGCGACCAGGCCAGCCAAGCCACGAACAACGTCGTCTTCACCCCGTCGATCAGCGGGCCGTCGCCGAAGTCGTACTGCAACCACATCCCAGGCTCGCTCACCCACGGGCGGTGCACCCGCACCCGACCCAGGCGGTAGTCCCGCTTCACCGCCGCGACCGCCCGGCGGGTCGTGCGCTGCGAACCGGTGTACCCCAGCGCGACCAGCTTGTCGTGCGCGATGTCCGCACGCAGCCGACCCTTGGAGCGCTCGATCCACTCCTCAAGCTTCGGCAGGTGCTCATCGATGAGCTGGGCTCGTGACGCCGGCCGGTCGCTCAACGCGCCCGCCTCACGAGCTGCGACGTACCGGCCGACGGTGTGGTGCGAGACCCCAGCCAGCTCGCCGGCATCACGCAACGACCCGGTCAAATCGAACGCTTCCAACATGTTCATGATCTCCTCGGCAGACTTCACGGTGTCCCTCCTGGGGGCGGTCGGCGCATCAGCACCGCCACCGCACTCCAGGAGGGGCCTCAACCGCGGGACGCGGCGAGGCCAACGAACTTCGTGTCGGGCAGATCCCATGACCGCCAGTGGGCACTCTTCGTGGCCACTACCGGGCAGCTATATGGCCGCCTCCGGGCAGTTTCTCGTGTCCGCTGTCACGGGGTGGCGGGTCTGGGGTGGCGGGGTGTGGCAGGCCATCGAGGGTGTCGGGGTCGGGAGGAGCGGGAGGGCGGTCGGCGGTGGCCGGGGCGAGGGCGTGGCTTGGGGGTGACCCCGTGGGTCGCGGACGGGGCGTCGTGGCGCCGCGGTCGGCCGGCGTCTCCCGATGGTGACCCCACCCGACCGTTCCCTCCGCAGGCACGAGCTGGCGCGGTTCGCGCGCCCGGGAGCGGAGGAGTCGGACATGGAGCGGCTGTTGACCATCGAGGAGGCCGGCCAGGCCCTGGGTACGTCGGCGAGGTTCCCGCGGCGGCTTGTCGCCGAGCGTCGGATCCGGTTCGTCAAGATCGGCAAGCACGTGCGGATCCCGGTCTCGGCGGTGGAGGAGTTCGTCGCGGCCGGCACGGTCGAGGTGGTCGTGCGGCGCCGGGACTGGCGGGCCTCGTGACGGGGCGGGCCGGGCGCCGCGACTTCGGCTACCTGCGGGCGCTGCCGTCGGGCCGATACCAGGCGAGCTACCTCGGCCCGGACGGGCTGCGCCGGTACGCGCCGGCGACGTTCCCGACCCGCGCTGACGCCCAGGCGTGGCTGGCCGTCACCCAGTCCGCGCTGCTGCGGGGCGAGTGGACCGACCCGGACCTGGCCCGGGTCCCGCTCGGGCTGTATGCCGCCCGCTGGATCGCCGAGCACCGCCTCAGCCCTCGCACCCGGGACCTCTACGAAGGGCTCTTCCGGCTCCACGTTCAGCCCTACCTCGGCGCCACCCCGATCGGCTCGATCACCCCGGAGACGGTCCGCGCCTGGCGGGCCGCCCTGCGGGCCGACGGCCGCTCCGACCCGACGATGGCCAAGGCCTACCGGCTGCTCCGGGCGATCCTCAACACCGCCGTCGACGACGGCCGGCTGCTGCGCAACCCCTGCCGGATCAAGGGCGCCGACCGGGAGACCCCGGCCGAGCGGCCGGTGGCGTCGGTGCCGCAGGTCTTCGCCCTCGCCGACGCGGTCGGGCCGCACCACCGCGCGTTCGTCCTGACCGCCGCCCTGGCCAGCCTGCGCTGGGGCGAGCTCGTCGGCCTGCAACGCCACGACATCGACCTCGACCAAGGCCTCATCCACGTCCGCCGCAGCATCACCGAGCGCGGCGCAACCCTCGAGGTCGTCCAACCCAAGAGCGGCTCGGCCCGCACCGTCGCCCTGCCCGCGATCCTCGTCGACATCCTCCGCGACCACCTCCAGCGGGTCCCGCCAGACCCCCAGGCGCCGGTCTTCACCGGCGAACGCGGCGGCACCCCCCGACGAGGGAACTGGCGCGACATCGTCGACTGGCGCCAGGCCGTGTATGCCGCGGGCCTGCCGGCCGGCTTCCACTTCCACGACCTGCGGCATACCGGCAACCACCTCGCCGCCCAGACCGGCGCCTCCACCCGCGAGCTCATGCACCGGATGGGCCACTCCACCATGCGGGCGGCCCTGATCTACCAGCACGCCACAGACGCCCCATCCCGGGTCATCGCCGACCGCCTCGACGCCCTCGTCCGCGAACAGAGGGGGGGCATCGAGTAGCCGCCGGCACCGAAGCCCTATCGCTGACAGATCGCACGCGAAGGTCTGTGGCGGTGGGTGACGGGGCGGCACTGGCGGCCGACAGGTCTCTGACCTGCGGGTTTGTCGTGGAGCCGGTGACGGGAATCGAACCCGCGTGTCCAGCTTGGGAAGCTGGCGCTCTACCATTGAGCTACACCGGCGCTGCGTCGCCGTCGCTGCGGGCCGGGGATGTCCGGATGGCCCCAGGGGACCGTCCGGGGCGCTCACCTCGAGCGACGCGCGAGTGAGTCTAGCCCACCGCCGCGGAGGCCTCCGACCCAGGCCGGCGCCACCGCATGCCGGCCGAGCGGCGCTGCTGATCGGCCTGCTTCACCCCGGAACCTGGCACTTCACACCGAGACATTCGCCGGGTGAAGTGCCATGTTCCCGCTGCAGGCGGGAAAGTTGGGACCGGCGGGGCTGGGCGGCGGGGCGGGTAGCCTGACGCCGTGCTCCTCTCCGACCGCGACATCCGGGCCCAGATCGACGCCGGTCGGGTCGTCCTCGACCCGTGGGACCCGGCCATGGTCCAGCCGAGCAGTGTCGACGTCCGGCTCGACAAGTACTTCCGCCTCTTCGACAACCACAAGTACCCGGTGATCGATCCGGCCCAGGACCAGCCCGACCTCACCCATCTCGTCGAGGTCGACAGCGAGACCGGCTTCGTCCTCCACCCCGGCGAGTTCGTCCTCGGCAGCACCCTCGAGGCGGTCACCCTCCCCGACGACCTCGCCGCGCGGGTCGAGGGCAAGTCCAGCCTCGGCCGGCTCGGTCTGCTCACCCACGCGACGGCGGGCTTCGTCGACCCGGGCTTCTCCGGCCACGTCACGCTCGAGCTGTCCAACGTCGCGACCCTGCCGATCATGCTGTGGCCGGGGATGAAGATCGGCCAGCTCGCCTTCTTCCGGCTCAGCTCCTCCGCGGAGAACCCCTACGGCTCCACGGCATACGGTTCCCACTACCAGGGCCAGCGTGGCCCGACCGCCAGCCGGTCGTTCAAGAACTTCCACCGGACCGACGTCTAGATGACCACGTCCGACGCCGGCCTCATCGAGGTCCGGATCACCGTGCCCGACGGCGCGATCGCCGCCCGGATCGCCGCGACCCTCGTCGACGAACGGCTCGCCGCCTGCGTCCAGATCGTCCCCGGGATCACCTCGGTCTATCGCTGGGAGGGCGAGCTCGAGTCCGCCACCGAGCACCTCCTGCTCGTCAAGTCGACCGCGGCCGCCTTCGATCGCCTGCGCGGGCGGGTCCTGGACGAGCACCCGTACGAGACCCCCGAGATCCTCGCCGTCCCCGTGTCGCAGGCCGACGGGGCGTATGCCGCGTGGCTGGCCGGGTCGGTCGCCACCCCCGACGCCACCCCGGGCCGCGGATGAGCGCCCCGGCTCTGCGCGGCGGCGGCCAGCCCGACGCCGAGGCGGTCGTCCTCGTCCTCCACGGCGGCGGTGAGCAGGGCAGAAGTCCGGTGCGGTGGACCTCCAGCCCGACGGTGCGGATGATGCCGTTCGCCTGGGCCATCGACCGGGCCGCATCGGGTCGGCTGTCCGTCGTCCGGCTCAAGAACGCCGTCTTCGGCTGGAACGAGCAGGAGATGAGCCCGGTCCGCGACGCGCGCTGGGCCCTGGACCAGATCCGCCGGGTCCACCCCGGTCGGCCGATCGCCCTCGTCGGCCACTCGATGGGTGGCCGGGTCGCCCTGCGCCTGGCCGGCGAGCGCGACGTCGTGGCCGTCGTCGGGCTTGCGCCGTGGGTCCATGAGTCCGACGAGGTCCGCGGGGGGCCCGGTCTGCGGGCGCTGCTCCTCCACGGCGACCGGGACCGGACGACCGATCCCCGGGCGAGCGAGTCGATGGCCCGGGCGATGCGCGCCCGCGGCGTCGACGCGGCATACCGGACGATCCCGCACTCCGGCCACGCGATGCTGCTCCGGGCGCCCACCTGGCACCGGGCGGCGGCGACCTACGTCAGGGACGCTCTGCTCGGGCCAGCCCCAACCAGCTGACCACCCCGCCGACGACGAGCAGAGCGGCACACACGACGAGCGCCCGCTGGTAGCCCGCCGTCAGCAGCCTCGGGTCGCGGTAGTCCTCGCCGGACAGGCCGACGACCGCCGGCAGTGCCGCCACCGCGAGGAGGGACCCGACGCGGGCCAGCGCGTTGTTGACCCCGCTGGCCGCCCCCGCATGACGGTCCGGCGCCGCGGCGAGCACCGTCGCGGTGAGCGGTGAGACGAGCAGGACGAGCCCGGCGGCGAAGACGAACATCCCCGGCAGCACCCCCCACCACGTCGTCCCCGGACCGACCCCCAGCAGGAGGACGACACCGAGGGCACAGACCACCGGACCGACCGACATCGGCACCCGGGGGCCGATCCGCTGCGACAGGGCGGCGGCCCGCGACGAGAGCAGCATGAGCATGATCGTCACCGGCAGCGCCGACACACCGGCGGCGAGCGCGCTCCAGCCCGAGGAGACCTGCAGCTGCAGGACGAGGAAGAAGAGGACGGCGCCGAGCGCGCCGTAGACGAGGAACGTCATGCCGTTCGCTGCCGAGAAGATCCGGGATCCGAAGAGCGACAACGGCATGAGCGGCTCGCGTTGACGCCGCTCGACGACGAGGAACCCGACGAGCGCAGACATCCCGACGGCGCCGCCTGCCACGACCAGTGCGGGCGAGAGGCGCCCCACCCCGGTCAGCGCGTAGGTGACCGCGCCGAGTGCGACGACGGTCAGGACCATCCCGGCCGTGTCGAACCGGCCGGTCGTCTCCTCGTCGCGTGACTCGGGGGTGGCCCACGCGGTGAGGACGAGGACGGCGAGGCAGAGCGGGACGTTGATGAGGAAGATCCACCGCCACCCGGCGTGGTCGACGAGCCACCCGCCGAGGAAGGGGCCGATCGCCGTCGCGATGCCCGACATCCCGGCCCAGGTGCCGATCGCCGACGCCCGGTCCTGGGTCCGGTACACCGACTGGATGATCGCGAGCCCGCCGGGGGTCATGAGGCCGCCGCCGATGCCCTGGAGGACCCGCAGGGCGATGAGCTGCCCCGGGGTCTGGGCCGCCGCGCACAGCGCCGAGGCGAGCATGAACCACGTCATGCCGGCCAGGTAGACCCGGCGCCGCCCGAGCCGGTCGCCGAGGGCGCCCCCGGCGAGCACGAGCGAGGCGAGCGCGAGCATGTAGCCGTTAACGACCCACTGCAGCTGCGAGAGGGAGGCGCCGAGGTCCGCCCCGATGGTGCGTAGCGCGACGTTGACGACCGTCCCGTCGAGGATCGCGACGCCGGAGCCGAGGGCGACCGCGACGAGGGTGGCCCGACCGCGCGTCGAGGAGCGGTCCAGGAGCGTCGTCACGAGGTCAGTCTGCGGGTTCCGCCTCGGGGACGGGGGTGAGGCGCACGACGGGGATGGCCCGCGTCGTCCGGGTCACGTACCGGCGCAGCTGGGGGATCGTCGCCTCGAGGGCGGGCCAGACCCGCTGGCGCTGCTCCTCGTCCAGCTCCGCGGCGGTGACGTCGAGGACGCCCGAGGGCAGCCGCACCGTGGCGCGGCCGGCGGCGCGGAGTTTGAGGAGCCAGTCCGGGTCGCGCTGCTGGCCCATCGCGCTGGCGACGACGAGGTATGCCGTGCCGTCGGCGTCGCGCGCCCCGTCCCCGCGCTCGGTGAGGTAGGCGAGCTGGACGCGCCGCGGCATACCGGACCGGCGGCCCGGGACGGTCAGGGTGAGCATGGGCAGCGTGGGGCGACCGGTCACGGTGAACCGACCGCCGGTGCGCTCGAAGAGGACCGGGTCCACCCGGGCCGCGACGGTGCGGACGACCCACGTCCCCGCCCGGGTTGCGGAGAACGCGTTGACGACTCGCGAGTACATCACCCGAATGCCTACCAGAAGAAGACGTCCGGCACCTCACACGGGCGGTGGGTTCCCATCGGTAGCCCCGCTGACAAGACTGGGGGGATGACCGACGTCGTTCACGGCTCCCGCGTCCACGCCTTCGCCGACGACGCCCTGGGAGCCGGCGACGCCACCGAGGTCGCCGCCCGGATCGCCTCCGGCGAGGTGAGCCCCCTCGAGGTGGTCGAGGCGGCGATCGCCCGGATGGAGGTGGTCAACCCGGTCCTGAACGCCCTGGCCCACTCCGATGTCGACCGCGCCCGGGCCCGGGCCGCGGCGCTGCACCGTCCGCGCGGGGCCTTCGGCGGCGTGCCGGCCGTGACGAAGGACAACATCCACGTCGCCGGCATGCCGATGACGATGGGCTCGCGGGCCCTGCCGACCGCCCCGGTCCCGGTGGACGGCGGCTTCACCCGGCAGTTCCTCGACACCGGGGTCATCCCCATCGGCTCGACGACGATGCCGGAGTTCGGCTGGACGGCGACGACCGAGCGGGTCGGCGCCGACGTCACCCGCAACCCGTGGGACACCGAGTACTCCTCGGGCGGCTCGTCCGGTGGGTCGGCCGCGTTCGTCGCCGCCGGCGTCGTCCCGATCGCCCACGGCAACGACGGCGGCGGCTCGATCCGGATCCCCGCCGCCGCCTGCGGTCTCGTCGGGCTCAAGCCCTCGCGCGGTCGGCTCCAGCCGGACGACAGCGCGCGCTCGATGCCGGTCCGGGTCGTCACCGACGGCGTCCTGGCCCGGTCGGTCCGCGACGTCGCGCGCTTCTTCGAGGCAGCCGAGCTGACCTACCGCAACCCACGGCTGCTGCCGGTCGCCGCGGTCGACGGGCCGCCGGCGCGGCGGTTGCGGGTCGGCCTCGCGGTCGACTCCCCGGCCGCCCCGCCCTCCGACGACGACACCCGCGAGGCCGTCCTCGCGACGGGCCGGCTGCTGGAGAGCCTCGGGCACGACGTCGTCGCCTACACTCCCCGCACGCTGCGCTCGTTCAAGTCCGACTTCGAGGACTACTGGGCGATGCTCGCCTTCGGCATCGCGACCGAGGGCAAGCGGCTGTTCGGCGACGGCTTCGACAAGGAACGCCTCGACCCGCTCACCATCGGCCTGGCCCACCGGTTCCGCAGGCGGGCGGCCAAGGCGCCGCTCGTCATCGCCCGGCTCGCGGCGGCCGGCGCGCTCTACGAGCGGATGTTCGGCGACGTCGACGTCGTGCTCACCCCCGTCCTCACGCACACCACCCCGCAGATCGGCCACCTCGGCGCCGACCTCACCTTCGACGTGCACTTCGGCCGGCTCGTCGACTACGCCGGGTTCACCCCCCTGCACAATGCGGCCGGTGCGCCGTCGCTGTCCCTGCCGCTGGGCGAGACGGCAGAGGGGCTGCCGCTCGGGGTCCTCTTCTCCGCGCGCCGCGGCGAGGAGCGACGGCTCCTCGAACTGGCCTTCGAGCTGGAGGAGGCGCGGCCGTTCCGCCGGATCGCCGATACCGTTCCCTCGTGAGTACGTCGATCGAGCGCTTCTCCTTCGCCCAGGCCGCCGGCTGGGTGACGTGGTTGCCCCATGCCGGACCTGAGCAGGCCGACGCCGTCGCCGCGCTCGCGGCCGAGGACCCGGCGGGCCAGGAGCGCATCGCGAACGCCGTGCGCGAGGAGGATGCCAGCATCGCCCGCCTCGGCTCGCTCAGCATCGCCGGGCTGTGGGTGCCCGACCGGGCCTCGGCCACGCCGCGCGCCTTCATGTATGCCGGCCCGGTGCGGGACGCCTTCGCCTCACCAGCGGCCTACGTCGCCGACCTGTCCGTCCAGAAGCGGCCGCACGGCCTGCGCAGCCTCGCCCGGTCCGTCGAGGAGACGACCGTCGCGGTGGGCCCGGCCGTCGTCACGGTCGAGGTCTACTCGGAGTCCTTCTTCGGCAAGGCGATCAGCTCGATCACCTGGCGGGTGTTCCCCGCCGGCTACCGCGACTGCGTGGAGATCGTCGGCCGCACCGGCGACCGGCACGACTTCGAGGCGTTGGCCGCCGAGCTGCGCACCCTCGCCGAGGAACTCGTCCTCGAGCCCGGCCCGGGCCACGGCCCGGGCCCGGCCTGAGGGGACGCCGCTTCGGTCGACCCGGACTGGGTAGGACAGGACACGACCCGTCACCGTCGAGGTTCTCGGCATCCCTCGACGAGAACTCATCCGTTCTATCGCTGTCGGTGGAGTCGGGTTAGGTTGGATGAGCCCGGACCCACGGCTAGGGGACCCTCGATGATCCGTTTCCACGGCGTGACGAAGACGTTCGCGGACGGCACCACCGCCGTCGACGACCTCACGCTCACGGCGCCGACGGGGGAGATCACCGTCCTGGTCGGCCCGTCCGGCTGCGGCAAGACGACGTCGCTGCGGATGGTCAACCGGATGATCGAGCCGACCGAGGGGACGATCAGCCTCGACGACCGCGACACCGCCTCGCTCAAGCCCGCCGAGCTGCGGCGCGGCATGGGTTACGTCATCCAGCACGCCGGACTCTTCCCCCACCGGACGGTCCTCGACAACGTCGGGACCGTCCCGCGGCTGCTCGGCTGGAAGAAGGAGCGGATCCGCAGCCGGGGGATGGAGCTGCTCGAGACCGTCGGCCTCTCCGTGGAGCTGGCGGACCGCTACCCCAGCCAGCTCTCCGGCGGCCAGCAGCAGCGGGTCGGCGTCGCCCGGGCGCTCGCGGCCGACCCGCCCGTCATGCTCATGGACGAGCCGTTCAGCGCCGTCGACCCCGTCGTTCGTGAGCAGCTGCAGGACGAGTTCCTCCGGCTCCAGGACGAGCTCGGCAAGACGATCGTCTTCGTCACCCATGACATCGACGAGGCCATCAAGCTCGGCGACCAGGTCGCCGTGTTCCGGGTCGGCGGCCACCTCGCCCAGGTGGCCGACCCGGCGTACCTGCTCGCCCATCCCGCCGACGACTTCGTCGCCGACTTCGTCGGGAAGGACCGGGGCTACCGCTCCCTGCAGTTCCAGGCCGCGCCCCGGCTCACCCTCCACCAGGAGCGGACCGCGCTGATCGGGCAGCGCCCCGAGCCGGGCGGCGACGGCTGGGTCCTCGTCCTCGACGAGAGCGACGCACCGCTCGGCTGGGTCGACACCGCGAGCGTCGAGGGCGAGATCGGTCGCGACGACCTTCATCGCGGCGGCACCGTCGCGTCGTCCACCGGGTCGCTGCGCGCCGCGCTCGACGCCGCGCTGTCGAGCCCGAGCCGGCGGGGGGTCATCGTCGACGAATCCGGCGCGTTCTCGGGCACCGTGCTGGCCCACGAGGTGCTGACGATCATCGAGGACACCGACCGGCCCCCGCTCGACGAGGACGAGGCGCCGTGAGCTGGCTGGCGACCCACTGGCACGACGTCCTCGTCCTCACCGGACGACACATCCTGCTGGCGGGGATCCCGCTCGTCATCGGCCTGCTCCTCGCGCTGCCGCTCGGCTGGGCGGCCAACCGGTGGCGCACGGCCTACCCCGTCGTCATCACGACGACGGGCCTGCTCTACACGATCCCGAGCCTCGCGCTGTTCATCATCGTCCCGCTCGTGCTGCGCACCCAGATCCTCGACCCGGTCAACGTCGTCATCACGATGAGCGTCTACACCGTGGCCCTCCTGGCCCGGACGGTCGCCGACGGCCTCTCCTCGGTCCCGACGGACGTGCGCCAGTCGGCGACGGCGATGGGCTTCCGCGGCCTGCGCCGCTTCGTCTCCGTCGAGCTGCCGCTCGCAATCCCGGTCGTGACGGCGGGGCTGCGGGTCGCCGCGGTGAGCAACGTCAGCATCGTCAGCGTCGCCTCCCTCGTCGGGGTGTCCCAGCTGGGGGACCTGCTCTACGACGGCTACCAGCGCTACATCCAGGGCGAGCTGCTGACCGGCATCGTCGCGACGATGCTGCTCGCCCTCCTCTTCGATCTCGTCATCGTCCTCACGAGTCGAGCGCTCACGCCGTGGCTGCGCGCCCGGGTGGGGGCCGCCACATGATCGGCACCATCTGGCAGTGGCTCGTCTCGCCGGAGAACTGGCAGGGCCAGAACGGCATCGCCGTGCGGCTGTACCAGCACGTCTGGTACAGCCTCGCCATCGTCCTCATCGCGGCGCTCGTCGCCATCCCGATCGGCATCCTCGTCGGGCACTCCGGCAGGGGGCGCTGGCTCGTCACCGCCGCCAACGCCGCCCGGGCCGTGCCGACCCTCGGCCTGCTCTTCGCCTTCTCGATGTGGATCGGCCCGCACATCCACAACGACCTCGCGTTCTTCCTCCCGGCCGCCGCGGCACTCGTCCTCCTCGCGATCCCGCCCATCCTCTCCGGCACCTACTCGGGGATCGAGGCGGTCGACCCGCAGGCCCGGGACGCCGCCCTCGGGGTCGGGATGACCGGCGGCGAGCTGCTCCGTCAGGTCGAGCTGCCGTGCGCGCTCCCGTTGCTGCTGTCCGGCATCCGCTCGGCGGTGCTCCAGGTCATCGCGACGGCGACGCTCGCGGCATATGTCGGGATCGGGGGCCTCGGCCGGTTCATCCAGGACGGCATCGCCAGAGGCGAGTTCGACCAGACCGGTGGGGGCGCCCTCCTTGTCGCCCTCCTCGCCCTGCTCGCCGAGGCGCTGCTCAGCACCGTCCAGCGGTATGCCGTCTCGCCCGGGCTGACCGGCCGGGCCGCCGGGCGGTCGGACCGACCCGAGCCGGAGGCAGGGAAGGACCCCGCGAGCGACGACGTTGACCTCGCCACGCGTGTCTGACATCCGCACCCGACCGAAGGGAAACCCATGAAGCACCACCTACGCTTGTCCGCCGCCGTCGCCCTGGCGACGGCGGGCATCCTCGGGCTCGCCGCCTGCGGCAGCAGCTCGGACCCGCTCTCGACCGACAGTTCGTCCTCAGGGACGTCGGCCGCCGGCGGCGGCGACATCGTCGTCGGGTCCGCGAACTTCTCCGAGTCGGTCCTGCTCGCCGAGATCTATGCCGGGGCGCTGCGGGCCAAGGGCGTCAATGCGACGACGAAGCCGAACATCGGCGCTCGCGAGATCTACCTGCGCGCCATCGAGGACAACTCGGTGCAGGTCCTGCCCGAGTACACCGGCGCACTCGCGCTCTACTACGACAAGACGTTCGACAAGACCGACCCGACGGAGGTCTACGACGCGCTCAAGGGGCTCATCCCGAGCGACCTGGAGGTGCTCGACAAGTCGGCGGCCGAGGACAACGACTCGATCGTCGTCACCCAGCAGACGGCCGACTCGAAGAACCTCGCCTCCATCGGTGACCTCAAGGGGGTCGCGGGCGACATGACGCTCGCCGCCCCGCCGGAGTTCCAGAGCCGCCCGCAGGGTGTTCCCGGGCTCAAGCGGGTCTACGGGGTGTCCTTCAAGCGGTTCAAGGCGCTCACCGGCCAGACGCTCGTCCAGGCCCTCAAGAACGGGCAGGTCGACGCGGCCAACATCTTCAGCACCGACCCGGCCATCGCGGCGAACAACTTCGTCGTCCTCGAGGACACGAAGAAGCTGTTCGGCTCGCAGAACATCGTCCCGCTCGTCCGCAAGGACGTCGCCGATCAGGTTTCTGGTGCGCTCAACGCCGTCTCGGCGGCCCTGACCACCGACAAGCTCTCGGCGCTGCTCCAGCAGACCGATGTCGAGAAGAAGGACCCGAAGGACGTCGCGCAGCAGTTCCTCGTTGACAACAACCTCGGCTGAGCGCGCCGTCCGCCGTGGACGCACGACCCGGGCGCGGTGAGGCGCGGGCGGCAACCATGCCGCCCGCGCCTCGTGTGTCCCTGGCGTCAACCGAGACGGGGACCGACGTGCAGCCGGACATCACCCCTCCGTGACGTCCGACCCCCAGTCCGCGACGGCGTCCCACGCCGCGTGTGACCACCTTGTCGGGTCGACGGCCCGGGAGCATCCGTGATTTCACCGATTCGGTCCAGCGGCGCCCCAGCAGCGCCGTCGCCGGGCGGTCGGGTGCTGCGCCAGGCGGTCGCGTGCTCGGGCCGCGGGCCGCTGTACGCCCGGTAGCCTGCGAGACGTGGTGACACCGTGCCTGGGCCGGGACGTCGAGCGGGTCCAGCTTGCCTCCGTACTCCCCGGTGCGCGCTGTGTGTCGGTCGTCGGCCCGCCCGGCTGCGGCAAGACGCTCCTGACCCGGACCGTCGTCGCGGACGAGCCGCAGGTGGCCTGGGTCGACGCCGGCTCCTGTCGGGACGTCGACGTGCTCATCGACCGGTGCCTGGCCGCTCTGGAGGGCGAACAGGCTCCCGGCGACTCGAGGCAGGGGGCGCTGGCCCGGGCCGTCGACGGCTCGGGGACCCTCCTCGTCGTCGACGGCGTCGGCGAGCTCGAGGGCCTCGCCGACACGATGGCGTGGCTCTACGAGGAGACCTCCGACACCCGCTGTGTCGTCACGGCGCGGGCCCCGCTGGGCCTGAGTGTCGAGCACGTCGTGCGGCTCGGCCCGCTGCCGCTGCCCCGGGTGGGGTCCCCCCTCCAGGGCCCGGCGCTCGAGCTGTGCCTGGAGCGGGTCGCGGCGGCGGGTGGCTCGCCGATCGACCTTGCGGCGGACGGGGAGACCCTGCGGCGGCTGCTCCTCGCGACCGGCGGCCTGCCATTGCTCATCGAGCAGCTCGCCGCCCAGGTCGCCGTCGTCGGCGTGCGGAACGCCGCGCCGACCCACTCGATGGCCGAGGCGCTCGACGCCTCCGTCGCGCTCCTCGACGAGGACCGGGCCCGCTGCTTCTTCCGCCTCGCCCAGCTCGCCGAACCGGTCGGTCTCGACGTGCTGGCCGAGATAGCGGGGCTCGGGCGCGACCGGGCCGCCTCCGTGGCCGCAGACCTGGCCCGGCGCAGCCTCGTCATCGTCGAGGGTGACGGCCGGTTCGGGATGCTCGCGCCGATCCGGGCGTATGCCGTGGGCCTCACCGTCGGTGGAGACGACGCGGCCCGCGTCGAGGAGGGGCTGCTGCGGTGGGCCGAGCGGGTGACCCCCGACGACCCGCTCGTCGGAACCGCCGGCGAGGCGTGGCTGGCCGACCTGCCGGTCATGCGCGCCGCGATCGAGGCGGCCTGTGCGGATCCGGCGACGAGGGCACGCGGCTACGCCCTCGCCAACCGGGTCTTCCCCGCGCTGTACGCGGCGATGCGGCACCGCGAGGCGGGCGAGATCCTCGAGGGGGTCCTCGCCAGCGGTGACGGTCCACCCGACATCGGCGCCCAGGTGGCGCGGCGGGCCGGCATCTGTGTCTCCGAGGCGCGCGGCACGTACGAAGGGCTCGCCCTCCTCGACCGGGCCCAGGAGCACGCGGCGACCGCGCCCGACCCGGCCCTGGAGTCGGCTCGTAACCTCTCGATCCGCGCCGAGATGCACCTCGACGCCGCCGACCTCGACCGGGCCGAGGCGGACGCGGAGCGAGCCGTCGAGCTCGGCGGCGCCGACAGCTACGTCGTGCGGCAGGCGCGGCGGACCCTCGTCGACGTCCACACCGCGCGCGGCGACTTCCGCAAGGCGCAGGCCGTCGCCGAGCTCGTCATGACGGGCGCGCCCCCGCAGGAGCGCTGGATCGCCCTGTCGGCTCGGCTCCTTCTCGGCCGGATCGCCCTCGAGCAGGGGCGGACGCTCGAGGCGCTCGCCGCCGCGCGGGCGGCATACGCCGAGGCCCAGGACACGGGCGAGCACCGCATCGCGCTGCTCGCCGACAACCTGGCCCGCCAGGCCGACCCGAGCCGGCGGGCCATGCCGGTCGACCGTGACACGCTGCCGTGGGCGGTCCGGCTCCCGGTGCTGTGCGAGGACGCCCGCACCCTCCTGCTGTCCGGTGAGGCGGAGCGGGCCGCGGGGCTGGCGGCCGACGTCGTCGTCCTCGCCGACAGCTGTCGGCTGGGGCGCGAGAGCGTCGGGGCCCGGCTGGTCCTCGGCGGCGCGCTGCTCGACCGCGACGAGGACGACCAGGCGGCGGCGACCTTCCACGCCGCGCTCGACCACGCCGTGCGGTTCGGCCTCCCACTGCGGGCGGCCGACGCGCTCGACGGGCTCGCCGCCCTCGGTCGGCGCCGGGGTGGCCAGTGGACGGCATGGTCGCGCGGCTGTGCCGCCGCCGCACGGGCGGTGCGGCGCGAGCGGTATGCCGTGCCCTGGGGCGTCGCCTCGTGCTCGCCGGTCGAGCCGGCCGGCCGGGCGGTTCCGGAAGGGTGGGTGGCCGACGGTGCGGTGACCGGGACGGCGGTGCGTGAGGTCGCACGGACCCTCGCCGAGAGCAGCGAGCCGGTGCGGGTGCTGACCGACCTGCTCACCCCGGCCGAGCTCGCCGTCGCGCAGCACGTGGCCGCGGGGATGACGAGCCGACAGATCGCCGAGGCCCTCTTCGTCTCGCCACGAACCGTCGACGCGCACCTCGCCCACATCTACCGCAAGCTGGGCATCGCGAGCCGGGCCCGGTTGGCCGCCCTCATGGTCGAGCTGCGCTGAGCTGGGGTCACACCTCGCCCGGGAGGCGGCCGGTGATGCAGTAGACACGACCGGCCGGGTCGGCGAGGACGTTCCACTCGTCGTGGCGGCGCAGCATCGTCGCCCCGAGCCGTTCGTGCCGCCGGGTCTCGGCCGCGCGGTCGTCGCAGGCGAGGTCGAGATGGGCGGTGACGACCGGCTGCGCGTCGTCGAGGCGCTGGAGGATCAGCGCGAGCGGGATGCCGTCCGGTCGGCCGAGTCGGGCGAACACGTCGGTCGGGTCGGGGTCGATGAGCTCCCACTCGGTCAGCGCCGTCCAGAACCCGCTCTCGGCCTCGTAGGCGCTGACGGGGATGTCGAGGCAGACCTGGTCGACGATGGTCCGGCCGCCGGGCTGCCGGGACGGCTTGGGCCGGGTTCCCCGCTCGCCGGTGACGATCGTCGCGCCGAGCCCGCCGGGCGAGACGATGCGCGCCATGGCCTCCTCGAGGTGCACGCGCGCGCCGAGCCCCTCGGCCCGCGCCGCCGCCTTCGCGACGTTCTTCGCGGTGATCTCGAGGTGCAGGGTGAGCGCCGAGTGTCGCCCGAGCCGGACGAGCCGCAGGTAGGGGTCGCCGGCGCCCGGAGCCAGCCGGGTCTCCGCCTCGTCCGTCGGGGTGCGCCGGAGGCCGTAGCCGGTCACCCCGGCCCAGAACGCCTCGGTGATCTCGGACGCCGCGGCCGGGGTTCCGAGCACCGCCGAGACCCAGCGGATGGCAGCGGACATGCGCCGAGCCTAGGCCCACCAACGCCCGGCCGCGCGCCCACCGGCCCGGCGGACTCAGTCCCAGGGGTCGGGATCGTCGACGCCGGCGGGCTCGACCCCGTCCGCGGATGTCGATGCCGCGGCCGGTGGCTTCGCGGGCGCCGCGTCCGTTGGCGTGGTGTCGGTCGGGGCGGGCTCGTCCCAGGGGTCGGTGTCCTCGGCGGCCGGTGGCTTCGCGGGCGCCGCGTCGGTTGGCGTGGTGTCGGTCGGGGCGGGCTCGTCCCAGGGGTCGGTGTCCTCGGCGGCCGGTGGCTTCGCGGGCGCCGCGTCGGTTGGCGTGGTGTCGGTCGGGGCGGGCTCGTCCCAGGGGTCGGTGTCCTCGGCGAGGGCGGGCGCCGCGGGCGCCGCGGGGGCTGGCGCGGCGGCTGCGGCATACGTCGGCTCTGGCTCGGTCCTCGCCGGCGGTGCAGCGGCCGGCTCGGGCTCCGGCTGGGGCGCGGACTCGCGCTGGACGGCCGCGAGCAGCATCTGGGCGATGTCGACGACCTCGACATCGGCGGCCACGCCCTCGGCCTGCCGCTCGGTGAGGCCGTCGGAGAGCATGACCCGACAGAAGGGACAGCCGATGGCGATCCGGTCCGCGCCGGTCGCGATGGCCTCGTCGGTCCGGTTGACATTGACCCGGGTGCCGAGGTTCTCCTCCATCCACATCCGGGCGCCACCGGCCCCACAGCAGAAGGAGCGCTCGGCCGTGCGGGGCATCTCGCGCAGCTCGACACCGGGAAGGGCCCCGATCAGCTCGCGCGGCGGGGCGTAGACCCGGTTGTGTCGACCCAGGTAGCACGGGTCGTGGTAGGTCACGCTCGGGCCGGTCGAGGCGGCGTCCTTGCCGGACGACGCGAGGGCGCCGGCCGGGCGCTGAACGGGCGTGAGCCGCCCGTCACGGACGAGACGGTTGAGCAGCTGGGTGTGGTGGAGCACCTCGTACTGCGCGCCGAGCTGGGCGTACTCGTTCTTGATCGTGTTGAAGCAGTGCGCGCACGTGACGACGACCTTCGTCACGCCGAAGCCGCTCATCGTCTCGATGTTCTGCTCGGCGAGGGTCTGGTACAGCAGCTCGTTGCCGGCCCGGCGGGCGGAGTCGCCCGTGCACGTCTCACCGTCGCCGAGCACCGCGAACGACACCCCGGCCAGGTCGAGCAGCTCGGCCACGGCGCGGGTCGTCTTCTTCGCGCGGTCCTCGTAGGCGCCGGCGCAGCCGACCCAGAACAGGTAGTCGACCTCGCCGGCCGACTCGACGTCCCGGCCGAGGACCTTGACCTCGAAGGGCAGGTCCCTGGCCCAGTCGAGCCGCGCCTTCGCGCCGAGGCCCCATGGGTTGCCCTTGTTCTCCATGTTGCGGAACAGCCCGCCGAGCTCGCTCGGGAACGCCGACTCGATGAGGGTCTGGTAGCGGCGCATGTCGAGGATGTGGTCGACGTGCTCGATGTCGACCGGGCACTGCTCGACGCAGGCCCCGCACGTGGTGCAGGACCAGAGGACGTCGGTGTCGATGATCGCGCCCGGCCCGACCGGTGCGTATGCCGTGAGCGGGTTCTCCGGGTCGTAGCCGGTGTCGCCGACGAGCGGCAGGTCCGGCCAGGTGAGGTCGCCGGTGGGCGCGCCACCATGCTCGTCGCCGGGGACCGCCGCGAGCGCGGCGGGGACCTTCTCCCGATCCCCGCCGGCGTGGGCGAGGGCCTGCACGTAGGGCGCCTTGGCGGTGGCAGCACCCCGCAGGCCCATGATGAGCAGCTTGGGGGAGAGTGGCTTGTCGGTGTTCCACGCGGGGCATTGGCTCTGGCACCGGCCGCACTCGGTGCACGTCGTGAAGTCGAGCAGCCCCTTCCAGGTGAAGTCCTCGACCTTGCCGACGCCGAGCGAGGCGCCCTCGTCAAGTTCGTCGGCCATGTCGACCGAGAACGGCTTGCCGGCCACGGTGAGGGGCTTGGCGGCGCCGAGCGCCACCGGTCGTCTGCCGAAGGCGACGTTGAACGGCGCGGTGAAGATGTGCAGGTGCTTCGAGTGCAGCACGAAGATGAGGAAGATCAGCATGACGCCGATGTGGATGAGCAGGCCGACGTGCTCGAGGACCTGGTTCGTCTCGGTGCCGAGGCCGTCGAGTACCCCGCCGACGGCGTGCGACATGAAGGCCGCCCTGCCGTAGGGGAAGTGGCCGGTGACGACCGCGGCCCCGCGGAAGAGGAACATCGACCAGATGACGTTGACGATCATGAACAGCGTCAGCCAGGCCCCGCCGAGGTGCGAGCCGTCGAACCGTGACCTGCGGCCCAGCCGGTCCGGGGAGTTCTGCAGCCGGATGACGGAGAAGACGATGACGCCGAGGAAGGCCATGACGGCGATGAAGTCCTGGGCGAACCCGAGCACCGCCCAGTGGCCGACGAGGGGGATGTGGAAGTTCTCGTCGAAGAGGGCGCCGTAGGCCTCGAGGTAGACCGTCGCGAGGATGAGGAAGGCCCAGAACACGAAGAAGTGCGCCGCGCCGGGCAGCGTCCACTTCAGCAGCTTGCGCTGACCGAGGACCTCGACGAGCTCGGTCTTGACCGCGGTGCCGAGCCGCTGGGTGACGTTCTCAACCCGGTCCGGCGCGGGCTGGCCGCTGCGGACGAGCCGCAGGATCCACAGCACGCGGCGGGCCGCGAGGGGCAAGGCGATGGCGTTCATGATGAGGCCGATCACCAGCACGTAGGTCATCGCTCACTCCAACCTGCCGGCGGGGCCGCCGGGTCGTCCGTCCGTGTCCGGCCCGAGACTACGGGCCGACCGCCGATGGGTGGCACCCCGCGGCGGTCGGCCCGAGACTACGGGCCGACCGCCGATGGGTGGCACCCCGCGGCGGTGTGACCGGCATATTACTCGCGAGTCACTTAGCGTTGCCCGGGCGGCGCCGGCGCGGATCTGCGGGTCGACCCCACATTGCGGCGAGAAATAACGATCTGTTGGAATAGGCATAACAGGTCGTGGGTTGACCGAGAATGGGTCCGGGAACCCGCGTCACGGGGCCTGGGCCCGGAGACCCGGCGTTCGCGCCGGACTCTCGTCCGACATCGACCGAGCAGTCGCCGGCCGGTCCGCAGTGTCGCGGACGGGCGGCATCCGAGCCACAGGAGAGCATGCGCATGCCGATCCTCAACGACGTCACCGAGGCGGTGGGGCACACCCCGCTCGTGCGGATCAACCGGATCATCGACACGGGTGACAGCGGGACCACCGTCGCCGCGAAGCTCGAGTTCTACAACCCGGCGAGCTCGGTCAAGGACCGGATCGGCGTCGCCATCGTCGACGCGGCCGAGGCCGCGGGGGCGCTGAAGCCGGGCGGCACGATCGTCGAGGCGACGTCCGGCAACACCGGCATCGCCCTGGCCATGGTCGGCGCCGCCCGCGGATACCACGTCGTCCTCGCCATGCCGGAGTCGATGAGCAAGGAGCGCCGGGCACTCCTCAAGGCCTACGGGGCCGAGCTCGTTCTCACCCCGGCCGGAGGCGGGATGCAGGGCGCCGTCGACGAGGCGGAGAAGATCGTCGCCGACCGGCGCAACGCCGTCCTTGCCCGCCAGTTCGCCAACGAGGCCAACCCGGAGGTCCACCGGCGCACGACGGCCGAGGAGATCTGGAAGGACACCGACGGCGGCGTCGACATCGTCGTGGCGGGCATCGGCACCGGCGGGACGATCACCGGCGTCGGCCAGGTCCTCAAGCAGCGCAAGCCCGACGTCCGCATCGTCGCCGTGGAGCCGGCCGAGTCCCCGATCCTCAACGGAGGGCAGCCCGGACCGCACAAGATCCAGGGGATCGGCGCCAACTTCGTCCCCGAGATCCTCGACACGAGCATCTACGACGAGGTCGTCGACATCGACGCCGAGGCCGCGGTCGACTGGGCCCGCCGCGCCGCGAGGGAGGAGGGCCTGCTCGTCGGCCTGTCCTCCGGCGCCGCGCTCGCCGCCGCGAACGAGGTCGCGACCCGTCCCGAGAACGCCGGGAAGACGATCGTCGTCATCATCCCGAGCTTCGGCGAGCGCTACCTGTCCACCGTCCTGTTCGAGGGGATCGTCGACTAGCCCATGGCCTCTCTTGCCGCCCTCACCTCCCCGCCCGCCCGGCGGGCGGGGACCCGGCTGGTCCGCGGGGTCGGATCGCTGCGCCGCTCCGTCCGCGAGGACATCGACGCCGCGATCGCCCGCGACCCCGCCGCCGTCAACCGGGCAGACGTCTTCCTCAACTCGCCCGGTCTGCACGCCATCTGGTCCTACCGGGTCGCGCACAAGATGTGGCAGACCCCGCGGCTCAAGCCCGCCGCCCGGATCCTCTCGACGCTCACCCGGGCGGTCACCGGCGTCGAGATCCACCCCGGAGCGACGATCGGCCGCCGGTTCTTCATCGACCACGGCATGGGAGTCGTCATCGGCGAGACCGCGGAGGTCGGCAAGGACGTCATGCTCTACCACGGTGTGACGCTCGGCGGCCGGTCCCTCGAGAAGGTCAAGCGCCATCCCACGCTCGGCGACGACGTCACCGTCGGCACCGGCGCCCGGATCCTCGGTCCGGTGACTCTCGGAGCGGGCGTCCAGGTCGGCGCGAACTCCGTCGTGGTCAAGGACGTCCCGGCCGGCGCCGTCGCGACCGGCATCCCGGCCCGGGTGCGCTTCCCCCAGGCGGGCGAGGACCCCTATGAGGCGCTCTTCCGCGAGCCGGCCCTGTTCATCTGAGCCTCAGCCGACGCTCGTCGCCGCCACGGTCGGTGACGAGCGTCGCTCCGGCTCGGTGAGGGGCGACGCGGCCCAGTCCGTCCCGTAGGCGCAGAACAGCCGGCCGTCCGGGATGCCGACCGCGGCCCGTTCCAGGGCGAGGGCGGCGTCCGTCCCGCTCGCCAGCTCCCGGTGGTATGCCGTCATGACCGCCTCCGCCTGCTCGTCGCGGACCGGGGCCGCCGACGCGACGACGGACCGCACACCGTTGGCGAGCAGGCTGGCCGTGAGCCCGAGCGCCTCCTCGCCGTGGCGGACGTGGGCCCGGCCGACGTCGCAGGCCGACAGGACGACGTGCTCGGCCCCGACCCCGACCCGCTGGAACTCGTGCGCGAAGACCGGGCCGTCGGCGAGGTGGACGTGCGAGAAGAGTGGGCTCTGGTCGTGGTGCGTCCCGTGCGCCGCGACGTGGACGACCCGGCGATCCCGCAGGGCGCTTGTCAGCACGTCGCCGGTGGCCTCAGTCCCCGCGACCGCGGTGCCGGCCCACCGGCGGGCGACGGCGGCGGCCTCGACCCGGGCGCGGCCGAGGTCCGGTCCCGCGATGGCGAGCATGCCCTCGGCGGGCGGCCGGGCGGCATACCCCGGCCCGCCGGTCCAGAACGTCGCCGACGGCGCGACGACGAGGGGGCGGCCCTCGATGCCGGGCAGGAGCCGCCAGGGCAGCGAGGCGAGCAGCCGGGAGGGCAGGATGACGAGCCGCTCGGCCGAGTCGGGGTAGGCGGGTCGCAGCAGGACGTCGAGCCGGCCCATCGTCGATGTCAGCGACCGGTCGACGGCCTCCCGCAGGGCGGTGACGCCGACCCGGCCGATCGTCGTGAGGTCGGCGGCGCCGCGCTGGACGAGCTCGACGATCTCGGCCTGGTCGGCCAGGTCGGTGACGACGGCCCGGTCGGCCTGGACCGTCACGGCCCGCAGCCGCCCGTCGTGGACGAAGAGGGCCACGAGGCCCACGCGCTCGGCGGCGAGCGCGGCCCGCAGCTCGGGGTAGCCGACCGGGCGGACCCGTTCGTGGTGCGGGTGGGCCGCTCCGGTCGAGGCGGTCTCCCAGTCCCGGTGGGCGACGTCGCGCTCGAGGCGCCGGACCCGCTCGATGATCTCCTGCCGGCGGGTGCCGGTGGCGGACCGCAGCTCCCCGCGCAGCTGGCGGAGCCGGGCGAGGAGACCGTCGAGCCGGGCATCGCCGCTCGGGGTGACCGGGGGCAGGCGGCTCGAGACGCCGCGCCACCGCTCCGTCGCGGCGAAGACCGCCGACGGCGTCCCGGACTGAAGCGCGAGGGCGATGTCGAGCGCCGTGAGCCGCCTGCTGTGCAGGGCCAGCGCGGTCCGGTTGTCGAGGCCGGCATACCGGGCCTGCTCGTCGGCGAGGCAGCCGGCCGCCCGACGCAGCACCGCCCGCGAGCGGGGGCGCTCGCCCGCGGCAGCGGCGACGGTGGCCCGGGTCAGCGCGAGGTGCAGCCGTTCGGTGAAGGACAGGCGTCGCGGCCCACCGATCCCGGTCAGCCGCTCCCGGGCCTCGTCGAGCCGGCCGGCACGGGCCAGCGCCTCGGCCGCGAGCATGGCCGCCTGGGAGGCGACGCCGGCCTCATGGGCGGGTCCGTCGGCGAGTGCGGTCGCCCGTTCGACCATCCGCCGGGACGGGGCGCCGGAGACGAGCGCCGCCTCGAGCTCGAGCAGCTCCGCCTGGGCCCGCCAGGCGGTCGCATCGCGCCGAGCGAAGGCGCGCCGACTGGCGGCCGCCTCCCGCCGCGCCTCGGGATAGTCCCCGGTCAGCAGACCGAGCCGGGTCAGCTCGAGCGAGGCCTCGCCGTCCTCCTGGACGAGATGGCTGGAGCGCGCCTCGGCCCGCGCCTCATGCAGGAGGGACTCGGCCTCGTCGAGGAGCCCGGCGTCGATGAGGACCCGGGCGTACTCACATCGCGACGTGGAGCGGTTGACGTCGGCGGGCAGCGCGTTGGCGCGCGCCATCCGGTCCAGCGCCTGGGCGAGGTCGCCGCGGACGAAGGCGAGCCTCCCGAGGTTGTGCTGGGCCATGAACCGCAGGTCGGCGAACCCGCCGACGGCGGCCATCCGCTCGGCGCGGACGAGATGCCGCTCACTCTCGGCGAGGTGGTGCAGGTACTGATGGGTGATCCCGAGGTTGAGCTCGACGACGCATCCGGCCCGGTCGCTCAGCTCGTCGCGGTCGGCGTCGACGGTCGAGAGGACCTCCAGGGCGCGCGGCCACTGGCCGATCCGGGTGAGGATGCCCGACTGCTGGATCCGGCCGAGCGCGAGCACGGTGTGCCCGCGGGCCCCGTGCTCGCCCTCCTCGACCTCGCGGAGCAGGTCGAGGGCCTCGGCCACCCGCCCCCGGTTGAACAGGGCGAGCGCCAGGGTGACCCGGGCCCGGCCGCGCAGGTAGCGCACCATGTCGGAGTCCGGGCCGTCGAGGGCCCGCAGCGCCCGGCGCAGGAGTCGGTCGGCCTGGGCAGGGCGGCCCGCCGAGTTGGCGAGCACGGCCCGCTCGACCAGCTCGGTGACCTCCGCCGCCGTCAGCCGGGGGATGGGTGGACCTCAGATCTCGACGTGCGGCGTGATGACCGGTCGCAGGCCGTCGTCGGCGGGTCGGAAGACGAACTGGACCATGCCATGGGCCACCGATGCGAAGGCGAAGCGGCCGTCGTCGTCGGCCGTCGTCGTCGAGGACTGGGACCGCTGGCGCAGCTCGACCTCGAAGCCGACGGCGCCGGTCGCCCACCCGTCGAGCCGCACGTGCTCGGCGTCGAGCGCGGTGATCGTCACCATGACGCTGAGCGTGTCGCTCGTGAACGTGAGGGTCTCGGCCCGGGTGTAGTCGACGCTGCGCACGAGGCTCCCCTCGGCGCCGAGCCGGGTCAGCTCCGCGACCTCGGCATGGAGCGCCTGGATGCTCAGCGCGAACTTGATGTCGTCGGCGAGCTCGGCCGGGGCCGGGTCGAGGCGGGCATGGACCTCGCGGACGCCCGCCAGGACACGCTCATCGAACTGGTCCAGCGGCTGGAGCGTCGGCTCGATGTCTCGGCTCATGCCACACCCCCCCACGTCGTGTCGGACAACAGTGCCTCTCTCAGCTTGGTCAGGCATCGCCCGCGGGTGGGGCCGATGCTGCCGACCGGCATTCCCAGCGCCTCGCTGACCGACGCGTAGTCGGGCTTGTCGGCGAAGGCGATGACCCGGAGCAGGGCCTGGCATTTGGGCGTCAGGGCCCGGAAGTGGGTCCACAGGACGCGCTGGCGCTCACTGAGGACGGCCTCGGCTGCGGGGTCGGGCGCGGGGTCGACGACGTCGTCCTCGAGCGGGTCCGACGCCCGGCCGGCGCTCTTGGCGACCCGCCAGCTCTCCCGGCGGACGGTGACGATGAGCCAGCCCAGGACGGCCTTCGGGTCGCTGATCCGCGGGGCGCTCTCGACCAGGCGCAGCCACGCGGTCTGGACGACGTCCTGGGCGAGCGCCGACTCCAGACCCTGGCCCCGGGCGGTATGCCAGAGGATCGGGGTGAGCAGGTCGACCAGCTCGTCCATCCGATGGGTGTCGCCGTCGCGGTATGCCGCGAACGCGCGGCCCGCGCGGGCGGCGAGGCTGTCGGGTCCGGCGTCCGTGTGCATCACGGTGCTCCCGTCGTCGCGGTTCTGATCCGGGCTCGGGACTGCTCGATGGCCTGCTTGACCGCCGCCGTGGCGACCTCGATGCGCTCCGTGTCATCCTCGGGCAGCTCGCCCTGGCCGCGGGCCTTCGCGATGGCGGCGGCGATGTCACCGGCGATGACCGGGGCCGCGAACGAGGTGCCGCTCCACACGGCGAAGCCGCAGCGGTAGTCGTCGTGGTCGACGCTTCCTCGGGGCAGCCGGCCCGCGTGCCGGGCGTCGACGACCCGGCCCGCGGAGCCGGACAGGGTCGTCGGGACGGTGCTGACGACCGCGGCGCCCACGGCATACGTGCGGACCCACGGGCCGGCGTTCGAGAAGAGGGCGACGGTCGCGCCGTCGGGGTTGAGGGCGCCGACGGCCGTCATCGGGACGCCGGTGATCTCGCTGGCCAGCCGGGCCGGGAAGAACGGCGCGAGCGTCGCGTCGTTGCCGGCGGCGGCGACGACGGCCACCCCGGCGTCGGCGAACGCCTGGAGCGTCCGGCGCAGCGGGGCGTCGAGCGCGGTGTCGTCGGGCTGCTCGTGGTAGTAGCCCAGAGACAGGCTGAGGACGTCGATCCGGTCCTCCGGCCGGTTCGGCAGCGCCTCGAGGTGTCGCTTGAGCAGCAGCCCGAGGGCAGTCATGAGCTCGTGCTCGGCGACCGACCCGTCGGCGGCCATGACCGGGATGGCGAGCAGGTGGGCCTCGGGGCAGTGCTGGCGGATGATGCCCGCGATGAAGGTGCCGTGCCCCGCCTCGCGGTCGATCTCGCCGCCCAGCGGGTCGGTGACCACGCCGAGGTACTCGGGGTCGTCGGCGGGAGTGGGGATCGTGCCGATGACCTCGCCGTCGACGTGGACCTCCTCCTGGACGCCGTTCTTGAGGGTGCCGTCGTCGTGGGTGAACCACGGGTGTCGGCCGATGCCGGTGTCGAGCAGCGCGACGACCGGAGGCCGCTTCGGGACGGTGACGCCTAGGCGCGGGTCGGGCATCGCCAGCGCGACCGGGCTCCGGCCACCGATGCCGGGCGAGCCGTACTCGGACAGGCCGTAGCCGACGCCGCCGACATAGCCGACGCCACCGACATAGCCGACGCCACCGACATAGCCGACGCCCCCGACATAGCCGACGCCCCCGACATAGCCGACGCCCCCGACATAGCCGACGCCCCCGATCTCACAGGCGGTCACGACGTGCTCGAGGTGGATCGGGAGGGTGCGCAGGTCCCCGCGGGAGCGGACCGCCTGGAGCAGCTCCCAGGCATCCGGCGGTGCGGCCGCGGTGGCGCCGCCTGGCTCGAGCGTGACCCGGGTCGCCCAGACCCGGTCGAGGACGGCGGCGCTCGCGGAGTCCCCCACCGACTCGGCGACCCGCAGGTCCTGCGTCGAGATGCGCAGCGTCAGTGGCGTCGACATCGTCTCGGCGACCTTGGCGAGCGCGCCGATGGTCTCGTCCGCCGACCGCCCCGGCAGGCCCCGCACGAGCAGGGTGTCGCCGACGTAGACCGTCGGTGACGGCTTCGCGGTGCCCGGGGCTCGGACCGCATCGGCCGGTTCGAGGACCCGGGCGTTGTAGCGGTCGAGCACGCTCTTGGCGACGACGAGCTGCGGGGTGAGCACCGGGGTCTCGGGCTGGGGGATGTCCTCGTCACCGGTCGCCGATGGCCGATCGGCGGGGGTGCTGCTCGTCATGAGGTTCTCCTAGGTCCAGCTGCGCCCTGCCGGAGATGCGGTACGGATCAGCCTAGTGGCGAGGGTCGTCTGTGGGGAGGAGCGAGCGCGCGCGCTGCTGATACCTACGTAGCCCAGGTGATCTCGGCGAGCGGGGCGGGCGGGGCCCGCGGAGAAAGAAATCTCGACGCGGGAGGCTGTCGCATGGATCGGGCGGCGTGGGAGCGCCCGGGAGGGTCGCGGCTGCTCGAGAATCGTTGTGTGGCATACAACTTCGTGTCTGGTGACCGAGATCAACTGATGTTGATGCCGCCGTCGGTGTCGGACTGGCTGCCGGAGGATCATCTGGCGTGGTTCATCCTTGATGTGGTTGCCGAGTTGGATCTGTCGGGATTCCGGGCGAGGTACCGCCAGGACGGCAGGGGCGGCGCGGCGTACGACCCTCAGTTGCTGCTGGGAGTGCTGGTGTACGCCTACTGCGTGGGCGAACGGTCCAGCCGCAAGATCGAGAAGCGCCTGATCGAGGACGTGGCCTACCGGGTGCTGGCGGCCAACCAGCAGCCGGACCACGCGACGATCGCCCGGTTCCGGGCTCAGCATCAGGACGCGATCGCTGGGCTGTTCGGCCAGGTGTTGAGCCTGTGCTCTCGAAGCGGGCTGCTGCGCCCCGGGCTGGTCGCCATCGACGGGACCCAAGCTGGTCGCCAACGCTTCCCGAGACGCCAGCCGTACAGCCCAGCAGCTGGCCGAGGAGATCTTGGCCGAGGCGGCTGCCGCCGATGCGGCCGAGGACGGGACCATCGAGTCCGACCCGCCGGTTCGCGTGGATCCCGGCGGGCGACCGGCCCGTCGGGCGCGGCTTCGGGTGCTGCTGGCCGAGCTGGAAGCCGAGGCGGCCGAGAAGTCCTACGAGGCCCACCTGGCGCGGCGTGCCGAGCGGGAGGCAGCGACCGGCAAACCGATCCGCGGTCGGCGTCCGAAACCGGGGGCGGCGACGCACAAGTCGCGTCGCCAGGCCAACGTGACCGACCCGGACAGCCGGTTGCTGAAGACCAAGGATGGCTACGTGCAGGGGTACAACGCCCAGGCCGTCGCCACCACCGATCAGTTCGTGGTGGCGGCCCAGGTCACCAACCTGGCCATGGACGCCCCGGCCTACGAGCCGATGATCAGCGCCGCCAAGAAGAACCTCACGGCCGCCGGGGAACGGCGCCGGGTTCGCACAGTGGTCGCCGACGCCGGCTACTGGAGCACCGACAACGTCGCCCTCAGGGGCGTGGACTCCTACATCGCTCCGGGACGAGCCCGCCAACTGAAGAAGATCGCCGAGGCCGAACAAGCCCGGACCGCCACCTTGGTCCAGGTCGAGGAAGGGGAACTGGACACCGCGCAAGCCGCCCAGCGGCTTGCGGTGAGCAGGGCACGGGTCAACCAGCTCCTGCGCCGTCGCCGCACCGCGGCACCCGATCCCCTGACAACCACGATGATCGCCAAACTCGACGCCCCGCCCGGGCGAAAGATCTACAAGATGCGCGCAGCCACCATCGAGCCGGTCTTCGCCCAGATCAAACACAACCGCGGGATCCGAACCATCACCCGACGAGGCCTGGCCGCCGCCGACAGCGAATGGAAGCTCATCTGCGCCACCCACAACCTCCTCAAGGTGTACCGGGCCGGCTGACGCCTACCTGGGGCAGCCCCGCCCCGGCCGCCGCCCGACCTCCGAGCCGGCATGACCGTTCGTGCGACAACCTCGCGGGTGTATCAACCCCGGGGGGCGGGGCTCCTTGTGGTCAGACGCGCCGTCCCGACCTTGTCAGGGGGAGGTCGGGACGGCGCGATCACAACGCCGCCGGTCGGGAGGGGACCGCCGGCGGCGGGGTGCCTCGGCTCAGCCGGGGTCTGTCGGTGTGGTGCCGTTCCAGGGGCGCGCCGCGTCGGCCCAGGGATCCGTGGTGGCGGTGGGGGAACTCGCCCGGGGGGCCACGGTCTCCCCGGCCACCGTCTTGGCCGAGCGCAGCTTGTGCGCCGTGCTCTTGGCGGCGCCCGCGACGGCGTCCGCGAGGGCCGGTGCGGCCTTCGTGCGCGCGGCCTCCTTGGCCGACCCGACCTGCTTCTGGACCGGTCCGCTGTTCCAGACCTTCCCGGAGACCTTCTTGATCTGCTCGTAGCGCTTCTGGCCGGCTCGGGTGCCGAGGACGTAGCCCGTCACGGCGCCGGCGACGAATGTCAGCTTTCCCACGGGGCTGCTCCTTTTCCTTTCCGAGTATCACCGACCCTATCCCCCGCCGCGTCGGCCCGAAACGTTCCGGGAGGGCGCGCCCGGGTTCGTGAGGTGGCGCCGGGGCGTTCGTCGGCCGTCGGCCGTGCTCGTCCGGATGTCCCGAATCCCGGTCGGACGTGCGAGCACCCGAGCCGGTCCGGTTCGCCGTCGGTATGCCACATGCCGCCACACCAGGGGCCGGCCTCCGGGCGTGCCACACTGGTGGGCGCTTCGAGGAGGGCTCGCATAGTGGCCTAGTGCGGCGGTCTTGAAAACCGCTAGGCGGGCAACCGTCTCGTGGGTTCGAATCCCACGCCCTCCGCTCGGCTCCGGCGACGGTCCGCGACCGCAGGGCGTGGGCTGAGCGCCTGCCCGAGCACGTGCCCTGAGCCCGTGCCCTGGGCGACAGGGCGGGGCCCCCACCTGCCGGTCCGGGCGACACGTTCTAGGCTGCCGATATGGCCGTCGGCGTCCCCGGGAGCTCGCGATGAAGTGGGTGGTGCTGACCGTGCGGTTCGTCGTCGAGCTGGCGGCGCTCGCGGCATTCACCGTGTGGGGCTGGAGCCTGGTCACCGGGCCGCAGCGGCTGCTGACGGGCGCTCTCGCGCTCGTCGTCGCCGCGAGCGTGTGGGGGATCTTCATCGCCCCGAAGTCCAGCCAACGGCTGGAGGACCCCGCCCGGCTCGCGACCGAGGTCGCCTTCTTCCTCCTGGCCGGTGCGGCGCTCTGGGCGCTCTCGGTCCCGCTGTGGGGCATCGGCTTCGCCGCGGTGGCGATCGTCGACGCGGCCGTCGTCCGGCGATGGGAGCACGAGGTCGTGCTGCCCTGAGCGCTGCCGGACCCGCGGGCAAAGTCCGCGTTCGGGACTGCGCTGGCCCCATCCAGCGTGCTAGTTTCACCTCGGTTGCATCACACAGCAGATCCATGCAGGTCCTGAAACGCCCGCCTGGTAACACCGCAGGCGGGCGTTGGGTTTGATTGGGGAAGCCCACGTGCAGCCTCGGTCGGCGCACCGGGCGCCGTCCACGGCACAGATACAGAAGGAAGTAACACATCCATGGCACAGGGCACCGTGAAGTGGTTCAACGCCGAGAAGGGCTTTGGTTTCATCGCCCAGGACGGCGGCGGCCCCGACGTGTTCGTTCACTACTCCGCCATTGACGTTCAGGGCTACCGGAGCCTCGAGGAGGCCCAGCGGGTCGAGTTCGAGGTCACCCAGGGTCCCAAGGGGCCGCAGGCCGACCAGGTTCGCCCCATCTGATCGAGGACCCACCGGTCTTTGAGCGAGGCCCCCTCCGGCGACCGCGGAGGGGGCCTCGTCACGTCTGCCCCGCCTCTCTTTCCCGTTGAGTCCGCGGAGATGGTCGCTCTGGCGACCGAAAACCCGGACACAACGGGGGACTGGCCGCGTTGAGTCCGCGGAGATGGTCGCTCTGGCGACCGAAGACCCGGACACAACGGAGGACCGGACACAACGGCGAGGGAGGGAGGAGGGCCGGGGACCGTATGCCGGTCAGCCGGTCAGCCGGTCAGCCGGTGAGGTCGGTGAGGAACGCCTTCGCGATGGGGGCGGCGACCGCCCCGCCACTGCGCCCCTCCTCGACGAGGACGGCGAACGCGACATCGCCCTGGAACCCGACGAACCAGGCCCGGGTCTGCGGGGGCGACTGCGTCCCGAACTCCGCGGTCCCCGTCTTGCCCGACACCGGGCCGCCGGGCGCTCCCTGCAGGACCGGTGCGGTCCCGCCGGTGACCACCCTGCGCATGAGCGTGCGGAGCGTGGCGGCTGCGGCCCGGTCGATCGCGGTCGGCTTCACGGTCCGCCCGTCGGCGGTCTCGCCCTCGGGCAGGACGAGGGTCGGTGCCAGATACGCCCCGCGGGCGACGGAGCCGACCATGACGGCGAGCGACACGGGCGAGACCTCGATCCGGCCCTGGCCGATCGCGGCCGCGGCCTGGTCGGTGGCGCCGCTCGTCGCAGGGACCCTGCCGTCGAACGTCCCCGCCACCCCGAGGTCCCCCGCCCACCCCGCGCCGATCCCGAGAGCCGTGGCCGCGTCGGTGAGGTCGGTGCTCCCAAGTCGGCCGGCGAGGCCGATGAACGCTGTGTTGCACGAGTGGGCGAAGTCTCCGCCGAAGGTCGGGTTGCCGAGCGTCTCGCCCTTGTAGTTGCGGAAGCTCTTGCCGTCGACGACGAGCGACGGCGGGCAGGGGACCTGGGACGCCGGCGTCGTCACGCCCCCCGTCAGATAGGCGTAGGTCGTCGCGATCTTGAACGCCGACCCGGGCGGGTAGCGGCCGGTCAGGGCGCGGTCGAAGCCGGTCCACGGCGCGTTGGCCGCCGCGAGGACGCCCCCGGTGGGGATGTCGACGGCGACCAGCGCGGCCGGGGTCGTCCCGGCACCCTCGAGCGCCCGCTCGGCCGCCGCCTGGACGTCGGGATCGAGGGTCGTGTGCACATCCGAGCCGTCGGCCGGCTGCGCATCCAGCAGGACCTTCCCAGTGCTCGAGACCACCTGGTATGCCGGGGTGGCGGCCAGCGTCGCGTCGTACTGGCGCTGGAGGCCGGAGACGCCTGCCCGGCCGCCCGCGGCATACCGGCCGTCGCTGTCCTTGACGATCTCGGCGGTCACCTCGCCGACCGTCCCGAGCAGCGGCTGGCCGAAGCTGCGGGTCGGGCCGAGCGGCTGGGTCGTGCGGGGATAGATGACGCCGGGGAGCGCGTCGAGCCGGTCGCGCAACGGCGCGAAGTCGGACTCGCGGTAGGTGATGACCGGGATCGGGGCGAGCGAGCCGGACTTCTTCGCCGCCACCAGCTCGGCGACGAGCGACCCGGCGGGCTCGCCGACGAGGCGTTCGAGCGACCGGACGGTGTCGACGGAGGCCCGGGCAGGGTCGATCTGGACGGGATAGACCTCGCCCTCCGGCATGAGTGGGTCGCCGGAGCGGTCGAGCAGGTCGCCCCGGGCCCCGTCGAGGCGGGTGACCTTGACGGTGTCGCCCGGCTTGATGGCGGGGTTCCAGATCGAGCCGGTGCCGGGCGCCGTCACCTCCCAGTGACCGGAGCGTTCCGCGACGTGGACGGGCACGACGTATCGCCAGGCAGTGCCGTCCGGGAGAGTCCATGTCACCGTGACGTCGGCGGACGCGGTGTTCTCGGACCGGCTGACCTCGCCGGCGGCGGCGGTCACCTCGGCCGGCCCCATGCCGGCGAAGGTGGGAGCGAAGGAGTCGGCGGTCCGCGGATCCGCGAAGCGGACGTTCTGCGCGTCACGCGCGCCGTACCCCGCGACGTAGGCCGCGATGGCGGCCCTGGCCCCGGCGTCCCGGGTGCGCTCCCGGTCCAGCCACCACCAGGCGCCGCCGCCGACGGACCCGACGACGAGGGCGACGAGGAGCCCCGCGACGAGCGCGCGTGTCCTCATCCGCCCTCCGTGGGGTCCTCGCGGCGACCGCGTGGCACGTTCACCCAGAATTCACCTCTACACTAGGAAGTCCGACGGGGCCAAACCGGCCCGCCGGTGGCCCGTGTTCGGCTGCCCGGCCGATACGGAAAGGTATCCCAAACGTGACCGAACGCCTCGAGGGCGGGACGGACGACGCCCCCGCGTCCCCGTCACGCCGCGATCGGCACCGCCCCCGCCACGCGACCCAGAAGCGGCACCGCGGCCTGCGCATCGCCGCCCTTGTCTCGTCGAGCGTGCTCGTCCTCGGGCTGGGTGCCGGCGTCACGGCCTACGCGAAGCTCAGCAGCAACATCCACCGGGTCGACGTCAGCCAGGCGGTCGGCACCGACCGGCCGACCGAGAAGAAGGCCAGTGCGGCCAGCGGCCCGCTCAACATCCTCGTCCTCGGCTCGGACAACCGCTCCTCGCTCGGAACGAAGCGCTACGGGACGGCCGAGGGCTCCCGCTCCGACACGACACTGCTCGTCCACCTCTCGGGTGACCGCTCGTCCGTCACCGTCGTGTCCATCCCCCGTGACTCGATGGTCGCGGCCCCGCCGAACTGCTCGCCCGACTCCCCGAAGAGCCAGTGGGTGACCCAGCAGTTCAACCTCAACTTCAACAACGGCGGCCCCGGGTGCGTCATCCGCACGATCGAGGGCAACACCGGGATCTTCATCAACCACTACGCGGTGGTGAACTTCAACGGCTTCAAGGGCATGGTCGACGCCCTCGGTGGGGTCGACGTGTGCACCGCCCAGGCCATCGACGACCCGGCCTCCGGGCTCAAGCTCTCGGCCGGCACCCACCACATCTCCGGCAACCAGGCGCTCGCCTACGTCCGGGTCCGCGAGACCATCGGCGACGGGTCCGACCTCGGCCGGATCGCCCGCCAGCAGGCCTTCATGTCCTCGGTGGCGCAGGGCGCGATGGAGTCCTCGCTCCTGCTCCGTCCGGACAGGCTCTTCTCGTTCTTGTCCGCGGCGACGAGCTCGCTGACGACCGACCCGCAGTTCTCGCTCGGGGTCATGAAGGACATCGCCGAGAGCGTGAAGAACGTCGGGATGAGCAAGATCCAGTTCGTCACGGTGCCGACCGTCGCCTACGCCCCGGATCCCAACCGGGTCGCCTTCGCCCCCGGCACCGACCGGCTGTGGTCGGCGCTGCGCGAGGACCGGGTCCTCGGCGAGAAGGCTCCGGCCCCGGCGCCGGTCGACCTCGGGCCGCTCACCGTCTCGCCCGCGAAGATCTCCGTCGAGGTGGTCAACGCCTCCGGCGTCTCGGGCCTCGCCGGCCAGGTGCGAGCGGCGCTGTCCGTGCAGGGCTTCCGGCAGGTCACCCTCGGCAACGCGCCCGTCGCCAAGGGCGCCGTCGTCGAGTACGCCCCCGGCCGCGAGGCGGCCGCGACGACGGTCGCGGCGGCCTTCCCCGGCGCCAGGCTCAAGGAGGTCGCGGGCATCGGCTCGAGCATCCGGGTCGTGCTCGGCACCGGCGCACCGGCCGTCGTCGAGGTCGACAACCGGATCGGCACCACGCCGCTGCCCGACCAGCCGCTCACTGCCGACGGGCCGCCGCTCGAGATCAAGACCCGCAAGGCCAGCGACAACATCTGCTCCTGACCGGGCCGCCGTGGCCCTCGGACGGCGCGCCGTCGGCCTCGCCGAGACCCAACGCAGGACTCCCCGAACCCTGAGGGCTCGGGGAGTCCGGATGCCTTGCGACATCAGACCGCGGAGGCGGAGGGATTTGAACCCTCGATGGGCTTGTGACCCAAACCCGCTTAGCAGGCGGGCGCCATAGACCGGACTAGGCGACGCCTCCCGACAGCCCAGTCAGGGTATCCGTCGTGATGACGGGAGAGCAAAGCGGTGTCGGCGAGGAGAGGTGTCGCGCCCGCCGGGGCGGCGCGACGCCATCGGTCCTTCCCGACGCCTCTGCGTCACCCCCTCCGTTGCGTCCGGGTTTCTGGTCGCCATGGCGACCAGAAACCCGGACGCAGGAGTATGCCGGTGACCTCACGGCAGCGATGCGCGGACGGCGGCGCCGCTCTCACGAGCGGCCGGACGCTCCAGATCGCCGGTCCCCCGCGCGGCGGAGAAGATCCACCACCGCATGGCAACGAACTTCACGGCCGTCGAGGCCGCGGTGGCGACCCCGACCGCGACGGTCTCGACCCAGGTCGCGGCCCCCGGGACGAGCACCCCGAGCAGCGCCAGGCCACCGGAGGTCATCGCCAGGGTGAGGGCGACGACGACAAGCCCCTGCACCTGATGTCGGGTGCGGCCCTCCCGGCCGCGGACCCGGAAGGTCCACCGTCGGTTCGCGCCGGTGTTGAACACGGCGGCGAGGAGCAGGGCGGCGGCGTTCGCGACCTGGGCCGAGGCCAGGCCCGCCGACCGGAAGGCGGCGAAGAGCCCAAGGTGGACGACGGTGCTCGCCACCCCGACGAGGAGGAAGGTGAGCACCTGGCTGCCGACCCCGCGTCCCGGTAGCCGGCGCCCCATCCGCGTGGCGATGTCCTCGGTCGGAACAGACCCGCGGGCGAAGGCGCGCCGCATCCGCCACACCCCGGCGAGGTCCTCGCGTGCGGTCGCGACGATGTCGACCCGGCTGTCCGGGTCGTCGAACCAGTCGACGGGAACCTCGTGGATCCGCAGGCCCGAACGCTCGGCGAGCACGAGCAGCTCGGTGTCGAAGAACCACGTCGGGTCCTCGACGAGGGGGAGCAGTTCGTGGGCCACGTCGGAGCGGATCGCCTTGAACCCGCACTGGGCGTCCGAGAATCGCGCCCCGAGGGCGGTCCGCAGGAGCAGGTTGTAGCCCCGCGAGATGAGCTCCCGCTTCGGCCCGCGCACCACCCGGGAGTCCCGGTGCAGCCGCGACCCGATGGCGAGGTCGGAGTGGCCCGACATCAGCGGTGCGAGCAGCGGCCACAGGGCGTCCAGGTCGGTCGAGAGGTCGACGTCCATGTAGGCGAGGACGAGCGCATCGGAGGCCAGCCACACCTGACGCAGCGCCCTCCCGCGCCCCTTCTCGGTGAGATGGACGGCGGCCACGCCGGGCAGCTCGCTCGTCAGAGCAACCGCCACCGTCCACGTCGAGTCCGTGCTCGCGTTGTCGGCGACGGTGATCCGGAACGGGTAGGGGAAGGTGTGGACGAGGTGCGCGTGCAGCCGCCGGACGCTGGCTGCGACGGTGTGCTCCTCGTTGTAGACCGGGATGACGACGTCGAGCACGGTGCTCATGCGGAGGTCCTTTCCGTCGTATGCCGGTCAGCTCGCCGATGCCGACCCGGAGGTCGAGCTCGTGCCCGGGAGCGGCTGGGTGAGGTCGTAGAGGGTGTCGGTGCCGACCGTCAGTCGGGCGTAGTTCTGCGACACCCACGTCGCGATCTCGGTGGCGACGTCCGATCCGCCGTTCTGGCGCCCGAAGCCGCCGCCGGCGAGGAAGTAGTGGATCTCCCCGTCGGCGACATCGGCCTGGAACTGGGCCAGCGTCGGGGAGGGGTCGGACCCGTTGAACCCGCCGATCGCCATGACCGGCAGCTGGGTGCCGAGCTGGAGCCCGGCGGCGTTCTGCGACCCGACGGCCGCGGCGACCCAGGTGTAGCTGTCGGCGGTCTCGGACAGGGCAGCGACGACCTCGGTGCTCGGCGTCCTGCCGTCGAGGAGGCCGTTCATGCCCTGGGCCCGGCCGCCGGCCGCCCTCCCGGGAGCCTGCTGGGCCCCCGGAGCCTGCTGGGCCCCGGGCGGGCGGCGGTTCCGGCCCCCCGGTACCCCACCTGCGGGTGGACCACCGAGGCCACCGGTGCTCGGGCCCGCCGTGACGATGGAGCCGGTGTGGGCGGTCGAGACGGTCGTCACGCTGTAGGCAGCCGGGCCGGCCAGGGCCGCCACGAGGGCCGCCCCGACGACGAGGGGGACGGCGCGATGGTGCAGCCGGGGGACGACGAGGAAGAGGAGCGCGGCGGCCGTGCCGACGGCGAGCACGCTGATCCGCAGCCAGGTGCCGTAGGCCGTGGTCCGGGACAGGAGGATGAAGCCCCACGTCACCGCCGTGGCGGTGGCGACCGCCAGAGTGACCGAGCCGATCCTCCGCTCGCGGCGCTCCCACGCCTCGACGGCGCCCATGCCGACGAGGGCGGCGACGGCCGGGGCGAGGGCGATCGTGTAGTACTCGTGGAAGATGCCCTCCATGAGCGAGAAGGTCAGGCCGGTGACGACGAGCCAGCCGCCGAAGACGAGGTATGCCGCGCGGCGCAGATCGGTGCGCGGGGCGCGGCCGCGCAGGTAGAGACCGACGGCCAGCAGGAGGAGCGCGCTCGGCATGAGCCAGGAGATCTGCCCGCCGATCGCGGGGGAGAACATCCGAGTGATGCTCCCGGTGCCCGAGTTCGGGCCGATCGACCCGGACTCCTCGCCGTTGATCCGGCCCAGGCCGTTGTAGCCGAAGGTCAGCTCGAGGAAGGAGTTGGTCTGGCTGCCGCCGATGTACGGCCGCATGCTGGCCGGGATGAGCTCGACGATGGCGACCCACCAGCCGGCGGAGAGGACCATGGCGCCGACGCCGGCGGCGGCGCCGAGGATCCGGCGGCGCAGCGTCGTGGTGGCGGCGAGGAGGTAGGCGATGCCGAAGAAGGGGACGACGAGGAGGACCTGGAGGGCCTTGGTGAGGAACCCGAGACCGATGAGGAGCCCGGCCAGCGCCATCCACCGGGCCGAGCCGGTCTCGATCGAGCGCAGGGTGGCGTACGCGCCGAGCGACATGAGGAGGACGAGGAGCGCGTCGGGGTTGTTGAACCGGAACATGAGGACGGCCACCGGGGTGAGCGCCATGACGCCGGCGGCGATGAGGCCGGCCGCGGCGCCGGCGTACCGCTTCACCGCGGCATACACGACTCCGGCGGTGGCCACGCCCATGAGCACCTCGGGCATGAGGATGGCGAAGGAGCCCAGCCCGAAGACCCGGACCGACAGCGCCATGACCCACAGCGCGGCCGGCGGCTTGTCGACGGTGATGGCGTTGCTCGCGTCGAAGCTGCCGAAGAAGAAGGCCTTCCAGCTGGCGCTGCCCGCCTGGGCGGCGGCGGAGTAGAAGCTGTTCGCGTAGCCGCTCGCCGTGAGGTTGACGACGTAGAACGCGGCCGTCGCCGCAAGGAGGACGAGCAGGGCGGGCCGGGCCCAGGCGGGATCCTCGGCCGGACCCGTGAGCCACCGCTCGACGCGGCCGCGGGCGGGTGAGGCGGGCTGCGTCGCGCCGGGCACGCCGGGGGTGGGGTGCGCCTCGGCGGGGGAGGTGGTGACGGCCATCGTGTCCATGACGCTCACTGTCCGGCCGGCCACTGTGCCGCCCCTGTGCGGCGGCTTTCCCCGCCGGGTGAGCCGCTCTGGGAGGATGCGAGCGTGACGACGACGACGATCCGTCCGGCCCGGGCCGACGAGCTGTCCGCCGTGGGCCGGTTGACCCTCGAGGCCTATGCCGCCGACGGCCACGTCACCCCCGAGGACCCCTATGCGGCGCTGCTGGCCGACGCGGCGGGACGGGACCGCGACGCGGTGCTGTTCGTCGCCGAGTCGGAGGGAACGCTGGTCGGCACGGTGACCTTCGTCCGCCCGGGCACGCCGCTCAGCGAGGTGTCCAGACCGGACGAGGCGGAGATCAGGATGCTGGCCGTCGCCCCCACCGCCCGCGGGCGCGGGCTCGGCGAGCGGCTCACGGGGGCGTGTCTCGCCCAGGCGCGGACCGAGGGGTATGCCGCACTCGTCCTCTCCAGCGCCACCTGGATGCACGCGGCGCACCGGATCTACGAGCGGATGGGCTTCTGCCGGTTGCCCGAACGCGACTGGCAGCCGCGCCCGGACGTCTCGCTCGTGGCATACCGGCTGGCCCTCGGCGAGGAGAACCCAGCGCCGACGCCGTAGCCGTGGTCACCGTGCGAGGAGACGGTGGGCCCGGTCGCCGAGGACGCCGAGGACGGACGCGAGCGCGATGAGCAGGAGCGCGACCACCCAGAACCGCTGGCCGTGCAGCCACGACGCCGCATCGACGAGGGCCGGCTTCCACGAGGGAGCGGACGCGGGCGAGCCCACGAGGAGAGCCTCCCCCCACCACCGCACCGTCGCGGCCGCGGCGGCGAGGACGACGGCGATGGCGGCCCAGGCTGCCGGCAGCACCCACGCCCCGGGCGTCCGCTCCCGGTCCTTCCGCGCGGGCGGGGTGGGCGGGACGCCATGCGGGTTCGCGAGGCGGCGTCGGGCCATCCGGGCCGCGAGGCGTTCGGTGCGTCGGTCGGCCTCCCGTTTCGCGGAGATCCCGATCCGCCACGCCCGTAGGGCCGACAGTAGGGCGAGAACGGCGAGGACGACGCCGGCCCAGGGGCCCAGCGGGGGAGCGTGCGGGCCGCCGACGAACCCCGCCGCTTTCCAGGAGGCGGCGGACCCCGGTAGCCCGGTCGTCTCCAGCACGGCCCTGCCCCCGGTGTCCGACACTTCGATCCGTCCCTCCGAGAGGGGGACGTCGGTGACGACGTCGTGGCCGTCGCGCGTCGTCGTGATGCGCGCGACCGCGTCTCCACTCAGGCGGATCGCATCGGCACCGTTCAACGTGGTCCGCTCGGTCGGTGGCGTGTCCGTGTAGAGGATCTCGCGCAGGCCCGGACCGCCGACGAGGGCCAGCGCGACGACGGCGGCGACGACGAGCGGCGTGACGAGCGCGAGGACCCCATGGCGGAGCATGGCCCACACGACGAGCCCGATGGACACGATCCACCCGGTCGCGACGAGGGGGCCGGGCAACGCCACGCCGAGCAGGGCCATCGCGACGATCGCTCCGGACGTCCCGGCGAGCAGGGTGCCGAGCGCGACCATGGGCGTGGAGCTTCCGGCGACGAGGGCGGCGACGGCGGCCATCCCCTTGAGCGGGAGACGGAGCCAGCGCAGGGCCTTGCCCACGACGGGCAGGCCCAGCGAGTCGCCGGTCAACATCGTGGCGCCGAGCGACGCCGCGCGGGTGCCGCTGCGGACGAGCATCCGGGAGTACTGCTCGGTCGTCATCGTCTCGTCGCCGACCGTCATCGCCTTGAGCACCCTCGTCACCTCGTCCAGATGGGCGTCGGCGAGGTCGACGCCGGCGAGCTCGCGACGGAATCGGGCCTCTGCGGGCGACTCGTGGCCGCCGCCCGCCGTGGACTCCGCGATGGCGTCGGCGATGTTGCCGAGCTCGCTCCGGGCGATCTGGGCCTGACGTCGGGCGGCGAGGACCGTGACGCACGCCGGGAGGGTCGTCGGGACCGGCAGCCGGTCCTCGTCGAGGAAGGCCAGCTCATCCGTGACGCGCCTGTCCTCGTCCTCGGTGAGGTGGGCGGCCTCGAGCAGCAGGGCGCGACGGACGTCGGCGGCGGACCGGTGGAGGTAGACGAGACGGGCGGGTTCGAGGAGGAGCTGGACGAGGCGGGCGGAGGCGTCCATTCGTCCCCAGAAGAAGTCGTTGGCCCGCCAGCTCGGCTTGATGAATGCGCCGAGCCGCGCCGCCTCCGTGCCGCACAGCTTCGCCGCCGGATCCCGGTCGGTGAGGTGGTCGCTGGCGTTCCAGCTCAGCTGCATGACCTCGGCCGGCTGCTCGAGGTTGAGGACATCGCCGAGCGCCACGACCTGGTAGACGTGCATGCGCAGCAGACCGCGCAGGGTCCGCTGTGCATCGCCCGGCACGACGATGCCGGAGTACTCGCACCAGATGTCCTGGGCGTCCTGGCGGATCGCCTGGCGCCGGGCCGGCTCGTCGGGCGAGTCGACCTCGCGACGGGACGCTCCCCGGCGGTGGGTGTCGGCTCCGGCAGCGGACAGCACCGTTCTCAGGTGCGCGTCGGCGCCGATGAGGGCCGTCGCCAGGTCATCCATCTGGCGGCGAATCTCGTCCTGGCTGCGGCGGGTCGCCGCCGGGTCCGCGACGGTGACGTCGGCCGTGGTGTCCGGCTGGACCAGCCGCCACCCCTCGTAGGAGACGAAGGCCCACAGGTAGACGTCGTCGAAGGTCGGGGCGGCATGCCCGGCGCGCCTCGCCGCCGGGAGCAGGTCCGCGAGGCGGCGGCGCCAGTACTCGGAGTCACCCGTGCGGATGGTGCGGGCCCGGTCGCGCACCTCGTGCACCCGGGCCTTGGCCTTGGACAGCTCCTCGCGAGCGCTGAGGACCGCGGAGGTGGCGCCCGGCCGGGTCCGGGGGATGGGCAGGGTGAGGGTCCGACCGATGACCCCGATGGCGAAGGAGACCGCCTGCTCGAGCGGCGAGATGCCCCAGGCCCACGGCGAGATGCCCAGCTCGGCGTCCGTCGCGGCCGAGGAGACCGGACGGTGGGGCAGGTATTTCTCCGACATCCGCACCTGGACCAGGGTCGTCCGGAGCTGGTGGCGGTCCACGCTCGTCGGCAACGGAACCTCTCGCTCCAGCTGGGCGAGGGTGCTGGCGACGGACTGGTCCGCCCGGCGCCGCACGAACTCCGGCATGAGGTCGGCCATGAGCCGGTCGGCGCCCGTCTCGTGGCCCGCCCGGTCGGCACGCGGATGTTCGGCATCGCCCTGCGTGCCGACGACCCGCGACATGAAGATCCGGGCGCTCCGCTGCCGCTTGACGGCGGCATTGTGGTCCGCGATGGTCCGCAGGTCGGCGGCGACGCTCTCGGCGCGGGGCGCGTTGATCACCGTCAGGAGGGTGGAGGTGAGGGAGGGTCGCGCGGTTGGACTCGCCGGCTTCGTCTCGGGGGTGGACGGGGTCGGGGAGACGTAGAGGAAGACGCGGCGGACCGGCCCCACGGCCGGCTGGTCGAAGACCCGGTCCAGGGCCTCGGTCAGCGGGAGGTTGACGACCAGCCCCCCGTCGACGACCCAGCCGGCATCCCCCTGCGTCCCGATCCGGACGTGGTGGTGGAAGTCCGGGCGGCTGGAGGCGGACGCGTCCTCGGCGGTGGTCGGCAGGAACGAGGTCTCGAAGACCCCGGGGATGCTGGCCGAGATCCGGGACGCGATGGCGAGCTTGTCGGGCAACTGCGCCGACGGGTCCGCGAAGTCGGTCGTGAGGAAGCGCAGGACGCCGGCATGGGTCACCTCGTCCATCCGCTCGCCGAAGTCGTCGACGAGGCGGCGCGGCACCGACGAGACGGCCGTGAAGGTGGTGACGAGATCGACGGCGCCGAGCGGCCCCTTGTGCCGTTCCCAGGCCTGCAGCCGACGCAGAAGGGGCGGGATGAACGACCCGTCGCCGTTGAGCAGGGACGGGGGGTCGCTCTCGGTGAGTCGGCGCAGCAGCTTCTCGATGTCTGCGGCATCCATCCAGGTCTCGCGCAGGTCCTCGAAGGAGGAGAGGGGGACCCCCCATCCCACCGCGGCGGCGAGGAGCGTCCCGTTGAGCCCACCGGCGCTGGTCCCCGTGACGACGTCGATGACCGGTGTGGTCTCGGTGAGGCCGAGGAGCGAGCCGTAGACGTCCTGGGTGAGACTCGGATCCGCGCCGTGGCGCGAGGACGCGGACCTCACCCACCAGGCGGGAGGAGTGCTGAGAACGGTGTACAGCTCGAGGGTCGCACCGCCCATCCACACCGCCAGGCTGGTCCCTCCGGTCATGACCGGTGCGATCCGCAACTCCCGGGTCGCCGTCGTCGGTGCTCCTGCGGGCATGCCGTCCCCCTGGCTCCCATGCCGGGCCCCCGTCGCCACGAACTGGCACCCCCAGGCGTCCCGGACCTGACCGTGCGGCGCCGTCGCCGCGACCACCAGGATGGACCCTGAGCCCGCCGCTGCCAACCGTTGGGCGACGGGCGGAGCGGGCGAGCTCGCTCAGCTCGCGGGGAGGAGCACGGAGAACGTCGTGTCGCCGGGCCGGCTGTCGAGCTCCACCCGGCCGCCGTGGGCATGACCCACGGCGGCGACGATCGACAGGCCGAGGCCCGTCGAGCCGGTGGTCCGCGACCGTGACTCCTCACCGCGGGTGAACCGCTCGAAGACGTTGCGCTGCAACGACTCCGAGATCCCAGGTCCGTCGTCGCCGACGCTGAGCCTGACCCAGTCGCCCTCCACTCGCAGGCGGGTCGTGACCTTCGTCCCCGCTGGTGTGTGGGTCCTGGCATTGGCCAGCAGGTTGGCGAGGATCTGGTGCAGCCTCGCCCGATCCCCGGGCACCTCCACGGGCTCCTCGGGCAGGTCGAGCTCCCAGACGTGGTCCGGTGACGCGGCATGGGCGTCGCCGACGGCGTCGACGGCAAGGAGCGAGAGATCGACCGGCTCCCGCTCGAGGGGGCGCCCGGAGTCGAGGCGGGCGAGCAGGAGCAGGTCCTCGACGAGCTCCTGCATCCGCAGCGACTCGGACTCGACGCGGCCCATGGCGTGGGTGACCGACGGGGGGACCGGCTCGACCTCGCGGCGGGACAGCTCGGCATACCCACGGATGGAGGCGAGCGGCGTGCGGAGCTCGTGGGAGGCGTCGGCGACGAACTGGCGGACCCGCTGCTCACTCTCGTGGCGGGACTGCAGGGCGCTCTCGACGTTGTCGAGCATGTTGTTGAGGGCCGCGGCGACCTGGCCGACCTCGGTGTGGTCGTCGGCGTCGGCATCCGGGACACGTTCGGCGAGGGCGACGTCACCGGAGTCCAACTTGAGCTGGGACACCCTGCGGGCCGTGCCGGCCACGCGGGACAGCGGCTCGAGGCTGCGGCGCACGAGGTAGGTGCCGCCGGCGAAGACCGCGACGAGCCCGATGACCGTGCCGGCCACGGCCAGGGTGAGGAGGTTGGCCACCGTCTCGTCGACGCCCTTGGTCGTCACGCCGGTGATGTAGACGACCCCGGCGGGCGAGCGGCGCGCAACGAGGAGGTAGCTGCCGATGTCGCCGCCGATGTCGACCCGCTTGGGCTGCGGCCCGAGCTGGGCCTCCTGGAGCTTCTCGATCTGGGAGGCGTCGAGGGTGTCGTTGGCGTTCTGGTCGTTGACGACGTGGTTGACGGGCGTGCCGTCGAGGGCGGTGGCGACTCGGCCGTCGACGAGCCCCAGCTGGAGCACGGCGCTGGCGCTCCCGGGAAGGCCCACCGGCCCATGGTCTCCGTCGCGGTCGCGAGGCGGCGCGCCGAGGACCCGCTGCGAGGCGTTGCTGAGGTCCGTCGTCAGCTGGCCCAGGAGGTAGTGCTGGGTGGCGAGGACGGTGAGTGCCCCGGTCGCGGGCATGACGACCGCGACGAGCAGGAGCATGCTCCCGACGAGCTTCGCCCGGAGGGTCCAGGTCGACGGTCGGGGGATGGTGGGGGTCCTCATCGACGGACGGGGCCCTACTCGGCCGGCTTGAGGACGTAGCCGACGCCGCGCATCGTGTGGATCATCGGCGCCCGGCCGGCGTCGATCTTCTTGCGGAGGTAGGAGATGTAGAGCTCGACGACGTTGGCCTGACCGCCGAAGTCGTAGTTCCACACCCGGTCGAGGATCTGGGCCTTGGAGAGCACCCGCTTGGGGTTGCGCATGAGGTAGCGCAGCAGCTCGAACTCGGTCGCGGTGAGCTGGATCTCAGTGCCGGCGCGCGTCACCTCGTGGCTGTCCTCGTCCATGGTCAGATCGCCGACGACGAGGAGCGAGTCGGACTCGTTGGCGACGACGGCGGTGCGCCTCATGAGGGCGCGGAGCCGGGCGACGACCTCCTCGAGGCTGAACGGCTTGGTCACGTAGTCGTCTCCGCCGGCCGTGAGCCCGGCGACCCGGTCCTCGACCGCGTCCTTGGCGGTGAGGAAGAGCACGGGCACGGTCGGGCTGTCCGCCCGCATCCGGCGCAGCACCTCGAGTCCGTCGAAGTCGGGCAGCATCATGTCGAGCGCGACCGCGTCGGGGTGGAACTCGCGAGCCACCCGCACGGCCTGGGTCCCGGTCGACGCGCTGCGCACCTCCCAGCCTTCGTAGCGCAGGGCCATCGACAGCAGCTCGGTGAGGTTGTCCTCGTCGTCGACGACCAGGACCCGCACGGGTGTGCCGTCGGGGCGCTGCAGCTTGGCTGTCGTGCTCGGCGAGGTGCTCATGACAACCAGTCAACCCCGGAACGTTACGCGGAATCCATGGGTTTGCTGTGTGATTTCTGTGAAGTGTCAGCACGGCGCCCGGACGGCGGTTGGGTCCACGCTGTGTCGCCGGCGCCCGGGTGCGGACCCGTCTCGGGCCCGGCCCGGCGGCCTCAGCGGTCCGATACACCTGGCACAGGGGGGCCACAGGTCCCGCGACGACGGTGGGAACCACTCAGCCCCCGACCCCGTCGCCCCGATCCCGCAGGAGGAGACCCGATGCCCACACCCCAGACCTCGACGCCGGCCTGGGCGAGGACCGACGGGCCCCGCAGCGTCGGCACCGACACGGCATACCCGGGGGGTGCCGAGCAGCCCGCCTCGGTCTGGGCCGCTGCCGACGCCGCAGCGCCGGCCCCCGAGCCGACCCCCGGCACCGGCAGCGCGCCGGCCCTGCCGCCGCCGCGATGGTCGGGGAAGAAGACCGCCGTCGCCGCAGCCCTGGCCATCGGGCTCTCCTCGATGGGTGCCGTCGCCGCGGCCGCCACGGTGCCGCAGGGCACGGATGGCCTCGACGCGCGCAGCGGCGTCGGCCATCCGGGAGGCTTCCCGCGCGGACAGCTCCCCGGTCGGGGTGGGATGCGCGGACCGGGGCAGGGCCAGGTCGGCCCGCAATCCCCCGGCCCGGGGCTCGCCCCGGGCGACCCGACCGCCGCCAACGGCGCGTCCGGGACAACCTGACCTCTTGACGCTCCGAGCGAGTGAGACGGAGCGGGACGGGCCCACCACGCGGGGTGGGCCCGTCCCGGCTGTATGCCGCCCGGGTGGGCGCCGTTGTTCGCCCGGACGGGGCCGGGGGGCCGGCCGACCGGGGGGTCGGCCGGCCCCCCGGTCAGTCCGTGCCGAGGCGCATCTTGAGCGTCGAGAGCTCGTCGCGCAGCTGGCTGGGGACCTTGTCGCCGATCTTGGCGAACCACTCGTCGATGAGGGGCAGCTCGGCCTTCCACTCCTCCTCGTCGACGGCGAGCGCCTTCGCGACGTCCTCGGCGCTCATGTCGAGGCCGTCGGTGTCGAGCGCGCCGGGAGCGGGGACGAGCCCGACGGGGGTCTCGACGGCCTCGGCCTCGCCCTCGAGCCGCTCGACGACCCACTTCAGGGCCCGGCTGTTGTCGCCGAAGCCCGGCCAGAGGAAGCCGCCGTCCTCGTCACGGCGGAACCAGTTGACCTGGTAGATCCGCGGCAACTTGGACTCGTCGGCGCTCTTGCCGATGTCGAACCAGTGGTTCATGTAGTCACCGGCGTGGTAGCCGATGAACGGCAGCATCGCCATGGGGTCGCGGCGGACCACCCCGACGGCGCCGGTCGCCGCCGCCGTCGTCTCGGACGAGAGGGTCGCGCCGATGAACACGCCGTGGGCCCAGTCGCGGGCCTCGTACACGAGCGGTACGGTCGTCTTGCGGCGCCCGCCGAAGAGGATCGCGCTGATCGGCACGCCGTCCGGGTTGTCGTACTCGGGGGCGATCATCGGGGTCTGCTTGGCCGGCGTCGTGAAGCGGCTGTTGGGGTGGCTGCTCACCTCGCCGGAGTCCGGCGTCCAGTCCCGGCCCTTCCAGTCGGTGAGGTGCGCGGGCGGCTCCTTGGACAGGCCCTCCCACCACACGTCCCCGTCGTCGGTGAGGGCGACGTTGGTGAAGATCGAGTTGCCCTCGGCGATCGTGCGGATCGCCTGCGGGTTGGTGTCCATCCCCGTGCCGGGGGCGACGCCGAAGAGGCCGAACTCGGGGTTGACGGCATACAGCCGGCCGTCCGGGCCGAAGCGCATCCAGGCGATGTCGTCGCCGATCATCTCGGCCGTCCAGCCGGGGACCGTTGGTTCGAGCATGGCGAGGTTGGTCTTGCCGCACTGGCTCGGGAAGGCGCCCGCGATGTAGTGGACCTTCCCGGCGGGCGAGGTGAGCTTGAGGATGAGCATGTGCTCGGCCATCCAGCCCTCGTCGCGAGCCATGGCCGAGGCGATGCGCAGGGCGTAGCACTTCTTGCCGAGCAGGGCGTTGCCGCCGTAGCCGGAGCCGTAGGACCAGATCTCACGGGTCTCGGGGAAGTGGGCGATGTACTTCGTGTCGTTGCACGGCCACGGGACGTCCGCGGCGCCGTCGACGAGCGGGGCGCCGACCGAGTGCAGGCCCTTGACGAAGGAGGCGTCGATCTCCTCCATCTTCGCCAGGACCGGCGCGCCGATCCGCGCCATGATCCGCATGTTCGTCACGACGTATGCGGAGTCGGTGATCTCGACGCCGAACATCGGGACGCTCGCCTCGAGGTGGCCCATGACGAACGGGATGACGAACATCGTCCGGCCCGCCATGCTGCCGTGGTACAGCTCGGTCATCGTCGACTTGAGCTCGGTGGGATCGACCCAGTTGTTGGTCGGGCCGGCGTCCTCCTCCTTGAGGGAGGCGATGTAGGTGCGGTCCTCGACGCGGGCGACGTCGTTCGGGTCGGACATGCAGAGGAAGGAGTTGGCCTTCTTCTCCTCGTTGAGCTTGATGAACGTCCCGCTCTCGACGAGCTCAGCGGTGAGGCGGTCCCACTCCGCGTCGGAGCCGTCGACCCAGACCACTCGCTCCGGTGTCGTCAAGGCGGCCACCTCGTCGACCCAGGCCTGCAGGCCTGCGTGTGTCGTCCCCTGGCCCCGGTCGGCTGTCGCGGTCATGTCCCAGTCACCCTTTCCTGTCCTCTGGCGAGGCGTGCCACATGGAAGACCCGCCGGCCGAGTGCCTGTGGGCGGTATGCCCGGGCGGGTACCTGCTCGGTGTTCACGGTACCGCCGGGTCCAGGAGCGATGCGCCCCGAGGAGCGTTGGCTCGGTCACCTGGACACTCGTTGCGGCGAGCGGTCCCTGCCGCGGGGATGGGCGGCATGACGACCCGGGGTGAGCGGCGTCGCGCCCGGCATGCCGCGGCCCCCGGCGGATTTCCGGTGCGCCGGGCGCACCCGGTACGCTTGGCGATCGTTGCCCGGACGCCGGGTGGCGTGCGCCCGTAGCTCAACGGATAGAGCATCTGACTACGGATCAGAAGGTTGGGGGTTCGAATCCCTCCGGGCGCGCTCTGTGTTGAGACAGACGACGGGCCCTCCCCTGTGCGTCAGGCTGGGGTGAGACACATCCGCTGAGTCCTTCCCTTGCACGGGGCGAGAAACGAGTAGTAACCGATGACGATGACTCTGGCCGATTCCTCCGTCGATGATGGGGGCATGGGACCTCGAGCCGACCGGCCCAAGCGCCGCACGTTCACCGCTGAGTACAAGGCGAACGTCCTGGCCGAGTACGAGGCCGCGGACCGTGGCGAGCGGGGTGCGATCCTGCGCCGGGAGGGCCTGTACTCCTCCCACATCGTGGAGTGGCGCAAGGCCGCCGAGGCCGGCGCCCGTTCCGGGCTGGGCCCGGTCACGAAGGACCGACGAGACCGGGAGATCGAGCAGCTACGGACCCGGGCTGAGAAGGCCGAGGCCGAACTGACCCGGACCCGCGCGGCGCTGGACCTGGTGGGAAAAGCACACGCGCTCTTGGAGACGCTCTCCGAGAGCGCGGAGCCGCCGAGGCGGTCGCCGCGGTGATCAACCCGCTCGTCGACGAGCTCGCGGCCCGCACCAACGTCAAGACCGCCTGCGACCTGTTGGGTCGCCCGCGCGCCAGCCATTACCGGGCCAAGACGCCCCGGCCGGCACCGACGCCCGCGGCTCGGCCGGTGCCACCGAACGCGCTCACCGACGCCGAACGCGCTCAGGTGCTCGCCGTGTTGACCAGTGACCGGTTCGTCGACAAGTCGGTGGCCCAGGCGTGGGCAACGCTGCTGGACGAGGGCACCTACCTGTGCTCGATGTCCACGATGCACCGGATCCTGCGCGCCCACGACGCTGCCGGTGAGCGCCGCGCCCAGGCCGCCCACCCGGCCAGGACCAAGCCTGAGCTGGTGGCCACCAGGGCGGGACAGGTCTGGTCCTGGGACATCACCAAGCTCCGCGGCCCGCAGCGCGGGGTCTACTACGACCTGTACGTCGTGCTCGACATCTTCTCCCGCTTCGTCGTGGCCTGGACCATCGCGGCGCGCGAGGACAGCGAGATCGCCAAGGAGATGCTCGCCCACGCCATGGGCGTGCACGGCATCCCCGAGGCGATCCACGCCGACCGGGGCACCTCGATGACCTCCAAACCGGTCGCCCAGCTGATGGTCGACCTCGGTGTCGCCCGGTCGCACTCCCGCCCGCACGTCTCGAACGACAACCCCTACAGCGAGGCCGCGTTCAAGACGTTGAAGTACGCCCCGGTCTTCCCCGACCGCTTCGGCTCTCTGGCCGACGCCCGCGCGTTCGGCGAGCACTTCTTCAGCTACTACAACCACGAGCACCGCCACTCCGGGATCGGCCTGCACACCCCGGCCTCAGTGCACTTCGGCACCGCGACCGAGGTCCGCGCCCAGCGGCAGCAGACCCTGAACGCCGCCTACGCCGCTCACCCCGAACGCTTCGGGAACCGCCGACCCCAGCCACCGAAGCTGCCCGCCCTCGCCTGGATCAACCAGCCCTCGCAGGAGGCCCTCATACAGACCGCGTGACGAGACGTGTCTCAACCAGCTTGACACCTTCCGCTCGGCCAGCGGAAACGCTGACGGGGGCTTACTCGTGCCCGCATCCGGACGGTGCCTGATGGGGTTCTGGGCCCCAAAATGGGCCCCAAAATTCGCGCCGGGGTGCTCGGGGCGCCTGGGGTGACACTGAGGTCGTGAGGACAACGAATCGGGTCGTGACTGACCACACGACCCACCCCCGGACGGCGCCCCCGG